>NZ_JACEZS010000050.1 GCF_014042365.1 Rugamonas fusca
AGCCCTGAAGACGGCCCAGCTGGCCGCCCTGACGACCGACCAGGTCGGCGCCCTGACCACGGCGCAAGTGGCGGCCCTGACCACCGGCAGCATCGCCGCCATGAGCACCGACCAGGTGGTGGCGCTGTCGTCCAACCAGGTGGGCGCGCTGTCCACGGGCCAGGTGGCCGCGCTGTCGACCAACGACGTGGCGGCCATGGAAACGGCCGACTTCGCGGCCCTGAAGACGGCCGCCATCGCCTCGCTGTCGTCGGCCCAGCTGTCGGCCGTGACGACCGACCAGATCGTGGCCCTGACCACGGCCCAGGCCGGCGCGCTGACCAGCGCGCAAGTGGCGGGCCTGAGCACCAACGCCGTCGCCGCGCTGGAAACGGCCGACCTGGCCCAGATCAAGACGGCCGCCATCGCCGCCATGGGCACGGCCCAGATCGCCGCGCTGACGACCAATGAGACGGCCTCGCTGTCCACGGCCCAGATCGCCGCGCTGACCACCAACCAGATCGCCAACGGCCTGACCACCGACCAGGTGGTGTCGCTGTCGTCGAACCAGATCGGCGCCTTGAGCACGGCGCAGTTCTCGTCGCTGGCCACGGCCGCCGTGGCCGCCATCGCCACGGCCACCATCGGCGGCCTGAAGACGGCTGACATCGCAGCCCTGAAGACGGCCCAGCTGGCCGCCCTGACGACCGACCAGGTCGGCGCCCTGACCACGGCCCAGGTGGCGGCCCTGACCACCGGCAGCATCGCCGCCATGAGCACCGACCAGGTGGTGGCGCTGACCTCCAACCAGGTGGGCGCGCTGTCCACGGGCCAGGTGGCCGCGCTGTCGACCAACGACGTGGCGGCCATGGAAACGGCCGACTTCGCGGCCCTGAAGACGGCCGCCATCGCCTCGCTGTCGTCGGCCCAGCTGTCGGCCGTGACGACCGACCAGATCGTGGCCCTGACCACGGCCCAGGCCGGCGCGCTGACCAGCGCGCAAGTGGCGGGCCTGAGCACCAACGCCGTCGCCGCGCTGGAAACGGCTGACCTGGCCCAGATCAAGACGGCCGCCATCGCCGCCATGGGTACGGCCCAGATCGCCGCGCTGACGACCAATGAGACGGCCTCGCTGTCCACGGCCCAGATCGCCGCGCTGACCACCAACCAGATCGCCAACGGCCTGACCACCGACCAGGTGGTGTCGCTGTCGTCGAACCAGATCGGCGCCTTGAGCACGGCGCAGTTCTCGTCGCTGGCCACGGCCGCCGTGGCCGCCATCGCCACGGCCACCATCGGCGGCCTGAAGACGGCTGACATCGCAGCCCTGAAGACGGCCCAGCTGGCCGCCCTGACGACCGACCAGGTCGGCGCCCTGACCACGGCGCAAGTGGCGGCCCTGACCACCGGCAGCATCGCCGCCATGAGCACCGACCAGGTGGTGGCGCTGACCTCCAACCAGGTGGGCGCGCTGTCCACGGGCCAGGTGGCCGCGCTGTCGACCAACGACGTGGCGGCCATGGAAACGGCCGACTTCGCGGCCCTGAAGACGGCCGCCATCGCCTCGCTGTCGTCGGCCCAGCTGTCGGCCGTGACGACCGACCAGATCGTGGCCCTGACCACGGCCCAGGCCGGCGCGCTGACCAGCGCGCAAGTGGCGGGCTTGAGCACCAACGCCGTCGCCGCGCTGGAAACGGCTGACCTGGCCCAGATCAAGACGGCCGCCATCGCCGCCATGGGCACGGCCCAGATCGCCGCGCTGACGACCAATGAGACGGCCTCGCTGTCCACGGCCCAGATCGCCGCGCTGACCACCAACCAGATCGCCAATGGCCTGACCACCGACCAGGTGGTGTCGCTGTCGTCGAACCAGATCGGCGCCTTGAGCACGGCGCAGTTCTCGTCGCTGGCCACGGCCGCCGTGGCCGCCATCGCCACGGCCACCATCGGCGGCCTGAAGACGGCTGACATCGCAGCCCTGAAGACGGCCCAGCTGGCCGCCCTGACGACCGACCAGGTCGGCGCCCTGACCACGGCCCAGGCGGCCGCGCTGACCACGGGCAGCATCGCCGCCCTGAGCACCGACCAGGTGGTGGCGTTGACTTCCAGCCAGGTGGGCGCGCTGTCCACGGCCCAGGTGGCTGCACTGTCGACCAACGACGTGGCGGCCATGGAAACGGCCGACTTCGCGGCCCTGAAGACGGCCGCCATCGCCTCGCTGTCGTCGGCCCAGCTGTCGGCCGTGACGACCGACCAGATCGTGGCCCTGACCACGGCCCAGGCCGGCGCGCTGACCAGTTCGCAAGTGGCGGGCTTGAGCACCAACGCCGTCGCCGCGCTGGAAACGGCCGACCTGGCCCAGATCAAGACGGCCGCCATCGCCGCCATGGGTACGGCCCAGATCGCCGCGCTGACGACCAATGAGACGGCCTCGCTGTCCACGGCCCAGGTCGCCGCGCTGACCACCAACCAGATCGCCAACGGCCTGACCACCGACCAGATGGTGTCGCTGTCGTCGAACCAGCTCGGCGCGCTGTCCACGGCGCAGTTCTCGTCGCTGCCGACGGCCGACATCGCCGCCATCGCCACGGCCAACATCGGCGGCCTGAAGACGACCGTGATCGCCTCGCTCAAGACGGCCCAGCTGGCCGCCATGACGACCGACCAGATCGGCGCCCTGACCACCGCCCAGGCGGCCGCGCTGACCACGGGCAGCATCGCCGCCCTCACCACCGACCAGGTGGTGGCGCTGTCGTCCAGTCAGGTGGGTGCGCTGTCCACGGCCCAGGTGGCCGCGCTGTCGACCAACGACATCGCCGCCATGGTGACGGCCGACTTCGCCGCGCTGAAGACGGCCGCCATCGCCTCGCTGTCGACGGCCCAGCTGTCGGCCGTGACGACCGACCAGATCGTGGCCCTGACCACGGCCCAGGCCGGCGCCCTGACCAGTTCGCAAGTGGCGGGCTTGAGCACCAACGCCGTCGCCGCGCTGGAGACCCAGGACCTGGCGGCCATCAAGACCGCCGGCATCAACGGCCTGTCGAGCCAGCAAGTGGCGGCCCTGACCACCACCGAGGTGCAGGCCCTGACCACGGCCCAGGTGGCGTCGCTGAGCACGGCCAACCTGGCCAACGGCCTGACCACCGACCAGATCGTGGCCCTGACGTCCAACCAGTTCGGCGCGCTGTCGACGGCGCAGTTCAACGCGCTGTCGACCAACGCCATCGCCGCCATCGAGACGGCCGATATCGTGGGCTTGAAGACCACCATCATCGCCACGCTCAAGACCGCCCAGCTGGCGGCCCTGACGACGGACCAGCTGTCCAGCCTGACGACGGCCCAGATCGCCTCGCTGACCTCGGCCAGCGTGGCGGCCCTGACCACCGACCAGATCGTGGCCCTGACCTCCAACCAGGCTGGCGCGCTGAGCTCGGCGCAGGCCGCCGGCCTGAGCACGGCCGCCATCGCCGCCATGGAAACGGCCGACTTCGCCGCGCTGCGCACCGCGACCGTGGCCGGCCTGGCCACGGCCCAGGTGAAAGCCTTGACCACCGACCAGATCGTCGCGTTGACGGTGGCCCAGGCGGGCGCCCTGACGAGCGCCCAGGCCGCCGCCCTGAGCACCGATGACGTGGCCGCCTTCGAGACCGCCGACCTGGTGGCCCTGAAGACGTCCGTGATCGCCAACCTGGCCACGGCCCAGATCGCCGCGCTGACGACCAACGAAGTGAGCTCGATGACCACGGCCCAGGTCGCCTCGCTGACGACCAGCCAGCTGGCCAATGGCTTGACCACCGACCAGGCCGTCGCGCTGTCGTCGACCCAGCTCGGCGCGCTGTCCACGGCGCAAGTGTCGGCCCTGGCCACGGCGGCCATCGCCGCCCTGGCCACGGCCAACATCAGCGGCCTGAAGACGTCCGTGATCGCCTCGCTGCGCACGGCCCAGGTGGCGGCGCTGACGACCGACCAGATCGGCGCGCTGTCGACCAACCAGGTGGCCGCCCTGACGACGGCTGAACTGAGCGCCGGCTTCTCGACCGACCAGATCGTGGCCCTGACCTCGAACCAGGCCGCGGCGCTGAGCTCGGCGCAAGTGGCCTCGCTCAGCACGGCCCAGCTGGCTGCCCTGGAGACGGCCGACTTCGCCGCGCTGAAGACGGCCGCCATCGCCGGCCTGTCCACCAGCCAGGCCAAGGCCTTGACGACGGACCAGATCGTGGCCCTGACCGTGGCCCAGGCTGGCGCGCTGAGCAGTGCCCAAGTGTCGGGCCTGGGGACGGACGCCATCGCCGCCATCGAGACGGCCGACCTGCAAGCGTTGAAGACGGCTGCCATCGCCGGCCTCTCCACCGCCCAGCTGGCCGCTGTGACCACCAGCCAGATCACGGCCCTGACCACGGGCCAGGTGGCGGCCCTGTCGACGGCCGACCTGGCCAGCGGCCTGACCACGGATCAAGTGGTGGCGCTGTCGTCGAGCCAGTTCGCGGCCATGAGCACGGCGCAGATCAGCGCGCTGTCGACGGCTGACATCGCGGCCATGGAAACGGGCGACTTCGCCTCGCTCAAGACCGCGGCCATCGCCTCGCTGCGCACGGCCCAGGTGGCGGCCCTGACGACCGACCAGATCGCCAACATGGGCACGGCCCAGGTGGCGGCCCTGACGACGGCCGACCTGGCCAACGCCCTGAGCACCGACCAGGCCGTCGCGCTGAGCTCCAGC
Organism: Rugamonas fusca; assembly: GCF_014042365.1. Lineage (GTDB taxonomy): Bacteria > Pseudomonadota > Gammaproteobacteria > Burkholderiales > Burkholderiaceae_D > Rugamonas > Rugamonas fusca. The sequence continues at coordinate 4,700 of NZ_JACEZS010000050.1, forward strand.
CAGGTGGCGACGCTGAGCTCGGCGCAAGCGGCGGCCCTGACCACCGCGGCCATCGCGGCGCTGGGCACCGAGGACGTGGCGGCACTGAAGACGCAGTCGCTGGCCGGCCTGGCCACGGCGCAAGTCCGCGCCCTGACGACCGACCAGATCGTGGGCATGACGAGCACCCAGTTCGCCGCGCTGACGACGGCCCAGACTTCCTCGCTGAGCACCAGCCAGCTGGTGGCCATCGAGACGGCCGACCTGCGCGCCCTGAAGACCTCGGCCATCGCCACCCTGACGACGGCCCAGATCTCCAGCCTGACCACCGATCAGATCCACAGTCTGACCAGCAGCCAGGTGTGCGCGATCACCAGCACCCAGGTGCCGGCGCTGACGACGGACCAGATCGCGGCCCTGCCGTCGCCACTGGGTACGCCTATCGTGCTGGACCTGAACGGCAACGGCATCAACACCCTGGGCCTGTCGGCTGGCGTGCAGTTCGACCTGCTGGCCACCGGCAACAAGACGGGCACCGGCTGGGTGGGTGGCGGCGACGGCCTGCTGGCGCTCGATCGCAACCACGATGGCGTGATCAACGATGGTAGCGAGCTGTTCGGCGCGGGCACCACCCTGGCCGATGGTCAGAAAGCCAAGACCGGCTACCAGGCCCTGGCGGAACTGGACACCAACCACGACGGCGTGATCGACAGCAAGGACAGCGCCTTCGCTGACCTGCGCGTGTGGGTGGACGGCAATGCCGACGGCGTGAGCACGGCCAGCGAGCTCAAGTCGCTCGACCAGCTGGGCATCACCAAGCTCAATCTGGATGCGAAGAAAGATGTGTCGCTCAACAATGGCAACATCGTGGGCATCACCTCGACCTTCGAGACCAGCGACGGCGCCAGCCATACGGCGGCCGACGTCTGGTTCCAGATGCAGGCACCGGCCACCGACCTGCGCGGCAGCGTGACCGGCCTGGTGCAGGCGATGTCGAGCTACGGCAGCTCGGTGGCGCCAGCCGCCACGGGCACCCCGCAGCTGAACATGGTCAACGGCGGCAGCATGGCCACGGCCGCGGCCCAGCTGGCCGACGCGCTCAAGCAGTTCGATGCCAACGGCAAGCTGCTGGCCGGCAGCGAAGCGCTGGCGGGCAGCGACGAGTCGCTGCGCCTGAAGGCCCTGCAGCAAGCGTCCAGCCACGGCTTCCTGGCGGCCAAGTAAGCCAGCACGCGGCCGGCGGGGCCAGTCCCCGCCGGCGGCGCGACGAAACGGCAAGTCCCCCGGGGCTTGCCGTTTTTTTTGGTGCGCCCAGCATGGGCGCACTCCTGTGGGTGCAAGTCCCGCCGCGAGCTGACCACAGTGAGCGAAGTGAAGCGCAACTGCGGAAGGGTAACTGACTGTGGGAAGGAAGCGTGGAGCA
>NZ_JACEZS010000051.1 GCF_014042365.1 Rugamonas fusca
TTTCAATGTCGAGCGGATGGCCAAAGCCACCGCTGACCCCGTGAGCCACACCCCCGTCATCGGCTAGATTACACCTCCAACGTCAGGGATGTCGCCCCCTTACAAATCCGATGATAGACCCCGCCGTTTTGCCCCCGCCGTTTGCTCAGGGTTCCCGTATCGATTCATCCATGGCCTTGGTCAAAGGCCACAGCAGATAGGACATCACGGAGCGGTGGCCCACCACCACTTCCGCCGTCAGCGTCATGCCCGGCAGCAGGCGGGCGCCGGGCGCCATCTTCTTCAGCTTGGCGCTGCCCAGCGCAATCCGGCTCACGTAGTAGGCGTCCAGGCCCTGGCCCTGGTTGGCCGCGTCGCGCCGGAAGGCGTCGGAACTGATGGTGCGCACCTTGCCATCGAGCGCGCCGTGCGCCTGGAACGGGAAGGCGTCCACTTTCAGGTGCGCCACGTCGCCCGTCTTGATGTAGCCGATGTCGAGCGAATCGATCTGCACTTCCGCTTCCAGCTGCTCGCCCAGCGGCACCAGCGTGAACATGGGCTCGGCCTCGCGCACCACGGAGCCGGCCGACAGCTTGCCCACTTCCAGCACCACGGCGTCGGCCGGCGCCGTCACCTGCACCAGCTGGTGGCGCTTGTCGGCCTTGGCCAGTTGTTCGTTGATGCCGTCGCGGTCGCGGGTGGCCGACAGCAGGTCCTCCATCATCTTCTGGCGCCAGCCCTTGCTGAACGCGGCCCGCTCCGCCTGGGCCGAGGCCAGCTCGCGCTCCATCTCCTGCGCCTTGTTCCGTTGCAGGATCATGTCGCGTTCCACTTCCAGCCGGCGGTCGCGCGCTTCCAGCAGGTGCATCTTGGCGCCGAACTGCTCGGCCATCAGCTGCTCCTGCATGGCTTCCACTTCGCGCAGCGACTTGACGCGCTGGGCCAGGATCACCTGGTCACGCTTGTTGGTCTCCAGCGCCGCCTGCAGGCGGGCGATGTTCTCGTCCATCTTCTTCTTTTGCGCCTCGAAGTTGGCCTGGCGCTCGTTCGACAGCTGCGATTGCAGCTGCTGGTCGGCGTCGCCCTTGGCGCCGGCCGCCACCGGCTTGCCGGCCAGTTCGGCCCGCAGTTCCGCGGTCTGGGTGTCCAGGCTGCGCAAGCGGGTGCGCAACTGGGCTTCGTCGGCCTGGGTGAAGGTGGGGTCGAGCGTGGCCAGCACCTGGCCTTTCTTGACCACCTGGCCCACCTGCACGTCGATGCGCTGGATGATGGAAGTCTCCAGCGGCTGCACCACGATATTGCCCTGCGGGCCAACCAGCCGGCCCTTGGCGATCACGATCTTCTCCACGTGCGACAGGCTGGCCCACACGATGAAGGTGAGGAAGGCGGCCGCCAGCACGTGCAGCGTGAGGCGCACGTAGCGCGGCAGGGGGCTGCGCTCGATGGCGTCCGCGTCCGGCAGGAACTCGACCTCGGTCTGGTCCACGGCGCGGCCGCGCTTGCCTGTTACAGGTGGCTTGTTTGCTGGTTCCATAAGTGCTGATAAGTTTCGCTACGGGTGAGCAGTTCTTCGTGGCGGCCGGCGTCCATCAGCCGGCCCTGTTGCATGACCATGATCTTGTCGGCGTTGACCAGCGTGGACAGGCGGTGCGAGATCATCACCACCGTGCGGCCGACGGCGATGCGCGACAGGTTGTTGATGAAGATCGCCTCGCTTTCCGGGTCCAGCGCGCTGGCCGCTTCGTCCAGGATCAGGATGCGCGGCTTGGCCAGCAGCGAACGGGCGATCGACAGGCGCTGCTTCTGGCCGCCCGACAGGTTGGCCGCGTTCTCTTCGAGCAGGGTGTCATAGCCCATCGGCAGGCGTTCGATGAATTCGTCCGCGCCGGCGGCGGCGGCCGCTTCGATGATTTCCTCGAACGAGGCGTCCGGCTTGGTGACGATCAGGTTCTCGCGCACCGTGCCGCGGAACAGGAAGTTCTCCTGCAATACCACGCCGATCTGGCGCCGCAGGTGCGACAGCTCGATCTCACGCGCGTCGATGCCGTCAAAGCGCACGATCCCTTCCTGCACCCCGTACAGACCCTGGATCAACTTGGTCAGCGTGGTCTTGCCCGAACCGCTGCGGCCCACGATGCCGACCACGGTGCCGGGCTGGATGGTGAAGCTGGCCTTGTCCAGCGCCAGGTTCTGGGCGCCCGGATAGCGGAACGTGACGTCCTCGAAACGGATTTCGCCGTTCAGGATGGGGCGCAGGCCGCCGGCGCCGGCGCGGCCCTCGGGCGCGCGGTTCATCACCTCGCCCAGCATGCGCACCGACAGCGCCGTCTCCTGGTATTCGTTGACCAGGCCGACGATGGAGATCAGGGGCTGGGTCACGCGCTGCGACAGCATCTGGAACGCGATCAGCGCACCGACCGACAGGGTCTGGTCGAACACGTCCTGGGCGCCGATCACGATCAGCGTCACGGGCAGCAGCTTGCCCAGGAAATCCGTGATGGCGTTGCCGGTGATGGAGATGCGGCCCACGCGAAAGTGCATCGTGATGGCTTCGGCCGAGCGCTGGTCCCAGATGCGGCGCTGGCTAGGCTCGATGGCCAGCGCCTTGACCGTGCGCATGCCGTGGATGGTTTCCACCAGCATGGCCTGGCGCTGGCCCTCGGCCGCGTACAAGGCGTTCAGGCGGCGCTGGAAGGTCGGCACCATGGCCATCACGACGGCCGCGATCATGGCCGCGAACAGCAGCACGATCAGGGCCAGCTTGAACGAATAGGCGAACAGGATGGGCAGGAACACGAACAGCGCGATCAGGTCCAGGCCCGTCATGAACAAACGGCCGGTGAGGAAGCTGCGGATCTTTTCCAGCTGCTGCATGTGACGCGTGATGACGCCGGCCGTGGTGGTCTCGAAATAGTCGATCGGCAGCGACAGCAAATGGCTGAATGTGCGCCGCGTGAGCCGCATGTCGATCTTGTTGGAAGCGGCCAGCGTCAGGGTCTGGCGCAGGAAGCCGAAGGTGGAATCGAAGATCAGGGCCAGCACGATGCCGGCCGCCAGCACCCACAGCGTGGTCACGCTCTGGTGGGTGAGCACCTTGTCGATCACCAGCTGGAAGAAGATGGGCGAGGCCAGCGCCAGCAGGTGCATGGCCACGGCGGCGATGAAGATGTCGCGGAAGGCGGCCTTCTGCTTGAGGATCTCGGGGATGAACCAGCGCAGCCCGAACGGCTGGTTGGGATCGCTGAGCTTGTGCTGGCGTTTGAGGAACAGCACTTCGCCGTCCCAGCGCCGCTCGAACTCGGCCCGCTCCACCAGCGCCACGGTGGCGTTGGCGGCGATGGGGTTGAGCACGGCCACCTGGCCGTCACCGTCGTCGCGCACGCCGACGACGATCACCATGTTGCCATCGTTCAGGCGCGCCATCAGCGGGAACACGCCGCCCTGGGCTTGCAGGCGCGACCAGCTCAGGCGGTCGGTCTTGGCCTTCAGGCCGATGTCGCTGGCGATGCGCAGCAGCAGGCCGTTGCCCGGCTCCTCGGCGCCCAGCGCGTAGTCGTCGATCAGGCGTTCCGGATTGATTTGCAGGCCATGGTGCTGGGCGATGGCCGTCAGGCACTGGATGGCGGTATGGGGAAATTTATCGTGCATCGTTAGCAGGCAAGTGGGGCGTATGCAGGGGCGCACATGACGGCATCGGTGTTCACCTTTGTTGTGGGCGTTTGTTGAGTAAAAACTTGCGTCAGCGCACTATCGTGCCGCCTTGGGATTCTAACCCAGGCCCGCCCTGGGCGGCCCGCTTTTTTCATGCCTGTGTGCATTGGAACAGCGCGGTGTTCCGGTCCCTGTTCGCCCCTTGGAAAATCAGGGGCCGTAGCGCCCGTTGCCGCATGCCTGCGGCGCCGGCGCGGACAATCGGCATAGGGGCGGCCAGCATAGCTGACCGGTCCCCTGCCACACCACCCGGCATGCGGGTCCGCACCGGGCGGTTCGAGTAGTTGAGGTTAAGACAGGCGTGGTACGCCCAACCGGTCGAAGT
>NZ_JACEZS010000052.1 GCF_014042365.1 Rugamonas fusca
CCGAACAGGACCGTGAAACAACTCTGCGCCGATGATAGTGCTGCAACCAGTGTGAAAGTAGGTTATCGTCAAGCTAGTTATTCGAAAAAACCCCGCTGACATGTGTTGGCGGGGTTTTTTTTCGTCCGTTCTTAACTGCCCGGTTGCTTGGTTGGCGCCAGCATTGGCAATTTCAGCGTGAACTTGGTGCCGCGACCCACTTCGCTATTGACCTCGATCGTGCCGCCCAGGATCTCCGTCACGATGTTGTGCACGATATTGAGGCCCAGGCCGGAGCCGCCTATCCCCATTTTTGTCGTAAAGAAGGGGTCAAAAATCCGGTGCAAGTCGGCCGGCTTGATACCCACGCCCTGATCTTCCACCACCAGCGTTACCCAGCCAAACGAAGACAGCCTGGCGCTGACATTGATCACGCCATCGCAATAGCCGTCGTAGCCATGCAGGATGGCATTGTTGATCAGGTTGTTGACCACCTGGCCCAGCGGGCCGGGAAAACTGTCCATCATTAGCGATTCCGGAATATCCTGCCGGATCACAAATGGCGTTCGCTTGATGGTCGGCTGCAGGGTCAGGATATTTCCCGCCACCACTTCGGACAGCAGGAAACTACGCCTTTGCGAACTGGTCTGGTCGACGGCGACTTGCTTGAAATTGGTCACGATATCGGCCGCCCGATGCAGATTGCGGGATAGGATATCAACGGTGAGGCGGGCATTTTCAATGTAGCGCTCGAAGACGGAGCGTTTAACGCTGCCATCTTCGGCCAGCCCATGCACGATGTCGCCGGTCTGATTTTCAAATGTACTGGCCGCCATCAGGCTGTTGCCGATGGGCGTGTTGAGTTCATGCGCGATGCCTGCCACCATCGCGCCCAGTCCCGCCAGCTTCTCATTGCGGATGAGGTCTTCCCTGGCCTTGGCCAGCGTCGCGATCATGTCCTGTAGCTCGCGGTTGGCCTTGCGCAGCGCAAGGTGCGTATTGATGCGGGCGAGAACTTCCTCGATCTGGAATGGCTTGGTGATGTAATCGACGCCGCCCACATCGAAGCCCGTCACCTTTTGCTTCGGGTCAGTCACGCCGGTCATGAAGATGACGGGAATATCCTTGGTCGCCTTGCCGGCCTTCAGGCGTCGGCAGGCTTCGAAACCGTCGATGCCGGGCATGACGACGTCGAGCAGGATGAGGTCTGGTTCAGCGAATTCGGCCCGCATTAACCCTTCGGCCGCCGTCTGTGCCAGCACCACCAGAAAGCCGTGCCGTTCAAGCCGATCCAGCAGCGCACCGAGATAAGACAGGGAGTCGTCGACAATCAGGATTGTCGGCATCGGCACATGGGGAAATGCACTTTGGTCCATCGAGCACCCTGGTGAAAGTCAATTCCTCCCAAGTATAGGCATACTGCCTTCCGCATAGTAAAAAAAACACTGGTCCGTTTGTGCTTTTCGTTGGCTTTTGTTCTTTTTGTTAAAGTACGTTCAGACCCTTGAGCATGACCAGCAACGTCAGCACTGGCGATACATAACGGAGCAGGAAGAGCGCTCCTCGCGTAACGGTTTGGTTGTTCAATTTGCCATGATTGGACAGCGCATCGGCAAACTTTTCCTTGCCCCATACCCAGCCAACAAACACTGCGAGCAAGATCCCACCGGCGGGAAGAATGACGTTCGACGAGATGAAATCGTAGAGATCGAACATGTTCAAGCCAAACAGTTTGAAGTCGGCCAAAACATTATTGGTCAGCGCGCAAGTCGAACCCAGTATTGCCAGGCTCAGAACGGTGAGTAGGGTGGCGCGGCGACGGGAAATGTTCAGGCGTTCATGAAGAATAACTACCGGCACTTCCGTCAGCGACAGCATGGCGCCGGTCGCCGCGATAGCTGCCAACACGAAGAACGCGATCATCAACAGCTGCCCCATCGGAATTTGCGAGAACACGGCTGGAATCGTGATGAACACGAGGGCGGGGCCAGCCGCTGGAGCAAAGCCGAACGTAAAGACGGCCGGGAAAATAGCCATGCCCGCGAGCATGGATACGCACAGGTCGGCCGCCATGACGCGGACCGTCGTCATCGGGATGTTCTGGTCGTCACGGAAATAGCTGCCGTAAGTCAGCATCGCGCCCATGCCGAGCGAAAGCTTGAAGAACGCCAGGCCCATGGCTGTCAGGATGGCCGAGGCCGTTATCTTGCTGAAATCTGGGCTGAACAGAAAGGCCAATCCTTCGCTCGCCTTGTCCAGTGACAGGCTGACGGCGCACAACACCAACAGCAGCAGGAACAACAATGGCATCAGTTTCTTCGCCAGGGCCTCAATTCCCTTGGTGACGCCCAGTAACAATATGCCACCGATGAAGATCAGTACACCCCATTGCCACAGTAGTGACTGAACAGGATTGCCTATCATCGCATTGAATGCCGCTTCCGTGACATGGCGATCGTTGCTCAGGATCGAGCCACCGATGGCCTTGAATACGTAGGCGTACACCCAGGCGACCACCTCCGAATAAAAGGACAGGATCAAAAAGGCCGCGATCATGCCGGCGGCGCCGATCAGCCACCATGGCTGTCCTTTGGGCGCCAGTTTTTGAAGTGCGGTAATTGGGTTGGATCTGGCTTGGCGCCCAACTGAAAGTTCAGCCATCATCACCGGCAACCCGATTACCAGAGTCGCAAGCAGATAGATGAGCAGGAAGCCCGCACCGCCGTTGGCGCCGGTGAGATAAGGGAATTTCCAGATATTGCCCAGGCCGACTGCTGATCCCAGCGTCGCGGCGAGGACGCCGAACCCGGAGCTGAAAGTGCCGCGTTTCGCGGTATTGGTTTTGGCTTCTTGCATGGCCATGTTCCTTGTTCTGCTTGCCGCTACTGGCAAAAGGCCGGCATTGTAGCAGTTGTGCATCGCAAAAAATTCTTGCCAGCTCTCGTTGCGTTTGCTATAGTTCGGTCCCTCGCGAAACGACGCATGCAAATGCGAGTTAAGTGAAGAAAACGAGGGGTTGACGAGCTGCACGAAACGCCGCATAATCTCACCTCTCTGCTGACGAACAAAACGCTTCGCAGCAAGCAGTGCCGAATAAAGTTCTTTAACAATTCACAGTCGATAAGTGTGGACGTTTGATGGAAGTGCACGCGAGGCTAGTCCTCGTGATACTTAAAATATCAAATGTTCACAAGAAATAATGAAATAGGATACTCGCAAGAGTGGCCTGTCAGTATTTTGAGTGAGCGACCCGCTAGCAATAGCGGTGGCAGCAATGCAAAAAAACAGAGATTAAACTGAAGAGTTTGATCCTGGCTCAGATTGAACGCTGGCGGCATGCCTTACACATGCAAGTCGAACGGCAGCGCGGGGCAACCTGGCGGCGAGTGGCGAACGGGTGAGTAAT
>NZ_JACEZS010000053.1 GCF_014042365.1 Rugamonas fusca
TCAGCCATGGTGCCGTGCGCCATGCCAGGCCGGTAGACCGGCAGGAACAGCAATACGCCACCGCCGCCGTCACCAGCGGACTCTTGCACCAGCTGCGTGTGCCCAGACAAGATGGCCTGGTCATTGTTGGCCGACGCTTCCATGGCTTGCCAGCGAACCGGGTCGCTCGACAAATCATAGCCAAAGGCACGCCGGTTGTGCTGGCTGAACGGTTCGAGGTAGAGGCGTGGGGCATAGCTTGCGCGTCTCGCTGGCGGCCAGATCTTGTAGTCGGCATAGCCTTCCGCGTGCACGGCGGCGACATGCCGGGCCACGTCCGCGGCCCGCAGGTTGGCGCTGAAGCCGATCGCCACCCGGCCGGAAAAGCCCGCAATACTTTGCTGATGGCGCAAGTATTCGGCGAAATTCTGGCGATCAACACCGCCGGTCAGCAGGAATAAGCTCCTGACGCCCTCCAGTACCTGTTCTTCCAGACTCAGTCTGGCCTGCACGTTGGCAATGATCTGGTTGACGCGAAAATCGAATTCCGTCTCCAGCACGCGGTGTTGCGATAAGCGCTCGTTGGCCTGCATGAGATAGGTCAGTCCCGAACCAAGCACAAAGACCAGGCAGCACACCCAGAAATGCAATTGGCTGAACCAGCGCTTGTTCAAGTCCTTCATGGCGTGCTCACGGTGATAGCTTGTCAGTGACGGCCGATGCAGGCGCCAGCTGCGTGGCAGGGGGCGCGTTGGAACCTGCGCTGCCGGCAACCTGTGCCGTGCCGGTCCCCGCCAGCGCCACCCGATTGCGCCCCGTCTCTTTTGCGCGGTAGAGCGCCAGGTCGGCTTCATGCAGGAGGGACGCGATGTCCTTGCTGTCGGCCTGCATCAGCGCGACGCCGATGCTGGCCGTAACGGTGATGACATGGCCATCGAACTCGGCGGGAGGAGCTTGCTCGATCATTCTCCGCAGACGTTCGGCCGCCTCAAAGGCATCGTCGAGGCCGGTGTCCGGCAATAGCACCACAAATTCCTCGCCTCCCAGCCGGGCCGGAAAATCGGCGCGCCTCACGCTGTCGCGCATGCAGTTGGCCGTGCGTACCAGCACGGCGTCGCCCGCTGCGTGGCCGTAGGTGTCGTTCACGTGCTTGAAATGATCGAGGTCGATCATCAGCAGCGCCAACGGCCGTTGATGGCGGCGGGCCCCGGCGAAAGCGGCGCCGGCCTGCTGCAAGAAGGCGCGGCGGTTCGCCAGGCGGGTCAGTGGATCCGTATAGGCGATGTCGGTGAGGGCCTGCTCGCGTTCGTGCTGCGCCTCGATGTCGGTAAAGCTGATCAGCAATTCCCGTGATTCCCCCTGCGTGAACGGCAGCATGGCGACCGAGACCAGGGCATGGCGTACCCTCGCGCCGGCCGCCAACGTCAATTCCATACCGCGTCCGTTCAACGCATCGGACTGTTCCGCGCTCGCGGACAGCTCGTCCCAGACCGATGGCTGGGTAAACAGGGCAGCGGCGGTGCGCAGCCGGTCACCCGGCATCGCGCCGAATAGATTTTCAAATGCAATATTGGCGTGCAACAGCATCCCGTCGGACTGGCGCACCTGGGCCAGCGCGACAGGCGCGGTGGCGATGAGGTGCGCCATGGTACGTGCGCCAATTTCCAGTTGTTTCTTGTCGTGATGCAGTTGCACCGTCTGTCGTGCACTTTGCCGCACCATCCTCAGCAACAGCATCACGGTCACCAGCAACAGCACGGCACTGACACCGCTGTAGGCCAGTTCCTTATACCAAGGGGCGAGGTAGTCGCGCTCCGCAGCCTCAACCCGCAGCAGATAGCGGCCGTCAACCAATGGCTGCTCATAGACCAGGTGCCTGATCTGGTCGTAAGGGGAGACCCAATAATTTAACTGTTTCTGGTGACGAAACCGTGTGCGCTGGGCCTCCGGGACGCGCTCGCCGACGACACTGGTCGCCGGGGGATCGCGGAACGCCAGGCGGTCGCCCAATGTATCGATGATGGCGACGACACGATGCTCCCCCAGTGAAAAGCCGTCGCGCTCCTGTTCTTCCAGGCGACGGTGGAACGAGTCATGGCTTTGCAGTGCAAACACGAACGCATGCAGGCGGCCATCCGCATAACGCACCGGGTGCAGGACCAGGAAGCCGCTGGGCCAGGCTGAACGCACGCCGCCACGGTAGATGGAAATGGCGGTGTCGAGCGAGGGATCGGCGCGCAAGGGCGCCACGTCAATCTGGTCCCCCGCACGTACGTCCCTCACATTGTTGGACATGTACAGGACCTTCCCGTCGACATCGGCCACGCCCAATAACGCGATATCGTCGTTATTAGCGGCCTCGTCCGTAAGCATCTTCTGCAGGCTGCGGACATGTCGCACCTCGGCGCGCGCCAGGTCGGCGGGAAAGTGATCATTGATCTGATCGGCGATCATTTTCTGGTCGGTATGCAATTGCGCCAGCTGCAACGCAAGGCTGCGCTTCATGCTGACCGAGATGTTTTGCAATTGCTGGGCAACCTGATCCTCCAGCTGCCGCTTTTGGTAATAAAGCCGCACCATGCTGGTGCCGACGTACAGGCAAGCCAGGAA
>NZ_JACEZS010000054.1 GCF_014042365.1 Rugamonas fusca
GAAGGTGGCTTGTAAAGGCTGCTGGAGGTATCAGAAGTGCGAATGCTGACATGAGTAGCGATAATGGGGGTGAAAAGCCCCCACGCCGTAAGCCCAAGGTTTCCTGTTCAACGTTCATCGGAGCAGGGTGAGTCGGCCCCTAAGGCGAGGCAGAGATGCGTAGCTGATGGGAAGCAGGTTAATATTCCTGCACCGTCGTATGATGCGATGGGGGGACGGATCGCGGAAGGTTGTCCAACTGTTGGAATAGTTGGTTCCTGTTTCATAGAAGGCGCTTAGGCAAATCCGGGCGCGTAATTCAAGGGAATGGGACGAGGAGCTTAGGCTCTGAAGCAATCGGAAGTGGTTCCAAGAAAAGCCTCTAAGCTTCAGTCATACGAGACCGTACCGCAAACCGACACAGGTGGGCGAGATGAGTATTCTAAGGCGCTTGAGAGAACTCGGGAGAAGGAACTCGGCAAATTGGTACCGTAACTTCGGGAAAAGGTACGCCCCGGTAGCTTGACCACTTTACTGTGGAAGGGTGAAAGGGTTGCAATAAACTGGTGGCTGCGACTGTTTAATAAAAACACAGCACTCTGCAAACACGAAAGTGGACGTATAGGGTGTGACGCCTGCCCGGTGCTGGAAGATTAAATGATGGGGTGCAAGCTCTTGATTGAAGTCCCAGTAAACGGCGGCCGTAACTATAACGGTCCTAAGGTAGCGAAATTCCTTGTCGGGTAAGTTCCGACCTGCACGAATGGCGTAACGATGGCCACACTGTCTCCTCCCGAGACTCAGCGAAGTTGAAGTGTTTGTGATGATGCAATCTACCCGCGGCTAGACGGAAAGACCCCATGAACCTTTACTGTAGCTTTGCATTGGACTTTGAACCAATCTGTGTAGGATAGGTGGGAGGCTTAGAAGCGGGGACGCCAGTTCTCGTGGAGCCAACCTTGAAATACCACCCTGGTTTGTTTGAGGTTCTAACCTTGGCCCGTTATCCGGGTCGGGGACAGTGCATGGTAGGCAGTTTGACTGGGGCGGTCTCCTCCTAAAGTGTAACGGAGGAGTTCGAAGGTACGCTAGGTACGGTCGGACATCGTGCTAATAGTGCAATGGCATAAGCGTGCTTAACTGCGAGACTGACAAGTCGAGCAGGTACGAAAGTAGGACATAGTGATCCGGTGGTTCTGTATGGAAGGGCCATCGCTCAACGGATAAAAGGTACTCTGGGGATAACAGGCTGATTCCTCCCAAGAGTTCATATCGACGGGGGAGTTTGGCACCTCGATGTCGGCTCATCACATCCTGGGGCTGTAGCCGGTCCCAAGGGTATGGCTGTTCGCCATTTAAAGTGGTACGTGAGCTGGGTTTAAAACGTCGTGAGACAGTTTGGTCCCTATCTGCCGTGGGCGTTGGAAATTTGAAGGGGGCTGCTCCTAGTACGAGAGGACCGGAGTGGACGAACCTCTGGTGTACCGGTTGTCACGCCAGTGGCATTGCCGGGTAGCTAAGTTCGGAAGAGATAACCGCTGAAAGCATCTAAGCGGGAAACTTGCCTTAAGATGAGATTTCCCGGAGCCTTGAGCTCCTTGAAGGGTCGTTCGAGACCAGGACGTTGATAGG
>NZ_JACEZS010000055.1 GCF_014042365.1 Rugamonas fusca
GGGGAGTGCTCGAAAGAGAACCTGCACACAGGTGCTGCATGGCTGTCGTCAGCTCGTGTCGTGAGATGTTGGGTTAAGTCCCGCAACGAGCGCAACCCTTGTCATTAGTTGCTACGAAAGGGCACTCTAATGAGACTGCCGGTGACAAACCGGAGGAAGGTGGGGATGACGTCAAGTCCTCATGGCCCTTATGGGTAGGGCTTCACACGTCATACAATGGTACATACAGAGGGCCGCCAACCCGCGAGGGGGAGCTAATCCCAGAAAGTGTATCGTAGTCCGGATTGTAGTCTGCAACTCGACTGCATGAAGTTGGAATCGCTAGTAATCGCGGATCAGCATGTCGCGGTGAATACGTTCCCGGGTCTTGTACACACCGCCCGTCACACCATGGGAGCGGGTTTTACCAGAAGTAGGTAGCTTAACCGCAAGGAGGGCGCTTACCACGGTAGGATTCGTGACTGGGGTGAAGTCGTAACAAGGTAGCCGTATCGGAAGGTGCGGCTGGATCACCTCCTTTCTAGAGTCGCACTGGTCTTCGGATCATCCTCAAGCGTTCACACTTATCGACTGTAAATTAGAAGAACAGCATTTGGGGCTGTAGCTCAGCTGGTTAGAGCACCGTGTTGATAACGCGGGGGTCGTTGGTTCGAGTCCAACCAGCCCTACCAGGGGGGATTAGCTCAGCTGGGAGAGCACCTGCTTTGCAAGCAGGGGGTCGTCGGTTCGATCCCGTCATCCTCCACCAAAAAGCTCAAACGTAAGCATGCGTGTTTAGGTTTGATCTTTTAGAGATCAAGTGCTGTATGTTCTTTAACAATCTGGAAGAAGTAAAAGTAAAGATTATTTATTGATCGTTTTACTGTAAAAGGTAGAACGATGGGTAATGATTGTATGTATCAACAAACGCAACAACGTAGTACTTCTTATTTCTATAACCGCTCCTTTGTTTAGTCGCAAGGGGCTAAAGTTATAGGGACAAGTGAATAAGTGCACATGGTGGATGCCTTGGCGATTACAGGCGATGAAGGACGTAGTAGCTTGCGATAAGCTGCGGGGAGTGAGCAAACACACTTTGATCCGCAGATTTCCGAATGGGGAAACCCGGCCTTTCAGGTCATTGCATGCTGAATACATAGGCATGCAAAGCGAACGCGGCGAACTGAAACATCTAAGTAGCTGCAGGAAAATAAATCAACCGAGATTCCCAAAGTAGTGGCGAGCGAAATGGGAAGAGCCTGTACGTGATAGTCGAACTGATAGTGGAATCCTTTGGAAACAGGAGCCATAGCGGGTGATAGCCCCGTACACGAAATCAGAGCGGTGGTACTAAGCGTACGACAAGTAGGGCGGGACACGAGAAATCCTGTCTGAAGATGGGGGGACCATCCTCCAAGGCTAAATACTCGTAATCGACCGATAGTGAACCAGTACCGTGAGGGAAAGGCGAAAAGAACCCCGGGAG
>NZ_JACEZS010000056.1 GCF_014042365.1 Rugamonas fusca
GACATCGAGCAGATGCTCAAGGAGATGCAGTCGGCCGTCTCGGCCAGCGTGATGGGCATGGACAAATTCTCCGAGGAGATCCGGCGCAGCGTGGGCGAGGTGCGGCAGGTGACGGACCAGCTGTCGGCCGTGATGGACCAGGTGGGCAAGCTGGCGCCCCAGTTCGACGCCGTGTTGCAGGGCATGCAGTCGCAGGCCGTGGGCGCCGAACAGATCACGGGCACCATGGTCCAGCTCAACGACGCCACCCAGCAGACCGTGGAATCGCTGAAGGCCACCAGCGAAGCGGTGCGCCAGTTGCAGTTCGCGGCCGGTGATTTGCAGTCCAGCGTGGCCAGTTTCGCCCTCGCCGCCTGAGGCGGCACCGTCCCTTTCCCGGAGCATTGCATGCTGAGTAAGCTGAACGACCTGAGTATCCGCAAAAAACTGTATCTCAGCCTGGGCGCCATCGTCGCCATCGTGCTGGTGCTGCTGGCCACGGCCTATGTCAACTTCATGCGATTATCCGAAGCGAGCCGGCTCGACCGGCACTCGATGGAAGTGCTGCAGGCGCTGGACCGGCTGCAAACGGACCTGCTGCAAGTGCAGGTCGAAGCGCGCGGCTATTACCTGACGGGTGACGAACAGCGCCTGCTGCGTGCCAACACGGAGCGGGCCGACCTGCCCGCCTCCGTGCGGCGGCTGCGCGCGCTGACGGCGGACAATCCCAGCCAGCAGGCCCACTTGAACCAGTTCGACACCTCTTTGCAAAGCTGGGTCAGGGACGTGCTGGAGCCGCAGCTGGAACGGCGCCGCGCGCTGGGCGACCGGCCCGATGCCGCGCTCACCTTGGCGCGCATGCCAGAATTAGCGCACGGCAGTCCGCTCACGGCCAACCTGAATCAGCTGCTCGACAATGCCCGCAACGAGGAAAAGCGCCTGCTGGCCGAACGGTCGCAGGTGGCGGCCCGCCAGCAGCAGGCGATGGTGCTGGTGCTCACAATGGGCGGGATGGTCAGCCTGCTGCTGTCCATGCTGGTGGCCTGGCTGCTGGCGCGCGCCCTGCTCACGCCACTGGGCCAGCTGACGACGGCCGTGGGCCGCATCGCGGCTGGTGAATCGGGTGCGCGCGCGCCCGTGCTGGGTGGCGATGAACTGGGCCAGGTGACGCGGGAATTCAACCGCATGGCGCAAGCCGTGGAGGACAACCAGGCGCGCGAAGTGGCCGCCACCAACGCGCTGCGGGCCAAGGTGGACGCGCTGCTGGCCGTCGTCTCCAGGGCCGCCTCGGGCGACCTGACGGGCCAGGTCACCGTGGCCGGCGAGGACACCGTGGGCCAGCTGGGCCACGGCATCGCCACCATGCTGGCCAACCTGCGCGCCCTGATCAACAACGTGCAAAAGGCCGGCATCC
>NZ_JACEZS010000057.1 GCF_014042365.1 Rugamonas fusca
TTTGGCATTGCTGCCACCGCTATTGCTAGCGGGTCGCTCACTCAAAATACTGACAGGCCACTTCCTAAGAAGCGTCC
The DNA here is from genome assembly GCF_014042365.1 of Rugamonas fusca. Lineage (GTDB taxonomy): Bacteria > Pseudomonadota > Gammaproteobacteria > Burkholderiales > Burkholderiaceae_D > Rugamonas > Rugamonas fusca. Next base: position 78 of record NZ_JACEZS010000057.1, read on the forward strand.
TATTTCATTTATTTCTTGTGAACATTTGATATTTTAAGTATCGCGGAGACGAACTCCGCGTGCACTTCCATCAAACGCCCACACTTATCGACTGTGAATTGTTAAAGAACTTTATTCGGTACTGCGTTGCTGCGAAGCGTTTTGTTCGTCAGCAGAGAGATGAGATTATGCGGTGTTTCGTTCAGCTCGTCAACCCCTCGTTTTCTTCACTTAACTCGCATTTGCATGCATCGTTTCGCGAGGGACCGAACTATAGCAAACATACCGCTGGCTTGGCAAGTCCTACAGTCAGGCATGACGGAATTCCGCTGGTAGTTGTCAGGACTTGCAATAAAGGCAATTAGACACTAGAATTTACCAAGCGGAAAGATTGTTAATAAGGTATTTCTGCCCATTGGTACATTTATATCCGCCAGATTAATCGAGCAACCTGGTCTGGCATCTCATTAAGGAATTCTATGCGAACATTGCAGATCAAATCTTCCCTCGCGCTCGTATTGGGCCTGTCACTCGCAGTGCCGGCTTTTGCCGCTAACCCATTTGAGCCAGGTGCCTATGTCGGCCTCAATCTGGGCAGGGCCAGCATCTCATCGAAGTATGTTGAAAGTGGAAATGATGCGAGCGGTACGCTCGCGATTGGATACCAGGCAACGCCAAATTTTGGTGCGGAGGTATTCGCCCAAACGTTAAGCTTTGATCCGTTCAAAGGACTTCTTGCGGCGCCAGGAAATTATCCGGATAGCCATATCGGCGTCGCTGTGCTGGGCTCGGTCCCGGTCAGCGATCAATTCAGCGTTTATGGCCGCCTGGGTATCGGCCGCACGCGTATGCCATCCACCAGAACATCGCTGCCGACCACGCACGAAACCGACCCTAGCATCGGTATCGGTGTCAGCTATGCATTCAACCGCCAATGGTCAGCAAACCTGGAAGCATCGCGCCTGACGAAAACCGAGGTCAATTTCCTTACCGTGGGACTGCGTTTCCAATTCTGATATCGAAGACGAAAAAAACCCGTCAACACAAAAGTCAGCGCTTTTTTCATGGTGAAGCACGGCAATGCCGTGCAAAACACATGGCCGCAGAATGCGAAAAACCCGCCAGATCTCTCTGGCGGGTTTTTCTATATAACTAGCTTGACGATAACCTACTTTCACACTGGTTGCAGCACTATCATCGGCGCAGAGTTGTTTCACGGTCCTGTTCGGGATGGGAAGGGGTGGGACCAACTTGCTATGGTCATCAAGCTTTGAC
>NZ_JACEZS010000058.1 GCF_014042365.1 Rugamonas fusca
TCGCTCTGCTGGAGCCGTTTCGCGCCGAACTGGCCGGCGTCGCAGTGGAGTCGACCTTCAATTGGTATTGGCTGGTGGACGGCTTGCGTGCCGCCGGTTTCGAAGTGAAGTTGGTGAATACGGCAGCCATCGTCCAATATGAAGGATTGAAGTACAGCGGTGACGAGCACGACGCGCGCCATCTGGCGCATCTGCTGCGTTTGAAGTTGCTGCTTTTTGGCTATGCGTTCGCGCCGGAGTGGCGCGCCGTGCGCGACCTGGCGCGCAAGCGCATGCAATTGGTACGCACGAGGACCACCCACGTCCTGGCGCTCGAGACGATCTACGCGCGGCAAACCGGCGCACGGATCAGTGGCGATATCGCAAAGTCGCTTCAGTTCGACGATGTGGCGCACTGGGGATGTTGTGACGACGTCACCTTGGCCGCCCAAACGAATGTGCTGGCGATACAGGCCATGGAACGTGGCATCGAGATCATCGAGAAGCGGCTGCATGAGCGAGTGAAATTAACGTCGGAATACGCCGTGCTGAAAACCGTGCCGGGCATAGGCGAAGTGCTGTCGACTGTGATCATGCTCGAGACCGGGCCGATCGAACGGTTTACCTCGGCCGGCAATTACGCCTCATACGCGCGTTGCGTTGGCAGCGGCCGCTACTCGAACGCGAAGAAGAAGGGCGAAGGTAATCGGAAGAACGGCAATACCTACCTGGCGTGGGCCTTTGTGGAGGCGGCCCATTACGCACTACGCTATAGCGATGCGGCCAAACGATTTTACGAGCGCAAGCGTGCCCGCTGCAACGCGGCCTTGGCGACCAAGGCATTGGCACACAAGCTGGCACGGGCCTGCTTTCACATGCTGAAAGGACAAACCGTATTTGACGAGAAGCGCTGTTTCGCATGACGATCAAGGCGGCGCAGGTGAGCCAGCACTGGGGTTGGCACTAAACCAACGGATCTGATTGGACACCTGTCGCCGCCGCCACCGCAAGACAAGCTATCGCCCGAGACGTGAGCCAGCAAGGGGTGGGGTCGCAAGCGGCAACCATTTAATCTGTGAATAATTGGGACACGTGACGGTACCAACGTTTTTCTGGGGCGGCCGATGCCGCCAGGGCAACCGGCGCTGCCGCCGGCTTGCTTGATCCTGATGGGTGACTGGTGCGATGCTTCGCAACCAAGTACTGAGAAAACGGGCGCGACAAGCGTTTGCG
>NZ_JACEZS010000059.1 GCF_014042365.1 Rugamonas fusca
CACGTAGTCGAAGCCCAGCGTGAACTTGGAGCGCGGGCCGCCCTGTTCGATGAACAGGCGCTCGCGCTCGGACAGCAGCACGTCCTCATAACCCTTGAGCGAGGCGGGGGCGTGGATGCCCGTCACTTCGGTCTTGCTGAAGTTGGCCGCCAGGTAGGTGGTCAGCTTGTTGGGGCCGAAGCTGGTCTTGTGCGAGGCCGTCAGGTCCAGGCCGGTGGTCTTGGTGTCGACCGAGTTGACGAAGAACTGGGCCTGGCCCACGCCCAGCGTGGCCAGCTTGGCGGCCAGGTCGGGGTAGTTGGTCGAGTCGAAGCGGCCCGACAGCACGATGCGGTCCTTGATCTTGATCTGGTACAGGTCGGCCGTCACGGAGGCGTTGTTGGACGGCGTCCAGGTGGTGCCCAGCGTGAAGCTGGTCGACTTTTCTTCCTTCAGCTTGGGGATGCCGGCCAGGTTGGCCACGGGGCCGCCGTTGGGCGCCAGCACCACGTCGGTCGGCACGCCGGCCACGAAGTCGGTGAAGGTGGACGAGAAGTACTTCTGCTGCAGCGACGGGGCGCGGAAGCCGGTCGAGGCCGAACCGCGCAGCAGCACGTTGTCGGCCGCGCGCACGCTGCCGGCCAGCTTGCCGGTGACGGTGGAGCCGAAGTCGCTGTAGTTCTCATAACGCACGGCGGCCTGGGTCTTGACGATGGGGTTCAGGTCCAGTTCCAGGTCCACGTAGCCGGCCGAGCTGTGGCGCTTGGCGTTGGTCTGGTCGCTGGGGCGGAAGCCGGGGAAGCCCTGGCTGCCGGCGTTGCCGCCAAAGCCCACGCCGTCGGCGTCGCTGTAGGAACCGGGTTCGCCGGCGAAGATCTTGTAGGTCTCGCTGCGGTACTCGGCGCCGAAGGCCACGTTCAGGCCGCTCATGACGGTGTCGTAGAAGCGCGTGAAGTCGACGTTGGTGGTCAGCTGCTGGAACGAGAAGCCGCCGGCCTTGAAGTTGTCGGGGCTGATGCCCTTGCCGCCGGCCAGCAGGTCGGCGTTGGCGATGGACGCGTTCAGCGTGTGGCTGATGTCGTACATCATCTTGTTGTAGCCGTAGGTCTGCGAGAAGTCGGCGTTCCATTCGCCGATCTGGCCGCGGTGGCCGATGGTGGCGTACTGGTCGTCGATCTTGCCGTTGATGAACGGGAC
>NZ_JACEZS010000005.1 GCF_014042365.1 Rugamonas fusca
AGATCGATACCGCTATACTTGCTCATACCAGCCTCCCTGTACGTAAGTTCAACTCGACATTGAATGCTTACTGTACCCCCGGCGTATGCCGGAGGGAGGTTGGCTAGATGATTATCAGGTCCGGCATTCTGCCATTTCGCAAGCGAAATGGCAGAATGCCGGACCTGACCCCGGACAACTCCTTGAAAATATTAGGAATTTCAAGGAGAGTTGCAACGCACCATGCTATACTACGCGGTTCCAGAAATTGGCAAGCACTGTAACGCCTCGTACACCCCCGTACGCCCCCCGCAGTTTTTCAGCAAAATATAACGACTATGTCTAATACTAAACGCGCAATTCGCAACATCGCTATCATCGCCCACGTTGACCACGGCAAGACCACCCTGGTGGACCAACTGCTGCGCCAGTCGGGTACCTTCCGTGAAAACCAGCAGGTCGATACCCGCGTCATGGACTCGAACGACCTCGAAAAAGAGCGCGGCATTACGATTCTGTCGAAGAACTGCGCGGTCGAGTACGAAGGCACCCACATCAACATCGTCGACACCCCGGGCCACGCCGACTTCGGCGGCGAAGTGGAGCGCGTGCTGTCGATGGTCGACTCGGTGCTGCTGCTGATCGACGCCCAGGAAGGCCCGATGCCGCAGACCCGTTTCGTGACCCGCAAGGCGCTGGCCCTGGGCCTGAAGCCTATCGTGGTGGTCAACAAGATCGACCGTCCGGGCGCGCGCGCTGACTGGGCCATCAACCAGACCTTCGAACTGTTCGACAAGCTGGGCGCCACCGACGAGCAGCTGGACTTCCCTATCGTCTACGCTTCGGGCCTGAACGGCTACGCCGGCCTGACCGAAGACGTGCGCGACGGCGACATGAAGCCGCTGTTCGAAGCCATCCTGAAATACGTGCCGGTGCGTAACGACGACCCGGACGGTCCCCTGCAGATGCAGATCACCTCGCTGGACTACTCGTCCTACGTGGGCAAGATCGGTATCGGCCGCGTCTCGCGTGGCCGCGTCAAGCCTGGCCAGGATGTGGTATTCCTGAATGGTCCTGGCGACACTCCGACCAAGGGCCGCATCAACCAGGTGCTGAACTTCAAGGGCCTGGAGCGCGTGCTGGTCGATGAAGCCGTGGCCGGCGACATCATCCTGATCAACGGTATCGAAGACATCGGCATCGGCTCGACCGTGTGCGCACCGGACACCCCGGAAGCGCTGCCGATGCTGACCGTGGACGAACCGACCCTGACCATGAACTTCATGGTCAACACCTCGCCGCTGGCTGGCCGCGAAGGCAAGTTCGTCACCTCGCGCCAGCTGCGCGACCGCCTGGACAAGGAACTGAAATCGAACGTGGCGCTGCGCGTGACGCCGACCGACGACGACACCGTGTTCGAAGTGTCGGGCCGCGGCGAACTGCACCTGACCATTCTGCTGGAAAACATGCGCCGTGAAGGCTTCGAGCTGGCCGTGTCGCGTCCGCGCGTGGTGTTCAAGATGGTCAACGGCGTGCGCGAAGAGCCGTACGAAATGCTGAGCGTCGACGTGGAAGAAGCCAACCAGGGCGGCGTGATGGAAGAACTGGGCCGCCGCCGTGGCGACCTGCAGAACATGGAATCGGACGGCAAAGGCCGTGTGCGTCTGGAATACCGCATCCCGGCCCGTGGCCTGATCGGCTTCCAGGGCGAGTTCATGACCCTGACCCGCGGCACCGGCCTGATGAGCCACGTGTTCGATGCCTACGCCCCGGTCGATACGTCGAAAGGCGAAATGGCCGGCCGCCGCAACGGCGTGCTGATCTCGCAGGACGACGGCGCCGCCGTGGCCTACGCCCTGTGGAAGCTGCAGGACCGCGGCCGCATGTTCGTGGTGCACAACGACCCTGTGTACGAAGGCATGATCATCGGTATCCACTCGCGCGACAACGACCTGGTGGTCAACCCGATCAAGGGCAAGCAGCTGACCAACGTGCGCGCTTCCGGCACCGACGAAGCCGTGCGCCTGGTGCCGCCAGTCCAGCTGTCGCTGGAATACGCGGTCGAGTTCATCGAGGACGATGAGCTGGTCGAAATCACGCCGAAATCGATCCGCCTGCGCAAGCGTTACCTGAAAGAGCACGAGCGCAAGCGCGCTTCGCGCGAGGCGTAATCGCCATCGCTTGACCCCGCGCGCTACCCGGCGCGCGGCCCAGGCCCGCTGTGCCTGCATGACTTTGACCAGTGATGCAGGCACAGCGGGTTTGACGTTTTCAGACCTGCAAGTTGTGTGAGTAATATCGTGACTACCAAGATCCTGCCTTCCCGCCGCCTGTCCGTCGCCCCCATGATGGACTGGACCGACCGCCACTGCCGCGTGTTCCACCGCCAGATCACGCGCCACACCTGGCTGTACACGGAGATGGTGACCACGGGCGCGCTGGTGTATGGCGACGTCGAGCGCCACCTGCGCTTCAGCGAGGAGGAGCATCCGGTCGCCCTGCAACTGGGTGGCAGCGATCCGGCCGACCTGGCCGTGAGCGCGAAGAAGGGCCAGGACTGGGGCTACGATGAGATCAACCTCAACTGCGGTTGCCCGTCGGAGCGGGTGCAGAAAGGCGCGTTCGGCGCCTGCCTGATGGCCGAACCGCAACTGGTGGCCGATTGCGTGAAGGCCATGCGCGACGCCGTCACCATCGACGTGACCGTCAAGCACCGCATCGGCATCAACGACACGGAAAGCTATGACTTCGTGCGCGACTTCGTGGGCACGGTGGCCGACGCCGGCTGCCGCACCTTCATCGTGCATGCCCGTAACGCCATCCTGAAGGGCTTGTCGCCCAAGGAGAACCGCGAGATTCCGCCGCTCAAGTACGAATACGCCTACCGCCTCAAGCGCGACTTCCCCGATTTCGAAATCCTGATCAACGGCGGCATCAAGACCGAGGCCGAGATCGACCTGCATTTGCAGCACGTGGACGGCGTGATGCTGGGCCGCGAGGCTTACCACAACCCGTTCATGATGGCCGGTTTCGACCAGCGCTACTACGGCGACACGGCCGAGCGCCCCACGCGCGAACAGGTGCTGGCGGCCATGGTGCCCTACATCGAAGCCCAGCTTAAACAAGAGGGCGGGCGCGGCCTCAAACTCAATTCCATCACCCGCCACATGCTCGGTTTGATGCAGGGTTTGCCCGGTGCAAAGTTGTTCCGCCAGACCCTGTCGGACTCGAAAAAACTGGCCGCCGGCGACCCACGTTTACTGCTGGAAGCGGCCGCCCGGCTGCGCCATTCCACGCCATAAGCCTGCTTTTGCCATGTAATTGTTGGCGGCAACTCAATTTCCTCGCAGAAAGTTCGCTTGCGTAAAATTGAGGCAGGTTTTGCTTGCTTTGAGGCAAATTTCACATCTATAATTCCTGAATACTCACACAAATCCACCGAATTCAGTTTGTGTATTGCACTTCAGGTAATGCGAGCTGCTGGTGGAGCCGCTCATTTTGCATTCGCAGTCATTGTTTGCTACTGTCGCACGCCTTAGCAGCACGGGCCGGGTGGATCGCCAAGCGCACAACGCCTGGCTTCCAGGGCAAATTCTTTATCAATAGTGTCACTTACGAAGAGACGAAATGAATTTAGCAAAAATGAAAGTTGGTACGCGACTGGCGCTCGGGTTCGCCTTGGTGCTGCTGTTCCTGGTGGCCGTGACCGCCGTTGGCATCGCCCGCATGGCGCAGATCCAGGACCGCCTGGACCACGTGGTGGGCGTCAATAACGTCGTCACCCGCCTGGTGATCGATATGCGTGCCAACGTCAGCGACCGCATCACCGCGCTGCGCATCCTGACCCTGATGCCGGAAGGCTCGGACCTGGAACCGGAAATGAACCGCGTTAAGGATCTGGCGGCCAAGTACGGCGAATCGGAAAAGAAACTGAGCGCTCAGTTCGCTCAGGAAGCGACCCCGGAAGAAAAAGCCTTGCTGGGCCAGATCAAGGAGCTCGAGGCGGCCGCCATGCCCGCCATCGCCAAGGCATCCGATCTGTGGCTGGCCAACAAGGCTGAGGATGCCACCAAGGTCATGATCAAGGAAATCCGTCCGGTGCAGAAGAAATGGATGGCCGCGCTGGAGCAGTTGGTCACCCTGGAGGACAAGTTGAATACCCAGGTGCAGACCGACGCCGCCGCTGGCTTCTCCAACGCCCGCACCTTCATGATCGTGCTCGGCGCATTGGCCGTGGCCATCAGCGTGCTGGCCGCCGTCGTCATCACCCGCGGCCTGCTCAAGCAGCTGGGCGGCGAACCTGATTACACCGCCAGCATCGCCGGCAGCATCGCCAAGGGCGACCTGTCCGTCATGATCGATACCGACAGCCGCGACCAGGACAGCCTGCTGGCCGAGATGAAGGAGATGCGCAACAGCCTGGTCGACATCGTGGGCCAGGTGCGCAACGGCACGGAAACCATCGGCACGGCCTCGCGTGAAATCGCGGCCGGCAACATCGACCTGTCCTCGCGCACGGAAATGCAGGCCAGCTCGCTGGAGAAAACGGCCACGGCCATGGAGGAACTGACCGCCACCGTGAAGCAGAACGCGGACAACGCCCGCGAGGCGAACCAGCTGGCCGCCACCGCGTCGGACGTGGCCATCAAGGGCGGCGCCGTGGTGTCGCAAGTGGTCGACACCATGAGCTCGATCGACGCGTCGGCCAAGAAGATCGTGGACATCATCGGCGTGATCGACGGCATCGCCTTCCAGACCAACATCCTGGCGCTGAACGCGGCCGTGGAAGCGGCCCGTGCGGGCGAGCAGGGCCGCGGCTTCGCCGTGGTGGCGTCGGAAGTGCGCAACCTGGCCCAGCGTTCCGCTGGCGCCGCCAAGGAAATCAAGTCGCTGATCGATGATTCGGTGGAAAAAGTGGGCGCCGGCACCAAGCTGGTGGGCCAGGCCGGTGTGACGATGGACGAGGTGGTCGCCTCCGTGCGCCGCGTGACGGACATCATGAGCGAGATCGCCAACGCCAGCCAGGAGCAGAGCGCCGGCATCGAGCAGGTCAACCATTCCATCATCGAGATGGACAGCATGACCCAGCAGAACGCGGCGCTGGTGGAAGAGGCCGCCGCCGCCGCCCAGAGCCTGCAGGACCAGGCCGCCGAACTGGCGCGTGTGGTCAGCATCTTCAAGCTGGTCGAAGGCGAGGAGCGCGTTGCGCCCGTGGCCTATGTCGCCCCGGTAGCTGTGGCGCGGCCGGCCGCCGTGAGCCGTCCGGCCGCGCCGGTGCGCAAGCTGGCCGCCGCGCCTGCCGCCAAGCCGAAGAAAGTGGTGGCCGCCGCCCAGGCAGAAGATGAGTGGGAAGAGTTTTAATCGCTTCAGTTGCACGCGGCGGACGCGCATGGCCAGGCTGTGCGCGCCACCGATAGTTATTAATAATAAACGTAGTGGGAATAACGACAATATGAACAAAGTTTCGACCAGCATCATCGCAGCCATCCTCCTGTCCGGCGCCAGCGCCGCCGCCTTCGCCGGTGAAGTGCCAGCCACGTTCGACGCCAAGAACTGCCGTGCGGAATACCCCAGGGCATCCCTGATGAATGAAGAACAGGGCAACGTGTCGATGGCATTCCTGGTGGCAGCCGATGGCACCGTGGTCGATTCCAAGGTCGAAAAATCGAGCGGCTACAAGAACCTGGACAAGGCCGCCATCAAGGCCATCAGCGCCTGCAAGTTCAAGCCGGGTACCAAGGATGGCGCCGTGGCCCAGACCTGGACCACGGTCGATTACGACTGGAAACTGTAATAACGCGCGCGCGGCGCCTGGCGCCGGAAACTTGAGCAAGAATTAGCCACTTGGGGAAATCAGATGTCTACAAATAAGCGTTGGTTGAGTGTGTTTGCGGCGGTGCTCATGTCGGGCGCGGCGGTGGCGTACGCGGGCGAAGTGCCGGCCAGTTTCGACGCCAAGAACTGCAAGGCGGAATATCCGAAGGCATCGTTGATGAACGAGGAGCAGGGCACCGTGTCGATGATGTTCCTGGTCAAGGCCGACGGGACGGTGGCAGACTCCAAAGTGGAAAAATCGAGTGGTTTCAAGAACCTGGACAAGGCCGCCATCAAGGCCATCAGCGCCTGCAAGTTCAAGCCGGGCACCAAGGATGGCGCGCCGGCCGAAACCTGGACCAAGGTCGATTACGCCTGGAAGCTGGACTGAGCGGCACCCGCATCCCCCAAAAAACCGGCCTGGCGCCGGTTTTTTTTTATTACTGCGTGTGGTTTTTCCGTTATCCCAACGGGTGTAACAAGCTGTAAATCCGCAGCGCGGGGCGTCAATTTTCCCTATAGTACGAACAGGAGGAAGATGCGATGAAAACGATTCTGGCAGTGCTGGCAGTGGCGGCCCTGGGCGGCTGCGCGGTGGCGCCGCCGGCGCCCGTCTATTACGGTGGCCGCGCCGCGCCGGTGGACCCCTACCAGTGGCATACGGTGTCGGTGGAACCGGCTGGCGCTACGCGCGTGGAGTACAGCAGCGAGCCCGTGTATGCGCCGGCGCCGGTCTACGCGCCGCCGCCCGTGTACGCGGCGCCAGTCTATGCGGCCCCCGTGTACGCCGCACCTGCGCCGTCCTATTACTATCCGCCGGTGACGATAGGGTTGGATTTTGTGTTTGGCAACTGGTGCTGTGGTCACCGCTGGGGCGGCAGGGGGTATTACCGCCACCGCTGACATGACTGTACGGCCGGCATGACAAGCCCGTTGCGCCTCACAGGCGCGGCGGGCTTTTTCTCGTGCGCGCAAGCGGGCGGACTAGGGCAGCATGTACAGCGTGCCGTTGTCGAGCATCGCCATTTCCGAGCACAGCAGGTAAGCGGAAGTGCCCGCCAAGCCCAGCAGGAGTGCGCCCCAGGCGACCTGGCGCATATGCGCCAGCGTGGCTTCGGGAACGTGCAATGGGATGTGGTGTGAGAGGTTCATGCGTTCAGTCTAGTGCATGAACGCAGGAACTGCCATCGGTCCATCGTCCCCGCTGTTGTAGGACGATGGCTCACGGGCGGGCTTACTTAGTGCGCCACAGCACTACCGGGCCGGCCGGCGCCGTGTCGAGCGCGTTGGACAGTTCCAGCCACTGCTGCAACCGTTCCGGGTGCTTGAGATGGATGCCCATCCCATCGATCGTGCCGATCTGTTCCAGCATGCGGGCGTCGATCTTGGTCTTGGACACGGTGGGGGCATTCATGACCATGCGGTCATAGGCCTTGCGGGCCTTGTTTTCCCACTTGTGCAAGCTGCTGTCGTCGAAGCGGTTGGCTTCGAAGTAGACGGTCAGCGAACCGTCCGGGTTGCCAAAGCCGACCACGCCGGCGCCTTTGCGGATAGTGGTGGTGTTTTCCAGGTCAAACGCGCTGGTGGGCACGAACACACCGGCGCGGCCATCGATATCGGGCCGGCCCACGGGCGTGTCCTTGCCGTAGGTGGTGACTTCCTGGTTGGAGATTTCTTCAGACATATACTCATGCGCCTCCTGCCTGTGACGGCGGGGCATTCCTGTTCAGTGTTGATGGAGTGCAGGGGCGGCGATTCGGCCCGGATTGCTGCTGGTTTGGTGGCCCGCACACGGTGCGGGACGACACGCCATTGTAGCGTCAAAGATGTTCTATCGGGCAACGGCTCCCGAGATTTTGTGGCGCCTGCCGTGGCGCCGCCGTCGTCTGCCTGCTGGCCTGCGCAGTTGCACGCCCGGCTGCCCGGTCAGGGCGCCTTGTCATATTTTTTCAGCAACGCCGTGAAGCGGCTTTGTCCGTGCTCGCCGAGCCAGGTCCACATGGCTTCGGCGGCTTCCCGGTTGTGCTCGTAGTAATCTTTGTTCAGCAGCAACCAGATCGTGCCGACCCGTAGCGGCTGCTCCAGGCGCACGATGGCGCCGCCAAAGCTGGCGGCTATTTCCCCGTCCAGGTCGGCCCGGCCGGCCAGCGAAATGGCAAAGCCGTCGATGCGGCCCAAGCGCAGTTTTTCGACATTGCTGTGCACGTCGCGCGCGCCGTCGTCGACCTCGTAGCCGGCCTGGCGGAAGGTGGCCGCGTAAGGCACGCCGTGAAGCACGCCGAGCCGGCGGCCGCGTAGATAGCTGGCCGTATCGACGTCGCGGCCCACGTTGTCGCTGGCCCGCACGAACACGACCGTGTACAGCGTCAGGCCCCGGTTGCGGTCGATCTTGCCTTTCTTGTCGCGCGGATAGACGATATTGCCGCCCTGTAGCTCCCCTATGCTGAATGGCGTCGCATCGATCACGCCATTGTTCAGGCTAAGCAGCAGCCGCGCCGCCGGCAGCCGCACGGATTCGAGGGGGCAGCCGGCGCTGGCGGCGAGGGCGCGCATCAGTTCCACGCTGGCGCCGGGCGGATCGGCTTCCTGCCGGCCGCTGCCCCGGTAATACGGTTCGACTGCCTGGTCGGGGTAACCGAAGCGGAGCGGCGCGCAGGCGGCGCGTGCATCGGGGGCGGCCAGGGCGGCAACGGTGAGGATACTGGCAAGCAAAGAGCGCATCGGCAATCGTATCGGCCAGGAGCAGGAGGGAGGAGCGCGTTTTAGTCGCGGGCGCGGCAGCTCCATCATACCCGTCCGCGCCACAAAGCAAAAAGCCACAAACGTGTGTTTGTGGCTTTCGCGTGCTGCCGATGTTTTGGGGTGGCTGATGGGGCTCGAACCCACGACAACAGGAATCACAATCCTGGACTCTACCAACTGAGCTACAGCCACCACTGACTTGCAACGGCCGCCGCGCATGCGCGACGACACGTGTTACTTCTAAAACAAAAAAGCCACAAGCTTGAACTTATGGCCTGATGTGTACAACGAATCCGGTGGGGTGGCTGATGGGGCTCGAACCCACGACAACAGGAATCACAATCCTGGACTCTACCAACTGAGCTACAGCCACCACTGGTCTTACGTTTGTCCCGGTGTTTCCGGGACAGGCCCCGAATTATACAAGCCAGTGTTGAAACGTGCAAATCTAAATGCACAGATAGTCAACGCCTGGCCCCGTCCGCACGCCGGTCGTGGTCAGAAGGTCACGCTGTGCACGGGCGGGTTCAGGCCCAGCAAATTGCTGAACGCGGCCGACAGTTCGGCCGCGCTGGCGCTCGTGTAGCCTTGCAGGCGCGCCGGGGCATCGCCTTCGGCCGGCGTGCGCGCCAGCCCTGCCGCATGCAGCAGGCGGGCGATCTGGCGCGCCACGGCATCGCCCGTGTCGATGATGGCGACCGGGTGGGCGCTGGTGCGCTCGACCACCTGCTCGATACCGGGCTGGACGAACACGTAATGGGTGCAGCCGAGCACCAGCGTATCGACGCCTTGCGCGATCAGCGGCGCCACGTAGCGTTGCAGCAGCGCTTGCGTGGCCGGCGTGTCGAGCTCGCCGAGGTTGATCTGGTCGGCCAGGCCGATGCAGGGCATCAGCACGAATTCGGCGCCGCTGTTGGCGCTGATCTGCTGGCGCAATTGCAGGAATTTTTCGCCCGACAGCGTGCGGTCCGTGGCCAGCACGCCGATCTTGCCGTTGTGGCTGGCCGCCACGGCTGGCTTCAAGCCGGGCTCCACGCCCACCACGGGCAGCAGCGGATAACGGGCGCGGATGGCCTTGATGGCGGCCACGGTGGCCGTGTTGCAGGCCACCACCAATCCCTTGACGCCCTGCGTGACGAGGAAGTCCGCCACCGCCAGCGCGCGCGCCGTGACCACGGCTTCCGGCTTGTCGCCGTAGGGCGCGTAGCCGATGTCGGCGAAATACGTCAGGTGCTCATGCGGCAGCTGGGCGCGGATGTGGCGCAGCACGGACAGGCCGCCCACGCCGGAATCGAACACGCCGATGGGCGCGTCCGGGGCGGTCGAGATAGCAGGGATAGGATTCATCAAGTTCGTCTCGGTAAACGGCAACCGCCCCGCGGCCTTGCGACAGCGGGGCGGCAAGGGAAGAGCTTAAGCGACGGTGACGGGAATCTTGCCCACGCTGCTCAGCTGCTCGATCTTGGCTTGCCACTCTTTTGGACCCGTGTTGTGCACGGAAGTGCCGGCCGCGTCGACGGCCACGGTGACGGGCATGTCGACCACGTCGAACTCATAGATCGCTTCCATGCCCATGTCCTCGAAGCCCAGCACCTTGGCGCCCTTGATGGCCTTGGACACCAGGTAAGCGGCGCCGCCGACGGCCATCAGGTAAGCCGACTTGTGCTTCTGGATAGCCTCGATGGCGACCGGGCCGCGCTCGGCCTTGCCGATCATGGCGATCAGGCCGGTCTTCTCCAGCATCATCTCGGTGAACTTGTCCATGCGGGTAGCGGTCGTCGGACCGGCCGGGCCCACCACTTCGTCGCGCACCGGATCGACCGGGCCAACGTAGTAGATCACGCGGTTCTTGAAGTCCACCGGCAGTGGCTCGCCCTTGGCCAGCATGTCCTGGATGCGCTTGTGGGCGGCGTCGCGGCCGGTCAGCATTTTGCCGTTCAGCAGCAGGGTCTGGCCCGGCTTCCACGACGCCACTTCTTCCTTGGTCAGCGTGTCCAGGTTGACGCGGGTGGACTTCTCCGTGTCCGGCGCCCAGCTCACGTTCGGCCAGGTCGACAGCGGTGGCGGCGTCATGTAGGCCGGGCCCGAGCCGTCGAGCACGAAGTGGCCGTGGCGGGTGGCCGCGCAGTTCGGAATCATGGCCACCGGCTTGGAGGCCGCGTGGGTCGGGTGCATCATGATCTTCACGTCCAGCACCGTGGTCAGGCCGCCCAGGCCCTGGGCGCCGATGCCGAGCGCGTTGATCTTGTCGCACAGTTCGATCCGCAGTTCTTCCAGCTTGTTCTTGGGGCCGCGCTGCTTCAGTTCGTACATGTCGATGTCGTCCATCAGCACTTCCTTGGCCATCATCATGGCCTTCTCGGCCGTGCCGCCGACACCGATGCCCAGCATGCCGGGCGGGCACCAGCCGGCGCCCATGGTCGGCACGGTCTTGAGCACCCAGTCCACCAGCGAGTCGGACGGGTTCATCATGATCATCTTCGACTTGTTCTCCGAGCCGCCGCCCTTGGCCGCCACTTTCACGTCGACCGTGTTGCCTTCCACCAGCTCCATGTGCACCACGGCAGGCGTGTTGTCCTTGGTGTTCTTGCGCTCGAACAGCGGGTCTGCCACGATGGACGCGCGCAGCTTGTTGTCATCGTAGTTGTAGGCCCGGCGCACGCCCTCGTTGACGGCGTCGGTGACCGTGCCGGTGAAGCCTTCGAAGCGCACGCCCATGCCGATCTTCAGGAACACGTTGACGATGCCGGTATCCTGGCAGATCGGACGCTTGCCTTCGGCGCACATGCGCGAGTTGGTCAGGATCTGCGCGATGGCGTCCTTGGCGGCCGGGCTCTGTTCGGCCTCGTAGGCGCGCGCCAGGTGCTCGATGTAATCGGCTGGATGGTAGTAGCTGATGTACTGCAGCGCGGCGGCGACGGATTCGATCAGGTCTTCTTGCTTGATGATGGTCATGGTGAACTCGCGTGGTTAAATTCGAAAAGAACGAGGAGTGATGCGGAAAGCGGAACAGCGGCCTGGCGATGGCGGGGCGGGGGCACGCGATGCCCGCACGACGCACGGCGGCCAGCAGCGTGGCGCGGGTGGTCGGAAAGACAAACAGGTCATCGGGACGGGACTCCGGTATGCTAGCAGGCAGATGAGAACTGCCGACATTCTACACGTGCTGATCGGCAATCGCATCCGTGCGGCGGCTGGATGCGTCAGCTGTGCTGGATTTAAATGATTGGTAAAATGGCACAACAGGCGCGATTGCAACGGGTACGCGCATCAAATCCTCCGCCGGGGAATGCCTGTAAGGACTCAGTAAGCGATCAAGTTTAATGTTGTTATCAAACGATTACTACACTGGAGATCAGCATGACCAGCACCGCAAGCCAAGCACAAAGCGCCCAACAGCAGGGCCCACAAGAATCCCGCATCTTCGCACCGCCGGCGGCGTTCGCGGACCAGGCCGCAGTATCGGGCATGGCCGCCTACGAGGCACTGTGCGCCGAAGCGGCCGCCGACTACGAAGGTTTCTGGGGCCGCTTGGCCAAGGAAAACCTGGTCTGGCAAAAACCGTTCACCCGCGTGCTCAATGAAGATGACGCGCCGTTCTACAAATGGTTCGAAGACGGCCACCTGAACGTGTCGTACAACTGCCTGGACCGCAACCTGCAGAACGGCAACGCCGACAAGACCGCCATCATCTTCGAAGCGGACGACGGCACCAGCACCCCGGTCAGCTATCGCCAGCTGCACGAAAAAGTGTGCAAGTTCGCCAACGGCCTGAAATCGCGCGGCATCAAGAAAGGCGACCGCGTCATCATCTACATGTCGATGTCGGTCGAAGGCGTGGCCGCCATGCAAGCCTGCGCCCGTATCGGCGCCACCCACTCCGTCGTGTTCGGCGGCTTCTCGGCCAAGTCGCTACAGGAGCGCATTATCGACGCCGGCGCCGTGGCCATCATCACGGGCGACGAGCAACTGCGCGGCGGCAAGCAACTGCCACTGAAAGCCATCGTCGACGAAGCGCTGGCACTGGGCGGCTGCGAGACCGTGAAGGACGTGATCGTCTACAAGCGCACGGGCGGCAACATCAACATGGTGGCCGGCCGCGACATGTGGCTGAGCGACCTGGTCGACCAGCAGTCGGCTGAATGCGAACCGGAATGGGTGAGCGCCGAGCATCCGCTGTTCATCCTCTACACGTCCGGCTCGACGGGCACCCCGAAAGGCGTGCAGCACTCGAGCGGCGGCTACCTGCTGTGGGCCGCGCTGACGATGAAGTGGAGCTTCGACATCAAGCCGAACGACGTGTTCTGGTGCACGGCCGACATCGGCTGGGTGACGGGCCACTCGTACATCGCCTATGGCCCGCTGGCCGTGGGCGCCACGCAAGTGGTGTTCGAAGGCATCCCGACCTACCCGAACGCAGGCCGGTTCTGGGACACCATCGCCAAGCACAAGGTCAGCATCTTCTACACGGCGCCGACGGCGATCCGCTCGCTGATCAAGGCCTCGGACGTGGACCCGAAAGTTCATCCGAACAACTTCGACCTGTCCACGCTGCGTTTGCTGGGCACGGTGGGCGAGCCCATCAATCCAGAAGCCTGGATGTGGTACTACAACAATGTGGGCCGCGAGAAGTGCCCCATCGTCGACACCTTCTGGCAGACGGAGACGGGTGGCCACATGATCACCCCGCTGCCGGGCGCCACGCCGATGGTGCCGGGTTCGTGCACGCTGCCGCTGCCGGGCATCATGGCCGCCATCGTCGACGAAGCCGGTCATGACGTGCCGAACGGGCAGGGCGGTATTTTGGTCGTCAAGCGCCCATGGCCATCGATGATCCGCACCATCTGGGGCAATCCGGAGCGCTTCAAATCGGGCTACTTCCCCGAGGAACTGGGCGGCAAGATGTACCTGGCTGGCGACGGCGCCATCCGCAACAAGGACACCGGCTACTTCACCATCACCGGCCGTATCGACGACGTGCTGAACGTGTCGGGTCACCGCATGGGCACGATGGAGATCGAATCGGCGCTGGTGGCCAATCCGCTGGTGGCCGAGGCGGCCGTGGTGGGCAAGCCGGACGACACGACGGGCGAATCGATTTGCGCGTTCGTGGTGCTCAAGCAGGCGCGTCCGACGGGCGACGAGGCCAAGCGGCTGGCGCTGGAGCTGCGTAACTGGGTGGGCAAGGAGATTGGTCCGATCGCCAAGCCGAAGGAAATCCGTTTCGGCGACAACTTGCCGAAGACGCGTTCGGGCAAGATCATGCGCCGTCTGCTGCGCGTGCTGGCCAAGGGCGAGACCATCACCCAGGACGTCTCCACGCTGGAAAATCCGGCGATTCTGGAGCAGTTGAAGGAAGCGTCCTAAGTGGGATGATAGGCGGATGGCCGGGTGATGCTGGTTGTCCGCCGGGTGGCGGGGTTGCCGGCAAATAATGTTGGTGGTTTCCAAAATCCTTGCTATAATCTGCCGCTCCCTGAATGGGGAGAAGCAGGAGAGATGGATGAGTGGTTGAAGTCGCACGCCTGGAAAGCGTGTATAGGTTCATAGCCTATCGGGGGTTCGAATCCCCCTCTCTCCGCCAAGAACAAAAATGAAAAGCCGCCCGCTGGGCGGCTTTTTGTTTTTGGGCTTGGCGGAGAGAAGTGAGCCCCCTGCGGGGCTCACGCGGGGGATTCGAAGGCATCGCCCCTGCAGGGGCGAGCCGCTCCGAATCGCCCAATTGCCGCCGCAGCGCGGCGGCCCCGCGCGCCGAGGGCGCGCGTTTCGTCCTCACTTCAGGTGTCACCCAGGCAAGCTCAGCAAGAAACGCACGACAATTGACGCGCGCAAAAGTTCAAAAATGTCCAAATGTCAGACCTGACACCGAATCATGACACCGAATCATGGACAAAGCCGACCTGTTCCGCGAGGCCGTCAAGACCTTCGTGCGCGTGCTGGCAGCCCGGCGCCGGAGATGGCTGACATACCTCGTCGTCGAACCGGAACCGCTCAATGAATGGCGTGCTGGTCGATACCTCCGTCTGGGTCGACCACTTTCGGCACCATAACGCTGCGCTGGCAATCCTGCTCGACCGGGATATGGCGCTCACCCATCCCATGATCATCGGTGAGATTGCCTGCGGTACACCGCCAGCGCCGAGGGCGCGAACCTTGCGTGACATGGGACGGCTACAAATGGTCCAGCACGCGAGTGTGCGTGAGACGATGGCGTTCATCGGGCGTGAATCGGTTGAGGGGATGCGGACTTATCGACCTGATCTTGCTATCGTCGACCTTGATCACGCCGGGCGTGCTGCGATGGCCGCTGGGCCTGCACCGTCTCCACTTGGCTGAGCGTTTTGGCGTGGCCTACGACGCTGCGCCGGGGAACTGCGCATTGCTCAAGGCGTGGCGGAGGCTGGCAGGCCGGCTGCGCCTGCCCGCTGCGCGCCAGCGGCGGAAGCGGGCGCCGGCGCCACCGCCGCGTTGTTCCACGACTACAACCCGCCATTTCTCCGACCGTCGGCCGATGGTCCACCCCTTCATGGTGTAATCTGCCTGAACCCCCATCTGATCAAACGGGAGAATCAATATGTCGCACAGAGAACGATGGATACCGGTCCTGGCCAGCGCGGCAATGCTGGCATCGGCGCCCGTGCTGGCCAACGACAAGATCACGCTCAGCTTCAATGAGCGGCCGCCCTACCTGATCGCCGACGCCAGCGGGGCCGCGACCGGCCTGACCGGCACGCCGGCGGCGGAAGCGTTCAAAAAAGCGGGCATCGAGGTCGCCTGGAGCAAGGTGCCGCCCAACCACCAGCTCGTGGTGATCAAGGAAGGCGGGCCCCATTGCGCGATCGGCTGGTACAAGACGGCCGAACGCGAGCAATTTGCCAAATTCACCAAACCGATCTACCGCGACAAGCCCACCATCCTGCTGGCCAACCCCAGTTTCAAGGGCAAAGATGGCGACAAGCTCGGTGACATCCTGGGCAGCAAAGGCGTGCGCGTGCTGATCAAGGAGCATTTTTCCTACGGCCCGTTCATCGACAGCGCGCTGGAGAAATACAAGCCAGCCACCACCGTCTCGAACGGCACCTCGACGCAGATGCTGCAGCTGGTCGGCGCCAACTCGGTCGACTTCATGTTTGTCTCGGAAGAGGAAGCCCAATACCTGGTGGAGCAATCGGGCCTGGGTGCCCAGAGTTTCAAGCAGTTGCACATGAGCGACATGCCCAAGGGCGATTACCGCTACATCATGTGCAGCAAGCAGGTATCGGACGACGTCATCGCCAAATTGAACAAGGCCATCGCGGAGAAGAAGATCAAGTAGGGCAACCCCCTGCCCGCAGGGATGCCGCCGCAAGGGGACCTTATGCAAGCCATCGCGCATGCGCGACGAGCGCTTCTGTTGGGGCTGGCCCTCGCCGGCCCCGCCGCCGCGACGGCAAACATCACCGTGTTCTACAACGAGCGTCCTCCCTACCTGATCGCGGCGCCGGACGGCTCGGTTTCAGGCCTGACCGGCACGCCAGCCGGGCGCGCGTTCGCAGCGGCTGGCATTCCCTTCATATGGGCCAAGACCCCGACCAACCGCCAGCTCGCCTCCATCAAGCAGAACAAGGCGATGGAGTGTGCGGTGGGCTGGTTCAAGAATCCCGAGCGCGAACAGTTCGCGCAGTTCACCAAGGCGATCTATCGCGACAGGCCGGCCGTCGCGCTGGCCAACAAGGGATTCCAGGTCAGCCAGTACGATACGCTGGAGCGGGTCCTCGCTACGCGCGGCATACGCGTGCTGCTCAAGGAGAATTTCTCCTACGGCCCCTTCATTGACAACAGTATCGCCAGGTTCATGCCTCACCTCACCCATACGACCGCGGAGAACGCGCTCATGGTCGAGATGATACGGAAGGGGCGGGCCGACTTGATGTTCATGGCCGAGGAGGAGGCGGATTATCTGCTGGCGAATGCGAATGCGACGGCGGGCAGCGGGGATTTCCATCTGCTCAGGTTCAGCGACATGCCGGCCGGCGAGAAACGATACATCATGTGCAGCAAGCAGGTGCCGGACGAGATCATTGAGCGCTTGAACCGGGCCATCACATTCGAGTAGCCCAACTGTCTGACCTTCAATGCGCCACCGCCATCTCCGGCTGCCGCAACTGCAATTGCCAATCCTTGAGCGCCCCGTGCGACAGGCCGCTCAGCTCGGGCGAGCGGCGGTCGATTTCGTTGGCCAGGTCGCGCAGCAGCCAGTCCATCTCATCCAGCATGGCGTGCAATTCCACCCGTAATTCCGGCGCATCCTGCGTCATCGCCAGCATGCTGCCCATATTGTCTGGGTCCATGCCGGCCTGCAGCACGACGGAGCGGATCTGCGCCATGCGCTCGAACAGGAAAGCCAGCGGCGCCTGGTCGCCGGGGGCGGGCGCCTGCTGGCCCACCAGCATGGCGCGCAGGCTGAACCAGGCATGCAGCAGTTCGCCCAGATGCTGCAGTTGCGCCGCCGTGTCGTTCTCGCTGGGCACGTTGTGCTCATCGCTTGCCGTCACATGCAGCAAGTCGCGCAGCGCGTCGAGCATGGCGGGCGCGAAACGGGCGCGGTTGATCCTGAACAGCATGTCGACGCGCGGCAAGTCAAAGCGCTTGATGGCCGCCTCCGCCACATCGGCCACGCCCAGCAATTTGCCCAGCGTACTGATACTGTTGCCGGACAGCGCGTGCGGATAGCCGCTGCCGTCCAGCCGCTCATGGTGTTGCAGGATGGCCTGCGCTGCCGCGGCGGGAAAACCGGGCAGCTCATGCAGCAGCACATAGCCCGTGATCGGGTGGACATGGATGAAGCGGCGTTCCTCGGCGGTGATGCTGTGGGTCAGCTCCAGGATCTCCGGATCGGTATGCATTTCGCCCATGTCGTGGCACAGGGCGGCGAGCAAGATGGTGGCGTGCTCCTCCGGCAGGCGCAATCGCTGCGCCACGGCAAAAGCGATGACGGCCACGCGCAGGCAGTGTTGGTAGATTGCCTTGCACTGCTCGCTCATCACCGTCAGGCGCAACTGCACCGGTGGGGGCAGGGGCAGGCCGGCCAGGCTGTGCTTGAGCATGCGCGGGTCGCCGGCACGGGTGACGATGCGGCGGTAGATGGCATCCTGGGCGATGATGCGGTCCACTTCGAGCGCAAGGATATTGCCGTCGACGGGGCGATCCGTCGTCAGCATGTTGTCGAGCGGCGCGGACAGGCGATGGCGGGTGAGGCGGGCATATTGCCGGCTGTCTACCCTGGCGCCCTTGGCCAGCAGTTTCATGCCGTTGCTGGCATAGATGTCGGCGCTGACCAGCACTTCCCGCGTGTTGCCCATCTCCGTCACGGCGCGGATGTAGTGCGGGCTCTCGCCAGGTAAATCGTGCGGGGGAAGCAGGTCTGCTTTCATGTCACGTTCCGTCGTGGCCGAGGAAATTCGGCCCGTCTGCGCAATCATGGTGGCGTCGTGCGCGCCATACGACAAGCAGGCAAATCAAGTATTGCGGATAATTGAATGTGGACGCCTGGTTTGAATTTGGCGAGACGGCATCCGACTGTTCGCGCTTGTTGTGTTTTTGCCCAACGCCTTGCACCCGGTCCACCCATCCCCATGTGCGGAAGATGATAAAAGACAAACTGAACTGGAAGCGTCCCCTGTTCTACCTGCTGCTGCCCGTCTTGCTGGTGATGGTGTTTGTCGGCTTTCCCTTGCCGGTTGCGCCACCGCCGGCGCTTCGGGCCGGACAGGAGCAATCCACCACCGTCAAGCGCCGCAAGCGGCGGTTGCCGTGGTGGCTGCGCTACGACCGTGCGGACGACGATGCAACGCGGCGCTGATGCCGATCCGTTCAATCGAGCCGCAACTGCGGCTGGGCTGGCGGCAGGCTGGCGTCGAGCCGCGCCTGTTCATCCGGCGTGAAGCGCTGCGCGCGCAGGCGAACCTGGGCCGCTTGTCCGTCCCCGTTGCCCGGCGCGTCACCGCTCCCATCGTGGCCGGACCTGGCCACAACGTCACGCTCGGTGCGGTACGCCTGCACGCGACGCTGCCATGCCGTCTCCGCCTGTTCGCGTTCGGCCAGTTGCGCCGCCATCTGCGCGTTGACGCGGTGCGCGCGCAAGCGGTACACGGCTTGCTCGTCCGCGCCCTGTTGGCGCAGCATTTGCACCTCGGCCTCCATGTGTGACAGCGTCGTTGGCGAGGCTGGCAAGTCGGCCGCGTCATTTGCAGCGCCATTCCGCTGCACGCCAGCGCTGGAAGCTGGCGCCACCGCCGCCGCCGCGGCTGGCGTAGCCTTGACGAAGGCGAAGTAGTTATCGTGATCCACCACGACCGTGCGTTCGGGCGCCGCCGCTGGCCATGCCGCATACAGCAGCACAGCCAGGACGGTCGCCCCGGCGCAGGCGTGGCGCAAGTCTGGGCCGGGGCGCATGGTTACAGCCCGAAGATGATGCCGGCGATGTTGTCGTAGATCGGATAAACACCGGAAGCGGGCTGCAGCCAGCCGATCACGTCGAAGTGGTCGTAGGCGCCGTAGTAGCCCAGGTAGTTCCACGTGCCGCGCACGGAGCTGCCGTTGTAGTTGCGCACCGGCTGGCCGGCCGGTGCCTTCATGCTCACCGTATTGACCACGCCGTCGTTGGCGAACCAGCTGCTGTCGATCAGCACGCGGCTCGGGTCGGTCTGCGTGTACGAGCCCATGCCGCGCTGGAGGATGGACGGCACCACCCATTCGCCGGCCGTGTTCTTGGTGAAGAAGATCATGTCATCGCGCGCGTACTGGTAGCTGCTGCTCTGGAACGGTGCGATGATGCGGTCGGTGCCGTTGCAGCACCAGCTGCCTTGTTCCGTGGCGTCGCTGCCGATCGAGTAGTAGTAGACGTTGGGCGAGGTCTGCACCCAGGTATTGAGTTCGCGCGCGCCATCGGGACCCAGGTCCCACTGGGCCGAATCGTGGTTGGCCAGTTGCCAGAACGGCGCGCCCTGGGTGCGCGAGATGAAGTCGCTGATCGATTCGCTCGGACCCTGCGCCAGGCCGAACTGCTCCAGCCGGAACTTGTAGACCGGGTTGGTGCTGCCGCCCAGTCCCGCCACCTGCACGATCTGGCCCGCCAGTTCCGACACCTTGGGCACGTAGTCCACGATCACATCGCGCAGCGTGGTGCCGTTGTGCGGCGTGGCGATGGTGGTGGCGCTCTTGACCCAGCCCACCTTGCCGCCCGTGTACAGGTCGCCGCCGCCTTCGTTACCGTTGGGCGAACCGTTTTCCATCAGCTGGATCAGCGTGCGCACCGTCTGGCCACCCTGGCTGTGCGAGATCAGGTGTATCGGGTGGTTGGCGTCCCACGCCGGATACAGGGCCAGCGGATAGTGGTTGGGATTGTTGTTCGGATCAGCGGCCCAGCATTTACCGGACGGCGTTTGAATCGCGCCGAAGGCGGCGTAGGCGGCCGTGTGCTTGGCGCCATAGTCGGCGCAGCCGCCCTTGATCTGGTAGTACAGCTCCACCGCGCGGTCCCAGTTCGAGCTGACCGGCCCCACGCCGGCCACGTAGACCTGGTGGTTGGCGCCGCTCAGGTGGCCGGCGATGTCGTTGCTGCCGCCCCAGTACAGGAAGCCCGTGCCTTGCAGTTCATCCGTGCCGAAGCCGAGGAAGCCGTGCACCATCACCACCGGATAGTTGTTGGCGGCCTGCGCTTGCGGCATGGCCAGGCAGGCCGCCGCGATCGTCAGTTGCGCCACGTGGCCCGCTGCCTGCACTACGATCCTTCGCATCATGTTGGTCTCCATATTTTCGTTTGTGTTTCGGGTGAGCTGATTTCAACACGAATGCGCCAGGCCTCCGGCGCGCACGGCCGTTCGCGGCAGGCCAACCGCATGGCCGCGCAAGCCACGCCGGGGGCGAGCATGGAGTGCGTGCGGCGCGCGCATTGTGGGCACGTTACAACAGGCGCGCCGCATCATAACCGACCAGCGGTAACAGGCGGTGTGCGATGGTGTGTCGCGCCACGCCGAACGCTGCGGCAGATCAAAGGCAGTGCTCGCCAGCGGCCTAGCATGTCTCCATGGTGGCCGCGACGGCATCCCGTCCGGGGTGGGCGGCACCGTTGCGGGAGGGCTGGCCATGACCGTCTTTATCGATACCAGCGGGACGCCCGATATCGCGTTCGGCGACCTGTTCACGGCCACCGGCAGCGACAGCGGCCTCGGTGAAATCAACGTCCCCACTGACAGCACCGTGTTCCAGGTCACCTACATCGAAACGGCCGGCGCGCCGGCCACGGCGGACCGGATCAACCAGCTGGTCAACACGGACTTCGGCGTGCCGATCGTGATCAGCGCGCTCAACGACGGCACCGATCCCATCACCGGCATCGACCTCAAGACGGTGGCCGGCGAAACCTATATCGACAGCAGCAGCGGCAGCGCCATCGTGCGCGTCGTGTACGATTCGAGCCAGTGCCTCGGTTCCGGCTTTTTCGCGTTCGACGTGAACGGCAAGCAGATCAGCTTTCCCGGCCCCGTGATCCTGTACCACGAACTGTCGCATGCGCTGCGGGCGGCCACCGGCACCACCCAGACCAACGACGAGATTCCGGCCGAGACGGACGAGAATGTGCTGCGCAGCCAGGAAGGACTGTGCCTGCGTGACGTGAACAACCACGGCGGCGGCTGCGGCGCCGGCGACACGTGCGGCGGCACCGTCAACGGCTGCTTCATCGTCTCGGCCACCACGGGTTCGCCCGAATCGGAGGAAGTGCGGCGGTTGCGGGCGTTGCGCGAACTGGTGGCCGGCACCACGCAACTGGGCGCCACGCTGATCGACCGTATCTACGAGGAGTATTACCAGTTCAGCCCCGCCATCGCGGGCCGCCTGGGACAGGACGCGCTGGCGCGCCAGGCCGTGCTGCTGGTGGCCGTGCGGCCGCTGCTGGCCTGGTACACGCTGGCCGGCGTGCTTGCCTTCGATGGCGAAGGGTTTGGCGCCGAGCAGGCCATGCGCGACCTGGAGCGCGCTTGCCCACGCTACCTGGGCCGCACCTCGGTGGCCGGCGTGCTGGCCGGCCTGCGCGCCGGGAAGCCGCTGCCTGACAAGATGCCGCCGTTGCTGCATTCGTTCGCGGAAGATGTGCGCAAGGCCGCCGCGCTGCCCCATGCGGGCTGGGCCATCCTCGATCCGCTGGCGCGGGCCTGGGGCGCGGCCGGCGCGCGGCGCGACGTGCGGGCCGAGGTGGCGCAATGGCTGGCCGATGCGCCGCTCGACAAGCTGGCACAGCCGGCCGACGCCATGCTGGACGGCGAGTTGTCGGCGCTGGCCGGCCTGTTCGATTTCCGTCCCGAAGCGCGGCGCGCGCTGGGCGCGCGCCTGACCCAGGCCTGGCCGCAAGCCATCAGCGCGCTGGCGCGGCATGGTTTCATTTGAACCGAGGTGCATATGACGACCCAACCGTTGAACATACTTGGCGCCGAACTGCGGCGCCGCAGCGCCGAGGCGCTGAGCGCGGCCGCTCCGTGCGACCGCGAGCCGCGCCAGCTGCTGGTGGAAGTGGACAATCCGGGCGGCGTGCCGCTGCACGTGTGGACCAGCCGCCGCGCCTACGAGTACGACGCGGCCAGCGGCGTGCTCACGCTGTACCTGACGGAACGCACGCCGGCGCTGCCCGACACCATCAAGATGATTTCCGACCATCCGCGCACGCCCAGCCAGGTCGAGGTGCCCCCGCACAGCCGCGCCACGCTGGAACTGGGCGTGCCGGCCGTGATCCGGCGCCGGGTTCCGGCCAAGGGGCTGGGCATGGCGTTCGTGGAGCAAGCCATCACGCGGATCGACCAGGTCGAGCTGCACATCCAGTTCGCGGACACGCCGTTCGACAAGCCGGCCGGCGCCACGCCCGAGGAACACCGCCAGCGCCTGCGCACGCAGGGCGAGCTTGCGCGGGCCACCATCAGTCCCACCGGAACGAAGGAGTAAGCATCATGGCATCGATCGACGACGTATTCCACCAACTCCAGGCGGTCAACACCAACCTGTCCACGCTGCATGCGGACGGCATCGCCGAGACCAACGCCACCAACCAGGTCAAGAGCAGCGTCGACACGGTCGATGCCGACGTCAAGGCCGGCTTCAACGCCACCGTCAATGGCCTGACCACGATCGCGCTGATCGACATCGAGGCGGTCAAGCTGCTGTTCCACCTGACGCAGCAGACCGACACGGTGATCTGCGCGCTGGAGAACATCTCGCGCAACACCTGCGCCATGCTGACCCAGATGACCATCCAGACGCAGCTTCAACGACGCATGGCCGACGACCTGGACGCGGTCCGCGCCATGGAGGAAGCCGGGCAGCCCGCGGCGGCGCTGGAGCGTGCGCGCCTGGCCGCGCTGCAGGCCGAGATCGAGCGCTGCTGCCCGCCGGAGCAAACGCCGCCGGCCTGCACCTACCAGCCATGCCCGAAAGTGGAGCGGGCCAGGATGCCGGATCTGCCCAAGGTGGGCGGCGACGGCAATCGTCCGCCCGGCATTAACTAGCCAACACGAGCCAACCTGGCCGCCAGCCCGCGGGAGTCCGCGCATGACCATCTTTCTCGACCTGGCGGGCCAGACGGCCACCGCCTTCAACAACTTCGACGTGGTGTCCGGCCAGAGCGGCGGCGTGGGTCTGCTGGACGTGGTGGGCGACGCCACCATGAAGCAGCTCACCTACGACGACGTGAGCGGCCAGTTGCCCACGGCGGACCGCTTGAGCGCGCTGGCCAACACCGACTTCGGCGCACCCATCATCGTCACGGCGCTCAATGGCGGCAACGATCCGTACAAGGGCAACGACATCACAGGCAACGCCCAAGCCTACACGGACCACAGCCCCGGCCACCTGGTGATCCGCATCGTGTATGACGTGAGCCAGTGCTGTGGCAAGGGCATCGTGGCGCGCAACAACAACGGCGACAACATCACCGTGCCCAATCCCGTGCTGCTGTACCACGAGATGGCGCACGTGTTCCTGGAAGTGAACCATCAGCCCGACGTGGAGTCGAGCGTGATCGGCGACGAGAACGTGCTGCGCGCCCAGCTGGGCCAGTGCCTGCGCAACGTGAACGACCACGAGGGCGGCTGCGGCGATGGCAGCGATTGCGGCGGCAACGACGGCGGCCCCGATAGCGGCCCGCCGCCGGGTGGCTGCGCGGCCGGTACCACGACCGTGTGCTTCGTCGTCTCGGCCGCCACCGGCTCGGCCCAGTCGGACGAAGTACACGCGCTGCGCCAGTTGCGCGCGCGCGTGGCGGCGCGCTCCGTGCTGGCGGCGCGGCTGATCGATGTCGTGTATGCGGAATACGCCCAGTTCAGTCCCGCCATCGCCAACCGCATCGAAGGCGACGTGCTGGCGCGGCGGGCCGTGCTGCTGGCCGTGGTGCGGCCGCTGCTGGCCTGGTACAGCCTGGCCGGCGCGCTGGCCTTCGACGGGCGCGGCGAGGCGTCCAGGCGGGCGGCGCGGGCGCTGGCCGCCGCCTGTCCCCGTTACGTCGGCAGCGCCTTGCTGGTGGAAATGCTCGACGCGCTGGCGACGGGCCGCGCGTTGCCGGCAGCCGCCTCGCCACTGCTGCGCGGGCTGGGGCCGGAGTTGCGCACCGCGTCCAGCCTGCGCTGCGCCCGTTGGGCCGTGTTCGACCCGCTGGCGCGGGCGTGGCGCGCGGCGGCCGGCGGCGCAAACGCGGCGCATGGGGCGCATCCTGTGGATGTGGTGGAGGAGGTGGCACAGTGGCTGGCGCAGGCGCCGCTTGAACTGGTGCCCTGCATCGCGCCACGGAACGATGGCGTGGCGTCCCGCGCCGGCGCATCCGATGAGGACTGGCTGGCGCTAGCCAGCCTGTTTGGCTTCCAGCCGTCCGCGTTGCGAACGCTGGGCACGCGGCTGGCGGCGGCCTGGCCGCAGGCGGACGCCATGCTGGCGCGCTGCGGCTACCTTTGAGCGTTGCTCGGGTCAGGCGTCAACCTCGGCGCCAGCCAGGAAGCCGGCGATCATCTCGTTGACAATGGCTGCATGGGTGAGCGGCGCCATGTGGCCACCCTTGGTCTGGGCGGCGGCCGCGTTGGGCAGGGCGGCAGCCAATTCGGCGGCCAGGCGGCGGGTGGACGCGGGGCTGGCGGCGCCGGACATGACCAGCGCCGGCATCGTCAGCGCCTGCAGGTCGGCCAGCGTGGCCGGCTCGCCCAGCAAGGCTTCGAAATCCAGCCTGACCTTGGCGATCTGCGACGTGAAGCGCTGCTGCTGCGCGGCCGGCAGCGTGTCGAACACGCCTTCCCGGTTCCAGTAATCGATGAACACGCGCGTCGCATCGTGCGGACTGGCGGCGCGCTCGATGGCGTCCACCACGGCTACGATCTCGCGCCGCGCCGGGTCGGTTGGCGGCAGCAGGTGGAAGGCCACCGGCTCGAACACGGTCAGCGACAGCACCCGTTGCGGCATCTGGCGCGCCAGGCGCAGGGCCGTGGCGCCGCCATATGAATGCCCCACCAGGTGGAACGCTTCGCCCGGCGTCAGCCGCGCGGCGATGGCGGCGTTGATGGCGTCCACCTCGTGACCCAGCGTATAGGGGCCGTCCACGGCGGGGAAGGGCGATTTGCCGTAACCGAGCAGGTCGACGGCGATGCAGCGGAAGCCCGCTTCCAGGCTGGCCATCAGGTCGGCCCACTGGGCGCGGGAACTCATGGAGCTGTGGAGCAGGACGAGGGCGGGCCGCGCGTCCGGCGGCAGGGCGGTGGTGATCATCAGGTGCGGGTGAAAAAACAAAGCGGGCATTATACGCGCCCGCCTGCCATACCGAAATCAATATCAATTTTGAAATAAATGTCATTAGTACGACATTTGCCTTTCTCCTACCATCTCTGAACAGTAACGGCCGATACAGGCCGGCGGCGTGCCCGACGATCCCGTTGGCGGCGCCAAAAGTGGTACCAAAAACTTCAAGGAGACTGGTATGAAATTCACCCGCAGAACCATCCTGGCCACGGCCATCCTCGCCGCCTGCGCCGCTTCCCCGTTGACCGCGTTGGCGGCCAAGCCCCTGGTGATCGGCTTTTCGCAAGTGGGCGCGGAGAGCGAATGGCGCACCGCCAATACCGTCTCGATCAAGGACGCCGCCAGGAAGGCCGGCGTGACGCTCAAGTTCGCGGACGCCCAGCAGAAGCAGGAAAACCAGGTCAAGGCGATCCGCTCCTTCATCGCGCAAAAGGTTGACGTGATCGCGTTCTCGCCGGTGGTGGAATCGGGCTGGGACACGGTGCTGCGCGAGGCCAAGGCCGCCAAGATCCCCGTCATCCTGACCGACCGCGCCGTCAGCGTGACGGACGATACGCTGTACGTCACCTTCATCGGTTCGGACTTCGTGGAGGAAGGCCGGCGCGCCGGCAAGTGGTTGCTCGAGCACGCGAAGAATGCCGCGCCGGATGGCACCGTCAACATCGTCGAGCTGCAAGGCACGGTCGGTTCCGCGCCGGCCATCGACCGCAAGAAGGGCTTCGAGGAAGTCATCGCCGCCAATCCCAAGTTCAAGATCATCCGTTCGCAGACGGGCGACTTCACCCGCGCCAAGGGCAAGGAGGTGATGGAAGCGTTCCTGAAAGCGGAGGGCAAGAAGATCAATGTGCTCTACGCCCACAATGACGACATGGCCATCGGCGCGATTCAGGCGATCGAGGAAGCGGGCCTGAAGCCGGGCGTGGACATCACCATCGTCTCGATCGACGGCGTCAAGGGCGCGTTCGAGGCCATGATGGCCGGGAAGCTCAACGTCACCGTGGAATGCAGCCCCTTGCTGGGGCCACAGCTGATGCAGATCGCGGCCGACGTGGTGGCCGCCAAGCCGGTCCCGAAACGCATCACCACGCAGGAAGGCGTGTTCCCGGCTGAAATCGCGGCGCGGGAATTCCCGAACCGCAAATACTGACGCGCCATGAGCTTGACCCTCAGTGACACGGGCGCCGCCGCTGCAGCGCCAGCGACGCCGCCGCGCGCGCCGGTGCTGGAGCTGCGCGGCATCTGCCTGTCCTTCCCCGGCGTGAAAGCCCTCAACGATGTCGCGCTGCGCCTGTATCCGGGCGAAGTGCACACGCTGATGGGCCAGAACGGGGCCGGCAAGTCGACCCTGATCAAGGTGCTGACCGGCGTGTACACACCCGACCAGGGCGAGATCCTGCTCGACGGCCGCCCCATCCACCCGGCCTCCACGCTGGACGCCCAGCAGCTGGGCATCAGCACCGTGTACCAGGAAGTGAACCTGTGCCCCAACCTGTCGGTGGCGGAGAACATCTTCATCGGCCGCTATCCGCGCAAGTGGGGCGCGGTCGACTGGGGCACCATGCGGCGGCAGGCGGCGGAACTGCTCAAGCGCTTGCAGATCGAGGTGGACGTGACGGCGCCGCTGGCCCGCTATCCGCTGGCGATCCAGCAGATGGTGGCCATCTCGCGCGCCATCAGCGTGTCGGCGCGGGTGCTGATCCTGGACGAACCCACGTCCAGCCTGGACGAATGCGAGGTCGACCTGCTGTTCGCCGTGCTGCGCAACTTGCGCGCGCAAGGCATGGCGATCCTGTTCGTCACCCACTTCCTGGACCAGACCTACGCCATCTCGGACCGCATCACTGTCATGCGCAATGGTGAACGGGAAGGGGAGTATGCCTGTTCCGAGCTGTCACGGCTGGCGCTGGTGAACAAGATGGTGGGCGCGCCAGCGGACACCGGCACCAATGCGGCGGACGATGCCAACGAGGCTGCCGTCGCACCAATCCCGGCTGGCGGCACGCCCTTCCTGCGCGCGCGTGGGCTGGGCCGCAAGGGCGCGCTGGCGCCGCTCGACATCGACCTGCACCAGGGCCAGATGCTGGGCCTGTGCGGCCTGCTCGGCTCCGGCCGCACGGAAGCGGCACGGTTGCTGTTTGGCGCCGACCGGGCCGACAGCGGCGCCATCGCCGTCGACGGCAAGGCGCGCAGCTTTCATTCCCCGCGCGATGCCATCGCGGCCGGCGTGGGATTCTGTTCCGAAGACCGCAAGCATGAAGGCGCGATCCTCGACCTGAGCGTGCGCGAGAACATCGCGCTGGCCCTGCAGGCGCGCGGCGGGCTGCTGCGTCCCATTCCCTTGCCACGCCAGCAGGCGCTGGCCAGGCAATACGTGCGGGCGCTGGGCGTGAAGACGGCCAGCATCGAGACGCCGATAGGCTTGCTCTCCGGCGGCAACCAGCAAAAGGTCTTGCTGGCGCGCTGGCTGGCCACGGCGCCCAAGATGCTGATTCTGGACGAGCCCACCCGCGGTATCGACGTGCGCGCCAAGCAGGAGATCATGGACTACGTGGCCGCGCTGTGCCGCAAGGGCATGGCCATCCTGTTCATCTCCTCCGAACTGCCGGAAGTGCTGCGCTACAGCGACCGCGTGCTCGTCATGCGCGACCGCAAGGCGTGCGGCGAATACCAGCGCGGTGCGCTGGACGAAACCTCAGTGCTGCAAGTGATCGCGGCGGGAGAACATTGTGCATGAAACCTTGAATCCGCCAGCGGCCGAAGCGCGCCTGCTGGCAGCGCGTGGCCAGCGCATCGCCCCTTCGGCCATCTCGGCCCTGTCGTCGGTGGTGGCGAGGTTGGTTCGTCACCCGCTGGCGCGTCCGGCCGCCGCGCTGGCGCTGTTGTTGCTGCTCGACCTGCTGCTGGTGCCGGACTTCTTCCGGCTCACACTGCGCGACGGCCACCTGTACGGCAGCGTGATCGACATCGTCAACCGCGCCGCGCCGCTGATGCTGGCGGCACTGGGCATGACGCTGGTGATCGCCACGCGCGGCATCGACATTTCCGTGGGCGCCGTGGTCGCCATCAGCGGCACGGTAGCGGCCATGCTGATCGGCGGCACGCTGACGATAGACCACGGCGTGCCCCGTTACGTGAGCAATATGCCGATGGCGTGGGCGCTGTGCCTGGCCATGGGCGCAGCCCTGTTGTGCGGCGCCTGGAATGGCTTGCTGGTGGCGGGGCTGGGCCTGCAACCGATCGTGGCCACGCTGATCCTGATGGTGGCGGGGCGCGGCCTGGCGCAGCTGCTCACGGACGGGCAGATCGTCACCGTCTACTACCAGCCGTTCTTCTTCATCGGCGGCGGCTACCTGCTTGGCTTGCCGTTCGCGTTGTACCTGGTGGCGGCCGTGTATATCGTCACGGCCCTGTTGATGCGCAAGACGGCGCTGGGCCTGTTCATCGAGGCCGTCGGCATCAACCCGGTGGCGGCGCGGCTGGCCGGGGTGCGCACGGCCACGCTGGTGTTCTTCGTCTACCTGTTCTGCTCCGCTTGCGCCGGACTGGCCGGGCTGATGATCAGTTCCAACATCAAGAGCGCGGACGCCAACAATGCCGGCATGCTGCTGGAGCTGGACGCCATCCTGGCCGTCACGCTGGGCGGCACCTCGCTGGCCGGCGGCAAATTCAGCCTGCCGGGCGGAGTGCTCGGCGCGCTCATCATCCAGACCCTGACCTACACCATCTATTCGCTGGGCTGGCCGCCGGAAGTGAACATGGTGCTCAAGTCGGTGGTGGTGTTCATGGTGTGCCTGTCGCAGTCGCCGCAAGCGGGCAGGCTGTGGCGGCGCCTCTTTCCGCGCCGCGCGAGCGGAGGTGCGGCATGAGCAAGCTGTCCTGGCGCGGGCGCGCCGTGCTGGCGTCGCCGTACTTCACTTCCGTGGCCACGCTGCTGTTGCTGGTGCTGCTGCTGGGCGCCGGCGGCGTGGCGTATCCGGGCCTGCTGGCGCCGCAGGTGCTGCTCAACCTGTTGATCGACAACGCCTTCCTGCTGGTGATCGCCGTGGGCATGAGCTTCGTGATCCTGTCCGGCGGGATCGACCTGTCCGTCGGTTCCGTGCTGGCGCTGGGCACCATGGTGGCCGCCACGCTGCTGCATCGCTGGCATGTGCATCCGCTGCTGGTGATCGCGCTGGTGCTGGCGCTGGGCGCGGGCCTGGGCGCGGCCATGGGGGCGTTGATCCATTATTTCCGGCTGCAGCCGTTCATCGTCACGCTGGCCGGCATGTTCCTGGCCCGCGGCCTGTGCTACCTGATCAGCATTAACTCGATCACCATCGACGACCCGCTGTTCGTGCTGATGTCGCGCACCCAGCTGGCTGTCCCTGGCGGCACCATCTCGCCTGGCGTGGTGGTGGCCTTGCTGGTGCTGGCGCTGGCCATCTGGCTGGCCCATTTCACGGCGTTCGGCCGCACCGTGTACGCCATCGGGGGCAACGAGCAGTCGGCCCGGATGATGGGCTTGCCCGTGGCGCGCACCAAGGTGCTGATTTACGCGGGCAGCGGCGCGTGCGCGGCGCTGGCCGGGGTGCTGTTCGCGTTCTACATGCTGTCCGGTTATGGCTTGCACGCGCAGGGCACGGAGCTCGATGCGATCGCGGCCGTCGTCATCGGCGGCGCCTTGCTCAGCGGTGGTTACGGCTACGTGGCCGGCGCGCTGTCCGGTGTGCTGGTGCTGGGCACGATCCAGACCCTGATCGCCTTCGACGGCACGCTCAGCTCCTGGTGGACCCGGATCGTGATCGGCGCGCTGCTGTTCCTGTTCTGCCTGGTGCAGCGGCTGCTGGCCATCGGCGCGGCGGGGCGGCTGTCCTGAACAGGGCGGGCGGCACCGTGGCCACCTGTCTCAGGCACGCAACGGCGGCTGGCGGCCCGTGCCCGGCCGCCAGCCTGAAAAAAAATTGGCGTTTGACAACCTTCGCTGCCTTGATGATACTCTCAGGATATAACGAGACTGGCGAGGCGAGCGATGGGACGATGGCGGCTGTTGGTGGCATGGATGCTGGTCGCCGCGTGCGCCGCTTGCCGTGCCGACGACGGTGTGGACCCGGGTGCGATCCGGATCGGCATGGCCAATGCCCTCAGCGGCCCGGCCGCCGGCCTGGGACTGCAACTGCGGGCCGGCGCCCACGCCTATCTCGACAAGATCAACGCGGCCGGCGGCGTCAACGGCCGCCGCATCACCCTCGTCAGCATGGACGATAGCTACGATCCCCGGCAGACCGTGGCCGCCACCCGCACCCTGCTGGACGTGCACAAGGTGTTCGCCCTGTTCGGCTACGTGGGCACGCCCACCTCCGCCGCCGCCGTGCCGCTGGCCGCCCAGCGTGGCGTGCCCTATCTGTTTCCATTCTCCGGCGCCGAGTTCCTGCGCCATCCCGTGCAGCCGGTGGTGTTCAACCTGCGCGCCTCGTATTACGACGAAGCGGAAGCGCTGGTGGCCCAGGCCACGGCCGGCCATGCGGACGCGCGCATCGCCATATTCCTGCAGGATGACGAATTCGGCGAGGCGGGCAAGGCCGGCGTGCTGCGCGCGCTGCAAAAGCGCAACCTGAAACTGGCGCAGGAAGTGCGCTTCCAGCGCAATACCATCGACGTGAGCGCGGGGCTGGACAAGCTGCTGCGCCAGCCGCCGGACACGGTGATCTTCATCGGCACCTACCGTCCGCTGGCCATGTTGCTGCGGCGCGCCCGCTCGGCCGGGCTGAAGTCGCGTTTCATGGCCGTGTCCTTCACCGGCACGAGCGAATTGATCAAGCATGCGGGTGTCGATGGCGAGGGCGTGATCCTGAGCCAGGTGATGCCGTCGCCGGCCGACGCCAGCGATCCGCTGGTGCGCCAGTACCAGGCCGACGTGGTGCCGGCCGCGCGCAACTACGGTTCGCTGGAAGGCTATGCGGACGCCATGCTGCTGGTGGAGGCGCTGCGCCGCTGCGGCAATGAGCCGACTCGGGCGCGCCTGCTGAAGGCGTTGGAGCAGTTGAAAATGACGCTGGGCGAAAATCCCGTCGCGTTCAGCGCGCACGACCACCAGGGCTGGAGCCGGGTCTACCTGACCCAGGTGCAGGACGGCGCGGCCGTGCCGCTGCGCGCCCACTAAGGCGGGGCGCGCTCAGTGGCGCGCCGTGTGCAACTGCTTGTGCAGCTTGCGCAGGAACAGCCAGACCCCGGCCATCACCAGCGGCACCATCAGCCCGGTCAGCAGCTCCGGATTGACGGGCAGGTTGGCCGCTTTCAGCGCCTTGCCCGCGTAGCCGACCAGTCCCAGCGAATAGTAGGAAATGGCCATCACCGACAAGCCTTCCACGGCCTGCTGCAGCCGCAGTTGCTGGGCCGAGCGGGTGTCCAGCGATTGCAGGATCTGGCGGTTCTGGCGTTCCTGCTCGATGCCGACCCGGGTGCGCAGCAGGTCGTTGCTGCGCGCGATACGGGTGGCCAGCGCTTCCTGCCGGCGCGCCACCGAGGTGCAGGTGTGCATGGCCGGCGCCAGCCGCCGGCCCATGAATTCCTCCAGCGTGGGCATGCCTTCGATGCGCACTTCGCGCAGCTCCTGGATGCGGGCCTGCACCAGGCTGAAATACGCTTGCGCGGCGCCGAAGCGGTAGCTGTTGTTGACCGACAGTTCTTCCACCCGCGCGGCCAGGCTGGTGATGCGGTGCAGCAGCAGCTGCTCCTCCTTGCTGTCGCGGGCCACGGCCGCGGTGGAGACGTCATGGTCGCTTTGCACCAGGGTGGCCGTCAGCCCGGCCAGTTCATTTTCCACCGCGTTCAGTGCCGGCTGGGTCGATTCCGCCTGGGGCAGGGCCAGCAGCGCCATCATGCGGTAGGTTTCGATTTCCAGCAGCTTGCCCACCAGGCGCCCGGCCTGCGATTCGCGCAGTGTCCGGTCGCGCACCACGAAGCGCGAGAAGCCGTCCGGCTGGATCAAAAAGTCGGTCCAGATCTCGCCGCCGTGTTCCACGCCGCTGCCCACCAGGTTGCCCTGGAATAGTTCGCGCATGGCCGCCACGTCGGCCGGCTGGTCGGCGTCGCTGTTGGTCAGCACCACGTGGGCCGCCACGATGATCTTGCCGTGCAGGCTGGCCAGCCATTCCTGCGGCACATGGCGCAGCGGCGGGTGGCCGAACGCCTGGCGCCAGTCGGCCCCGGCCTGCGCCTGTTCGACGAAGGTGTAGGTGGCGAACTCCGTGTGGCATTCCCACTTGAGGCGGAAGCGGCCGAAGTCGTGGTAGAAGTAGCGCGCCTGCGCATGCGGCACGGCCACCCCGAAGTGGCGGCACAACTCCTGCAGGATCGCATGCTGGGCCGCGCGGTGGTTGGCGCCGGGCGCGCCCTCCTGCGGCGCGTACAGTGCGAAATGGGTCAGCGTTTCCGGCGCTTCGAGCTTGAGGAAGGGGCGCGAATGGATCTCGGCTGCGAGCGGCACGCGCAGGGCATGATTGAGTTTGGCGAAGTCGGTATGGTCGCGGTAAGCGTCGGACATGGGCGCCCCAGGAAAGTCGGATGGATGGTTGCGAAGCAGTATATCGGCCCGCCCAAACGGGCACAACCGCGCGATGGCGCGACTGTCTATACAACGTTGCAAGCGAGGTGGCGAGCGAGCTTGCCGGCGGCGCCGCAAATCAGCGCGGCACGGTGACGGTCAGCTGTTGCGAGGCGTCCCACGTGCCGGCGGCCGTGTCGAGCCGGAACACGGTGAACGGGACCTGGCCCACGATGTCGCCATGGCTGTCCCAGTCCACGTCGGCGTAGGCGCCGCTGTAGTTGACGTCCTGGCCCTGGCGTACCAGGGCCAGCGCGGCGCCGATATCGTCCGGGCGCACGGTCTGGCCCGGCGCGTTCATCACGTCGCGCAGCGCGGCGCGCACCATGGCGCCGGTCGGGCTGGCTGTCCGGTTGAGCAGGCCGGCCCGCTCGATGGCCAGCGCCATCACCATCACGATGTCGTACACGGGGGCCGTGAAGTCCTGCGGCTCGGCGCCGTACTGGGCCAGGTAGCGCGCGCGGAAGCCCTGGTAGGACGGATTGTCGTAGGCGCCGATGGTGGCGGCCGCGCCGATGGCGCCGCCCACGATGCGGGCCGGGTCGGCCAGGTTGTCGAGGAAGGTCTGGTTGCCGGCCGCCGTGCCGGGCAGCAGCCACAGGGCGCGGTTCTGGTAGGGCAGCGCTTCGTTGAGCACATTGGCGGAAATGTCGGCCGCCAGGATGCCGTTCAGGATCACGTCCGGCCGGGCGTCGTACACCTGCTTGAGGTAGCTGTCGAAACCGTTCTTCTGGCCGAACGGGATGGTGACGGTCTGCACCACCTGGCCGCCCAGGGCCTGGAACGCGGGCGTAAACAGGCTGGCCAGGCCGGCGCCGAACGCGTCGCCCGCGTTCACCAGCACCACGGCGCGGCGCTTGCCGGCGTCCCAGGCCAGCCGCGCCAGCACGGGCGTGGCGTCCACGTCGGAGACGCCGATGCGGAAGATCAGGTCGTCGTCGGCGATGGTGCTCAGGGTGGGCGAGGAACTCGATTCCGTCAGGATCGGCACCGCCTTGAGCTTCGCCTGCGGCAGCAGGTTGAGCACGCGGGTGGAGGTGGACACGTTGAGGATGGTCACGCCCGCGTCCAGCAGTTGCTGGCCCATGGCCTGCGCTTCGGCGTTGTCGCGCGCCACCAGCGCGATCGCGTTCAGGCGCTTGCCCAGCACGCCGCCGGCGTCGTTGATCTGCTTGGCCGCCAGCAGGAAGGCGTCGCGGGTGGAGGTGCGCCAGCCCACGGAGCCGATGTTGATGGCGGCCGGATCGATCATGGCCAGGATGGGTTGGGACGGCAGCGCCGTGGTGGCGTCGCCCGTGCCGCCGCCACCGCAGGCGGATAATGTCAGCATGGCCAGCAGCGACAGGCAGGCCGCGCGCCGGCCGGCCGAGGGGACGGCGCGGAGACGCTGGCCGGCCTCGCCGGCCGTGCCGGCGGCGCACCGCGTGGCGTGATCAGAAGCGGTATTCATACTGGACTCCGAAGCGCCGTCCGGCCGAGGGGTAGTCGATGCCGCCCACGCCGGGATCGACATAGCGGCTGTTCCACAGGTCGCGCAATTGCAACCGCAGTTGCCCATGGTGGTTGATGGTCCAGCGCGCCGTCAGCGTACTGTCCACGTAGCCGGACAACTGATAATCCTGGTTGGCCAGCAGCACGTTGGCAGTGGCGGCCGGGCGCGCGCCCACGTAGCGGTTGTCCAGGCTGACGAGCAAGCGCTGGTCGTACAGGCCGACGCTGGCGCCGAAGTTGGCGCTGTTGGCGGGGAACAGTTCGCCGCCGGGACGCTGGGCCAGCGGCGCCAGGGTGTAGCGGTTCAAGCTGCGCCGGTTGTTGGCGCGGCTGACGTTGGCGTAGCCGTTGAAGCCTTCGTGCTGGTAGCGCAGCTCCAGCTCCACGCCGTTGACGGTGCTGTCGCTGCTGTTGCGGGCCACCAGGTTGAAGAACGCCTGTTCCAGCGTGACCAGGTCGCGCACCCGCGTGTGGTAGGCCGTCAGCGTGCCGTTCCAGTGCGGCGCGGCCGGCGTGCTCAGTTGCGCCTCCACCGTGCGCGCCTGTTGCGGTGCCAGCGCCGGGTTGCCCGTGATGTCGCCCGGCTGCACGGCCGTGCGGTACAGCAGCTCGGCCGACGGCGCCTGGAACGCCGTACCGCCCAGCAGCTTGACGCCCCAGTCGCGCACGCGGCCGACCACGCCGGCGCGCAGCGAGCTCTGGGTGCCATACACGGAGTGGTGGTCGGCGCGCGCGCCGGCGATGGCTTGCCACGCCGCGGCCAGCGGGAACTGCCATTGCAGGTACAGGCCCGTGTTGCGCAGCGTGCGCTGGCCCGGTTCGCTGAGCTGGAACAGGTTGCCATCGGCGATGCGGTAGCGCTGGAACGACTCCAGCGTCTCGCGGTCGCGCAGCACGTCCGCGCCCAGCAGCACGCTGCTGTTCTCGCCGGGCTGCCACAGCCACTCGGCGCTGGCGTCCAGCGCGTGGTAGCCGAAGTCGCGCAGCAGGTAGTAGTCGCTGGCGCCGGTGCGCACCCGGTCCGCGTTGCCCGGTTCACCCTGGCCGTAGCTGGCGCTGGCGCGCAGCGTGTTGCGCGCATCGAGCCGGCCCGTGTAGTTCAGGCGCACAAAGCCCTGCTCCAGTTGCACGTGGCTCGGTGGGCGCAGCAGGGGATTGAGGCTGGCGTAAACGTTGTCGCTGTCCTGGCGCTGCCAGTACAGGCTGGCGCCAAATTCGTCGCGTTCTCCTTGCCAGCCGCCGCGCAGGTAGAGCGTGCCCGGGGCGCTGTCGTCGTCCGGGCTGGTGGCCACGGCCGCGTAGCGCTGGTAGTCGGGCGAGATGCGGGGCAGGCTCTGGCCGCCCCGCTCCAGCCGCGCGCCCTGCACGCCCCATGCGCCCCACCATGGCCCATGCTGGACGGCGCCGCTGCCGCTGGCGATAGTGACGTTGCGTCCATCCTTGTCCCATTCGTGGCTCAGGCCCAGGCGCTGTTCGGTGCCGGTGCGGCGCGTGATGACGTTGACGGCGCCCAGCAGCGCGTCGGCCCCGTACAGCACGGACACGGGGCCGCGCACGATCTCGATGCGTTCGATCATGCTCATGGGGAGCAACTCCAGTCCCGTCCACTGCTGCTGGGTGCTGCGGAACGCGATCGGCTGGCCGTCGAGCAGGATCTTGATGCCGCGGCTGGCCGCCTGGGCGCCGGCGTTGATGCCGCGCACGCCGAAGTTGTGGTTCAGGCCATCGTCGCTTTCGACCAGGCCGGCCACGTGAGACAGGGCTTCGGCCACGCTCTGGTAGCCGTAGCGGGCCAGGTCGTCGGCCGTGACCAGCGTGACGACGGCGGGCGTGGCGTACAGCGGGGTGGCGGTCTTGGTGGCCGTCTGCACCTTGACGCTGCGCAGCTGGTCCAGGCTCAGTTCGAACACGGTGTCGTCCTGGCTGGCCGCGCAATGCGGGCTCGTGCCCGCAGCCAGCACCAGCCACAGCGCCGCCAGCCCGGCGGCCGGGCGCGACCGATGCGTTCGGCGTTCGGCGTACGGGTCGCAGGGCGCCGGGGAACGCGGCGGGCGAGGTGAGTGCGGTGGGTGCGGTGGGTAAGGCATGGCCAGGCTGGCTTTCCCTTCATGGTCGGCGGGGACGTCCCCTGCTGGCCAGTATTCCCGAATTCGGACGGCGCCACAAGCGCCTTGGCATGGGGCGGGCACACCGGCAGGGTGGCGCCGCCGGCGCTCCCGTGGCGGACCGGGGAGATTGTGAAATGACGGGCTTGAAAGTGTGAGAAATTCGCAACGGCGGTGCGGTGGCGACGGCTTGCCCGGTGATGGCCGCCGCGTCACGCGCGGGTCAAAAAATGCCGTGTGCCGCGCGGCGCTTGGGATAGAATAAATTTGATATACAGCAAACTGGTGCGCCCCTGGGCGGGCCGGAGCAAGCCGGGTCGGAGCAAGCCGTCCGGATGGGCGCAAAAGGGGCGGGGTGATGAAACGACGTGGCCGGTGGTGGCAATGGTTCGGCAGCTTTGGCTGGGGTGCCAGCCTGTTGTCGCTGTCATCGCTGCTGCCATGCGCGCTGGCGGCCGACGACACGCCCTTGCCGGAACAGCAGGTCAAGGCCGCCTACATCCTCAACTTCACCCGCTACGCCAGCTGGCCGCCCGCCACCCTGGCTGACCCGCGCGCGCCGCTGGTGGTGTGCGTGATCGGGCAGGACGCCGGCGATATCGCGCGCCGCCTGCAAAGCCGGGCCGCCGGCAGCCATCCGCTGGAGCTGCGCACCATCACCCGCAACGAGGAGGGCGACGCCTGCCACGCGCTCTACATCGGCGCCTCGGAGAAGGCGCGCCAGGGGGCGCTGCTGGCGCGCTTGCGCGACCAGGCCATCCTCACCATCGGCGACTCCACCTCGTTCCTGGCTGACGGCGGCATGATCAACCTGATGCTGGTGGACGGCACCATCCGGTTCGAAGTGAACCTGGCGGCCGCCAAGCGTTCCGGCATGAGCCTCAACCCGCGCGTGCTGGCGCTGGCCGAGCGGGTGCTGGGCGGAGCGGCCAAATGACGGCGTGGCGCGCGCTGCTGCGCGACCTGGCGCTGCCGCGCAAGCTGCTCCTGATGTCGGTGCTGACGACGCTGGTGGCCATGCTGGTGGCGCTGCTGGCGCTGGTGAGCTACGACTTGCTGGTGGTGCGTCCGCGCCTGGTGCAGGACCTGGCCAGCCGCATGGACCTGGTGTCGCTCAACCTGGACGTGGACTTGAACTTCGGCGACCGGGCCGCCGCCGAGCGCACGCTGGCGGCCCTGCGCGGCACGCGCGACATCGACAGCGCCTGCCTGTTCGACGCGCGCCAGCGCATGTTCGCGCGCTACGCGCGGGCCGGCACGCCGCTGTGCGACTGGCCAGGCGAGCAGGTGGCCGGCGGCCACCGCTTCCATGGCGACCTGCTGACCATGCTGGCGCCGGTGCGCTTCGAGCACGAGGTGGTCGGTTACCTGCAGGTGGAATATGCCTTGCCGCCGCTGGCCGAACGGATGCGCCAATATGGCCTGGTGCTGGCCGTGGTGTTGATGACGCTGGTGGTGGGCGGGGTGTTGTATGCGCTCACGCTGCGCCGTCTGGTCACCCAGCCCGTGCTGGCCCTGTCGCGCGTGGCCGACCGCGTCACGCGCGAGCAACGTTATGACTTGCGGGCTCCGGTGCAGGCGCACGACGAGATGGGCCGGCTGGCCGAGGCGTTCAACACCATGCTGGCCACCATCTCGGCGCGCGAGCACGCGCTGCGGGTCAGCCAGTCCCTGCTCAGCAACATCATCGACAAGTCCTCGGCCATCATCTACATCAAGGACCGGGACGGGCGCTACCTGATGGTCAACCAGCGCTTTCGCGACATCCTGCCGGCCGGCGCGCCCGATCCCGTGGGCCACGTGGACGCCGACCTGTTCGCGCCGGACGTGGTGCGGGTGATCCGCGAGGCCGACCACGGCGTGCTCGTCTCCGGCCAGTCCTACACCTACGAGGAGGACGTGCCCGACGCCAGCGGTGCGGCGCGCACCTACATCTCCGAGAAGTTCCCCCTGATCGACGGCGACGGCAACGCCTGGGCCGTGGGCGGCGTGTCGACCGACATCAGCGAGCGCAAGAAGGGCGAACTGGAACTGATGCATTACCGCGACCGGCTGGAGGAACTGGTGCAGTTGCGCACGGCCCAGATGCAGGGGGTGAACCGGGAACTGGCCGATTCGCTGGCCACGCTGCAGCGGGCCCAGGATGAACTGGTGCGCAGCGAGAAGCTGGCCGCGCTCGGTTCGCTGGTGGCCGGCGTGGCGCACGAACTCAATACGCCGATCGGCAACAGCCTGCTGGCCGTCAGCACCCTGATCGACCAGACCCGCATCTTCGCCAAGCGGGTCGAGGAAGGCATCAAGCGCTCCACGCTGCATCACTTTATCGACGACGTCAACGCGGGCGGCGAGATCGTGCTGCGCAACCTGCACCGGGCCGTGGACCTGGTGGCCAGCTTCAAGCAGGTGGCGGTGGACCGCACCACGTCGCAGTGCCGGCCGTTCCTGCTCGATGAACTGACGGCCGAGATTTTGCTGGTGCTGGTGCCCACGGTCAAAAAGACCGGCATCAAGGTGCGCCAGGAGATTCCGCCGGGGATCGCCATGAACAGTTATCCGGGGCCGTTCGGCCAGGTGCTCATCAACCTGATCAACAACGCCCTGACGCACGCGTTCGAAGGCCGCGCGGATGGCGAGATTGTCGTTGGCGCCCGCCCGCTGGCGCCCGATTCGGTCGAGGTGACGGTGCGCGACAACGGCTGCGGCATCGCGCCCGAGCACATGGGCCGCATCTACGACCCGTTCTTCACCACCAAGCTGGGCAAGGGCGGCTCCGGGCTGGGGCTCAACATCGTCTACAACATCGTGTATGGCTTGCTGCGCGGGCGCATCGAAGTGGACAGCACGCTGGGCCAGGGCACGCGCTTCGTGCTGACCCTGCCCCTCAACAGCTGAACCTCAGCAGCTGATGCGGTTGGCGCACGGCGCGCCGCGCAGGTAGCAATCGAGGTTGTGCCAGGTGGTGGCGGCGATCTCGCGCATGGCTTCCACCGTGAAGAAGCCCTGGTGGCCCGTCACCAGCACGTTGGGGAAGGTCAGCAGCAGCTGGAACACGTCGTCGTCGAGGATGTCGCCCAAGCGGTCGCGGAAGAACAGCGCGCTCTCCTGCTCGTACACGTCGATGGCCAGCGCGCCCAGGTGGCGCGACTTGAGAGCGTCGATCACGGCCGCCGTTTCGATCAGGCCGCCGCGCGAGGTGTTGACCAGCATGGCGCCCGGTTTCATGCGCGCCAGGCTGGCTTGGTTGATCATGTGGCGCGTGCTCTCCAGCAGCGGGCAATGCAGGGTGACGATGTCGGAGGCGGCCAGCAGGGCTGGCAGCGCCACCACCTTGCCCAGCGTGGCGAAATGGGGATCGGGCGCCGGATCGTGGCCCAGCACGCGGCAACCGAGGCCGTGGAAGATGCGGGCCGTGGCCAGGCCGATCTGGCCCAGGCCGACGATGCCCACCGTCTTGCCGTGCAAGGTCACGCCCAGCAGGCCGTCGAGCGCGAAGTTGCCCTCGCGGACGCGGTTGTAGGCGCGGTGGGTGTGGCGGTTCAGCGTCTGCACCAGCGCCAGCGTGTGCTCGGC
Organism: Rugamonas fusca; assembly: GCF_014042365.1. GTDB lineage: Bacteria > Pseudomonadota > Gammaproteobacteria > Burkholderiales > Burkholderiaceae_D > Rugamonas > Rugamonas fusca. Next base: position 40,087 of record NZ_JACEZS010000005.1, read on the forward strand.
CACAGCTTCGGGTGCGTAGGCCGGCACGCGGGCCGCGAACATGCCCAGCCGCCCGGCCGCCTGCACATCAAGGTTGTTAAAGCCCGCGCAGCGCAGCAGCACGGCGCGCACCCCCAGCCCGTGCAAGGCGTCCAGCACGGGCGCGTCCAGGATGTCGTTGACGAACACGCACACGGCCTGGCAGTCCTGGGCCAGCGGCACCGTGTCGGCCGTCAGCGCGACGTCGTAATAGCGCAGTGTGACGTCGGCGTGGGCCGGGTGATGGGCCAGCGCTTCGTCCAGGAAGCGGCGGTCGTAGGGCTGGGTGCTGTAGATGGCGATCTGCATGGAAGGCGGGTGGGTGGGTGGCGGCCGGTGCTGGCTTGGTACTGACAGGCACTTACTCGTCGGGGATGCCGGCCAGCAGGTCGGTGACGCCGAATTCGATGCCGGCCTGCGACAGCATGGTCGTCACCTGGCCACGGTGGTGGGTCTGGTGGTTGAAGAAGTGCAGCACCAGGCTGGACATGCGCTTGCGCGCCACCACGCCCTTGGTGTTGGTGTATTCGAGCACATGGCCCAGGTGTTCCTCGCGCACTTCGCGCACCCAGGCGTTGATGATGGCGTCCAGCTCCATGCGGTGCGGATGCCAGTGGCCCAGCTCATAGAACTGCATCTGCGACAGGGCCGTGGGCGCGGGCATGGCGCGCATGGGCGCCAGCGCGGCGAAGTTGGCCGGATGGTGGGAAAAACGTTGCAGCCACAGCGTGTCGCCCACCACCAGGTGGTTCAGGGTGCCGAGGATGGAGCCGAAGAAGGCGCGCCGGTCGGCCAGCAGTTCTTCCTCCGGCAGCTGGACCGCCGCCTCGTACATGCGTTGGTTCATGGCCGCGTTGTAGTCGGCCAGCAGGATCAGGTTTTCGCTCAAGCTCATGCGGTGCTCCAGGGAGTGGGATGACAGATTGTCCCGCCTTCAGCGGGAAATTGCAAATTCGGCTACAGTAAAGGCCGCGGCGTGCCGTCAGTGGCGGCCGCGCGGGCAATTGCAAGGTTCAGGGGGAGCGCCATGAGCGAATTACTGGCAGTGGTAGGAATTGTGGGCTTGGGTGCCAGCATCGTCGTCAACCTGGTGCTGATCGCCTGCCTGCGCAAGGCGGATGAGGCGCGCGACCAGTAGCTGGCCGCGCGCCGGGGGGATTAGTACAGTTTGACGGGCGGCACCAGCTTGGCGCGCAGCCAGTCCACCAGCGTGTGGACGGCCATGCGGGCCATGCCGTGCAGGGCCAGCAGGTGCTTCTGGTACATCAGCCGGTACAGCAGCCGGGCCGTGGCGCCGCTGACCTGGATGCGGCGTCCCGTCACCGCGCCCGACAGCACGCCCACGGCGGCCAGCGGGCCGAGCGAGACCAGCGAACCATAGTCGCGATAGCGGAAGTCCGTGCCGCCGGGCGCGTCGCGCCGCGCCAGCAGGTCGGCCAGGAACATGGCCTGCTGGTGCGCCACCTGGGCCCGCGGCGGCACCGCGCCCTTGACGGGACAGGTGTAGCTGGCGCAGTCGCCCAGCGCGTAGATGGCCGCGTCGCCGGGCGCGCGCAAGGTGGCGTCCACCACGATCTGGTTGATCCGGTTCACGGGCAGGCCCAGCGTGCCGCACAGGGCCGGGCCTTCCACGCCGGCCGCCCACAACGTGAGGTCGGCGCGGTGCGCGTGGCCGGCCGCGTCATGCACGGCGTGCGGCGAGACGCTGGCCACGGCCGTTTCCGTCAGCACCTCGATACCCAGCGATGCCAGGTGGCGCGCGGCCCGCACCGACTGGCGCGGATGCAAATGCGGCAGCAGGAACTTGCCCCGTTCGATCACGCTGATGCGCACGTCCTGCAGCGGGTCCAGCGCATGCACCTTGTACTGGGCCAGCGCGCGGGCGCTGTGGCTCAATTCCGCCGCCAGCTCGACGCCGGTGGCGCCGCCTCCCACGATCACCACGTGGACCTGGCCGCGCGCGGCGTCGCCGCGGGCCTTGCGCTCGCTGGCATGGATGCAGGCGGCCACGAAGCGCTTGCGGAACGCTTCGGCCTGATTGACGTTTTCCAGCGTGAGCACGTGTTCGGCCGCGCCGGGCACATTGAAGAAATTGGTGACCGAACCGAGGGCCAGCACCAGCTTGTCGTACGGCAGGCGGCGGCGCGGCTGCACTTCCAGCCCGTCGCTGCAACGGGGCGCCAGTTCGATGCTGCGGCCGGCGCGGTCCACCGCCATCACCTCACCTTGCACGAAGTCGAAATGGTGGGCCGCCGCCTGGGCCGCGAATTCCACCTGCGTCACCTGCGGGTCGCACTTGCCCGAGGCGACCGTGTGCAGCAGGGGCTTCCAGAAGTGGCCCGGTGCGCGGTCGATCAGCAGCACGCGTGCGCGTCCGCTTTTGCCCAGGGTGTCGCCCAGGCGCGTGGCCAGTTCCAGTCCCCCGGCGCCGCCTCCTACGATAACGATGGTCTCCATGCTGTCATCTCCCAAGTGGTTGAAGAAAAGGTGTGACCGCGTCGCTGGTGCTGCGCCTGCCGGCGGCAGGCGTCCGGCGCCCGCCGTCCGTGCTTCGTTACGTCATGCTGCCAGGCTGTCCGCTTCCTGCGGATTGGCTGTGAACGGGCTGGTTCGCAATTCACGCAGCGCGTCGAAGGTGATGAACTGCTGCGGGCGTACGACGTCGGCCCCGTACGGCGCCACCGAGACGGTCCACAGGCCGCTCTGTTGCGCCGCCTTCAGGGCTGGCGCCACCGTGTCGATGGCGATGGCCGCTTGCGCCTCGATGCCCATCGCATGCAGCGCGTGGCCGAAGGGGCCGGGGCCGGCCTGGCCGTCGAAGCTGACACCGCCGGCCACCACGGCGAACAGGCTGGTGACGTCGGCGCCGAAGCAGTGTTCGAGCAGGGCGGCGGCCACCGGCGCGGGCAGGTCCGACAGCACGGCCAGCTTGCAGCCGGCCGCCAGCGCGTCCTCGATCAGGGCCTGCGCGGCTGGCGAAGCCTTGGGTGGATTGGCCGCCACGGCCAGCTGGAATTGACGGTGCTTCCCGGCGTGCAGCGCGGCCACGGCGGCCTTGTCACGCAAGCCCGCGCTGGACACGGCGGCCGTGATGGCGTTGGCGTAGCCGTGGCTGGCGGCGGCCGCGCGCAGGGCCGGCAGGGTCCAGCGCAGTGACAGTTCCGCCTCCGCGAAGGCGGCGTTGCAGGCTGCAAGGTGCAGGGCTTCGGTGTCGAACAGCACACCGTCCAGGCCGAGGAAGATGACGTCGATGCTCATATCGCGCTTTCTGGTTAGGTCGCAGTGGGAGGGTAACGTTAGATGCGTCACGTTAGATGAGTGTCAATATAGGGGTAGAATGAACAAAAGAAAAATTAAAGATTTTCGATAATTGATAAGGAAAAGCTTATGCATCACGCCAGTTTTCGCCAGTTGGAGGCGCTGACACTCGTGGCGCGGCATGAAAGCGTGTCGCGCGCGGCGGACGCGCTGCATGTGACCCAGCCCGCCATTTCGTTGCAAATCCGCACATTGGAGGACATCACGGGCATCGCGCTCACCCGCAAGGTGGGCCGCAACATCCAGTTGACGGCCGCCGGCGAGGTGATGGTGGAATTCTCCGAACGCATCCTGCGGCTGTGGGAGCAGGCCGCCGACGAGCTGGCGGCCCTGCGCGGCGTGACCAGCGGTACGCTGCGCATCGGCGCCGTGACGACGGCCGAGCACCTGCTGCCGCCGTTGCTGGTGCCGTTCACCATGGAGCGCCCCGACGTGCGCCTGAAGCTCCAGGTGGGCAACCGGGCCGAGATCGTCAACATGCTGGCACGGCATGAGATCGACCTGGCCATCATGGGCACGCCGCCGCGCGAACTGCGCACCAACGCGGCCCGTTTCGCGCGCCACCCGATGGCGTTCGTGGCCAGTCCGTCGCACAAGCTGATGAAGAAAAAGAAGCTCACGCTGGACGACGTGATGGGGGCCAACCTGCTGGTGCGCGAGCGCGGCTCGGGCACGCGCACGGCCATCGAGCGGCTGTTCCGCGAGGCCGGTCATCCGCTCAACTTCGGTTCCGAAGTGTCGAGCAACGAGGCAATCAAGCGCATGGTGTCGGCCGGGCTGGGCATCGGCTTTTTGTCCGTGCACGCGTGCGGGCTGGAGTTCGAGGCGGGCTTGCTGGCCATCCTGCCGATGCAGGAGCATCCGGTGGAGGCGGACTGGCACGTGATGCACCTGACCGACCAGCCGATACCGAAAGTGGCGGCGGCGTTCCAGGACTACGTGATCGAGCACGGCCAGGAGCTGGTGCGGCGCGAGCTGGAAGGGCTGTACAAGCAGCTGGGCCGGCAGCGCAAGCCGCGCGCGGGCGGCGCGGCGGCGGCCGACTAGCGTAGGACCCGCAAGGACCGGCAAAGCGCCGGGCCGCTCAGGCCAGCTTGGGCAGCGCGTAGCTCCGCACGGCGTCGCACGCCGCATGCAGCGCCGACGCGTCCTGCACGCGCAAGGCGTGCAGGTAGCCGCGCGCGAAAGGCAGCGCGGCGCCCAGCGCTGCGGCATCGTGCTGGCATTGCCGCAGCAGGCGCTCGGCCACCACCAGGTCGTTGTCGCGTCCCAGTTCGTCCTGCATGGCGGATAGGTGGTCGAGGTAGCGCCGCGTGGCGCCGGGGCGCAGCAGCGAGGCGAAGAATTCCACCCCGTAGCGGCAGCGTTTGCCGGCGATGCGCAGCCGGTGCACGGCGCGGGCGGTGGCGTCGCGCGCGCTGTCGCCGGCCAATTCGTTCGCTGCGGAAGCCACGCCACTGGTGGCGGGCGCACCGGCACCGGCGCCGGCGCCGGCACTGAGCGCCTTGCGTGCGGTCGCGGCGCGGCGCAGCAGCTTGCGGTGCAGCTGGCCCAGGGTGCGCCGCGCGAACGTGGCGGCGGGACGGGCCAGCGGATTGTGCTTCGATGGCGCGCTGATGGCGGCCAGTTGCAACTGCTGCAGCCACAGGTTCAGGCCCAGCATCAGCCGTGCGTAGCGGGGCGACTGCAGGGCGTGCGCGGCGGCACGGCGACGGGTGTGCGCGGCGTGGATCAGGTGATCCCGCAACGGCGCCAGGTCCACGGTATCGTCCTGCGCGTCCTGCGCCCGCGGCAGCGTGGCCGTGGCCAGCACGTCCCAGTCGCGGGCCGCGCCCAGTTGCTGGCCCAGCCACGCGAGGTCGGCCAGCAGCGCGGCGGGACAGGGCGCGCAGGCGTCGAACAGCCGCAGCGCGGAACGCAGGCGGCGCGTGCCCACCCGCAGCTGGTGCAGGCTTTCGCTGTCGTGGCCGTGGATCACGGCCGCTTCGTTGTCCTGCATGTGGCGCAGGCAGTTGGCCAGCACGGCCTGCAATGCCTGGCCCGTGGTGGCGTCGCGTGCGAGCGTGAGGGGCGCGGCCTTGACGGCGGCCAGCGGCCGCTCCAGGCACAGCGCGTAGCCCCGTTCGGCCTTGTTGACGTTGCTGACCTGGAGCGGCAGGCTGTCCAGCAAGCCCAGCGCGCACGCGAACAGGCTGGCCGGATGGCCGGCTTTCAGTTCCAGCTCGATTTCATTGATAGGCAGGTGCCGGCCCTGGCGGCTGATGTGCCCTTCGTCGAGCACCAGTTCGATGATGCTGCCGTCGTAATCGAGCTCCCACGTGCTGCGTTCCACTTCGACCGAAAACAGCGGCGCCAGTTGCTGCCTGAGGCCGGGCGCGTCCAGCACGGCCAGCCAGTGCGCGTCGTCGCCGATCAGCTTGCGCAGCTTGCCCAGCCGGGGCAGCTCGTCCGGCACCGGACCTTCCCACTCCAGCCGCGCATGCAGGCCGCCTTGCACGCTGCCGCCGGCCTTCATGGTCTGTATCCATTGCCCTTCCACCTGGCGCACGCGCAGGCCCGCCCCATGGCGCAGCAGGTGCAGGCCGGGGGTGTCGAAATAGCGGGCCGTGAGGCGCGCCTTGCGCTGGCGCGCGCGCGCGTGCGCGGCCAGCAGCGGATGCCGGACCAGCTTGCCGTTGTCGGCCGGGTCAAGCAGCAGTTTCAGTTCGACTTCCATCATGGGCTCGCATGCGCGGTAGTGTTCCAGTGTAGATGAATTTGTCCCCGATGGTCGCATGCCGCGTTCAGCCTTGATGGCGCAGCGTTTGCCACGCCGGCACGGCGGCGCGCCAGAAGGCGTCCAGCGTGTCGGCCCGCAGGTCCAGGCCGAGGAAGCGGGCCGCCGGCAGCATCGCCTCGCGCAGCAGCTGGTCGGGCGCGGCGCCCGTGTCGAACGCTTGCGCGCCCGTTTGCTTGGACAGCTTTTCGCCGCGCTCGTTGACGACCACGGGCACGTGCAGGTAGCGCGGCTGCGGCAGGCCAAGCAGCTGTTGCAGGTAGATCTGGCGCGGCGTGGAGTCGAGCAGGTCGGCGCCGCGCACGATGTCGGTGATGTGCTGGGCGCCGTCGTCCACCACCACGGCCAGCTGGTAGGCCCAGTAGCCGTCGGCGCGCTTGATGACGAAGTCGCCCACTTCATCCGTCAGGTCCTGACTCACATAGCCGGCCCAGCGGTCCTGGAAGCCGATCACGCAGTGCGGTGATTGCGGCACCTTGAGCCGCAGCGCGCGCGCCGTCTTGCCGGGCGCGAGGCCGTGGCGGCAGGTGCCGGGGTAGATGTTGGCCTGCGCCTGCTTGCCGCTCAGGCTCAGTTGGGAATCGGCGATCTCCTTGCGCGAGCAGCCGCAGGGATAGACGGCACCGGCCGCTTCGAGCTGGCGCAGCGCCGCCTCGTACAGGGCGGTGCGCTGGCTTTGCCACGTCACCTCGCCGTCCCACTGCATGCCGCAGCGCTGCAGCGAGGCAAGGATGTGGCGGTCGGCGCCGTCCACGTTGCGGTCGCCGTCCACGTCTTCGATGCGGACCAGCCACAGGCCGCCGTGGGCGCGCGCGTCCAGGTAGCTGGCCATGGCGGCCACCAGCGAACCGAGGTGCAGCGGGCCGGTGGGCGAGGGCGCGAAGCGGCCGATGTAGGGGGATGCGGAAACTGTCATACCGCAATTTTAGCGCCTGCCGCGCCGGTCGCGTGGCGGCCGCCATGCAGGCCTTGTTCGGTGTGCCGGGACCGTGTGGCAAACGTTCTGTTTTCGCTTCTATTTTCTTCTGCTTTCCCCTGTTCGGTCCTGCATGCTGATTGCCGGCCAAAACAGAAGAAAGCAGAAGAATGCAGAAGCGGAAGCAGAAGGAATTCCACACGGCGCCAGGCCGCCCGCCACGGCATGCCGCCCGCTATTTCCCGCGCGCCTTATCGGCCAGCGGCCGCACATAGCGCAGCAGGCTGACCAGTACCTTGCCCGGCTCCTCCCATGGAATCATGTGCGAGGCGTGCTCGAACCACACGCCTTGCTTGTACGGCGCCTTGACCTGGGCCAGCCATCGCGCGGTCGGTTCGGATGGCGTGGTGTAGTCGTGGCGGCCCATGAACATGAGGACGGGGATGGGGAAGCTGTGCACGTGCGAATAGTCGACCTGGACGAACTCGGGCAGCAAGCGGCCCAGCGTCAGCAGGTTGCCCTGGTCGATGTTGTGCACGTCATCGGCCGTGTACTCGGGCGACAGCAGGGGGCCGTCGAAATAGTAATCCGACTCGCTGCGGTAGGCCGTCATGCCGCCGTAGTACTGGGGCCATTTGCGGGCCAGGATGATGCGCTCGCGGGTGATCGGCTGGTCGCCGGGGTAGGGCGCGATCGATTGCAACTCCTTCAGCGCTTCCGTGTCGTTGCGGGCCTGGGCCTCGCGCAGCGCATAGTCGTAGCTGACCCGCTCATTCTCGCGCACGTTGATCACCTGGCCCATGCCCACGTAGGCATAGAACAGGTCGGGCCGCTTGAGGGCGGCGCCCATGGCCACCACCGTGCCCCAGCTGTGCCCCATCAGGATCAGCTTGTCCTTGTGGTACTTCTTGCGCAGGAATTCGGCCACCTCGATGGCGTCGTCGATGTAGCGGGGGATGTGGATGGTGTCGCCCACGGTATGCGGGTCGGCCTCGGCGTAGCTCTTGCCGGCGCCGCGCTGGTCCCAGTTGACGACCGTGAAGTATTCCTCGATCGGGCGCTGGTACTGCCAGATGGTGGGCATGGCTGGCGAGGCGGGGCCGCCGTGCACGAACAGGATCATGGGCTGGTCGCGGTCCTGGCCGCGCACGTTGAGCCACTGGGCTACCCCGCCGATGGTGGTCTTGTAGGTTTCCTGGATGCCGGACGGGGCGCTGATCTTTTCCAGGTCGGCCACCACCTGCCTGGCCTTGCGGTAGTTGGCGGCGTCCCTGGCCACTTGTGCGGCATCGGGCGCTGCCGGTGGCGCGGCGGGCGCGGCTGGCGTCTCTGCCCGCGCCACGGTCATTGCCATCAATATCAAACCCAGCCATACCAGCTTCATGCGTGCTCCTTGAACGGGTGGAAAATGCGAGTTGAGAAATAATAAACTTGTTTGTCCGGGCCGGAAAGCGTGTCAGCGGTTAAGATAGCGGCCATGGAACTGCTCACCGACATCATCCTGCGGGCCGGCAAATCGGCCGTGGAACTGGCCTTCTTCATCCTGCTGCCCGTGATGGTGGTGATGCTGTCGCTGATGCGCCTGCTCGAGGCGAAAGGCATCCTGGACTGGCTGGTGGCGCGGCTGGCGCCGCTGCTGCGCCCGCTGGGCCTGACGGGCCTGTCCATCTTCGCCCTGCTGCAGATCAGCTTCGTGAGCTTCGCCGCGCCCATCGCCACGCTGGCCATGATGGACCAGCGCGGCGCGTCCGACCGCCACCTGGCCGCCACGCTGGCGCTGGTGCTGGCCGCGGCCCAGGCCAATATCTCGATCCCGATGACGGCCATGGGCCTGCACTTCGGCTTCACCTTGCTGTGCGCGCTCGCTGGCGGGCTGGCCGCGTCCGCCTCGGCCTACTACGTGTATGGGCGCCACCTGAACGGCGCCGAACTCGTCGTGGACCAGTCCGTGCCCCATCCGGTGGCGGAAGACGCCAAGGGTGTGCTGGACGTGATCAACCGGGCCGGCGCCGAATCGTTCCGCATCGCCGTGGCCGCGCTGCCCATGCTGATCCTGTCGCTGGTGGCCGTGACCATGCTGCGCTCGGCCGGCGCCATCGACCTGCTCACGCGCGCACTGGCCGCGCCCATGGCCTGGCTGCGGCTGGACCCGGCCATGATCCTGCCGGCCGTGACCAAGTTCCTTGGCGGCGCCACCGCGTGGATGGGCGTGATGGATGAAATGATACGGCGCGGTGCGGCCAGCGCGGCCATGCTCAACCGCAGCGCCGGCTTCCTGCTCAACCCCTTCGACTTGCCCGGCGTGGCCATCCTGATCTCGTCCGGCCGGCGGGTGGCGGCCGTGTGGCGGCCGGCCGCGTTCGGCGCGCTGACCGGCATCGCGCTGCGCACGGCGGCCCACCTGCTGTTTGCTTGACTTTTTGCTATTGTTGCGCCGCGCAATAACGAGCGCGGCCAGTTGCCTTACAATGTGCGCGCGGCACACCCGGACCGCACTGACCTTTGCACTTATCCTTCGCACTTATCCTTACTACCCCCACAGGATCCCATGCAGAAAATGACCCCATCGTTCGCCGCCACCGCCCTGGCCCTCGGCCTGGCGCTGGCCTTTCCCGCCCATGCCGGCAGCGCCACAAGCGCGCCGCTGCTGCAGGAAGCCCCGTTGCGCGCCCACCTCGCGTTCCTTTCCAACGATGTGCTCGAAGGCCGCGGCACCGGCCAGCGTGGCGCCGACCTCACCGTGGCCTACCTGGAAACCCAGGCGCTGGCGGCCGGCCTGAAGCCGGCCAACGGCGACAGCTACCGCCAGTCCGTCAAGATCGCCGGCGTGGTCGGCCTGCCCGACCAGAGCTCGCTGCACCTGACGGCCGGCGGCCAGCCACTGGCGCTGGCCTACGGCCAGGATTGGGTATGGGCGCCCGGCGACGCCCAGGCCACGCACGCGTTCAACGCGCCGCTGGTGTTCGTCGGCTATGGCGCCACGGCGCCGGAGGAAGGCTGGGACGACTACAAGGGCCAGGACATGACAGGCAAGCTGCTGGTGATGATGGTCAACGACCCGCAGCCGACAGCCGAGCAGCCCAACCGCTTCGCCGGCAAGGGCCTGACCTATTACGGCCGCTGGACCTACAAGTTCGAGGAAGCCAAGCGCCGCGGCGCGGCCGGCGTGCTGCTGATCCACACGGACGCCAGCGCCACCTACGGCTGGAGCGTGGTGCAGCACAGCTGGGCCGGCGTGGAGCGCTTCCAGCTGGCCGAAGGCGCCCACGGCACGGCGCTGCAAGGCTGGCTGACGGACGCCTCCGCGCGCGCCCTGTTCAAGGCGGCCGGCCAGGACCTGGACCAGCTGCGCGCGGCCGCCGAGCGCAAGGACTTCCAGCCGGTGGCCCTGAACGCCTCGCTCGATGGCGACATGCAGGCGGCCGTGCGCAAGGTCGAGCAGTTCAACATCGCCGGCGTGGTGCCGGGCAGCGATCCCAAATTGAAGGATGAAGTGGTGATCTACAGCGCCCACTGGGACCACCTGGGCAAGCATGGCGACAGCGGCGACACCATCTACAACGGCGCCGTCGACAACGCCTCCGGTTCGGCCGCGTTGCTGGCCATGGCCAAGGCGGCCGTGCAGGCGCCGGCCAAGCGCAGCCAGATGTTCCTGTGGGTGGCGGCCGAGGAGCAAGGCTTGCTGGGCAGTGAAGCGTACGCCGTGGCGCCGTTGTGGCCCTTGGCGAAAACGGCCGCCAACCTGAACCTGGACAGCCTGAATTTTGTCGGCCAGACGCGCGACATCGGCGCCCAGGGCAGCGAGCGCACGGAACTGGGCCGGCTGGCCGCCATGGCCGCCAAGGGCATGGGCATGCATATCGCCGAGACGGAACCGGACCTGATCGGCGGCTACTTCCGCAGCGACCACTTCAACTTCGCCAAGGCTGGCGTGCCGGCGTTCTCGATCGACGCGGGCCGCGAGTTCATTCACGACCCGGCCGGCTCCAGGGCCAAGGTCGACGCCTACCAGCAGCGCTACCACCAGGTGACGGACGAGTATGACCCCAGCTGGGATTTGTCGGGCATGACCCAGCAAGCCCAGTTCACGCTCAACCTGGGCCGGCTGGTGGCCAACGGGCCCAAGATGCCAGCATGGCGCTCCGGCGACGCGTTCGGCAAGGCGCGCGCGGCTAACTGACCAAGCCGCTACCCCCAAGCAAAATCGGGGACGTAACACGGTTTTTCCGACAAGGAAAACCGTGTTACGTCCCCGATTTTGCGTTGCGGGAACTGTTAGTGGTGGAAGGAGAGCGAGATCACCGTGCCCGTCAGGTCGATGCCCTTGATGGCGATGCTGCCGAAGCTGGGGCCGTCCGAGCCGCGGATGCGGATGTTGTTGAAGTTCATCTCGCCGATCGAGGTGGGCAGGCTCAGCGTGAGCGAGCCATCCTTGTTGATGGTGGCGGCCGCCTTGCTTGGATCGTACAGCACGTTCTTCATCGTCACGTCCGACTCCAGGAAACCCAGCACGGGGTTGACGATCTTGGCCATGTCGCCAATGATCTCCAGGCCGTTGGTCTTGACCGAGCTCTTCACCTGGGCCACCAGGTCCTCGCTCAAGCCCTGGGCGGCCGTGTCGCTCAGTTCATCCTCGGTCAGCATCTGCAGCCCTGACTGTTCCTTGCGCAGCGTGACGGGCGTGGTCACGGCCAGCGTGGGCAACACTTCGGCCGCGTAGGTTTCCAGCGGCGCCAGCAACGACGTGGCGATGGCCGCAGCCATCCGCAAGTTGCGCTGGGTGCGCAGAATGTCGTTGATGTGCTCATGGGTGATGATGTCCCACTCGGCGAAAATGTCACCGAGGCGCTGGCCCGTGTTGCGCTGGTGTTCGATAGCGCGGTCCAGCTGTTCCTGCGTAATCAGCTTCTTCTTGACGAGCAGCTGACCGAACATTGATTTGTGGTGGTTGGTGGACAGCCATCCCATGGCGTACTCCCCTTCGTCGTGGTTAGTAGAGTGAATCAACAAAACTGCGCGCGGCCAGTGGACTGTCACGGGAGAATCGGGAGTGAAGGACGTGCCAGCGGCAGGCACTACCGATTCGAGCGTGACCGTCCACTAGTCTCCCCTCAGGCCGTTTCGCGCAGCGGCGGCAGCATGGCCGGCACCTGCGGCCCCGGCTGGTGGGCCAGGTGCACGATGTCGGACGGCGCCATGCCGAACCAGCGTTTGCAGGCCCGGTAGAACGCGCTGGGCTCGGAAAAGCCCAGCTGGAAACTCAGCATCTTGAGCGACAGCTCGCCGGCGCACAGCGACTGGCGCGCCAGCTCGCGCCGGGTGTCGTCCACCAGCGTGGTGAAGCTGGTGCCTTCCTCGGCCAGCCGCCGTTGCAGCGTGCGCTCGCTCATCATCAGCTGGGCCGCCACGTCGTCGCGGTGCGGCGGGCCCTTGGGCAAGAGCGTGGCCAGCAAGCCTTGCACCTTGGCCGAGAACGTGGGCGGCTCGGCCCGCGCCAGGCTGGCCAGCACGCGCTGGCCGCCGCCATCCTGCAGCGGCGGGTTGGGCGGCAGCGCCATCACCAGGTCGGCGTCGGCGAACTCCATCACGTTGTGCGGCATGTCGAACTTGACGGGGCAGCCGAACGTTTCCTCGTACACGTGGGCGTTGGCCGGCTGCGGGAACGCGTATTCCACCACCACCGGGGTGGCGTCGTCACGCCCGGCCGCGCAGCGCAAGGTGCGCAGCAGCACGCACCAGACGAAGTCGTAGCGCTGCTGGGGCACATGGCGGCGCGCGCCGGGCAGCACCAGGCCGACCCGGGTGTGGCCGTGGCAGCGCTCGATCGTGCTTTGCACGGTGGGCGAGACCAGCATGATGTGGCCCATCACGCCCAGCCAGCCGAGCCGGTGCGGGGTGGACACTTTCAAGCCCAGCAGGGGATCGCCGGATTTCTCGACCAGCAATTCCCACAGGTGGCTGAGCTTGTCGGACAGCGTCAGCGCGTCGCAGGCGAGGCCGTCGCCTTCGTTCAGACCGGCCTCGGCGAACAGGGCGTCGGCCTCGACGCCGGACTGGGCCAGGCGCGACTTGACGCCGCGCACCAGGTGCAGGGCGGAAGAATAGGTCATGGCGTCACCTCCGGCAGGGTGGCGGGGGCGCGGGCCGGGGCGGGGGCAGTGTACGTGGACAAGGTAGACCTCCTGTATGTCACCACTGTGAAAACATCAAGACGGGGATGCGGGGGCGCGGCATCACCGCTTCAAGGCGTGACGGCCGCGCGCAGGCGCAGGCCGATCTTTTCCGTCAAGCCCTTCATCTTGGCGTCGATCACGGGGCGGCTGTCAGCGGCCACGCCCTCGCCAAGCTTGCGTTGCATTTCCGGCACCAGCGCCTCGAATTTCTTCTTGACGGGCGATTCGAGGATGGCCACCAGCTGGCGCAGCTCCTCTTCGTTGAAGCGCTCGGCCAGGATGGGCGCCACCGTGGTGGGGATCAGCTTGTCGGCGCTGGCGCGCGTGATGGGCGTGGCTTCCTCCATGAACTTGCGCGCTTCGGCCACGATGTCGGTCATGGCCGCGTCGCGTTTTTCCACCGAGGCGCGGCCTTGCAGCATGGCGCGCGCCTGCTGCACGGCGTCGGCCACGGGCGCTTGCAGCATGGACTGGCCGATGCTGTCGATATTCCACAGTTTCAAAATCTTGTCGATCAACGCCTGCTTGGCGGGGCTGATGGCGGCGGCCGGCGCGGCGGCGGCCGGGGCCGGCGCCGGGGCGGCCGTGGCGGCCAGCGCGCTCAGGCTGGCGCCGCACAGGGCCAGCGCCGCGATGGTGGTCTTGATGTTTGCTTGCATGGTTCCTCCTCCAAAAATCCGTCGCGCCGTGCTCAGAAGCGCTTGGTCAGCTCGAAGCCGAAATAGCGCACGTGGATGTCGGCATTGACGTCCAGGCCGGCATACGGGTTGTAAATAATGTTCAAAAACGTGTTGCAGTTCATATTGCAGTCGGTGTTGGCCGGGGTGCTGAACTTGCCCTTCATGTAGGAGCCCGTCAGGCTCAAGTCCATGGTCTTGCTGAGCTTGAGGTTGAGGCCGGCGCTGAGCAGCTTGGTGTTGGGCAGCGGCGCGATCAAGTCCACCTTGTCCGACGGCACCGACGTCTTGCGCGGCTCGTAGCCAAAGCGCAAGGTGACGCGCTCGTGCGGGAACAGTTGCAGGCCATAGCCGAAGTTGACGAGGCTCTTGTAGCCGCGCGGGATGGTCAGCTTGCTTGAATCAGGAATGCCGTACAGGCGCGCCACTTCCAGCAGCTTGATGCTCTGGTCGAACTGGAACGTGAGCGCGTTCCATTCATTCCAGTTGGCATAGCTGGCGTCCACGTTCAGCTGCACCATCTGCACCGGGCGCAGCTTGATGCCCACCTGCACGTGGTAGGGGAAGGGAATGGTGGCGCTCATGTTGCCCTTCTGGATGGCCGGTATCGACGAAGGGAAACCGAGCACGGCGCCGGCGATCGGGCCCAGCAGGCTGGAATTGAGGCCGCGCACGAAGTTGCGCAGCATCGGTTCCGTGTTGAACTGGTAGCTGCCCGTGTAGTGGGTCTTGGAGCCACCCTGGTAGACGGCGCCGAACGCGAACCATGGCTTCGGTTCCCACAGCACGCCCAGGTTCAGCGTGGGGTCGACCGGGGCCGTCATTTCCAGCCGCATGTTGGCCGCCGTCTTGAACGGGCTGACCATGCCATCCTTGCCGCCACCGCACACGCCAAAGCCGAAGGTGTCGATGATGTTGCCGCCGTTCTCGGGGCACCAGCCCTGCTGCAGCTTGCCGAACACGCCCAGCAGTTCGTTGGGGAAGCGCATGTTGGTGTCGACCACGAAGGCGGCGTGGGCGATCGGCACGGCCGCGCCGAAGCGCAGCGTGTCCGAGTATTTGTAGCCGACCGAGGGCGACAGGTAGACCAGGCGCTGGATCTGGATCTGGCGGCCCGCGTACTGGCCGGGGTCGTTCACGTCCGTGGTACGGTCCAGGCTCATCGCCTGCGACATATAGCTGTCGGTGGCGAAGGTCCACGGCGAACCCTTCTTGTTCCAGGCCATGCCCAGGCCCGGCACCGCCACGCCGGGCAGGCGCCAGCCCGGCATGCCGTAGCCGGGCACGTACATGATCTGGCGCACCGGGCCCGTGCTCTTGCCGTTCAGCGGGTCTTCGGTCCAGCCGCCCACGTCGAAGCCGGCCGGCTGGTGGAAGCTGGCGCTGGTGCGGATCGAGGCGGCCCAGTTGTGGATGGTTTCGCTGTCGCCTTCGAGCCGGGCCAGGCCGGCCGGGTTGAAGTGGACCGAGCCGATGCCGGGCGGGTCGGCCGTGACGGCGTTACCGAGCGCCATGGCCGTGACGTTGGTGGTCAGGTTCTCGGTCAGCGCCGCGTGCGCGGCGGGCGCGCAGGCGGCGGCTACGGCGCTGGCCATGACCAGCCGCCGCAGCCGCCGCAGCGGTCCGGAAGTCGTACGGGCTGCCATTTAGAACGACAGCGGCAAGTTCATGCCCACCGTGATATTGGGCGAGTCGGCCGTCAGGCCGATGCCCACCGACAGGTTGACGGTGGTCTTGGGCGAGACCTTGTAACCGAGGCCCATGTTCAGGATGGCCGAGGTCTGCATGGTGGTCTTGGCCACCAGGCCGTCGGCGAAGTGCAGCTTGGAGCCGGCCGAGATGGCTTCCTGGAACGACATCGTGGTGGAAATGTCATACGACAGCGCGTAGGCGAAGCCCATGCCGAAGCCGACCGAGGCGCCCGGCTGCACCTTGGTCAGGATGCGGGTGCCGTTGACCTGGTACAAATGGGCGGCCGGCAGGCTCAGCGTACCGTTGATGGAGCCAAACAGGGCCACCGGATCGACGATGCGGTTCAGGTTCAGGCCGGCCGAGAAGGCCGTCACGCCGCTGCCCGTGGCCTGGCCGCTGCCGGCGATGATCTTGAACGGGCTGCGGCCCGTGGGCAGGCGCACGTTGCCCGTCAGCGTCATGCCGGGCGCGTCGCGCTTGGCCTCGAACGGCTGGAAGCGCCCGCCCACGGAAATATCGCCCAGCGAGTTCGACACGCCGCTGGCCGAGCCGCTGTCGGAATAACGCGACAGCACCGGCAAGGTCACGTTGCCCGTCAGGTTGTCGCGCAGGCCATAGTCGGCCGAGAAGGTGTTGGTGATGGTGTGCGAGCTGGTGTTCTCGATGCTAAACAGCGACACGCCGCCGCCGGCCAGGTCGGTGACGATCTTTTCCTGGCCGATGTAGCTGTAGGTGAGGTCGTAGCTGAACTGGAACTGGTTGTGGCGGATCAGCGTGTATTGCTTGTCGACCGAAGTGAGGGTTTCCTTCAGCAGCTTGCTCTGGTCGCCTTCGCCTTCCTTCTTGGCCAGCGCCTCGCGCACGGCGGCCGCGTCGGCCGGCTTGGTGGTGGCGTCGCTGGGCGTGGTTTGCTGGGCGTGGGCTGGCATGGCCAGCAGCAGGGCGGACGCGATGGCGCCGGCGAGGGCGTGGCGGGCGAAGGGCGTGGTGCGTGCAATCATGAACAATCCTCTGGCGAAAGTTGGGGCAGATAGATGGGGGGCTTGCCTTGCCGTTACTGGCGGTGCATCCAGGTGCCGGCGGCGCCTGAATTGACGGCCCGTTCCAGCAGGTGGGCGGAATTGTTGAGCGCGTCGAGGCGCCCATGGTTGGTGACCTGGTCCATGTCGAGCAGGCCCAGTTCCTTGTCCGTCAGGGCCAGCTTGCCGGCGGCCGTCTTGCCTTTGCCGGGGCTGATGATGAACAGGGCGTTCTTGTCCCACAGCTTGGCGAACTCGTCGAGCGAGAACACCAGGTTGCCGCGCGAAGGGTCGGCGATGTAGACCACGTCCTTGCGGATGCCGCGCAGCACCACGAAGTGCTTGGTGCCGAAGTCGATCGGCACGATGCCCGGTTCCGTCAGCGTCAGCAGGTCGGCGATCTCGGCCCGGTAGCCGGCGCCCGAGGCGCCCAGCGAGGCCACGTAGCGTTTCATGTCGAGCAGCGAGAAACCGCGCCGTTCGATGATCTTTTCCTTCTCGCCTTTTTCCAGCATGCCTTCCATGGCTTGCTGTTCCGTCACGTTCAGGCCCAGGTGATAGGTCAGCAGCGTGACCAGTGCGGCCGAGCCGCAGCTGAAGTCATACGCCTGGTGCACGATGTTGTGGTATTTGAGCTCGGAGTAGGGCTCGACGTCCAGCGTCTGGTTGTAATGGCCGCCCCCGAGCAGGGCTTGCGGCATTTCCAGCTGGCCCTTGGGGCGGTCCAGCGGTTCGTGGCGCGACATGGCGCCGGCGCCACCGATCAGGGCGGCGACCACGCCCAGCAAGATCATCAGCATGGGACCGTCCCCCTAGCGGGTGGCGAACCAGATCAGCCGCACGCGCGGTGAGGGGGCAGGCGCTTCCCCGAGTCCCATGACTGCTTCCATCGTTTCTCCAAGTTATCTCGATTAGAACGATCGTGCTTTATTAAGGCAACAACTGTTCTTTGTTTTTTTGTAACTTATTAACGCATTTTTGAGCAGGATCAGCATCTGTTTTTTTAGAAAGTAACTTCTAACATGCGGCCTAAAACTTATGCTATCGCAAGCAACAGCCGCACAACACCCGCTTCCCTCTGGGTGGCTCGCGAGGTCAAGCGGTTGGCTTTGCGAGTCAATGCGAGACAGTAGACCGGGGCCAAGACCGGCCCATATCATAAATTTAATTAATATTTAAATATTAAGAGTTCATGGCGATCCCGCCCGCTGCGTCGCAGTTGGGAATTGCGGTAGACAGGCGGCAATTTCCGCACAGTGGCCCTTTATCCGGGGCCACGGGCCTGGTGGTCATGGCAAGAACACATAATTTTTAAATAACTTAATCTTGGAGAACAACATGCAAGTGATCAAATCCGCAGTCGCAGCAGCACTGGCTACCCTGGCCCTGTCCGCATCGGCCATGACCCCGATCCAGGATACCGAACTGAGCGCTGTGAGCGGCCAGGACGGCGTGTCGATCGCCGCCAACCTGAACATCAAGATGGATTCCTTCGTCTACACCGACACCGACGCGCTCGACGCCAACGGCATGGGTGGCGGTTCGGTGAGCTTCAACGGCATCAAGGTCCAGGGCCTGATCGCCGCCAGCATCGACATCCTGTCGAAGAACTCCTTCCTGGCCGCCGCTGGCGCCGCTGGCGTGACCAACCCAGGCACCTTCTACAACCCGGCATCGGGCGGCGACGTGGTGCAGATCGCCATCCCGGCCGACGTGCAAGTGGCCGCCGGCAAGCTGCTGAACATCTCGGTGGACTCGATCAAGATGGGCAACAACGCCGCTTCGTACGGCTCGGTCGCCATGAACCAGGTTGACCTGCGTGGCACCCAAGTGTGGATCTGGGCCCACTAATCCGGCGCCCTCTGCGCTGGCTTCCCAGGCCGTTTGGTTGGCCTGCAAAGTCAGCGCAGCAAGCTGGACGGACCCGGCGGCAGTGCCTAACATGGTCCTGCAACCTTAAAAAAATAGAAATACCTCTTAATTAAAACCAAACTTTCGGAGACTACCAAATGCAAATCATCAAAACCGCAGTCGCAGCCGCTCTGGCCACCCTGGCCCTGTCCGCATCGGCCATGACCCCGATCCAGGATACCGAGCTGAGCGCTGTTAGCGGTCAAGACGGCGTGTCGATCGCCGCCAACCTGAACATCAAGATGGATTCCTTCGTCTACACCGATACCGACGCGCTGGACGCCAACGGCATGGGTGGCGGTTCGGTCAGCTTCAACGGCATCAAGGTCCAAGGCCTGATCGCCGCCAGCATCGACATCCTGTCGAAAAACTCCTTCCTGGCAGCCGCTGGCGCCGCTGGCGTGACCAACCCAGGCACCTTCTACAACCCAGCATCGGGCGGCGACGTGGTGCAGATCGCTATCCCTGCCGACGTGCAAGTGGCCGCTGGCAAGCTGCTCAACATCTCGGTTGACTCGATCAAGATGGGCAACAACGCCGCTTCGTTCGGCTCGGTCGCCATGAACCAGGTTGACCTGCGCGGCACCCAAGTGTGGATCTGGGCACACTAATCCGTTCCTGACCGCACCGGCTCTGGCCGGTACGGTCTGAACGCGACGCAACAAGGCGGCGCCGGCCCGGCGCCGCCCGCAACACACAACTATAAGCACAAAACCAAAACTACTTTTCGGAGACCATCAAATGCAAATCGTTAAAGCCGCAGTCGCAGCCGCTCTGGCAACCCTGGCCCTGTCCGCATCGGCCATGACCCCGATTCAAGATACCGAACTGAGCGCTGTTAGCGGTCAAGACGGCGTGTCGATCGCCGCCAACCTGAACATCAAGATGGATTCCTTCGTCTACACCGACACCGACGCGCTCGACGCCAACGGCATGGGTGGCGGTTCCGTGAGCTTCAACGGCATCAAAGTGAAGGGCCTGATCGCTGCCAGCATCGACATCCTGTCGAAAAACTCCTTCCTGGCCGCTGCCGGCGCCGCTGGCGTGACCAACCCAGGCACCTTCTACAGCCCAACCACGGGCGGTGACGTGGTGCAGATCGCCATCCCGGCCGACGTGCAAGTGGGCGCTGGCAAGCTGCTCAACATCTCGGTCGACTCGATCAAGATGGGCAACAACGCCGCTTCGTTCGGCTCGGTCGCCATGAACCAGGTTGACCTGCGCGGCACCCAAGTGTGGATCTGGGCACACTAATCCGGCCTTGACTGACGCGGCCCCGGCCGCGCCGGCCTGACGGATATCCGATAGGGCGGCGTCCCCGCGGCGCCGCCACGCAACGAAAAAAACCATACAAAACAAAAATTTTTGGGAGACTACCAAATGCAAATCATCAAAACCGCAGTCGCAGCCGCTCTGGCAACCCTGGCCCTGTCCGCATCGGCCATGACCCCGATTCAAGATACCGAGCTGAGCGCTGTGAGCGGCCAGGACGGCGTGTCGATCGCCGCCAACCTGAACATCAAGATGGATTCCTTCGTCTACACCGACACCGACGCGCTCGACGCCAACGGCATGGGTGGTGGTTCCGTGAGCTTCAACGGCATCAAAGTGAAGGGCCTGATCGCTGCCAGCATCGACATCCTGTCGAAAAACTCCTTCCTGGCCGCTGCCGGCGCCGCTGGCGTGACCAACCCAGGCACCTTCTACAGCCCAACCACGGGCGGTGACGTGGTGCAGATCGCCATCCCGGCCGACGTGCAAGTGGGCGCTGGCAAGCTGCTCAACATCTCGGTCGACTCGATCAAGATGGGCAACAACGCCGCTTCGTTCGGCTCGGTCGCCATGAACCAGGTTGACCTGCGCGGCACCCAGGTGTGGATCTGGGCGCACTGATCGCTCCTGCCTGCTGACCAAAACGGCCGCGTGTGCGGCCGTCACATTGCAAGATGCGGGCGCCCCGGCGCCGGCATCCTGTTCATCCAGTCCGGACACGGCGTGTCCCTCCACTGCACGATCGAACCGATGTTGAAATCCTTCCCATTCCAGCCGGGCTTGCGCGCCCGCCTGTGCCGCACGGCTGTGCTGCTGACGGCCGGCCTGACGGCGCAACTGGCGACGGCCCAGATGCGCCCGCTGAGCGAAGATGAGCTGTCGGCCACGCACGCCCAGGGCTTGATGGCCATGAGCAACAGCAGCTATGGCGGCTTCGATTTCACCAGGGTGGCACTGGATGCGGACATCACGTTGAGCGCCAATTTCAAGAACCTGCGCCTGGGCGAATACAACTACGCGCCCCGCAATGGCACCGGCGCCGACATCGACATGTCGCTGCTGCAGTTTGGCCGCAGCGACGGCACCGAGGCCCAGCGCCTGGTGCACATCAGTAATCCCTATTTCGAATTCGTCTATCGCAACGCGGGCGACAACGCCGCGCGCGAAGTGATCGGCATGCGCTTCGGTTTCGACGCCATCAGCGGCGACGTGGGCCTGAAGCTGAGCACCCTGTCCGGTTCCATGCTGGTGCAGGGCCAGGCCGCCGACGGCAGCGCCATCACGCTCGACAGCCACACCGACACCACGGGGGGCGGCAAGCGCTGGGATGGCAGCTGCACGGCGCCGTGCCTGACGCTGGCCAACCTCGGCGGCGTGACGGCCGGCGACGCGAACGGCCCCAGCCGCGACTTCTGGATTTCCGTGTTGAAGACGGGCGTGCAATTCCAGGCCCCGTCCGGCAGCACGCAGCTGCCCGACGCGGCCCAGGCCGGCATCTGGCTGAACTGGCGCGACAAGCTGCAAGCCATCAGCACCAACGGCGTGACGCCGCCCAACCTGCCCAAGGTGCGCTGACATGACGCCCCGCCGCTGCCTGTTCCTCCTGCTGGGCCTGCTGTACTGGCACAGCGCCGGCGCCATGCAGCCATTGACGGACCATGCCCTGTCGTCCGTGCGCGGCGGCGATGGCGTGAGCTTCGACCTCAACGGTTTCTCGATGGGCGGCGACGCCCGCCTGACCTACACCTCGCCCGACGGCCGCAGCCTGTGGGTGGAAAAATTCAGCGCCTCGCGCAGCGACAATCCGCTGCCGTATTCCGACCCTTACCGGCTCGACATCGTGCCCGGCGCGAGCGGCCTGGCCGACGTGATCGATTTGCGCTTTCCCATCAACGCCAACGCCGACCAGCGCTGGCAGTTCGCCTGGGACTGGGGCGTGACGGGCGACGGCATCGCCCGCAATGCCGGCAGCGTGGTGGTGAAGGACATGGTGCTGTACGGCGGCGGCCTGCAATTCAGCACGCCGCAAGTGAACGATGGCATCGCCTTCGGCGCGGCGCTGCGCATGGACGTGGGCCAGCTGGCCCTGCGTCCGCGCGGGCGCGACGACGCCACCGAGCAGATGACGCTGAGCGGCATCCACATCGGCGCCGTGGACGCCAACGGCGCCTTCAACAACACGCCGTGGACCATCGCGGCCGTGGCGGCCCAGCCCGGCGTGATCAACGCGCTGACGGACGAGACCGGGCCGCGCCTGCACATCGGCATCGACTGGCCCGACAGCCGCTACGGCAATGGCACGGTGCCCACCGGCGGCATGGTGATCGACAACATCTCGTTCGCCAGCCCCAACCAGCCCACGGTGGACCTGGGTTCCTCGCGCATCGGCTCGATGCAGATCCAGTATCTCGACATCAAATTCAGGCGCTGACCGATGAAACGTCTATGGTTCACCTTGCTGGCGCTGGCCGGCTGCACCCAAGCCCTGGCCGGCGGCCTGCGTCCGCTGGAAGACACGGAAATGTCGAACGTGACCGGTGGCGACGGCATCAGCTTCGCGGCCCACATCGTGCTCAACGATCCCACCCTGGTGGGCGCCGTGGCCGACAGCCGTTTGTCGCTGGGCTTCAATGGCGATGGCCAGAACCGCTACCTGGTGATCAAGAACCTGCGCGGCAGCATCGACATGTGGGCCGTCAGCCTTGGCGTGCAGCAGCGCAGCGATGGCGGCGGCGACACCATCACCATCGGCTTGCCCGGCTATGTGCGCTACGGCAATTTCGGCTTCGAATCGCTGAGCGTGCAGACCGACCCGACGGCGCCCGTCACGGGCAACCTGGGCAGCCTGAACATCAACGGCAACGTCTCGTTGCAAGGCCAGGTGCGGCTATGGTCGCATTGACTTTGGGGGCACCGACCATGCGCATCGTCTGACGCACCGCCCGCCCCTCAGGCCGGCTGGCGCTGTGCGGCAGGCGCCAGGTATTCGGTCACGAACACGCCCAGCGCCAGGGCGGGAAAAGCCAGCCCCGCCAGCAGCACACCGTGCCAGCCATGGTGGGCGAACATCCATCCCCCCAGCGACGAACCGGCCGCGCCGCCCATGAAGAACAGCGCCATGTACAGCCCGTTCAGGCGGCTGCGGATCTCCGCGCCGAGCGCGAAGATGGCGCGCTGGCCCACCACCAGGCTGGCCGAGACGCCCATGTCGAGCACGATGGAGGCGGCCACCAGCAAGGCCAGATCGGCCACCCGGCCCGCATGCACCAGCAGCGGCGCGGCGAACGCCAGCGCGCCCAGGGTCAGCGCCAGCGCCGTGGTGGGGCGACTGTGGCCACGGTCGGCCAGGCGGCCGGCGACGGGCGAGGCGATGGCGCCGGCCACGCCGGCCAGCGCGAACAGGGCCACGCCGTTCTGGTCCAGCTGATAATACGGTCCCATCAGGGCCAGCGGCACCGTGGTCCAGAACAGGCTGAAGGCGCCGAACATGCAAGCCTGGTAGGCGGCGCGCCGGCGCAGGATGGGCGTGGTTTTCAGCAACTGCCACATCGATCCCAGCAGTGCCGGATAACGCAGCGTGGCCACCGGCTGGCGCAGCGGCAGGCGCCGCCGCAGCAGCAGCGCCAGCGCGGCCGTGCCCACGGCCGACACGACGAAGATGGCGTGCCAGCCCAGCGCGCCGGCCACCAGGCTGGCCACGGGCCGGGCCAGCATGATGCCCAGCAGCAGCCCGCTCATGACCTTGCCCACGGTCTGGCCGCGTGTCTCGGGCAAGGACAGGTGGGCCGCGAACGGCACCAGCACCTGGGCCGCGACGGAACCGAGGCCGATGCACAGCGCGGCGGCCAGGAACACGGGCGCGCTGCCGGCCACGGACGCGGCCAGCAGGGCCGCCGCGCTGGTCAGCAGGGCGGTGACGATCAGGCGCCGGTTTTCCAGCAGGTCGCCCAGCGGCACGATGAACAGCAGGCCCAGGCAGTAGCCGATTTGCGTCAGCGTGACGATCAGGCCGGCCGCGCCGGGCGCCATGCCGGTGTCGCGGCTGATGGGGCCAACCAAGGTTTGCGCGTAGTACAGGTTGGCCACGATCAGGCCGGTGGCGATGGCCAGCAGCCACACCATGGCCGGGGCGATGTCTTGTTGTGGATGCGTCGTGGTCACGGCGGACTCCGGTAGTCGGTAGCCGGCCATTCTACCGGCGCCCGCCGATTGTTGCTGAGCGCGCCCCAGTTTGATGTGGGGTGGAAATTCTGGCGCGCAACAACGCATATAATTCCATCATGGGTGGACATCACAATACAGGACGGGGCGGAATGGGGGGCACGGCCGCGCGCGCGTCGCGTCCGCCGGTGCGTCTGCGGCTGGCGGCCCTGATGCTGGCGCTGGCCGTGGCCGCGGCAGGTGCGGCGGCCGCGCCGCCGTCGCTGGTGGTGCTGGTGGACACGGGAACGGAAATGCCCATGGCCGCGTTTCGCGAGAACCAGCTGGTCGATGGCATGCACCACGACCTCGGCCTGGCGCTGGCGGCCGCGCTGGGCCGGCAAGCCGTGTTCCTGGGCCTGCCCCGCAAGCGCATCGGGATGGCGCTGGAGCAGGGTCAGGCGGACCTGATCTGCATGTACATTCCCGCTTGGTTGCCGGGCAACTTCAACTGGAGCCAGCCGTTCTTCCCGCTGCGCGAGGTGGTGGTGACCGACACTACCGTGCCACGGCCCGCCGGGCTGGCCGACCTGAAGGGGCAAACCATCGCCACCGTGCTGGGCTACTTCCACCCGGAACTGGAGCGGTTGCTGGGCCCTGGCTTCGTGCGCGAAGACGGCCCCTCCAGTTCCGCCAATTTGCGCAAGATGGCCGTGGGCCGGCTGCACCATGTCGTCACCCAGCAAAGCATGCTCGACTATCACCAGAAGACGGGGGAGCGGCTGTCCGTCTATCCGCCGTTGCTGGTCAAGTCCTACCAGGGGCAATGCGCCGTGTCGCCGCGCGGACAGGTCAGCGTGGAGGCCATCAACAAGGCCATCGGACACCTCGTCAAGGACGGGGAAGTGGCGCGCATCACGGCCCGCTACCAATAACGGCCAGTGCCCAGCAAGGCCGGCGGGCCCGTGCTAGACTCATTGCCCGATTATCACCTTTGTGAAATTCTCATGTTGAAAAAACTCGTGCTGCTGCCATTGCTGCTGGCGCCATGGCTGGGCCCCGCGTCGGCCGCACCCCTGAGCCAGAGCGCCACCGGCACGGCCGCCTACGCGCTGGCCACCTACCATGACGCGCTGATCGAGACGCTGGGACAGATGGTGCGCTACAACACGGTGGCCGATCCGGCCGTACCGTTCGAACAGAATCCGCAGCAGCAGGCGTTCAAGCGCTACCTGCAGGGCGAAGCACAACGGCTGGGGCTGGACTTCCACGACTATGGCCACGTGATGGTGATCGGCCTGGGCAGTGGCAGCGAGCGGGTCGGCATCATCACGCACGGTGACGTGCAGCCGGTCGATCCTTCGAAGTGGGCCAAATCGCCGTTCGAACTGGACCGTACCAGCGAGCCGGGCCGCCTGCTGGGCCGTGGCACGGAAGACGACAAGGGCCCGATCGCCACAGCCATGTATGCGATGAAGGCCATCCAGGACCGCAAGGTGCAGCTGAGCAAGCGGCTGGAGCTGTACGTGTACATGGCCGAGGAATCGGACTGGGCGCCGCTGCAGGCTTTCCTGAAGGACCACACGCCGCCCCAGATGAACATCACGCTCGACTCCGAATATCCGGCCGTGACGGCGGAAAAAGGTTGGGGCGCGCTCAAGATCGCCATGCCGGCCCAAGCCGCGCCAGCCGGCGATGGCCCCGTGCTGCAATCGTTCAAGGGCGGCTTTTTCGGCAGCCAGATTCCGGAAGACGCCAGCGCCGTGATCACCCACGCGACGCCGGCGCTGGAAGCGCAAATCCGCGCCCGTGGCGCGGCCCAGTCCGGCATGCGTTACCAGTTCGCCTGGCAGGACGCTACGCTGACGGTCACGGCGCGCGGCCTGTCGGCCCATTCGTCCAAGCCCGAGGCGGGCGTCAACGCCATCAGCATGCTGGCCGATGCGCTGCAAGTGCGGCCGTGGCAGGGGACGGCGCCGGCCGCCATGGTCAGCCTGCTCAACGAGCTGGTGGGGACGGGCTTGTACGGCGAACGCTTCGGTCACATCGCCTACCGCGACGCGTTCATGGGGCCAATGACGGTGGCGCCTACCGTGCTCAAGCAGAATGAAGCAGGGCTGGAATTGAACATCAACCTGCGCCGCCCGCGCGGCAAGAGCAAGGAGGAACTGGAAGCCCAGGTGCGGCAAGCGTTCGATGGCTGGAAGGCGGCGCACTTGCCGCAAGCCACGCTGACGGCCGAGATCGGCGAGCCGTGGCAGCAGGACAGCGCGCCCCAGCTCGATACGCTGCTGGCCGTGTTCGGCCATTACACGGGCCAGCGCGATGCGCATCCCGTGGCCATCGGCGGCAGTACCAATTCGCGCCTGTTCCCGCATGCCGTCAGCTTCGGCCCCGCCATGCCGCACACCGTCTACACGGGCCACTCCGAGCACGAGTTCATCACGGAAAAGCAGCTGTTGCTGAACTTGCAGATGTACACGGCGGCCATGGTGGAAATGGCGCGCTGACCAGCTTGCCTGGCTTGCCAGGCCCCGCCATGCCACGCGCGCGCCCGCAACGGCGCGCGCGCCGCCACGACTGTTTCCCCGTCATGGACAGGCGCCATTTTTTTGTTTCGCCGCTTCAAATAAATGCTGCCCGCAGGCACTTCCTGATTTACCATAGGCAACGGTGATGCCCGTCCTGGGCGCACTTTCTTCCTCGTTAATGTTGATGTATCCGCCCGCCGCACCGTACCCGGTGCGGCAAGGGGAAAGTATGCGTTTGCCTATCCTGCGTTGGTCTGTCTTGTCCTATGTGTTGCCGGCCGTAGTGAGCCTGTTTTGCGCCGGCCCGGCGCCGGCCGTCGAAAGCCTGCCGACCGATGGCGCGGCCATCGCGGGTGCGGCCGCCTCGCCGCGCCACGGCGCGTTGTACCGGATCAGCCATAACGGCCACACGGGCTACCTGTATGGCACCATCCACGTCGGCCAGGGCGACGAAACGCTGATGGCGCCGGAAGCGGCGCGCGCGCTGGCCTCCGCCAGCAGCGTCGTGGTCGAACTCGACATCCGTTCCAACGCTGCCTTCCAGGCGGCCCTGGGCAAGCACGGCATGTATGCGGAGGGCGACAGCATCGTCCATCACGTGGCGCCGGCCACCTTGCGCCAGCTGGTGCAGGCGCTGGCGCGCGCCGGCATCCCGCTGCGTGACGTGGAACGCTACAAGCCCTGGTTGATCGGCAACATGCTGCAAGGCCTGGAACTGGACCGCAACGGCTACCGGCGCAGCGGCGCCGCCGAATACGTGCTGCTGGCCGCGGCCAGGCAACAGGACAAGACGGTGCGCGAACTGGAGAGCGCCGATTACCAGCTGGCCATGTTCGACTCGCTCGACGCCGCGCAGCAGGAACAGTACTTGCGCGAGAATCTGGCCGACCTTGCGGACGGCAACGCCCTCAAGCGTTCACTTGACCTGATCGCAGCGTGGCGCGCGGCCGATACGTCGCGCATCGATGCCGCGCTCCATGCGTTCACGGCGGGCTCCTCCATCAACGCCACGTTCATGCAGTCCACCTTGCTGGGCAAGCGCAATCCGGAAATGGCCAGCGCCATCGAACGCATCCTGCAGCAGGACCGGGTCGCCTTCGTGGGCGTGGGCCTGCTGCATCTGGCTGGCGCCAACGGCTTGCCGCAATTGCTCAAGCAACGCGGTTACGCCATCGAACAGCTGTACTAGGCGCACCGCCTGGCCGTGCCCAACGCGGTGGCCGCGTGCACTCAATAGCGCTGGACGGTGCCGTTGCTGTAGCGGATACGGTCGCCCACCTGGTAAGTGGGCATGCTGTCCACCACGACGGTTTGTTCCGTGCCATCGTCCAGTCTCAGCTTGACGCGGTAGACCTTGTCCGTGGGCGAGCCCATGGCGCCGCCGGCGGCCGCCGCGCCGACGGCGCCCACGCCCACATCCTGGCGCATCACCTGGTCGATGGCTTGCACCACGCCGTAGGAAGTCTGCGCCATGGTCGTGCTGGTGCCGGAGGTGTCGGCAGTGCTGCTGCTTGTGCTGCTGGGCGTGCCATAGCTGCCGCTGGTGCCATCTGTCGAGCTCATGCGGTTGCTGTCCGTGCTGCTGCAGGCGGCCAGCAGCACGCACAATGCACCCATCCAGCGTATTGGTAGTTTGTTGTTCATGCTCTTCTCCTTGTGGGGTGTTGACGCCCGGTGATGCCGGGGTGGCAGGGCAAGCCCGCGATTGCGATGGGCTGCCAACGTAAGAGTAGCCATGCTGGCATTCGTTCGGCGCGCGATAGGGCGTATTGAGCGGGATCAAACCAGGGTGCGGCCAGCTTGTATCTGGCGCAAATAATTGTCTGACTATTACGTTCATTCCTCCAGCGAAAGAGTTGATTCACCTCAAAAGAATGCTGTCGCGGACACGCAATAATCGATGGGTAGCCATTCACAGGACAGCCAAATGTTGACACGCGCGACAGATGACATTATCGAGCAACTAATTGAGGCAACTTATGGCGATCCGGCCGATGTCCGCCAGCGCCATGTGTTCGCGCACGCTTTGCACGGGCTGGTGCGGCTGGCCAAGTGCGAGCAATTGCTGGCGATACGCAGTGACGTGGAGCGTGCCACGTCCCACCATGCCGGCCACAGCAGCAGGCAGCAGGCGCGTGCGCTGTTACACAAGATCGGGATGGAACTGGCGCGCGACGGCGGCGGCGGCGTGCCGCGCGGCCAACACGTCGATGGCCCCGCCCCCGACACGCCCGACACACTGCATGGCGATCTGGAGGATCGCTGACAGGCGCCTGCAGTTTCAGCCCGCCAGCGGGCCCTTGCCGCGGCGCCACAGCAGCCACATCACGCTGGCGGCCACCACGGCGGCCGTGCAGTCGACCAGCCAGTCCGACACGGCCGCATGGCGGTAGGGGAAGAAGCTTTGCACGTACTCGTCGAGCGCGCCCATCAGCGCTATCGTGAGCACTGCCTTGGCGGCGCGCATCGCGGCGCCGCCCGTGCCGCCGGTGAACAGCAGGAAGGTCAGGCCGGCGTAGGCGCACGCATGCAGTACCAGGCCGGAGGCCACTTCGCCGATATCGCTGCGGGCGCCAGGAATCGAGCCCAGCACCAGGATCAGCAGGTAGAGCACGATGGCGCTCCAGTAGCGCAGGCGGGCGTGGGTATCGGTCAGGAAAATCTGGTGGAGCAGGGCGGGCATGGGCTGGGCCGGGGAAAAATGATGTGAAAGATACCACGGCCCGGAGGAAAAAAAAGCCCGCTATTCAAAGCGGGCGCAAAAAACCCATGCGGGCCAAGAGAGAGGTGACGGGCGCCGCCAGCGGGCTGCGCCAGGAATCCGGAGGTGGCGCGCCGGAACCTGTCCGGCGCGCCTGGCTGCAATCATGCGTATCGGTTGCATGTATTGCAGATGTGGCCAGTATAGGGAGGGAATGTGACGTGGGCATGACAGGATGCAGCAAAGAAAAACCGTGTTACGTCCCCGATTTTGCTCCATGGGAAAATCGGGGACGTAACACGGTTTTTCCACGGCGAAAAAAAAGCCCGCTGATGAAAGCGGGCTTAAAACTATTTTCTTGGAGGAGAATAGTGGAGACAGGTGTAATTATGCTGCGATGCGTTATATATGTCTAATTGTCGTTTCGGATACCAGTCATGCCTTTGAGTTATATCTCCCCGGAAACACTCAATCCTTGACGGGAACGGTGTAATTGAGCGCGAGGCGGCCGCCGTCCACGAACAGGGTCTGGCCCGTCATGTAGCTGGCGTCGTCGCTGGCCAGGAAGGCGGCGATGGATGCCACTTCTTCCGGCTCGCCGCAGCGGCCCATGGGCGTGCGCGACAGGATGGTGTGGCGCGCTTCCGCGCTGCCCAGCACGGCTTTCTTGGCCAGTTCCGTCAGGATGGTGCCGGGGCCGATGCCGTTCACGCGCACGCCATGCGGCGCCAGGTTCAGCGCCATCACCTTGGTCAGCTGGTTGATGCCGCCCTTGGAGACGACGTAGGGCACCTGGTTGGGGATGGCCAGTTCCGAATTGACGCTGGACATGTTGATGATGCAGCCACTGTTGCGCTTGACCATCTCGCGCGCCACGGCCTGGCCGCACAGGAACATGGACTTGAGGTTGATGCGCAGCACGCGGTCGAAATCGTCCTCGGTCAGGTCGAGGAAGTCGGCGGCGTGGGTCACGCCGGCGTTGTTGATCAGGATGTCGATCTGGCCGAACGCGGCCAGGGTGGCGGCCACCAGCGCGTCCACGTCGGCCTTCTGGCTGACGTCGGCCGCGAAGAAGCGGGCCTGTTCGCCCAGCGCGGCGGCGGCCTGGGCGCCTTCCTGCTTGATGTCGACCAGCATCACCTTGGCCCCTTCGGCCACCAGGCGTTGGGCGCAGGCCAGGCCGATGCCTTGGGTGGCGCCGGTCACTATCGCGACTTTATTTGTCAGTTTCATCGGGTTCGCTTCCATGCTGAAGGTTGAGGGCGCTTGTGGCGCCCGGATCGGGACGGTGTAGCGGATTTTACCCCACCGTGACGGCCAATTTCGGGCGGCGGACGGGTGGCCGCGTTACAATTGAGGGTTTGCAATCGAATAAAGGGGCCCGTCGTGAATTTCATCAATAAATTATCCGCCGCCTGGACGGCCAACGACTCCCTGCTGTGCGTGGGCCTCGATCCCGACATGGCCAAGCTGCCGGCCCGGTTCCAGGCCGCGCCGGACGGCATCTACCAGTTCTGCCGCGAGATCATCGATGCCACCGCCGACCTGGCCTGCTCGTTCAAGCCGCAGATCGCCTATTTCGCGGCGCTGGGCGCCGAGCAGCAACTGGAACAGATCTGTGCCTACGTGCGCGCCAACTATCCGCACATCCCGCTGATCCTGGACGCCAAGCGCGGCGACATCGGCGCCACCGCGCGCCAGTACGCGCGCGAGGCGTTCGACCGCTACGGCGCCGATGCCGTCACCGTCAATCCCTACATGGGTTCGGACTCGGTCGAGCCCTACATGGAGTGGAGCGAGCGCGGCGTCATCATCCTGTGCCGCACCTCCAATCCGGGCGGCTCGGACCTGCAATTCCTGAACGTGGATGGCAAGCCGCTGTACCAGCACGTGGCGCGCCTGGTGGCCGAGAAGTGGAACAGCAACGGCCAGTGCGCGCTGGTGGTGGGCGCCACCTTCCCGGAGGAACTGGCGCAGGTGCGCGCCATCGTCGGCGACATGCCGCTGCTGGTGCCGGGCATCGGCGCCCAGGGCGGCGACATCGCGGCCACCGTGCGTTCGGGCCGTACCGCCAGCGGCCACGGCATGATGATCAATTCCTCGCGCGCCATCCTCTACGCGCCGCAGCAGGCCGGCGAGGACTTCGCCGCCGCCGCCCGCCGCGTGGCGCTGGACACGCGCGACGCCATCAACCAGTACCGCGCCGGTTAAGTGTCAACCTCGAAGCGGGCCCGTGCGCAAGCACTGGCCGCTTGGTGTGCCACCGCCGGCGGCCGGCGCGCACACTGCGCGTGCCGTGCCGCCGCTGCCGGCGCGGCGTCAGTAACGCGCCGGCGCCACCATCTCCGCATAGTCGTACAACTCACCCAGGATGTGTTCGCCGCGCTCATCGGCCGTCTCCTGCAGCTGGTCGATCTCGGTAAACAGCTGATCGACCGTGCGCGCACCGGCCTCGCCATCGAACAGGCGGGCCGCCCGGTGCTGTTCCCAGTGTTCCATCTCCGCCGCCGACAGCGTGTCGGGGAAGTTGCGGGCGCGGTAGCGGAACAGCAGTTCGGCCAGCCGCGCGTCATCGAACACGGGTGACAGCGTGGCCAGCTTGGCCGGGCTTTCCTTGCGCAGCGATTCGAGCAGGCGGCGGTCGCCCGTGCCCACGAAGCCGTTGTACAAGTCCTCGTCCACGTCCAGCGCCGGCGCGCCGGGCCGGTGGAACACGGCGGCCCAGGTGGCCGCCATGTCCGGCGCGGCCGCCGCCAGCGCCGCATTGGCGCGGCACTGTTCCACGTCGATGCCCCAGCGCGCGGCCATGGCCGGCGACAGCGTCTTCAGGTTGGACACCAGCATCGGCGATTTGTTCAGGTGGATGCTCTTGATGGGCAGGCGCGTCATGCCTTCGGGCAGCGCGTCGGCCCTGCTGAACAGGCGCAGCCGTATCGTGTCCGCGTCCAGCGTGGCCAGCTCGCGCGGGTCGTAGCTGCAATCCCACACCAGCACTTCATTCTTGTTGGTCGGATGCACGCCCAGCGGCCACACGATGCCCAGGCAGCCGCGCTCGGCCGGGAACATGCCCGACACGTGCAGGAACGGTGCGCGCAGCGCGGGCGCCAAATGCATGCCGATCTCGTCGGCCACGCGGTCCTTCTTGTGCAGCGCGAAGCAGAAATCGAACAGCTTGGGCTGCTTTTGCCGGATCAGGCGGGCCAGCGCGATCGTGGCGCGCACGTCCGACAGCGCGTCGTGCGCGGCTTCATGCAGCAGGCCATTGGCGGCGGCCAGGTGTTCCAGGCGGAAGCTCGGTTTGCCATCTTCGCGCAGCGGCCACTCGATGCCTTCCGGGCGCAGCGCATAGGTCATGCGCACCACGTCCAGCAAATCCCAGCGGCCGCACTGGTGCTGCCACTCGCGCGCGTAGGGGTCGATCAGGTTGCGCCAGAACAGGAAGCGGGTGACCTCGTCGTCGAAGCGGATGGTGTTGTAGCCCACGCCCACCGTGCCCGGCTTGGAAAACGCCTGTTCGATGGTGGCGGCGAACTGGTGCTCCGGCACGCCCCATTCCAGGCATTGCTGCGGCGTGATGCCGGTGATCAGGCATGCTTGCGGGTCGGGCAGGAAATCGTTGGCCGGCTTGCAGTACAGCATGATCGGCTCGCCGATCTCGTTCAGGTCGGCGTCGGTGCGGATGGCGGCGAACTGGGCGGGGCGGTCGCGGCGCGCTTGCGCGCCGAAGGTTTCATAGTCGTGCCAAAGGAAGGTATGGGAGGTCATGGAATTGTCGAAAATACTGCAGTTTTCTGGCCGCGGGCCGATAGTATAAGGTGAGAGGTCGGACTACGCCGGCGGCCAGCCCAGCAGCGCCGCGCGCCCCCGGTCCGCTCCCGCGCCGGCGGCATGGCCGCTGGCCGCGCGCTGAGCAAGTCTGTCCAGTATGCTGGGGCAAGGAGCGCCATCATGTCAAATCACGTTTCCGTCAACGCCACCGTGGCGGCGCCGACCGCGCCCGCGGGCGTGGCGGCCAGCCAGCAGACGGCCGGGGCCGGACCGGCGCCGGCCGCGCAGGCCAAGCTGCAGCTGAACGCTTCCATCGTGCAGGCGTCGCTGACGGTGTCGATCGGCGCCCAGGACGATCCGCTGGCCTTGCTGCTCAAGTCGGCGCTGACCGGCATCAACGAAGCGCTGCGCGGCCAGTTCGGTGACAACGCGATCCAGAACGCCATGGCGCAGGACAATACGCCGGAAGGCACGGCGGGGCGTATCGTGTCGCTGTCCACCGCGTTCTATGGCGCCTACCAGAAGCAGCATGCGGGCGAAGACCCGCAGCAGATGTTGAGCAATTTCATGGCCACCATCAAGGGCGGCATGGAGCAGGGCTTCAAGGAGGCGCGCGACATTCTCACTGGCCTGAACGTGCTGAACGGGGATATCGCCAGCAACGTCGACAAGACCTACGAACTGGTGCAAAAGGGGTACGCGGACTTCGAGGCGGCCCAGCGCAAGGCGGCCAGCGCCGCATCATCGGCCACGCCCGCGCCAGCCACGTCCGACTCCGCCACGCCAGCGACGCCGGCGCCAGCCACGCGGGCGACGGTGGCGGTCACGCCAACGGCGTCCGTGTCGGCGCAGGCCTCGGTGGTGGCCGCGCAGGCGGCCGGCGCCAACACGTGAGTCGTCAGGCCGGTTGTTCTTGCAGGGCCACGCGGTTGCGGCCCGCTTCCTTGGCACGGTAGAGGGCGGCGTCGGCGGCCGCGATCAGCGCGTGTTCGTCCTGCTGTGGCTGCAGGCTGGCCACGCCCAGCGAGGCCGTGATGTGGGGCAGGGGCAGGCGCATGTCGCCGAACACGACGGCTTGCCGCATCCGTTCGCACAGCCGCTCGGCCACGGCCGCCGCGACCTTGTCGCTGGTGTCGGGCAGCAGCACCATCATTTCCTCGCCGCCGTAGCGCACCGCGCAATCGGTGGGACGCAGCGCGCCGCTCAGCACCTGGGCCGCCGTGCGCAGCGCCTGGTCGCCGGCCAGGTGGCCGTGGCTGTCGTTGAATTTCTTGAAGTGGTCGAGGTCGATCATGATCAGCGCCAGTGGCGTGCCGGCGCCGTGCGCCGTGGCCACCATGGTGGGCAGCACGTCGTTGAGCCAGGCCCGGTTGTACAGGCCCGTGAGGCCGTCGATCATGGACAGCTGGCGGTAGAATTCACCGAGCTTCTGGCGCCGGCGCAACTGGGCGTTGGCGGCGCGGATGCGGAACGACAGCAGGCGCAGCAGGTTGCGCGCCAGCGCGTTCGATTCGTCGATCAACTGCCATACGAGGTCGGCCTCGATCACCAGCAGGTCGCTTTGCTCGAGCGCCGTGATCGACGCCAGGTTGGCTTCCTCGTCCAGCACCGATTGTTCGCCCACGCTCTCGCCCGGCAGCACCTTGCTGATGGTGCCGTCGGCCATGCCGGTGCGGGTGTCGGCCGCCACCGCCAGCGCGCCGCGCAGCACGATGTAGAGCCTGGCCTGGCGGCCATGCGCCACGGGCTGGCCCGTTTCCACCCGCATGACGGCGCAGCCGGCCAGGCGCCCGGCGATGGCGGGCGCGTCATCGGAGCCGCGAAACAGTTGCAGTTCGCTGAGCTGGTGGCCGGACGCGCCAAAGGTGCTGATGTGTTTCACGATCGTCTTTCAGGGGTACGCGGCTGCCAACATGCAAGCCTGGGCATTATCATAGCGCAAACAATGTTGCCATGGCCTTTTGACCGCGGTGGCGGCCCGTGTTTCAATAGCGCCATTCTTCGCTACCGGGATAAATCGGATGAGCTACATCGACGCCATCGGCCAACAGCATGCGGCCGCGCCGCAGGCCCGCATCGTCTCGCTGGTGCCCTCCATCACGGAACTGTTGTGTGATCTGGGCCTGGCTGGCCAGATCGTGGGCCGCACCGGCTTTTGCATTCATCCGGCCGAGGTGGTGCAAGCCATCCCCAAGGTCGGCGGCACCAAGGATGTCAACCTGGACAAGATCCGCCAGCTGGCGCCCACCCACCTGGTGGTCAATATCGACGAGAACGAAAAGCCCATGGTGGACGCGCTGGCCGAGTTCGTGCCCCACATCGTCGTCACCCATCCCAACAAGCCCTACGACAACGTGGCGCTGGCGCGCCTGATGGGCGGCGTGTTCTGCGCGCAAGACAAGGCGCAAGCGTGGTGCGCGGCGTTCGAACAGGAATATGCGGCGCTGCAGGCGGCGCCCAAGACGGGGCCACAAACCATGTTGTACTGCATCTGGCAAGACCCGTGGATGAGTGTGTCGCGCGATACCTACATCGCCAACATGCTGGCCGAGATAGGCTGGCAGGTGCCGGACCTGGGCGAGGTGCGCTATCCGCGCTTCGCGTGGACGCCGGAACTGCTGGCCGCCATCGATGGCGTGCTGCTGTCGAGCGAGCCGTACCGTTTCACGGAAGCCCATTGCGACGCGCTGGAACGCCAGATCGGCAAGCCGGTGCTGCTGGTCGATGGGGAAATGATGTCGTGGTATGGCAGCCGGTCGCTGCAGGGATTGCGCTACTTGCGCCAGCTGGCGCAGCGCTGACGGCGCGCCGCACGCCACATGCGGCGGCGGGCCGTCCAGGCTGGATCAATCAGCCGCTTCGATGGCGCCGTCCGGGACGGTGGCGCGCAGTTTGCTGTCATTCAGGCGGCCCAGGGCGCTGTCGATGGCGCGCTTGAGCTTGTCGGCGGAGCCGCTGATGGCCTGGTGCAGCGTGGCCGCATGGTCGCTCACGGCGATCGGCTGGTAGCCGGTCACGCGCGCTTCCATCAGGCAGCGGTTGTCGCCGTCGGCGGATTTCTGGCTGTTGTTGTCGCTGAGGTGGACTTCGACCCGGCTGATATGCTCGCCAAACCGGTTGAGGGCGGCGCTGACGACAGATTGCACATGTTCGTCCAGCCCTGCATGACGTTCGATGGTTTTATCGGTGTTGATATTGATCTGCATATGCTTACTCCCGGTTATACAAGAAGGCAGGGTCAAAGCATCCGCTTCGAGGCCGGCACCGATGGCGCGGCCGGTGTGCACCCAAACCTGGTGGCCTCATCGCCTTGCACACGGTTTTATCTTACTCCTTTTCAGCCACCGCGAAAGCCACTTCAGATCATGGCCCTACGACGTGCTCAGGTATTGATCTCAGGTATTGATGATGCCTGCTGCAATATTGATCGACAGCCCCAAGATGACCAGGTTGAAGAAGAAGCTGAGCACGGACTGGCCCAGCACCAGCTTGCGCATCAGCGGCGCGCGCACCGTCACGTCCGACGTTTGCGCGGCCACCGCGATGGTGAACGAGAAGTACAGGAAGTCCCAGTAATCGGGCTGCTGTTCGCCGTCCGGGAAGGCCAGCGGCGCCGCGCCGCCGGGCGCCGTGTAGTACAGGTGGGCGTAGTGGAAGGTGAACAGGGCGCCCACCAGGAACCACGAGCCGAGCAGGGTGAGCACGGCCAGGCCGTAGTGCCAGGCCCGCTCGTCGGCGGCCACCTCCTTCAAGGTCGACAGTTGCGACCCGATGGCCGCCAGGCTGGCCAGCGCGGCCACGCACAAGGTGGACAGGATCACGGGCGAGCGCTCGTCCTGGCGCGCCGCGATGCGCTTGACCGTGCGGTGATCGGCCCGCATCATCATCCACGCCATGGTCACCAGGTAGCCCCAGGTGCCGGCGTTCCACGCCACCAGCAGGCGCGTGAGCCAGGACCAGGCGCCGGGCAGGAACGGCGCCACCGCCGCACCGAGCGCGATGGCGCCAACCAGGTGCGGGCGGCTGCGGACGAAGCCGCGCAGCGGCAGTTGGACGCGCATCGTTAGCGGGCTCGCGCGGTCACGGCTGGTTGATGTCGGCTTCGGTGGTGAAGGCGTCCGCGTAGAACTCGTCGGCCGGCAACTTGCACTGCGCCACGAAGTCCTGGCGGGCCGTATCGACCATGATGGGCGCGCCGCAGGCATACACCTGGTGGCCCGACAGGTCGGGCAAGTCGGCCATCACGGCCTGGTGGACGAAGCCGGTGCGGCCTTGCCAGTTGTCCTCGGCCAGCGCGTTCGATACCACCGGCTCGTACTGGAAGTTGGGCAGGTCCGCGGCCCACTGGCGGCACAGCGCGTCCATGTACAGGTCTTGCGGGCGGCGGCCGCCCCAGTACAGCGTCATGGGGCGCTGCGAGCCTTGCTGCACCAGGTGTTCAACGATGGCCTTGATGGGCGCGAAGCCCGTGCCCGAGGCCAGCAGCACCATCGGCTTGTCGCTGTCGTCGCGCACGAAGAAGGTGCCCAGCGGGCCTTCGAAGCGCAGGATGTCGCGTTCCTTGAGCGTGGTGAATACCTGCTCCGTGAACAGGCCGCCCGGCATGTGGCGGATGTGCAGCGACAGCGGCTGGTCCGCGTCCGGCGCCGTGGCCACGCTGTAGCTGCGGCGCTTGCCGTCGCGCAGCATGAATTCGATATACTGGCCGGCGCGGTACTTGAGCTTCTCGTTGGCCGGCAATTGCAGCGTCATCACCACCACGTCCGGCGCCACTTTTTCAATGGTGCTCACGCGCGAGGGCATTTTCTTGACCGGGTAGTCGCTGCCGCCCGCCACTTCGCGCGCCTCGATCACCAGGTCGCTGTGGGCGGTGGCGCAGCAGAACAGCGACCAGCCGGCGCTTTCCTCTTCCGGCGTCAGGGCCTTTTGCTGGTGGGACTTGTGGCTCACGCTGCCCGACACGACCTTGCCCTTGCACGAGCTGCAGGCGCCGTTCTTGCAACCGTAGGGAATGCCGACTCCGGCGCGCATGGCGGCCGCCAGGACGGTTTCGTCTTCCTCACAGGTGAATTGATGGCCGCTGGGCTGTACAGTGATTTGAAACGTCATACAATCTTTCTTATGAAAAAAACCGTTATTCGAAAATTCCACCGGCCGCGCCTGCTGATCATTGGCTGCGGCGATGTGGGCATGCGCTTGCTGCCCTTGTTGCGGACGCAGTTCCGCGTGTTCGCCGTCACCAGCCAGCCGGCCCGCTGCGCCGAACTGCGCGCGCTGGGCGCCGTGCCCGTGGTGGCCGACCTGGACCAGCCGGCTACGCTGCGCCGCCTGCGCGGCCTGGCGCAGTACGTGGTGCACCTGGCGCCGCCCCAGTCCGACGGGCCGCGCGATGTGCGCACCCGCCATGTGACCGCCATTCTACCTGAGCGTGGGCGGCTGGTTTATGTCAGTACCAGTGGTGTGTACGGCGATTGTGGCGGCGCGTTGATCGATGAGAGCCGGCCGGTGGCGCCCCGTAACGGCCGCGCGCAGCGCCGGGTCGACGCGGAACAGGTGCTGCGGGCCTGGGCCGTGCGCCGCGATGCCGTGCTGTCCATCCTGCGCGTGCCCGGCATCTATGCGGGCGACCGGCTGCCGCTCAAGCGGCTGCGCGAAGGCACGCCCGCGCTGGTCGAGGCCGACGATGTGTACACCAACCATATCCACGCCGACGACCTGGCCCGCATCGTGGCGCGCGCGCTGCTGCGGGGGCAGGCCAACCGGGTTTACCACGCGGTCGACGACAGTGAGATGAAGATGGGCCAGTACTTCGACGTGGTGGCCGATGCCCATGGCCTGGCGCGCGCGCCGCGCCTGCCGCGGGCGGAGCTGGAGCGGGTGGTGACGCCGACGCTGCTGTCGTTCATGTCCGAATCGCGGCGCATGCGCAACACGCGCTTGAAGCAGGAGCTGGGCGTGCGCTTGCGCTACCCGACGGTGGCCGATGCGCTGGGCGGCGGCGGTTGCGGTTGCCAGTGTGGCTGCGCCGCTTGAGCAGTAGCCCCGGTTCCGCACCGGGCGGAGCCGCCCGGATGGCTCAGCGTTTTTTCTGCACGCGCTGCTGGTGCAGGCGCTGCTGTTGTTTTTGCTGCGTCTGCTGCTTGTTGCGTCGCGCGTCGTACAGGGCGATGGCTTCCTGCTTGGCCTGGGCGAAGGTGCGCAGTTCGGGCAGGTCGTCGTGGGTGACGAAATGATCGGCGGCCTGGGCCTCCATCACCAGCTTGATGGCGGCCTCGTCGGCCATGTCGTACAGCTCGGTGAGCAGGGTGGTTACTTCATCGAGGAATTCTTCGTAGGTCATGGCGGTCTGCGCTTGCATCTGTTGCGTTCATGGACGGGTGGGGTCGTCATTCTAGCGCAACACCGCCGGCGGGTCGCCGCCACGCTGCAAGTTATGTGTAAGCTTGGTCCGACACACTTGTAAGACGAGTTGCATGATGTACATCAATCAGGCGGCTCTATGATACGATATGGTGAGCAAAATCGTCGTGGCGGCTGCGGAAATCGCTTAGCTGGCCGTTAACGACCATATCGCCGGCGCAAGATGGCGACGACTTGATGGAGGGCGACATGCATACCTCATTGCATCCAACCAAGGAGCAGGTCCGGGCTTACATGCATTTGCGCGAATTCGACCGCCGTCCTCCTCCCACCCCTGATGAGATCCGCCGCCAGCTGGGCTGGTACGGCGAATCGCATTGTGGCGGCTTCTCCACAGGCCAAGGCCTGTTCCTCCCGGGCACAATCGCCCAGCTGGCCACGCTGTTGGCCGTCGAATGGTGTTTCCTCGCAGCAGGTTTCAGCCGCACACGCTAAGGTTTTTTACTTATTTCGCAAGGAAAATGTTCCTACCACAAGAAATAGGCGTAAAATCTCTCTAAATCTCACAGAAATGTCTGATGAGTTAGCCTTACGTTAACGGAAGCGTGTATTATCCCGGCCGCGCGCCCGATGTCAGGAGAAAAACTGGCGTTCGGGGCTGCGTTCGAGGTAATGAAGCTAAATATTTTTTATTTGAGTGTCGTTTTCTTACCAAGAGACGGCCGGAAACCGAGTGAACACCATGTCTATCAAAGAAATTACCGCGTCGCCCACGTACAACCCTAACCGTGTGCTGGACGCCATCATTGAGAAACTGCAGCTGAAAAATGATGCGGCCCTGTCGCGCGCGCTGGAAGTGGCCCCGCCCGTCATCAGCAAGATCCGCCACAACACGCTGCCGATCGGCGCGACCATCCTGATCCGCATGCACGAGATCAGCGATTTCAGCATCCGCGAACTGCGCGAGCTGATGGCTGCCTAAACAGCCGCGTCACACGGCGTAAGCGCAGCCTTACGCCGTTGCTGCCCTGATCGCCAGGCCGCCGGCCTGGCATGACGGCGCCGTCCGGCGTACCGTCTCTTACCCGTTGTTGTTCCGTTTCGCCGCCATGCCGCATAGCCCGGCGTGCGCCCTTGCGTGGCCTGATGGCCAGCATTACTCCCTGCCGTCCCGTGTCACGCCGTGGTGCTGATGGTGGTGCCTATCTTCTGGCCTTGCGTGTTGACGGCCGGCGCCGGTAGTGGCGGCGGTGGCGGGGCGGGCGTCTGCTCGGCGGCGGGCTTTTGCGCCGGCTTGGGCTGCGGCGCGGTCGGCGCCTGGACGGCGGCGCTGCTGGTGGTGGTGACGGCGTTGACGGTCATGGCGACCTCCAGGGGATGATAAAAAATGCCGGCGGCCCTTTCGAACCCCGGCATTATTGGCTGGCGGCGTTGCCGCCAGCACATGCGCGCTCAGGTTCAGGCACCCAGGCGTGGCCGTACCGTGTACATGCCGTCCGCCTTGGGCGCGATCGCCGCGCCGGAGTAGGCCGTTTGTTTGTCTGCCTGTAGTCCAGAATAGGCCATTTTGTTGGCGTGCGCATCAGAAATCGCCGCGCCGGAGTAGGCCACGGTCTGCGCGCCCGAATATGCCGTCTCCTTGGCCTGCTGGGTAGCGGCGCCCGAGTAAGCGACCGCCGCGCCGGAGTAAGCCGTTTGCTTGGCCTGCTGGGTGGCGGCGCCCGAGTAGGCCACCGCCGCGCCGGAGTAAGCCGTTTGCTTGGCCTGTTGGGTGGCGGCGCCCGAATAGGCCACCGCCGCACCGGAGTAAGCTGTTTGCTTGGCCTGCTGGGTGGCGGCGCCCGAGTAGGCCACCGCCGCGCCGGAGTAGGCCGTTTCACTGGCTTGCTTGGTGGCCGCGCCCGAATAAGCCGTTTCCGCGCCGCCCGCCTGCACGGCCGCGCCGGAGTAGGCTGGACGGGCGCTGCGGTCATAGCTTTCGCCGAAGGTCGCTTCATACAGCTCGCGCATGCGCTCGCCAACGCGGTGGTGCACCTGCTCGTCGTCCTCGCCGCGCAGGCCGATGTAGGGGAAGTGGTGCAGGAAGTAGCCGAACACGGCTTCGCAGTCGGCCGCGTATTTCATCGTGTCGAGGATGTGATAGTGCCAGAAGATATCCACGTCCATCAGCGGCGCCGTCTGTTCCTGTGGGAAGGTTTTCATCAGGTACAGGAAGCGGCGGTACTCGAACTCGACCGCATTGACCTGCTCCAGCGACCACCCTTCGCCGGACTCTTCGTGCATCAGTTTGACCTTGATTGGTTCCAGGTCCAGGTCGGCGATTGCTTGAAAGCTGTCATGTGAAATCATGGATGAAATCCCTTTGCCTTGAGTGAGTTGAAAACGAAGTGTCTGGCGCCGCGGGGCAGTCCGCCAAGGGCGGTGGCCCGTACGCCGGCCAGTGATGCAGTGTTGCCCAGGCCGTGCTGCTACGGAGGTCGGGTAGCAGGTAGTTGATGCATATCAACATCCCCAGTATATTCGGCGCGTCACCGATTTCAACATGAAATTCAAAAATTTGTCGGTAATGTGCACTATGAGAATGGCTTTCAAAATGACAGTAAGTCCGGCGTCTGGACGGCGCCCCCGGGCACCGTGACAGGCGCTTCCAGCGCGTTGCTAGAAAGGAAGATTGTTCTCCAAAGGAATGGTCTCCCTGTTGATATTTGTCAAAGAACCTGCGCTTTTTTCATGCGGCAAGTGCTCGCTCCCTCCGGACTGGGGCGCTGGCGCATCGGCCGGCCCGGCCACCGGCACCGACACGGTCACCGTGGTGCCCTGGAGGGGGCCGCCACTGATCGTGCAGTGCCCGCCCAGCAGGCCGATGCGCTCCTCGATGCCGACCAGGCCGAACGAGCCAGGCTTGTTGCGTACGCCGGGCGCGATGCCGACCCCGTTGTCGCTGATCGTCATGGTCAGCATGCCGTCCCGCTGGCGCAACGTCACCCGCACGGCGCTGGCGTGGGCGTGCTGCAGTACATTGCTGAGTGACTCTTGTAGCACGCGGAAGAAAGCGGTGGCGCACAGGTCGTCGACGGTGATGTCATTCTCGACAGCCAGCTCGCACGCCAGGCCCGCATGCTGGCGGA
The DNA here is from genome assembly GCF_014042365.1 of Rugamonas fusca. Taxonomy (GTDB): domain Bacteria; phylum Pseudomonadota; class Gammaproteobacteria; order Burkholderiales; family Burkholderiaceae_D; genus Rugamonas; species Rugamonas fusca. The sequence goes on from NZ_JACEZS010000005.1 coordinate 82,487, forward strand.
ACTGTTCGATCTGCCACTCGACGGCCGCGCACAAGCCCAGGTCCAGCACGGCCGGGCGCAGGTCGTTGATGATGTGGCGCACGCTGCAGATGGTGCGGTCGATCTGGCCCAGCGTGGTGCGGGCGCGCGCGTGCAGGCGCGGGTGGCGCTGGCGGGTGCGCGCGGCCAGCAGGTCCGCTTCGATGCGCAGTACCAGCAGGTTCTGGCCCAGGTCGTCATGGATTTCGCGCGCGATGCGCTTGCGCTCCTGTTCCTTGATGCGATCCGCGTGCGCGGCCAGGCGGCGCAGCTGGTGATGCGAGCGTTGCAGGCTGGCCTGGCTGTCGCGCAGCTCGCGCGTCATGCCCTTGGCCATGCGCACGGCGCGCCGGCGCGAGGTGGCCAGCGTGTGGAACAGCAGGTACAGCAGCAGTGTGACCAGGCTGCCCATGTCCAGCGCTATCCAGGGCAGGTAGCGGTCCACGCGGGAATGCCAGGCCGCCTTGGGCGCGCTGAACTGGGCCTGCCACAGGCGGCCGCCGCATTCGACCGCCAGCGTGGTGGTGAAGCTGTCGCGCGCCGCCGCGCCGCCGGCGCCGCCGGCCGGGCTGGCGAACAACAGCGTGTCCGGCACCCCGCGCGGGCGCGGCTCGTCCAGCGCACCGTCGTCGTACAGGGCCAGGTGCAGGTCGTGGCCGCCGATCTCGTCGAGCGCGGCCTGCACCAGCCGGCGCACGCTGAAGCCGATGCCGACCGAACCGAGGTAGGCGGCGCGCCGGTGCGAGACACTGTCGAGCGCCATGTCCTGGCGATAGACGGGCATGCGCATGGCCAGCTTGGCGCGGCCCGGCTGGCCCGGCACGGCGATCAGCTGGCCGGAGGTGGCCGGCGCCCCCGTGTCGCGCGACAGTGCCAGCGCATGGGCCACGGCCGGGCGGGCGGCGATGTCCGCGCCCAGCTTCTCGCCGAACTGGTCGACCGGCTCGATCAGCGTGATGATGGCGTAGTCGGCGCGGCGCGCCGGCGGGTCGATGGCGAACGCCGGGTAGCCGTCGCCGGCGCGGGCGCTGGCGCGCACGGCCCGTTCAAAGTGGTCGCGCTGGCCATCGGTCACATACTGGGCGAAGTTGATGTTGTCGATGGTGGCGAATTCCTGCGGCAGGTGCAGGCCGTTGACGTAACGGTGGAAACTGGCGCGGTCCACGCGCTCGGTCGCCTGGAAAAAGCTGGCGGCGCTGCGCAGCACGTCCGTGTAGGCCCGCACGCGGGCGGCGATGGCGTACTGGGCGTTGCGGGCCTGGTTCTGGAAGCGCTGGTGGGCGTCATGCTCGATCGACAGCGCCGTAACGAGGTACAGCGCCAGTCCCACGCCCAGTGACAACAGCGCGCCTGTCCACCACACGGAGGCCGCGTGGGAGAGCCAATTCTTGTGCGCTGGGTTGGTGGGCATCGGGGAAGATCGCCGGACAATTCCTGGTAGAGGGAAGTGGGGCCGGGGCGTGGCATGACGGCCGGGTCGGCAGGAAAATTGTTGCCTGATTTATAAACCGGTTCCCACAGTCCGTCAAGCAATTTTGTTAAATTGCTATTTGTCCTATGCAAAATGGTGGCGACCGTTCCCGGCGCGCATAAAAAAAGCCGCCCGAAGGCGGCTGGTCGCGGGCGCGCGCTTACTTGGCGACCCAGCTATCCTTGAGCGTGACGATGCGGTTGAACACCGGCTTGCCTGGTGTGGAGTCGACGCGGTCGGCCACGAAGTAGCCGTGGCGCTCGAACTGGAAGCGCTGGTCGGGCTGGGCCGCCTTCATGCCCGGCTCCAGGTAGGCCGTGATCACTTCCTTGGCGTTCGGGTTGAGCGCCTGCATGAAGTCCTTGCCGCCGCCATCGGGCTGCGGGTCCGTGAACAGGCGGTCGTACAGGCGCACTTCCGCTTCCAGCGCGGTGGCGGCCGACACCCAGTGGATGTTGCCCTTGACCTTGTAGTTGTCGGAACCGGGGGTGCCGGATTTACTGTCGGGGAAGTACTGGACGTGGACGGCGACCACTTTGCCGTTCTCGTCCTTGTCGTAGCCCGTGCACTCGGTCACATAGCCGTGGCGCAGGCGCACCCGGCTGCCCGGCGCGTCGCCGATCGGCGGGTAGTAGCGGAAGTAGCCCTTGCTCGGCGTTTCCATGAAGTCTTCTTCCTCGATCCACAGTTCGCGCGTGATGGGGAAGCTGCGCACGCCCATCTCCGGGTGGTGCGGGTGCACGGGCGAGCTGCACTCCTCGCTGGCGTTGGCATCGAAGTTGTCGATGATCAGCTTGAGCGGGCGCAGCACGGCGGTGGCGCGCGGCGCCTTCGGGTCCAGGTCTTCGCGCAAACAGCCTTCGAGCGTGCTCATGTCGATCCAGCCGTCGGACTTGGTCACGCCGATGCGCTCGCAGAACAGCTGGATCGCTTCGGGCGTGTAACCGCGCCGGCGCAGGCCGACGATGGTGGGCATGCGCGGATCGTCCCAGCCGTCGACGATTTTTTCATCGACCAGCTGGCGCAGCTTGCGCTTGCTGGTGATCACGTAGGTCAGGTTCAGGCGCGAGAATTCGTACTGGCGCGGCACCGGCTGCTGGAAGAAGCCGCCTTCGGCCAGCGTGGCCAGCAGCCAGTCGTAGAACGGCCGGTGGTCCTGGAATTCCAGGGTGCAGATGGAATGGGTGATCTGTTCCAGCGCGTCCGAGATCGGGTGCGTGTAGTCGTACATCGGGTAGATGCACCAGGCGTCGCCGGTGCGCACGTGGTGCGCGTGGCGGATGCGGTAGATGGCCGGGTCGCGCATGTTCATGTTGGGCGAGGCCATCGCGTCTTCGCTGGTCTTGGCGCGCAGGATGTGGGCGCCGTCCGGGAATTTACCGGCGCGCATGTCGCGGAACAGTTGCAGCGATTCTTCGCGCGGGCGGTCGCGGAACGGCGAGTTCTTGCCCGGCGTGCTGAAGTTGCCGCGGTTGGCCGCCATGTCTTCGGCGCTCTGGCTGTCCACGTAGGCGTGGCCCGAGGTGATCAGGTATTCGGCCATCGCGTACAGCTGCTCGAAGTAGTCGCTGGCGTAGTGCAGGTGGTGTTCGGTGCCGTTCGGGCCTGCGTGGTCCCAGCTGAAGCCCAGCCACTTGACGCTGTCGATGATGGTGTCGACGTATTCCTGTTCTTCCTTTTCGGGATTGGTGTCGTCAAAGCGCAAATGGCAGCGGCCCTGGTAGTCGCGCGCCAGGCCGAAGTTCAGGCAGATCGACTTGGCGTGGCCCACGTGCAGGTAGCCGTTCGGCTCGGGCGGGAAACGGGTGATCACGGACGGCAGGCCTTCGCGCACGTGGGTGCCGGCCGCCAGGTCCGCTTCGACGATGGCGCGCAGGAAGTTCGAGGCCAGTGCCGGCGCGGTGCTGTTTTTATCGTTGCTCATCTGAAAAGTTGCTTTGCAAAGTGTCGAGTAGCGGGCATTTTACCGTATCGCTCCCCCCATGGAGCGGGATTTGCTGCGGCGCGCCATCGAAATGGATGAACCGGCAACATTGTGACGGCGAGGACGGTACGCCATGGGCGATTTGCACGCCGATGGCGGCGCAATGGCGCCTGAAAGCGGCCAAAAGCGGACCCAAAGCGGACCCAAAGCGGACCCAAAGCGGGACGCGCGGGGCCGATCTATAGGATAATTCGTCTTTAATGTTTATGGCATTCGGCCCGGAGAATTTCCTAATGGAAAATTTATACAATGTGCTCGGTGTCGCGCCCAACGCCACGGACGATGAAATCAAGAAGGTTTACCGCTCGCTGGCGATGCGCTTCCACCCCGACCGCAACCAGGCGCCCGGTGCGGAAGTCCGGTTCAAGAGCATCACCAAGGCGTATGAAATCCTGTCCGACCCGGTCAAGCGCGAGGAATACAACCAGAGCGTGAACCACCGCATCATCATCGACCCGGAAGCGGAGGCTTACCAGCTGTGGCGCTCGGTCTTCAACCTGCACGGCACCACGCTGCCGCCGGCCTGAGGCCCACCGCGGCCACCGCGCGGCGCCCATGCGGCGCGCCGTTTCATCCAGATCAGTAGTAGAAAAGAACGAAAGCAATCCATGAGAAAAGTACACCCCGAATTTGCCTATCAGTCGCGCGAACTGGGCGGCCAGATCGAAGGCATTCTGGGCGACCCGCCCGATCACAAGAACTACAAGAACATGGTGGATGCCCTGGTGTCCGAATACGCCAGCGGCGGCGGCATCGAGGATGTGAACATGCTGGCCTTCGCGCTGGTCGACCACATCGAGTTTTCCAATCCCAAGGGCTTGCTGGCCGAGGCGGAAGACTATGAATTCGGCGACCCGTCGCGCGTGTTCGCCATGGCTTCCTGCCGGGGCGAGGAGGCGGCCAAGATGTACGCGGCGCTGGAAGAAAGTTTCCCCGACCTGGCGCGCCAGGCCATCATCACGGCCTTCCTGTACAAGAACCCGCGCAAGTGGGACGACGATGACCAGTCGCTGGAGCAGTTGTCGGCCAACGACGAGGGCGACGACGAGTACGAGGAAGACCAGGCGAGCGACGACTTCGCCCAAATGTTCGATCAGGAAGGAGAGTGACCATGTCGGAAAAAAGCAATCTGCCCGCGCTGCGCAAGCAGGTGACGGAACTGGTGCTGGCCGGCTCGCTGAGCCACGCCGAGCAAGCCTTCGCGGACGCAGCCGACCAGTACGGCGACCTGGCCGTGGTGGAAGTATTGGAAAGCATCCCGCCGCAAGTGACGGCGCTGCACATGGCCGGCTTTGACGGCGGCAAGATGTCGCTGGCCACCTTGCTGGTGCCGCCCAAGGCCTGGGCCGACAGCCTGGCCTTCTTCGCCGCCACCTGGCCCGATGACCTGATCGAGGACGATCCCGAGCGCATCGCCGAGTCGCTGTTCGCGCACGTGCACGGCGTGGTGTTCGCCAACGACGACGAGGACCGCCGCAACGCGCTGCTGACGGAAGCATCGGCCACCGACTGGGGGGCGACCATCTTCGCCATCCTGTTCTCGATGGCGCCCAAGGAAATCCTGGAAGTGGCCGGCGAGATCATCTCCAAGGGGCCTTACCTGACGGGCCAGACTTCGTCCGACAACGACGTGGTGCCGCTGGCCGTGGCGCTGGCGCAGGCGTCCGAGGATGGCTGGGACCGCGCCCTGTTCGAGCTGTTCCCGGAATTCCGCCACAGCGCCGACCTGGCCGACGCCGAATTCAGCGACGACCCGGACGAGGAACCCAAGCACCTGCAGCGCTCGACCAAGGAATTGCTGTACCGCTTGCGCAAGCAGGTACCGTCCACCCGCAGCGCACCCAAGCCCGGCGCGCGCCGCAGCATGGGCACCGGCATTTTCTCGTGATGGAAGCCTGATACATGCTGCCTGCAATTGTTGTAGAAACCCTGCCGCGCCTGACGCGCGCCATCAAGTGCCTGGCCACGGACAGCCGTCCCGACGCCGCTGTCAACCTGGCCGACGAGCTGACGGGCATCACGGCCATGGTGGCCGAGAAGTTCACCAACGACCGCACGGCCGACGGCATCCAGAAGGCGCTGCAGCTGACGGTGGGCGGCGTCTCGCTGGGCCTGGAGAGCGTGCTGTTGGCCGAGAGCGACCAGGCCGCGCTGGACTTCCTTGTCGAGCATGGCGCCGAGCATGCGTTCCAGGCCGGCTTCCGCCTGATCCGCGAATTGGCCGCCCTGCCTGAGGATGCGCTGGTGGGCGAGTACGACCAGGATCCGGTGTACGCCCAGCGCCGCCTGCGTGAACTGTTCATCGATATCTGCCAGGCTGACCCGAACCAGAACTGGTCCGGCTACGAGCGCTACGCCCAGCAACTCAAGCAGCGCAAGGAGGTGCAGGCCATCGTGCGGCTGGCCTCCTGGCTGCGCCGGCACAACAGCGAAGGCCCGGTCAGCGACGCCGACCTCAATGCGGAAGGCGTGATCGCGCTGGCCATCATCTTCGCCGTCGAAGGCGGGGGCAGGGTGGTGGCGCGCACGGGGCAGAAGGAGTTCGAACGCTTCGTCAAATCGGTGCGCAAGAACAAGCCGGACTTTGAGGAGGGCTGGGCGGCGCTGGTGGCCGCCGTGCCGGTGCAGCACCATCCCGTGCTGCTCGACCGCATCGAGAGCTACCGCAACACCTGCACGGTGCTGCAGCACATCCGTGGCCGCACGGCCATGAAAACGTTGTTCTCGGAACTGGAAAACTACGCCGGTTCGGAACTGGACGCCGATTACGCCTGATCGTCCAGTCGGATGATTAAATGGCCAGCCCTTCCGCCAGCGCGGGACGGCTGGCCTTTCTTCTTTTGGGGCTGGTACGCCAGAGCGGTCGCGCCAGCCGACATGCCACGCAGGGTTGCAAAAGGTTGCATTATGTCGCAAACTTCCACCATTAAATTGGAGAGGCTGATATGTCAACAGCGTTGAAATTGTCGGATGAACTCGTCGAAATGGCCAAGCCGCATGCCGCGGCAGAGCATCGTTCGGTTCCGAAGCAAATCGAATATTGGGCCCGCCTGGGCAAGGCGGTCGATGACAATCCCGATCTGCCTGTGCAGTTCATCAAGGACACCTTGCTGGCGGCCCAGGAAGCCAAGGCGGGCATGCTGACCCCCTATGAATTCGGAGCCTGATAGTGCTTTCCATCCTTGTTACGCCGACTTTTGCGCGGGCCGTCAAAAAGCTGCACGCCAGGGATAAGATCGCCGTTGACGAGGCAGTCAGGGTGATTGCTGGTGACCCTATGATCGGTGAGGAAAAAAAAGGCGATCTGGCTGGTATCTTTGTGTATAAGTTCAAGGTCAACAAGCAGGAGATTCTGGTTGCGTACCAGCCTCAGCCTGACAAGGCCGCGCCGACTACTGTGCTCATGCTGAGCATGGGATCGCACGAGAATTTTTACGCCGGATTGAAGCGACAGAACTAAGCCGGCGCCGCGAGCGCCACTTCTCCAGGTGTTTCAGGTCCGCCGCTGTTCCTCCTGCGCCGCCGCCAGCGCCAGCGCCACGAACGCTTCCACCAGCGGCGACGTTTCGTCCTTGCGCTGCGCCAGCAGCAGCGTGGTGGTCGCTTCCGGTTCGGCCAGCGCGCGGTAGCACACGCCTTCCATCCGGATGCTGTTGAACGATCCGGGCAGGATGGAGATGCCGCAGCCGGCCGCCACCAGGCCGATGATGGATGACACTTCACCCGCCTCCATCGCGATTTGCGGTTCGAAGCCCACCGCGCGGCACAGGCGCAGGATCTGGTGGTAGATGCCGGTGCCCGCCGTGGGCGGGTACATCACGAACGGCAGCCCTTGCAGCTCGCGCGCGGCCACCACCTCCTGCTGCGCCAGCGGATGGCCGACGGGCAGCACCAACAGCAGCGGGTCCTGGCGCAAAGTGGTCATGCGCACGGTGTCCAGCACGGCCACTTCGGGCGGGCGCACGAAGCCCAGGTCCAGCGTGCGCGCGGGCAGCGCTTCGATCTGGGGCAGGGTGGCCATTTCGTGCAAGGTGAGCGTGACGCCCGGATAGCGCTGGCGGTAGCGGTTGATGACGGTGGCGAACAGCGGCGTGAACGGGGTCGAGAAGGTGAAGCCGATGCGCAGTTCGCCCGCTTCGCCGCGCTGGGCCCGGCGCGCCGTCTGCATCGCTTGCTCGGACAGGGCCAGCACGCGGCGCGCATCGTCGAGGAACAGCTTGCCCGCTTCCGTCAGGCGTACCCAGCGCTTGCTGCGCTCCAGCAGGCGAGCGCCCACTTCCGCTTCCAGCGCCTGGATCTGCTGGCTCAGCGGCGGCTGGCCGATGTGCAGGCGCTGCGCCGCGCGCGTGAAACTGAGCTCCTCGGCGACGGCGACGAAATAGCGCAGGTGGCGAAGTTCCATGTCCAGTAATCGTTTCTATATATTACTAATGTCTTAAATATATATTGGACGATATGAATGAGCAATCCTAAGATGGATACATCGTTCCTGCCCAAGGTCATCATGTCCGCCTCCGCCTCAGCCTCCGATACTCCCCGCATCGCCGCCGGTACGCCGGCCTTCCGGCGCACCAACCGGGCGCTGTTCTTCGGCGGCTTTTCCACGTTTGCGCTGTTGTATTGCGTGCAACCGCTGATGCCGGTGCTGTCGCACCAGTTTGCGCTCACGCCGGCGCAAAGCAGCCTGGTGCTGTCGGTCTCCACGGCGGCGCTGGCGTTTTCGCTGTTGCTGTCGAGCGCGCTGTCGGAACGGCTGGGGCGCAAGCCCATGATGGTGGCGGCCATGGCGCTGGCGGCCGCGCTCACGGTGTTGTGCGCGCTGGCGCGCAACTATCCGCAACTGCTGGTGCTGCGTGCCACGCTGGGGCTGGTGTTGGGCGGCATGCCGGCCGTGGCCATGGCTTACCTGGGCGAGGAAATCGAACCGGCTTCGCTGGGCTTGTCGATGGGACTGTACATCAGCGGCAGCGCGTTCGGCGGCATGAGCGGGCGCTTACTCACTTCGCTGCTGAGCGACCATTTCTCGTGGCGGGTAGCGCTGGCCGTGATGGGCGTGGCTGGCTTGCTGGCGGCCTGGGATTTCTGGCGTGGCCTGCCCGCGTCGCGCCATTTCACGCCCGCGCGCGGCGGCTGGCGCGCCATGCGCGACGGCTGCCGCCGGCACCTGACGGACGCCGGCCTGCCGCTGCTGTTCGCGCTGGCCTTTTTGCTGATGGGCAGCTTCGTCAGCCTGTACAACTATATCGCCTACCGGCTGCTGGCCGCGCCATATGGCCTCAGCCAGACCTCGGTGGGGCTCATTTCCTTGCTGTACCTGCTGGGCATCTACAGTTCCGTGTGGGCGGGCCGGCTGGCCGACCGGCTGGGGCGGCGCGGTGTGCTGTGGCGCGTGATGGGGTTGATGCTGGCCGGCTTGCTGCTGACCTTGTCCCAGGCGTTGCCGCTGATCGTGGCGGGCGTGGCGCTGTTCTCGTTCGGGTTTTTCGCCACGCATTCCGTGGCCAGCAGCTGGGTCGGGCGGCGCGCTGTGGCGCCCCGGGCGCTGGCATCCGCGCTGTACCTGTTTTTCTACTACCTCGGTTCCAGCGTGGTCGGTTCGGCCACCGGCATGGTGTGGGCGCGCGGCGGCTGGCCGGGCGTGGTGGCCGTGCTCGGTGCGGCACTGGGCGGGGCGTTGCTGATCGCACTGCGCTTGCGCCAGTTGACGCCGCTGGCGCCCGCCGCGACAGCGCTGGCGCCGGGCTGAGCGGTCCGCGCTAGCGCGGGCAGTTGGTGTAGGCCTTGCGCCCATCCTCGTACTGGCTGAAGCAATAGGTGCCCAGTGCCGTCGTGATCTTGTAGACGCGCGTCTTGCTGTCGGGCTGGCTCAGCTCCACCATCCTCGCACCTTCATACCACTTGGGGCCGACGGCGTCGTGCGCGGCGTTGATGCCGCGCGTCAGCCGGGCCTGCACGCTGTCGGGCGGCGGCACGACATCCTGCGTCGGATATTCCTTGCGCAATTGCTTGTCGATGGCGGCGATGTCACGCTGTGCGCGGCGCATGATGTCGGCCGCGCTGGGGCGGGCCGGGCCGAAGTCCGGCTCCGGCGGCGGTTGTTCGGGCGGGGTGATCGCTTGCGGCTGGATGGGCGTTGCGGTTGGCGCCGCCACAGGCGGGCCCCCGGGCCTGGCTGGCGCTTGCGTGCTTATTAATGGCGTGATTGGCGAGGGCGAGGGCGTGGACGGCACAGGCCGTGCCGGTGCCGGCCGAGGCGCGAGCGGCAACAGCCACTGGATGGCTGGCCGGTCATTCGGCCGCCGCTCGGCGGGGCGGTCGGGCAACTGGCGCCACATGGCGTAAATCAGTGCGATGTGAATGAGCGCTGTCAGCAGCATGCCGGGCCAGCGGCGGGCAGCGCGCGTTACGAGGTCGACCATGCGATAGGAGTGGATGGAAGCGGACAGGCATGATAACTTGAGTTTTCGATATGTTTTGCGTTTGTAGAAACAATTTGCAAGGTACTGTCAGGTTGGCCTTGGCCGCCCGACTAAGAGGACATATCGTACAAATTGGAGGCGCCATGAAACAGTTGATCCTGGGCTTGACCGCCGCCGCCGCGCTGAACGTCGCGCCCGTGCTGGCCGCTGGCAGTTGCAGCGAGCACAGCCCCAGCCATCGGGTCGCGCTGCTGGAGCTGTACACCTCGGAAGGTTGCAGCAGTTGTCCGCCGGCCGACCAGTACATGGGCAGCTTGCGGGCGGCGGGCGTTACGCCGGAGCAGGCCGTGCTGCTGGCGCTGCATGTCGATTACTGGAACGACATCGGCTGGAAAGACCCGTTCTCACAGGCGGCGTACAGTGCGCGCCAGCGCTGGCTGACGAAGCTGGCCGGCTCGCGCACGGTCTACACGCCGGAACTGTTCGTGGCGGGGCAGGAGCTGCGCGGCGGCGTGGAGCGCTGGACCGGCGGTGTGCCCGCTGCTGTCAGGCGCATCAACGCGCAGGCGGCGCAGGCCGATATCCGCATTTCGCTGGGGCAGGCCAGCGCGGCCGGCTTGCCGGTGGAAGTGAACGCCAGCGCGGCCCGCGACGGCACGCTGTTCGTGGCGCTGGTCGAAAGCGGGCTGGCCAGCAAGGTGACGGCCGGAGAAAACAGCGGCCGCCTGCTGCGTCACGACCATGTGGTGCGCACGTGGCTGGCGCCGGTGCCTTTGTCGTCGGGCGACAAAGCCGGTATTAACATGGCGACCGTCACGCGCACGCTGCCGTTGCCGCCTGGCGCCGCGCCGGGCAGGCTGGGTGTGAGCGCGTTCGTGCAGTCGGAGCGGGGCGAAGTGCTGCAGGCACTGTCTTTGCCGGCGTGCGGCGGCTGACGCGATAGCGCAAGCCGTCCTCGCCGCGCTTGTGCTGGCTCAAGCGGCATAGTGGAACCGGGACACCCGCGAGCGCATCCAATGGTGACGTGCGCATCGTGCGCGCGACCTACTTTGGAGGGAACCATCATGCTGCAAGCGAATGAGATTCAACGGCGGTTCAGCAGTGTGGAACATGCGATCGGGCAAGCGTCGCAAGCGTGTTCGGCCGAGCGCAACGTGCCGGGCGAACTGCGCGATTGCATCGAACGGCTGGACAAGCAGGCCGACATGGCGAAGGACGTGCTCCAGTCCAACGACGAGAACCGCATCCGCCAAATGGTGAACGACCTGGAGCTGCTCGGTGATCGCGCCAAGCGCGTGTGCAGCAGCGGCGCCGACCTGACGCCGCAAATGAAGACCGCCGTCAACCACATGCACCACGAATTGTCGACATTGAAGCATCAGTTGCACTAGCATCGGTGGTGTAGAAAATGCACCTTTTTGGTGCATTTTCTTCCGATAATATCCGCGGGCGCGAACGGGGCGCGGCCATTTTCCGCCGCGTCCGAGGCAGGCATGGTAAGGTTGAAACAACCATCGTTTGCGAGGCGTTTGCCATGTGGCCTTATCCTAGAATCGTTGCGCACCGGGGCGGCGGCACGCTGGCGCCGGAAAACACCATCGCCGCCTTGCGCTGCGGGCTGGCCTACGGTTTCCGGGCCGTGGAATTCGACGTCATGCTGTCGCGCGACGGTATCGGCATGGTCATGCATGACGAGCAGTTCGGCCGCACCGTGCCCGGCCTGGGCAGCGTGCCCACGACGGACGCGGCCGACCTGGCGCGCCTGGATGCAGGCGGCTGGTTCGGGCCGGAATTCCGGGGCGAGCCAGTGCCGACCTTCACCGGCTTCGTCGAATATTGCCAGGCGCAGCGGATCTGGATGAACATCGAGATCAAACCGGCGCAAGGGTTCGAGGCGGCCACGGGGCGCTGGGTGGCCGAGGCCACGCGCGACAAGTTCACCGCTGCGCTGGCCGCTGGCGACCCGGCCGGGCTGCCGTTGCTGTCCTCGTTCAGCATGGCGGCGCTGGCCGCCGCGCGCGACGCCGTGCCGGCCCTGCCGCGCGGCTGCCTGTTCGATACCTTGCCCGCCGACTGGCAAGGCCAGGCCGCCGCACTGGACGCCGTTGCCATCCACACCAACCACCAGCACCTGACGCCGGCGCTGGCGCAGGCCGTCAAACAGACGGGGCTGGGGCTATTTTGCTACACCGTCAACACCCCGGAACGGGCGCGCGACATCCTGGCCTGGGGCGTCGATGGCTTCTGCACCGACCGCATCGACCTGATCGGCCCGGCCTTCGCTTGAGCGGCGCGTCGGCCACGCCTGGAGGCCGCCGCCTACACCGGCAGGTATTTACCGGCCATTTCTTCACGTATAATCAACCCTTTGCACATGCCAGCCACCACTGCCAACCGACATGAAATCATCTGAAATCCGCGACAAATTCCTCAAGTTTTTTGAATCCAAGGGTCATGCTATCGTCCGTTCCAGTCCATTGGTGCCTGGTAACGACCCGACCATGTTGTTGACCAACAGCGGCATGGTGCAATTCAAGGACGTGTTCCTCGGCCTCGACACGCGCCCGTACTCGCGCGCGACCACCGTGCAGCGCTGCGTGCGCGCCGGCGGCAAGCACAACGACCTGGAAAACGTGGGCTACACGGCGCGCCACCACACCTTCTTCGAAATGCTGGGTAACTTCAGCTTCGGCGACTATTTCAAGCGCGACGCCATCCACTACGCATGGGAACTGCTGACCAAGGTCTACCTGCTGCCGGCCGAGAAGCTGACCGTCACCGTCTACTTCGAGGACGACGAAGCCTACGACATCTGGGCCAACGAGATCGGCGTGCCGAAAGAGCGCATCATCCGCATCGGCGACAACAAGGGTGCGCGCTACGCGTCGGACAACTTCTGGCAGATGGCCGACATCGGCCCATGCGGCCCGTGCACGGAAATCTTCTACGATCACGGCCCGGACATCTGGGGTGGTCCTCCGGGCTCGCCTGAGGAAGACGGCGACCGCTTCATCGAAATCTGGAACCTGGTGTTCATGCAGTTCAACCGCGACGAAGCGGGCAACATGAACAAGCTGCCCAAGCCTTGCGTGGACACGGGCATGGGCCTGGAGCGCCTGGCCGCCGTGCTGCAGCACGTGCACAGCAACTACGAGATCGACCTGTTCCAGAACCTGATCAAGGCCGCTGCGCGCGAAACCGGCGCCACCGACCTGGAATCGAAATCGCTGCGCGTGATTGCCGACCACATCCGCGCCGCCGCCTTCCTGATCGTTGACGGCATCATTCCGAGCTCGGAAGGCCACGGCTACGTGCTGCGCCGTATCATCCGCCGCGCGCTGCGCCACGGCCACAAGCTGGGCCAGGCCAAGCCCTTCTTCTACAAGCTGGTGGCCGACCTCAACACCGAGATGGGCGCGGCCTATCCGGAACTGACGGAAGCCATGGAGCGCGTGGCCCAGACGCTGAAGGCCGAAGAAGAACGCTTTGGCGAAACGCTGGAACACGGCATGAAGATCCTGGAAGCGCAGCTGGCCAAGGACGCTTCGCGCCTGGACGGCGGCACCGCCTTCACGCTGTACGACACCTACGGCTTCCCGCTGGACCTGACGGCCGACATCTGCCGCGAACGCAACGTGACGCTGGATGAGGAAGGCTTCCACGCGGCGATGGAAAACCAGAAGAAGATCGCGCGCGCGGCCGGCAAGTTCAAGATGGCCGCCAACGTCGAATACAGCGGCGAGAAGAACAAGTTCGTCGGCTACGACCAGTTGCAGCACAACTCGAAAGTGATCGCGCTGTACGCCAACGGCGCGCCAGTGACGGAACTGAAGGCCGGCGAGCAGGGCATCGTGGTGCTCGACACCACGCCGTTCTACGCCGAGTCGGGCGGCCAGGTGGGCGACCAGGGCCTGATCCAGGGCGCCACCGCCAGGTTCGAAGTGGAAGACACGCTCAAGATCCAGGCGGACGTGTTCGGCCACCACGGCGTGCTCGCTTCCGGCGTGCTGAAAGTGGGCGACGCCGTGGGCGCGGAAGTGGACCAGCACCTGCGCGGCCGCACCATCCGCAACCACTCGGCCACCCACCTGATGCACAAGGCCCTGCGCGAAGTGCTCGGTTCCCACGTGGCGCAGAAAGGCTCGCTGGTTGATCCAGACAAGGCCCGCTTCGACTTCAGCCACAACGCGCCCGTGACGGCCGAGCAGATCGCGCAAGTGGAAGCCATCGTCAACCGCGAAATCCTGGCCAACGTGGCCACCCAGTCGCACAATATGTCGTTCGACGACGCCGTCAAGCATGGCGCCATGGCGCTGTTCGGCGAGAAGTACGGCGATGTGGTGCGGGTGATGGACATCGGCTCGTCCAAGGAACTGTGCGGCGGCGTGCACGTGCACCGCACCGGCGACATCGGCCTGTTCAAGATCGTCGCCGAAGGCGGCGTGGCGGCCGGTATCCGCCGTATCGAGGCGGTGACGGGCGAGGGCGCGCTGGCATTGGTGCAAGCGATGAACCGCCGCCTGCTGGAGGCAGCGGCAGCCCTGAAGGCGACCCCGGACGAACTGACGGCCCGCATCGTGCAGATGCAGGACAACGCCAAGGCGCTGGAGAAGGAACTGGCGGCCCTGAAATCGAAACTGGCCGCCGGCCAGGGCGATGAACTGGCCACCCAGGCCGTGGACGTGAATGGCATCAAGGTGCTGGCCGCGACCCTGGAAGGCGCCGACGTGGCCGGCCTGCGCGAAACCATGGACAAGCTCAAGGACAAGCTGAAGACGGCCGCCATCGTGCTGGCCAGCGTGGCCGACGGCAAGGTCAGCCTGATCGCCGGCGTGACGGCCGACGCCACGTCCAAGGTCAAGGCGGGCGAGCTGGTCAACTTTGTGGCCCAGCAGGTGGGCGGCAAGGGTGGCGGACGCCCCGATATGGCGCAGGCGGGTGGTACGGATGCTGCGGCGCTGCCGGGTGCGCTTGCGGGCGTTGCAGCATGGGTGGCACAACGGGCATAATAAGCGCCTGTGCGGCCTGCGCCCCGGTGCAGGCCGTTACCACGCTGAATTTCTCGTTGTGAGCATACAACGATATATGAACTATTTTGGTGCAGCGCGTCAAACGCACTATTTTGGGGTAGTATGTCTGAAACCAGCGGAACATTTGGAAGCGGGATCGCGATGACAGACACACTACTTGACAACGAAATCATGGAATTTCACAAAGAGCTCGACGCGCGGGGCCTCAATTGCCCGCTGCCGATCCTGAAAGCCAAGAAGGCACTGGCCGAGCTGCAAAGTGGTGAAGTTTTGCGTATCATGGCGACTGATCCTGGTTCGGTGCGGGATTTCCAGGCTTTCGCCAAGCAGACCGGCAACGCCTTGCTGTCGCATGTGCAGAATGGCCGGGAATTCGTGTTCTTGATGCGCCGTAAGTAATTCCTTGTATCCTATGCAACCGGGGCAGCAATCCCGTCCCGGTGCTTACTCCCCTGGAAATGTTTTGGCAGTAAATGTCTTTTTTAGGTGTTTTGCACTAACAAAAAATCGCACGATCGTGCTTAAATTTCTTGTAGGCGGAAAATTTCTCATATAATCTTCCCCTACTTAGGTTCCGTTACTCTTTATTTTTCCCAAAGGCACAGCTATGAAAGTCTTGGTACCCGTCAAACGCGTGGTCGACTACAACGTCAAAGTGCGCGTCAAGTCCGACGGCAGCGGCGTCGATATCGCCAACGTCAAAATGTCGATGAACCCATTCGACGAGATCGCTATCGAAGAGGCCGTGCGCCTGAAGGAAGCGGGCAAAGTCACCGAAGTGGTGGCCGTGTCGTGCGGCGTGACCCAGTGCCAGGAAACCCTGCGTACCGGCATGGCCATCGGCGCTGACCGCGGCATCCTGGTGGAGACGGGCGTTGAGCTGGAACCGCTGGGCGTGGCCAAGCTGCTCAAGGCGCTGGCCGACAAGGAACAGCCACAACTGATCATCCTGGGCAAGCAAGCCATCGACGACGATTCCAACCAGACCGGCCAGATGCTGGCTGCCCTGCTGGGCTGGCCACAAGCCACCTTCGCCTCGAAAGTGGTGCTGGAAGACGGCAAAGCCATCGTGACCCGTGAAGTGGACGGCGGCCTGGAAACCCTGTCGCTGACCCTGCCAGCGATCGTCACCACCGACCTGCGCCTGAACGAGCCGCGCTATGTGACGCTGCCGAACATCATGAAGGCCAAGAAGAAGCCGCTGGACACCGTCAAGCCGGAAGACCTGGGCGTGGACGTGGCACCGCGTCTGAAGACCCTGAAAGTGGCCGAGCCAGCCAAGCGTTCGGCCGGCATCAAGGTTCCGGACGTCGCCACCCTGGTCGCAAAACTGCGCACCGAAGCCAAAGTCATCTAAGCGCGGCCTGGCCGTTCACATTTTTGAGGAAGAATCATGGTCGCATTAGTTATCGCTGAACACGACAACGCTAGCCTGAAAGGCAGCACCCACCACACCGTCACCGCAGCCGCCCAGTGCGGTGGTGACGTACACGTCCTGGTCGCCGGCGCCAACGCCGCTGCTGCCGCCGCCGCCGCCGCGCAGATCGCCGGCGTATCGAAAGTGATCCTGGCCGACGCGCCGCACTTCGCCGACGGCCTGGCCGAAAACGTGGCCGAGCAGGTGTTGGCCCTGGCCGGTTCGTACAGCCACATCCTGGCTCCCGCCACCGCCTACGGCAAGAACATCGCCCCGCGCGTGGCCGCCAAGCTGGACGTGGCCCAGATTTCGGAAATCACCAAGGTCGATTCGCCCGACACCTTCGAGCGTCCCATCTACGCCGGTAACGCCATCGCCACCGTGCAGTCGGGCGACAAGGTCAAAGTGATCACCGTGCGTACCACCGGCTTCGACGCCGCCGCCGCCACCGGCGGTTCGGCCGCCACCGAAACCGTGGCCGCCGTGGGCGACCTGGGCAAGTCGGCCTTCGTGGGCCGCGAACTGGCCAAGTCGGACCGTCCTGAACTGACCGCCGCCAAAGTCATCGTCTCCGGTGGCCGTGGCATGGGCTCGGGCGAAGCGTTCAAGATCCTGGAACCGCTGGCCGACAAGCTGGGCGCCGCCATGGGTGCTTCGCGCGCCGCCGTCGATGCAGGCTACGTGCCCAACGACTGGCAGGTTGGCCAGACCGGCAAGATCGTCGCGCCTACCCTGTACATCGCCGTCGGTATCTCGGGCGCCATCCAGCACTTGGCTGGTATGAAGGACTCGAAGACCATCGTCGCCATCAACAAGGATCCGGAAGCACCGATCTTCTCGGTGGCCGACTACGGCATCGTGGGCGACCTGTTCGAAGTGGTACCACAACTGGTCGCAGAACTGGGCTGAACCGTTTAGCGCCTAGTTGAATTACAAGCCACGCTGGTTCCGGCACAATAGCCGGTCCAACGTGGCTTTTTTCTTGGAGAATAGAGAATGCCGTATCAAGCCCCCGTAAAAGACATGCTGTTCGTGATGAACGAACTGGCCGACCTGGCCGCCGTGAACGCACTGCCCGGCAATGAAGACGCCACCCCGGACACGGCCGAAGCCGTGCTGGAAGAGAACGCGAAGTTCTGCGCCAACGTGGTCGCCCCCCTGAACAATCCCGCCGACAAAGAGCCCAGCTACTGGCACGATGGCCAGGTCACGACCTCCAAAGGTTTCAAGGAAGCCTTCAAGGCCTTCGCCGAAGCCGGCTGGCAAGGCGTGCAGCACCCGGTGGAATTCGGCGGCCAGGGCCTGCCCAAGCTGCTGGCGACCCCTTGCATCGAGATGCTGAATTCGTCGAACGTGTCGTTCGCCCTGTGCCCGCTGCTGACCGATGGCGCCATCGAAGCGCTGCTGACGGCCGGCAGCGATGAGCAGAAAGCCATCTACCTGGAAAACCTGGTGTCGGGCAAATGGACCGGCACCATGAACCTGACCGAGCCGCAAGCCGGTTCCGACCTGGCCGCCGTGCGCAGCCGTGCCGTGCCGCAAGGCGACGGCACCTACAAGATTTTCGGCACCAAGATCTTCATCACCTACGGTGAGCACGACATGGCCGAGAACATCATCCACCTGGTGCTGGCCCGCACGCCGGACGCGCCACCGGGCGTGAAAGGCATCTCGCTGTTCATCGTGCCCAAGTTCCTGGTCAACGCCGACGGTTCGCTGGGCGCGCGCAACGACGCGCACTGCGTGTCGATCGAGCACAAGCTGGGCATCAAGGCCAGCCCCACGGCCGTGCTGCAATTCGGCGACCACGGCGGCGCCATCGGCACCCTGGTGGGCGAAGAGAACCGCGGCCTGGAATACATGTTCATCATGATGAACGCGGCCCGCTTCGGCGTCGGCCTGCAGGGCATCGGCGTGGCCGAGCGCTCGTACCAGCGCGCCGTGGCCTTCGCCAAGGACCGCGTGCAGTCGCGCGACCTGGCCGGTTCGGCCGGTCCAGTTTCGATCATCCACCATCCGGACGTGCGCCGCATGCTGATGTCGATGCGCTCCCAGATCGAGGCGGCGCGCGCGCTGGCCTACGTGGGCGCGGGCCTGAGCGACATCGCCCACACCCACCCGGATGCGGCCGTGCGCGCCGCCAACCTGGCCACCTACGAATTCCTGGTCCCGCTGATCAAGGGCTGGTCGACGGAGATGGCGCAGGACGTGACCCGCGACGGCGTGCAAGTGCACGGCGGCATGGGCTTCATCGAGGAGACGGGCGCTGCCCAGCACTACCGCGACGTCAAGATCCTGACCATCTACGAAGGCACCACCGCCATCCAGGCCAACGACCTGGTGGGCCGCAAGACCGTGCGTGACGGCGGCGCCGTGGCCAAGGCCATCATCGCCCAGATCCGCGCCACGGAAGCGCAACTGACGGCGCAGGGCGGCGCGGAATTCCAGGCCATCGCCAAGCACCTGGCGGCTGGCAGCAAGGACCTGGAAGCCGTGGTTGACTACGTGGTCGCCAACATGAAGAGCGACATCAAGGGCGTGTTCGCTGGCAGCGTGCTGTACCTGAAGCTGGCCGGCATCGTGGTGGCGGGCTGGCAGATGGCGCGCGCCGCGCTGATCGCCAAGCAGAAACTGGACGCCAACGAAGGCGACGCCAGCTTCTACCAGGCCAAGATCGTCACCGCGCGCTTCTTCGCCGACCACATCCTGTCGCAAGCTTCCGGCCTGCGCAGCGCCATCGTGGAAGGCAGCGCCGGCGTGCTGGCACTGACGGAAGACCAGTTCTAAGCATCGCCACAACGAAGAATCGGGGCACAACATGGCCGCAGGAAAAACCGTGTTACGTCCCCGATTTTTCTGCCCAGCAAAATCGGGGACGTAACACGGTTTTGCTGGGTGGCAAATGAGGACGTAACACGGTATTCAACTGTGTTACGTCCTTTTTTTTATGCGCGGTAGATGGTCAGCAGCAGCCAGCCCGGCATGCCCAGGTAGAGCGCCACGTGGCCGGCCCGTTCCAGCCAGCGCCGGATGGCGATCGCGCGCGCGGGGCGCAGCAGCGCCGCCAGCAAGGTGGCGATGCTGATCGCTGCCCGCACCAATGTCTCAGTCAACACGACACCAATCGACCATGCAGCCCACCACAGGGCGAACGCGCTCAGGTAGGCTTTCAAGCCGAAACTGTAGTACTCGCCGAACGCGCTGCCGTAGGCGATGTGCTGGTACAGGTGGAAGGCCGGCAGCGCCAGCGCCAGCGGCAGCAAAATATACTTGGGCAGCGGATGGTCGAGCCGCGAACGGCGGATCGCCAGGCTGGTTTGCGCATACACCTGCGGCACGGCGCGCAGGCTCTGTTGAACCGGGCGGCCCGCGGTGGCGGCCCGCGCGGCGGCGCGCGCATCGGCATTGGTCAGCGCCAGGCCGTAGCGCCAGCGCCGGCCCGTATGCAATCGCAGCGACAGGCCGGGCCCGGGGATGGGCAGGCGCCACAGTTGCACTTCCGCGATCTCGCTCAGTTTCAGTTCGCGCCGGCGCCCGCCGCGTGTGAGCGCCAGCTTGCCATCGACGACCATGGCCTGGGCTGAGCATAAGGCCAGCACGCACCACGCGGCCGCTTCCGGCAGCAGGAACATGCTCGAGAACAGACGGATCTGCGCCAGCGTGTTGGTGCGCAGCGCCTCGTTGAGCAGCAGGGCGAGGCACATCCACAGCAGGCTGCCGCGCGCAAACGTGCGCAACAGGCCCGCCAGCAAGCGCGTGGCTGGCGACAGTACGGCTACCCTGGCCGGCAAGGCCGCCGCCAGGCTGATGGCTGGCGCTTCGGCCGCCGTTTCACCCGCATGCGTCGTGCGCCACGCCGGGAAGGCTGACATCACGCCCAGCAGCACCAGCGATGCCGCCGCCATGCGGCCTACCCAGTCGCCCCAGCGCACGATCAACGTGGGCGCGGGCGCGCGTACGGGCAGGGCGCCCACTACCAGCGTCTGCTCACCCATGCGCGTGCCCGCGAGGATGGCGCCGGTAGCGTCGATCACGCCGCTGTAGCCGTTGCTGGTGACGCGAAATTGCGGCAGCCGCGTCTCGATGCTGCGGAACGCGGCCGCCGCCTGGTGCAATCGCGCGCCCAGCGGATCGGCCGTGAACCAGGAATCGTTGGACATGGTGAGGATGGCTTGCGCGCCCAGGCGCACGCCGTCGATGGCGAGACTGGTATCCATGTCGTCGAAGCAGATCAGCGGCTGCACGGGAATCTCGCGGCCATCGGCCAGCCGCAGCGGCAGTACGCGCGCGCCATTACCGGGCTGCCAGTTGCCGGTCCACGGCAGCAAACGCCGCAGCAGCGGGCCGTCCAGCCATGCGGGCACGTATTCCGTGAACGGGAACAGGCGCGTCTTGCGGTAGAAGCCCAGCAGGCCGGCGCCCGGTTGCACGAAGGCGGCCGCGTTGTATTCGCCGGCGCCGTCGCGGTCGTAGGTGCCGAACACGAACGGCACGCCGGCCGCGTTGACGATGCCGACGATCTCGCGATCGAGCGCCGCGCCGGCCGCGCTTTTCGGATGGCCGAAGGTGGTGGGGTAGACGGTTTCCGACCACAGCACCGCGTCCACGTGCTGGCGCTCGACGGCGTCGTAGCTCATCGCGTAGTGGGTATCGAGCACTTCGCGCACGAAGGCCGCCGTGCCTTTTTCCTGGCGCTGGCGTTCGTAGTCGATGATGTTGGACTGGATCAGGCCCACGCGCAACGGCTTGCCGTCCGGCGCGGGGCTGGACGACAGCGCGAACTGGCCATGGCCGGCCAGCAGCAGCGGCGCCAGCGCGGCCAGCGCCAGCGGGCGGGCGCTGGCGCGCAGGCCCGCCGTGCGCAGCGCCATTGCGGCCGCCACGCCTTCGTTGGCCAGTAACAGCAGCAGTGTCAGGCCGGCCGTGCCCACCACAGCGGCGCCCTGGCGCAGCGGCACGGAGGGATAGAGGCCATAGCCCAGCGTATCGCCGAGGAATTTGGGCAGCAACCATTCCGTCGCCACCCAGGCCGCCGCGCCGGCCAGCGCGCCGGGTGCGGCGCCGTAGCGCTGGCGCGTGAGGTGGCGCACCAGGGCGAAGCTGAGGAACTGCGGCTGGAACAGCGGCGCGGCCAGCAGCAGGATCGCCAGCCCGGCCGCGCCGCCGATCTGCGTGTAGTGGCCGAAGGCGATGCCGAACCAGGCGAAGGCGCCGGCCGTGTAGCCGATGGTCATGGCCCAGCCGCGCAGCAGGGCGCGTGTGACCGTGGGGCAGGTGTCGAGCGCGCGCAGGCAGGGCGCCAGCAGTACGAAGCCGAGCAGCCAGCCGGCGCCGCCGCGCGCATACAGGGCGGACATCAGCGCGCTGGCGAGGATCGCCGCCGGCACGCGCATTTTTTCAGGAAGGGTCAGGGTCATGTCTCTATTGGCCGGGTCTTGCCGGCTCTCGTGGTGCGGGGAGGGTGATGCGCCGCTGCGGCAATCCGGGCGGCGCCAGTTCCGGCGGAACGACGCGGTCCTTGGGCATGGCGACTGGCTGGTTGTTCGCGTCGTACAGCTGGAAGTCGGGTGCGAACATGAGGATCGCTTCGATGCTCTGGCCGTCGTCAGTGACCTGATGGTGGCGCACATAACCTTGGGGCAGCGCGAAGTCTTCGGGTACGGCCAGGCCGACCAGCGGCGGGCGGGTGCCGGGCGGCGAGAACGCACCGAGCCCGCTGAAGATGCCGCGCTCGTGCAGGCGCTCGATCACTTCGGCCATGCCGGGATTGGCGCCACGGGGAATGTAGCTTTTCAGGTCGCGCGTGGGATCGGCGTCGCCTTCGGGGGCGCGCGCCTGCTCCGGCTCCGGCGCGGACGACATGCCCGGCAGGGCCGCCAGCCAGGCCGGCTTGGCGCCGGCGCCGGATGGCGGCGCGGGCGAGCCCGCATCGCCGCCATGCTCGTCCGGCGCGGCCGACGAAGCTGACCACCACCACAGCCCGCACAGCAAGGCGAGGCCCGCCACCGCAAGCAGGAGCGCAATGTTGAAGTGGCCGCGCGCATGCTGCCGCGCGCGGCCGGCGCCGTTGCGGCGGGCGCCGGCCGGTGTCGGCGCGGTTCGACGTGGCATCGTCAACGCTGGTCGGAGCCAGTCCGGCTCTGGTGCTTAAGGCGTCGCCGGATTGAAGGTCGAGACGGCCCAGCCCATGCGTTCATGGCCGTACTGGTTCCAGATCGGGCTCTTGCCGCCGGTGAAGGAGGTGTAGCGCGGCGCGCCGCTGCCCGTGGTAGAGCCGAACAGGCCGGAGGTGATGGTGCTGCCGGTGTAGGTCGGGTGGGTGTCGTCGGACTGGATGTAGTCGTAGCTGCTGCCCGACGAGACGAAGTGCGTGTTGGCGTCGCGGATGGTGGAGCGCAGCGCGGTGGTGATGCGGTTCACGTAGCTGTCCTGGCTCTCGCCGGCCACGTAGCGCAGCGCGTCGGAGTCGATCTGGCCGTCGCCGTTGCTGTCATAGTCGCCGCCCATGTACTGCGCGAAGTTGTCGGCGCAGGTGAAGCCTTTCTGGCGCGCCGTGTCGCACATCATGTAGTTCATGCGCGCCAGCGAGAGCAGGAAGCGGTCCTGCATCTTGACGGTCTGGCCGGTGCTGGCGTCGGTGCACGAGCTTTGCACGTTGTCGGCCGCGTAGCCAGGGTAGTGCAGGTTGGAGATCACCTTCAGCTTCACGCCGGGATAGGCGTTGGCGTTGATGTAGTCCATGGCCGCCGCCACGTAGGTCTTGCAGCTCGCTTCGGCGTTGTCGAGCACCGTGTAGTCGCAGGTGCCGCTCTGGCTCTTGAAGCTGGTGCGCGCCTGCAGGCCATCGTTGCCGCACATTTCGAACGTCACCACGCGCGTGCTGCTGGCCTGCATGTAGGAACGCTCGGCCACGATCTTGTTGTTGTACACGTCCGAAGCGACGGCGCCGGACTTGGTGCGGCGCACGCTCTCGATGTCGGCGCCCCACAGGGCGGACATGTATTCCGCGTCCACCGTCGGCGCCGAGTACTTGGCGGCGCTGGTGATGGAGCCGTTATAGCCGGCATAGATGGAATCGCCGTAGGCCACCACGCGGTACTTGGTGCTGGTGTTGGCGCGGTCGATGGTCCACGAGGCGTTCTGGTTCAGGGTGCTGGCCGACGCTTCGGCGCCGGCGGCGAGCAGGGCGAGCAGGGGTAGCAGGGTGCGTAGCGAGTGGCGAATACGGGTAGGCATGCAGTGTCTCCTTGGTGTGGTTATATGTGTGGACTGCGTCTCTGTGGAATGCGGACTACGCTTAAATGTATTGCAAAATCAAGTGTAAAAACCGAGCATGCGCTCGTAATTCAGCGAAAAATCTGCATGTAAATTAATTTGTTGTATTTTCACAATACTGTCGAAGTGGCCAGTTTTTTCGTCCGGCACCTTTTTTTTGCCGATGCGACAACTGGCGCTGGTGCGCTACACTGGGACTCCTTTTCCGCACGGGAGATTGCGCCATGCGTTATGCCATCGTTTCCGATATTCACGGCAATTTGCCGGCCCTGCAGGCGGTGGTGCGCGACATTGCGCGGCGCGGCGTGGACCGGGTGATCAACCTGGGCGATTGCGTGTCCGGCCCCTTGCTGCCGCAGGAGACGGCCCAGTTCCTGATGGCGCGGCGGGACTGGATCCACCTGGGGGGCAACCACGAGCGCCAGTTGCGCACGCCGCGCGGGCGCGAAGCGTCGGATGCGTTCGCTTTTGCCCAACTGGGGCAGGCGGAGCTGGACTGGCTGGCCACGCTGGAGCCGGCCTTGCGGCTCGACGCGCAAGTGCAACTGTGCCATGGCACGCCGCGCAGCGATTTCGAATACTTCCTGGAGTCCGTCGAGCCCACCCATGTGCGGGCCGCCACGCTGGCCGAGATCGACGACCGGCTGGCCGGCTGCGACGCCGAGCTGATCGTGTGCGGCCACACCCACGTGCCACGGGCCATGCGCTCGGCGACGGGCCAGCTGATCGTCAATCCGGGCAGCGTGGGCTTGCCGGCCTACGACGACCATCGCCCCTGTTTCCACGTGATCCAGAATGGCTCGCCGGACGCCCGTTACGCCATCGTGGAACAGGCCGATGGCGGCTGGCAGTGCGACTTGATCGCCGTGCCGTACGGCCACGCGGCCATGGCCGACCTGGCGCGCCGCAACGGCCGCACGGACTGGGCACGCGCACTGGCCACCGGCTACGTATGAAGAAACCGGGAAAGAAGCGGGGAACGGCCACGGAATCAAGCCGCCGCCACAATTGCGAGGGATGTAGTCGCCGGCAGGTCTAGAATGATTGCATCGCTCGCCGGCCAGGGCGGGCCATCCACCAGGAGGGATCAACATGAAGCCGCAGCGTTGTTCGATACTTTTCGCCGCCCTGTGGGCTGCCGGTGCAGCCAGTGCGCAGACGGCGCCGGAGCTCAAGCCGCCATCGGAAGCGAGCATGCCATCGGGGCCGCGCGGCGCGGCCATCGCGGCCGGCAAGCTGCTGTTGAGTGAAACCCACCAGCGTTTGCCCGGCAACGTGGGTAATGGCCTCACTTGCACCAATTGCCACATGACGGGAGGCACCATTGCGCAAGCTTCGCCATGGGTGGGTATCTGGGGCGTGTTCCCCGAATACCGCGCGCGCAGCGGGCGCCTGATTTCCTTGCAGGAGCGCGTCAACGATTGCTTTGAGCGGTCCATGAATGGCAAGCCGCTGGCCTTCAATTCCGACGAGATGAACAACATCCTCGCCTACATGCAATGGCTGTCGGCCGGGGTGCCGACGGGCGTCAGCGTCAAGGGCCGCGGCTTCGGCCCGATCGACCAGAAGCTGGTGCCCGACAGCACGCACGGCAAGCAGGTCTATGGGGAGAAATGCGCCAGTTGTCATGGCGCCAGCGGCGAAGGCTTGAAGAACGGCGCCGCCTATGCGTTCCCGCCGCTGTGGGGGCCGGCTTCGTTCAATGACGGCGCCGGCATGGCGCGCACTTACACGGCGGCTGCCTTCGTCAAGTACAACATGCCGTTGGGGCAGGGTGGCACGCTGTCGGATCAGGACGCGGTCGATGTGGCGGAATATTTCACCCACCAGCCACGTCCCGTCTATGCCGGCAAGGCCAAGGACTGGCCCAAGGGCGACCGGCCGAAGGATGCCCGCAACTGACATCCAAAAAAAATGCCGTTCAGTCTCGCTGAACGGCATTGCCGGGATGCCGGTGCGGTCTTCGCGCCGCGGGTGTTCAGTTGCGCACGACGGTGCCGTTGGCGTTGCGGACCTGGTCGCCAGCGAGCAGGCCGGGGTCGTGGTCGAAGTTGAAGCTGGCGTGCTGGCCGTTGTTGTATTGCACTTCCACGGTCCACACCTTGGTGGACTTGGCTTTCTGCTCGATCTGCTTGCCCGCATAGGCGCCGCCGGCGGCGCCGGCCACGGTGGCCAGTTCGCGGCCATGGCCGCTGCCCACCTGGTTGCCCAGCAGGGCGCCAGCCACGCCGCCGGCGATCAGGCCCAGCGCGCTGCCTTCACCGGCTTTTTCGGTAACGGTGACGTTGACCACCTTGCCGCACTCGTTCATGCAGGCGCCAGTCTTGGCGGGCGAGGCTTTCATCGCGGCCTTGGCCTGGGCGATGCTCTTGTCGTATTCGGACTTGGCGTCGCGCATGCATTGCATGCGGGTGCTGGAATCAGTCTCCTCGGAGCACAGCTTCTTGTCATCGGCGTAGCGGGTGGCAGCGTGCTTGCTGTCGATCGCGTACTGTTCTTTCGCGCTCACGGGCGCCTGGGCCCAGGCGCTGCTCATCAGGCCAGCCAGGCTCAGGGCCAGGATCAGGGGACGACTCGTCATGGTGTTCTCCTAAAGTTATTTATCAGCCATACGCACCGCCAGTGTACAGCAAGTCAAACAGGCGGGAAATTGTTGCGATGAGCATGCCTGCGCCCACCATCAGGGTGAGGACCAGCAGCAGGGCCAGCGGCCAGTGGGAGGCCGATTGCCGGCCCGATTGGGCGTTGTAGAGCGCATCCCATTTCTCGTCCGGCATCAGGCCCAGCACCAGCGCTTCGAGGAATCCAACCAGCGCCGAGATCACCAGCGGCAAGATCTTGTAGAACCAGTCGGCGCCTGGTGCGGCGGCCGCGACCACGGCGGCGGCCGGCACGCTGGCCAGGTGGACCCACAGCCAGCGGTCGCGCGCGCCGCGCAGGTAGAGCCGGTGCCCGCCCAGTCCGCCCAGCACGCTGGCCAGCAGCGTGGCCACGGTCTTGTTCTTGTGGGGATGGTGTTGCGTTTGATGCAAATTGGCCATGGGTTTGCTAACAAATTGCGGGAAAGCACGCAGTATCGGTCATAATACGGCCCCCGGCGGATCTTTTTTGAGATCGCGTGGCACTTGCCCAGTTCGCCGGAACGGGGGATAATCATCGATTGCCCCAACCCGCCCAATTATGTGCATTAATGCTTGCTGCTACGTGGCAAGGCGCGCTATAATTTGCGGCTTTTTCCGTCTCAGCACACTTTTTGGAAATATTATGGTCGTTATTCGTTTAGCTCGTGGAGGCGCCAAGAAGCGTCCGTTCTACAACATCGTTGCAACCGACTCGCGCAATCGTCGCGATGGCCGTTTCATCGAGCGCATCGGTTTCTACAATCCGATGGCAGCTGGTGGCGAAGTGCCGTTCCGCATTACCGCTGACCGCCTGGCGCACTGGGAGTCCGTGGGCGCGCAACTGTCGCCTGCCGTGGCCCGTCTGGTCGCTGCCGCTAACAAAGCAGCCTAAGTCTGGTTTCTGGTTTGACCGATAAGCATGCATCCGGGGTGAAAGTCCCCGACGACTTGGCGCAAGTGGGCTTTGTCTACGGCGCGTATGGCGTTGCTGGCTGGGTGAGGGTAAGACCTTTCTCGGAAGATGCGGATGCATTGCTGAAGGTGAAAACCTGGTGGCTCGACAAGCCGAATGTGCATGACGTGGACGTCAAGCAGGTCAAACTGCATGGCGGCGACGTCGTTGCCCAGTTGGTGGGAGTGAGCGATCGCAACGTGGCCGAAGCGCTCAAGGGCGCTGCCGTCTCGGTGCCGCGCAGTCGTTTCCCGGCCTTGTCGACCGACGAATTTTACTGGGCCGATCTGATCGGCTTGGAAGTAGTGAACTTGCAGGGTGAGCACCTGGGGCAGGTCACCGACATGATGAGCAATGGTCCGCAGTCGATCTTGCGCATCACGCCGGCCACCGCCGCCGACAGCGCTCCCGACGATGAAGCGGCGCAAGAGCGCCTGATTCCATTTGTCGATCACTATGTGATCACGGTGGACAAGGCCGCCAAGCGCATCACCGTCGACTGGGGCCTGGACTATTAAGACTCACCTGTGCAATACGGTACATACGGTACAGTCGGAAGGGACGGTCCATGCAATTTGATGTCGTGACCCTGTTCCCCGAAATGTTTGCCGCGCTGACGCAGTCGGGCGTGACCCGGCGCGCGTTTGAACAACAGAAGTGGGGCCTGACGTTGTGGAATCCCCGTGATTTCACGACCGACAATCACCGCACCGTGGATGACCGCCCCTATGGCGGCGGCCCCGGCATGGTGATGCTGGCCAAACCCCTGGAAGCGACCATCAACGCCGCCAGGCAGCGCCAGACCGATGCCGGCCTGCCCGCGCCGCGCGTGGTGTTCATGTCGCCCCAGGGCAAGCCGTTGACGCACGAGCGCGTCATGCAGCTCAAAGCCGAGCCGGGTCTGGTGATCCTGTGCGGCCGCTACGAGGCGGTCGACCAGCGCCTGATCGACCGTTGCGTCGATGAGGAGATCAGCCTGGGCGACTTCGTGCTGTCCGGTGGCGAGTTGCCGGCCATGGCCCTGATGGATGCCGTGGTGCGCCAGTTGCCCGGCGTGCTCAACACGGACGCGTCGGCCGTCGAGGACAGCTTCGTCAATGGCTTGCTCGATTCGCCGCATTACACGCGGCCGGAAACGTATGAAGGCGTGACGGTGCCCGCCGTGCTGTTGGGCGGCAATCACGCCGAGATCGAAAAATGGCGCCGCCAGCGCATGCTGGAGGCGACGGCGCGCAAGCGCCCCGAATTGCTGGTCCGCGCGCGCGCGGCAGGATTGCTGAGCAAGCAGGACGAACAGTTTTTGGCAGGTTTGTAAACCTGCAGTAGTAAGTAGTAGCAAGTAGCTAGCGGGCATGTTGCCCGCATGTTTAACCCCATCCTCTACTGGGCGAGTGTCTGAACAGCACTCATTGCGCGCCAGCACGATGGTTTTTGGAGTTTAAAATGGATCTGATTCAACAACTCGAGCAAGAAGAAATCGCTCGCCTGGGCAAGAGCATCCCTGACTTCGCCCCTGGTGACACCGTGGTCGTCAACGTTAACGTAGTCGAAGGCACCCGCAAGCGCGCCCAGGCTTACGAAGGCGTCGTGATCTCCCGTCGCAACCGTGGCCTGAACTCGAACTTCATCGTTCGCAAGATCTCGTCCGGCGAAGGCGTCGAGCGTACCTTCCAGCTGTACTCGCCGCTGATCGCTTCGATCGAAGTGAAACGCCGCGGTGACGTACGTCGCGCTAAACTGTACTACCTGCGTGATCGTTCCGGTAAATCGGCACGTATCAAGGAAAAACTGCCAAACCGTCGCCCAGCAGCGGCGAAAGCAGACGCTTAATCGCGTTTGTGTTTGGATGGAAGGGGCGCCGCTGGTGCCCCTTTTTTGCATGTGGAGGTAAGATTCTTGGCCCAGCTTCCGTTCGATCCCCAGCAACTGCCCGTCGACAGCGTGGCCGGCGAGCCAGCCGTCGCGTCCGAGCGCCTGTCGCCGCAGTGGCTGCGCGCACGCTTCGCCGCGCCGCCCGTGTGGACGCCCGAGACGGCGCAGGAATCGCTGATCGCCCGGCCTCAGCCCACGCCAGCGTCGGTGCTGGTGCCGCTGGTGCAGCGCGACGATGGCCTGACCTTGCTGCTGACCCAGCGCACGGCCCACCTGACCGACCATGCCGGCCAGATCAGCTTCCCCGGTGGCCGCGCCGAGGACTACGACGCCGACGCCGTGGCCACGGCGCTGCGCGAATCGGAGGAGGAGATCGGCCTGCACCGGCGCCACGTGGACGTGCTGGGCGCCTTGCCCGACTACCTGACCGGCACCGGCTACCGCGTCACGCCCGTGGTGGGCCTGGTGCTGCCGCCGTTCGAGCTGACGGCCGACCCGTCCGAGGTGGCCGAGATCTTCGAAGTACCGCTGCAATTCCTGATGGATGGCCGCAACCACCAGCGCCTGTCCGTGCAACTGCCCGGTGGCGCGCGCAGCTTCTACGCCATGCCGTACGAGCGCTTCTTCATCTGGGGCGCCACGGCGGGCATGTTGCGCAACCTGTTCCATTTCCTGCGCGCCTGACCCGCGGGGCAATCTTGCAATAAGTTTGATTCCGGCACTGCACTGCGTTATCGTAGCGGGCATTACGGCATTGCTGACACAAAGGACGTTTGATGACTTTTCTTTCCATACTCTGCGCGCTGCTGATCGAACAGATGAAACCGCTGCGTGCGGATAACCCGATCTACGCCGAGATCAAGAGTCTGGCGATGCGGATGGAAACCTGGTTCAACGCGGGCCACCCACGCCACGGCCGCATGGGCTGGTTCCTGATGATGGCGATCCTGATGGTGCCCACGGCCTTGATCTACGGCGTGCTGATGCACTACAACCTGACGCTGGCCGCGTTCGCCTGGAACATCCTGATCGTCTACCTGACGCTGGGCTTCCGCCACTACAGCCACTATTTCACCTCGATCCAGCTGGCCCTGAACGCGGGCGACGAGGCCACGGCCCGCGCCCTGCTGGCCGAATGGACCAAGCTCGACACGGTGGGCATGGAAACTTCCGAGATCGCCCGCATCGCCGTCGAAAAATCGCTGATCACCACGCACCGCAATGTGTTCGGCGTGTTCTTCTGGTTCCTCATGCCGCTCGGCCCGGCCTGCGCCGTCATGTACCGCGTGGCCGAGCACCTGGCGCGCGCGTGGAACGAACCCGAGCACATGCGCAATGAAGCGTTCGGCCAGTTCGCCGCCCGCGCGTTCTACTGGATCGACTGGATCCCGGTGCGCCTGACGGCCGTGGCCTTCGCCGTGGTTGGCAACTTCGAGGACGCCATCTACGCCTGGCGCAATTTCGCCGACCGCTGGCAGGACGAGGCGATCGGCATCATCCTGTCGGCCGGCGGCGGCGCCATGGGCGTGCGCCTGGGCACGCCGGCCGAGAACGCGGCCAAGGTGGTGCTGGCCGACGCTTCCACCGTCGATACGACGGACGTGGAGCCGGAAGTGCTGCCCGGCGAGGAGCCGAACGTGCGCGCCCTGCAAAGCACGGTGGGCCTGGTGTGGCGCGCGCTGCTGCTGTGGATGCTGTTGCTGCTGTTGCTTTCCGGCGCCGTCTGGCTCGGCTGACCCGGTCCCGGCATCCAACGGCCAGACAACCGGCTTACAATGGAGCTTGCTTGGGGCAGGGCCGCACCGCGCTGGTGCGGCCCTGCACCGACCCGGCGCCCATCCTGAAAAGCTCGTTTGAAATCAAGGGTTTATGTGGATAGGTCTTCTATAAGATATAATACCTGAAGTTCTTACAGAATCGTACCGCCACCCGGCGCACCTGCCGGGATCTTCCACGCATCCTTGTTACCCACAAGCCGCCTATGGCCGAGTCAGCTCACAACAAGAAAGAACTGCACGACGAGTTCTTTATCCTTGGCGTCACCAGCAATGGCAGACAGTTTCGTCCCAGTGACTGGGCCGAACGCCTGTGCGGTGTCATGTCCTGTTTCCGTCCCGAGGGCACGGCTGGACGCCATTCCCATCTGCAGTTTTCCCCCTATGTCTGCCCGACGGTGATCAACGGCGTCAAGTCGGTGGTGGTCAACAACCGCCTGCGCGACCTGGAGCCGCTGGCTTACCACTTCGTCGTCTCGTTCGCCAAGGACAACGACCTGCAAATCGTGGACGCCTGCCTGGTGCCCGAACCCGAACCGAAGCAAGGCTGAACGGCCGCCCGCCGTGTGCCGCCCTGGCCACCACGCGGTCGTATCCTGTTGAAACCTGCTCCAAGTCATTCCGGCCGCGCTAGTGAACGCCCATTCGCCATGGATCGCGCTACACTGGAATTTTTGCGGAGGAGGGAGCGGCCATGCGTATCGGCGACATCTGTACCGTACAAACTGTGCATTGCAAGCGCGACGTCACCGTGCAGGACGCGGCGCTGTTGATGCGTAACCATCATGTGGGCGACCTGGTCGTGGTCGAGCAGCCCAACGGCGAGCGGGTGCCGGTGGGCATCCTGACCGACCGCGACATCGTCGTCTCCGTCATCGCGCTCGGCCTCGATCCGGCCAGCCTGCTGGTGGGCGACGTCATGAGCGGCGAGCTGATGACGGCCAACGAGGAAGACGACGTCTACGAGACCATCGACCGCATGCGCTTCAAGGGCATCCGACGGCTGCCCGTCGTCAACAGCCTGGGCGGCTTGTCGGGCATCGTCAGTATCGACGACCTGATCGAATTCCTGGCCCAGGAAATGGGCGAACTGTCGCGCATCAGCGCCAGCCAGCTCGAACACGAGAAGCAGGCGCGGCACTGACGGTGCCCGGCCCCGCCGGACCGCCAGCGCCACCAGCGCGGGCGACCACGCGCCCGTTCCCCGCCATGGGCACGGGCAGGTCGGCTTGCATTCCGGCGCCGGCGATAGGTATATAACAATATTTTACGTTTTTACACCGCCACGGCGGCCCGCTTGCGGTTATGCTGGCGTTTTCTGAATTTCCGTAGAGAATTTATGAATACTCCATATGCGAAGCGTGTCGCCGTCTGCGGCCTGCTGGTGTGCAGCCTGTCGTTCCTGGCCCCGCAGGGCGCCTGGGCGCAGACGCTGCCGGCCGGCGTCACCAAAGGGCCGTCCGTGGAAGGCATCACGGAATACCACCTGCCCAACGGGCTCAAGGTGCTGCTGTTCCCGGATGCCTCCAAGCCCACCGTGACCGTCAACGTCACCTACCTGGTCGGCTCGCGCCACGAGAACTACGGCGAGACGGGCATGGCCCACCTGCTTGAACACATGATGTTCAAGGGCTCGCCCAAGAACCGCAGCATCCCCAAGGAATTCAACGAACGCGGCATGGAGTTCAACGGCACGACCTCGTTCGACCGCACCAATTACTACGAAGTGTTCCAGGCCGGGAACGATAACCTGAAGTGGGCGCTGGACATGGAAGCGGACCGCATGGTCCACTCCTTCATCGCCCGCAAGGACCTCGATTCCGAGATGACGGTGGTGCGCAACGAATACGAGTCGGGCGAGAACCAGCCGTTCTCGGTGCTGCTCAAGCGCATGCAGAGCATCGCCTACGACTGGCACAGCTATGGCCGCTCCACGATCGGCAACCGCAGCGATATCGAGAACGTGCGCATCGAAAACCTGCAAGCGTTCTACCGCACCTACTACCAGCCCGACAACGCCGTGCTGCTGGTGGCCGGCAAGTTCGACCCGAGCCAGACGCTGGCCTGGATCAGCAAATCGTTCGGCGCCATCCCCAAGCCCAAGCGCAAGCTGCCCCCGTTCTGGACCGTGGAGCCGACCCAGGATGGCGAGCGTTGCTTCACCGTGCGGCGCAAGGGCGACATGCAGATCGTCGCGCTCGGCTACAAGATCCCGTCCGCGCTGCAGGCCGATGCCGACCCGCTGTCGTTCATGTCCGAAATCCTGGGCGACACGCCGACCGGCCGCCTGCACAAGGCGCTGGTGGAAACGGGCATGGCGGCCGAAGTGTTCAGCTTTGGCCAGACCGGCTACGCGCCGGGGCTGGAAATCATCGGCGCCGTGGTCAAGGCGGGCCAGCCGATTGCGCCCGTGCGCGACGCCCTGATCGCCACCGTGGAGAACTTCGCCAAGACTCCGCCCACGGCCGAGGAAATGGAACGCACCCGCCGTAACTTCGCCAACGGCATCGAGAAAGCCCTGAACGATCCCCAGAAAGTGGGCGTGACCCTGTCCGAGGAAATCGCGCTGGGCGACTGGCGCTTGCTGTTCGAAGGCCGCGACAAGCTGGATCACATCACGCCCGAGCAGGTGAGCGCGGCCGCCGGCCGCTACCTGCGGCGCGACAACCGCACCGTGGGCGAGTTCCTGCCCGACGATGCGCCGCAGCGGGCCGAGATGCCGCCCGCGCCCACCGTGGCCGACGTGATGAAGGACTTCAAGGGCAAGGCCGCCACGCTCCGTTCCGAAGCGTTCGATCCCAGCCAAGCCAACATCGACGCCCGCACCAAGATCCAGACCATCGGCGGCCTGAAGGTGGCCATGCTGCCCAAGAAGAACCGCGGCGAAGCCGTGTCCGTGGACCTGCACCTGCACTGGGGCGATGAGCACAACCTGTTCGGCAAGAGCACCATCATGGCGGCCGCCAGCGACATGCTGATGCGCGGCACGAGCAAGTACAGCCGCACGGAACTGGCCGACGCGTTCGCCAAGCTGAAGATTTCAGGCAGCTTGTACCACTTCGACACGACCGGCCCCAACCTGGACCAGGCGCTGCGCCTGGTGAGCCACGTGCTCAAGGAAGCGAGCTTCCCGGCCGCCGAGTTCGAGCAGATGCGCCAGCAGTGGATCGTCGCCATCGAATCGTCGCGCAACGAACCGCAGTCGCTGGCGCACCAGGCCATGTCCGAGTACTACAACCACTATCCGAAAGGCGACCCGCGCGCCGTGAAGACGGTGGACGAGCAGCTGGCCGAGATCCGCGCGCTCAAGCTGGAGGATGTGGTGGCCTTCCACCGCCAGTATTACGGCGCCTCGCATGGCGAGCTGTCCATCGTGGGCGATTTTGATCCGGCCGCCGCCGGCAAGACCATCGCCGACAGCTTCAACGGCTGGAACAGCCAGGTGGCGTACGCGCGCATCACCAACACCAATGCCGACAAGCCGGCCCTGCACCAGCACATCAACACGCCGGACAAGGAAAACGGCTTTTATGAAGCGCGCCTGAACCTGGACCTGAACGTCAATGATCCTGACTATCCGGCGCTGGAAGTGGCCACCTACATCTTCGGCGGCGGCAGCTTGAAGTCGCGCCTGATGGACCGCATCCGCCAGAAGGATGGCCTGTCCTATGGCGGCGGGGCCGACATCGGCGCCGGCGAGATCGACCGCGCCGGCGGCTTCGGCATGGGCGCCATCGCCGCGCCGCAGAACCTGGGCAAGCTGGAAGCGGCCATCCGCGACGAGCTGGAGCGCGCGCTCAAGGATGGCTTCACGGCGGCCGAGCTGGCCGGTGCCAAGTCCGGCCTCTTGCAGCAGCGGCTGCAGAACCGCGCCAAGGACGAGGTGCTGGCGTCCGGCTGGTCGCGCAACCTGTTCCTGGGCCGCAGCTATGCGTGGAGCCTGGCGTTCGAAAACAAGGTCAAGGCGCTCACGGTGGAGCAGGTCAACGCCGCGTTCCGCAAGTTCATCGACCCGGCCAAGCTGAGCGTGGTGACAGCCGGCGACGACGCCAAGGCCGCCGCCAAGCCCCAGTAAAGCCCGCCAATATTCCCGGCAAACAAAATCGGGGACGTAACACGGTTTTTCCGTACAGGAAAACCGTGTTACGTCCCCGATTTTGTTTGCCGGGAATGTTAGGCCGTGTTGAGTTCGGCCACGAAATCGTACATGTCGCCGCGGAAGATGGAGCGGCAAAATTCCACCGCCCGTCCGTCTCGCAGGAAGCCCAGCCGTTCCACGGCCAGGCCGGCGTCGCCGGGCTTCGCTTGCAGCAGTTCGGCCTGCTCGGCGTTGAGCAACAGCGCGCTGAGCCGCTGCAGCGCCCGCACGGGGCGGTTGCCGGCCTGTTCCAGCGCTTCATACATCGACACCTGCACCGCCTCCAGCGAGGGCAGGGCGGTGGCGACGATGGTGGCGTATTCCAGACACATTGGTATCTCGTCGGCGTAGCGGATGCGGTGGAAGCGGTACACGGGCGCGCCCGGGCTGAGCCGCAAGCGCAACGCTTCCTCCGGCGTCACCGTCCCTTCCGAGCGCTTGAGCCACACGCTGCGCGGCGTGCGCCCGCGCGCCCGCATGTCTTCCGAGAACGAGGTCAGTTTGGCGAAGTTCTTCTCGATGCGGGTGTTGATGAAGTTGCCCGAACCGGGCCGGCGCACCAGCAAGCCTTCCTCCACCAGGCCGTCGATGGCCTTGCGCACGGTGATGCGCGAGATGCCCAGGTCGGCCGCCAGCTGGCGTTCGGCCGGCAGCGCTTCGTCCGGCCCGTACAGGCGCTTGTCGATCGCTTCGCGCAAGGCGCGCTGCAGTTGCTGGTACAGGGGCAGGCTGCTGTGCTGCCCCAGGTTGTGCATGAGCTGGGCTAGCGTAGTCATACGGTGATGTCTCCCGTGGCCGGCCGCGTACCTGGCGCGGCCTTGCATGTCTGTGTGTGGTCTGATCATACCAAAAAGGCCGTGCCGTTGGTATTGTCGTGGTATCAGGCCACTTCCCTGCGGTACGCTGCAATTAATTGCATAAAAGAAAACAAAGTGGTCTGTGTGGCATGCACAACAGGCGAAAAAAATCGCAAAACTGGTAGTGTTCTGGTATTGGATTGGGGTATATTGGCGTTCAATTGGTTTTGTAAGTGGTTGTAAAGAGGCTCTTGCGAAGATCGCGGCGGCGATCGCAGCGGGAGCCGATCGATAAGAACGCTAACAGGCTTGCGCTGTCAGGCCGCAATCAAGGGGGACTACATGAAAAGCAATATCGCAACGACGCACCGGATTCTGAAACAAGGCTCCAGCCATCTGACGCCGATCGCGTCGGCCGTGGCGCTGCTGGCCATGAGCGTGGCCATGCCGGCCTACGCACAGGACCAGCAGCAGAACGGCGAAGTGGTGGTGGTGACGGGTATCCGCGCCTCGCTGCAGCAGTCGCTGAACCAGAAGAAGAACGCGGAATCGATGGTGGAAGTGATCACGGCCGAAGACATCGGCAAGATGCCGGACAAGAACGTGGCCGACTCGCTCTCGCGCGTGGCCGGCGTGACCACCACCAGCGCCGGTTCGGCCGAAGGTTCGTTCGGCGAGAACGAACACGTGCAGATGCGCGGTATGCTGTCGCAGATGACGCTGACCACCTTGAACGGCCACACCGTCTCCAGCGGCGACTGGTATGGTCCCAACATCGCCAGCGGTGGCCGCAGCGTGTCCTACACCTTGCTGCCGTCGGACCTGGTGGGCCGCATCGTCGTGCACAAGTCCTCGCAGGCTGACCTGCTCGAAGGCGGCGCGGCCGGCACGGTCGACATCCAGACCCGCAAGCCGCTGGAGTTCCGCGACAAGCTGACCACCTCCGCCTCGGTGGAAGCGGCTTATTCGACGGCCGCCAAATCGACCGATCCGGCCGTCACGGCCCTGGTCAACTGGAAGAGCGACGATAACAAGTTCGGCATCCTGGGCCAGGTGTTCTCGCAGACCCGCAAGCTGCAGCGCGCCGGTTCGGAAGGCGTGTGGTGGGACAAGACGGGCGCCAACTACCCCGATCCTGCGCTGGCCGGCAAGAACATCAGCCTGCTGAGCGGCGCCGTGCTGTTCCAGCAGGAGCGCAAGCGCCAGGGCGGTTACCTGGAAGCGCAATGGAAGCCGGCCTCGAACGTGACGCTGGATCTGTCGGGCTTCCTGTCGACCGTCGATGCGAAGAACTACAACACCAACTACATGGCCGACACCATCAACGCCGTCAACGGCCCGGGCTGGAACGGCAACGCCGTCAAGCCCACCCAGCCGGCCACCGTGGTGGGCAACACCATCACCTCCGTGTTCTATGGTAAGGACGCGTTCGGCGCCAATTCGGCCGGCGCCTGGTCGGTGGTGGAAGACGTGGCGGCCCGTCCGGACGCCAAGACCGATTCCAAGTTCCTCAACTTCGACGGCAAATGGGTGGTCAACCGGGACCTGACCCTGAACGGCAAACTGGGCCACACCAGCGGCAGCGGCAAGACGACGGACGTGGGCTTCGAAGTGCTGAGCGCGTGGAACCAGGGCGCCGGCTACTCGCTGACGCCGGACGGCATCTTCGTGCTCAACGTGCCAGGCGGCGACAAGTTCGTGCGCGCCGGCGGCGGCATCGGCGGCTGGGGCGGCTACACCTCGTCGGACGACAAGGAAAACTATGGCCAGGTGGACGGCGAGTACAAGCTGGCCTCGGACGTGGTGCCCTCGATCCAGTTCGGCGTGCGCATGGCCAAGCATGAGCGCGGCCTGACCAAGCTGAACATGGTGCTGGGCGCCGGCGCCACCGACGACACCCAGATCCCCGACAGCGCCATCGGCAACTATGGCAGCAACTGGTATGGCAACCTGCCCGTCAACCCGACGCCAGGCTTCAACCCGTTCAAGATCAGCAATGACTATGTCGCCTCGTGGGTCGCCAAGTACGCCACCTTCAACACCCACGCCACGCAGCAGGAGTTCAACATCAAGGAAGACACGAACGCCGCTTACGTGATGGCCAACCTGCAGCCATCGGAAGCCATCAGCGGCAACGTGGGCCTGCGCTTCGTGCGCACCAAGATGGATATCCACGCCTTCCTGCCCGGTGGTAAGCCAGAGTACGAGCAAAGCTTCAACGACGTGCTGCCCAGCCTGAACCTGCGTGCCGACCTGGCGCACAACCTGGTGGGCCGCTTCGCCCTGAACCGCGGCATGTCCCGTCCCGACTTTGGCCAGCTGGCCGGTAACGACCTGCGCGACACGGAGCACAACGGCGTAGGCAGCAACCCTTACCTGAAGCCTATCCGCAGCAACAACATCGACTTCAGCGCCGAGTGGTACTTCGCGCCCAAGGCCCTGCTGTCGGCTGGCTTCTTCGCCAGCAAGCTCGATGGCGTGATCGCCTACGGCCACAGCATCCTGCCGTACGCCGACGCCGCCCATGGCGGTGCGATCGCCAACTACGACATCTCCTCGCCGGTCAACACCGACGGCAAGCTGAAAGGCATGGACCTGGCGTATGAGCAGAACATCTGGGGTGGCTTTGGCGCGAGCGCCAACTACACCTACGCCGATGGCGAACAGACCGGCAAGCTGGCCGAGGGTACCTGCAACGGCAAGGCCGGTGAGGATTGCACGCTGTACGGCACCTCGAAGAACTCCTACAACGTGGGCGCGTTCTACGAGGCCGACAACTTCAGCGCCCGTATCGGCTACAGCCACCGTTCCACCTACAAGCTGGGTAACCGCGGCGGCGCCGACTACTTCCAGAGCGCCAACGGCTCGCTGAACATCTCGCTCAACTACACGCTCAACAAGTCCGTCATGTTCACGCTGGAAGCGCAGAACCTGAACGACCCGCTGCTGACCGTGTACAAGACCGATACCACGCAGATCGCCGGCGTGTACAAGAACGGCAAGACCGTGTACGGTGGTGTGCGCATCAAGTACTGATCCGTCGCCTCGCAGGCCAGGCTGACACGCCTGGCCGTAGCGGCACCCGGCCCGCTGCCGCGCAAGCACAACTTGCCGGCAGCGGGCTTTTTTCATGCATGAGATTCGACATGACACAACACGCAAAGCGGGCCGCGGCCCTGATCACGGCGACGGCGGCGCTGGCGGCGGGCGCGCCGTGGGCACAGGCCGCGCCACCCTTTGTCTACAGCCCCTACAAGCACCTGGCCATGTGGAACGACCCGGCCAGCAACGTCATCACGGCCGCGCCGGATGGCGTGCGCACGCCCTACATCGACGGCGCCAACAGCCCGTTCGGGCGGCAGGCGCTGACCTGGGCCTTCGCCAGCGGCGAATGCGGCGACGAGCTGTGGGGCACGCAGCGCGGCCAGGACGTGGCCGACGCCAACGTGGCCGCGTTCGACCGGGCCGGCATCCGCTACCTGATTTCCACCGGCGGCCAGGGCGCCGTGTTCACCTGCGCCAGCGCCGAGGGCATGGAGCGTTTCATCGCCCGCTACGATACACCGCACCTGGCCGGCATCGACTTCGATATCGAGGCCGGGCAAAGCGTGCAGCAGATCGCCGCGCTGTTGGGCGCGGCCGCTTCAGTGCAGGCGCACCGTCCGGCGCTGCGATTCAGCTTGACGGTGCCCACCCACGCCGCCTCCGATGGCAGCCTGCGCAGCCTGAACGAAACGGGCGTGGCCGTGCTGGCGGCGGCGCGCCGCAGTGGCTTGCGCGACTACGCGCTGAACCTGATGGTGATGGATTACGGCCCGGCCAGTCCGTCCGCCTGCGTGGTGCGCGCGCGGCGCTGCCAGATGGGATTGTCGGCCATCCAGGCCGCCCGCAATGTGCACCGCAGGTACGGCGTGCCGTATGACCGGATCGAGCTGACGGCCATGGTAGGCGTGAACGATGTGCGGGAAAACGTGTTCACCGTGGCCGACGCGCGCCTGGTGGCGCAGGCCGCGCGGCGCATGAAGCTGGCCGGCCTGCATTTCTGGTCGCTGGATCGCGATACGCCGTGTCCCACGCCAATCATTGACGCGCAAGCGACGTGCAGCAGCATGCCAGGCACGCCGGGCGGGGCATATGCGCGCGCGTTCGCTACGGCCGTGGCGCCTGGCGGCGCCGCCACAGCGTCGTCAGGCCAGCCATAAGCAGCAGGACGCCAAGCCACGCCGCATACACTACCGGCAGCGAGGGCGTGTACCCCGGCGGCAGTGTGAAGTGTATCGGCGTGCCTTGCGGCAGGGCGCCGAAGCGCAGCAGGAAGTACAGCCCCGCCAGCGCGTGGACCAGCGCGATATGCACCACGTAGAAGAACAGCGGTGCGCCGCCGAACAGCAGCAGCACCGGCACGGGACGCACGCGTTCGAAGACGGCCAGCAGCGGCAGGGCGATGCCCAGCGTGACGCACAGGTAGAGCAGCGATGGCGGATATTTGTGCACGCGCAGGAAGGAAATGGCATCCCAAACCCAGCCCCGTCCCTGCGGCGACCAGGGATCGGGATCACCGTAGAAATTCCCGCTGCGCAGGACGGCGAACGCCAGCAGCAGCACCCCACCGGCCAGCCACAGGAAGCGCTGGCGGCGCGCCGCATCCCAGCGGAACACGGGGCCCAGCGCGTAGCCGGCCGCCATCAATCCCAGCCACGGCATCAGCGGGTAGATGAAGACGATGCCGAAGTTGGCCCCCAACGGCAGAAAGCCGCCCTGGTGCCAGGCCAGCCACAGGGGATGGCTGGACTGGATCGCGTCCAGCAGGTTGTGGGGCAGGATCAGCAGCGCGGCGATGACGGCGATGGCGGCCTGCGGCAGCCACACCAGCGCGGACAGGAAAACCATGCCCATGCCCAGCGCCCAGATCACTTGCAGGATCAGGACGCCGTAGCCGAACTGCCAGCTGAAACTGATCCAGGTCGCTTCCAGCACCAGCAGCAGCGCGCCGCGCGTGGCCAGGTAGCGCGACAGGGCCGCCGTACCGCCGCTGCCGCCGCCACTGCCGCGCAGCCATGCGGAACTGCCGGCCAGCAGCACGAAGGTGGTGGCGCACAGGTGGGTGATCCAGCGCGTGGCAAACCAGGCGGGCGTGGTCTGGTCCAGCTGTTCCGGCCCCCAGTTGGCGGGGCCGAAAAAATCGCGCACGTGGTCGAGCGCCATCACGGCGATCACCAGCCCGCGCAGCATGTCGATGCTGGCTAGCCTCGCAGTCTTGCCCATGTCGGCCTCCTGTCGTCCAGGATGCCCATTGTGCTGGCGGATTGTCAGGAATGCAAGGGCAAAAAAAAGCCAGGCGGTGGCGCCGCCTGGCTTGTTTCACCGTTGGGGAGGCCGGCCCGGGGCCGGCGTCCGCCTTATTTTTCCGCTGGTGCAGCCGGGGCGGACGGGTTCTTGGCCCACATGATCCAGTAGCGGGCCAGGTCGCCGCGACCGTCGTTGCCGGTCACCGTTTCCAGCGTCTTGATGGCGTCGTCCTTGCGGCCGGCCATCACGTAGGCGTAGCCCAGGCGCAGTTTGGCGTCTTCGGGGTTTTTCAGCACGCCCTTGGCGATCCCCTTGTTCATCAGCTCCAGGCCGTGGTCGAACTGGCCCATGGTCACGTAGGCGTAGCCCAGGTTGACCAGGCCCACGCCATCCTTGGACTTGGCGGCCGAGGCTTCGCCGCTGCCGATGTTCTTGGCGTCGTCGGCCGCGCCCTTGGTGGCCTGGTCATGCAGCTTCTTGCGCTTGGCGCCATCCGGGCCGCTGCCCATCTGGCCGTTGGGGAAGCCCTTGTCCAGCGCGTTCTTCGCTTCCGTGTAGAAGCCGCCCAGCAGCGCCAGTTCGGCCAGGTCGGCATAGTCGTCCGGCTCCATGCGGCCTGGCACCACCAGCGCCTTCATGCGCAGCACGTCCAGGTCCAGGCGCTGGTTGTAGTTAGGCTTGCCGCGGGTGCGGTTGAGCAGGTCGAACCAGTAGGCTTCGGTCGGATAGTACTTGACCAGGTATTCCACGGCCTGCAGGTACAGGGCGTTGTCCTTGCTCTTGATGCCCACGTTGCCCAGCAGGGCCAGCTCGTCGGAGGTGGGCGCCGTGCCTGCCTGTTCGGCGGCCGCCACGTCCTTCAGTACTTCCGTCTTGACGGTGGCGTAGTCGTTCTTGAAGAAGTAGGCGCGCAGCATCTGCGGGCGCACCTTGCTCGTGTTGCCGGTCTCGGTCTGGTAGCGGTTGAACCACACGATGGCCTTGTCGAAGTCCTTGGACGTGTAGTAGATGTTGCCGATCGCTTCGATGAAGTTGGTCTTGTCCTTGGGCGACAGGCGGCCCGAGTCGATCATCGCTTCCAGCGCCGGCAGCATCAGGGCGTTGTCCGAGCTGGCCGAGCCGACCTGCACGCGCATCTGGTTCAGCACGAAGGTCTCGAACGGGGTCAGGTTCGGCATGGCCGCGCACTGGTCGATGCGGTTCTTCACTTCCGCGTAGTTTTTCGCCGCCATCAGGTCCTTGATCTGGGCCGGATCGATCAGCTTGAAGATCTCCGGACGAACCGTGTCCTTCGGCGCTTCGGGCGCCGCCGCGGCCTTTTCTTCGGCGTGGACGGCCGTCATGCCAAGCATGGCCGGCGCTGCGTTCAGGCCGAGGGCGGCCAGGATCAGGCTAATACGGGCGAAACGAAATTGGGACATTGTAAATCCTTCAATCAAAGACAATGGAGGCGTGGCGGTTGGCGCCGCGCCGTCACGAAAAGGGTGGTCAAACCGCGCATTCTGCCACTCCTTGGCGGGCGGGAGAAGGGCGGTCCGGTCAAACCCGCGTATTGTTACATAAATTGACTGGCCGCCGCCAAATCATCCGTGCGTGCCGCTTCCCGTGCGCCGCTGGCGGCGGGGCGGGGCAGGGCGCGGCCATCGGCGCCAAACAGCAGGCAGCGCGCAGGCGGCAGCGCGATGCTGGCGCGCGTGCCGGCGCGCGGCATCGCCGTCTCGGCTGGCAGGCGCGTGGCGATCAGGTCCGGCGCGCCGGTCAACGTGGCATAGACGATGGACTGGTCGCCCAGGTATTCCACATGCCCTACCAGCGCCTCGATGGCGTTGTCGTGCGCGTCCGCGCCGGGTGCGCGCAGCGCCAGGTGCTCGGCGCGCACGCCCACGGTGACGGCGTCGCCACGCCTGAGCGCGGCGCCATCGACAGCCACTTCGGCGATGGCGCCGCCCGGCAGCAGCACGCTGGCGTGGTCCGCGCCCGTGGCGAGGACTTCGGCCGGGATGAAGTTCATCTTCGGCGTGCCGAGGAAGCCGGCCACGAACAGGTTGCACGGCGCGTTGTACAGTTCATGCGGCGTGCCCACCTGCTCGATGCGCCCGCCGTTGAAGACGGCGATGCGCTGGCCCAGCGTCATCGCCTCCACCTGGTCGTGCGTCACGTAGATCATGGTGGTGCCCAGTTCCCGGTGCAGGCGGCTCAGTTCCACCCGCATCTGCACGCGCAGGCTGGCGTCCAGGTTGGACAGCGGCTCGTCGAACAGGAACAGCTCCGGCGTGCGCACGATGGCGCGCCCGATCGCCACCCGCTGGCGCTGGCCGCCCGAGAGCTCTTTGGGCCGGCGTTGCAGCAGCGGCGCGATGCGCAAAATGTCGGCCGCCCGCTCCACGGCGGCCCGCACGGCGGCCGCCGGCTGGCCGGCCAGCTTGAGCGCAAAGGCCATGTTCTCGTACACCGTCATGTGCGGGTACAGCGCGTAGGACTGGAACACCATGGCCAGCTTGCGGTCGGCCGGCGGCACATGGTTGGCCACGCGCTCGCCGATCCTGAGCTGGCCGGCGCTGATTTCCTCCAGCCCCGCGATCATGCGCAGCAGCGTGGACTTGCCGCAGCCGGACGGACCGACGAACACCATGAATTCGCCGTCGGCCACCTCCAGGTCCACGCCGTGGATCACGGGATGCGCGTCGTAGCGCTTGACGATGCCTTGCAGGCTGACGCTGGCCATGGCCTCAGCCCGCCGTGGCCGCGTGCGGCGCCGCTTGCGCTTCGGGCTGGGGCCGGGCGCTCATGGGGATCAGCTGCGACAGCACGGCCACCGGAATGGCGCTCAGCATCACCCACACGAAGAAGTGCTGGTAGCCGAGCGCGATCTGGATGTCGCCGCTGACCAGTTTGAACAGCACGAAGCCCAGCTGCATGATGCCGGTCGAGAAGGCGTAATGGGCGGTCTGGTATTTACCGGGCGCCACCACCTGCATCATGTACAGGATCAGGCCCACGAAGCCGAAGCCGTAACCGAACATCTCCAGGCTGAGGGCCGCGCCGATCACGGTCAGGTCCGTGGGCAGCCACGTGGCCAGGCAGTAGAACGCCACGTTGGGCAGGTTCAGCGCCAGGATCAGCCACAGGATGGCGCGCTTGAGGCTGAGCCAGGAGGTGAAGTAGCCGCCCGCGATGCTGCCGACGATGAAGGCCACCGTGCCGACCGTGCCGTACACGGCGCCCACTTCGGCCGTGCTCAGACCGAGCCCGCCCAGGTTGCGCGCCTCGCGCAGGAACAGCGGGCCGATCGACTGCACCTGCGCCTCGCCGGCGCGGAACAGGATGATGAACAAAATGGACACCCAGATGCCGGGCTTGCGGAAGTACTCGACGATCACCTGCCACAGCGTGCGCGCGATGGCGGCCGCGTTGGTGTCCGCATCC
This sequence comes from Rugamonas fusca, assembly GCF_014042365.1. GTDB lineage: Bacteria > Pseudomonadota > Gammaproteobacteria > Burkholderiales > Burkholderiaceae_D > Rugamonas > Rugamonas fusca. The sequence goes on from NZ_JACEZS010000005.1 coordinate 126,971, forward strand.
ACCACGTTCTTCGCCTGCGGCAGCGCCCAGCTGTTGTACAGGGCCAGCGCCACCATGATGGCGGCCAGGATGGCGAAGCTGATGGTCCACGCGGGCACCACGCCCAGCGTCTTTTCGAAGTGGCCGGCCAGCAGCAGCAGGGCGCCCGTGGTGAAGAATTTGCCGGCGTTGAAGAAGGTGCCGGTCCAGCCGGCGTAGGCGGCCTGGCCTTTCTCGGACAGGCTGGTGATGTACAGGCCGTCGCACGCGATGTCGTGGGTGGCCGAGGCGATGGCCACCAGGGCCAGCATGGCGAGGCAGGCGGCGAACCAGAACGGCGCGTGCAAGGCCAGCGCCACGGCGCCCAGGCACAGGCCGCCGACGAGCTGGAAGCCCACCACCACCAGCTTCTTGCTGCTGGCCAGTTCCAGGAAGGGACTCCACAAGGGCTTGAACACCCAGGCGAAGCCGATCAGCGCGGTCCAGTGATTGAGCTCGTCGTTGGGCACGCCCATGCTCTTGAACATCTGGTTGGCCACGATGGCCACGGCGAAGAACGGCAAGCCCTGCGCCAGGTACAGGCTGGGCACCCACAGTTTGGGATTGCGGACGTGCGGTTTGGTGTGTTCCATCGTTGTCTCTGCTTTTCTGGTTTTCTTGTGTGGGCGTGGCGTTTCAGTCGAAGCCGGGCACCGGCACCCGGCCCGTCGCTTCCAGCGCGCCCGCCAGCCATGCGTTGACCGCTTCCAGCGCCGGCGCGGCGAAGCCGTAGGTCATCAGCGCCGGCGCGGCGATGTCGAGCGCCTGGTACGGGTTCCACAGCGCCAGGTGCAGGTCGGGGCGCCAGCTGTCGCGCGCGCGCGGGCCGTAGCGCAGGCGCGAGGTCGAGGCCAGGATGGTGTAGCGGCCGTCGTGCGGCAGCGCGGCCCAGTCGAATGCTTCCGCGTCGTCGAAGGTGACCAGGTCCACCTCATACAGCTGGCCCAGCGAGGCGGCCACCGTGGCGGCCGGCACGCCCGCTTCGGACACGCCGTCGCTGACCACATCCTGGCGCATCACGAGGCGCACCCTGGCGCCGGCGGGCGGACGCTGCGGATTGCCGCGCGCGCTCAGGGCGCGGCGCCAGCCTTCGGCCATCAGCACGCGGTCGGCCGCCTCTTCCAGGTAGTCGCGCGGCTGGCACGGGTAATTGAGCGCCAGCGCCGCCAGGCGCGCCAGGCGGGCGCGCATTGCATCGATTGCCAGCTCGCCCGAGGCCAGCGCGTCGGCGATGGCGTTCAGCGTCTCTTCCTGCGTTTCCGGGGTGCCCAGCGCCATTACCATGTCGGCGCCGGCCGCCAGCGCGCGCACGGCCGCCTTGCCCACGCCGTAGCGGCCGGCGATGGCGTGCATGTCCATGCCGTCCGTGATGATCACGCCCTGGTAGTTCCATTCCTCGCGCAGCAGCTGGTGCAGGATGCGGCGCGACATGGTGGCCGGATAATCGGGGTCCAGCGCCGGATAGACGATATGCGCCGTCATCATGGCTGGCGCCTGGCTGGCCGCCTGGCGGAACGGGGCGAATTCGAACTGTTCGAGTTGCGACAGCGGCTTGTCCACGGTGGGCAGGTCGCGGTGCGAATCGACGTGGGTGTCGCCGTGGCCGGGGAAGTGCTTGACGCAGCAGGCCACGCCTTCACTGTGACTGCCGGCCATCCAGGCCATGCCCAGTTCGGCGGCGCGCTGCGGCTCGGCGCCGAACGAGCGCTCCGCGATGACGGGGTTGTGCGGGTTGTTGTTCAGGTCCAGCACGGGCGCGAAGTTCCAGTTGAAGCCCAGCGCCTTGACGGCGCGCGCCACGGCGGCGCCGGTGCGCTCGGCCAGGTTGGCATCGTTGGCCGCGCCCAGGCCCATGGCGGCGGGCGGCGCAGGCACCCAGGTCGAGCGCACCACGGCGCCGCCTTCCTGGTCGATGGCGATCAGCGATTCTGGCCCCATCAGCGCGCGCAGTTCGCCCGTCAGCGTGGCCAGTTGGTGGGCGTCCGTCATATTGCCCCGGAACAGACACACGGCACGGATGCCGTTGGCCTCGATGAAGCGGGCCGTGGCGGCATCGAGCACGGGGCCGGGGAAGCGGATCATGATCAGCTGTCCGGCGATTTTTCTCAGTTCGTTCAAGGTCATAGTCATTTCACTGCTCCGTCCATGCCGCGCATGAAGAATCGTTGGGTAAAGAGGAAGACTGCCAGCGTGGGCAGGATGGTCAGCACGGTCCCGGCCGCGATCACGCGGGTGCTGCTGCCGAAGGTGCCGCGCAAGTACAGCACGCCGACCGACAGGGGAAATTCGTCCGGCTTGCTCATCACGATCGAGGGCCAGATATATTCGTTCCACGATTCCACCGCCGTCAGGATGCCCACCGTGGCCAGCCACGGCGCGATCAGGGGCAGCATGATGCGGCTGAAGATGGTCCATTCCGAGGCGCCGTCCACGCGGGCCGCGTCGACCAGATCCTGCGGCACGTCCTCGAACGCCTGCTTGAGCAGCAGGATGGCGACGGCCGTTACCACGTTGGGCAGGATCACCCCGGTGTAGGTATCGACCAGGCTCAATTTGGTCACGGTGATGAAGTTGACGAGGAAGTTCACTTCCGACGGCAGCACCAGCGTGGCCAGGATCAGCGCGAACACCAGCTGGCGGCCACGGAAGCGCATGCGCGCCAGCGGGTAGGCCGCCATCGAGCACAGGGTCAGTTTCCAGAATACGGTGCAGGCGGCGATGAAGACGGAATTGCGGAAGAAAGCCAGCATGGGAATGGCGCGGAACGCTTCGGCGAAATTGGCCAGCGACGGTGCGCGCGGCCAGAACGTGGGCGGGAAGGCGAAGATGTTGCCCTCGGTGGACAGGGCCGTCACCAGCGTCCACCAGAACGGGAATACGCACAGCAGGGCCAGCGCGCACAGCACGGTGTAATGGAGCGCGGTACGAAGTTTCATTGCCGGCTCCGGGGCTTGAGGTAGCGCAGGCACAGCACGGCGATGGCCACGCAGAACAGCGAGACGACGAAGCTGGCGGCCAGCGCGCGCGGCAGCTTGAGATGCTTGAGGCCCTGGTCGTAGGCGTAATACAGGCCGGTGAAGGTGGAGTTCATGGGGCCGCCCTGGGTCAGCACGTCCACCTCCTGGTAAGCCTTGAGCGCGGCCAGCACGGACAGGATGGTGCACACCATGATGGTGGGGCGCAGCATGGGTACGGTGATCTTCCAGAAGCGCTGCCAGCGCGTGGCGCCGTCGAGGATGGCCGCTTCCTGCATGTCGGCCGGCACGGCCTGCAATGCGGCCAGGTACATCACCATGTACCAGCCCAGCCCGCGCCACAGCGTGACGAACATGATGGAGAACAGGGCCAGCGTATCGTTCGACAGCCAGCCCACGGGCGCGCCCACCAGGTGCATGGCCAGCAGCACGTAATTGAGCGCACCCTGTTCGTGGAACATGAAGCCCCACATGATGCCCACCACCGACACCGTCGTCACCACCGGCACGTAGAACGCGGCGCGGAACAAACGGATGCCGGGCAGGCGGTTGTTGACCAGTACGGCCAGTCCCAGCGCGCCCACCTGCACGCACGGCACGATGAGCAGGAAGGCCAGCGAGTTTTTCAGGCCGGTGACGAACATCTCGTTGTCGAAGATGGCGCGGAAGTTGTCCAGTCCGACCCAGTGGGTGGGGCGGATCAGGCTGTAGTCGGTGAAGGCCAGCCAGGAACCGAAGGCCACGGGCCAGAGCGCGAATACGGCCAGCAGCGCCAGCGCGGGCGCGAGGAACAGCCAGGGGAGCAGGGCGCGGCGCGTCATGTCAGTGGCTCCGCTGTGCGGCCAGCTTGCGGTTCCAGATGGCCACGGCCTGGTCCAGCGCCTGCTGGATGTCCTGCCTGCCCGTCACGCCGGCTTCCACGGCTTTCACCAGGTAGCGCCGCAGTTCGTCGTAGTCCGTCACGCCGGCCACGTACAGCGTATGCGCGTGCGGCATGGAGACGGCGCCGGCGGCCACCGCCTGTTGTGACGCGCCCGCGCCCGCAGGCACGGTGGTGAAGAAGGTGTCGCTGGCGGCGCGCGCGCTGGCCGGGTACACGCTGGCCTGGCGCGCGAAGGCCAGCGCGTTCTCGTCGCTGGTGAGGTAGCGGGCGAACTTGCCCACGGCCGGCAGCAGCGCGGGATTGACGTTGTTGGGGACGGCGAAGTGGATCAGCCAGCCGCCGTCGGCGATGCCCGTCGGCCCCAGCGGTGCGGGCGCCACGCCGGTGATGGCGTAGATGTCGGCGGCGTCGGCCTCGATGCGCTTGAGCGCCGTGGGCGGCGCCAGCAGCATGGCCAGCCGGCCGCCCTTGTAGGCGTCGATCGCAGCGGGGAAATTATCCTCGGCGAACAGGCTGTCCTTGAGCAGGCCACCGGCGCGGTAGGTGTCGGCCAGCTTGCGCACCAGCGCCACGTGGCGCGGCGAATTGAAGACGGCGCGGCCGTCGCGGATCACGTCCAGCCCCTGCTGCATCATCAGGCCGTCGATCTTGGACAGGGCGGGGCATAGGCCAGCCTTGCCGGTGCGGGCCGCCACGCGGCGCGCGTAGTCCAGCTGCTCGTCGAGGTCGCGCGGCGGATGGGCGATGCCGGCCGCCGCGAACAGTTGCTTGTTGTAGGTGATGACGGCCACGTTGCTGTACAGCGGGAAGCCATAGGTCTTGCCGCCGAAGGTCAGGTCTTGCAGGGCGGCCGGCACATAGCGTTGGCGCTCGCCGGCCAGCAGCCCATCGACGGGCGCCAGCAGGCCGTCGCGGGCGAATTCCTCGGCCCACGGCACGTTCAGGTTGACCAGCGCCGGCGGCGTGCCGGCCACGATGCGCGTGACCAGCTTGGTCTGGATCACGTCCCACGGAAAGTCCACCCATTCGAGCTTGACGCCGGGATTGGCGGCTTCGTAGCGGCGCGCCAGCGCTTCGAAGTAGGGTGTGAACCTGGGCTTCATGCTGAAGGTCCAGAATTCGATTTTCTGCGGCGGCGCCGCGTGTACCGCGCATGCGCCCAGCGCCAGCCATGCTGTCAGCAGTAACTTGATCTTCATGGCTGGCGTAGTGGGACGTTTAGTTGGTCTTGGTGACTTTGCTCAGGTGGCGCGGGCGGTCCGGGTCCATGCCGCGCGCCGCCGACAGCTTGGCTGCCATCACGTAGAAGGCCTGGATCGCGACGATGGGGTCGAGGTCCGGGGTGGCGGCCGTGGGCAGGGTCAGGTCGCGCTCGGCCACGTCGGCCGGCGCGGCCAGCAGCACGCGCGCGCCCCGGCCGCGCATCTCGGCCGCCAGTTGCAGCAGGCTGGCCTGGGTCGGGCCGCGGGTGGCGAAGATCATCAGCGGATAGCCGTCCTCGATCAGCGCCATCGGGCCGTGCTTGATTTCGGCGCCGCTGAACGCTTCGGCCTGCAGGGCCGAGGTTTCCTTGAACTTCAGGCCCGCCTCCAGCGCCACGGGGAAGCTGATGCCGCGTCCCACCACCATGATGTTGCGGGCCGGGGCCAGGATGTCGATCGCCTGCGACCAGTCCTCGCTGGTGGCGGCGCGCAGCGAATCGGGCAGCGCTTCCAGGCCGGCCAGCAGCTCAGGATCGTTCTGCCACTGGGCCACCATGCGGGCGCTGGCCACCAGGCTGGTGATGAAGCTCTTGGTGGCGGCCACGCTTTGCTCCTTGCCGGCGCGCAGCGGCATGGCCCATTCGGCCGCGTGGGCCAGCGGCGAGTCGATGTCGTTCACCAGCGCCACGGTGGTGGCGCCGCCGTCGCGGAAGTAGCGGATCGGTTCCACCACGTCCGGGCTCTGGCCGGACTGCGAGATGGAGATGGCCAGCGTATCGCGCGTGATCAGCGGCGACTTGTTGAGCGTGACGAGCGACATCGGCAGCGACGCCACCACCCGGCCCAGGCGCGCCATGATCAGGTAGGCGGCGTACGAGCAGGCGTGGTCCGAGCTGCCGCGCGCGATGGTGAGCGCGGTCGAGAAGGAGGTGCTCCTCAATTTGCGGCCCAGCTCCGCATAACGGTCGGTGTCGCTGGCCAGTTGCAGGGCCACGCAGTCGGCGGCCGACAGCGCTTCTTTGAGCATCATTGAGGTCACAACAGTTCTCCTTCGATATAAACGGCTTTGAGATTCAGGTCGCGGTCCAGTACCACCATGTCGGCGTAGGCGCCGGGCGCCAGCCGGCCCCGTTCCTCCAGGCCCAGGTAGTCGGCCGCATAGGTGGAGACGCGGGCCGAGGCGTCGGCCAGGTCCAGCCCCAGGCCCACCAGGTTGCGCAGCGCCTGGTCCATGGTCAGGGTGCTGCCGGCCAGCGTGCCGTCGGGCAGGCGCACGCCGCCCATGCACTTTTGTACCGTGTGCCGGCCCAGCAGGTACTCGCCGTCCGGCATGCCGGTGGCGGCCGTGGAATCGGTCACGCAGTACAGGTGGGGGATGGCGCGCAGCGCCACCTTGATGGCGCCCGGATGCACGTGCAGCAGGTCGGGAATCAATTCCGCGTATTGGGCGTGCGCCAGCGCCGCGCCCACCATGCCCGGCTCGCGATGGTGCAGGCCGCTCATGGCGTTGAACAGGTGGGTGAAGCCGGCCGCGCCGTGTTCCAGCGCGGCCACGCCGTCCTCGTAGGAGCCGAGCGTGTGGCCGATCTGTACGCGCATGCCGGCATCGGCCAGTTCGCGCACCAGTTGCAGATGGCCGGCGATTTCGGGCGCCACCGTGATCAGTTTGAGCGGCGCGAACGCGGCCAGCCGCTGCACGTCGGCCAGCTTGGCGGCGCGCGCGAAGTTGGGCTGGGCGCCGAGCTTGCCGGAATTGATGTACGGGCCTTCCAGGTGGGCGCCCAGTACGCGCGCGCAGCCGGGGCGGCGGTTGGCGCATGCTTCGCCGATGGCTTTCAAGGCCAGGTCAATGTCTTCCGGCGGCGCCGTCATGGTGGTGGCCAGCAGGCTGGTGGTGCCGTGCTGCGCGTGGATGGCGGCGATGGCGTGGACGGCGTCGCCGCCTTCCATCACATCCTTGCCGGCGCCGCCGTGCACGTGCAGGTCGATGAAGCCGGGGATGACGTAATCGTCGCCGTTGGTGGCCGGATCGGTGGTGGTGCCGTGGATGGCGCCGATACGGTGCGAGAACGCGATCTCGCCGCGGACCCAGCCCGCCGAGGTCAGGATATTGCCTTTGATTGCACCGCTCATCTGCGTGACTCCGCTACGAATTCATAATAGTCGCTCCGGCAGAACGAGTGGGTCAGTTCCACCGCGTTGCCGTTGTCGAGATAACTGACGCGGGTGATGTGCAGCATGGCGGCACCCGCGGCAATGTTGGCCAGGCGCGCCTGCTCGGCGTTGGCATTGACGGCGCGGATATGCTGCAGCGCGCGCATCGGCACCGCGCCGCTCGCCTCCAGGTAGCCGTACAGCGACTCCGTCACCTGGTGCGGATTGGGCATGTAGGCGACCGGGATGGTGGTCGTTTCGATCGCCATCACCACGTCGTCGGCCGTGCGCAGGCGCTTCAGGCGCGCCACCGGCATGTTGGGCGACAGGCCCAGCGACAGCAGCTCCTGCGGCGAGGCCACGCCGATCTCGCGCTGCAGCCAGCGCGAGCCGGCCGTGAAGCCGCGCTGGCTCAGTTCTTCGGAAAAGCTCGTCAGGCGCGACAGCGGCTGCTCCAGCTTGGGCGTGATGTAAGTGCCCGAACCGCGCTTGCGGGTCAGCATGCCGCGCTCGCACAGCATGTCGATCGCCTTGCGCGCCGTCACGCGCGAGATGGTCAGCATCTCCGACAGCACGCGCTCGGACGGCAGCGCCTCGTTGGCGCGCCAGTCGCCGCTGGTGATCCCGTCGGACAGCTTGTTGGCCAACTGCATATAGAGCGGGGTGTCGCTGCTGGCGTCGGGCCGAAAATCGCTCAACTGTGCTAGCACTGGCTACTCCTTGCTATGTTGTTGTATCAGTCGTAGTGCGCCGGCGGCGGAATCGCCGTGTGGCGCCACCACGCGCTTCAACAGCGCCTCCGGCAGGTAGGGGCGCAGTGGCGCGGCCAGGCCGCCGCACAGGGCGATCGGCAAGCTGGCGCCGGCGTCGAGCGCGTGCGCGATCAGGTCTACCTGGCGGCCCGCCTCGAGCAGGATGGCGCGGGCGGTGGGATCGGCGTCGGCGTTGGCGTCGGCGTATTGCAGCACCAGCCGCGCCAGTTGCGCATACTGGGTTTGCGTGGCGTTGGCCAGCCAGACCTGGATCGCGTCGCGCGTGCCGCCGCAGGCCGCGATCACGGCGCTGGCGAACGGGCTGCCGGTGGCGCGGCCATCGACCACCTGCTGGATGTGGTTCACGGCGCGCAAGCCTATCCACGCGCCGCCGGCTTCGTCGCCGGACGGGAAGCCCCAGCCGCCCACTTCGTAGCGGCTGCCGTCGGCCAGCAGCACTTCGCCCACGCTGCCCGTGCCGAGCGCGATGATGGCGCCCGGTTCGCCCCGGTGCGCACCGAGCAGGGTGGTGCCGGCGTCCGTCTCCAGCGCCACCTTGGCGTAGCCGGGATTGGCGGCCAGGAATTCGGCCGCCCATTGCTTGTTATGGACGCCGGCCAGGCCAAGGCCGATGGCCGTGTGCTGCTTGTCCGGAATGGCCAGGCCGGCGGTGCGGAACGCTTGCGCGGCTGCGTCCTGCACGGCGCCCCAGGCGCGTGCGATGCCGTGCATCAGGCCGGACGGGCCACTGGCGCCTTCGGCCAGTTCGCGTCCATCGCGGTCCGCCAGCCGCACCCGGGTGCCGCTGCCGCCGCCATCCACACCGATGAAGAATTCGATCATGATTTTGCCCACGCTGTTGTGCCATCCCGGCCGGGCTTGCATACCGCTTCGAACCGGGGAGTTGTGGGGCACTATATGGTTGCAAAACCAGCTTGTCAACAGGTATTTAACTGGTATTGTGAATTCTTAAAGTGGACTGCTCGCATTTGTCTTTATTTTTTTCGTAAATCATTGTTTTATATGGATTTGTGTGTTTTTAAAAATGGTATGGTATTTTGTGTGGTTGAATGCCAATTTGGTCTTGTTGTGGTAGCTTCGTGACGGTCGGGGTACACTGGCGTCTTTCGCTTCAGGAATCACGCAGATGAACAAGGCAGGACAGAAGGACTATTGGGATGAATGGCAGCGCGAGGCGCTGGCGGCCGGGGTGAAGCCGGCGTTGGCCAAGCTCGGCATGGAAGTGTTGCGCGCGCACCGCAAGAATCGCTGGCCCAAGCATTTCCTGGGCCGCATGGAGGATGGTCCGGTGATGCTGGCCATGTGCCTGGAAGAACCCGATGAAAGCGAACTGCTGTTCATCGAGAACCTGTACCCGTACGACGCCAAGCTGATCGCCGCCACCAAGAAGCGCCTCTGCTTCGACTAAGCGAAGTTGGCCCCGACCAAGGGGCCGCAATTGGGCACGGCGCACAATTTTTGCATGCTTATTGTGCTGCGTCCCCCATTGTCCTCAGTTGGTGCGTTCGCGCGCGCCGCTGCGGTCGATGGTCACGAGCCGCGATTTGTCGGCCGTTTTCACGTTGACCATGGCGCTGCCGGGACCGCGCACCACCACCGCCGCCTGGCCCGCCCACAGCTGGCGCGCGTGCAGTTCGCCCGATCCGCTCAGCTGGGCATCGAGCTTGTCGGTCTTGCCGGCCAGCGTGACCTGGCCGGGGCCGTTCATGGTCAGCTTGACTTGCTTGCAGTCGGCGCCGGCGTTCAGGTCGCCCGATCCGCTCAGCTCCGCGTCGAGCGAGTCGCTCACCTTGTTCAGGTAGATGTTGCCGGGGCCGCGGCTGCGCGTGACGGCCCGCATCACTTGCAGGCCTTTCGCGTCCAGGTCGCCCGAGCCCGTCACTTCGGCGCTCAGTGTGCCGCCGCTGCCAGAGAGCACCATGTTGCCGGCGCCGGTGAGGATGGCATGGACATTCTGCGCCTGCAGCCCGCGCACGGTGAGATCGCCCGAGCCATGCACTTCGGCGTCGAACTGGCCGATGGTGCCGGCCACGCAGGCGTCGCCCGAGCCGCGCAGCACGGCCGTCACCGCTTCTGTCTGCAACTCGCACGCCTGCAAGTCGCCCGAACCCGATACCTCGGCCCGCAGTTCCTTGCTGGCGCCGTGCACGCGCATCAAGCCTGAGCCATGCAAGATGGCGTTCACCCGGCCGCCGCGCACCTTGTCCACGTCCAGGTCGCCCGAACCGCTCAGCTCCGCATTCACGTCCTGGTCGATGCTGCCGGCCGCCACGTCGCCGGAACCGTTCAGGCGCAGGTTCAGCTTGCCAACGGTCATGGCCCGCAGGTTGACGTTGCCGCTGCCGCCGGTACGCAAGGTCAGGTCGCGCGCGTCGCCGCTGGCGTGCAAGGCGCCGGAGCCTGCCGTGGACAGCGCTAGTTGCTGGCCATGAAATTGTTCCAATTCCACGTCACCACTGCCGCCGGCCTTCAGGCTGGCCAGGTGGGGCGCCGTGATGTGCACCGTCAGTGGCGTCTGCTTGCCCCAGCCAAACGAGAAATGCCAGCCCGCGCGCCGGCGCGGGCGGACCGTCAGGGTGTCGCCCGTCACGACGGTTTCCACGTTGGCCATTTCCTTGCGTGGCCCGCTCAGTGCCAGGGCCGGTTCGCCCTGGGCCGTGACCACCACGTGCCACGGCCCCTCCAGCGCGATGGCGTTAAATGGCGCCACGGTGCGGGTTTCCGTGCCGTCGCTATTGTCGGGCTGGGCCGTCGCAGCCAGCAGGGGAGCGCTGGCCAGCGTCAGCGCCGCGGCCAGGGTGGTACGTTGGATCAGCGGGTTCATGTTCTCTCGCAGCACGTGTTGGGGATGGCGAAAAGATAAGCCATCTGCCCTCATCCTGCGATGGGAAAAGGATGGATGCACGGATCGACGGCATCAACTGCGAAAATGGGGTACTGGACGGCGCCGCCAGCTCATTGCTCGGTGAACTTCTCGTCCTTTTCATCTTGCACGGTCAGGAACAGCAGGATGAGGCCGATCAGCAACATGGACGCCATCGGCGGTTCCGGCAAATCCGAATACTTGCTCTTGAGCGCGGTCGCGCGCGCTTCCTTCTTGCCCGTGATGGGCACGCGCCCGGCGGTTTCCACCTTGGCGGCCGTCAAGCGGGGCCGTACCCAATACGAGGCTTGCTGACGCGGCAACATCATGTCGTCGGCCAGATAAGGCTGCAGCACGTGCATGGGATCGTCGACTTCGATGAAGCCGTGCGGCGCCTGGCTCATGGCGTCGGTGGTGTTGTTGTCGATAACAACGGCATCCCCTGCAACGGCGCTGGCCGAACCAAGCAGGGACAGCGTCAAGGCAGCCGCTGTGATGATGCGAGTCATTTCCCTCTCCACAAAGTGTTACGCGCTCTAACGCGATGGTCACTTTTTTATTAGAGCATACGAAGCTGGCACTGGATACTAGAATTTCATAATGGACGTTGTCGAACTTGAATGTTTGAGCTATGAACCACAGTCGCGCCCCATCAACATCCCCATACGCTACAGTTTATACACTGGGAAGCCGATATCTACCCTGTACCGCTGGCGAAACAGTATGTGATTTCAAGGCGCAATGTCATAATGCCATCCTAGAGGCGGCCAACGCGCGGGCCGCCGACCGGGTGAAGGGAGTCAGCATGATCAAATATATGGGAACCAAGAAAACGGACGATGGCGGGGTACTGTATATTTTTCTGATCAATGGTTTGCAGAAGGAAGTGCGCGAAAGTGCATTGAAGCAATATCCCGGCTGTTACGAAGCACTCCCGGCCGCCGCCAAGGCACGCATCATGGCCAACCGGGCATGGATGCAGAAGCTGTAGCATGCCGGCGGGGCTGAACATGTCAGCGCGCCGCAGCCGGGCTGGCCGCGTGGCGCCGTTGCTGGCATCCTTGCTCGCCGCATGGCTCGCGCTCGGCTGCACCGGCGCGCAGGCGGCCGTTCCCACCACATTTGGCACCATCGTCGGCAACGCCTTGCTGTGCCGCGACCAGGTTGACAACAAATATTTCTACAACTACCTGCTCAATGCCTTCGGCCCCGCCTACAAGCACGACGGCGGCGCCTACTGGTTCAAGTCCGATGGCGCGACCCTGTGGGGCGTGGAGATGTCCGAATTGATGGTCAGCGACGACACCAGCACCTTCGTGTTCGTGGGCGCCGTGGCCGAGACCACGCCGGAACAACTGGAACAGGCCATCGCCACCCAGGTGGGGATGCAATATGCGAAAATCGACAGCTCGGCCTACCCGGTGCGCGAAGCCAGACCGGCCAGCCGCATCGTCTATTTCGATCGCAAGTCCAAGCTATACTGCGCCAAGTTCCAGCCGTTGCCGCCGGTCCAGCCCAAGGCCGTGCGCACGCGCTGAACGCCACCCTGGGGTTTCATGTACACGCAATTTTTCAGCCTGAAGCAAGCGCCGTTCTCGATCGCGCCCGATCCCCGTTACCTGTTCATGAGCGAACGCCACCGCGAGGCGCTGGCCCACTTGCTGTATGGCGTGGGCAGCGGCGGCGGCTTCGTGTTGCTGACGGGCGAGATCGGCGCCGGCAAGACCACGGTCTGCCGTTGCTTCATGGAACAGATTCCCGCCAATTGCAAGCTGGCCTACATCTTCAATCCCAAGCTGTCGGTGGCCGAGTTGCTGCAGTCCGTGTGCGACGAGTTCGGCATCGGGCTGGCGCAGCTGGCAGGGGGACCGGGCGCCGTCAGCGTCAAGGGGTATGTCGATGCGATCAACGGCTATCTGCTCGGCAGCCATGCCCAGGGCAACAACAACGTGCTGGTCATCGACGAGGCGCAGAACCTGTCGGCCGACGTGCTCGAACAGTTGCGCCTGCTGACCAACCTGGAGACGAACGAGCGCAAGCTGTTGCAGATCATCCTGATCGGCCAGCCCGAACTGCGCGCCATGCTGGCGCGGCCGGAGCTGGAGCAACTGGCCCAGCGCGTCATCGCCCGCTATCACCTGGGGTCGCTGACGGCGGCCGAAACGGGCAGCTATATCGAACACCGGCTGGCTGTGGCCGGCGCCGTGGCCGGTTCGCCTTTCCCGCGCCGGCTCACGGGGCTGGTGCACAAGCTGGCCAAGGGCGTGCCGCGCCGTATCAACCTGCTGTGCGACCGGGCCTTGCTGGGGGCGTACGTGGAGAACCTGCCGCAAGTCACGCCCGCCATCGTGCGGCGCGCGGCGGCGGAAGTGTTCGCCGCGCCGGCCGCCGCCGGGGACACGGTCCGGCGCGCCTGGCCGCAGTGGGGCGCGGGCCTGGCGGCCGGCGCGCTGGCCGGCGTGGCCATCAGCGCGGCGGCCTGGCAATGGTTGCCGGCCCGTGATACCAAAATGGTATCAGGGCAAGCGAACCTGGTCGTGCCAACCGCCAAGGCGGCGGCTGGCAGTGGCGTCGCCAGCGCGCGGGCGGACGCCGCCATGTCCACCTTGTCGGGCACGGCGGCAACTGGTGGCGCCGCACCTGTGCCGCCGGCGCGCGCCGCCGGGGCGGGCGCGGTCCCGCCCGCTGCCGCCCCCGGTGCATCCAGTGCGGCGCCCGTGGCAGCCGCCACCACCGTTGCATCCGGCGCGGCGCCAGCGGCAGCCGTCGCCAGCGTGCCCGGCGCGCCAGTCGGTGAAGGGGGCGCGCGGCCGGCAGCGTTGTTGCGCCAGCTCGCCGCGCTGTGGGGGCAGACCCTGCCGCCCGGCGAGCCTTGCCAGGTGGCGGCCAGGCTCAATCTGCGCTGCCTGCAGACGCGCGGCGGCGTGGAGGAATTGCGCCAGCTCGACCGTCCCGCCGTGCTCAGCCTGCACGACGATTCCGCCACGCCACGCTACGCCTTGCTGACGGCGCTCGATGCCAGCGGCGCCACCGTCTCGTTCGATGGCAAGCTTCAGCACCTGAGCCTGGCCGCGCTGGCCGAACGCTACGACGGCAGTTACCTGACGTTCTGGCGTGCCCCGCGCAGCTGGCGCGACGAAGTGTCCGATGGCGACCATGGCCCCGACGTGGACTGGCTGGCCAAGCACCTGGCCCAGTTATACGGCCTGAAGCAGCCGGCCGGGAACCAGCCGCTCGACGCGGCCCTGCTGCGCCGCCTGCGCGAGTTCCAGTCGGCCCAGCATCTGAAGGCCGATGGCGTGGCCGGGCCCAAGACCTTCATCCGTTTGCACCAGCTGGCCGGCGTGCGTGAACCGCGGCTGGCGCCGCCGCGCTGAGCACGGCAGGCCCGGCCTGCGGTTCGTCCGCGCACCGCTTACGGCTGGCGCGCCTTGAAGCGGGCCGGTATGGCGCGGCGCATGGTCTGGCGCTGCTGCTCGTCGCCGAACAGGGTGGCGGCCGGCTTGATCAGGTCGCTGCGGCTGACCACGCCGATCAGCTTGAGCGATTGCGCATCCTCCACCACGGGCAAGCGTTCCAGCCCGTGCACGGCGAGCCGGGTGGCCACGGCGCGGCACGTCTCCGTGCCCAGCGCCACGTTGGGCACGTTCACGCCGAACAACTGGCCCACCGTCTGCGCCGCGCCCCGTTGCAGCGCGGCCCGGTCCACCATGCCCACCAGCCGGTCGCCATGCAGCACCGGATAGGCCCGGTGCACCTGGCCATCGCCGAAATGGCTGACCAGCACGTCCGCCACGCGCGCCTGCGCGTCCACGCACACGGGCTGGGCCGTCATCACTTCGGCCACGCTGTGCTGTTCCATGGGATCGATGCCGTACTCGCGGTAGATGTGGTAGCCGCGGCGCGCGATCTTTTCCGTCAGGATGGAGCGGCCCATCACCAGCACCGTGAAGCCATAGGCCACGGCCGAGGCCGTCAGCAGCGGCAGCAGGGCGTTCACGTCGTGCGTCAGCTCCAGCGCGAACACCACCGACATCACGGGCGCGCGCATCATGCCGCCCAGCGTGGCGGCCATGAACACCAGCGGCCACAGGGCCGGATCGTGGCCGGGCAGATAAGGGCCGAGCAGTGCGCCCAGCCCCGCGCCCAGCATCAGCAACGGCGCCAGCACGCCGCCCGAGGTGCCCGAACCGAGCGCCAGCACCCACATCACGGCCTTGCACAGCAGCAGGCCCAGCATGAACTGCAGCGTCAGGTGGCTGTGCAGCAGGTCGCCGATCACGTCGTAGCCCACGCCCAGCGCGCGCGGCTCCAGGTAGCCGCCGATGCCGACCGCCACGCCGCCGATGGCCGGCCACCACATCCAGTGCACGGGCAGGCGGTGGAACCAGTCCTCGACCCGGTACAGCGAAGTTGACAGCAGCCAGGCCAGCGCGCCGGCCACCACGCCGGCCACCAGGCAGCCCGGCAGTTCGGCCGCCGTGGGCACCAGCGTCTGCAACGGGAACAGGGGGCCGTTATCGAGCACCAGCCCCCGCGCGAAGCCGGCCACGGCGCACGCCACGGCCACCGGCAGCAGGCTGCGCGGGCGCAGTTCGAACAGCAGCAGTTCGACCGCCATCAGCACGGCCGCGATCGGGGTGCCGAAGATGGCCGTCATGCCGGCCACGGCGCCGGCCACCAGCAGCGTCTTGCGCTCGGCGCCCGTCAGGTGCAGGTGCTGCGCCACCAGCGAGCCGAGCGCGCCGCCCGTCATGATGATGGGGCCTTCGGCGCCGAACGGCCCGCCGCTGCCGATCGCGATACCGGACGACAGCGGCTTGAGCATGGCCACCTTGGGCGACATGGTGCTCTGGCCGAACAGGATGGCTTCGATGGCTTCCGGGATGCCGTGGCCGCGGATTTTCTCGGAACCGTAGCGCGCCATCAGGCCAATGATGAGGCCGCCGATCACGGGCACCACCAGCACCCACCAGCCCAGCGTATTGAGGGCCGGGGAGCGCTCGTCCAGCGACAGGGTCTGGAAGAAGAACAGGTTGGTGAAGAAGTGGATCAGGCGCAGCAGGGCGCAGGCGGCCAGCGTGCTCAGCAGGCCAACCAGGGCCGCCACGGCCACGATCAACAGGCGCAAGTCGCCGGCGAAATCGCGCCGGCTCATGGCGCCTCCCAATCGACCACGGGCACGGTGAACTTGCCTTCCAGCGATTGCAGCTCGGCCCGGTGCAAATCGGCCAGCTGCACCAGCAGCGCCTCGCCATGGGGCAGCAGATGCACTTCCA
This sequence comes from Rugamonas fusca, assembly GCF_014042365.1. Classification (GTDB taxonomy): domain Bacteria; phylum Pseudomonadota; class Gammaproteobacteria; order Burkholderiales; family Burkholderiaceae_D; genus Rugamonas; species Rugamonas fusca. The sequence continues at coordinate 143,118 of NZ_JACEZS010000005.1, forward strand.
CCTGGCGCTTGTCGGTCGTGCTCACGCGCCGCTGCACCAGTCCGGCCGCTTCGCAGCGCGACACCAGCGCCACCACGCCGTGCTGCTGCGATTGCAGCCGCTCGGCCAGCTCGCCGATGCTGGCCCATTCACGGCCGGGAAAGCCTTTTACATGCAGCATCAGCAGGTATTGCAGCGGCGTGATGCCGGCCGCGCGCGCGGCCGATTCGGAAAAGTGTTCAAAGCGCCGCATCTGATAGCGGAAATTGGAGAGCGTTTCGAAGTCGCTCTTGCTCAGTTCGTGGGAACGGGGGGACATGAGACCAGTAAAAGTGATATGGGGAAAGCTAATATATCACATTATGATGTAATGTCTGCGTCGGGATGAAATTCGGGGCGGCAGGCCGTACAATCGCGGGATCGACCACTCACCTCGGGCCGGCCGGACCAGCCGATCACACATGTCCTACATCCTGGAAGCATTGAAGAAGGCGCAGGCGGAACGCCAGCTGGGCGACCTGCCCACCATCCATGCGCCCGCCATCGGCGCCGCGCCGGCCAGCGGGGCAGGGCTGCGCAACAAGCCGCTGGTACTGGCGCTGGCCGCCCTGGGACTGGTGACGGCCGGCTTGCTGGCGCTGGTGTGGCGACCGGCGCCGCAGGCGGCTGCCGGTGGCGCGCCCGCGTCGCCGCGGGCGAACGTGGCGGTGGCGCAAACGGCCATGGCTGCGCCGGCCCCTGCTCCTGGGCCCGTGGCGCCGGCACCAACGGCCGTCGTGACCTCCGTCGCTCCCATGGCTGTGGCGCCGGCGCAACCATCCCCGGCACCGGCGTCAGCGCCTGCTGCGCAAGCGTCCCTGCCTGTCCCCGCCCAAGCCGTCGCCGCGTCGCCGGGCCCTGGCTTGTCAGTCGCCGCGCCGCAGCGCACGGCGCCGGCGCGCGTGGCGGCGCCCGCGTCCGCCCTGGCCGGCGAAGCGCTGCCGCGCCACCATGCGGGAGCGCCGGACGTGGCTGCCAAGCCGGCACCGTCCGAACCAGCGGCCGGCGCGGTGGCCGCGGCGTCCGCGCCTGCCGCGCAGGACGAGGCGGTGCAGAACGTGCGCGATTTGCCTGAACCGATACAGCGCGCCATCCCGCCCATCACGCTGGGCGGCTATATGTACTCGCGCAACCCGGCCGACCGCCTGCTGCTGATCGACAAGGTGTTGCGCCACGAGGGGGAGGAGGTGGCGCCCGGCCTCGTGCTCGACAAGCTGCTGCCCAAGGCGGCCGTGTTCACCTTCAAGGGTTACCGCTACCGCGTGCCGTACTGATCCCATCCCTGGCGGCTGGCAATGTGATTGTTATGTCATCATTGCGTCATGTCTCAATGATATTTTTACCGCATAGTCAACTATGCCGGAGATATCATGAAGCACCTGAAGCTGATGCCGCTGCTGATCGCCGCCGCGTTTTACATGCCGCGCGCCCATGCCGTGGAACTGATCGCCGTGGGCAGCCTGAGCGGGCTGGCGTTCGACCTGTCGACGGCCACGGCCGGGCCGCTGGAAAACGGCGTGGCCGGCAATCTGCTGGGCGGCCTCGGTTCCGGGCTGGCTTATGCCGGTGGCAATACCTTCATCGCCACGCCGGACCGTGGCCCCAACGCCAGCGTCTACAACCCGCTGGTGGACAACACCACGTCCTACATCAACCGCTTCCAGACCATCAACATGGTGCTGACGGCCAACGCCGGCCCCGGCCTGGCCTACACGCTCACGCCCACGCTGAGCGCGACGACCTTGCTGTCGAGCGCCACGCCGCTCAGCTACGGCAGCGGCGCGCTCGGTACGGGCAGCGGCTACACGCTGGGCAGCGGCACGCCCTCGCTCAACAGTACCGGCCATTACTACTTCACGGGCCGCTCTGACAACTTCGATCCGTCGCAAGGCAGCGCCAACCCCAACAACGGCCGCCTCGATCCGGAAGCCGTGCGCGTGTCGCGTGACGGCAAGAGCGTGTTCGTGTCCGACGAATACGGCCCCTATGTGTATCAGTTCGACCGCGCCACGGGCCAGCGCACCGGCAGTTTCGCGCTGCCGGGCAATTTGGCCGCGTCCCGCCTGTCGTCCAGCGGCGACGCCGAGATCGCCGGCAACAGCAGCGGCCGCATCGCCAACAAGGGCATGGAAGGGCTGGCCATCACGCCCGACGGCAAGACGCTGGTGGGCGCCATGCAGGCCAACCTGGAGCAGGACGCCAAGGGCACGCTGCGCATCGTCACCATCGACATCGCCACCAAGGCCACCCACGAGTATGCCTACCAGCTCAGCACCGGCACCGGCGTGAGCGAGATCGTGGCCCTGAACGACCACCAGTTCCTCGTCGACGAGCGCGACGGCAAGGGCCTGGGCGACGGCAGCAAGGCCGTCAACAAGCAGTTGTACATGGTGGACCTGGCCGGCGCCACGGACGTGAGCGGCCTGGCCGCGATCAACGCCGGCACGCCCTCGCTGAACAAGCAGCTGTTCCTGGACCTGGTGCCTGTGCTGGTGGCTAACGGCTATAACGCCAAACAGATTCCGTCCAAGATCGAGGGGCTGGCGTTCGGCGCCGACATCCTGCGCGGCGGCGTGCTGACCCACACCCTGTACGTGGCCAACGACAACGACTTCAGCGCCGACAGCGGCGACAACAAGTTCTTCGTGTTCGGCGTGACGGACGCCGACCTGGCCCGCGTTGGCGCCAGCTACACGGCGCAGGCCCTGTCGCCGGTGCCCGAATCGCCCGGCTACGGCATGTTGCTGGCTGGCGTGGGCATGATCTGCCTGGTGGGCCGCCGCCAGCGCAACGAGGTATTCCGCAAGGAGGTGTGAGCCCCGCCGTCGCGGCCGCCGTGCGTATAATGGCGGCACGACAACAAGGCGGAGCAAGGTAACTATGCAGGGCGATTCGGTTGGGCTGGCGCTGACGCACAAGGTGCTGGGGGTGGTGGGGCGTTCCGGCAGCGGCAAGACGACCTTGCTGGAATGGCTGGTGTCACAACTGGCTGTTGCCGGGCTGAAGGTCAACGTCATCAAGCACAGCCACCACGACCTGGAGCTGGAGCCGCCCCACAAGGACAGCGCCCGCCTGCGCCGCGCCGGCGCGGCCGAAGTGCTGGTGGCTTCGCCTTACCGTTACGCCATCGTGCGCGAACTGCGCGGCGCACCGGAGCCGGCGCTGGACGCGCAACTGGCGCGCCTGTCGCCGGCCGACCTGACCCTGGTCGAAGGATTCAAGTCCTATCCCATCGCCAAGCTGGAAGTCTTCCGGCCAGCCTCCGGCAACGCCCCCTTGTATCCGGACGACGGGCACGTGATCGCCGTGGCATCGGACGTCCCGGCGCCGGACGGCTTGCGCCCCGGCCTCGCCTGGCTGGACCTGACCCAGCCGGCCACCGTACTGGCCTGGCTGCGCCGCCACACGGGCTGCTAAATATTTGTGCGGCGGGGCTAAAGTTCCGCGCGGAGTGTCCGTAAAAGAAGGTGATACGCCTTATTGGAGACTCACATGGACGTCACAGGTATTGCTCAAGCATCAACCACGATCGCGGACACCGGCACCAAGCAGGCCGTCGGCGTTGCCGTGTTGAAAAAAGCCCAGGACATCCAGGCCTCCAGCGCCGCTGCCCTGATCGAAGCGATTCCCCCCGTGCCATCCACGCCGAATCTGCCTTCGCACCTGGGCAACACGATCAACACCACGGCCTGAGCGGTCGTCGCCGCCGTCGTTTGCCGCGCCCCCGCGGGCGCGTGGTGGGGCCGTGCGCGGCCCCATCGTCATTTTCCCGCCCGTTTCCCCGCTTTTCTGCACCGCGGCGCCCGGTTTCCTGCGCACGCTGCGTTACCCCGGCTGACGACTTTATTTCGTTTTCCGTATGGGATTACGCTATGCTTTTCCCGCTTTCTGCGTAAAATCGCCCAGGCTTGCGTGGGGGAGCATCCCTGTCGCAATAAAATAAAAAATACATAAGCGTGTAAGGTTCGCGCCCGGTGAGGCGACTACCGTCCAGATGCAGACGATAGCCGTCGCATCACACACTTGAATTTTTCCCGTTATCTTTTCCTGCAAGGAGACTTACCATGAACAAACGTCAAGCCCTGATCGCCGCCGCCCTCGCCACCGTATGCGCCACCGCCAGCACGGCCAGCAGCGCCGCCGCGTCCGCACCGGCCGCCGGCGAAAAAGAAAAGTGCTTCGGCATCGCCAAGGCTGGCCAGAACGATTGCGCCGCCGCCAACGGCGCCCACTCCTGCGCCGGCCAGGCCAAGGTCGATAACGGCGCCGCTGACTGGAAATACGTGGCCAAGGGCACGTGCGAGAAAATGGGCGGCAAGACCACGGCGCCGGCCAAGTAATCGAGGTTGACGTCAGCGAGCGCGTCCATGTCCACTGCCCGGCCTCACGCGGCTGCCACGGCCCCGCTGGACGTGGGGGTGGGCTTGCGGGCGCCGCACTACCGCCAGTTCCTTGCGCAGCGGCCGGCCATCGGCTGGCTGGAGGTGCACACGGAGAACTATCTCGACCAGGCGGGCTGGGACTGGCACGTGCTGTCGCAATTGCGGCGCGATTATCCGCTCAGCCTGCATGGCGTGGGTCTGGGCCTGGGGTCGGCGCGCGGCTTTTCCAGCGACCACCTGGAGCGCGTGGCCAGCCTGGTGCGGCGCGTCGAACCGGCGCTGGTGTCCGAGCACTTGTGCTGGGGCGCCGTGGCCGGCCGCCAGCTTAACGACCTGCTGCCGGTCACGCTGGACCAGGCTGCGCTGGACCTGCTGTGCGCGCGCGTGCAGCGGGTGCAGGACAAGCTGCAGCGCCAGATCCTGCTGGAAAACGTGTCGACCTATGTGCGCTTCGAGGCCGACGCCATGAGCGAGACAGCGTTCCTGGCCGCGCTGGCCGCGCGCACGGGGTGTGGCTTGCTCCTTGATATAAACAATTTATACGTTAATCAGTGTAACCACGGTGAGGATGCGTTGCAGGCCATGGCCGCCATTGCACCGGGCACGGTGGGCGAGATCCACCTGGCCGGGCACCTGGTCACGCCGCTGGCCGTGATCGACCACCATGGCGACACGGTGGCCGAGCCGGTGTGGCGCCTGTACGAGGCGGCGCTGCGCCGCTTCGGCCGCGTGCCCACGCTGATTGAATGGGACACCGACCTGCCCGCGTTGGACGTATTGCTGGGCGAGGCGGACAAGGCGCGCGCGCTGGCCAACCGCCTGGCGCCCGCTGCGCCCGCCATCTGCGCCGCGCGCGCGGCGCCGGCCAGGCCGATCGCGCCAGCCGCGGAGGTGGCGGCTGACGCCCCGGCGCTCCCCGTGTTTGCGCACACCCAGCACGAATTTGCCGCCGCGCTGTTCGATCCGGCCGAGGAAGCGGCGGTGCAAGCGCGCTTCCGGGCGGGACAGGATGGCCGCCGTTTCGGCTTATACCGGGGCAACCTGACGGCGACCTGGGACAAGACCCTGGCCAACGCCTACCCCGTGATCCGCCAGCTGGTCGGCGCGGAATTCTTCGGCGGCCTGAGCCGGGCCTACGGCCTGGCCCATCCGTCTGACAACGCCGACCTGAATCGCTTCGGGGCACACTTCGCCACGTTCCTCGCCAGCTTTCCCCCTGCGGCGCCATTGCCCTATTTGCCGGACATGGCGCGGCTGGAATGGGCCATGCACCGCGCCCACTACGCACCGGACGCCGAGGCCGTCAGCGCCGGGCAATTGGCGGCGATCGCGCCGGCGCGGCTGGAACAATGCACGATGCGGCTGCATCCGGCCTGCAGCCTGCACGCGTCATCGTGGGCCGTGGTGCCGCTGTGGCTGGCGCATCAGCCCGGCGCGGAACAGGATTTCCCGGCCGCGATGGCGCAGCCCAGCCACGCCATCGTGCTGCGCCCGCAATGGCAGGTGCGGCTGCTGCCGCTTTGCCCGGCCGCGCACGCGGCGCTGGCGCAGCTGGCGGCTGGCGCCACGTTCGGCGCGGCGCTCGATGCCGCGTTCGCGCTGGATGAGGACTTCGATATCGGCGGCCAGTTGGGCCTGTGGCTGGAACAGCGTTTGATTGTCGATACGGGAGGTTGATTTTCACGTCCATTCAATGTAACACTTACAGCAAGCGCAACAGCAGTACCCGCCTCGCCACCAGCGAGGTTGTCCCTCTCTTTATCAATGAACGAGAACAACATGATGAAAATGATACTTGGGCTGCACCAGCAATTCTCCCGCTTCGACGCCAACCTGACGGAGTGGGGCGGCTCCCTGCTGAACCTGGCCTTGCGCTTCTATGTGGGCAGCCAGTTCTTCAAGGCCGGCATGATCAAGGTGGGCGACTGGGCCACCACGCTGGCGCTGTTTCACGATGAATACAAGGTGCCGGTGCTGCCGCCCGAACTGGCGGCCTGGATGGGCGCGGGCGGCGAGCTGCTGTTTCCCGTGCTGCTGTTCGCCGGCCTGTTCACGCGCCAGGCGGCGCTGGGCTTGCTGGCCGTGAATGTGATGGCCGTGATTTCCTACCCGGTGCTGTTCAGCTACGACTGCCCGGCCGCGCTCAATGATCACCTGTACTGGGGCTTGCTGCTGCTGGTGCTGGCCGCGTTCGGGCCGGGCCGCTTCTCGGTCGATGAAGTGATCGAGGAAAAGCGCGCCGGCAAGTAGGACGGGGTCCCGGCGCGGGCCGGGGTCAGCGCGTGTGGAACGCGCGCAGCACCCGCGCCTCGCCCGTCGCGTCGCCTTGCGCGGCGCTGGCCGCATTGGTGGCCGCTATCATGCGCAGCAATTGCGCATCCTCGAAACGGCTCAGTTCTTCCGTGGCCGTATGCAGCGCCTGGGCCAGCCTGGCCCTGGCGTTCTGGTACAGGGCGCTGTCGTACTGGTCCGTGTTCTTCAGCAGTTCTTCCGCGTTCTCGATCACTTGCCGCAGGTCGCCGATCAGCCTTTCCTGGGTCTGCATGTTGTGCTCAGGGCCGTCCATGGCGTTCCCCTTGTGGTCGGTTGATCTGGCCGCCCGGCGGTGCAGTCCAGTCTGGCGACCGGACGCCGCGGCGGTATGCGCCGGAGCAAACCTGCCCGGCCATGCTATCAGCTTAGGAGGTTATTGCTCAAACGCAAGAGCAAAATCCGTGGTGACATCAAGCGGCGAGCACGTTGATTTCGATATCGCCCACCTTGACGCGCTGGCCGGCGCGGATCTTGGCCGTCTTGCGCAACTCCTGCTTGCCATCCACCTTGACGGCGCCGCTGGCCACCATGATTTTGCCGGCGCCGCCGCTGTCGCACAGGCCCACCAGTTTCAACAACTGGTTCAACTCAACGAACTCACCGTTCAATTCGAAACTAACCTTCTGCATTTTGATCCTCTGTTACGATAGTGACTAGCGGGTGTGCTGTGCCACCGGCTAGTTTAGCGTCAATTTGACGGGGCCGTAGTTTACCCTACCGCTGATGATGTTTTTATATTGCTTGCGGGAAAATTGATTGCTATGCTGAATTAACTGCATCGCGCAGTGCCCGTCAGCGAGAAGTATCATGAAACCGTTCGCGCGCGCCGTCTCGTTCGCCACCATATCGCTGGCCTGTGGGCCGGTGTGGGCCGCCGGACCAGAGTCGTCCCATTTTCCCCCATCCGATAACGACCATGCCACGCTGTCACCGCCGCCGCTGTGGGGCATGTCGGCGCAGTGGTTCGCCACCATGGACCGCCAGGCGGCCATGCTGGAGCGCCAGGGCAATGGTTTGTCGCTGAGTTACCTCGGCGACGGCAGCGCCCTGGCCGCGGCGCGGCGCGACGCGCGCGGCACCGTGGTCGGTGTCGGGGCGGGCGGCATGAGCGGCCGCTTCTTCGGCCTGGAGGCGTCCGGCCTGACGCCATTGGAAATCGCCGCCATCGACCGCTTCAACGCGCCGTACTACGGCATGGTGCGCGACGCCAGCCATGCCGGCGTCAGCATCGTGGCCGGCGATGGCGGGCGGCTGCGTTTCGGGGCGCTGTCGGGGCAGGGCGTCGTGCTGGCCGATCCATTCGGGCAAGCCATCAACGACCGCAGCAAGCGTTTCCTCAGCAGCGCCGAATTCGAACAGAAGATGGGGCGGGCCGTGGGCATCGTCAGCGTGGGCGTGCTGCGCGAGAATGGTTCCATGCTGGGCAGCCAGCTGGTGCAGGCGCTGGCGTTCAGTACCAACCCCACCACCACGTTCACGTCGCTGTCGGTGGGCTACGCGTTGTCGCCGTCCAGTTCGCTGGTGGCGATGGCTTCGTCCGGGCGCACGGCCGGGCTGGGGGCGACGGACAGCTTGCTGGCGCAAGTGTCGGAAGTGCGCACCGTGGCCTACAGCTTCGGCTATTCGGCCAAGCAACTGTGGCGCACGGATGACCGTTTCGGCCTGACGTTCTCGATGCCGGCCAAGGTGCGCTCGGGCGCGCTGGCGCTGGGCGGGCCGGCCCTGCAATCGCCGCTGACGGGCGCGCTGGGCGACGTCACCCAGCCGCTGAACCTGCATCCGACGGCCACCGAGCGCGACCTCGAGATGACCTACAGCACGGGCGTGGGGCCCGATGCGCGCCAAGGCCGGGTGACCGGCGCCATGATGTGGCGCGTCAACCCCGGCCACGATGCGACGGCCAAGCCGGACTGGATGCTGGGCGTGCGCTACGTGCGCGGCTTCTAGTGCATCGTTATCCGGTGGCGCCCGGGCGGGTCATGTCCAGCGGCACGATCCACTGGTCGAACTGCTCGGCCGTCACGTAGCCCAGGGCCAGCGCGGCTTGCCTGAGCGTCGTGCCTTCATGCTGCGCTTGCTTGGCGATCTGCGCCGCGCGGTCGTAGCCGATGTGGGGCGCCAGCGCCGTCACCAGCATCAGGGAGCGTTCCATCAGCTCGGCGATGCGGGGCCGGTTGGGTTCGATGCCGCGCGCGCAATGCTGCTCGAAGCTGGCCATGCCGTCGGCCAGCAGGCGCGCGCTTTGCAGGAAATTGTGCGCCAGCAGCGGCTTGTACACATTCAGCTCAAAATTACCCGATGCGCCGCCGAGCGTGATCGCCACGTCGTTGCCGAACACCTGGCAGCACAGCATGGTGACGGCCTCGCATTGGGTGGGATTGACCTTGCCCGGCATGATGGAGCTGCCCGGCTCGTTTTCCGGTATGGTGATCTCGCCCAGGCCGGAGCGGGGGCCGGACGCCATCCAGCGTACGTCGTTGGCGATTTTCATCAGCGCCGTGGCCAGCGTCTTGAGCGCGCCATGGGCCGCCACCAGCGCCTCGTGGCCGGCCAGCGCGGCGAATTTGTTGTCGGCCGTGCGGAACGGCAAGCCCAGCACCTGTTCCAGTTCGGCCGCGATGCGCACCGCGTACTCGGGATGGGCGTTCAGGCCCGTGCCCACGGCCGTGCCGCCGGCCGCCAGTTGCAGCAGGCCGGGCACCGTGGCGGCGATGGCGTGCGCCGCATGGTCGAGCTGGGCCACGTAGCCGGAAAATTCCTGGCCCAGCGTCAGCGGGGTGGCGTCCTGCAAGTGGGTGCGGCCGATCTTGACGATGCCGTCGAACGCGATGGCCTTGGCGAGCAGCGTGGCGCGCAACTGGCGCAGGGCCGGCTGGACGGCGTGGTCCAGCGCCTGGGCCGCCGCCACGTGGATGGCGGTGGGGAAGATGTCGTTTGACGACTGGCCCCGGTTCACGTCGTCGTTCGGATGCAGCAGGCGCCGTTCGCCGCGCTCGCCGCCCATCAGTTCCGAACCGCGGTTGGCCAGCACTTCGTTCATGTTCATATTGGTCTGCGTGCCCGAACCCGTCTGCCACACGGCCAGCGGAAATTCGGTATTGTGGCGGCCGGCCAGCACTTCGTCGGCGGCGGCCACGATGGCATTGGCCTTGGCCGGCTCGAGCTGGCCCAGCGCCACGTTGACGCGGGCGGCGGCGCGCTTGACGCTGGCCAGCGCCGCGATCAGTTCGGGCGGCATGCGTTCGCTGGAAATGCGGAAATGTTCCAGCGAGCGCTGGGTCTGGGCGCCCCATAGCTGCCCGGCCGGCACTGCGATGGGACCAAAACTGTCATATTCGGTTCGGCTGCTCATGGTCTGCGCTCCGTTCGGACGTGATGGCAAAAGTGTAGCGTGGAATGTGAAAATTGATGCAGGGCTACAAATCGGCGAAATTCAGCCGTTATAGTCATTACACTCCAGCATAGGCCATGACCGACTTGAACATGCAGCGCAAACTCCGACTCGTTTCCACCCTGTGCGCGCTGGCCTGTGCGGCGTCGCTGGCGCCGGCCGTGCACGCGGCCGAACTGGGCGAGGCGAGCGTGCGCTCCTTCATCGGCCAGCAACTGGCGGCCGATATCGAGCTGGTGTCGCTCACGCCGGACGAGGTGGCTGGCTTGCAGGTACGGCTGGCGCCGGTCGATGTCTACCAGGGCGCCAGCATCACCATGAACCCGGCGCTGGCTACCGTCCACCTGTCCGTGGTGCGGCGCGACCAGCGCCAGTTCCTGCACATCACCACGCTCAAGGCGATCGACGCCAACTACGTCCACCTGTTCCTCGAGCTCGGTGTGCCGGGACACTACGACGTGCGCGCCGCCACGCTGTGGCTGCAGCCCGATCCCCATCCCGCGCCGCCGCCGGCGCCGGTGATGGCCACGCCCGCCGCGCAGCCGGCCGGGGCATCGTCCGCTGAGTTGGAGGCGGCGGCCGAAGCGGCGTTGCGGGCGGCCAGGGCACGTGCCGCCCGTCCGGCGGCCGCCGCAGCCGTGCGCGCGCCATATCATGCCACTGCGGCCGAGGCGGCCGATGGCGACGTGGCGGACACGCGTGGCGTTGCGGCGATGGCAGCCACTGCCCGGCGCCGAACGCCAGCCGTGCCGCCGGCGGCCCACGGCCAGTCCGAGGCCGCCTGCGCACCGCAGTCCAGCCGCCCCAGCGCCCGGGAGTGCGTGCTGCTCGATCGCCGCAGCGCCGCGTTGACGGAAAAACTGGTGGCGCTGGAAGACAAGGTCAAAGTATTGCAGAGTGCACTGGACAACAAAGCCGCGTCCGACAGCAAACCCGCGTCCGACAGCAAGCCCTTGCGCGCCCATGTGCCGCCCCGGGCGGGCGCCAGCCGTCCCGCCTCAAGCAAGCTCAAGTTCAAGAAGGAGCCGCCGGCGGAAACCGGGCCGGATGTGACGATGCTGGCGGTCGGTGGCGCCTTGTTATTGGCGCTGGCCGGTGGCGGCTATTACTGGCTGCGCCGCCGCAAGCAGGGTGGGGCCGCGCGCACGCCGCTGAAAATCTGGCAAGGCTGGCGCCGCAAGCAGGGCGCAGACAGCGCCGCCGAAGCGGCGCAGCCAGAAAAAGATGCTTTAGATCAAGCCCAATAGCGAAAGTCGGCGCGGGCTATGCATGCGTTGGCGAACTGAGCTATACTAAACCCGTAGTTTCAATACTACGAATAAACAGGCCATGATCTGGCGCAGTCACCAACGATAGTGTGGCGCGCATTCAGAATGAGCGTTGATGAAACGACTTGGCCTGGAAGCGGTCTGCGCGCCGGCAATGTGTGCGCGGACTCCGGAGGCAACCGGAAGCGGGGCGACGCCAGGAGATACCTGGTGTTCGCTCTCCACCCATTCCCGAACGAGCCCGGCCCGCGCCCACCGCGCCGCCGGGCTTTTTCATGCAGCATAGAAAAATCGGGGACGTAACACCATTTTGCTCGCTGGGAAAATGGTGTTACGTCCCCGATTTTGCTTTGGGGTAATAAAAAAGCGCCCGCAGGCGCATTTTTTTGATTCAGGCAGGAATGCTTACTGGCGTGGCGCGCTCATGCCAGGCATCTGGTTCATCCATGGTTCCGTCACGTCGCGGATGGCGCGGTCGTTGGCCAGGATTTGCTTGAGCAGGTCGATCTTGCGCTGGCGCGGGGCGCCGCTCAGGGCCGGCATGTCGCTGGCGGCGGGGCGAGCGGCGATGGCGCACTGGTGTTCCAGGCGGGTCAGGCTGTCCCAGTCGCTGACGCGGGCGGCGGCCACCATCTGGTTGCTCAGTCCGGCAATATTTTCGTACATCGAGAGGACTTCGGAGGAGGTCATGGCGCGCCCTGAAAAGTGGAAAAAGACTACCGCTTGTCTGGGGTAACGTCAGCTGCGGGAAGAACTTTAGGGTTTTTTGAAAATATTTTGCGAAAAATCGAAAATATTTTCAAAAGCGGGGGCCCGGCGCCATGAAAAACGGCCGCCTGCCCAAAAAATGGGCGGCGGCCGCATGCAATCTTGCAAATTCGATTACTTGATCAGTTCTTCCAGGCCGGCGCTCAGTTCTTCGGGCGGCGGCATCTTGTCGATCAGGTCGCCATCGTCCAGGCCGAGGGCGTCGGCCATCTCGGTCGGGTAGCAGGCGGCGATTTCATCCTCGCTCAGCTTGTTCTGCTCGACGCGCGCGCGCCAGGCGGCCAGGTGCACCACGGCGGCCAGGCGGTTGGGCGGGGTGTGGCTGAGCGGGGCGGCGAAGGCGCTGATGGTTTCCGAGAACGTGGTCGGGAATTTCCAGCGGCGCGCCAGTTCCGCGCCCACGTCGGCGAAGGTGTAGCCCAGCGAGGCCTGTTCCGCGTCGAGACGGCGTGCGTCCATCGGACCGGCCACCTTGTCCAGTGCCAGCGCCTGCTCCGGCATGGCCGAGTGGATCACCAGCTGGCCGATGGCGTGCATCATGCCGATGGTGAAGGCGAGGTCGGTGTTCTCGCCGGTCTGCTTGGCGATCCATTTGGCCGAGACGGCCGTGTGCAGGCTGTAGCGCCAGAATTGTTTGAGGTCCAGGCCCGGCACGGTCTTGAATCCGCTCACCAGGCCGGAGCTGATGACCAGCGTGCGCACGGTGACAAAGCCCAGCATCAGCACCGCGTCCTCCACCGTGCCGATGCTGCGCGACACGTGGTAGTAGGCCGAGTTGGCCAGACGCAGCAGCTTGGCGCTCAGAACAGGATCCGTGGACAGTTTTTTCGCGATCTCTTCGGTCGATACGCTGGCTTTGTCAAAACTGCTGATCAGCTCTTCCACGACCTTGGGCGCGGTGGGCAACGCAGTCGGATTCTGGAACAGGGCATCAAGCTTCATTTTCTTCTCCTCGTTGGTTTCGCGTTGCTACCAGTGAACTATATAGCGATTCCAGCGATCAAAAAAGACATTTTGATGCTCTGGCGTATCTTTTCTGCCGATGGCATCAGGCGGTGCATTTTTACCATCCATGCCGGTGATCCTGCAGTTCGTCGCATCGTGCGCGTGGGCGCACGGAGTTGGCGCTACAGTGCACGCTGGCCCATCACGCCAATCCTTCATCCAGATCCACTATAAAAGGACAACCATGCAAGCTCATTCCCGACCGCTGCGGCGCACCGCCCGCAGGACCGCTCTCAGCCTGGCCCTGTGCGGCGCCACGTTCGCGCTGGCCCCCGCCCACGCGGCGCCGGACGATACGGCACCCGTGGCCGCCATCGCGGCCAACGCCAACGCCCCCGCCGCCACGCTGCCCGGCGACGACTTCTTCGATTACGTCAATGGCGCATGGCTCAAGTCGGTCGAGATTCCGGCCGACCGCAGCAGCTGGGGCGTGGGCGCGGCACTGGTGGAGGACACCAATGCCCGCATCGTCAAGCTGATCGAGGGCCTGGCCGCCGACCCGGCCGCCAACGCCGAGGCGAAGAAGATCGTGGCCTACTACAACACCTTCATGGATGAGGCAGGCATCGAGGCGCGCGGCCTGGCGCCGTTGCAAGCCCAGCTCAAGGACATCGCCGCGATCAAGGACAAGGCCGCCCTGACGCGCGCGCTGGGCGCCACGCTGCGGGCCGACGTCGATCCGCTCAACGCCACCAACTTCTTCACCGAAAACCTGTTCGGCCTGTGGGTGGCCCAGGGCTTGACGGACGCCACCCACTACACGCCTTACCTGCTGCAGGGCGGCCTGGGCATGCCAGACCGCGCCTATTACCTGGATGACACGCCCTCGATGGTGGCCCTGCGCGGCAAATACCTGGCCCATATCGCCGCCACCTTCCGCCTGGCCGGCATGGACGATGCGGACGCCCGTGCGGCCCGCGTGTTCGACCTGGAACGCAAGATCGCCCAGTCGCATGCCAACCGCGAGGATTCGGCCGACGTCCTGAAAGCCAATAACCTGTGGCAGGCGGCCGATTTCGGGCGCAAGGCGCCGGGCATGGACTGGAAGGCGTATTTCCAGAGCGCGGGCCTGGCTGGCCAGCACAAGTTCATCGTCTGGCATCCAAGCGCCATCATCGGCGCGGCCAGGCTGGTGCAGGCCATGCCGCTGGCAACGTGGAAGGACTTCCTCGCCTTCCACCGCATCAACCACGCGCACAGTGCGCTGCCCAAGGCCCTGGCCGACCAGCATTTCGATTTCTACGGCCGTACCCTGAACGGCACGCCGCAGCAAGCCGTGCGCTGGAAGCGCAGCCTGGCCGCCGTCAACGCGGCCATGCCCGATGCGCTGGGCAAGATCTACGTGGCCAAGTATTTCCCGCCCGAATCCAAGCAGCGCCTGCAGCAGATGGTGGTCCAGATCGTGGACGCCTTCCACGCCCGCATCGACCAGCTCGACTGGATGGCGCCCGCCACCAAGCAGGAAGCGCACGCCAAGCTCAAGAGCCTGTACGTGGGCGTGGGCTACCCGGAAAAATGGGCCAGCTATGACGCGCTGCAAGTGGTGCCCGGCGATGCGCTGGGTAACCTGCAGCGCGCCGAACTGGCGGAAACGCAGCGCCAGTTGGCCAAGCTCAAGCAGCCGGTGGACCGCGCCGAGTGGTGCATGCCGGCCCAGCTGGTGAATGCCGTCAACATGCCGATGCAAAATGCGATCAACTTCCCGGCCGCCATCCTGCAACCGCCATACTTCGACCCGAACGCCAGCGACGCCATGAACTACGGCGGCATCGGCGCCACCATCGGCCACGAGATCAGCCACAGCTTCGACGACCAGGGCGCCCAGTTCGATTCCAGGGGCTTGCTGCGCGACTGGTGGACGGCGGCCGACGGCGCCCACTTCAAGCAAGCCTCGGCGGCGCTGGCGGCCCAGTACTCGGCCTACAAGCCATTCCCCGACCTGGCCATCAACGGCCAGCAGACGCTGAGCGAAAACCTGGCCGACCTGGCCGGCCTGGCGGCGGCCCACGACGCCTACCTCGCCTCCATGGCCGGCAAGGCGCCCGTGGCCGACGCCGACCGGCAGTTCTTCACCGGCTATGCGATGAGCTGGCGCGAGAAGGCGCGCGACGCCGCCTTGCGCCGCGCCATCCTGACCGATGGCCACGCGCCCGACAAGTGGCGCACGGCCACCGTGCGCAATATGGACGCGTGGTACAAGGCCTTCAACGTGCAGCCGGGCCAGACGCTGTACCTGGCGCCGGAACAGCGGGTACGGGTTTGGTAACTCCGGTCTGGTAAAGTAGCAGGGCGGGGCGCCACGCGGTGTGGCGCCCGCCTCGATGGGGACGGCATGGAGAACGAAGCAGGGCAGCGCGCGCAACTGGAGCAGATCACGCAGCGCACGCTGCAGCACTACGAACGCACGGCCGAGCAGTTCTTCGCCGGCACCATAGATCACGACGTCAGCCAGAATATCGCTGCGCTGTTGCGCGCCATCGCCGCTCCCGCGCCGTTGCGCATCCTCGACCTGGGCTGCGGGCCGGGACGTGACCTCAAGACTTTTACCGAGCTGGGCCATGAAGCCATCGGCATTGATGGCTGTCCCCGCTTCACCGAGATGGCGCGCGCGTGGAGCGGCTGCACCGTGTGGCATCAGGACTTCCTCGCGCTCGATCTGCCGGCTGGCTATTTTGATGGCGTGTATGCCAACGCCTCCTTGTTCCATGTGCCGAGCGCGGCCTTGCCGTCCGTGCTGCGCACCCTGCACGACGCGCTCAAACCCGGCGGCGTACTGTTCAGTTCCAACCCGCGCGGCCACAACGAGGAAGGCTGGAACGGCCCCCGCTATGGCAGCTACTACGATTACCCGACCTGGGAACGGCAACTGACGGCGGCTGGCTTTCTCGCCGTCGAGCACTACTACCGTCCGCCCGGCCTGCCGCGCGCGCAGCAGCCGTGGCTGGCCAGCGTGTGGCGCAAACCGGCATCCTGAGGAATTGCCCGTTTCTGTACGCCAGCGCACGGAGTGGCGCGGTTGGCGGGCATAGCATGGGGACCGCGAATACACGGACACGTGCGTTTCGCTCTCATTCACAACCAAGGAGTGCGCGATGAACAAGGACCAGGTCAAAGGGAAAGCCAAGGAAATCGGTGGCAAGATCCAGGAAGAAGCCGGCAAGCTGGTCGGCAGTACCCAGCAGCAGGTCAAGGGCTTGAACAAGCAGTCCGAAGGCAAGCTGGAAAAAACGATGGGCGATGCCCGCGAGGCGGCGGAAGACATGATGAAAAATCGCGGCAACCGCCAGTAAAGTTGGTCCACGCAGGAAGAAACAGCCGCGCTTGCGGCTGTTTGCACATCAGGATGAACCGTTCAGGCGGCGATGCGGTTGGTCGACAGGTCCCAGCCGCCGGCCGTGTTGCCGCCGGCGCCGCCGCTGATCTTTTGCTGCATGTAGCGCCACTTGACCTTGGAGAACTTGAGCGCCACGCTCTCGCCCAGGATGTCGCCCTCTTCCACGCTGGGGGTGACGGCGCCGATCAGCACGTTTTCCAGCTCGATCTCGTAGTACTTGACGCGCTCGCCCTGGCCGTCGGCGCGCATGAACTCGAACTTCGCTTTCGGGATGGTCTTGCCGGACGCGCAGGTTTGCAGCAGCACGGGCGAGGACAGGTCGGCCAGCTTGGACAGCACGATGTCCTGGTGCTCGCAGCGCTCGGCCGTGTGGCCGCCGCCGGTCGAGGCCGTAGCCGACTTGGGCTGGGTCACGGCCCAGTTCACGGACTTGCATTCGATCCAGTCCTTGTGGCGGTCGTCCGCCGATTCGCCACGGATGCCGTCTATGTGCAGATATACGTCGATAGCCATAATTCCTCCAGACAATGAACAAGGCGGGGCGGAATCGTCCCGCAGTCCGCATTATTCACGGGATTAATAAAATGGCATTTGTGGACTATCAAATTGCATGTCTGAGGCGCTAGCCCAGACGGGGCGGGAGACGGGGAGGGGAGCGCCGTCCGGCCAGAACAGGGCTGGCCGGACGGGGCAGGGCAGGGCGGCTTATTTGCCGCTCAGCAGGTGCTTCTTGAAGAATGCTTCGATGTTGCCGTACACGTGGCGCTGCTGGGTGCGGCTGGACATGCCGTGCTTGCCGCCCGGATAGGTCATCAGCTCGAAGTGGACGTTGCGGTTGACCAGCGCGTCGATCATGCGCGTGGTGTTGGTGAACAGCACGTTATCGTCGGCCATGCCGTGCATCAGCAGCAGCGGCGATTTCAGGCCGTCCAGGTGGGCGTACACGCCGCTGTTGCGGTAGCCGTCCGCGTTGTCCTTGGGCGTGCTCATGAACTGTTCCGTGTAGTGGGTGTCGTAGAGCGACCAGTCCGTCACGGGCGCCACCGACACGCCCAGCGCGATCTTGTCCGACGCCGCCGCCAGCAGGCGCAGCGTCATGAAGCCGCCGTAGCTCCAGCCGAACACGCCGATGCGCCTGGCGTCCACATAGCTTTGCTGGCCCAGCCAGGCGATGCCTGTCAGCTGGTCTTCCACTTCCACCTTGCCCAGCTGGCGGTAGATGGCGTCCGTGAACGCGCGCTCGCGCCGGAACGAGCCGCGGTTATCGAGCCGGAACACGACGAAGCCTTGCTGCGCCATGTACTGGTCGAACAGGTTGCCCCACTTGCGCGCCACGTGCTGCGCATGCGGGCCGCCGTAGGTGGACAGGAACACCGGGTATTTCTTGAACGGGTTGAAGTTGGCCGGCTTGAGCAGCGAGTAGTACAGCGTCTGGCCATCCTTGGCCTTGAGCGTGCCGTATTCCGTGTGCAGGTGGGCGTTCTTGTAGCGCGCGTAGGGATGCTGGGCGTTCAGCTCATTGTGTTCCAGCCACGCCACCATGCTGCCGTCCGGATGGCGGATGCTCACTTGCGGCGGCGTGTCCGGGTCCGACCAGGTGTCGACGAACACTTCGCCGTTGCGGGCGAACGCGGCATCGTGCCAGCCGTCGGCCTGGGTGATGCGCTGCGGGTGGTCGGCCGTGCTGCCGTCCAGGGCCAGCGCGTAGGTCTGGCGGTCGATCACGGCGTCGCGGTTGGAGGACACATAGACCTTGCCCGCTTTTTCATCCACGGCCAGCAGGTTGTCGATGCCCCAGTTGCCGCTGGAAATCGGGTGCAGCAGCTTGCCGTCCATGTCGTACAGGTACAGGTGGTTGCGGCCGCTGCGTTCGGACGACCAGATGAAACCGGCGTCGTTGGCCAGGAAGCGCAAGTCGTCGTGGATGCCGACCCAGGTGGGCGAAGTCTCCGTCACCAGCACGCGCTGGGCCAGCGTGGCCATGTCCACCGACACCAGCTCCAGCGTTTTCTGGTCGCGGCTCTGGCGCTGGAACAGCAGCGCCCTGGCGCTGGCGCTCCAGTCGGCGCGCACCAGGTAGATGTCCGGGTTGGGGCCCAGGTCCACCTTGCGCTGTTCGCCCGTGGCGGGCGACACGATGCGCAACTGCACCTGCACGTTGGGATCGCCGGCGGCCGGATAGCGCTGCTCGACCACGTCGGTGCGGTCGGCGAAGATTTCGAAGCGGCGCGCTACCGGCACGGGCGACTCGTCATAGCGCTTGTAGGCGATGGCGCTGTCGTCGGGCGCCCAGTAGTAGCCGGTGGTCTGGCCCATTTCCTCCTGTGCCACGAATTCCGCTTCGCCATTGTGGATGGTGCCACCGCCGTCCGTGGTCAGCTGGTGTTCCTTGCCGGTGGCCAGCTCGATGACGAACAGGTTCTGGTCGCGCACGAAGGAGACGTAGCGCCCGCGCGGGGAAATCTTGGGATCGAACACATTGCCGGAGGCGACCAGGCGCGCCTGGTCCGGCTGGCTGACGTCAATCAGGTACAGGTTGCCGGCGATGGGGACCAGCAACTGCTTGCCGTCGGGTGACCAGCTGTAGTTGAGGATGCCTTTCAGGCTGGCCACGCGCTCGCGCTCGCGGCGGGCCTTTTCGGCGGCTGACAGGTCTTCCTCGGGCACGAGAAGCTTGGAATCGACCAGGCGGTGGGCGCTCTTGTCCTTCAGGTTGTATTCCCACAGGTCGAGCTGGAACTGGTTGTCGGCGCGGCCGCGCAGGAAGGTGACACGGGCGCCGTCGGGCGACACTTTCAGGTTGCGCACGCCAGGCCCGCTCAACGCCGGATCGGCGTGGATGCGGTCCAGCGTCAGCTGTTCGGCGGTGGCCGGCACGGCTGCGAGGGCGGCGAGGAAGCACAGGATAAAACGCATCGGAGTCTCATGGTGATTTGCTTAGCGCAAGACGATACCAGAGTACGGCGGTGATAGCGAGCGGCCGGCCCTGGGCCGGCTGGCGCTCGGCCGCCCGCCCGGATTGCCGTCAGTGCAGCGCTTCGCGGCCGGCGGCGCTGACGGCCGCCGTGCGCAGCGCCTGGCGCACGCGCTGCAGCGACAGCCGCTCCAGCGACCAGCTCAGCAGCACGGCCGCGATGGTCAGGCCCACCACCAGGCCGATCCAGAATCCATCGGCCGCCATCGGCGCGGCCGGCGCCCATGGCAGCCCGGCCGGGGCCATGCCCAGCACGTAGCCCAGCGGCAGCGCGAAGCCCCAGAACGACAACAGCTGGATCTGCATGGGCGGGCGCGTCACCTTGTAGCCGCGAATGGCGCACGAGGTGGCCACCTGGGTCGCGTCGGACAGCTGGAACAGGGCCGCGTACAGCAGCAGGTGGGCGCACAGTTGCTGCACGGCCGGATCGGAGGTGTAGGCTTGCGCGATCTGCTGGCGGAACACCAGGATGAACAGGGCCGACACGATGGCGAACGAGAGCGACATGGCCACCCCCACCCAAGCCGCGAAGCGGGCCCGTTCGGGATTGCCTTCACCCATGGCCTGCCCCACGCGCGTGATCAGGCCGATGCCGAAACTGAGCGGCACCATGAACACGAGCGAGGCGAAATTGAGCGCGATCTGGTGGGCCGACACTTGCACCACGCCGTAGCGCGCGATCAGCAGGCTGACGGAACCGAACACGCTCACTTCGGCGAAATGGGTGATGCCGATCGGCAGGCCGAGCCGCAGCATGTAGCGGATCTCCGGCCAGTGCGGCCATTCCCAGTGGGTGAACGGATAGGTGGCGCGGTAGGCGGGCGCGAAGCGCATCCACAGCAGCATGGTGCCCAGCATCAGCCACATGCACAGTCCCGTGGACACGGCGCAGCCCACCCCGCCCAGCGCCGGGAAGCCCAGCTTGCCGAAGATGAGCAGCCAGTTGACCACCACGTTGAAGCACAGCCCCAGGATGGCGATCACCATCACCGGCTTGGTGTGGTTGATGCTGGCGCTGTAGCCGTACAGCGCGCGGTAGGCGGCGAACGCGGGCAGGCCGATGCTGATCACGTGCACGAAGCGCGACGCCTGCGCCTGCACGTGCGGCGTCAGGTACAGGTGGTCGAACAGCAGCGTGGCCAGGTTGGCCAGCGCGGCCGCCAGCACGCCCACGCCCAGCCCCATCCACAGCGACTGGCGCACGGCGTGCGGAATCTTGCCCAGCTCATCGCCGCCCACGTCGTGCGCCACGATGCTGTTAATGGCCATCATGATGCCCATCACCGTGACGATCACGATCGACCACACGGACGCGCCCAGCGACACGGCGGCCAGTTCATCGGCGCTGGCATGGCCCGTCATGGCCACGTCGGCCACCCCCATGCCCACCGACGCCAGTTGCCCGACCAGTACGGGCCAGGCCAGGCGCCACAGGGCCGCCGCTTCGGCACGCATATTGGGTAAGGTGAAGGAATAGGACATGGATGCACCAGGATGGGGAAACGTACGATTTTACTAAGAAAACCCCGCTCCTGCCGAAGCTTCGGCTGGCGGCACCGCGGCTTGATGTCGCGGAGTGAAAACACCGTCAATCGGAGTATGCTAGCCTGTGCTGCTGCCAACCACCGGGAGTGTGAACCGTGGAATACAAGGATTACTACCAGACGCTGGGCGTGAAGAAGACGGCCACCGAGGATGAGATCAAGAAGGCGTACCGCAAGCTGGTGCGCAAGTACCATCCGGACGTCAGCAAGGAACCCGACGCGCAGAAGAAGACCCAGGAGCTGAACGAAGCCTACGGCGTGCTCGGTGACGCGGAAAAGCGCGCCGCCTACGACGAGCTGGGCCAAGGACACCATTACCGCGCCGGCCAGCAATTCCGGCCGCCGCCGGACTGGAGCCGCACCTACGGCACCGGCGACTTCGCCGGCAACGGCTTTGGCAATGGCGGCGCCGGCGCCAGCGACTTCTTCGCCGACCTGTTCGCCCACCTCGGTGGGCGCCGCCGTGCCGCGCCCACCCGCGGCGAGGACAGCCACGCCAGCATCGCCATCGACCTGGCCGACAGCTATCAAGGCGCTACCCGCCACATCACGCTTTACGTTCCCGAACGCGACGCGCACGACCGCATCATCACGCGCGAGCGCACGCTGAGCGTCAACATTCCCAAGGGCGTGACGGCGGGCCAGCAGTTGCGCCTGAGCGGGCAGGGGCAGCCCGGTGCGGCCGGGCCGGGTGATTTGTACCTGGAAATCCAGTTCACGCCCGATGCGCGCTACCGCGTGGACGGGCGCGACGTGTACGAGACGGTGCCGGTGGCGCCATGGGAGGCGGCGCTGGGGGCGGAGATCAACCTGCCCACGCCGTCGGGCAAGGTGACGGTGACGGTGCCGGCCGGTTCGCAGGCCGGGCGCAAGCTGCGCCTGCGTGGGCGTGGGATTCCCGGCAATCCGGCCGGTGACTTGTATCTGCTGCTGGAGGTGGTGCTGCCGCCGGCCGACAGCGCCCGGGCGCGCGAGCTGTACCAGGCGATGGCGCGCGACCTGGCTTTCAAACCGCGGGGAGGATAGGCGATGGGGCAGAACAACAACCTCAGCGGCGTGCTGCTCGA
Organism: Rugamonas fusca; assembly: GCF_014042365.1. Taxonomy (GTDB): domain Bacteria; phylum Pseudomonadota; class Gammaproteobacteria; order Burkholderiales; family Burkholderiaceae_D; genus Rugamonas; species Rugamonas fusca. The sequence goes on from NZ_JACEZS010000005.1 coordinate 165,182, forward strand.
TGACGTGGCGCTGACGCTGGAAGAACTGGCGCGCGCCTGCGACGTGGAGCCGGACTGGGTGGTGCAGCGCGTGCGCACCGGCATCCTGCTCGACAGTGCGCCCGAGGAAAGCGCAGCGTGGCGCTTCACCAGCGTGGACCTGGTGCGGGCGCGCCGGCTGCGCCAGGTCGAGTGCGACTTCGACGCCAATGACGACGTGGCCGCGCTGGTGGTCGACTTGTCCGACGAGATCCGGCGCCTGCGGGCCAGGATGCGCACGGCCGGCTTGCGCTAGGGCGCCGCGCGTGCGGCCTGGCGTGCCTGGTTCGCCAGGTGTGCAAAGCATGCCAGCCGCATCAAGGGCATCAATCGCGTCAACCGCGTCAACCGCGTTATGCGGGCGCGGGACCGGGCCGCCAGTCGCTGTCCGTGACGGGCGCGCCGGTCGCTTGCGCCGCCAGGAATTGTTGCATCAGCCACTTGCCGGCCGGGCCCGGCTCCCGGTCGCCGCGATGGATCAGGAACAGGGGGAACTGCTGGGCGCTGCCTTCGGCCAGGTCCAGCCGCACCAGCAGGCCCGCCGCCAGGTCGTCCTGGATCATGTGTTCGGGCATATTGCCCCAGCCGATACCGCTGCGCAGCAGCGCGTGCTTGGCGCCCAGGTCGCCCAGGCGCCAGTCGCGCAGCGCCATCACGCCGAAATCCTGGCCCTTGGTGAGCTGGCTGCGGTCGGTGATCACCAGTTGCGTGTGTTCGCGCAATTCGGCGCTCGCGATCTTGCCCTTGAGCTGCCCCAGCGGATGCAGCGGCGAGGCCACCGGCACCATGGTCATGTGGCCCAGGTGCTGGCGCTCGATGCTGTCGGGCAGGTTGGGCATCCAGCCGCTGATGCCGACGTGGCATTCGCCGTTCAGCACCAGTTCCGCGATGGCGCCCAGCGCCTCCATGCGCAGGCGCAGCGCCACGGTCGGGAACGCGCGCTGGAACGCGTGCAGGATCTGCACCAGCGTGCAGGTAGGGAACACCACTTCCACCGCCAGCGACACTTCCGCCTCCAGCCCGGACGACAGCGCCTTGGCGCGCGAGCGCATGCTGTCGACCTTGAGCGAGACGGCGCGCGCGTCGGCCAGCAGCGCCTTGCCCGCTTCCGTCAGCACGGGTTTGCGTTTGCCGCGGTCCAGCAGCACCACGTTGAGCTGTTCCTCCAGGTTGGCGATGGTGTAGCTGATCACGGACTGGGTGCGGTGCAGGGCCCGTGCCGCATGGGCAAAACCGCCATGGTCGATCACGGCGATGAAGACGCGCAATTGTTCGAGCGAGGGCAGGCCGGGGTCGCGCATATTCAGGAAGTCGATGTGATCGACGGTGATTGTATGAATCCGTCGATGCTAACCGGCTTGCACGGCGCTTACAAGGTCTTGCTGTACACCACCGAGCCGGGGAAGTCGGCCACCTGGTCGTACAGGGCGCGCGCCGTGCTGTTCGCCTCCCGCGTGTGCCAGTAGACGCGTTTGGCCCCGCCTTGCGCCGCCCCGGCGTACACGGCTTCGATCAGGCGCCGGCCCACGCCCTGGCCACGGGCCGTGTCCAGCGTGTACAGGTCTTGCATGTAGCAGATCGGTTCGATCAGGATGGTGTTGCGGTGGAACAGGTAATGGGCCAGGCCCAGCAGCTCGCCGTCGCGCTCGGCCACCAGGGCGTGCACGGGTTCGTTGGCGTCGAAGAAGCGCGACCACGTCGTCTCGACGATGGCGGCTGCCAGCGCCGTGGGGCCGGAGCGGCCGTAGAAGGCATTGTAGCCAGCCCACAGCACGGACCAGGCCGCGAAATCGGCCGGCCGCACGGGGCGAATGGTGAGATTGCTGCGCGGGTCTGCTGGGGGCGTGGTTTCCATGGTGCGCCGTGGTGGTGGAGGTGGTGCCGTGTATCATACTGTAATATTGTTTATATTGAATTCTCGGCCCTCCAGGGAGCACGACATGAAACGCCAGCTGCACTTGCTCGTCATCGATCCGCAGAACGATTTTTGCGATCTGCCCCCTGGTTATCTGCCGGACAATCCCGCTACCCGCCAGCCCTGTGCGCCCGCGCTGCCCGTGCCGGGCGCCCACCAGGACATGCTGCGCCTGGCCGGTCTGATCAACCGTGGCCGCCACGGTCTGACGGCGATCACCGTGACGCTCGATTCCCATCACCGGCTCGACATTGCCCACCCCACGTTCTGGCTGACCCATGACGGTAGCCCGGTGCCGCCGTTCACGCAGATTGCGGCGGCCGATGTGCGTGGCGGCACGTTCCTGCCGCGCCAGCCGGCCGCGCTGCCGCGTGCGCTGGCCTACCTGGACGCGCTGGAAGCGGTCGGACGCTACCAGCTGATGGCGTGGCCCGTGCACTGCGAGATCGGCAGCTGGGGCGCCAATGTGCACGACGACGTGCGCGCCGCCTACAACCGCTGGGAAGACGCCACCCAGTCCATCGTGGCCAAGGTGCACAAAGGTGCCAATCCGTGGACCGAGCATTATTCGGCCGTGCAGGCCGAAGTGCCGGACCCGGACGACCCCGCCACCCAGGTCAACGCGGCGTTGATCACCTCGCTGGCGGAGGCCGACCAGGTCTATATCGCCGGCGAAGCCGGCAGCCACTGCGTGCGCGCCACCACCGAGCACATCGTGCAGCAGTTCGGCGACGATCGGCTGGGCAAGCTGGTGCTGCTGACCGATTGCATGAGCCCGGTTGCCGGTTTCGAGCCGGCCTACCAGGAGTTCCTGGCCGCGATGCAGGCCCGCGGCGTACGGCTGGCCCAGTCCGGCGACGTGCTGCAGGAGTTGCTGCTCAACGCGGGGCGCTAGTGGCGTAAGATGCAGGCTGATCTTCAATTTTTTGGATACACCCGATGACGCCCATCGTCCGCAGCCTGCTGGAAACTGACTTGTACAAATTCACCATGTGGCAGGCGCTGCTGCATGGTCACCCGAATTCCCACACCGAGTACGAATTCGTGTGCCGCAACACACCCGTGTTTCCGCTGGCCGAACTGAAGGAGGAGGTGGAGCGCGAGCTGGACCACCTGTGCACGCTGTCGTTCGCGGAGGACGAGCTCGACTTCCTGCGCACGCTGCGCTACATGAAAAGCGACTTCGTCGATTTCCTCACCGTGTTCCGCTTCCAGCGCAAGTTCATCCAGGTCAGCACGGACGGCGATACGCTGGTGATCCACGCGGCCGGCCCGCAAGTGCACGTGATGGCGTTCGAGATTTTTGTGCTCTACATCGTCAACGAGCTGTATTTCCGCCGCTTTGAACGCGACGGCGCGCTGGCCGAAGGGCGCCAGCGGCTGGCGGCCAAGATCGCCCGGCTCAAGGCATTCAGCGTGCAGCCGGCGTTGCGCCATCCGTTCGAGTTTTCCGACTTCGGCCTGCGGCGCCGCTTTTCGTCGGCCTGGCATGATGAGGTGGTGTTCAAGCTGACGACCGAAGTGCCGCAGTATTTCAAGGGCACCTCCAACGTCTACCTGGCCAAGAAGTTCGGGCTGGTGCCGATCGGCACCATGGCCCATGAATACATGCAGTCGTTCCAGGCCTTCGGCGTGCGGCTGCGCGATTTCCAGAAGGCGGCGCTGGAGGACTGGGTGCAGGAATACCGGGGCGACCTGGGCATTGCGCTGACGGACGTGGTGGGCATGGATGCCTTCCTCGACGACTTCGACCTGTATTTCGCCAAGCTGTTCGACGGGCTGCGCCACGATTCGGGCGACCCCGTCGCGTGGGGCGAGAAGGCGCTGGCCCACTACGGGGCGCTGCGCATCGACAGCAATACCAAGCGCCTGGTGTTCTCCGATGCGCTTGATCTGGACAAGGCGCTGGCGTTGTACCGCCATTTCGCCGACCGCATCATGACCGGCTTTGGCATCGGCACCCACCTGACCAATGACGTGGGACTGACGCCGCTGAACATCGTGATGAAGCTGGTGGCCTGCAATGGCCAGTCCGTGGCCAAGCTATCGGATGCGCCCGGCAAAACCTTGTGCAAGGACGAGACCTTCCTGGCCTATCTGCGCCAGGTGTTTCACCATCCCGTCCTGTCGTGATACTTACTGACCGAAGCCGTTGACGACGGTCTCAAAGTGCTCGACCTTGGGCGGCTGGGCGAAGTGGCCGCCGACCAGGCCGCGCCAGTCCACGAAGCCCTGGCTGCCACGGAAATCAACCGTGTGGTTTTCCAGCGTGGCCCAGCCCACCACCAGGTGATAGGTGTCGGGCACTTCGATGTCGCGGTCGAGCCGCATCGACAAGCAACCCGTGGCGGCCTGGAAAATAGGGATGGCCTGGGCCACGGCGGCCTGGAAGGCGGCATGGGCGTCGGGTTTGATGTACAGCTCGGCGATTTCATAGATCATGGTGATGCGTCCTTTCGTAAGAATGCGGCCATTTTGCCTGAAACGGCCATTGTTTGCCTTGCCGCATTGCATTAAATCAAGCAATTGCTTTATTATTTGGGGTCCACCATCAAAGGAGTCGCCATGTACCGTTCCGTCTTCAAGCCCGGCCTGTTCCAGGATCAGCTCATCATCGTGACGGGAGGCGGCAGTGGCATCGGCCGCTGCACGGCGCACGAACTGGCGGCGCTGGGCGCCACCGTGGCGCTGGTGGGGCGCGACCCGGACAAGCTGGCGCGGGTGCGCGAGGAGATCGCGGCGGCCGGCGGCGTGGCCCAGGCGTGGCCCTGCAACATCCGCGACGAGGCGGCCGTGCAGGCGCTGGTGGCGGCCATCGTTGCCGAGCATGGCCGCATCGATGGCCTGGTCAACAACGCCGGCGGCCAGTTCCCGGCCCCGCTCAAGGATATTTCGCTCAAGGGCTGGGAAGCCGTGCTGCAGACTAACCTGACGGGCGGCTTCCTGATGGCGCGCGAGTGCCTGAACCAGGCCATGCAGGCCCGTGGCGGGGCGGTGGTCAACATCGTGGCCGACATGTGGGGCGGCATGCCCAACATGGGCCATTCGGGGGCGGCGCGGGCCGGCATGGTCAACTTCACGGAAACGGCCGCCTTCGAATGGGCCCAATACGGGGTGCGGGTGAACGCGGTGGCGCCCGGCTACGTGGCGTCGTCGGGCATGGATGCCTACCCGCCGTCGATGAAGCAGACCATCCAGCAATTCCCGCAGACGGTGCCGCTCAAGCGCTTTGGCACCGAGGCGGAAATCTCGGCCGCCATCGTGTTCCTGCTGTCGGAGGCGGCCGCGTTCATCACGGGTACCACCTTGCGCGTCGATGGCGGCCGGCCCAATGTGCGGCCGGGCATGCCGATGCCCTCGCTGCGTCACCCCAGCGCGCCGTTCGACGGCTTCCACCTGGCGCAGACGCCCAAGGTGCTGCGCGAGGATTAAGGTTCTGGCGTGCGCAGGATGAATTGCATGGCCGCGTCGGCCAGTTGGGCGATGTCGGCCCCGCCGTCGGCCTTGTACCATTGCACGGTCCAGTTCAGCGCGCCGAACATCAGCAGGCGGTCGAAGCGCGTGGGCAGGGCCCATTCGCCCGATGCGTGCAGCCGCGCGATCACCTCATCCCACACGGCTTCATAACGGTCCTTGAGCGCCACGATGCGGGCGCGCGAGGGCTCGTCCAGCGCCCGCGCCTCGTACAGCAGCACGGGAATGAAATGGTGGTCGGGCGCCAGCAGCGTGTGCAGATGCACTTCCACCAGTTGCCGCAGCATGGCGCGCGCGGGCAAGCCCTGGGCCGCGATGGCCTCGATCTGGGCCAGCGATTGCGCCACGCCCTGCTCCATGATGGCGGCCAGGATCTCCTGCTTGGTCTTGAAATGGTAGAACCAGCTGCCGGCCTGGATGCCGGTGGCGGCGGCGATGTCGCGCACGGTGGTATTGTCGTAGCCGCGTTCGCGGAACAACTGCGCCGATTTTTCGATCAGCTCGGCCCGCAGGTTGCCGCCGGCTCCCTTGAGCGGGCGGCCGCGTTTCTTGGGGCTGGCGGGATCGGAAGCGGGAACGGTGTGCATGGCGGCGGCGGCAAAAGCTGGAATGGACAGCATTTTAATGCAGGCCATGCCGCGACCGCCATCCGGCCACCGTGGCGGGACGCGCGTGACGCGCAAATAAAAGCCCGGACTGTTGTCCGGGCTGTGCTGACGACGGGTTGGAAGTCGCTTGGCTGGCAGCCCGCCGCGCCGGTCACGCTTTCCTCGGACGTGCCAGGAAGGCCAGGATGCCCAGACCCATGAGGAACATGCCATAGCTTTCCGGTTCCGGAACGGCCGGGATGTTCATCGACAGCAGGCTGCCGACTTTATCGGTGCCGTCGCCGTTGTAGAAAGCCAGCTTCAGGTGCGGATCGCTGAAGTCCTGCGTGCCGCCGGTGAAGGTGAAGTGGAACATCATGTTGTCGGCCAGTGCGATCCGGTTGGATGTGTTGGCGGCATAGAAGCAGGCGCGCTGAACCCCGTTGCTGCCGCCATCGCAGCCATTGGCGCTCAATTCGTTGGGCGAGAACGTCCACAGCGAGGCTGCCGTGGTATTTGGCGGGCCGGCTTCGCCCGACAGCGCGGCCGTGGTGAACGAACCGATGTCCTTCACTTGCAGCATGCCAATGTTGGTGGCGGTGGCCCAGTCACCGGTGCGGCCAGCCGCATCGATTTCCAGGGTCAACACATTGGCCGCTTCCGTGAAGGTGAAAGTCACGCCCTGATAGGTCAGGCTACCTGCGCTGGCGAGCGGTGCTGCGATCATGCCGGCCGCGAGCAGCAGGCTGCCGGCGGCTTTTTGGAAGATCATTTTTTGCATTTTAGTTCCCTCTTTTTTTAATATGTTACTGATCAACAACCAAGCTGAATTGCGACTTGGAAAATCGTCATCGCGAATCGAGCCCGACAATTCAATCTAGCAAAAAATAATACAAATTAAAGTACTATTTTCGCCATTTTGGTTTCTTAAGATAAACTGGCTATTGAATATCTATAACAGATAGTATGTTGGATATATCCTCCTTTCATTTTCATTGCCTGCTTTAATGCGATGGCATTGATTCTCAGTGGTCCGCGGAGGCAAGGTCCTGACACGGTGCGCTCGAGTTGTTATTCAATCAAATGGCCAGTTTATTTGATGGTCTTATATTTTTCATTTCCCCGCGTTATTTCTGTCTAATGGTTTTATTGTTAATAATACAAACTTATACTGTAAATACTATCATGTGAGAAGAGACGGAAGAATGTTTTTTATAATCGCAGAGGCTGTTTGCTTAAATTCCCTCAATAGCCGATGTTTCTTGATGTTGAGAGGTTTATTTCTGGGCGGATATTTGAAATTACAAACTTCAACTTATTCATTGCTCGGTCATTTCATTCTGTTTGGATGGATATTATTCCGCATGGAAATTTTATATTCGACTATATATAGTTCTTATTGGGCAATGCATGCGATTGTGAGGGAGAAATGCGCCACCATAGCGAACTGCCCGTCCAAGTCTATACGTGGTCGGATATAGCTTTCCGGATGGCAAAAAGTACGTTTTTTGTCAGACGGAATCGGTCTATGCACCTTCATTAACTTCACCTGTCTACAGAAAGGAAGATGTGCCGCACGGCATCATGCGATGGCTTGATATAAAGCAGATATGCCAACATGGACTATTCGCCATCGGTCGCCGCTGGGCGCGTCAAAACCGCAACAATGACATCGACTCCATGCACCGCGATGGCCGCCCTGACGGCCGAACAGGCCGAAGTCCTGGTTCCCATCGAACACTATTTCCTCGGCCATGCCCATGACGATGCGGCCCATATGCGGCTGGCGTTCCTGCCCAGCGCCCACATCGAGTCCATGCGCGACGGCCAGTTCACGTCCTGGCCGCTGGATGTGTACTGCGAGCGGTTCAAGGGCGTGCCGGCGGCCGACGAGGCAACGCGCCGCCGCACGGTGGACTGGATCGACGTGGCTGGCCTGTCGGCCTGCGCCCGCATCACCCTGGTGCATGGCGCCGTGACCTTCACCGACTATTTCGTGTTGCTCAAAACGGCCGACGGCTGGAAGATCGCCAACAAGGCATTCCACGGCCGCCCCAGCTGAGATTGTCGTTAGTTGTGGCGGCTTGATCCGGCTGTTCAAATGGGTTGTGGCAAAGTCCGGTGCCCTTGATACACTTGTTACATGCAAGCTGCCAGTGGCCGCTTGCTGCGCTGGCTGGCGACAGCCATGAAGGCAAGGCGAGGTGGCACATGGCGGAGCTAGCACAACCGGAGCAGCCGGTCTTTCTATCGACAGTACCGGCCGGGCCGCGCCAGCGGCGCATGGCGTATGGCGTGGTCATCCTGTCGGTGCTCATCTTCATGGCCGCGGCCCCGTTCGCCAAGGTGCAGTTGCAGCGCGTGTGGGCCTTCATTCCCGCGTATGAATCGGCACTGGTGATCTGTGATCTGATCACGGCCTCGCTGTTGTTTGGCCAGTTCCATTCCTTCCAGGTCCGCTCCCTGTACGTGCTCGCCTGCGGCTACCTGTTCACGGCCCTGACGGCCTGTGTGCACCTGCTGACCTTCCCTGGGGTATTCGATGCCGGCGGCTTGCTGGGCGCCGGGCCGCAGACGACGGCGTGGCTGTACATGGTGTGGCACGGCGGCTTCCCCCTGTTCGTGATCGCCTACGCCCTGCTCAGGCGCAGTCCCGTGGACGACGTGCTGCCCATCCGCCGCACCAGCCTGATGATCGTGCTGGGCGGGCTGCTGGTGTTGGCGGTGGTGGCGGCGCAAACCCTGCTGGTGACGCGCTTTCAGGCGGTCCTTCCGTCGATTATGGTGGCGGACCGTTACACGCCGGTGATGCTTACCGTGGTGGGCACGGTTTGGTGCCTGAGCCTGCTGGCGCTGGTGGCCGTCTGGCGCTGCGGCGTGCGCTCGGTGCTGGACTTGTGGCTGATCGTGGTGATGTGGGTCTGGGTGGTCGATGTGGCGTTGTCGGCCATGCTCAACGGCGGCCGCTTCGACGTGGGGTTCTATGTGGGCCGGCTCTACGGCCTGCTGGCGGCCAGTTTCGTGCTCATGGTGTTGCTGGCCGAGAGTGGCATGATGTACAGCAGCCTGTTGGACATGATGGAACGGCTGCGCCGCATCAACCTGACGGACGGTTTGACGGGGATCACCAACCGGCGCGCGTTCGATGCCGAGCTGCAGCTGGAGTGGCGCCGTGCCCTGCGTGGCCATGCGCCACTGGCGCTGCTCATGATCGACGTGGACTACTTCAAGACCTACAACGATACCCATGGCCATGTGGCCGGCGACAGTTGCCTGCGCGCCGTGGCGCAGGCGCTGGCGGGCGCCTCGCACCGGGCCGGTGACATGGTGGCACGCTATGGCGGCGAGGAATTTGTCGCGCTCTTGCCGCAGACGGGCCTGGCCGACGCCGAGCTGATCGCCCAGCGCATGCGGCTGGCCGTGGCGAACCTGGGCATCCCCCATGCCGGCACGGCTGGCTGGCCGCAGGTGACGGTGAGCATAGGCGTGGTGGCGGCCAGTTGCCGCGCGGCTGACACGGAATCGGGCCAGGCCGGGCAACTGCAACCGCCAGCCACCTTGCTGGTGGAGGCGGCCGACAAGGCCCTGTATGTGGCCAAGGCCGCGGGCCGCAACCGCATCTCCGCCAATGGCTTGCGCGTGGCCGACACCCATGCACCCCATCCGGCCTGACGGCGGCGGAACATTGAAGCAGGTGGCAGGTCTAATCCCTGAGCGCTGATGGTGGCGCCGGGAGGAGAGGTATGGCCACGGCGAAGGAACAGGATGGCTGGGACGCGCTGGGCGAGCGGCTGCGTGACAAGCGGCGCCATATCGCGGCGTTCATCCGCAAGGCCAGCGCGCGCGGTGCGGGGCTGACCAATACCGGCATCGTCGCCAGCGCGCTGGCGGCGGTGCTGACGGCGGCGCCGGCACTGGGTGGTGCGCGCCTGACGCAGGCGCTCGGCTCGGCTGGCGAGAACAGCCCCAGCTGGCGCATCCTGTGCGCCCTGGCCAGCCTGTGCTCGCTGGTGGCGGCCATCGCCACCAATATGCTGCGCAGCCACGACATCGCGGCCCGGCTGGCCAAGGCGCAAGCTGTCGACGCCCGGCTGGAGGGCCTGGAATTATTGGTTGAACTGCGCCAGCTCACGCTCAAGGACGCCACGGCGCGCTACGAAAGCGCGATACCGGAAGTGGCCTTCATCGCGCCGGAACCGTAGCGGCGCCGGCGCGCCAGCTGTGCTCAGGCGGCCTCGTCCTGTGCGCGGTCCACCACCACGCAGTCGCGTCCGGCGTGCTTGGCCGCGTACAGGGCGCGGTCGGCCGCGCCCAGCAAGCTCTCCGCGTCGGCCAGCCGGTTCTTGTCGAAGCTGGCCACGCCGATGCTCATGGTCACGTGGTTGCGCACGGCCGCCGGCGCGTGCGTGATGCCCAGCGCCGCGATGCGGGCCCGGATCGCCTCCGCGTGTTGCTGGGCCTGCTGCGGGCCCGTATCGGGCAGCACGGCGGCGAATTCCTCGCCGCCGTAGCGGGCTGCCAGGTCGGCCGGACGCTGCAGCATGCCGGCGAACGCTTCGGCGACCAGGCTCAGGCAGGCGTCGCCTTGCTGGTGGCCGAAGTGGTCGTTGTAGGCCTTGAAGGAATCGATGTCCATCAACAGCAACGACAGTTCGTTGCCGTTGCGGTGCGCGCGCCGCAGTTCGCGGTCCAGCGCCACGTCGAAATGGCGGCGGTTGGCGATGCCGGTCAGGCCGTCCACGTAGGACTGGGCGCGCAACGCCTCGGCCTGGCCGCGCAACTGGCGCTCGCGGCCCACCGTGGTGCTCACGTCGCTCACTTCGATCAGGCAATAGCGCTCCTTGCCTTCCGTGAACGGGGTGACGGACACGCTCTGTTCCATCCGTTCACCGCCCCAGGTGCCGGTGGGGTAGAGCGCGAACGGGGTGCGGTTCAGCGCCTGCGGCAGCTGGGTGGGCAGGTTGTTGACCAGGGCCGTGTGCACGGCTTGCTCGAGCCGCTGGCCGCGCAATTCCGGGATCAGGTCGAACAGTTCATTGCCTTGCACGCGGCTGGCGGACCAGCCCGAGTGGCTGGCCATCCACTGGTTCCACAGCACGATCTGCTGGCTGGCATCGAGCACCACCAGGCCCAGGTTGGCCAGGCCCAGCACGCGTTCGAACAGCTTGGGATGGATCATGGGCGGACCTCCAGGGGATGGCGGGCGGGCAGGGGACGGATGGCTTCTTGCATGCGGTTCTTCCAGACGGGAACAGGTTGCGTCAATGGCTAGTGCAACATTGCAAGATTATATGCGCTTGGGGGCGGGCTGCGGGGCTTAGTTGCGCAAGGCGGCGGGGCCGCCGCGCGCTTTGCGGCGCCCCAGCCACAGCACCAGGCCGGTGATCATGAAGGCCAGCGGCGCCAGTCCGGACAAGGACACCAGCAGCCGCCCCGCCAGCCCGAACGCCTCGCCCGTATGGAGCGGGAATTGCCAGTTGAGGAAGGCGTCGCCGGGGGCGGCGGCCAGCGGATCGCGCACGCGCAGCACGGCGCCGCTGTAGGCATCGACGCTGATGCGGGTACTGCCGTCGCCGGCGCGGATTTCACCGGGCTGGCGCAGGCGGATTTCGTAGGGCGCCCTGGCTGAGCCCAGCGACAGGCGCGACAGGCGGCCTTGCGGCATTTGCCGCTGGGCCGCTTCCAGCGCCGCCGCCACGCCGATCGTCTGGCGGCCCGCGGCCGGTCCGTTGGCGGCCTTGGCCTCATGTTCCAGCGTCGCCACCGCCCCCACCACCGGACGCACCCAGTCGGGCAGGTTCATCGCCATGCCGGTGAAGCCCAGCACGGCCAGTACCGGCGTCAGGAAAAAGCCGGCCGAGCGGTGCAGGCTGTAGTGGAACTGGCGCGACGTGGGCGCGCCCCGCACGCTCACGGCCTTGCGCAGGCTGGCCAGCGTGGGTTTCGGCCACCACAGCACCAGGCCCAGCAGCGATGTCAGCGTCAGCAGCAGGCCGGCGATGCCGGTCACGGTCTTGCCGACCTCGCCCGCGAACAGGTAACGGTGCAGGTGGAACAGGGCAGGCATCAACAGTGGACGCGACAGCCCGAATTCGCCGTAGTTGCGCTCACCCAGGATGGCCAGCGTGTAGCGGTCCAGCATGACCTGGCGTGGCCTGGGCATGGCGAAGCTGCCCCGGTTCTTGGCGGGCTTGCGGTACCAGGCCACGTAGACCTCGTCCGCCGCGTACGGCAGTTGCAGCAGCGTGGGCTGGCCGTAACCGGGCGCGGCGGCCAGGCGCTCGACGGCGGCCTGCACCTGGGCCGGCGTGGGCGCCACGTCCTCCTTGCCGGCCGCGCCGCGCGAACGCAGCAGGGCGGGATTGAGCGCGCCATCGAGTTCATCGGTCCAGGCGATGGCCGCGCCGGTCAGGCCGGCCAGCACGAAGATCGCCCCGAAGACCAGGGACACATACAGGTGTAGCGTGCGCAGCCGCGCACGCAGCAAACCAGTCAGCATATTTTCTTGGCAGTAGTAAAAATTGCTTGAGATTATAAATGATAATCATTATCATTTGCGTTTCTGTTTGTATCATTTTGTAGAGGAGTGAAGTATGACCACGCTGCATCCCCTGGCCCGTGCCGTTGCACTGGCATGTCTGGTCTTGTCCGGCGGCGCGGCGCTGGCGCAGAGCGCCGATGAGCCGGTCAAGGAGGTCGTCGTGACGGCGACCCGCAACAGCAAGAGCGTGGACAGGATTCCGGGCGCCGTCAGCGTGATTTCGCAACAAGAGCTGGCTACCCAATACCTGCTGGCCGACGATCCGTCGGCGGCGCTGGCCACCTACATTCCCGGCTACGCGCCGAGCCGCCAGAAAATGAGTTCCACCGGCGAATCGCTGCGTGGGCGCAACGCGCTGATCCTGCTGGACGGCGTGCCGCAAACCAACCCGCTGCGCGGCGGCATGCGCGAAGGCTATATGGCCGATACCGCCATCATCGAGCGGGTGGAGGTGATCAACGGCGCCTCGGCCATGCAGGGCATGGGCGCCACCGGCGGCATCATCAACTACATCACCAGGTCGCCGAAGGCCGATGGCACGACGCAGTCGGTCAACGTGCGCATGGCCTCCCAGTTGCGCGGCGACAGCCTGGACTGGAAGACCGGCTACAGCCTGCAGCACAAAGCAGGCGACTTCGACCTGCTGGCCTTCGGCGGCATCCAGCGGCGCGGTCTCGGCTACGATGGCAATGGCCGCGCGCTGGGCATCGAAACCGTGCAAGGCGACACCATGGACTCCCAGGGCACCGACCTGTTCTTCAAGATCGGCAGGAATATCGGCGACCAGCGCCTGCAGCTGACCATCAACCGCTTCCGCATGGCAGGCGAGGGCGACTATGCGCCGGTCAATGCCAACTTTGCGGCAGGCATCCCCACCAGTTCCACGGCCGGCACGCCGCCAGGCGCGGCGCCGCGCAACAAGGTGGAAACCAGCAGCCTGGAATACCGCCACAACGATCTGCTGGGCGGCAGCTTCAACGCCCAGGTGTTCAAGCAGGATTTCGCCGCGCTGTATGGCGCCACCAATACGTCGACGTTCCAGGATACGGCGATCGCGCCGAAAGACACGCTGTACGACCAGTCGGAAGTGGTCGCCAACAAGCATGGCGTCAAGCTGACCTATGTGCGGCCCGATACGCTGGTCGCGGGGCTGGAATTGACGGCCGGCCTGGATTACCTGCGCGACCGCACCAGGCAGTGGCTGGCCGGCACCGGGCGCACCTGGGTGCCGACGCTGGACTTCACGTCGCTGGCCCCGTTCACGCAACTTGAATATGAAATCGGGCCACTGACCGTGCGCGGCGGGGTGCGCCATGAGGATGCGAAACTCAGCGTCGGCACGTACACCACGCTGGCCGCCTACAACAGCCGCGTGGTGCAGGGCGGTGAGCGTTCGTTCACCAAGGACGTGAAAAATATTGGCGCGGTGTGGCGCTTCAGTCCGAACTGGTCGGCCTTCTTGTCCAGCGCGGAAGGCTTCGGCCTGCCCGACGTGGGCCTGGTACTGCGTGCCGTGAAACTGCCGGGGCAATCGGTGGCGACGCTGTTCGACATGGAACCCATCATCACGCGCAACAATGAGGTCGGCGTGAACTGGCGCGGCGCGATGGGCAGCCTGGGCGCATCATTCTACGATTCGCGCTCCAGGCTCGGCAGCGTACTGCGCGTCAATGCCGCCGGCATCGGCCAGCTCGACCGCGTGCCGACGACGGTGCGCGGCTGGGAAGTGTCGGGCGAGCTGCGCGCGTCGAAGCAATTGTCGGCGTTTGGTTCCTACGCGCGCACCATGGGCAAAACCGCCACTGCCGCCGGCGCGCCGATGGATGTGGCGCCGGGCGCGCGCTCGCAAGGCCCGGACAAGCTGGTGGCCGGCGCCAACTGGCGCGTCATGCCGAAGGCGAATGTGCGCTTGCAGGCGATCACGTTGTTCGACCGCGATATCAACATCGGCCGCGTGGTCGGCACCAGCAACCTGGAGGAGCATTTCAAGGGCTACACGCTGGTGGACCTGGCGCTCAACCATGATGTCGCATGGGGCAAGCTGGGGGTGGGGGTAGAGAACCTGGCCGACCGCCAGTACATTGGCTACTATCCGCAGTCGGCCAGCTACAAGGATGCGAGCGCGTATTTCGCGGGCCGGGGGCGGACTTTGTCGGTGAGCTTGACGCGCAGTTTCTAGGCGAGGCTGTGGCAGCGCGCATTGGCCCGCAGGTTTCGCGAGTTTGCACATGGGCTGCCTTGATGGGGACGTTCAATGACCTAGTGGATTAATGCCGTCGTATTTGGCAGAGGAAAAACGAGGGGACTCACAATGTACAAAATCTTCTCGTGAGTTAAGCGAAAGCCTCAAAGCTGCGTTACGGCTGGGCTCGCCGTGAGCCGCTGACGCGGCGCGAAATCGCGTTGCGATTTCGGGAATGGATGAATCGGAGAGCCGCCCGCTTGCAAGCGGGCGTCGTTCCGCTGGCAGGCCGCATGCGGCCTGAAACCCCAGCTCCACCCCGCGTCCGGCTGCGCCGTCCGCGGATGCGGTTTCCGCCGTCTCTGCGCTGCCGAACAAAAAAAGAGGGGCCCAAGCTTGCGCTTGGGCCCCTCTTTTTTTGTTCGGTGGTGGGACGGCGGGAATCGTACTCGATGAAAAAATATATTTATAATCAATATGTTGCATTATTTTTCATCGGGTTCGACTTCTTCTGTACCCCCAAAAATACCCCCAGCAATATTGCATGGGGTTGGATGTCGTAGGACATCTAGCGCGAAATACTACTTCGGCCACTACCAGCGACAAGCTGTTGTAATTGCTCGATGCTCAGCCATTTTCTTCTGCTGTGCACAATCCGGTGGCAACTCGCACACAGTATCGCTAGATCACTGAACTTGGTCTTGTCGCCGGGTTGTAATGTATGAACAGGCCGTCTGTGATGCACGTCCATCACGTCAGCAAATTCGATCCCGTACTTATCAGCCGCTTCTAAGCCGCATCCTTCACAAGCTAGGCTACCTTTCTTCGCCCGCACATGTTCCTTGAACTTACGTACAAGGAGCCTACTCCGTTCTCGACTCCTGTGAACGCGAGTCAATAATTTCCCTTCTTCTGCCTCTACAAATCCATCGTCGTCGTCTCCTGCTAGCTCTGGCATCGACGCTGGGGTAGCAATAAAAGCAAGTATTCTTGCTACCGTTGCATTAAGGAGTGCTTCATCGTACGCAAACAAATTCCATACCAGTTGCTCGTCTTTATTGTTTCGCGTTAAGCCTGCCTTTCCTCGTACGAGATAGTCCGGGTCTATGCTCAAAAAGTTCATCAGTTTCATGTAGACACCATTGGCATTCCTGAACGTACTTGAGTTGCCAGAACATCCTGCCAGGTCATTAAGTTGCGTTGACAACTGCTTTACCTCGGGACCATTTTTCAATGGAAGCTTGGGGCGATGCGTCAAATACAAATTCAGGGCCAATATCAATTCCTCCCGACTCCAAGGAGGATTTTTTTGGGTAGGAGGAAACGGCCACTCTAGCGGTTCAACGGACGGCATAGTACTCGGTCAGCTTTGGTCAAGACGCCACTCTACGTGTTAAGCAAGAAAATGTCACCTGCTAGTTGCATAGTCGAAGGGTATGAAAATGCGTCCTGTCCTGCTGGGCAATAGGTTGGTTCTGTAGAATTGATCACGGAAGGAGTATTGCATCTATCAATGCTTGATACATTCCTTTTTGCCAATGGTTGGGGAAAGACGCGGCATCAGCAGAGCTTTTAAAAAAATCTCGTATGAAATCGTCATCGCGTACTCCAGTTTTCTTTATAAAATAGTTTAATTGACCTAAGGCAATTCCTAAATGTTCTGCCGCCTTAGTGGAGTATCTTTGTGCAATGTTGAATTCCACAAAATGTTTCTCAACCCTTTTCTTATCTATGTCGCACCAGTGTGCCGGAGGTTTCGTGAAATAAGTGAAGTTCCCTGGGGTTGGATCATAAACGCCCTTGCTATAACTTGCATGAATCCACTGCTCTAAGAAAAATCTATCATCATCGAGATAAGGCTGGATGATTTGGTCTTCGGCTGTCTCTGAAAACCCAATAGGGTTTCCATCCATGTTGCAATCTCTGCATGATGGAACTAAATTACGAGGGTAAATTGAAAATTGTGGAAATTGAGATTTTGGTAAAAAGTGATCTAAATTTCTGGGTGTCCCGATTCCTCCGCAAAAAGGACATTTTTCTTTGGCTGAGTTCAGTAAATAATCGTAAATCGCCCGAGTTGGCTTATCTTCAGGAACGAAGTATGTGTCATAAAACTTCATCAGCTCCGATTTCTTCAAATCATTGAGAACTACAGGGTCATCCCCTTTTTTTGAGTTGATAGCCTTGATTAAGTAAAGTTCACCTTTTCTTGACAATTCGGAGTAGTTATCTCCTGCATCTGTTAGATTTTTCTTGTTGGAGTTTAGTTTTTTCTTTAGAGAATTATTTCCAGTTATTCCGCTATGGCATTCATCCAGTGTCTTATCATAGGTGTATTGTGGATCAGCCAATCGCATCATTTTTACGGCTCCTATCGCGGTTTACAACAAGTGCTTTAAGAATGGCCTTTCCTTCAAAGCCAAGTTGGTCTTTGTAATCGGAAATTATTTCCTCGTATGTTTTTCCGCTTTCAACAGACTTAGCAAGAATGTCGTGAAATCCCGAGCGTTCTACTTCAAGACTAAATACTTCGCTCGTTAGTAATCCGAGATTTTCGCCGAAAGTTTCGATACTTGGTGGGGTTGTTGTGATACTCTTTCCGACTCGATAAATTTTCCAGACGCAAGATTTAGGAATTTCCTGAAGTACAACTGGCGAATGTGTGGCAATAATGGCTACTCCATTCCGGTCATGCAGTAAATCTGCAAGAGCCCGGATGAATGCTGACAATAAAGGTGGGTGAAGATGACTTTCAGGCTCATCGAGTAGGACCAAGGTCTTTTCTTCTACTGTCGCAACAAGTCTTGTAATGGTGAGCAGTACAATTGCGTGACCTGAACTCATGCGCGAAAGAAATGGAGCGACGGCAGCTAAGTATCTTTCCTGAAATGGTTTTGAGTCTGATTGCTCATCATGGCTGATATTTTTTCTAATTTCCTGATAAATTGATTCTAGCTGCGCCAAATTCATTAAGGCGAAATTTTCATCTGACCCAAGTTTTTCTATGGCATTTAACCATCGATCTTTTTTGTCTTTTTTGTAAAAACAATTAATCAGGGAATTGGTGCAGTCACTTTGCAGGTCTATAATCGTTCTATGCCTATATTCATTTAATTGATCCTTTAGTCCTATGTAGAAATAGCAAGTTCCCTTGGATGGGTCTGGTTGTTCCTTAGGGGGGTGAAATGGATCAAATGCGCTAAAGGAAACGGATACTAAGCTACTGAAGTAATCGTCTGATATTTCTTCGTCATCCCACGCGTCCCTGTCAATGAATTTATTTAAACTCTGCTTGTCTGTTATGGCATTGATCATTCCATTTAAAATGGTTGTTTTTCCAACTCCATTGCGACCAATAATGGCGTGAATGTTGGTGCTGGGTGTTGAATCGACCTTGACAGTAAATGGTAAGTTGATGGCACCAAAATTTTCTTCCTCCGGTCTTATGAATTTAAATTTAAAATCAGTTAACTCAGGCTTATGGTTAAGTACCCTGGGAAATTGACCTTTAATAACTGAAAGACTGACTTCTCTTAATAATGATGTCTTAAATACTTTTTCATCCTTAAATGTTTCTATCAATTCAGGTTTTGCCACCATGTCGTTAAGGCCTGAGAGATAGGAATTTTTTAATGAATCTGGAAGGGCGGCCAGACTTTTATAGTAATCTACGCTTTGGCCTAGAGAGAAAAAATCACCTTCTAGATGGGAGAATGTCTCCGATAATTTCTGATAGGTATCGGTTTCTATGGTTTGCCCTTTAAATCCTATCTTAATTTGACCAATGTCATGAAGAACGCCACTTTCATCGTGTAAAAAAACCCTGAACATTGTAATGAAAGAATAATCATTCCAATAGTCAATGGTTAAGTAGGCTGTATTTTTTCCTTCACCGGAGGCCCAAGTGTTTTTAGGTAATATTTTAAATTGCAGCACGATGTTCCTTTGTATATTTTTAGAAGTTAGTGGACAAGAAGGGGCGCTCTTTAAAAAACAAGATCTTCCTCCAGCATAAAAGGGCAGGTTGCTACGATAGCGTATGCAGATCTTGGAACTGCTTATTCCCTTTTGTCCGCGCTTCAGGTAATTTAAACACTGCCTAAACGTGGCCAGTCAACGGGGACTAACTTTAGTCCACGACGCCAACGCTCTTTGACTGCGGATTGGAACCATTCCTCATCAATGTCAGCATGCTCGATTACGATAACTTGCACATTGGACGAAATAGAGTTCGTCGCATCAAATACGTACTTGAACATACGTTTTACCGCGCTGCGATCATCTTCAGAAAGATCATCAACTGACATTTCAGCAGCAATTTCTTTTTCAGGTGGGAAATAAACCTGAGAGGGTTGATCAAGGAAGAGAAACCTTGGAACTGGACGTTCGCGTTGTGCGAACCAGTTATGCAGCGTTAAGTGGGCTATCAGGTGATATCCAACCCAGCTCTCGCCGCTCCCTGTTCGACTCATAGGAACTGGCCCATTCGCAGTATCCGCAACTAGAGTCAGTCGCTTTGCATCTAACCTTAACGGCGATGCTGAATGCTCTAGCATTAGACTTCTTGCCCCATCTGTCATTTGTTGGCTTAGTATGGAACCAATAGAGGTCATGCGTTCAGTAACAACATCGTCACTTAATTCGCCCTCCAAGCTGGCATATGCAGTGCGCAACTCTTCAGCCTGCCTTTGCAGAGCGCTTGTGTCTGGCAAGTCCGGAACACTTTCGAGGTAAAGGCTAATTCGTCCTTGTACGAGGGCGCGGCGGGCGATTTCGTCATTCGCCAGCCGCAATGGCTCATTTGCAGTCCGAACAGCTTCAAGCTGCTGCCGGTTTGAGATTAAGGCCGAACGAGTCCGGTTTAAACGAGTAGTAACTTCATTAATAGCTCGTTCGATGCGCGGTGAGTTCTGGACAACCGTTTCAAGGCGAGATGCAACGCTAGCTAGTTCATTGCGAAGATTTACAAGCTCCGGTTGTTGATCGTCCTGGGGAAGTGCTTGGTCACAGAGTGGGCAGGCGTGTGCTGGGGCGGTGTCGTCGAATATGCCAATTGAGGTGAGGCGACTTTGTTGCTCACGTGCCTCTCGCGAATACCCATGCGCATCGCGCTCATAGGTAAGCAATGCATCCATTTCGTCTTTTGTCCGACGCTGTTCCTCTAGCAGTACGCTTCGGACATCGCTTAGCCGTCGGTACTCGCTATTTTTAGATAGTTCATCTGGTTGGCCAAGGTCAACCAGGAGCGCCAGTTTTAAAGCCGCAATTGTCTCCTCCCAGCTATCGGTGATCGTGGCAGAAAGTCCAGTATCCCTTGCTTGAGCAAGCAATGCGAAAGCTTTTCCTACACCATCACCTTGAATTGAATTCAGCTCAGAAAGCTGGCGCATTACAGCGCGTAGTTGGTCTCTTAGGCGCTTGAGTTCTTGGCACTTTCGAACATAGTCATCGTCAACGGCCCCCAAGAAATAGGGGAGCGTATCCTTAATGGCTTGAGCATAAAAATTATCATCCGTGCCATGGAATAGCTGGTGCTTACGGATGATTTCGTCTTGTGGCTGAAAGCAGAAGGCGAGCGCATGCCGCACGTTCGCGGAAAGCGGTAGCCGGGTTTGCCCTTCGGGTGGCTCAAAGAGATTTTCTGAAATTCCTGTCCATCCGGATAGCAGGGACAATAGCCCGCGAGTATTGGTAGTTTGCCGAAGGGCGCTAGCGTCTGGCGACTCCACGATATTGCCAATCGAGACAAAACAATCTTCACTTGACTTAAATCGAACAGCAGGACATTTTCTGCCAATAAATGCTTCACCAGACTCTAGTCTTAACCGCAACCCGAACCAGGAAACAGAATAGCGAATCGGTCCATCAGGAACCCTACACTCATTTGCGCCAAAGCAATAGTCAACTATGTCAATCAGTGCTGACTTGCCCGTCTTAGATGCGCCGGTTATGACGCTAACACCATCAGCATTAAGCGGAAGTACCCGCTTCCTGCCGTCGTGGCTGTAGATAACTATTTCTAATATTTTTATTGTCAAGGCCGAACTCCCAGAAGTGCCAATACGGTATTGGATGCACCTGTTTCAAGAAACCAATTCCCCAAAAAAGCTGCTTTTTTTAAACAGGCTTGCGTCTCCGGCGATGACTGACGCGAGGCTCGACCTGTCTGTCGTTTCCAATTTGCATTTGCTGATACTGCCTCGATTGAGACCTGGATAAATTGACGTGTTCCACCGAAGATCAATGCCTCTTTCGTGTATGGCACCATCGCACGGGCACGGACTGCCAACGTTGCTTGAAAGGAAGGATTTTCATCAATCCAAGTGGCGAGAGATGTACGATAAGTGCGTGGTAACGCTTCACGGGAATATTTTGGCAGTATGATCGGAAGTACGAGAAACGCTTCAGCAAGGGTTAAGGGGCGATTTCCCGCGACTTCTCCAGTAGCGGCAAAATGCCAAATCAAAGATGCACAAAAAGCAGGATTCAGGAGTGCTCTTTCTTCAATTGAACGATTAGCCCACATCGTCATTCACTTCCCCCTGTTTCATTTGCTTTACTAGCGCCATCAAGAACAGATCCAAGGATTGTCATGAAATCCGGATGCCATCCGATACGTTTTTCGTCGGAAATCATGTGCAGCGAGCCTCGACAAAGAAAAGGCTCGGTAACGCCAGGTCGAATGGGAATGGAAGCTCGCTCAGCCCACTGTAGAACAGACCTTGCCGCGACTTTCTTTGCTGCGTCGGTGGCAGCTTCACCGACTTCATCGCATACCGCATCAAATACGGTCTCCCATTCTTCAGTGAGTCGCTTTTCGTAACGGCTGATATCAAGCGCAACAACAAGATCCTCGCGGACCCATCTAGAGCGCTGTTCATAGGCCCTATAAAAATCGCGAATGGCGCTTGCAACCCTCCGCCGACCAGCGTCGATGATCGCCATTTGTCTAACAAATGGATGGTGCTGATGCGTAGCAGTCGTAGCTTCATCAAGCACGAAATCGAGTAAATCATCATCGATAGGTAATGAGTCTTGACGAAATTGGTCACGCAAATCGCACATCTTTGCCTCGATCTCCACCGAAGCGATGCGGGCGTCCGATGATGACGTTAGCTGGGTAATGACTCGGCGAAGCCACCAACCTTCAAGACGGTCCAAGAATGAGGTTTGATGTGCTCGCTCAACAGCCCAAAAGACTGCCGTCCGTAGTTCTTGATCGAGATTTGCGATGGTTGGAGCTGAATCTATTACATAGATTCTTTCCAGTAACTTCAGTCGTTGTAATGGATTCAATGACTCATATGCTTGATATGCAGAAGCGTTTGCCGCGTTCGTAGACGTGCGGGCAATGACATCCAGCAATGCCCTAGCTCCAAGCGGATCTCGGCCAGCTAATTTCAGCTTGTTTGCCGCCGAGTTGGCTGGAGCGATGCCAGTGGTTACAAGCTGTAGAGTGGCAGACGAAGCGATGTGGTTGGTGGCGCTGCTTTCAATCCAGACCCGTAACGTTTTCCAAAGATCAGTGCAACTATCCGTCAGTGCTGCAGTGCCATTGGCATGGTGTTTTGTTTGTAAGAATGTGCCCGGATCGCCTACATCGGATTCGAATGCAACATCGTCGAGTACCTCAATGGAAACTTGAAAGGATTCATCAAGGCGAACCCTTTCTAGAGACCAAAGTAACGCGGCGCGTACTTGGTATAAGTACCCAAGTGCAGGATTCACTGCTGCGAATGGACTAGCTCCGGCTGCTGGCATCTGAACCTCCATTCTTTACCTGCATTGTTCTTAAAGCACTAATATTGCTTTAATAGCATTGCCTGGCATGAACTTTTTGCAATGAGTGATAATAAATATTTCCCTGGTGCACTTTACACTATCTGTTGCTAGACAAAACTCACAGATTGTTGCACTTCGTTGTTGCGTTCCCCGATCTTCAGAGCATTTAATTGATCGCGTTGCCTTGAATCGTCTTGCTGTGCCCCAACATGCGGGCCGAGCAGGGGATGGCCCCTGCCGTGTGCATTTGAGCTTTCGCAACCAAAAAGAAGTCCAGTAACCCGATAAGACTAGACGGATACTTGTACATTTGACGGTTCGGAGGTGGAGTGCTGTGGGTAGAAGTCCATCGAGATACGGAGAGAACTATGTCAAAAGATGCACACCTTGCTGCTGGGGAGGAAGAATTCAAGGATGCGCGCGCGCGCGTTATAAGCACGTATGCTGGACGTCTTGTCGTCCAAGGGGATTATTCCCGGCAAGACGCTTGGATGAAAGCTGAAGCGATTTTTGAGGCTCAGCGCGAAGCATCTGATGATGTTACGGGTGTTAAGGCAACGCTGGCCGAGGCGCAATCCCCTCAAGTGCCGGAAGGTAAGGAGGCGCAGGCGGAAGCCATCGGAAATGACATTTACGAGAAGCAAAAAAAGAAGGAAGAGGAGGAGTGAACTCCACGCAGTTCTTTTTGTGCTGTATCAGCGAATGTTGATAAAAGCGTTAGCCGCAGTTAGGTCGCGCTTAGTAGCCTGTTGTATCTGACATTTCCGACTACTGGTCAGTGGTGATCAGCACTTTAACTTTACATCTTGAAGCGGCAATTACCCTTGGTAGTTGCCGTTTTGCTTTTGGCAAACACCTCCCCTCTGGTTAGTAATTTTTCAATTGTTTATTTGAAATGTTGAACAAGGGAAATTCGATTGATTGAAATGAAGGAACCTACTCCGCATCTATTGGATTGAAAAGAATTTTGACCACATATCACAGTGTTGAGGCCAGGGAAACCTGGCCTCTTTTTTCTTTTTAATCAATAGGGAACGACATGAACCATTATCAGATTTCAACTAGTCACCAGACTCCTAATGACCTAGCCGTAAGGTGCCCTAAATGCCAGTCGAACCATGTTCGTCGCCAGAACGTAGGGCGTCGTACTGGGGCTGCTATTGGCACGGTGGGTGGCGCGGCAGCAGGTGTTTCCGGAGCTATTGCTGGTGCCGAAACCGGTGCCGTCGTTGGTGCCATTGCCGGTCCAGCTGGTGCTGCACTTGGTGGTCTTGCAGGCGCAATCCTGGGCGGTATTTTTGGTGCATCAACCGGATGTGTGGCAGGGGCCAAAGTAGGGGAGGTTTTTGATGAAAAGCTCCTCGACAATCAGCAGTGCATTACATGCGGCCATGAATTCAGTAGTTAGTCAGGCAACTGCGTGCTGAAAATCGGCGGCGCTGGACGCCGCCTAGTGCTGATTGACGCTGCAATGCGCAGCAAGGAAGAGGGGAAAACATGTCGCACATGATCGAAACTATGGCATATGTCGGTGCCAAGCCTTGGCATGGCTTAGGTGCACAACTTAGCAGCCACCAGCCCATTGAGGTTTGGGCAGAAGAAGCAGGGCTGAACTGGACTATCCATGAAACGCCAGTCTACTTTTCACCGGATAAGGAGGTAGGCTTACATTCAACCTATTTGCGTCCATCGCGCAGTTTGAGCGGGAGAACATGCTTGAGCGGCAGCGGGTGGGAATCGCTGCTGCGAAAGAGCGCGGGGCTTACCTCGGGCGTGCACCCACGGCCAGGGCCAAGAGCGCCAGGGTGCATGCACTGGACGCGAAGGGGCTAACTAAGCAAGAAATAGCTGATGCTTGTTCTATTGGCATTGCATCCGTTTACCGGATACTCAAGGAGGCAAATACTCGTGCGCCAGATTGAGATTTATCCACGCTCATGCGCTTGATGTGGTGGCTGCTAGTCGCATGCGGACCTACAGGTCTGCATCGACGAATAGATCGGATGGTTTGCAATGTACAGCGTTTGCAATTCGTAGGATATTCAAGAACGAAAGATTTCGCTCTCCGCGCTCTAACTTCCCCATATGGGATCGGTCTATTCCTGCGAGGTCGGCGAGAGCCTCCTGGGAGAGTCCAAGCGCTTGACGGCGCGCTCTGACAGATGCGCCAAAGCGCACCAAGTCCTCATCCTTATCTACCTTTGCCGATACTCTTGCCATAGGCAAATAGTCGGGCTATGATGCTTTTATAGCCACGGCATTTACGACCCATTTTGCGGTATTGCTGCCGCATTGACCCTGCTAACTTTGGGTGTGGCTGTTGTCCCAGCTCCTCACTTCTCCTTGGCAAGAATCCCAGCTTGCCAGTACTTGCTTGAAATAAATGAAAGGAACAAAAATAGTGGCCTCTTTCACTAGGATAACTCATGTGGTTGTGTATTCTATAACTGCGCTTTTTATGACTGGCTGCAATAAAACATTGGATTTCCGAAACGCAGAAATTTCCAATAACAAGATTTATGAGTCTGGAGGAAATGAAGGTTTTTCAGGGAAGATAACAAACCTCCCTTTAAATAAGATGCCCGTGGCAAAGATTGAAAAGCTAACTAGATTGATGAGTAATGTTTCCAAAGATAAGACGCTCTCAAGCGCGATAGGAATGAACGCGCTCACTGCTATATCAGGAAATGATTTCGGAAAAATAGTCTGCGATGCCGAAGTTTCGGATGGCTTTCTCGATGGTGAGGCCAATTGCAAAGTTTTGCAAAGTCCCGAACCACTCTTTAAGCTGCATTTTTCAAAAAATGTCATGGAAGGTGCGGTTGTTGTATACGATTTAAAGCGTAAAGGGAATGTTATTGCAGAGGCCAATTTTAGAAATGGCGAACTGGATGGGGAGTCGAAGATATACAGTTACGGTACTTCTAAGCTTATTCACCATGTGGGGTGGGAGGGAGGTCTTGCTACCGGACTTGAGGAGCAATTTGATGAATCCACTGGAAAACTAATTTTTAGCGGAACGTTGAAGTCTGGAGCTTACGATGGAGTTGTAACGAAGTACTCTCCTGATGGAGCTATTATTGAAAAAACTAATTGGGTATCAGGGAAGGCTGAAGTTGCAGTTGAAAACTCTGCCCCTAAGGTTGCAAGCAATGAAGCATGCGTTGATCTTTGGATGAATAAGCATCGTCAACAAGTCGGCCAGGATGCGATGATTAGTACTGAGCAAATTGATGAATGGACAAGTTGGTGTAAACAAGGAAAGATGCCTTGATTGGCATCTTTCTGGTTTCATTATGCTGACTGCAATGATTTAGCGGGCATATAGCCAGGCTTTCTTGCCTGGCTAGTCTCCTCATTACTTTCCTCTGCAATGCTCTCAAGTGCTCTTTGAAGCAGAGCTTAACTGCTTGATCAGAGAGAGGTATTTCATACCTCTCTTAAATAAACAGCATACTGGCCTGCGGCTAGCCAATTCTTAGAACCGGGTGGCCAGTGCGGACCCCTCCCACTGACATACCATAGGGGTGCAAACAAGATTTTTTTACTTTGTAAAGCAAGAGGAGGCTGCTATTCCTGCTATCGGTAGCAGGAATAGCAGCAATAGCTTGATTTTAAGGGGGGGATCAAAAACCTCTATCGGGCCAATCCTCGATCGAATTTGCAAAGTGAGCTTTGTTTAAGTAAACGTAAGACATTTTGCCAAAGGTATTAATGCAAACTTTTCCATCTTGAACTAGATCATTCAATGCGGAGTCGAGTATTCGTTTGTTTCTTAGGCTGTAAGGGGCATATTGCCTTATGTAATTTTTTTGTATGTGAAGGGATGAGGTTTTTATTGACAAGTCAAATAGCCAGTTCTCCAGCTTAGTTGAGTGATCGTCATTTAAGAAATTTCTCCCTTCATCTGAAAATAGTCTTTTGAATTCAAAAGCATACCACACTCCTATTTCCACAGCTTGATTCAGTGTTTCCAATGAGATTGGCCCTGATTTTTCTTCGAAGGTGTGAAAAATTGCTGCTAGTCTTGCGATGTTTTCCGATAGCTTGGAAGCGAAATCTTTAATATCTGAAAGAAAACGTCCTTTCCCTAAATCAAGTTCCACTTCGTTTTGAACCTCAATCCATCGTTCCTTCGCGGCATGGCAGAAGCGGAGTGTTTGAGGGCATTCATTGCTTACGCTTTGCTCCAGTATTGACTCTAGGCGATCATGGAATTCTGAAACACATGTCCACGAGTGAGTACGGTCTTCAATAAATCGCTCTCCTTGCGTCGATTGCGGAAACGCCACCAGAAAACGTGCAAGAAATCCGATACTTCTGGCGATGGTATCAGACTTACCGAGGTAGTTTCGCAATGGATTAGGTTGAATCATCAGCGATAATGTAAGTCTAGGATCACTTACGGAGTAACTGCTTGAGCCTACTCGATCCACTTGGTACGCATCTCCGCTCCATAAAGAATTTATTGCTGATAAATCTGTCAAAGCTCGCCCAAACAGAATATCACCTGCTTCATCAGAAATAATGCCCGCGCTACCATTGCTTTCGAATAAGCCACGTTTAATTGCTTCAGGTGTTGCATCCGTATAGATCATTTTCCAGCTCTTCGGTCTTTCAGGAGCCAGTAGATTGTGCTCGATCAGTTGCTCCTTTAGCTGATCACATGACTCGCCTTTTATGGTGCATTTCTTTATCGAAGATAGAATTGCCTTTTTCTCTACATTCCACGCACTAAGCATTGCTTCGTAATGAATAATTTGGCTTGAGAAAATTGCAGTTCGTTTCCGCTCAAACTCTGTGATGGGCTTCCTGAATATCTTGTCAACGGTTGACTTTCTCTCGCCAGACTCGGCGATGGTGAGTAAGTACAGCGAGCATGGAGATATAAGCCCGTTTGGACGCTGAACATTGATCGAACGTTGGCACGCTAATGATATTGCGCCAAGTGCCGATGCGAAAACTAATGGTATCGGTGCCTGTATGTTGGCATAAGTCTCTAGTATCGGATTCTTAATCGATTCAGGAATGTGTTCGATTGGAAATCGCCTAATCTGGAAATTCTTCATAGCGAATCCCTCACTTATGCGCAGAGCGGCTATTTTGAGTTTTAAAACTTATGTACTCATCAACTTCGTGGGCCAAGAATGCAGTGGCGCTGCCGATTTTGATCGGCTTTGGGAATGCTGAATCGTGCCTTGGGGATCGCGGATTCAGACGATCATAGATGGATGATTTCGAGATTGAAAGACGAGCAACAAGTTGCTTCATCCTCAAGATTTGAGCTGGTTGGGTGAGTTCGGCCATTTCATTCTCCATTTAGTGCCGGGAAGTACCGGAATGGCCTGAATTCTATTCGGTTGGACTCGGTGTTTTCCCAGACTAAATTTAGATAGGGCCTGAGTAAGTTTACTCGGGGAATTTTTTTGTAGTAGTGGGCCTACCAGCGATAGCCGCACTCAAATGTCCTTCTATTGTCTTTGTGGTTAGTGGAAACGAACCAGTCTCTGGATAAAATCGAGGTGCGACTAACTCCACTTCTTGAGTCAGTTTTGCTGCACTTATATTTCGCCCAAGCTTCTGAGTTAGGCAATATATTGCTGCTATCAAAATTGGCTCGCGCTTTGATGAGTGCCGATTTTGATAGTTGATATTTTCATGGTAACTTACTTCGTCGTCTTGCGAGTTTATCTTTTTGGCGTCATCTCCTTGCGGGGTGCCGTTAATAATTCTTATGATTTCCTCTTTTGAAACAAAAAGATTGTCAATCGTTATGGCCTGATCTCCAATGGTATTGGTTTCAGTTTTTTCGTTGATGTTCGGTTGAGCTTTATGCCAAGGAGAGTGATAGGATAGCTCTCTAAGTGCAATCTGGTTCTCGGTTAGTGTTGGTTCATCGACCTGCTTTAGGATGGTCGTTGATCCAACTTTTTCACCTTTTTCATTCTTTATTTCTAATTCAAACGGTTCCATTTCATCTAACGAAAACGCTTCAAAATCTGCTATTGCTGATCTTGCTTTGCTCGGAAGAAAGAAATAGTTTGGAGTCGCCTCTCCAGTGGCTTCTATGCTTGCTAAATCAAACTTAGATAAGATTACGCGGTCGGCCACAGTGAATTTGAAGCTAAATGGCTTTTCAAGTTCGGGGAAGGGAATTCCAGCTGAGCCTATAGGCCACTCAAACATGGAACCTGATAAAACTGGTGCCATTATCTCCATTTTTCCAAGAGATCCCAAATGTACGATGTCATCTGCGGAGCATTTTAGGATTTCCGCCGCTTTTCCTATTTTGTAATATTTAGTATTGATTGAAATTAGGTCAGTCCCCAGCGGGTGAGGAATCGTCTGCCCAAGTGATGGGGCTGGTTGCTGCATGTTTTTCTTCATGTGCACTCTTGCTTATGCAGTTGCGGTTTTGTTCAGAGGGAGAATCTTCCCGCCAGCTTGGGCCTTGGCGAGCTGGCTTCCCCACCAGTTAAACAGTTCAATGCGCTGGGAGAAGCGTTCTCCTCTGTCATAGGCGCGCGCCACTTCGTCGTCGTGGGCGTGATCCAGCGCCAGCTCAACGACGTCACGTTCGAAGCCGTGATCACGTGCAAGGGTGGATAAGGCGCTGCGCCAGCCGTGCGGAGAATGCTTTCCCGCAAGATTGAGTGTGACCCGGTAGACCTTTTCTATTGACTCTCTGCCAATATGCTTTCCCCCTGCTGGAGAGGGAAAGACATATCCTTTTCTGCCGATCATTGCTTGCCAATCCCGTAGCTCTCCTGCGATTTCTGCACAGAGAGGGATTCGGTGGTCGATGTCGCGATTAGTGACTTTCATTTTTGCCCGTGGGATCGTCCATACCGGTTGATCGCCCTCAAGCTTGAACTCGCTCCACTCAGCGTTGACGACATTGCCGATTCGGGACGCGGTAAATGCACAGAGGCGATGCGCCAAATGGACTGCGGGGGACAGGCGGGCAAGCTGTGCGCGGCGCAGTACATCGCCCAGCGCCACGTAATCCAGCAGGGCTGGCATACGCCCGCTGTCTTTCTTGCGCGGTAGGACTTCCCGCGCTGGTGCCGCCGGATTGTCGCGGCATAAGCCTTTGGCTTGGGAGTAGCGGAAGACGCCGTTGAGGTGTTGAAGGATGCGGGAAGCGGTTTCAAGGACATCCCGTTTGTGAACGTCTTGAATGGTGGTGGCTACCATCGCTGGCGTAATGCTGGCGATGGGAAGCTTGCCGAGGGAAGGGTAAATGTCACGCTCGAATGCGCGTGAAGACTTGGTGTGATGTCCGGCGCTCCATTCCTTTTTCTTCATGGTTAGCCATTCTTCAGCGACGGCCTGGAATGTGTTGTCGGTGCTGGCGGCGTGCGCGGCCCGGTTTACTCGGCGATGGGTAACGGGATCTTTGCCTTCAAGTAGCAGCGATTTGACTTCGCCTAGTTCGACGCGGGCGGCGGCCAATGGGACCAGGGGGTATGGGCCGACCGAATAGAGCTTTTCCTTGCCGTCCAGCCGGTACTTGATGCGCCACGTAATACCCCCAGCAGGGGTAACGAAGAGGTGCAAGCCGCCGCCGTCGGCCAGCTTTTTGCCGCGTTCTGCCTTGGCAGCAAAGGCTTTAACCGCCTTATCTGTAAGCTTGCCGCCTCCGATACCCCCAGCCATGTTTTTTCTCCTGGTTCACTTTGTGACGATACCCCCGTCGATACCCCCATTATTATTGGATGGCATTGGATTTGGCAAGACTGGCTAGGAGTGCCTCTCAGAGGGAGAGACAAAGAAAAACGCCGTCACTTGGACGGCGTTGGAAGGTATTGCAATGTTCGGTGGTGGAGACGGCGGGAATCGAACCCGCGTCCGCAAGCACTCTACAGACAGTTCTACATACTTAGCGCTGCCAATTAATTTAACCTGTACGGCGCGGACGCGCACGCTACGGACAGGCGAGTCACCTATTATTTAGTGTTTTGCCAAGTGACCCGGCAAGACACGATTCCCTGTAAATGACTCCATGACTTTTAACGGTCCGCCCCAGGGAAGAAGCGTTTAGGAGCTAACAGCCCTTAGGCTGCCAGTGCGTACGAGTTATCGTTTGCAGTTAAGTTTTTTCTGGGTGTATTTACGAGGTAACCAGCCCTCGGTATGCCCTGCGCTGCTTTGCAACCCACGTCGAAACCAGGTCGTCCCCACAGAAACTCCATTCTAACGCAATTTCCAGCGCGCCGCACGAACCTTCATCATGACCCTTTGCGCTCGGGCGGCAGGATGGTCAAGGCGATCTCGCCATTGATGAGATGACAACGCATGCGGTGGCTGCGCGACACGGGCACGTAGTCCGACATCAGGTCGTAATAGCGGTCGCCCTCGGACTCCGGCGAGGTCAGGTCGATGTTGACGTCGTTCACATTGTTGGCGGCCTGCACTTCCACCATGCGGGCGCGCCGCACGGCCAGTTCGTGGTCCTTGCGCCCGCGCATCACGTCGCCTTCGAAATACTTGATCACGGCGCATTCGACCAGGTCCATCCTGTCTTTCAGCAGGATGTCGGCCGCCACGGCGTTCTGGTTGGCCGGCAGCAGCGCGGGGTCGCCTTGCGCCGAATCGATCTCGAAATTGAGGCGCTGCACCAGCAGCAGGGTGTCGCTGTGCTCGCTGTTGTTCTGCTGGATCTTTTGCAGCGCCGTCAAGCGTCCCTTGGCCAGCCGGCCCGAGGTGTCCTTGGTCTGGCCCACGTAATGCACGCGGCTCACGTATTTGAGGCCGTGGTCATGGTGTTGCAGCACGTCGTGGATGGACATGGCTTCCACCAGGCCACCCCAGTTGAGGATCAGGAAACGGTCCTGCACCGTCACCACCGGCTTTTTCATGGTGGCGGCGAACGGCACTTCCAGTTCCAGCGTGACGCTGTCGCGCTTTTGCTCGGCGCCCACCAGCAGCGGCACGGTCAGCTTGAGCGAGAAGAAACCCCAGCTGGGGCTGCGGTTGGTGTCGAAGCGCACCAGCGGCCGGCTCACCACCAGGTACAGCAGCCGCTTTTCCATCGTCGCTTCCAGGTCGAACTGCATGCGGCGCAGGTAGCGGCCCACCGGGTCGCGGATGTCCGGCACGGCCGGGAAGCCGGCCACCAGGTCGTACCAGTGGAACTTGGCGTCCGACACGGTGACGTTCCAGTTTTGTACGGCCACCGTGCGCTGCGGTACGTTGGGCAGCAAGTCTTCGTACGGTTCGGGAATATCCTCGATCGGCTCGGGATCTGGATAATCGCTGGTCATGGTGCGGCGTGCTCCTGGGCTGGGGAAAAACTAGACCCAGTATAGTACGCCATTTTTCACATTGCCATGAAGCAAGTGAGAATCGGTGGGAATGTGTCGAAATTGTAATTTTCCGTCGCCGCGCCGCCACAGCGGCGGCCCGTCACCGCCCGTCAGGCAGTCGGGGGCTGTGGCAGTTTGGCGACGCTGACGCAGCCATCGGCCAGCTTGCAGCGGAACAGGTGGCGGCGGGCCACGGCCACGTGCTCGGAAGCGAGGTAGCGGTAGCTGCCGCCTGCTTCCAGTTCCACCGCGACTTCCAGCGTATCGAGTTCCCAGGCTTGCTGGACTTCCTGCAGACGGTTGCGGCGGCGTTCCTTTTCCTCGCCGTAGCGGCCGGCCGGCGTGGGGCCTTCGAAGTAGCAGATCAGCGCCGCCTCCAGCACGTCCATGCGGATGCGGGCCAGCGCGGCGGCCACGTCCGGGATCTGGTTCCCGGCCAGGTCGGCCGGGTCGCCATCCGGGCTGCTGGCCGTGATTTCCGGTTGCAGCACCAGCACCAGTGTGTCGCTGTGCTCGCTGTGCTGCTGGCGCAGCCGCTGCACGGCGGGCAGGCGGCCCTTGGCCAGGCGGCCTTCCGGGTCCAGCGTCTGGCCCACGTGGAGCACCTGGCTGGCGAGCTTGCGGTCATGGACGTATTGCATCAGCAGGTCGTGCACGGACAGCACTTCGATCACGCCGCCCCAGTTCAGGTTGAGGAAGTTCTCTGTCAGGATCACGCTGGGTTTCTTGACGGTGGCGCCGAACGGCGGCTTCAGTTCCACCGTCACGCTGTCGCGCGTGGCGTGGGCGCCGGACAGCAATGGCACCGTCAGTTTCAGGGAGAAAAAGCCCCACTGGGTGGCGCGCGAGGGGTCGTAGCGCATGCGTGGTCGCGTCACCACGCAGTACAGCAGGGGCCGTTCATTGGCCGCTTCCAGGTCGAACTGCATGCGCCGCAGGTAGCGCCCGATCGGTTCGCGGAAGTCGGGCTTGTCTGGGAAGCCGGCCAGCAGGTCGTACCAGTGGAATTTGCCATCCGTGATGCGCACTTGCCAGCGCTGGGGGCCGCTGCCGGCGACCTGGCCGGTGGCGGGCATGACAGGTGGCTGCGGGGCTGGGGCAACCAGGTCGGGCTGATGCATGATGCATGCTCCTGAAAGGAAACAGAATTCGGGTGACTGCTTCTCTTTCCAGCCGGACGCGGGTGTTGGGCGTTGCCTTGTAGGGAAAAATAATTCCGTCAGTCAACTTTGGATTGTACGGAGTTCGCTCGTCTATACAAGAAACTTCGCATACTTTCATTGTGGAGCACTGCCTCGAAAAGCGCTTGCGCTGGCGCAAGCGTCTTCGTTCAGGCGGCCAGGGCGGGGGCGGCGGCCAGCGTTTGCTGCAGCAAATTCAACAGGGCGTGCGGCGTGTCGAGCAGGTAGTCGGCCGGCCAGCTTTGGGGTTCGGTGGCGCCGCAGTAACCCCAGCCGCAGGCGATGGTCAGCATGGCGGCCGCCTGGCCGGCCTG
Organism: Rugamonas fusca; assembly: GCF_014042365.1. Classification (GTDB taxonomy): domain Bacteria; phylum Pseudomonadota; class Gammaproteobacteria; order Burkholderiales; family Burkholderiaceae_D; genus Rugamonas; species Rugamonas fusca. The sequence continues at coordinate 198,484 of NZ_JACEZS010000005.1, forward strand.
GATGTCGCGCAGGTCGTCGCCCACGTACCAGCATTGTTCCGGCGCCAGGCCCAGGCGGGAAGCCGCTTCCAGCAGCGGCGCGGGGTGGGGCTTGGCGTGCGGCGTGGTGTCGCCCGAGACGACGCAGCCGGCCTGGCCCAGACCGATCAGGGGCACCAGCGGATCCGTGAAACGGGCCGGCTTGTTGGTGACGATGCCCCACGCGAGGCCGGCTTCGGTGATGCCGTCCAACAGTTCCCGCACGCCGGGAAACAAGGTGCTGTGTACGGCGATGGCGGCTTCATAATTGTCGAAGAAGCCTTCCCGCAGCACGGCGAAGCCTTCGTCGTGCGGTTGCAGCCCGAAGGCGGCGCCTATCATGCCGCGCGCGCCGGCCGAGGCCGTGGGACGCAGCAGTTCGTAGGCGGTCGGCGCCAGCCCGCGCTCGTGGCGCAGCAGGTTGACGGCGGCGGCCAGGTCGGGGGCGGTGTCGGCCAGCGTGCCGTCCAGGTCGAACAGGATGGCGCGCGGGGCGCTGCGGGGTAGGGCCAGGCTCATGGTGGACGGGAACGGAGGATGTTACAAAAGGCGGTTACAGGGAACGGCTGGTGGCCATCAGGTAATTGACGCTGGTGTCGTCGTTGAGCGAGTAAATCTTGCTCAGCGGATTGTAGCCCATGCCTTTCAAGCCCTGCACGTCCAGCCCGGCGCTGCGCACGTACTGCGACAGTTCGGCCGGCGTGATGAACTTGGCGTAGTCATGGGTACCCTTGGGCAGCATGCGCAGCAGGTATTCGGCGCCGATCACGGCGAACAAATAGGACTTGGGGTTGCGGTTCAGGGTGGAGAAGAACACCTGGCCGCCCGGTTTGACCAGGGTGGCGGCCGCGCGCACGATGGCGCCCGGATCGGGCACGTGTTCCAGCATTTCCATGCAGGTCACCACGTCGTACTGGCCGGCTTCCTGGGCCGCCATGTCCTCGGCCGCGATCAGCTTGTAGCGCACCTGCACGCCCGACTCCAGGCTGTGCAGATCGGCCACCTTGAGCGCCTTTTCCGACAGGTCGATACCCGTCACGTGGGCGCCCTTGCGGGCCATGGATTCGGCTAGGATGCCGCCGCCGCAGCCGATGTCGATCACGCGCTTGCCCGCCAGCGGGGCGCGCGCGTTGATCCATTCCAGGCGCAGCGGATTGATTTCGTGCAGGGGGCGGAACTCGGACGTGGGGTCCCACCAGCGGTGGGCCAGGTCACTGAATTTTTGCAGTTCTAAAGGATCGGCGTTCATGGGCAGCTTCGTTGGAGCAATACGGGGATTTTACAGCATGGACGTAAAAAAACCCCGCCGCGGCGGGGTTCAGGTGGGCGTCCGCGGCAGGCCGCGGACGTCAGGCAGCGCAATTACTTGCTGGTGCCAACCACTTCGATTTCCACGCGACGGTTCTTGGCGCGGCCGGCTGCGGTCTTGTTGTCCGCCACTGGTTGCTTCTCGCCTTTACCTTCGGTGTAGACGCGGTTCGCTTCCACGCCTTTCGAGATGATGTAGGCCTTGACGGCTTCAGCGCGGCGGATCGACAGCTTCTGGTTGTAGGCATCGGTACCCACGGAGTCGGTGTGGCCGACGGCGATGATCACTTCCAGGTTGATGCCGCCCAGCTTGGAGGTCAGGTCGTCCAGCTTGGCTTTGCCTTCTGGCTTCAGCACGGCCTTGTCGAAGTCGAAGAAGGCGTCAGCGGCGAAGCTCACCTTCTGCGCGGTCGGCACAGGGGCGGGTGCTGGGGCTGGAGCAGGTGCTGGAGCCGGTGCCGGCGCAACAGGTGCTGGTGGCGGTGGGGCCACGCACTTGCCGTTTTCCAGTTTCTCTGGCTCGACGCAGATTGGCAGGTCGCAACCTGGCACGGCGTCAGCCGGGGTCCAGTAGCCGGTACGCCAGCACAGGCCGAAAGGATCACGGGCGATCACACCGCGTGCGTCCTGGACATAGGCGCTCTTCGGCGTAGCGGCCTGGATGTCCTGGGTCACGGGCGCGAAAGGTGGGGTGGTGGGGGTCTGGGCGATCGCCGAGCCAGCAAAGGCGGCCGACACAGCCAGGATCGACATAAGTTTCTTCATATTTTTCTTCCTTTCGGGGGTGATTTCCGCGTAAAAACTGCGCGATGAGTTAATGCGTGGCCCGAATTCTACCACGCGGGGCGCGCGCGCCTGTTTTTCGCTTGCGATTCAAGCAATTGACTTCTCGTCCATTTTGCCACAGCCGGTTTCAGCACGCTTTTTGGCGCAATTCAAACCTTTTCCGATTCCGACCAAAATGTTGTTTTGTTGCAACACTGGCGGCAATAATAATTGAGATTTATGTCATAGCCATGACATTTTGTGCTTGATCCTTGCGTTGGTGCAAGAGCGTGCGATCAAGCGGCGCTGGCGCCGGGCGGGCCCGTCCGCGCCGGAATTGCGCTGACGGGTAGGCGCCCATGTTAAAATCGTACGCTTGTCTGTTCCCACCGCGCTCCTACAGGACGCTGCCGGGGCGGCAGGCAGCACGCGCGGTAAAATTGCTTAAAAGATAAGTCAACCATAGTCAAAGATCGAACGACCCGCCAATGGATCAATTCGCAAAAGAAACAATCCCAATTTCCCTCGAAGAAGAGATGCGCAAGAGCTACCTCGATTACGCCATGAGCGTGATCGTGGGCCGCGCCTTGCCGGACGTGCGCGACGGCCTCAAGCCGGTGCACCGCCGGGTCTTGTACGCGATGCACGAAATGAACAACGTGTGGAACCGGCCTTACGTCAAATGCGCCCGCGTGGTGGGCGACACGATGGGTAAGTACCACCCGCACGGCGACGCTTCCATCTACGACACGCTGGTGCGCATGGCGCAGGACTTTTCGATGCGCTACATGCTGGTCGATGGCCAGGGTAACTTCGGTTCGGTCGACGGCGACAGCGCGGCGGCCATGCGTTACACCGAGTGCCGCCTGGACAAGATCGCCGGCGAAATCCTGGCCGACATCGACAAGGACACGGTTGACTTCCAGCCCAACTACGACGGCAAGGAAAAGGAACCGACCGTCCTGCCGACCAAGATCCCCAACCTGCTGATCAACGGTTCGTCCGGTATCGCGGTGGGCATGGCCACCAACATCCCGCCGCACAACCTGACGGAAGTGATCGACGGCGCGCTGTACGTGCTGAACAACCCGGACTGCACCATCGATGAGCTGATCGAGATCATCCCCGCGCCCGACTTCCCCACGGCCGGCATCATCTACGGCGTGTCGGGCGTGCGCGACGGCTACCGCACGGGCCGCGGCCGCGTCGTCATGCGCGCCAAGACCCACTACGAGGAATACGGCAAGGATGGCGGCCGCACCGCCATCATCGTCGACGAGCTGCCCTACCAGGTCAACAAGAAGTCGCTGCTGGAACGCATCGCCGAGAACGTGCGCGACAAGAAGCTCGAAGGCATTTCCGACATCCGCGACGAATCCGACAAGTCGGGCATGCGCGTGGTGATCGAGCTGAAACGGGGCGAAGTGCCGGAAGTGGTGCTCAACAACCTGTACAAGCAGACCCAGTTGCAGGACACCTTCGGCATGAACATGGTGGCCCTGGTGGATGGCCAGCCGCGCCTGCTGAACCTCAAGCAGATGCTGCAATGCTTCCTGTCGCACCGGCGCGAAGTGGTCACCCGCCGCACCGTGTTCGAGCTGCGCAAGGCGCGCGAACGGGGCCACGTGCTGGAAGGCCTGGCCGTGGCGCTGGCCAACATCGACGAATTCATCGCCATCATCAAGGCCGCCCCGACGCCGCCGCTGGCCAAGACGGAATTGATGGCGCGCGCCTGGGATTCGTCGCTGGTGCGCGAGATGCTGGCCCGCACGGGCGAGGGCGACACGGTGGGCGGCATCGACGCCTTCCGTCCCGAACACCTGCCCAAGCACTACGGCATGCAGGTCGATGGCCTGTACAAGCTGTCGGACGAGCAGGCCCAGGAAATCCTGCAGATGCGCCTGCAACGCCTGACGGGCCTGGAGCAGGACAAGATCGTCAACGAATACCGCGACGTGATGGCCGAAATCGCCGACCTGCTCGACATCCTGGCCAAGCCGGCCCGCGTGACCACCATCATCACCGACGAGATGACGCTGGCCAAGAACGAATACGGCGCCGGCAACAAGGACGTGCGCCGCTCGACCATCGAGCACAACGCCACCGACCTCGGTACGGAAGACCTGATCACGCCGCAGGACATGGTGGTCACGCTGTCGCACACGGGCTACATGAAGGCCCAGCCGATCTCCGAATACCGCGCCCAGAAGCGCGGCGGGCGCGGCAAGCAGGCCATGGCGACCAAAGAGGAAGACTGGATCGACCAGCTGTTCATCGCCAACACGCACGACTACATCCTGTGCTTCTCCAACCGTGGCCGCATGTACTGGCTCAAGGTGTGGGAAGTGCCGCAAGGCTCGCGCAACTCGCGCGGCAAGCCTATCGTCAACATGTTCCCGCTGGCCGACAACGAGAAGATCACCGTCATCCTGCCGCTGTCGGGCGATAACCGGACCTTCCCGGAAGACCACTACGTGTTCATGGCCACCAGCCTGGGCACCGTGAAGAAGACGCCGCTGAAGGACTTCAGCAACCCGCGCAAGGCCGGCATCATCGCCGTCGACCTGGACGAGGGCGACTTCCTGATCGGCGCCGCGCTGACGGACGGCGCGCACGACGTGATGCTGTTCTCGGACGCCGGCAAGGCCGTGCGCTTCGACGAGAACGACGTGCGTCCGATGGGCCGCAACGCGCGCGGCGTGCGCGGCATGAACCTGGAGGAAAGCCAGACCGTGATCGCGCTGCTGGTGGCCGAGAACGAGGAGCAGTCGGTGCTGACGGCCACCGAGAACGGCTACGGCAAGCGTACCCCGATCACCGAGTACACCCGCCACGGCCGCGGCACCAAGGGCATGATCGCGATCCAGACCTCCGAGCGTAACGGCAAGGTGGTGGCGGCGACCCTGGTCGATTCGTCCGACGAGATCATGCTGATCACCACGGGCGGTGTGCTGATCCGCACCCGCGTGTCGGAGATCCGCGAGATGGGCCGCGCCACCCAAGGCGTGACCCTGATCGCGGTGGAGGACGGCACCCGCCTGTCCGGCCTGCAGCGCGTGGTCGAGACCGACATCGACGAGGTGGAACTGGAACCGGGTCCGGATGCCAAGCCGGAGGATGCTCAGCCTGAATAAGGCCGGCGGATAGGTGTGTCCCGGTGCAGGCTTGGCCGGGGCGGACGGGGTCGGTGTTCGTTGCGCGGTTTAATGCGACAATAACACTGACCCCGTTTTGTTTTGTGATGGCGCGCCGCTCGCCGTGCGCGCTGTTTCAGTTTTTTCCAGAATTCGCAGTTTTTGACCCAAGGACCGTAACGTGACTCACATCTACAACTTCTCCGCCGGCCCCGCCGTGCTGCCGAAGGAAGTGCTGGCGCAAGCCGCCGCCGAAATGCTGGACTGGCATGGCAGCGGCATGTCCGTCATGGAGATGAGCCACCGCGGGCCGGAATTCATGTCGATCTACAAGGCGGCCGAGCGCGACCTGCGCGAGCTGCTGGCAGTGCCGGATAACTACAAGATCCTGTTCCTGCAAGGCGGCGGCCTGTCCCAGAACGCCATCGTTCCCATGAACCTGGTCGGCCATAAGCCGCAACCAGCCACGATCGACTTCGTCCATACCGGCTCGTGGTCAGGCAAATCGATCAAGGAGGCGGCCAAGTACGCCACCGTCAACGTGGCTGCCTCGTCGCAGGCCGGCGGATTCAACCGCGTGCCGCCGCAGTCCGAGTGGAAGCTCACGCCCGGCGCGGCCTACCTGCACATCTGCACCAACGAGACCATCGACGGCGTGGAATTCGATTTCGACCATGGGTCGCCCCAGCCCTTGACGGGCGACTGCGCCGATACGCTGCTGGTGGCCGACATGTCGTCGCACATCCTGTCGCGCCAGATCGACGTGTCGAAATACGGCCTGATCTTCGCCGGCGCCCAGAAGAACATCGGCCCGGCTGGCGTGACCATCGTCATCGTGCGCGAAGACCTGCTGGGCAAGGCGCTGCCAATCTGCCCGTCCGCGTTCGACTTCAAGCTGGTGGCCGACAACGAATCCATGTACAACACGCCGCCCACCTACGGCATCTACATCGCCGGCCTGGTGTTCCAGTGGCTGAAGCAGCAGGGCGGCGTGGCCGAGATGGAAAAACGCGCCAAGGCCAAGGCGGCGCTGCTGTATGGCGCGCTGGACGCCGACGATTTCTACCTCAACCGCGTGGCGCCTGAAAACCGCTCACGCATGAACGTCCCGTTCTTCCTGAAGGACGAGAGCAAGAACGAAGCTTTCCTGGCCGGCGCAAAAGCGCGCGGCCTGCTGCAACTGAAGGGCCACAAGTCCGTCGGCGGTATGCGCGCATCGATCTACAACGCGATGCCAATCGAGGGTGTGCAAGCCCTGGTCGATTACCTGAACGAGTTCGCGGGCCGCTGAAGACCAGCGCGCCGCATCTCGCGACTATGACTCTTTTTGGCACTGATGCAGACATGACAGACAAACTTAAACCGCTGCGCGAACAGATCGACGCCATCGACGCGCAGATCCTCGACCTGCTCAACCGCCGCGCCAGGGTGGCGCAGGAAGTGGGCCACGTGAAGGCCGAAACCAAGGCGCCCGTGTTCCGCCCCGAGCGCGAGGCGCAGGTGCTGCGCGGCGTGGCCGAGCGCAATCCCGGCCCCATGGGCAACCATGAAGTGCAGACCATCTTCCGCGAGATCATGTCGGCCTGCCGCGCGCTGGAAAAGCGCGTCACGGTGGCCTTCCTGGGGCCGTCCGGCACCTTCAGCGAGCAGGCCGTGTACCAGCAGTTCGGCAGCGCCGTGGAAGGCTTGCCATGCGCCTCGATCGACGAAGTGTTCCGCGCCACGGAAGCCGGCACGGCCGACTTTGGCGTGGTGCCGGTCGAGAATTCGTCCGAGGGCGCCATCAACCGCACGCTGGACCTGATGCTGCAAACGAGTTTGATCATCAGCGGTGAAGTATCGATCGCCGTGCACCACAGCCTGATGACCAAGACCGGTAACATGGATGGCGTGCAAACCATCTGCGCCCATTCGCAGGCGCTGGCCCAGTGCCAGGTGTGGCTCAACCTGAACTATCCCAACATCGAGCGGCGCGCCGTGGCGTCCAACGCGGAAGCGGCGCGCATGGCCAGCGACGACGCCACCATCGCCGCCATCGCCAGCGAAATGGCGGGCGAGCAGTACAAGCTGGGCGTGGTCAAGGGCCATATCCAGGATGATCCGCACAACCGTACCCGCTTCGCTATCATTGGCCACCTGCAGACCAACCCGTCGGGCAAGGACCAGACTTCGATCGTGCTGGCCGTGCCCAACAAGGCCGGCGCCGTGTACCAGCTGCTGGCGCCATTGGCCAAGCATGGCGTGTCGATGACGCGCTTCGAGTCGCGTCCGGCGCGCGTGGGCACGTGGGAGTATTATTTCTATGTCGATATCGAAGGCCATGTCCACAACGACGCCGTCGCCAAGGCGCTGGCGGAGTTGAAGGATAACGCGGCCTTCTTCAAGGTGCTGGGTTCCTACCCGGTCAGTCTTTCCTAACCCTTACATTGAAGAGCAAAATGTCCAAGAATTACGGTCCAGAATACGTTCGCGCCATCGCCCCCTACCAGGCTGGCAAGCCGATTGCGGAAGTGGCGCGCGAGTTCGGTCTTGACGAGGCGAACATCGTCAAGCTGGCCTCCAACGAAAATCCGTTCGGCGTGCCGGAATCGGCCAAGCAGGCCATGACGGCGGCGGCGACGGAACTGGGCCGTTATCCGGACGCCAATGGCTTCGATTTGAAGGCGGCGCTGTCCAAGCGCTACGATGTGCCGGCCGACTGGATCACGCTGGGCAACGGCAGCAACGACATCCTGGAAATCGCCGCCCACGCCTTCGTCGAGCGCGGCCAGTCCGTGGTGTACTCGCAGTACTCGTTCGCCGTGTACGCGCTGGCCACCCAGGGCATCGGCGCGCGCCACATCGTGGTGCCGGCCAGGAACTACGGCCATGACCTGCAAGCCATGCTGGCCGCCATCGAGGACGACACCCGGCTGGTGTTCATCGCCAACCCGAACAACCCCACCGGCACCTTCCTGCCGGCCGCCGAGATCGAAGCCTTCCTGGCCAAGGTGCCGCCGCACGTGGTGGTGGTGCTGGACGAAGCCTACAACGAATTCCTGGCGCCGGAAGACCAGTTCGAATCGGCCCTGTGGGTCAAGAAGTATCCCAACCTGCTGGTGTCGCGCACCTTCTCCAAGGCTTACGGCCTGGCCGGCCTGCGGGTCGGTTTCGCCATCGCCCAGCCGGCGCTGACGGATTTGATGAACCGTATCCGCCAGCCGTTCAACGTCAACTCCATGGCGCAGGCAGCGGCCATCGCCGCCCTCAACGACAAGGAGTTCCTGGCACAGAGCGCCGCCAACAACCGCGCCGGCTACCAGCAATTCGTGGAAGCGTTCGAGAAGATGGGCCTGGAATACGTGCCTTCGTACGGCAATTTCGTGCTGGTCAAGGTGGGCGAGGATGCCGGCGCCGGCGCGCGCGTCAACCTGGCCTTGCTCAAGCAGGGCGTGATCGTGCGCCCGGTGGGCAACTACGGCCTGCCGCAATGGCTGCGCATCTCGATCGGCCTGCCGCAGGAAAACGCGGTGCTGATCGCCGCGCTGACCAAGGCCCTGGCCGGATGACGCCGTGCTGAATAAAATCGTCATCTTCGGCGTCGGCCTGATCGGCGGCTCGTTCGCCCGCGCGCTCAAGCACGCGGGCGCGGTGCGCACCGTGGTGGGCATGGGCCGCTCGGCCGCCTCGCTGGCGCGCGCGCGCGAGCTGGGCATCATCGACGTGGTGGGCGGCGACATGGCCGAGGCCATGCGCGGCGCCGACCTGGTGCTGCTGGCCGCGCCGGTGGCCCAGACGGAAGCCATCCTGGGCGCGCTGGCGCCGCACCTGCAGCCGGGCACCGTGGTGACGGACGCCGGCAGCACCAAGAGCGACGTGGTGGCGGCCGCGCGCCGCGCGCTGGGCGCCAAGCTGGCCCAGTTCGTGCCCGGCCACCCGATCGCCGGGCGCGAGACGAATGGCCCGGACGCGGCCATCATCGACCTCTACATCGGCAAGAAAACCGTGCTCACGCCGCTGGACGAGAATGCGTCCGCCGACGTGGAGCGGGTGGCCGCGGCCTGGCAGGCCTGCGGCGCCATCATCCACCGGCTCACCCCGGAGGAGCATGACAAGGTGTTTGCCGCCGTCAGCCATTTGCCGCACCTGCTGGCATACGCGCTGGTGGACGACATCGCCAACAAACCGCATGCGGATTTACTGTTCCAATATGCCGCCAGCGGCTTCCGCGATTTCACAAGGATCGCCGGTTCGTCGCCTGAAATGTGGCGCGACATCAGCCTGGCCAATCAGGCCGCGCTGCTGGTCGAGCTGGACGCCTACATGGCGCAACTGACGGCGCTGCGCGCGCGCCTGGCCGCCGCCGATGGCGCGGCCATCGAGGCGGTGTACGCCAATGCGCAGCGCGCCCGCCGCCAGTGGATAGAAGCGATAGAGACGGCGGAAACGCCGCAACCGAAAGACAGCGCAGAATAGAAGGATAGCGACCGCATGACGCAGCAAACCCCATACCCGCACCACATCGACCTGCAACCAGTCGCCCATGCCGAAGGCGTGGTGCGCCTGCCCGGCTCGAAGAGCATCTCCAACCGCATCCTGTTGCTGGCCGCGCTGGCCCAGGGCGAAACCAGGGTGGTCGACCTGCTGGCCTCGGACGACACGGCCGTGATGCTGGACTCCCTGCACAAGCTGGGCGTGCAGTGGCACGAGCAGCCGCAGACGGACGGCCACACGGTGCACGTGGTGCCCGGCGCCGCCGGCGTGTTCCCGAATGCCTCGGCCGACCTGTTCATGGGTAACGCCGGCACCGCCATCCGCCCGCTGACGGCGGCGCTGGCCGTGATCGGCGGCGACTACACGCTGCATGGCGTGCCGCGCATGCACGAGCGCCCGATCGGCGACCTGGTGGACGCGCTCAACGCGGCCGGCACCGCCATCACCTGCACCGGCAATCCCGGCTACCCGCCGCTGCATATCGGCCGCGGCAAGATCCACGCCCAGCGCCTGTCCGTGCGCGGCAACGTGTCGAGCCAGTTCCTGACGGCGCTCTTGATGGTGGCGCCGCTGATGGCGCGCGAGCATGCCATTTCCATCGACGTGGTCGGCGAGCTGATCTCCAAGCCCTACATCGAAATCACGCTGAACCTGATGCGCCGCTTTGGGGTGACGGTGGCGCAGGACGGCTGGTCCTCGTTCACGGTGCAGCCGGGCCAGCAATACCAGAGCCCCGGCACCATCCACGTGGAAGGCGATGCCTCGTCGGCCTCCTACTTCCTGGCTGCCGGCGCGATTGCCGGCGGTCCGGTGCGGGTGGAAGGCGTGGGCCGCGACAGCATCCAGGGTGACGTGCGTTTCGTCGCCGCGCTGGAGCAGATGGGCGCCACCATCACCATGGGCGACAACTGGATCGAGGCGCGCTCGAACGGCGTGCTGAAAGCCATCGACGCCGACTTCAACCACATTCCCGACGCGGCCATGACGATCGCCATCGCGGCCCTGTACGCGGACGGCACCAGCACGCTGCGCAACATCGCCAGCTGGCGCGTGAAGGAGACGGACCGCATCGCCGCCATGGCCACGGAATTGCGCAAGCTGGGCGCCGTGGTGGAAGAGGGCGCCGACTACCTGCGCGTGACGCCGCCGGCCGTCATCACCGCGGCCACCATCGACACCTACGACGACCACCGCATGGCCATGTGCTTCTCGCTGGCCTCGCTGGACGGCGCCGCGCGCAAAGGCAACGCGATGCGCATCAACGACCCCAAATGCGTGGCCAAGACCTTCCCGGAATATTTCGCCGCGTTTGCAGCCATCGCCCGCTAACAAAATTGGGGACGTACCCCGGTTTTCCCGGTCAGCAATATCGGGGACGTAACACAGTTTTTCCGGCTGGAATTATCGTGTTACGTCCCCCATTTTTCACTACAGAATGCCTATGACAACTTCCCCTATCCCCGTCATCGCCATCGACGGCCCTACCGCATCCGGCAAGGGCACCGTCGCGCACCGTGTGGCCGATAAGCTCGGCTTCCATTACCTCGATTCGGGCGCCCTGTACCGGCTGACGGCGCTGTCGGCCCTGCGCCGCGGCACCTCGCTCACGGACGAGCACGCGCTGGCCAAGCTGGCCGAGCACCTGCCGTGCAGCTTCTCGGGCGGCGCCATCATCCTGGCCCACGAGAACGTGACGGACGCCATCCGCGCCGAGGAAGTGGGCAACACGGCTTCGCGCATCGCCGCCTTGCCAGCCGTGCGCCAGGCCCTGTACGGGCTGCAACTGGGTTTTCGCAAGACGCCGGGCCTGGTGGCCGACGGGCGCGACATGGGCACCGTGATCTTCCCGCACGCCCCGCTCAAGGTGTTTTTGACGGCCAGTGTGGCGGCCCGTGCCGAACGTCGATATAAGCAATTGATTGAGAAGGGAATTTCTGCTAATATGGAAGACCTTCTGATGGATTTGCAAGCGCGCGACGACCGGGATACGCACCGGGCCATCGCCCCGCTGGTGCCCGCGGAGGGCGCCCATGTGCTCGACACCTCGCAAATCACGGCCGATCAGGCCGTTGAGCAAGTGCTCAAGTGGTATGCGGCGGAAGTGAAATAATTGCAATGTTTGTTGTAAAGCAGCGTGCGCAGCGGTTTGTGCGGCGCTGCTGTTGGTGCTGGAAGCGGGCCTGTGCCGGCCTCCGGCGTGTCAAAACCTCAACCCAGTTTAAGTCGCATCGTGCGATCTCTGCTGGCTAACCTAGTGTGAACCCTATGTCTACTGCAACCACCGGTATGGAAAGTTTCGCAGCCCTCTTCGAAGAGTCGCTGTCCCGTCAAGATATGCGCTCCGGCGAAGTGATCTCCGCGGAAGTCGTGCGTCTGGACCACAACTTCGTGATCGTGAACGCTGGTCTGAAATCGGAAGCTTTCATCCCTGTTGAAGAATTCAAGAATGACCAAGGCGAACTGGAAGTCAAAGTAGGTGACTTCGTTTCCGTGGCCATCGAATCGCTGGAAAACGGTTTCGGCGATACCATCCTGTCGCGCGACAAGGCCAAGCGCCTGGCGTCGTGGCTGGCCCTGGAAAAAGCCATGGAGTCGGGCGAGATCGTCGTCGGCACCGTCAATGGCAAGGTCAAGGGCGGCCTGACCGTGCTGACCAACGGCATCCGCGCTTTCCTGCCCGGCTCGCTGGTCGACACCCGTCCTGTCAAGGACACCACCCCGTTCGAAGGCAAGACCCTGGAATTCAAGGTCATCAAGCTGGACCGCAAGCGTAACAACGTCGTGCTGTCGCGCCGCGCCGTGATCGAAGCTTCGATGGGCGAAGAGCGCCAGAAGCTGATGGAAACCCTGAAAGAAGGCACGGTTGTGACCGGCGTCGTGAAGAACATCACCGACTACGGCGCGTTCGTGGACCTGGGCGGCATCGACGGCCTGCTGCACATCACCGACCTGGCATGGCGTCGTGTGCGTCACCCATCGGAAGTGCTGACCGTGGGCCAGGAAATCACCGCCAAGGTTCTGAAGTACGATCAGGAAAAGAACCGCGTGTCCCTGGGCGTGAAGCAACTGGGCGACGATCCTTGGACCGGTCTGTCCCGTCGTTACCCACAAGGCACCCGCCTGTTCGGCAAAGTCACCAACCTGACCGACTACGGCGCGTTCGTGGAAGTGGAACAGGGCATCGAAGGTCTGGTGCACGTGTCCGAAATGGACTGGACCAACAAGAACGTCGCTCCTAACAAAGTTGTCCAGCTGGGCGACGAAGTGGAAGTCATGGTTCTGGAAATCGACGAAGAGCGTCGCCGTATTTCGCTGGGCATGAAGCAGTGCAAGGCGAACCCATGGGATGACTTCGGCGTGACCCACAAGAAGGGCGACAAGGTCCGTGGCGCCATCAAGTCGATCACCGACTTCGGCGTGTTCATCGGCCTGGCTGGCAACATCGACGGCCTGGTGCACCTGTCCGACCTGTCCTGGACCGAGTCCGGCGAAGAAGCCGTGCGCAAGTTCAAGAAGGGCGACGAGCTGGAAGCCATCGTGCTGGCCATCGACGTCGAGCGCGAGCGCGTTTCGCTGGGCGTGAAGCAGCTGGAAGGCGACCCGTTCAACAACTTCGCCGCCATGAACGACAAGGGTTCGCTGGTGTCGGGCACTGTGAAATCGGTTGAGCCCAAGGGCGCCGTGATCCAGCTGTCGGACGAAGTGGAAGGCTACCTGCGCGCTTCGGAAATCTCGCGTGACCGCGTGGAAGACGCTGGCACCCACCTGAAAGTGGGCGACACCGTGGAAGCCCTGGTGATCAACATCGACCGCAAGGCCCGCAGCATCCAACTGTCGATCAAGGCGAAAGACAGCGCGGAAACCGCGGAAGCCATGCAGAAGATGGCCGCTACCGACAACAACGCAGCTTCGGGCACCACCAGCCTGGGCGCGCTGCTGAAGGCCAAGCTCGACACCAAGAACTAAGAATTGCTTAGATGACCAAGTCCGAGTTGATCAACCGCCTGGCTGAGCGCTATTCTCAGCTGGTGGCCAAAGATGCGGAATATGCCGTCAAAACCATTCTCGATGCGATGACCACCGCCCTGGCGAGTGGCCAGCGCATCGAGATCCGCGGTTTTGGCAGCTTTGCCCTCAACAGCCGGCCACCGCGCATAGGACGCAATCCCAAGTCCGGCGACAAGGTGATGGTGCCCGAAAAACGGGTGCCCCACTTCAAGCCGGGCAAGCAGTTGCGCGAGCGGGTCGACGCGATGGTCGGGCAACCGATCATCGAGGACTGAAGCGTCTGAAGGATTCGATGTAAAAAAGCGGCGTCCCTGGATGCCGCTTTTTTTATCCATTTTGTCGTAACCGGATTCTGGTGCCATACTGTCGCTCTTTGAAATCCGGAACAGGAACCAGGCTAATGAAATTCATATCCACGATCATTGGATTCGTTCTTTTCGTCTTGTTTTTTGGTTTTGCCCTGAAAAATACCCAGGAAGTGGATCTGCACTTCTTCCTCAATTATGAATTGCGCGGCCCCCTGGTCCTGATGCTGCTCGGCTTCTTCGTGGCCGGCGCCGTCCTCGGCGTGCTGGCGCTCACCCCCACCGTGTTCCGCCACCGGCGCGAAACGAACAAACACAAAACCACCATCGCGACGCTGCAAACGACGGCGCAGCAGGCGAGCGCCCAGCCGCAGCCCGACAGCGTCAACACTCAGCAGTGATGTCATCCGCATCGCGTACCGACCAACGATCACACAACAACACGCATGGAATTTGAACTCTGGTGGTTACTGGGCATCCCCGTCTTCTTCGGATTGGGCTGGATCGCCGCGCGGGTCGATATCCGCCAACTGGTGTCCGAGTCGCGCAGCCTGCCGCGCGGCTATTTCAAGGGCCTGAACTTCCTGCTCAACGAGCAGCCGGACAAGGCCATCGACGCCTTCATCGAAATCGTCAAGCTGGACCCGGAAACGGCCGACATGCACTTCGCCCTCGGCAACCTGTTCCGCCGCCGCGGCGAGACGGAACGCGCCATCCGCGTGCACCAGAACCTGCTGTCGCGGCCCGACCTGCCGCAGGAGCAGCAGGTGCACGCCCGCTACGAGCTGGGCATGGATTACCTGAAGGCCGGCCTGCTGGACCGCGCCGAGGAAACCTTCAACCAGCTGCTCGACACGCAATACGCGGTGCAGGCGCGCCGCGCGCTGCTGGAGATCTTCCAGCGCGAGAAGGAGTGGCCGCGCGCCATCGAGGCGGCGCTGGGCCTGCAGGAAGCGGGCGCCGGTTCGCGCCAGAAGGAGATCGCCCAGTTCTACTGCGAGCTGGCGCAGGATGCGCTGGTGCACATGCACCCGGAAGACGCGCTGCCGCTGCTGGAAAAATCGCTGCAGGCCGACCGCACCAACGTGCGCGCCACGCTGTTGATCGGCGATGCCCAGCTGGCCCAGGGCGACGTGGAAGGTGCGCTCCTGACGTGGCGCCGCGTGGAGCAGCAAAGCGTGCCGCACGTGGCGCTGGTGGCGCAGCGCCTGATGGATGGCTACACCAAGGTGGGCCGGCCGCAGGAAGGCGTCAACCTGCTCAAGTCCTACCTGGAACAGGCTTCGTCGATCGATTTGATCGAAGTGGTGTTCAAGGCCGTGATCGAACTCGATGGCGTGGATGCGGCCAAGCAGTTGGTGAGCGCGGAACTGCGCCGCACGCCGACTCTGCTGGGCCTCGATAAACTGCTGGAAGCGCGCCTGATGGATGCACCGGCCGCGCTGTGGTCGGAATTGTCGATGGTGAAGAACCTGGTGCACGGCTACACCCAGAAGCTGGCGCGCTACCAGTGCAGCCATTGCGGCTTCAAGGCGCGCCAGTTCTACTGGCAGTGCCCAGGTTGCAGCCGGTGGGAGACTTACCCGCCGCGCCGCACCGAAGAATTGAATGTGATGAATTAACGGGGCCGGAGCCCATTTTAAGTAGGCGGAAACACATATGAAAATCACCATTATCGGCACCGGCTATGTTGGCCTGGTCACGGGCGCCTGCCTGGCGGAGCTGGGCAACGACGTCTTCTGCCTCGACGTCGACGAGCGCAAGATCAATCTGCTCAACAGCGGCGGCATCCCGATCCACGAACCGGGCCTGGAAGAAGTGGTGGCGCGCAACCGCGCCGCCGGCCGCCTGCAGTTCTCGACCGACGTGGCGGCTGCCGTGGCCCACGGCACACTGCAATTCATCGCCGTCGGCACCCCGCCCGACGAAGACGGCTCGGCCGACCTGCAATACGTGCTGGCCGCCGCCCGCAACATCGGCAAGCACATGACCGACTACAAGGTGGTGATCGACAAGTCCACCGTCCCCGTGGGTACGGCCGACCGCGTCAAGGCCGCCGTGCAGGCCGAGCTGGATGCGCGCGGCGTCGCCGTGCCGTTCTCCGTCGTCTCCAACCCCGAGTTCCTGAAAGAGGGCGCGGCGGTGGAAGACTTCATGCGTCCGGACCGCATCGTGATCGGCTGCGACGACACGCCCGAAGGCGAGCGCGCCCACGGCCTGATGAAAAAGCTCTACACGCCATTCAACCGCAACCACGAGCGCACCTTCTGGATGGACGTGCGTTCGGCCGAATTCACCAAGTACGCCGCCAATGCCATGCTGGCTACCCGCATCTCGTTCATGAACGAACTGGCCAACCTGGCCGACGAAGTGGGCGCCGACATCGAAGCCGTGCGCCACGGCATCGGCTCCGATCCCCGCATCGGCCACAGCTTCCTGTACGCGGGCGCCGGCTATGGCGGCTCGTGCTTCCCCAAAGACGTGCAGGCGCTGGAGCGCACGGCGCGCCAGTACGACCAGGACCTGCTGATCCTGCGCGCGGTGGAAGCGGTCAACGACAAACAGAAGCTGGTGCTGGGCAAAAAGGTCAACGCCCGCTTCGGCGACGATTTGAGTGGCAAGCACTTCGCCGTCTGGGGCCTGGCCTTCAAGCCCAACACGGACGACATGCGCGAAGCCCCAGCCCGCGTGCTGCTGCGTCAACTGCTCGACAGCGGCGCCACGGTGGCCGTGTACGACCCGGTGGCGATGGACGAAGCGCGCCGCGTGCTGGCGCTCGACTTCGACGCGGCCGAACTGGCCCGCATCCGTTTCGCCACCAGCCCGATGGACACGCTGACGGACGCTGACGCGCTGGTCATCGTCACGGAATGGAAGGCCTTCCGCAGCCCCGACTTCGACCGCATCAAGGCCAGCCTGAAGAACGCCGTCATCTTCGACGGCCGTAACCTGTTCGAACCGGAAGTGATGGCCGAAGCGGGCTTCGAGTACCACGGCATCGGCCGTTCCATCCACACCCGCGTGTAAGAGGTGGCAGTGAGTACCAATGTAGCGACCTACAAGGGGCCGGCGCTGGACCAGGTGCGCATCCTGGTGGTGGGCGACGTGATGCTGGACCGTTACTGGTTCGGTGACGTGAGCCGCATCTCGCCGGAAGCGCCGGTGCCCATCGTGCGCATCGAAAAACGCGAAGCGCGCCTGGGCGGCGCCGCCAACGTGGCGCGCAACGCCGCCGCGCTGGGCGCCCATGCCGGCCTGCTGGGCGTGGTAGGCGCCGACGAGGCGGGCGCGGAAGTGGAGCAGATGCTGCAGGATGGCGGTATCCGCAGCTACCTGAAACGCGACGAAGCCATCTCCACCATCATCAAGCTGCGCGTGATCGGACGCCAGCAGCAGATGGTGCGCATCGACTTCGAGGAACCACCGACGGACGCCGTGCTGCGCGACAAGCTGGTGCAGTTCCAGGCCCTGCTGCCCGATTACGATGTGATCGTGCTGTCGGACTACGCCAAGGGCAGCCTGGTGAATGTGGCCGACATGATCGCTGCCGCCCGCGCGGCCGGCAAGGTGGTGATGGTCGACCCCAAGGGCGACGACTTCACGCGCTACGTGGGCGCCACCGTGCTCACCCCCAACAAGTCCGAACTGCGCCGCATCGTCGGCAGCTGGAACAGCGAGGAGCAGCTGACGGCCAAGGCCCAGCAACTGCGCAGCGACCTGAAACTGGACGCCTTGCTGCTGACCCGCTCGGAAGAGGGCATGACGCTGTACACGGAACATGAACGTTTCCACATGCCCGCCGCCGCGCGCGAGGTGTACGACGTTTCCGGCGCCGGCGACACGGTGATCGCCACCATGGCCGCCATGCTGGGCGCCGGCGAAGGCTGGCAGAAAGCCGTGGAAACGGCCAACCGGGCCGGCGGCATCGTCGTGGGCAAGCTGGGCACGGCCACCGTCACGCGCGAAGAACTGTTCGGCTGACGCCATCTGCGGCAAACAATTCGGGACGTAACACGCATTCAGTGTGTTACGTCCCGATTTTTTTTGTTGTCCGGGTTTGCGCCAGCGCAGGCATTCGTTGTCATTTTGCTGTCAACCGGCGTCCGGCCGGGCCGTTATAGGGACTCAGGGCGCGTTGGCGGCCCTGCTTCCTCACTAACTTTGGAGATGACGACATGTTCAAGAAACTTTTGCTGGCGGTTGCGACCCTGATTGCGACGATGAGCTTTGCGTTTGCGCAGGTCGATGTCAACAAGGCCGATGCGGCCGCACTCGATTCGGTCAAGGGCATCGGTCCGGCCAAGTCCAAGGCCATTATCGAGGAACGCACCAAGGGCGGCGAGTTCAAGGACTGGGCTGACCTGGAAAAACGCGTCAAGGGTATCGGCGAGAAGAACTCCATCAAGCTGTCCGAAGCGGGCCTGCAGGTGAACGGCAAGTCCAAGGAAGGCGCACCGGCCAAGCCGATGGCCGCCGGCGCCAAGTCAGCATCGATGTCGAAGGGCAGCGCCAAGACCATGCCGGCATCCGGTTCCGCCATGGCCTCCGGTTCCGCCGCAGCCGAGACCAAGGCCAAGAAGTAAGCTGCGCCGATTGCGCCCACAACCCCGCCAGCGCGAGCTTGCGGGGTTTTTTGTATCTGACGGCAATTTTAGTTGCTTTCCATGCGAAGATGACGCGTTCCCGTCACCGGAGTGTTCAGATGAGCCATCGCGCCGCAGCCCCTTCCATGTTGTTCCTGTTGGCCCTGGCCGGCACCGCCAGCGCCGCGCCCGAGACCGGGCCTGACTCCCCGCGTCACCAAGCCCAGATCGACCAGATCGTCAGCCAGATATCGCCGCAGCGCATTGAAGGCTATATCCGTAAGCTGGTCGGCTTCAAGACCCGCCACACGATGTCCGATACCGTGTCCGACACGGAAGGCATCGGCGCCGCGCGGCGCTGGATCAAGGCGGAACTGGAGCGCTGCGGCGCGGCCGACGGTGGCCGCCTGCAGGTGGCGTTCGACAGCCACATCTCGCCGGTCTCGGCCCGCATCAGCCGGCCCACGGAAGTGGTGAACGTGGTGGCCACCTTGCCCGGTGCGCAGCCCGCGTCGGCCGCGCGCACGTACGTCGTCAGCGGCCACTACGACTCGCGCAATAGCGACATCATGGACGCCAGCGGCGCCGCCCCTGGCGCCAACGACGACGCTTCCGGCACGGCCGCCGTGATGGAAATGGCGTGCGTGATGGCGCGCTACCGCTTCGACGCCACGCTGGTTTTCATGACGGTGGCCGGCGAGGAGCAGGGCTTGCTGGGCGCCACCCATTGGGCCGAGCAGGCCAGCCAGCAGAAGCGCGATATCGCCGGCATGTTCACCAATGACATCATCGGCAGTTCGCACGATGAACACGGCAAGCGCGATAACACGCAGGTGCGCCTGTTCGCGGAAGGCCTGCCGGTGCAGAAGGAGAACAGCCCCGCCGTGCGCACGCTGGTGCAGACGGGCGGCGAGAACGATTCGCTGTCGCGCCAGTTGGCGCGGGCCGTGAAGGCGGCCGGCGAGCGCTATGTGCCCGGTTTCAAGGTCAACATCATCCAGCGGCGCGACCGTTACCTGCGCGGCGGCGATCACATGCCTTTCCTCGAACGCGGCTACGCGGCGCTGCGCTTCACGGAGCCGGCCGAGGATTTCTCGCACCAGCACCAGAACCTGCGCACGGAGAACGGCAAGGTCTACGGCGACTTGCCGCAGTTCGACGACTTTGACTACATCGCCCAGGTGGCGCGCGTGAACGCGGCGGCGCTGGCTTCGCTGGCGCTGGCGCCGGCCGCGCCGCGCCAGGTGCAGGTGCGCACGGCGCAGCTGGAAAACGATACGGCGCTGCTGTGGCAGGCCAACGCCGAGCCGGACCTGGCCGGCTACCGCGTCGTCTGGCGCACGACGGACGCGCCGGACTGGCAAGGCGCCCAATTGGTCGGCAAGGTGACGGAATTCCGCCTGCCGCTGTCGAAGGACAATTACTACTTTGGCGTGCAGGCCGTCGACCAGGACGGCAACGTCAGTCCGGCCAGTTATCCCACGCCGCTGCGCTGACCGCTCAGCCCTGGTGGTCTGCCGGCAAATTGGCCAGGAAGGCATGGATCTGCGCCACCACGGCCGCGCCTTCGCCCACGGCGGCCGCCACCCGCTTGGTGGAGCCGGCCCGCACGTCGCCGATGGCGAACACGCCCGGCACGCTGGTCTCCAGCGCGGCGCGGGCTGGCAGTTCGGGCGGGTAGATGCCTTTTTCGAAGTTGGCGCGGCACTGGGCGCGGCCCACGTCGAAGCCAGTGCGGATAAAACCATGCTGGTCCACTTCCACGCCGCAGTCGCCCAGCCAGTCCGTGTTGGGATCGGCGCCGATGAACAGGAACACCCGGCACACGTCGTAATCCTTTTCCTCGCCGCTCAGGCGGTGCAGGATGCGCACTTGCTGCAAGCCGTCGTCATCACCTTCCAGCGCCACGATTTCCGTATGCGTGTGCAGCACGATGTTGGGCGTCGCTTCAATCCGTTCGATCAGATAGCTCGACATGGTGGCCGCCAGTCCCTCGCCGCGCACCAGCATGTGCACTTTGGACGCATGCCCGGCCAGGAATACGGCCGCCTGGCCGGCTGAATTGCCGCCGCCCACCAGCACGATTTCCTCCGTCTTGCACAGCTTGGCCTCGATGGGCGAGGCCCAGTAGTACACGCCGCGTCCCTCGAACTGGCGCAGGTTGGCCAGCGACGGCCGGCGGTAGCGCGCCCCGCACGACAGCACCACCGTGCGCGCCTGCAGGCGCTGGCCGCTGCCGCACATTTCCACCTGTAGCGGGTAGGTATCGCAAATGAGCTTGCCGGCCGGGGCCGGGATGGCCACCTCGACCCCGAACTTCTGGGCCTGTACATAGGCCCGTCCCGCCAGCGCCCGGCCCGACACGCCGGTGGGGAAGCCCAGGTAATTCTCGATGCGGGCGCTGGCCGCAGCCTGGCCGCCGTAGGCCCGCGTTTCCAGCGCCAGTACCGACAAGCCTTCGGACGCAGCGTACACGGCCGTGGCCAGTCCGGCCGGCCCGGCGCCGACCACGATCACGTCCCACACCTTGTCGCTGCTCAGTTCCGGCAGCATGCCCAGGCAGCGGCCCAGGTCGACCACGGTGGGGTTCTTCTTCACCACGCCGTCCGGGCACACCACCAGCGGCCAGTCCTCGGGCTTGGGATGATAGTGCTCGGCCAGCGCGGCCGCCTGCGCGTCCGTCTCCAGGTCCAGCACGGAATGGGGATGGCCATTGGCGGCCAGGAAGCTTTGCAGCGCATGCACGCGGCCATGGCCACGGGGGCCGACGATGACGGGGCCACCGGAGTTCACTTCGATCAAGCCCACCCGGCGCAGGATCAGGGCGCGCACGATGCGTTCACCCAACTCGGCTTCCGCGATCACCAGCGCGCGCAGCCCTTCGGACGGAATCACCAGTACTTCCACGGCGCCGATGGCAGTACCGTTGCCCAGCGAGGGCCGGCCCGACAACTGCGCCACCTCGCCGCTGAACTGGCCGGGCCCGTGTTCGGTGATGGGCGAGGTGTTGCCCAGGCCATCGTAGCGGCTCACGGCGATGCGACCGGACAGCACCAGCATCAGGCCAAAGCTGGTGCGGCCCGCTTCGAACACGCGTTCGCCGTCGGCGAAGTGGCGGATATGGCCGAAGCGCATGGCGCGCTTGACGTCGGCCGCGCTCAGCACGGGGAAGATCTGGTGCCGGCGCGACTCGATGTCCAGCTTGCCGGTGGGGACGGTGTCGTCCTGTGGGTTGTCGGGCGTGAAATCGAGCGGATTGGCGGCCATGGCGGTTCCGTGACGTGAAGAAGGGATGCCGCCAGTCTAGCGCAAGCGGCGCATCCGCGCTAAAAACTTGCAACCTGTGCAAGCTACTATACAATAATGCGTCATATCAAAACAGCAAATACCTGATGCCCGTCCCTACATCGCTGATCCCGCTTGGGCCCGTCAACTATGATGCCTTCTTCGCTTATCTGGCGGACCAGCTGAAGGACAACGGCCAGGGCGGCACGCCGTTGTTTCAGCCCATGTCGCGCGCCCAGCGCACGCTGGCGCCCGAACGCGCCGCCGCGTTCCGCCAGGCGCTGGAGACACCGCTGGGTCAGCCGGGCTGGCGGCGCGCGTGGATCGCCGTCGGCCCCGAAGGCATCCGTGGCCACGTCGATTTGCGCGCCCGGCCCGAACCGCATGCCGAGCACCGCAGCATGCTGGGCATGGGCGTGCACCGCGACTGGCGCCGTACCGGGCTGGGCCGGCGCCTGGTAGGCCTGGCCGTCCAGTGGGCCGGCGCGCAGGACGGGCTGGACTGGATCGACCTGGAAGTGTTGTCGGTGAACGCGCCGGCGCGTCAGCTTTACCTGGCGACGGGTTTCGTGCAAACCGGCGAGCATGTCGACATGTTCCGCATCGACGGTGAACCGCACGGCTACACCTACATGTCGCACGCGCTGCGGCGCTGATCGGCGGGACCGGCCGGGCCGAAAATACGCGTAATGCCATCTCGGATTAAAATGCTTGTTTTAGTGAACTCAGGCTCAAGACGATGGCTTACAAGACTCTGGCAGACACGATCGGCAACACGCCGCTGGTGCAGCTCACGCGCATTCCCGGTGCGGACGCGGCGGCACGTAACAACATCATTCTCGGCAAACTGGAAGGCAACAACCCGGCCGGCTCCGTCAAGGACCGGGCCGCCATGTCCATGCTGCTGCACGCCGAGGAGCGGGGCCAGATCAAGCCGGGCGACACGCTGATCGAAGCGACCAGTGGCAACACGGGCATCGCGCTGGCCATGGCGGCCGCGCTGCGCGGCTACAAGATGCTGTTGCTGATGCCGGAAAACCTGAGCCTGGAACGGCGCCAGAGCATGGCCGCCTACGGCGCCCAGATCCTGCTCACGCCCAAGACGGGCGGCATGGAATACGCGCGCGACCTGGCCGAGCAGATGCAAAAGGATGGCAAGGGGGTCATCCTGGACCAGTTCGGCAACTTCGACAATTCGCGCGCCCACTACGAAGGCACGGGCCCGGAAATCTGGCGCGACACCAACGGCCAGGTCACCCATTTCGTGAGCGCCATGGGCACCACGGGCACCATCATGGGCGTGTCGCACTACCTGAAGGAGCAGAACCCGGAGGTGCGCATCATCGGCGCGCAGCCGGAGGAAGGTTCGCAAATCCCCGGCATCCGCAAATGGCCGGAAGCCTATCTGCCGAAAATCTACGACAAGTCGCGGGTCGATCAGATCGAGTATGTGACGCAAGCCGCGGCTGAGCGCATGGCGCGCCGCCTGGCGGCGGAGGAAGGCATATTCTGCGGGATTTCGGCAGCCGGTGCCTGCGAGATCGCGTTGCGGATCTCTCAAACGGTGGAAAACGCCACCATCGTGTTCATCGTGTGCGACCGCGGCGACCGCTATCTGTCGACAGGCGTGTTCCCGGCCTGACGACAACAACTCCTGCCCTCGCCCCCGCGCGAGGGGAGGGGACGCCTACGGTGACAATACAACCAGAG
This sequence comes from Rugamonas fusca, assembly GCF_014042365.1. Taxonomy (GTDB): domain Bacteria; phylum Pseudomonadota; class Gammaproteobacteria; order Burkholderiales; family Burkholderiaceae_D; genus Rugamonas; species Rugamonas fusca. Next base: position 222,073 of record NZ_JACEZS010000005.1, read on the forward strand.
GCTGCGATCAGCCCTGGTTGTTGTTGCCGCCGCCCGATTCGCCTTCTTTAGGCTTGAACTGTTTGTCGCTGATGCGGAACTTGTTGCGGCGGTCGCCCATCAAGTAGCGCAGGTCACGGATACTCAGATCGCTCACCTCGTGCATGCGGATCAGCAGCGAAGCGCCGACCGGCAGACGGTGGTGACGAATCTTGCTGATCACCGGCGGCGCCACTTCCAGCGCGCGCGACAGGGCTGCGTCGTTCTTCAGGCGCAGATTTTCGATCAGCGTATCCAGCAGACGGTTCGGGTTGTACTGCAGCAGATCATCGCCTTCCGAATCGTTATTCATATCGATGCCGACTTGGTTTGTCATGATGATGTTTGTTCCTTCTGAAAGTAGTCCTGCAAAGTAAAACACACTCGGAGCTCGCTCTTGCTGCGTTACTGTTCATCCTTCACCAAGGAACGAATTCACACACGGGGATTCCGGTATAACAAGTTTCATAATATATACACAATTGTACAACAGCGCGCTTTTCTATGCTCAAAAGCAACAATAAAAATGCATTGCCATAGGTTATTGTTGTCCCGCTGCAACATTGTGTGAGAATTATACACCTTCTCGTGTGTTAAGCTGCTTGTGCCTCAATTCAATTGTATCGTCAAAGTTGATTATAAGGCAATTTTTATTTGTTGCCGCACGAAATGCACTTTCCATGCGGCACAAAATGGCAGTTTCCTAGTGTTAATTACAAGATACTGCGAGCAAGATCACAGTTCAACTGTCTTTACGCTTCCTTACATTGCGCCGCCGCGGGACAGGCGCACGGCCCGCCCCAGTTCCACCACCGACATCGCATAGAAATAGCTGCGGTTGTACTGCGTGATGGCATAGAAATTATTGGTCGCCACCCAGTACTCCGTGGGATCGGCGCCGTTCTGCAAGTCCACCAGGCCAAAGACCATGCCCGATGGCAATGCTGATGTGGTGCTGACACCGGCCGCCGTCAAGTCCTGGGCCGGAAATTTCGCCGCCAGCCCCTGGTTGATCATGCCTTCCCAGGCCCGGTTGGGCGACACCTCGGCCGCGTACACGAGCGGGCCCGGATCGTCGCGCCGCCAGCCGTGCGCCGTCAGGAAGGCGGCCACGCTGCCGATGGCGTCGCTGCTCGAGCCGAGCAGATCGACCTTGCCGTTGCCGTCGAAATCGACGGCATACTTGACTATGCTGCTGGGCATGAATTGCGGCATGCCGACGGCGCCCGCGTACGAGCCGCGCAGCGACAATGGATCGATGCCGTTCTGGCGCGCAAACAGCAAGGTCGCTTCGAGCTCGCTGCGGAAGAAGGCCATGCGCTCGTCACGGGCCGGCGCTTCCGGATACGAGAACGCCAGCGTGGTGAGCGCGTCGAGTACGCGGAAGCGGCCCGTATTGCGGCCATACACGGTTTCCACGCCGATGATGCCGACCAGGATTTCGGCCGGCACGCCATACAGCGCCTCGGCCCGCGCCAGCGCGTCCTGGTTCTCGTTCCAGAATTTCACGCCGGCGTCGATGCGCACCGGATCGATGAACAGCTTGCTGTACGCTTGCCAGTTCTTGGGCTTGCCCGGTGGCGCCGGCTTGATCAGTTGCACGGCCGCGTCCACGTAGTGCACCTGGCTCATCAAGGTATCGAGCGCGGCGCGGTCGAAGCCGTCTCGCGTGGCCAGGTCGTCGAGGAAGGCGCGCACATCCTTCCATTCGCCGAAGTTGACGAATTCGCCCACGTAGTCGATGGGGGGCGGACCTTTCTTCTTGACCACTTTGGCCTTCTTGTGGCGCTGGCTGGGCGGCAGCTTGTAACCATAAGGATCGACGGCGGCCTGGGCCAGCGGCGCGGCCGCCAGCAGCAGGGCCAACATCCAGCGGGCGGGGGATCGGTGGAGGGACGGCATGATGTTCATCGGCATTTGGGTAACAGGGTGTGCAGCGTCTGCAGCGACGCCGCTTGGGTCGCGGGACTGGCGCGGCCATATCGGAGCGCGCCAACCATCGTCAAAAATTCGTCCATGGCAGCATGTTTCTCCTTGCTGGCCGGCATGGCGCGCAGCCGCGCCGCGTAGGCCATCGGCCCTTCATCGGGGCGGCGCGCGTAACCATGGCGGGCCTGTTGCCGGCTAAATGCCTGGTACAGGCGTTCCAGCGGGTCTTCCCGGCGCCGCAGGCCGCGCTGGCGCAGTAACAGGGCCAAGGCCGTCGCCAGTGCCAGGCCGGCCATGCTGCGCCACTGGAACAGGGCCGCGCTTAATTCTTCAAGGAAACTTCGCTGCCTGTCTGGATTGTAATCCAGGACCCATTGATTCCAAGCATTATTCATCGCTGCCATCGTAAAACGCAAACGGGCCAACCATGAGGTGGGGTCGTTCTGCAACGCCAGCAAGGGACCGAGGCCAAATAAGGTGTTCTGGGGCAGGGCGCGTGCCAGGTTGTGCGCAATGCGCTCGGGCGCCACGGCGGCCGTCGGGTCCACCCGGCGCCAGCCCTGGCCGTCCAGCCACACTTCGGCCCAGGCGTGGGCGTCGGACTGGCGCACCGTCACGTAGCCATCCACCGGATTGTATTCGCCGCCCTGGTAGCCGGTGACCACGCGCGCCGGCACCTGCATGGCGCGCATCAGCACCACGAAGGCGCCCGCGTAGTGTTCGCAAAAGCCGGAGCGGGTATCGAACAGGAACCGGTCGACGGCGTCGCGGCCCAGCAGCGGCGGTTGCAGCGTGTAGAAGAACTTTTCATTGCGGAACAGGGCGAGCACGGCCCGCACGGAATCGGCCGGCTGCGGCTGGCGCAAGGTGGCGGCCAGGGCCAGCGTGCGCGGGTTGAAACCGGCCGGCAGCGCCAGCCAGCGGGCCAGGTCCGGCGGCGGCGCGTTGGCCTCGATGCGGTAATCGAGATGGGCCACGGCGTCGTAGCGCAGCCGTTCGTTGATCGGGGTGGTGGCAAAATATTCCGCCTGCCCGGAACTGGCGGCCAGGTAGCCGGGCAGGTCAAGGTCCGGCTCCGTCAATTCCAGCGCGAACAGCCAGCGCTTGCCGGTCGGCTCCAGCGTGATTTGATGGCGCACAGCCGGGCCGCGCGCCTGCACTTGCACGTCGTGCCGCGTGCCGCGCCGGCGCGGCACGCGGGTCCAGGTGCGGCCGTCATAGTCGCCCAGCACGATGCCGCGCCAGTACAGTTGCTGCTGGTCTGGCCGCGGATCGAGGAAGCGCACCCGGAACGCCACCTCGTCCGACATGGCCAGGCTGGACACGTTACCGGGCGCCATGCTGTCGGACATGCCGCTGCGCCCCGCGCGCGCGTCGCCGGGCAAGCCCCACAGCGGCCCCTGGATGCGGGGGAAGGCGACGAACAGCAGCAGCGCCAGCGGCGCGGCCAGCAGCATGATGTGGCCAGCCGTGCGCAGGCGCCGGGTCAGCGGCGGCACGGCGCCGCTGTACTGGAACGTGAGCTGGGCCGTCAGCAGCACGGCCAGCGTGGCCAGCATGGACAGCGCCGTGAGCATGGTCTGGCTGTAGAAGAAGGTGGTCAGCAGCAGGAACAGGCTCAGGAAGATGACCACGAACAGGTCGCGCCGCGCGTGCATTTCCAGCAGCTTGAAGGCCAGCAGCAGCGCCAGCATGGCCACCCCGGCGTCGCGCCCCAGCAGCGTGTGGAATGAGTGATAGACGCCGGCCATGGCCAGCATCGACAGCGGCAGCAGCAGCCACAAGGGCGGCATGCGCTTGCCCAGCCACGTGATGGCGGTGCGCCACAGCAGCGTGGCGCAGACGGCGGCGCTGGTCCACAGCGGCAGGTGGGCGAAGTGGGGCGCCAGCACCATCACGGCCGCGCCCAGGAGCAGCAGGGTGTCGGCCTTGTCGCGCGGCAGGCGCTGGGCCAGGCGCTGCCAGCGGCCGGCGGCGCTTGTCATGGCTGCCGCTCCGCGCCGTACAGGGCCAGCGCCTGCAGGCAGGCGGCGCGGTGGGCGTCGCCCAGCGCCGCCTCGAACTGGTGCGGACCGAGTCGGAATGCGTAGGGCAGGGCGCGCCGCTCCGCTTCCAGCACCCAGCTGGTCAGGCGCGACAGCTTGAGTTCCCGGTCCATCCACAGCGGCAGCTGGGCGAAATCGAGGCACAGCTCGGCCACGGCGCCGCCGTCGAAATGCTTGGTCACCAGCTGGCCGCCCAGGGACGGGTCATGGCGCGCGATCTGGCGCCACGCCAGGTGGCGCATCGGGTCGCCCGGCTGGTAGCTGCGGATGCCGGCGAAATTGTCCAGCCCCACCTGGCCATGGCCTTCCTCGCTGGCCGCGCCCTGCATGGGCAGTGGCGGCGCGTCCGGCTCCGGACAGGGATAGACCAGCGCCCGCAGGTCCGGCTTCCAGTAGGCCCAGGCCCGGAACAGGCCGAGCGGATAGCGCGTGAGCAGGCGGATGCGGGGCGCCTCCAGCCAGCCCCGTTGCGCCGTGGCGCACGACAGCACGGCCAGCGCGTTGCCGCCGGCCGGCACGTCGGCCACGTGGCGTGGTTCGCCGTCCTGCTGGAAGCCGAGCCAGACGGCGTAACGGTCGGGGCCATCGGGATTGTGCAGCCGCAGTTCAAAGCGCGCCTCATGGCCAGCGAACACGGGCTGCACCCGGCCCGGCGCCAGATGCAGCCCGGCCAGATTCTTGGCGGTTAAGACCATGTCGGCCACGGCGCAGGCGCCGGCGAAGAAGGTCAGCGCGAAGCCCAGTCCGAGGTTGTAATTGAGGGCGCCGACCAGCATCACCAGCAGCAGGCCCGTGTACGCCAGCCCCGGCCCGGCCGGCACGATGAACACGCGCCGCATCACCAGCACCACCGTGCCCGGCTCGCGCTCGCGCAGCTGGAACAGCCACTGGTTGGCCATCTTGCGATACCAGCGGCACGGCGCGGCGAACATGGCGGGGAACATCAGGCGGGCGCGAACGCGGCTAGACCGGCACTGACTGCTGCAACTGCAGCACCAGCTCGCGGCTGGCCAGCGCCACGCCGTGGGCTGATTTCAGGGGCCGCAGCCGGTGTGCGCACACGGGCACCAGCACAGCCTGCACGTCTTCCGGCAGCACATGGTCGCGTCCCTCCAGCGCGGCCCAGGCGCGCGCCGCCTGCAGCAGGGCGATGGCCGCGCGCGGGCTCATGCCCTCGGCGAACGCGCCGCTCTGGCGCGAGGCGGCGGCCAGCGCCTGCACGTAGTCGATCAGCGCGGGCGCGGCGTGGATCTGGCGCAGGCCTCGCTGGGCCGCCGCCAGTTCCTCGGGCGTCATGGCCGCCGGCAGGGACTTGAGCAGTACGCGTCGGTCCTCGCCCATGAGCAGCGCCCGTTCCGCCGCCGCATCCGGATAACCGAGCGACAAACACATGAGGAAGCGGTCCAGCTGCGACTCGGGCAGCGGGAACGTGCCCACCTGGTGGAGGGGATTCTGGGTGGCGATCACGAAGAACGGTTCCGGCAGCGGGCGCGTGACGCCATCGGCCGTCACCTGGCGCTCCTCCATCGCCTCCAGCAGGCCGGACTGGGTCTTGGGCGTGGCGCGATTGATCTCGTCGGCCAGCAGCACCTGGGTGAAGATGGGGCCGGGATGGAACACGAAGGCGTTCTTCTCGCGCTCGTAGATGGAGATGCCGGCCACGTCGGCCGGCAGTAGGTCGCTGGTGAACTGGATCCGGTTGAAGCGCAGGCCCAGCGAGATGGCCAGCGCATGGGCCAGCGTGGTCTTGCCCACGCCGGGCACGTCCTCGATCAGCAGGTGGCCGCCGGCCAGCAGGCAGGTGAGGGCCTGCCGCACCTGCAAGTCCTTGCCGACGACGATCTGGCCCACCTGGCGGGCCACCGCGTGCAGTTTAGAGTACATGGCGCCATCCTGTGCCGGTTGGTTGGTCCGCATTGGCGCCTCCGCGAAATGCGGCGGCGTGGTAGGCTAGCGCCATGCGTGTAATTTTTAACATGCCAGATCAAGAGAACCAGACGATCATCAGATTCTATGCGAGAACCCGCGCGTGGGATACATAATGATGACGGCGGAAGCGAGACACATGAGTACAGCAATTTACAGCCATCCCGATTGCCAGCGCCACAACATGGGCGACTGGCACCCCGAATCGCCGGCCCGGCTGCAGGCAATCGCCGACCAGCTGATCAGCGCGCAGTTGCATGACCTGGTCGAGCACCGCGAGGCGCCGCTGGCGCAGGTGGCCGACCTGGAACGCAACCACAGTCCCAACGCCATCGCCATGGTGCGTGACAACGTGCCACCCGAAGGCGGGGAGTGCTACCCGATCGATGGCGACACCCTGCTCAACGCGTGGAGCTGGCAGGCCGCCTTGCGCGCCGCCGGCGCCGCCGTGGCCGCGACGGACGCCGTGATCGACGGCGAGATCAGTAACGCTTTCTGCGCCATCCGCCCGCCCGGCCACCACGCGCGCCCCACCGAACCGATGGGCTTTTGCCTGTTCAATAACATCGCCATCGCGGCCCGCCACGCGCTCGACGTGCGCGGGCTGAAGCGGGTGGCCATCGTCGACTTCGACGTCCACCACGGCAATGGCACGGCCGAATCGTTCGCGCGCGACCCGCGCGTGCTGATGGCCAGCTTCTTCCAGCACCCGTTCTATCCCTATACGGAACCGGAACCGATCACGCCCACCTGCATCAACGTGCCGGTGCCGGCCCGCTCGGGCGGTGATGTGATCCGCAAGCTGGTGACGGAACAGTGGCTACCGGCCCTGCACGCGTTCCAGCCCGAGATGATCTTCATATCGGCCGGCTTTGACGCTCACCGCGAGGATGACCTGGGCGGCATGGCGCTGGTGGAGGCGGACTACGCGTGGATGACGCAGCAGATGATGGAGGTGGCGCGCCAGTACGCGGGCGGGCGCATCGTCAGTACGCTGGAAGGCGGCTACAACCTGTCGGCGCTGGGCCGCAGCGTCGCTGCACACGTCAAGGCGCTGGCCGAGCTGTAAAAAAACACCGGGGTCTATCATCGGATTTGTAAGGGGGCGACATCCCTGACGTTGGAGGTGTAATCTAGCCGATGACGGGGGTGTGGCTCACGGGGTCAGCGGTGGCTTTGGCCATCCGCTCGACATTGAAATGCC
>NZ_JACEZS010000060.1 GCF_014042365.1 Rugamonas fusca
TCCGATCAACAGCCCAATGCCAGCCCAAATAGTTGGGAAGATAATGGCTCGCCACGCCATGAAATCGACTGACCCATCCCTTGTAACGGCTGTGATAGGCATTTACGTTCTGGATATGGATAGCACCCCGAACGCGCTCGCTGGCACTCGCGTTCACGATCTCATGCGAAATCCCCTGGTCGCGCGCGAAGTAGCGATATGCAGCGTTGGCATCGCTCACAAGTAGTACGTCATCGTCCATGACGGGAGGCAGGCAGCGTTTTAGCTGACGTTTGTTAACTGGTCCTTTGCCTGTCACATAATCGATGGTCTGCCCGGTACGATCTCGAGCGACAAGGATGCAGACCTGTTCGAAAGAGAGTCCGCGCTTGGTGGCGGCCTCTCCGCGTTTGCGAGGCGGGCGATCGAGATGGCGCGCCCCCTTTTCCGATTCCAGGCAGTACATCTCGTCTGCCTCAAGGATTCCCGTCAGCTTCTCAGGTCTATCTGTCTTGGGCAGAGTGAGAAATCGATGGCGCCAGCGAAAGCTGGTGTTCTTATGGATAGCCACACCGATTGCAGCACGCCTTACTGTCGTGGCATGAAGCAAACATCGAGAGTATTCAAGCCATTTCGACTTGAGGCGCAGCCTCGCTAAAGGTGTGCCTGACAGAGAGTTGAAAGTCCGGCCGCAGTCGATGCAGCGAAATCGCTGAAGGCCGTCCGCCCGACCATGTCGATGGAAATGCAGGGACCGACATTGCGGACACGCCAGGCTGGCCTCAGCCGCCTTTTCGAGTATTCCGATCACCTTTTCTCGCTGGTCGGACACGCTCAAATACGCAAGGACTCGCTCCCGTTGCCGCAGAGACAGATCCTTAAGTTGTGCCAGCAATTGCCCAAAGTCTGCGCTTCTCATGGCCCCTCCAAGCATGAATTTACTCAGTCTTGGAGGGCCTTTACCGCAAGAAGTTCAATACTTAACGGGGACATAGCC
>NZ_JACEZS010000061.1 GCF_014042365.1 Rugamonas fusca
GGGCGATGCAGCGTGTGCGCCGCAACAAGGGCGCGGCCGGGGTGGATGGTCTGGACATCGACCAAACGTCCCGCCATCTGGTGCTGGCTTGGCCGGGGATACGCGCGCGACTGCTGGCGGGGACGTATCGGCCCAGTCCGGTGCGTCGGGTGACGATACCGAAACCCGACGGTGGCGAGCGCGAGCTTGGCATTCCGACGGTGACGGACAGGCTGATCCAACAGGCACTGCTACAGGTGCTGCAACCCATACTGGACCCCACTTTCAGCGAGCACAGCTACGGTTTCCGTCCGGGGCGGCGTGCCCAAGACGCGGTGTTAGCCGCGCAGAAATACGTCCAATCCGGGCGGCTGATCGTGGTGGACGTTGACCTGTCCAAGTTCTTCGACCGGGTCAATCATGACATTCTGATCGACAGGCTGCGCAAGCGCATCGATGACGCCGGAGTGATCTGGCTGATCCGGGCGTATCTGAACAGTGGCATCATGGATCATGGCGTGGTGCAGTCGCGGCACGAGGGCACGCCGCAAGGCGGGCCGTTGTCGCCGTTGCTGGCCAATGTGTTGCTCGATGAAGTGGATAAAGAGTTGGAACGGCGCGGCCACTGCTTCGCGCGCTACGCCGATGATGCGAACGTGTATGTGCGCAGCATGCGGGCGGGCGAGCGGGTGATGGCGTTGTTGCGGCGGTGTTATGCCCGGCTGCAGTTGCTGGTCAACGAGGATAAAAGCGCCGTGGGCAGCGTCTTCGGACGTAAGTTCCTCGGGTACAGCCTGTGGGTGGCGCGTGGCGGCGAGGTGAAACGCAAGGTGGCGAGCAAGCCACTGGCAACGTTCAAGCAACGCATCCGCGAGCTGACCCGTCGTTCGGGCGGGCGCGGCATGTCGGACGTGGTGGAAAGACTACGATCTTATATGCTGGGCTGGAAAGGGTATTTCCAACTGGCGCAAACGCCCAAGGTTTGGCGTACTCTC
>NZ_JACEZS010000062.1 GCF_014042365.1 Rugamonas fusca
GACGCCCATGCGGCGGCGGCCGAGCAGGCCAGCTTCCTGCAGCAATATGACAGCCTGACACATCTGCCGAATCGGCTGTTGCTGCGCGACCGTGTTGAACACGCCCTTGCGTTGGCAAGGAATCAGCGCACCGCCATTGCGCTGCTGTTTCTCGATCTTGACCGCTTTGAACAAGTCAATGACAGCCTGGGGCTTGAAGCGGGCGATGCATTGGTGAATGCGGCGGCAGAACGCATCAAGGCGCACTGTCCCGCCAGCAGTACGGTAAGCCGCCACGGGGGCAATGCGTTCATCGTGCTGTTGGCCACCGTTGACGATGCCGACAGCGTCGCAGCGATCGCCATGAAGTTGTGCCAGGCATTTGTTGAACCGTTCGCCATCAATGGCTACGACGTGGGCATGGCCTTATCCGTCGGCGTCTCGATGTTTCCCGATGACGGCAGCGGCTTCGATGCATTGGTCCAGGGCGCGAATGCCGCCATGCACCAGGCGAAACAGGCGGGCCGCAACACCTACCGCTTCTTTACGCCGGCCATGAATGACCATGCGCTGGACCATTTGCAACTGACCGGCAACTTGACCAATGCGCTTCGCCATGACGAATTTGTGCTGCACTATCAGCCGCAGGTCGATCTGCGCAGCGGTCGCCTGGTCGGGGCTGAAGCGTTGATACGCTGGCAGCATCCGGTTGAAGGGCTGATACCGCCGGGGCGATTTATCGCGCTGGCCGAACAGAGCGGGCACATTGTGCCAATCGGCGCGTGGGCCTTGCAGACGGCGTGTCGGCAAGCCAGGCAATGGCTCGA
>NZ_JACEZS010000063.1 GCF_014042365.1 Rugamonas fusca
ATATCCGCAGCTTCGGTGACTGGCTTAGCCCCGTTACATCTTCCGCGCAGGACGACTCGATCAGTGAGCTATTACGCTTTCTTTAAATGATGGCTGCTTCTAAGCCAACATCCTGACTGTTTTAGCCTTCCCACTTCGTTTTCCACTTAGCCAATCTTTGGGACCTTAGCTGGCGGTCTGGGTTGTTTCCCTCTTGACGCCGGACGTTAGCACCCGACGTCTGTCTCCCAAGCTCGCACTCATCGGTATTCGGAGTTTGCAATGGTTTGGTAAGTCGCGATGACCCCCTAGCCATAACAGTGCTCTACCCCCGATGGTGATACTTGAGGCACTACCTAAATAGTTTTCGGAGAGAACCAGCTATTTCCAAGTTTGTTTAGCCTTTCACCCCTACCCACAGCTCATCCCCTAATTTTTCAACATTAGTGGGTTCGGACCTCCAGTGCGTGTTACCGCACCTTCATCCTGGCCATGAGTAGATCACTTGGTTTCGGGTCTACACCCAGCGACTGGACGCCCTGTTCGGACTCGATTTCTCTACGGCTTCCCTATATGGTTAACCTTGCCACTGAATGTAAGTCGCTGACCCATTATACAAAAGGTACGCAGTCACGGAACAAGTCCGCTCCTACTGTTTGTATGCACACGGTTTCAGGATCTATTTCACTCCCCTCCCGGGGTTCTTTTCGCCTTTCCCTCACGGTACTGGTTCACTATCGGTCGATTACGAGTATTTAGCCTTGGAGGATGGTCCCCCCATCTTCAGACAGGATTTCTCGTGTCCCGCCCTACTTGTCG
>NZ_JACEZS010000064.1 GCF_014042365.1 Rugamonas fusca
CCTATTTCATTTATTTCTTGTGAACATTTGATATTTTAAGTATCGCGGAGACTAGCTCCGCGTGCACTTCCATCAAACGTCCACACTTATCGACTGTGAATTGTTAAAGAACTTTATTCGGTACTGCCTGCGGCGTTGTTGACAAAGCGTTTTGTTTGTCAGCCGCGAAGAAGAAAGAGTATGAAGCGTTTAGATCGTTTCGTCAACCCCTTCTTCTATCCCGCTCAACTCGCACTACACGCGCCGTTTTGCGGGGAGGCGAACTATAGCAAACCAGCCACTCCTTTGGCAAGGATTATCTGCATGCCGCCAATTTTTCCAAGATCAGCTCCCGATGGGCAAGTGCAAACTCAACGAACGCTGGCTTCTTCACGGCCATGCGTACCGGCCAGGGCAAGAACTCATAACAATAGCTGGCTACGCTACGCACGGCCTCATCGCTCTTCAAGGCGCCTGCCAAGTCGCCCGACGTACTGGCCAGGCGCTCAAGAATGGTTGCCCGATGCTGTTCAAGTATGGCATTGAGCGGAACCCTCAAAATTCCTTCCTGCCTGGCTGACTCGGTGAGCGGATTCATGGCGCGTCCTTTTCGGTAGTCGGACGTGGATGGTATAGCACCACTGGGCAGGGGGTAATGCGCAGGAACAAACGGACGAAAAAAAACCCCGCCGACACATGTCAGCGGGGTTTTTTCATAATAACTAGCTTGACGATAACCTACTTTCACACTGGTTGCAGCACTATCATCGGCGCAGAGTTGTTTCACGGTCCTGTT
>NZ_JACEZS010000065.1 GCF_014042365.1 Rugamonas fusca
GCTGATTCCTTGCCAACGCAAGGGCGTGTTCAACACGGTCGCGCAGCAACAGCCGATTCGGCAGATGTGTCAGGCTGTCATATTGCTGCAGGAAGCTGGCCTGCTCGGCCGCCGCCGCATGGGCGTCTCGTGTGCGCAGCATCTGCATGCCGTAAGCAAGGTCGTTGGCCAGCTCCTCCAGCAGCCGCACTTCCTCCACATCGAAGGCGTTGGCGTCACGTGCATACATCGTCAAGCAGCCCAGGACGGCCGAATTGACGATCAAGGGCAACGCGATGCTCGATTGGTAGCCACGCTTGATGGCCGCGTCGCGCCAGGCCAGCATGCGCGGATTGACTTGCACATCCTGGTTCACGCAAGTCTTGCCGGTGCGAATGGCCGTGCCGGACGGCCCCCTGCCATATTCACTGTTGTCCCAAGAAATTTTGATACTGTCCAAATAACCATCTTCGAATCCGGATTGGGCGACAGGCCGGACTCGCTTGTCGCCGTCCTGCTCGGCCAGCCCCACCCAGGACATCAGGTAGCCGCCCGTTTCGACGCATAAGCGGCAAATCTGGTCGAGCAAATCATGCTCTTCCACAGCCTGCAGCATGGTCTGGTTGCAGCTGCTGAGCAGGCGCAGCGCACGGTTCAGGCGTGCCTGCCGCGCTTCGCTCTGCCTCAGGTCGGCCGTCATTTCCCTGGCCAGCTCAACCACGCGCCTGCGGCTTCCCAGTAACAGCCAAAGGGCCCAGGCCAATATCAGGC
>NZ_JACEZS010000066.1 GCF_014042365.1 Rugamonas fusca
TACGTCCCCGCCAGCAGTCGCGCGCGTATCCCCGGCCAAGCCAGCACCAGATGGCGGGACGTTTGGTCGATGTCCAGACCATCCACCCCGGCCGCGCCCTTGTTGCGGCGCACACGCTGCATCGCCCGCAGCAGGTTCCCTCTTTCCAGCGCCGCCAGCAGCAGCGCCGTTCCCGTGTCGCCTGACACATGCCGCGAACCGCAGGCTTCGTCGCTGAAAGCATCAGGCAAGGCTTCACCCTGCCCTACGGCTTCCCGCTCCGCTTGCGCGGACATCTGACGCCTTGCCTGCCGTTTCGACATGCCGGATCACACTCCTACTCGTTCGGTCCTTCGTCGGCGGGGTCGAGCCTTCCCGGCGCTACCTCCGACTACTATGACCTCTGCTGAGACCCCGCTCCGACTCACCGTCGTCGCCCTTTCAGGCATGAGGCGGGGCGTCCCCAGGTAAGGGCCGCACTCCTTCATCACACAACCGCCGCATTTACGCCACCTCTCCTTGACCACAAGAGCTTCGCGGTCATTGGCCCGCTCGCCCTGATCAGCAGCGCCTTCTATGCGATTCGTGTTCCTCGGCTCATGATTTATGCTCCACGCTTCCTTCCCACAGTCAGTTACCCTTCCGCAGTTGCGCTTCACTTCGCTCACTGTGGTCAGCTCGCGGCGGGACTTGCACCCACAGGAGTGCGCCCATGCTGGGCGCA
>NZ_JACEZS010000067.1 GCF_014042365.1 Rugamonas fusca
ATCTCTCAGGGATTCCTGCCATGTCAAGGGTAGGTAAGGTTTTTCGCGTTGCATCGAATTAATCCACATCATCCACCGCTTGTGCGGGTCCCCGTCAATTCCTTTGAGTTTTAATCTTGCGACCGTACTCCCCAGGCGGTCTACTTCACGCGTTAGCTGCGTTACCAAGTCAATTAAGACCCGACAACTAGTAGACATCGTTTAGGGCGTGGACTACCAGGGTATCTAATCCTGTTTGCTCCCCACGCTTTCGTGCATGAGCGTCAATCTTGACCCAGGGGGCTGCCTTCGCCATCGGTGTTCCTCCACATATCTACGCATTTCACTGCTACACGTGGAATTCTACCCCCCTCTGCCAGATTCTAGCCTTGCAGTCTCCATCGCAATTCCCAGGTTGAGCCCGGGGATTTCACGACAGACTTACAAAACCGCCTGCGCACGCTTTACGCCCAGTAATTCCGATTAACGCTTGCACCCTACGTATTACCGCGGCTGCTGGCACGTAGTTAGCCGGTGCTTATTCTTCAGGTACCGTCATTAGCAAAGGATATTAGCCTCCACCGTTTCTTCCCTGACAAAAGAGCTTTACAACCCGAAGGCCTTCTTCACTCACGCGGCATTGCTGGATCAGGCTTGCGCCCATTGTCCAAAATTCCCCACTGCTGCCTCCCGTAGGAGTCTGGAC
>NZ_JACEZS010000068.1 GCF_014042365.1 Rugamonas fusca
CGTATCACCGCACCTGACTGCTCACCGGATGTAATGGTGGCTGACGTTCCCATGTACCCGCGTATCGTTTCATCGGCGCGGGCAATGGCAGCATCGAACAGGTTATCGAAATCAGCCACAGCGCCTCCCGTTATTGCATTCTGGCCAGGCCGCGCTCTGTCATTTCGGCTGCCACACCGGCAGAGACACGAAACGCCGTTCCCGGCAGCACAAATGCCACAGGTTCATCCCGCGTGGCGTGAAGTGCATCAGTATGCAGCTTCACCAGTGCCACGACCGTGACCAGTTCAGACGTATCCAGAATCACGGTATCCGGCTGCGCTGATCCCACCTCATTTTCATGTCCGGTCAGCACATTTTCCCGGCTGAGAGGGGTGTCCTGACCGGCAGTTTCATCCGTGTCATCAAGCTCCTCTTTCAGCTCTGCCACACGGAGCGCCAGTTCTTCTTTCGTCCCCGTCAGGCTGACATCACGGTTCAGTTGTTCACCCAGCGAGCGGAGACGGGCAATCAGTTCATCTTTCGTCATGGACTCCTCCACAGAGAAACAATGGCCCCGAAGGGCCATGATTACGCCAGTTGTACGGACACGAACTCATCAGGCGTACCTTTGTCTCACGGGCAAGTTGTACGGACACGAACTCATC
>NZ_JACEZS010000069.1 GCF_014042365.1 Rugamonas fusca
ACGTTGTCGCCGGCTTGACCCTGGTCCAGCAGCTTGCGGAACATTTCCACGCCGGTGCAGGTGGTTTTCACGGTGTCTTTGATACCGACGATTTCGATCTCTTCGCCGACCTTGATCACGCCACGCTCAACACGGCCGGTCACCACGGTGCCGCGACCCGAGATCGAGAACACGTCTTCCACAGGCATCAGGAAGGCGCCGTCCACAGCGCGCTCTGGCGTTGGGATGTAGGAATCGAGGGCGTCAGCCAGTTGCATGATGGCCTGTTCGCCCAGCGGGCCGGTGTCGCCGTCCAGCGCCATACGGGCCGAACCTTTGACGATAGGCAGGTCGTCGCCTGGGAACTCGTACTTCGACAGCAGTTCGCGCACTTCCATTTCCACCAGTTCCAGCAGCTCGGCGTCGTCCACCAGGTCGCACTTGTTCAGGAACACGATGATGTAAGGCACGCCCACCTGACGGGCCAGCAGGATGTGCTCGCGGGTCTGTGGCATTGGGCCGTCAGCGGCCGAGCACACCAGGATCGCGCCGTCCATCTGGGCCGCACCGGTAATCATGTTCTTGATGTAGTCGGCGTGGCCTGGGCAGTCAACGTGCGCGTAGTGACGGGTAGCCGTTTCGTACTCGACGTG
>NZ_JACEZS010000006.1 GCF_014042365.1 Rugamonas fusca
GTTTTTCTGGGGCGGCCGATGCCGCCAGGGCAACCGGCGCTGCCGCCGGCTTGCTTGATCCTGATGGGTGACTGGTGCGATGCTTCGCAACCAAGTACTGAGAAAACGGGCGCGACAAGCGTTTGCGGCTAAGGCAGGCAAGAAATTGCGCCTCGATAAAATCGAGGCGCCGGGACAGTATTATCGACTTGACGCTGGTTGGCTAATGGGTGACCCCGCGTTTCCCTTTTCCGGCGGCAAGCAGGGATGAAACGCAGGGGTGAAACTTAAGGGAGACGCATTACAATACGCGGCCAACCATCCCTTCAACAAGGTCACATGAAAACCATCCTGCTTCCTGTGGTACTGGCAGTTGCCGCATCGGCCGTATCCGCCGCGCCGGCCAACGTCGCCGAACTCAATAAAATGACGGCCCGCTTCGCGCCGGTTGAACTGAAGGCTGACACGTCGGCCCTGTCGGCCGGCGACCGTAAGGCCATCGCCAAGCTGGTCGAAGCGGCCAAGATCGTCGACGTGCTGCAACTGCGCCAGCGCTGGGCGTCCAACGAGGCGCTGTGGGCCGCGCTGCAAAAGGACACCAGCGCGCTGGGCAAGGCGCGCCTGGACTACTTCTGGCTCAACAAGGGCCCGTGGTCCATCATCGACGGCAACGCCGCGTTCCTGCCGGCGCAACTGGCTGGCGTCTCCATTCCCGCCACCAAGCCGGCGGCGGCCAACTTCTATCCGGCCGGCGCCAGCAAGCAGGCGCTGGAAACGTGGATCAACGGCCTGCCTGCCGCCGACAAGGAGCAGGCCCAGTGGTTCTACACCGTGATCCGCCAGGGCGCGGATGGGCAGTTCAAGACCGTCAAGTACGCCGATGAATACAAGCCGGAATTGACCCGCCTGGCCATGCTGCTGAAGGAGGCGGCCGACGCCACCGATAACGCGTCGCTGAAAAAATTCCTCGGCCTGCGCGCTGCGGCGCTGCTGTCGAACGATTACCTGGCCTCCGATTTCGCGTGGATGGATCTCGATTCGCCGGTGGATGTGACCATCGGCCCCTACGAGACCTACAACGACGAACTGTTCGGCTACAAGGCCGCGTTTGAAGCCTACGTGAATATCCGCGACCAGAAGGAAACGCAGAAGCTGAACTTCTTCGCCAAGCACATGCAGGAACTGGAGGACAACCTGCCGCTGGACGCGCAATACCGCAACCCCAAGGTCGGCGCGCTGGCGCCGATGGTGGTGGTGAACGAGGTGTATGGCGCCGGCGACGGTAACATGGGCGTGCAGACGGCCGCCTACAACCTGCCCAACGACGAGCGCATCATCAGCCAGCGCGGCTCCAAGCGCGTGATGCTGAAGAACGTGCAGGAAGCAAAATTCAAGTCCACGCTGACGCCGATCTCGAAGCTGGTGCTCAAGCCGGCCGACCAGAAGGACGTGGATTTCGATTCCTTCTTCACCCACATCCTGGCGCACGAGATCACCCACGGCCTGGGCCCGCACATCACCCACGTCAACGGCGTCGCGTCCACGCCGCGCCAGGACTTGAAGGCTGCCTATTCCACCATCGAGGAAGCGAAGGCCGACATCACCGGCCTGTACGCGCTGGCCTACATGATGGACAAGGGCCAGCTGGCCGGCGCGCTGGGGCAGGGTGAGGCGGCCGAGCGCAAGCTGTACACGACCTTCCTGGCGTCGGGCTTCCGCACGCTGCATTTCGGCCTGACCGATTCGCATGCGCGCGGCATGGCGATCCAGATCAACTATCTGCTCGACAAGGGCGGCTTCGTGTCGCATGGCGACGGCACGTTCGCGGTGGACTTCAAGAAGATCAAACAGGCGGTGGCAGATCTTGACCGCGAGTTCCTCACCATCGAAGCGACGGGCGACTATGCGCGCGCCCAGGCCATGATGACCAAGTACGTCGTGATCCGCCCCGACGTGCAGAAGGCGCTCGACAAGATGAAGTCCGTGCCCAACGATATCCGGCCGTCGTTCCCGACGGCGCAAGCCTTGCTGGGCAAGTAAGCCTGGCGCGCATCACCGCGCAAGCGTACCGGCTTGATTGCCGGTACGCCTTTCCCTGACATAAAGTCATTCCAATTTTTCTACGTAGAAAAATACCTTTCGCAAGGTAAATTTTCGCGTGGCCGACATGCTAGAGTCCGACTCAGGAATCTCGCCATGTTCAAGTCCCCCTTATCCCTGTTGCTGTTGTTGCCAGGCCTGGCAGGCGCGGCCCAGCTGACCGAGCTGGAAACGCGCTGGCTGACGGCTGGCCTGCCCGTGCTCAGCTACGCCAAGCAGGAGCTGGGCTTGCCGCTCGATATCACCGTGCAGCCGCAGGCCGGACCGAACGATGTGCCGCTGGCGCTCGGTTACGAGGATGGCCGTTGCAAGCTGGTCTTGTCCCTGCGCGGCAACCCCGCCGCCGAGAGCGTGCTCGACGGCGTGCCCGACAGCCGGCGCGCCATCCTGATCGAAGCCATGACGGCGCACGAGATCGGCCACTGCTGGCGCTATGTCCATCATCAATGGCATGAGCTGCCGGCCGGTTTCGTCGAACTGGGCCAGCAGCGCGCCAGTTCGGCCGATCTGCTGGAACAGGCCCGCGTGCAGCGTGCCACGCAGCGCGAGGAGGGCTATGCCGACCTGCTGGCCCTGTCCTGGACAGCGCGCAACCATCCGGCCCAGTACGGGCAGGTGTACCGCTGGATGCGCCAGGTGCGCCAACCGGCGGCCGGCGGTTCCCACGACACCACGGCCTGGCTGCAACTGGCGGCCGACCGTGTCGTGTTTTCTTCCTCCGCTCCCATGTTCGAGCAGGTGTCCATGCTGTGGAGCAAAGGTTTGCTGGGTCGCGATTGATCCACCACAAACGCCGCGTTGTTCCTTAGCCTATTTGCCGCGAATTCCCGGATTGTGTTCGTTCTCGCACAGAGTAGCGGCTGTCGCGAGGATTTAATCTGCATGTCAACCATTGATAAGGAACACACCATGAACAAGCTTATCTTCATCATGCTGGCGGGTTTCGCCAGCGCCAGTTTCGCCGCCGAGCCGGCCACGCCCGCCGCCACCACGCCCCACATGGATAACGTGGCCTACAAGCAGATGATGGACAAGGCGGCCGCCGACTACAAGACGGCCAGGGCGCAATGCGACGCGCAGTCGGGCAACGCCAAGGATATCTGCATCCAGCAAGCCAAGGCTACGCGCGCGCACTCCGAATCGGACGCCGTGGTGCAGTACAAGAACGACAAGCGCTCCGTGCGCAAGGCGGAGATCGCCGTGGCCGACGCGGAATATGACCTGGCCAAGGCCAAGTGCGCCGACATGACCGGCACGGAAAAGCGCAATTGCGTGAACACGGCCAAGGCCGCGCAGACGGCGGCCATCGCCGACGCCAAGGCCGAGAAGCATGCGGCCGACGTGGCGCAGACGGGTGAGGATTGCAACACCATGACGGGCACGGCCAAGGCGTCCTGCCTGACCCGCACCAAGTCCGACATGGCCGGCACGGCGGTGGCCGATTCCGTCATCACCACCAAGGTCAAGGCTGAACTACTCAAGGAACCGAACCTGAAGTCGCTGGACGTGCACGTGGAAACCAACCAGGGCGTGGTCAGCCTGAGCGGCTTCGTGCCGTCGCAGACGGAAGTGGACAAGGCGGTGGAAGTGGCGCGCAATGTGAAGGGCGTGACCCAGGTGCAGAGCGCGCTGCGCATCGATAAGAACGAGCGCAAGTAAAACGCGGGGCGGGAGCGGGCGGGCCGTCGCAAGTGGCCCGCACCGCCGGTGCTGGCGGGGGGGGCGGATCAGGCCATGGCCAGCAGCGCGATATTGGTGACCAGGCCGGCGCCCCAGATCAGGCTGCGCAGCGTGCCGATGTTGGCCAGGTAGGCCGCCACGTAGGCGATGCGGATGCCGATGAAGCTCAATGCCAGCAGGTCGATGCGGCCCTGGTCGGCATGTGCCTGCTGCGCCAGGATGACGGCGGCGATGAACAAGGGCAGCGCTTCGAAGCCGTTGTTCTGCGCCGCGTAGGCGCGCGCCTGCCAGCCCGTCAGTTTGGCTTCCCAGTCGCGCGGATGGTTGTTGTCGTAGCGGGCCTTGCGGTCCGGCAGGCTCAGCGAGGCCGCCTTGGCCAGGCCCATCGTCACCACCGGCAGCATGCAGGCGCCCAGGATCGTCCAGTTTGCAATAGTCATTTTGTCTCCTTGCTTGGTAATGAAATAAATCGTTTATCGCGTTTTATCGCTTATTTCAGGTATTTGGCCAGCCAGCCGTGTACTTCGCTGTAGAAGTAGCGGCTGTTTTCGCCTTTCATGATCCAGTGGTTCTCGTCCGGGAACACCAGCAGCTTGCTGGGCACGTTCAGTCGTTGCTGGGTGGCGAAGTTCATCAGCGCGTTGTTGGCCGGCACGCGGTAGTCGAGCTCGCCCACGGAAATGAGGATGGGGGTGAGAAAGCCCGTGCCCTTGTCGTGATTGCCCGCTTGCATGATGGGGCTTTGCTCACGCCATACGGGCAAGTCGCTCCACACGGGGCCGCCGCTGTTGGTTTCGCGGTTGTGGATGCTGTCGCTGGTGCCCCACTGCATCACCAGGTCCATCTCGCCCGCGTGCGATACGATGGCCTTGTAGCGCGTGGTGGTAGCCTGCAGCCAGTTGGCCAGGTGGCCGCCGTAGCTGGCGCCGCCGGCGGCCAGCTTGGCGCCATCGATATAGCCATATTGTTGGATGGCCACATCGACCGCCTGGTTCAACTCGTCGGCCGGCCCTTTGAGCGGGTCGAACTGGATGGCGCGCGCGAATTCCTCGCCGTAGCCGGTCGAGCCCTTGTAGTCCGTCAGCAGCACCACGTAGCCGGGCTGGGCCAGCAGGTGGTAGTTCCAGCGCAGCACGAACTGGTCGCGCCACATATTGGCCGCGCCGCCGTGGATGACGGCGAACAGCGGGTATTTCTTGTGCGGGTCGAAGCCGGGCGGCTTGACCAGCATGTTGTGGATCTGGCGCCCGTCGGCGGCCTGGAACCAGAAGTGCTCGGGCGGCTGCCAGTCGATGGTGGCCGCGCGCGCCGTGTTGAAGTCCGTCAGGCGCTTGGGCTGGGCGCCATTGAAGGCCACCACTTCCGGCGGGTTGACGGACGATTCCCACACCCCCACCAGCGCCTTGCCGCCCGCGCCCAGCGCGTTGATGGCGCCGGTGGCTGGCGACGGTTCGTCGCGCACGGCGCCGCCGTCGTAGGCCATCGAGTGCAGCTGTTCCAGGCCCGCGTGTTCGTAGCTGAAGTAGATGCGTTTGGCCCCGTCGGGCAGGGCGTAGCGCGAGAGGGAGCGGTCCAGGCCAGCCGTGAGGATGGTGGGCTGGGCCTTGCCCACGGGCCAGGGCAGGCTGGCCAGGCGCGTCAGGTCGTACACCTTGCCCTTGGTTTCCGCTTCCGTCAGGCAGAACAGGGTCTTGCCGTCCGGTGCGAACTGCATGGCGTGGTAGCTGTGCGCGTCCGAGGTGAGCGCTTGCGGCTCGCCGCCGGCCAGGGCGACGGCGTACAGTTGGGTGATGGTGGGCGTGCTGGCCGCGTCCAGGCGGTTGGTGGCGGCCGCGAACACGACGGCTTTGCCGTCCGGTGTCCACAGCGCGGCCAGCGACTGGCCATCGTCACCCTGGGCGCCGCCGAAGCCGGGCAGGGCGGCCAGCTTGCTGCCGGCCAGCAGGTCGTGCGCCACGGCGCCGGGCTGGGCATCCATCACGAACAGGCGCACTTGCTTGTCGTCGAGCCAGCGGTCGAAATAGCGGGGCGGGAACGATTCGTAGGCGCGCGCGCTGCTCTTGCGTTCCTTGCGTTCCTTGGCCGATTGCTTGACGTCGGCCTCGCTGGCGTTGCCGGGGAAGATATCGCTGGTGAACAGCAATTGCTTGCCGTCCGGGCTCCACTTGGGCTGGCGCGCGCCCAGCGTCAGCATGGTCAGGCGCTGGGCTTCGCCGCCGGCCGCCACGTCCAGCCGGTAGAGCTGGCTGGCTTCGTCGCCGTCGCGCTTGGCCGTGAACACCAGCTGGCGGCTGTCGGGCGACCAGCTGACGCCGCCTTCACTGCCCTTGCTGAACGTGAGCCGGCGCGCTGGCGTGTCGTCCGTCAGCGATTTGATCCACAGGTCCGACCACTGTTCCTTGCTGTCGTAGGCCGGGTCGGTGACGGAGAACACGACCCATTTGCCGTCCGGGCTGGGTACGGGCGCGCCCACCCGTTTCATCAGCCACACATCTTCGTGCGTGATGGCGTGCCTGGCGGTGGCTGGAATCGCGCCGGGCGCGGCGCTGGCGGGGGCGGCGAAGGCTGCGGCCAGCAGCAGGGCCAGTAGGGGCTGGCGGAAACGGGAAGGCAGCATGGGTGTCACTTGAAAGGCAGGCAAACGTTGATAGTGGCCAAATCTTACGTTGCTGTCAATCAAGTTCCAGCACGAGCGTGCGGATAACGCCCGGCGGGCAGGGCTAGGGCGTGACCGGGCCGTCCCAGCGGTGCAGCATGCGTTCCAGTTCGCCCGACTTGTCGAGCCGTGTCAGCGCGTGTTGCACGCGGGCCACTGTGTCACGGTCCACGTGCTTGCCCAGGACCAGGTAGAGGTGGTTGCTGGCCAACACCACCGGCAAGATCCTGACCTTGTCGGCCGCGCCGGCCCGCGCCAGGAACGCTTGCAGGCCCGGCGTGCGGTGCAGGAACAGCCGGGCGCGTCCAGCGATCAGTTTTTGCAGGTTCATGGGCGGGCTGGCCGAGCGCGCATCCACGTTCAGTCCGCCCACTTCTTCCAGGATCTGCACGCTGGCGAAACCACGGTTGGCCAGCACCACCGCCTCCGGCCCCAGGTGACGCACATCGTCCCAGTTGTTGATGACGACGGGATCGTCGGCGCGCGCCATCAGCATGTAGTTGATGGGGAATAGTGCCGGCTCCAGGAAGATGAATTTGTTTTCCCGCTCCACCGTGCGTTGCACGCCGCAAGCCGCATCCTGCTCGCCCCGGGCCAGTTCCGTGTACACGCGCACCAGCGGCATCCAGTGTTGGTCACCCTTGAACGTGAGGCCGGGGTCCAGCTTTTCGATGGCGCGCAGGATATCGACGCACAGCCCCACCACGGCGCCACCGCGGGCGACGAATTTCGGTTCCGTTCCTTCCTGGGCCGCCACGCGCAACGTGACGGCGGCGGCCTTGCCGCCGGGCCAGGCGCCGCACAGCAGCGGCAGGAGCAAACACAGCAGGCGCAAGCACGTCGTCATGGTGGCCGAGTCCGTGAGAGGGGCGGGCGGTGCTGGCGGCGGGCCGCACCGTTTGCGGGCCAGTGTACTCCCAAAGCGGTCCGAAGGCTTCCACTTCGGCAAGTGAAGTAATTAAACATAAATTACGAAAATATAAGTATTTTTTTAACAGCAATGTTATATTTATGTTCACATCACGCAGGTCGTCCGGGATGCACTCAGGTGGCGGCGGCGTGCGGGTGGAACACGACAGGGATGCACTTTTCAACCAATAAATCGACAAACAGAGGTCTTAACGTGATTCAGTCCAAAACCTTGCAACTGGCCGGTGTACTGGCCGCCGCGCTGTTCGCCACGGGCGCGCAGGCCAACAATGCCGCGCTCCTGACGCCCCTGACGGGCAATACCTCGTCGCCGGCCGACTGGCGTTTTTTGCCGGGCCAGAGCTTCAACGGCGTGGCCGGTGCGCTCGACGGCGTGGCCCGTTTGAGCTTCAGTAACGCCGAAGGCAACTGGGCCTGTTCCGGCTCGCTGCTGGCCGGCGGCCAGTATGTGCTGACGGCGGCCCACTGCGCCGATGATTTCCGTACCATGAAGGTCGACTTCGGCTGGGCCGGCGGCAAGGCGAAAGAGTCGCGCACGGTGGCCGTGTCGGATGCGTTCGTGCACCCGCAATGGCACGGCGAGCGCAATTCGCTGGACGCCGGTTCCGACGTCGCCCTGCTGAAGCTGAACAGCGCCGTGACGGACATCAAAGGCTATCACCTGAGCACGACCAACGACGTGGGTAAGGACTACCTGATGGCCGGTTATGGCACCACCACGGTGGCCGGTTCCAGCCAGGATCCGGACTGGGGCGACCATAATTATGGTCACTATGGTTACAACACCTTCGATGTTACCAGCGATACCTTCAACAAGGTGGGCGACCAGTACACGGGCTGGGGCTATGACCCCAACTACTACAAACCCGGCACGACCTACATGAGCGACTACGACGACGGCACGGCCGACAAGAACACGCTGGGCCGCATCGCCGACGTGACGGGCCATCAATGGAGCAGTGGCCTGGGCCACGGCGCCAATGAAGCCTTGATCGCCGGCGGCGATTCGGGTGGCGGCGACTTCGTGTGGAATGGTACGGAATGGCTGCTGTCGGGCGTGCACTCGTGGGGCTGGCAAGGCAGCAGCGCCTGCTCGTACTTCGGCCTGGGCAATTGCGATTCGAGCGACCAGAATTCGTCGAGCTTCGGCGACCTGTCCGGTTCCACTGCCACCTATTCGCACATCGGCTGGATCAACCAGGTGACGGCCGTGCCGGAACCGGAAGCCTACGCCATGATGCTGGCCGGCCTGCTGGTGACGGGCGCTGTGGCGCGCCGCCGCCGACAGGGCTGATCGCCAGCGGCAAGTCGCCGCTACCGTTAGTCAGCATGTGCATTGTCAAGCCGCTCAGTGAAAACTGAGCGGCTTTTGTATACTTTACAAGGCATTTTCAGCGATACTTGCTTTTTTGACTCTCTTACAGGTATTTCAATGCGTTATCTCCCCGTAATATGTATTGTTTCGCTGCTGGCCGCGTGCGGCGGCGGTGGTGGCGGTGGCAGTGCTGGTAACGCCGGGGCGACTGGGGCGGTGACGTCGCCGGCTATGGTTGTCAGTCCCGGTAGCATCAATCTGGGCGTATACCCCGGCGATACCGCGTTCGTGGGTCTGGACGGGGCGCTGGCACCGTCGATTACAGATGCTGTCTACACCAAGATGGTCGATGCAGGAAGAACATTCGGTCATATGGAATTCGGCAATCAATACAATCACGGCGATGGCGGCTACGGTGGCCGCCTGGAAATCGATCCTGGGCTGGCGGTCGGCCATCATACTGGCAAGGTGGAGCTGCATCTGTGCCGCGACGCGAATTGCGGCTCGGAATATCCCGGATCGCCGGTATTTCTGCCTTACGATGTCGAGGTGCGCCAAGGCGAAAACCTGACGCCACTCAGCGCTTGGCCCGGTGTGCCGGACTGGGGCACTTACCACGGAAACAATGCGCAAACCGGCTACGTGCCGGTGACGTTGGACGTGACCAAATTCAGCCAACGTTGGCGCTGGTCCGCGGCCGGCAATTCGCAACTGACCGCCGCCACGATTGCCAACGGCAAGGTATATGTTGGCGCTGGCAGCAAACTGTATGCGCTCAGCGAGCGGGACGCTTCGGTGCTCTGGTCGCGCGATTTCACCACACCCGAATACCTGACCGTGAGCGCGCCAGCGGTAGCTAACGGCCAGGTGTATGCCATGCTTGGAGAGCGTACTTCGACCGCGACGATGTACAGTTTCGACGCTGCGACGGGCAGCCAGTTGTGGGCCGGCCCCAGCGGCTCGTATGATGACCGGCTCTATGCACCCATCGTCGTCGGAGGTTTGGTGTTGAGCAATGCGAGCACGAGCGCGCTGCAGGCGTTCAGCACGATCAACGGTACTTCGCCATGGAAGCTTCCTGGCACTTCCGAACTTTGGTCGCCGGCATCGGACGGCAAATATGTCTATACCTACGGCAGTGATTACGCAGGCAAGTTCGGCATGCTGTTGGTGACGGATCCGGCGACGGGGCATGTCGTCAAGAACATCCAGGATGCCCGCTTCCGGGACTTCGCCCACCAGTTGTCGAGTGCGCCGGTCTTGGGCGCGCCAGGCTCGGTATTCGCCGTGAACGTGGGGGGAGCTAATTCAATCGATAGGAACCAGCTGGTCAACTTCGACGTCGCCGGCGGTAAAATCAAATGGGCGTTGGACGGCCGATACGACTCGACCCCGGCCTATGCCCATGGCGTGGTTTATGTGTTCAACCACGAACCGTTCCAGCTGGAGGCGAGGGCGGAGGCCGATGGCGCCTTGCTGTGGAGCTGGGTACCGCCATTGTCCGATTTTGGGGCAGGCGACGCCAACGAAATCCTGTTAACCAACAATCTGCTGTTTGCGCGCATGAGCGATCGTACGGTTGCGGTGGATCTGAGCACGCACAAGGAGGTGTGGAACCTGTCGCGACCGGGAGTACGATCGGGGACGCTGGCCTTGTCCGCCAATGGCGTGCTCTATATCACTGGCGATTCCTTGATGATTGCGGTGAATGTGAAGTAAGAGCCATCCAAAGGCGGGCGATGGCCTCGCCGCTCAGCCAGGACTGAGCGGCATTTCTTTTGCTTAAACAAAGCCGGCGATCGCCAACAAACAAAAAAGCCCACGAACCGGAATTCGTGGGCTTTTCTGATGCATTCGTGGTAGGCCGTGCGGGATTCGAACCTGCGACCAACGGATTAAAAGTCCGCTGCTCTACCAGCTGAGCTAACGACCCGAAAGAGGCCGTATTATATACAGCCGGCGGGAAACTGCAAAGGGTTTTTTCTTCAATCAATAATTCGATGGCCGCGCTCGATGCCCAGCGCTCAGCTCAGCGACGACGTCACTTTCAGCACTTCCTCGGCGCTCGTCACGCCTTCCCGGATCTTCATGGCGCCGGCGATGCGCAGCGGCTTCATGCCGTCGGCCACGCTCTGGCGGCGCAGCGCCTGGATATCCGTTTCCTCCCGCACCAGCTTGCCGAAATCATCGGTCACCGTCAGCAGCTCGTAGATGCCGGTGCGGCCCCGGTAACCCGTCTGGCGGCACTCGGGACAGCCGACCGGGCGGTAGATGGTGGCCGGCTTGGGCAGGTTCCACGCGCCGCCGATGCTGTTCCACAGTTCATCACTGAGTTCGCCATCGGGCGCCTTGCAGTCCGGGCACAAGGTGCGCACCAGGCGCTGGGCCATGATGCCGATCAGCGTCGCTTCCAGCAGATAGTAGGGCACGCCCAGTTCCAGCAGGCGCATCACGGCCGATGGTGCGTCGTTGGTGTGCAGCGTGGACAGCACCAGGTGGCCCGTCAGCGCGGCCTGGATCGCCATCTCGGCCGTGGCCAGGTCGCGGATCTCGCCCACCATGATGATGTCCGGGTCTTGCCGCATCAGCGCCCGCACGCCATCGGCGAACGACAGGTCGATGCCGGGCTGCACCTGCATCTGGTTGAACGACGGCTCCACCATCTCGATCGGGTCTTCCACCGTGCACACGTTCACTTCGGACGTGGCCAGCGCCTTGAGCGTGGTGTACAGCGTGGTGGTCTTGCCAGACCCGGTCGGGCCGGTGACGAGGATGATGCCGTGCGGGCGGCTGGTGAGCGCATCCCAGCGCGCCGCGTCGTCGGGCGGGAAGCCCAGTTCGGGCAAAGTCTTGACCACCACTTCCGGGTCGAAGATACGCATCACCAGCTTTTCGCCAAATGCCGTGGGCAACGTCGAGAGGCGCAGCTCGATTTCCTGGCCGCCGGCCGTGCGGGTCTTGATGCGGCCATCCTGGGGGCGGCGCTTTTCGATCACGTCCATGCGCCCGAGCAGCTTGATGCGGGCCGTCATGGCGATCATCACCACGGCCGGCACCTGGTACACCTGGTGCAGCACGCCATCGATGCGGAACCGTATCGTGCCCAGGTCGCGCTTGGGTTCCAGGTGGATGTCGGAGGCGCGCTGCTCGAAGGCGTATTGCCACAGCCAGTCGACGATGTTGATCACGTGCTGGTCGTTGGCGTCGACCTGCTTGTTCATCTTGCCCAGTTCGACCAGCTGCTCGAAGTTGTTGCGCAGCGCCAGGTCCTGGCCGGTGGATTTATTGGCCTTCTTGATTGACTTGGCCAGGCTGAAGAACTGCGAAATGTATTGGGTGATGTCGAGCGGATTGGCGATCACGCGCCGCACGGTGCGGCGCGCCACCTTGGCGATCTCCGGTTCCCATTCCAGGGCGAACGGGTCGGCCGTGGCCACCACCAGCGTGTCGTGGGTCAGCTCGACAGGCAGGATGTTGAAGCGCGCCGCGTAGCTGGCCGACATCACGTCGGCCACCTTGGTGAAATCGATCTTGAGCGGGTCGATGCGGATGAAGGGCAGCGACACGCGGCGCGCCAGCCATTCCGTGAGCAGGTCCAGCGTCATCAGCTTGTGCGGCGCCGTGGCCGACAGCAGCTTGCAGTGGGCCACGGCGCACAGCGGGTGCATGGCGCCGGCCGTGTTCTTCAGGATGCCCTGGGCTTGCGCATAGTTGGCCTTGACGTGGGCCTTCTCGACCATGCCGTCGGCCAGCAGCCAGGTGAAGATCTGCTGCAGGTCCAGCACCCGCTGGCTGGGCATGGGCGCGGCTGGATTTGCGGGGCTTGCTGAAGTTGCGGACATCGTCACGGCCACTTTCATAAAGACGCGGCACGCCGCGCGGGATGCGGATTATTTGGCTGCGGCCAGACCCTTGACCCAGGACTTGGCCGGCAGCTTGGTGGCGGCCACGATCTGGGCGGCGCGCTCGGCCAGCGCGGCGAGGTCGATGGCACGTGCGCGCTTGAAGGCGATCGCGACCACGTTACCATCATGCACCTGGGGCAGGCAAACCACTTGTTCAAAGGCGAATTTCATCGCTTTCAGATTGCGCGCGTAGCTGGGATGGTCGCCAAACAGGTTGACGGTCATGATGCCGTCCTCGTTCAGGCAGGCGCAGCAGGCCTGGTAGAACTCGGCCGTGTCGAGCACCGGGCCCTTGGCTGTGGCGTCGTACAGGTCCACTTGCAGGACGTCCAGCGTGTCGTGGCGCTGCGCGTCGTGCACGAAGTCGAGCGCGTCCATTTCCAGCACGGCCAGCCGCGCGTCGTTGGGCGGCAGCTTGAACATGGAGGCGCAGATGGCGATCACGGCCGGGTTCAGTTCCACGGCCGTCACCTGGGCGTCCGGAAACTGTTTGTAACAATATTTAGTGAGCGCGCCGGTGCCCAGGCCCAGCTGGGCGATGGCGCGTGGCTGCGCCAGCCACAACATCCAGCTCATCATCTGCTGCGCATATTCCAGTTCCGGCCAGTCTGGCTTGCGGATGCGCATGGCCCCTTGCACCCATTCCGTGCCGAAGTGCAGGTAGCGCACGCCATCCTGCTCCGACAGGGTGACGGGCGCATATTTGACCTTGCGGGCAGGGCGGGAGGATTCTTCTTTTTCGATGGATTTTCGTTTGATCAGCATGGGGCGGGTGTGGCGGGAAGTGAACAGCCATTATCCCGCGAGGACTTACCGCAAGGCAAGCGGCGCGCGGGGCAAGGACGGGTGCCCAAAACAAAACTGCCGGCCACGTGGGGCCGGCAGTGGAGGGCGGGGCAGTCGCGGATCAGCGCTGGGCCGGCTCCAGGTTCACGTGCAGACGCACGCGCTCGCCCGGGTCGTACGACATTTGGCTGGTGTAAGTATGGCCGCGGTAGTCGTAGGTCACTTCATAGCCGCTGGTACGCGATTCCCAATGGTCCACCGTGCGGCATTGCTTGACAGCCTGCTCCGTGACGGGGCCGTTCTGGGGCTGGTTGGCGTTGTCGATGCGGTCGCCCGTGACGGCGCCAGCGATGGCGCCGGCGGCCGTGGCCACCGAGCGGCCCGTGCCGCCGCCCACCTGGTTACCGGCCAAGCCGCCGATCAGGCCGCCAATGATGGCACCGCCCACGCTGCGCTGGGGTGCCGGTTGCTGGACTTGCACATATTCCGTGCGGCATTCCTGGCGCGGACGGTTGATTTGTTCCACTTGCGGCGTGACGCGCACGACACGGCCGAAATCTTCAAAATCGGCGGCCTGGGCAAATGGCAGGGCGGTCAGGCAAAGTGCCGATGCGATCAGTTTGGATGGCAGTTTCATTGTTATACCTCGTGTCTGTTTTGGATAAGGAATATCGGCGCTTGGCTAATGGTCCGATATTGCATGGATGTATGGTAATCCCAGTGTAACTGCCCCACTCGCGCTTATGGCAACAATTTGTAACAGCAACAACTGTTGCGATCGTGGAGTAAAAACGGGGCCGTCAGTAGGGGAATCTTGCTGAAAACATCTATAAAATGGCTTAAAAATGTTCTGCTTTTAACAAAACTTGCGTTAGGCATCACATTCGTGTTGATTCACGCGGAACAACACGTTACCCTAATATGTGTATGGGATTAGATTGACGGATAGAAACGTGGATCTCTCCTGGCAAGCGCATTGACCCGTTTGCCGCGAGCTGTGTAACGGTATTTATGACCGGATATAACAATATGCACGACATCATGAACGCACCCTACATACCAGGTCGAATTGAGGGAAAAATGAGTTTGTTAATGACCGTGCCGCCCAACCTTGTCCAGTCCATCCGCGCGTTTCGCGTGCTGGAACTGCAGGACGAGGCCGTCCGTCTCGGGCAGCATTTTTTGTACGCGCACTGTCTGGCCGGCCAAACCAAGCAACAGGTTTGCGGCATTATTGCAGAATCGTTCCAGTTTCCTAAAGGCGTGGGCAAGAATTTCGATGGCCTGCGCGAAACGCTGACCGACACCATGCACAAGGCCGGTCCCCAGACGGGCTTCCTGGTGGTGCTGGAGCAATTGCCCAACACGCAGAAATTCGACAAGGAAGCGCGTGAAACGTTGCTGGACGTATTCCGCGATGCGGCCGATTACTGGGCCGAGAAGAAAGTGCCATTCCGGGTCTTCTACTCGTTCGAGTAAGCCCGCCATCCCCCGGTTGCTGTGACCGGGCGAGCCCCCTTGAGCCGTGCTGCGCCGCAGCATCGGAACCCCCGTCGCCCGCCGTTTTCTTGGTCCGACCCGCGCGAGCAGGTACAATGCTGCCTATGAAAAACATCGTCATCCTTATTTCTGGCCGCGGCAGCAACATGGAAGCCGTGGTGCGGGCGGCCCGCGACCAGCAATGGCCGGCCCGCATCGCCGCCGTCATCAGCAACCGTGCCGACGCGGCCGGCCTCGTGTTCGCGGCCAGCCACGGCATCGCCACCGCCGTCGTGCCCAATAAAGACTACGCCACCCGCGCCGAGTTCGACGCGGCCCTGCAAAGCGTGATCGATGGCTATGCGCCCGACCTGGTGGTGCTGGCCGGCTTCATGCGTATCCTTACGCCGGCGTTCGTCGAGCACTACGCCGGGCGCATGCTCAACATTCATCCTTCGCTGCTGCCAGCCTTCCCCGGCCTGGCCACGCACGCGCAGGCGCTGGCGGCCGGCGTGCCCGAGCATGGCGCGACGGTGCATTTCGTGACGGCCGAACTGGACCACGGCCCCATGGTGGCGCAGGCCGCCGTGCCCGTGCTGCCCGACGACACGGTCGACACCTTGTCGGCCCGCGTCTTGAAACAGGAACATGAACTGTATCCACGCGCGATACGCTGGTTCGTCGAAGACCGGCTCACCATCGAAGACGGCAAGGTCCTGGTCGACCACACCCCACGTACTGAATAACAACCAAGGAATTCCATGAGATTGCCACCAGCGATACTCGCCAATGCTGAAGAAGTGTTGCGCGAGATTTTGCGCTTTACCGCGCCGGCCGACACCACCCTGTCGCGCTACTTCAAGGACCACCCGCGCCTGGGCGGCCGCGAGCGCGGCGCCATCGCCGAATGCGTGTACAACGTGCTGCGCAACAAATCGTTCTTCACTGATTTCTCCGAAGCGGGCGGCGGCCCCACCATGCGCCGTTTGACGCTGCTGGGCATGGCCGACGCTGTCGGCATCGCCTCGATGGGCGGCCTGTCCGAAGACGAAGTGCAGTGGCTCGAGCGCGTGACCCAGATCGACCGCAAGCTGATGCACAAGTCCATGCGCTCCAACATGCCCAAGTGGCTGTTCGACAAGCTGGTCGAGCAGTGCGGCGAGGAAGAAACCCTGCAACTGGCCGACGCCATGAACACCCCGGCCCCGCTGGACTTGCGCGTGAACTCGCTCAAGGCCAACCGCGACGACGTGATGGCCGAGCTGGCCCAGGCGCCGATCCGCAGCACGCCCACGCCGTACGCGCCGCTGGGCCTGCGCATCGTGCAAAAGCCCGCGCTGCAAAACCTGCCGTTGTTCAAGAGCGGCGCCATCGAAGTGCAGGACGAGGGCAGCCAGATCCTGTCGCAGATCGTGGGCGCCAAGCGTGGCGAGATGGTGGTGGACTTCTGCGCCGGCGCGGGCGGCAAGACGCTGGCGCTGGGCGCCATCATGCGCAACACGGGCCGCCTGTATGCGTTCGACGTGTCCGAAAAGCGCCTGGCCAAGCTCAAGCCGCGCATGGCCCGCAGCGGCCTGTCGAACGTGCACCCGGTGCAGATCGCGCACGAGCGTGACGCCAAGATCAAGCGCCTGGCCGGCAAGATCGACCGCGTGCTGGTGGACGCGCCGTGCTCGGGCCTGGGCACCTTGCGCCGCAATCCGGACGTCAAGTGGCGCCAGCAGCCCGGTGCCATCGCGGAATTGCAGGTCAAGCAGGCATCGATCCTGGACGGCGCCGCGCGCCTGGTCAAGGGCGGTGGCCGGCTGGTATACGCCACCTGCAGTTTCCTCAATGAAGAAAACGATTTCATCGCGCAACAGTTCCTGGCCGCCCACCCCGACTTTGAGCTGGTGCCGATGAACCAGGTGCTGGCCGAACAGAAAATTCCGTTGGAAATGGGCGACTACCTGAAACTGTTGCCGCACAAGCACCAGACCGATGGCTTCTTCGCCGCCGTGTTCGAGCGCAAGCCGATGGCCAAGGTCGCCAAGCCCGCCGAAACCGAAGCCGACGACGCCCAGGCATAACCAGCAGCAAAATCGGGGACGTACCCCGATTTATCTGTGCGGCAATAATGGCACGGGGACGTAGCGCGAGAGTTGCAGTGTCGCAATATCGTGTTACGTCCCCGATTTTTCTGGCGGGGAATATCGTGTTACGTCCCCGATTTTTTCTTGTTTTCGACCTGCAATGAATCAATTACCGCTCGCTAACCTGATCGCCGGCCTGACTGACGACCTGACCGATCCCAGCCTGCTGTGGCAATTGAGTGCCATCGGCTTGTCCGTGGCCCTGGGCTGGGGGCTGGCCGCGCTGCTGCGGCGCCGCTTCGGGCGCAGCGGCCAGGCCGGGGTGATGCAGTTCGGAGTGGAGAGTTTTGGCCGCGTGCTGGGGCCGCTGTTGACCATTTGCCTGCTGGGCCTGTCGCGCGCCGTGCTGTCGCGCGCGCACCATGTGAACCTGCTCAAGATGGGCATGGCCATCTTTGGCGCGCTGGTGGTGATCCGGTTCACCTTCTTCTTGCTGCGCCGCGTGTTCGCGCGCCGCGGGCAGGTGGGCGCGGCCATGCTGATGTTCGAGAAAGTGTTCCAGTTGCTGGTCTGGCTGGCTTTCGTGCTCTACATCACGGGCCTGTGGGTCGATATCTTCGATTTCCTTGACGATACCGTGCTGCCGCTCGGTAAGCACAAGGTGTCCATCCTGGCCATCTTGCAAGCGGCCGTGTCGGTACTGTTGCTGCAGATGCTGGCGCTGTGGGCCGGCGCGGCGCTGGAGGAGCGGCTGATGCACGTGCCCGGCCTGCACACCAACTTGCGCGTGGTGCTGTCGCGCACGGGCCGCGCCATCCTGCTCGTGGTGGCCGTGCTGGTGAGCCTGTCGCTGGTGGGGATCGACCTGACGGTGCTGTCCGTGTTCAGCGGCGCGCTGGGCGTGGGGCTGGGCCTGGGCTTGCAAAAGATCGCCAGCAACTACGTATCGGGTTTCGTGATCCTGCTGGACCGCAGCCTGACCATCGGTGACATGATCACGGTGGACAAATACAGTGGCCGCGTGACCCAGATCAACACGCGCTACACGGTGCTGCAAGGGCTGGATGGGGTGGAGTCCATCGTGCCGAACGAAATGCTGGTGTCGGGTGCCGTGCAGAATTCCTCGCTGACCAACAATATGCTGTGGCTGTCGACCAAGGTCTCGGTCGCCTACGACACGGACCTCGATCCCGTGTTGAAATTGCTGGAGGAGGCCGCGTCCACGGTGGCCCGCGTGTCGAAGGAAAAGCTGCCGTCGGCCCAATTGCTCAGCTTCGGCGCGGACGGCCTGGACCTGCAACTGGGATTCTGGATCCACGATCCGGAAAATGGCCGGGGCGGCGTGATCTCCGATGTCAACCGGGCAATCTGGAAAGCCTTGAAAGAGAACAATATCTCCGTGCCGTTCCCGCAACGGGAAATGCGTATCCTCGGCGACAAGCCGCTGCCGGCATCCGTTGCTCTGCCTAAAAAATAATCAGCCTTTGGGGCGATGGTTCCGCAAAATACCAGCGTTTCATCGTACAATGGTGATTAAAATCAAGAATATCGGCTCTCCCGCGCGCGGGAGCGACCGGATAGCGATCCCCACTTTGGAGCAGGAATGAATTTGAGCTTACCCGCAGTACTGGACTTTTTGGCTAACGGCGTCACCCGACTCACCGCATGGCAAGTGTTTTTCTATACCCTGGCTGTCACCCACATCACCATCGCCAGCGTCACCATTTATCTGCACCGCCATCAGGCGCACCGCGCGCTGGAATTGCACGCCATCCCCAGCCACTTCTTCCGTTTCTGGCTGTGGCTGACGACGGGCCAGGTGACCAAGGAATGGGCCGCCATCCACCGCAAGCACCACGCCAAGTGCGACACCGAGGAAGATCCGCACAGCCCCGTTACCCGTGGCATCAAGAAAGTGTTTTGGGAAGGCGCCGAGCTGTATCGCGCTGAATCGAAGAACATGGAAACCATGGAGAAGTATGGCCATGGTACGCCGACCGACTGGATCGAGCGCAACCTGTACACCAAGTACAGCTGGCAAGGCGTGGCCGCGCTGCTGGTGCTGAACTTCATGCTGTTCGGCGTGATCGGCATTACCGTGTGGGCCGTGCAGATGATGTGGATTCCCGTGATGGCCGCTGGCGTCATCAACGGCATCGGCCACTACTGGGGCTACCGCAACTATGAGTGCTCGGACGCGGCGACCAATATCTTCCCGTTCGGCATCCTGATCGGCGGCGAGGAACTGCACAACAACCACCACACCTTCGCCACCTCGGCCAAGCTGTCGTCCAAGTGGTACGAGCTTGACATCGGCTGGCTGTACATCCGCACGCTGGAAAAAATGGGCCTGGCCAAGGTCAAGAAGCTGGCGCCGGCACCGAAATTCGCCTCGGGCAAGCTGGAAGCGGACTTCGACACGCTGCAATCGGTGATCACCAACCGCTACGACGTGATGGCCAAGTATGCCAAGTCCGTCAAGCACGCGTGGAAGGAAGAGCTGGCCCACCTGAAGGACAAGGCGCAGCTGGAAGCGCGTTTCCTGAAATCGTCGCGCAAGCTGTTGCAGCGCGAGCCGGGCAAGCTGGCCGAGCAGCAGCAACAGCAGTTGAGCGAGCTGTTCCAGCACAGCAAGGCGCTGGAAACCATGCACAACATGCGCGTGGAACTGGGCGCGATCTGGGAGCGCTCGCACTTCACGCGCGACCAGCTGCTGCACAAGCTGCAGGACTGGTGCGCGCGCGCGGAAGCGTCCGGCATCAAGTCGCTGCAGGATTTCTCGCTGCGCCTGCGCAGCTACGCATGATCAGCTTGAGTTGAAACATGAACGGCTCCGGAAACGGGGCCGTTTTGCATTGGAGGGCCAGATTAATGAATCGGCATGGCAATTGGCAACTCACTAAGCGCTGCTGGGGCGCGTTGCTCCTGTGCGCGCTGCTGCCGGCCGCGCAGGCGCGCGACTGGACCTTGCGCGTCGATGGCGCCGGCCCGCTCAAGGTCGGCATGCGTTTCGACACGGTCAACAAGATCCTCGGCGAGCACCTGGAGCGCGTGCCTGCCTGGCAGCGCACGGTGCCATCCTGCTTCCAGGTCACGCCTGCGGAACAGGAAGGCATCGTCCTGATGTTCGTGAAGGATGTGCTGAAGCGGGTCGATGTGACGCAACCGGGCATCGAATCGGAACGCGGGATCGCGCTGGACGACCCGGAAGGCAAGGTGGGGCGCCACTACGGCGAGGCCGTGCGCACAGTGGCGCATCCGCGCCGGCCGGATGGGCATTACCTGACAGTTCGGGCGGGGGAGGGGCAGTATGCGATCCGCTTCGAGACGGAACAGGGACGGGTGGCCGCCATGTACGCGGGCGCGTTGGCGGAAGTGCTGCAGGAAGATGGTTGCCGCTGACGTCGTGCGGGGCCGGAAAGCAAAAAAGCCGTTCAGATGAACGGCTTTTTCACGAAACGCTGGGATCGGATTACTTGATCTTGGTTTCTTTGTACTGAACGTGCTTACGTGCCTTAGGATCGAACTTGATGATTTCCATCTTAGCAGGCATGGTGCGCTTGTTCTTGGTAGTGGTGTAGAAGTGACCCGTACCTGCGGTCGATTCCAGCTTGATTTTGTCGCGGCCAGATTTTGCCATGATAGCTCCCTATTTAGACTTTTTCGCCACGCGCGCGCATGTCGGCCAGAACGGCGTCGATGCCGACTTTGTCGATCACGCGCAGACCGGCGTTGGACAGACGCAGGGAGACCCAGCGGTTTTCAGATTCAACAAAAATACGACGGTTCTGCAGGTTAGGCAGGAAACGACGTTTGGTTTTGTTGTTTGCATGGGAAACGTTGTTGCCGACCATCGGCTTCTTCCCAGTGACTTGGCAAACACGTGCCATGGCGCACTCCTTAAAGACATTCCACAATTGGAAAAACAAGACTATATCAAAAAAACCCAGCTTTTTCAATGACTTGTGAAAAACAATTGTGTCATTAATTTTCAAAAAAATTTAACAATT
Organism: Rugamonas fusca; assembly: GCF_014042365.1. GTDB lineage: Bacteria > Pseudomonadota > Gammaproteobacteria > Burkholderiales > Burkholderiaceae_D > Rugamonas > Rugamonas fusca. The sequence goes on from NZ_JACEZS010000006.1 coordinate 20,913, forward strand.
TGGTGGCCCTGCATGAAATGGCAATTTTCCCTTGGTAAACAAGGGTAAACGGGGCTGGCGCCCCATCGCGCGCCGGCCCTGTTTTACAGCTGGCCGTGCTCGGCGAACGAGTGCACCTGGTGGCCGGCCACCACAAAATGGTCGAGGATGCGCACGTCCACCAGGGCCAGCGCCTGCATCAGCGCGCGCGTGAGCAACAGGTCCGATTCGCTCGGTTCAGGCGTGCCGGAGGGATGGTTGTGGGCCAGCATCACGCTGGCCGCGTTGCGCGCCAGCGCTTCCTTGACCACTTCACGGGGGTAGACGCTGGTATGGGTGAGGGTGCCGCGAAACAATTCCTTGGCATCGATCAAACGGTTCTTCACGTCCAGGAACAGTACGTGGAACGATTCGTGGGTCTTGCCGCCCAGGATCACGCGCAGGTATTCCTTGACGGCCTTGGGCGAACTCAACGTCTGTCCCGCTTTCAATTGTTCCTCGATGGCGCGCCGGGCCAGTTCCATCACGGCCTGCAATTGGGCGAACTTGGCCGCGCCCAGGCCGTGGATGGCGCAGAATTCGTCCAGGCTGGCGCTGAACAGCGCGTGCAGCGAACCGAAATGGTGTACCAGTTCGCGGCCCAGCATGACGGCATCCTTGCCTTGTACGCCCACGCGCAGGAACACGGCCAGCAATTCCTCGTCCGACAGGGCTGGCGCCCCTTCCAGTATCAAACGCTCGCGGGGACGGCGGTGGGCCGGCCAGTCGCTGATCGCCATCATTCCTCCTCGAAAATGGGCCCAATTGTTCCGGAACGGGGGGCGCGGCGGGCAAGGTGGCTTACAATATCGCTTCCTGCAAGCTTACCGAGTACCAAGTCATGTCTAACGCGCAACCTAACGTCGTCACCAAGTCGGCTTATCTCACCCTGCATTATCGTCTGGCCACCCTGGACGGTACTGATATAGTCACAACCTTCAACGGAAACCCGGCCACGCTGATGCTGGGCCAGGGCCAGCTGGCCCCGTTCCTGGAAGATTGCCTGCTGGGCCTGCCTGAAGGCACCCACAAGACGTTCGAGCTGGCGCCGGCCCAGGGTTTCGGCGAGCGCAATCCTGAACTGATCCGTTCCGTCTCGCGCGCCACGCTGGACGAGAACTCGGACCCGGAAGCCGAGTACAAGGTGGGCGATCTGATCGACTTCGCCGCTCCCGGCGGCGGCCGCTTCGCCGGCGTGCTGCGCGAAATCAGCGACGATGCGGCCCTGTTCGACTTCAACCACCCGCTGGCCGGCCAGCCGCTGCGCTTTGAAGTGAACCTGATTTCGGTGCTGTAAGCGGCGCCCGCTTGCGGCGCCCGCTTGCCCACACATTGAGGAATTGATGGAAAAAGAAATTCTGTTGGCCCAGCCGCGCGGTTTTTGCGCCGGCGTGGACCGTGCGATCGAGATCGTCGAACGCGCTCTGCAGCAGTTCGGCGCGCCCATCTACGTGCGCCATGAAATCGTGCACAACGCCTACGTGGTCGATGACTTGCGCAACAAGGGCGCCATCTTCATCGAGGAACTCGATGACGTGCCAGCCGGTAACACGCTGGTGTTCTCGGCCCACGGTGTGTCCAAGGCGGTGCGGGCCGAAGCGGAAGCGCGCGGCCTGACCATCTACGATGCCACCTGCCCGCTGGTGACCAAGGTGCACGTGGAAGTGGCCAAGATGCGCCGCCAGGGGTGCGAGATCATCATGATCGGCCACGATGGCCACCCCGAGGTGGAAGGCACGATGGGCCAGACCGAGGAAGGCATGTACCTGGTCGAAACCGTGGCCGACGTGGACAAGCTGGAAGTCGCCAAGCCCGACATGCTGGCCTATGTGTCGCAGACAACGTTGTCGGTGGACGACACCGCCGACATCATCGCGGCGCTGAAAGCCAAGTTCCCCAGCATTATTGAGCCGAAGAAGGGCGACATCTGCTATGCCACCACCAACCGCCAGGAAGCCGTGAAATTCATGGCGCCCCAGGTGGACGTGGTGATCGTGGTGGGCAGCCCGAACAGCTCCAATTCCAACCGCCTGCGCGAAGTGGCGCAGAAGAAGGGCACGCCGGCCTACATGGTCGACAACGCGTCGCAAATCGATCCGCAATGGCTGGAAGGCAAGCTGCGCGTGGGCGTCACGGCCGGCGCGTCGGCGCCCGAGGTGCTGGTCCAGGCCGTCATCGACCGCCTGAAACAGTGCGGTGCGCGCAGCGTGCGCACGCTGGACGGTGTGCAGGAAGCGGTCACCTTCCCCTTGCCCAAGGGGCTCGATGGCGGCAAGGCGGAGCAGGCCTGACGGCCGTGCGCGCCCTCTGCAGGGAAGGTGGACTGAATTCTATTTGGCCCATCACCATATTTTTCGCTATTAGTTTTTCATAATAGTCGCTATCATTGCCTCGCCCGAAAAAGTTGTCGAATGTACTTGTTTCGGGATGGCGGCGTCACATCAACGGCGGCACTGCGGGGACTTCCCCGGGTGCCGTTTTTGTTAGGTGGCCTCACCGCACGTATCGGTGACTCTCAACAAAGGCGATCGAACCCATGGATACTTTTATCCAACAAATTATCAATGGCCTGGTGCTGGGCAGCATGTACGCGCTGGTCGCGCTCGGCTACACGATGGTGTATGGCGTGCTCAACCTGATCAACTTCGCCCACGGCGACGTGCTGATGATAGGCGCCATGGCCGGCCTGACCATCCTCAAGCTGTTGCAGAACGTGGCCCCAGGGCTGCCCGGTTTCGTGCAACTGGGCATTGCCATCGTGGGCGCCATTCCCGTCTGCATGCTGGTCAACATCATCATCGAGCGGGTGGCGTATCGCCGCCTGCGTAACGCGCCCCGGCTGGCGCCGCTGATCACGGCCATTGGCGTGTCCATCCTGCTGCAAACGTTCGCCATGATGATCTGGGGTCGCAATCCGCTGCCGTTCCCGCAATTGCTGTCATCCGACCCCATCATGGTGGGCGGCGCCGTCATTTCGCAAACCCAGGTGCTGCTGCTGGTACTGGCGGCCGCGTCCATGTTCGGCTTGGTGATGCTGGTGGAAAAGACCCGCATGGGCCGCGCCATGCGGGCCACGGCGGAAAACCCCCGTGTGGCTGGCCTGATGGGCGTGGATTCGAATAAAGTCATCGTCGCCACCTTCGCCATCGGCGCCGCGCTGGCGGCCGTGGCCGGCGTGATGTGGGGCGCCAACTATGCGTCGATCCAGTTCGCGATGGGCTTCGTGCCCGGCCTCAAGGCGTTCTCGGCGGCGGTGCTGGGCGGCATCGGCAACATCTACGGCGCCATGATAGGCGGCATTTTGCTGGGCATTATTGAAAGCCTGGGCGCCGGCTACATCGGCGATCTCACGGGCGGCTTCCTGGGCAGTAACTACCAGGACATCTTCGCCTTCGTCGTTCTCATCCTCGTGCTGACGGTGCGTCCGTCCGGCATCATGGGCGAGCGCGTGGCCGACCGCGCCTGACCGCCAGAAAGGATCATCATGGCTCTCCTCAATTTCGACACGGCCCGCAACCCCGCCAAGGCCTACGCCAGCATGGCGCTGGTGCTGATCGGTTTGCTGGTGTTCCCGTTCGTGGCCGCCCAGTTCGGCAATTCCTGGGTGCGCATCATCGACATGGCGCTGCTCTACATCATGCTGGCGCTGGGCCTGAACATCGTGGTCGGCTTCGCCGGCCTGCTGGACCTGGGCTACATCGCCTTCTACGCCGTGGGCGCCTACATGACGGGGCTGCTGGCCTCGCCGCAGTTCGCCACGCTGCTGGAATCCATCATCAACCAATATCCGGCCTTGGGCGACTCGCTGGTGGCCATGCTGGGCCCGGAGATCCGCGAGCAAGGCATCCACCTGTCCGTGTGGCTGATCGTGCCGCTGGCGGCCGCGCTGGCCGGCCTGTTCGGCGCCATCCTTGGTGCCCCCACGCTCAAGCTGCGCGGCGACTACCTGGCCATCGTGACGCTCGGATTCGGCGAGATCATCCGCATCTTCATGAACAACCTGAATGAGCCGATCAACTTCACCAACGGCCCGCAGGGCATCAACCTGATCGACCCGATCCGGGTGTTCGGCGTCAACCTGTCCGGCGAGGCTGGCTCGCGTGCCACCGTCGTCATCGGCGGCTTCTCCATGCCGTCCGTGAACGCGTACTACTTCCTGTTCCTGTTCCTGTGCATCGCCGTCGTGTTCGTCACCACGCGCTTGCAGCATTCGCGGCTGGGCCGGGCCTGGGTTGCCATTCGCGAGGACGAGATCGCGGCCAAGGCCATGGGCATCAACACCCGCAACGTCAAGCTGCTGGCGTTCTCGATGGGCGCCTCGTTCGGCGGCATCGCCGGCGCCATGTTCGCCTCGTTCCAGGGCTTTGTGTCGCCCGAATCGTTCTCGCTGACGGAATCGATCGCCGTGCTGGCCATGGTGGTGCTGGGTGGCATCGGCCACGTGCCGGGCGTGATCATGGGCGGCGCGCTGCTGGCGGCGCTGCCGGAAGTGCTGCGCCACGTGGTTGAACCATTGCAGGAAAAACTGTTCGGCCACGTCGTGATCGAAGCGGAAGTGCTGCGCCAGTTGCTGTACGGCCTGGCCATGGTGCTGATCATGCTGAATCGTCCGGCCGGCCTGTGGCCCGCGCCCAAGCACGAGGACCGGCCCGACCACGATACCGACAAACCCGAGCCGGCATCGTCCGTGCTGCGCGCCTGAGGAAAGCCATGAGCGAACAAGTGATACTCAATATCGCCGGCGTCAACAAGCGTTTCGGCGGCCTGCAGGCGCTGACGGACGTCAGCATCAAGATCCTGAAAGGCCAGATCTACGGCCTGATCGGCCCCAATGGTGCCGGCAAGACCACCTTCTTCAACGTCATCACCGGCCTGTACCAGCCTGACACGGGCACCTTCGAGCTGGCCGGCAAGCCGTATTCGCCATCCGCGCCGCACGAGGTGGCCAAGGCCGGCATCGCCCGCACCTTCCAGAACATCCGCCTGTTTGGCGACATGACGGCGCTGGAGAACGTGATGGTGGGCCGGCACGTGCGCACCCACCAGGGCGTGTTCGGCGCCGTGTTCCGCCACAAGGCGGCGCGTGAGGAGGAGGCGGCCATCCGCCGCCGCGCGCAGGAATTGCTGGACTTCGTGGGGATCGGCCAGTTCGCCAGCCGCACCTCGCGCTTCCTGTCCTACGGCGACCAGCGCCGGCTGGAGATCGCGCGCGCGCTGGCCACCGACCCGCAATTGCTGGCGCTCGATGAACCGGCGGCCGGCATGAACGCGACCGAAAAGCTGGCGCTGCGCGAGCTGCTGGTCAAGATCAAGAATGAAGGCAAGACGGTGCTGCTGATCGAGCACGACGTCAAGATGATGATGGGCATGTGCGACCGCTTGATGGTGCTGGAATACGGCAAACCGATCGCGGAAGGCTTGCCGGCCGAAATACAGAGTAACCAGGCCGTCATCGACGCCTATCTGGGAGGATCGCACTGATGAGCGAAAACGTGCTGAAAGTCGCGGGATTGACGGTGGCCTACGGCGGCATCAAGGCCGTCAAGGGCATTGACCTGGAAGTGAACCGGGGCGAGCTGGTGGCCCTGATCGGCGCCAACGGCGCCGGCAAGACCACCACGCTGAAAGCCATCACGGGCACGCTGCCGCCATGCAAGGTGGACGGCACGGTCAGCTACATGGGCGCCTCGCTCAAGGGGGACCAGTCGTTCCACCTGGTCGAGAAGAAGCTGGCCATGGTGCCGGAGGGACGCGGCGTGTTCACGCGCATGTCGATCCACGAGAACCTGATGATGGGCGCCTACACGCGCAGCGACAAGGCCGGTATCGAAGCCGACATCGCCAAGTGGTACGACGTGTTCCCGCGCCTCAAGGAGCGGGCGCAGCAGATGGCCGGCACCTTGTCCGGTGGCGAGCAGCAGATGCTGGCCATGGCGCGCGCGCTGATGTCGCACCCCAAGCTGCTGTTGCTGGATGAACCGTCGATGGGCCTGTCGCCGATCATGGTGGACAAGATTTTCGAGGTGATCCGCAACGTCTCGGCCGACGGCATCACCATCTTGCTGGTGGAGCAGAATGCCAAGCTGGCGCTGCAGGCCGCGCACCGCGGTTACGTGATGGATTCCGGCCTGATCACCATGACGGGCAACGCCCAGGACATGCTGGCCGATCCGCGCGTGAAGGCAGCCTACCTCGGCGAATAATTCCAACCCGCAAAATCGGGGACGTACTCCGGTTTTCCCGCCGGGGAAAACCGGAGTACGTCCCCGATTTTGCGGGGTGAAAATAAAAAAAGCCCCGGGCAGGGCCGGGGCTGATAAGGACACCCGTTTGAAAGGACACCACGGATGCCGAGGAGTCTGTACAACGGGGCTGGCGCCCGCGGGCGCCAGCAGGGCCTACATTATTTCTTGGCAGGAGCGGCCTTGGCGGCGGCTTGCGAGAACTGGTTCACGGCCGTGGCCATGTTCGATTCGATCGATTCCACGGCTTGCTTGGCAGTCTTGGTGAACTGCTCGTAGCCGGCGTTGGCGTTGCCAATGGCGGTCTTGAACAGGGCGACGGCGTTTTCGGTGCCGGCTGGGGCGTTCTTGCTCACTTCTTCCACCAGCGAGATCACCTTGCGGTTGGTTTCGGCGATCTGGGTTTCAGCCGCTTTGCTGAACTCGGCCTGGGTGCCCGAAGCGATCGATGCCAGGTGACGGCCGTAGGCCACCACTTTTTCAGCCGTTGGTTGTGCCTGGGCAGCGGTCAGCGAGAAGAACTCTTGCGGATCCTTGGCAGCCAGCAGTTGTTTGGTGGTCACCGACGATTCTTCCAGCGATGCCTTGGCGGCGGTCAGGTTCAGGTCGACGAATTTTTCCACGCCTTCGAAGGCCTTGTTGGTCAGTGCGGAGAAGATGGCGAACTGGGCTTCAAAATTGGCCTTAGTCGCATTGGAAAATTGCTCAGGGATTGAAAACATATAACTCTCCAGAAATTAGAAAATAGTCATCGATAAATGCTGCTGTTTCTACCAGTGGTACGAAGCAGATGAATCCAGCCTTCAGACCAAAAAACAAATTGTGCAACGCAACAAACCCGATTTTACGGCCTTCCATGATTAAGTCAAGCGAAATTTTGTGCGTTGCACCAAAGAAGTGACATTGGCCTCCGAGAACGATTTCTTGCGAGAATTGAATGTTGCTGGCCAGGGTAGGGCGACTGCCGCGCCGCCGTCCCGTGCTAGACTGCGCATCGGCCCTGCCGCCCGTGCAGAGTCCGTCTATGACCTTTCCTATCAGTGAGGACGCATGCCCAGCAAATCTGACCAGTTAGCCGTTGACAACGCCATCACGTCGCGCCGCTCGATCCGCGCCTATCTGCCCACGCCTGTGCCGCGGGCCGACATCGAACAATTGCTGCAGGTGGCCGCGCGCGCGCCATCGGGCACCAATACCCAGCCATGGAAAGTGTATGTGCTGACGGGCGAGCGCAAGCACGCGCTGTCGGCCGCCATCCTGGCCGCCCACAACGATCCGTCGCTGTCGCGCCAGCATACGGAGGAATATGCCTACTACCCGCGCGAGTGGGTGTCGCCGTTCATCGAGCGCCGCCGCAAGGTGGGCTGGGACCTGTATGCGCTGCTGGGCCTGACGCGCGAGAACAAGGCCGGCATGGCGGCCCAGCACGGCCGCAACTATGAATTCTTTGGCGCACCCGTGGGGCTGATCTTCACCATCGACCGCATCATGGAGCAGGGCTCGTGGCTGGACTACGGCATGTTCCTGCAAAACATCATGGTGGCGGCCCGTGGACGGGGGCTCGATACTTGCCCGCAGGCAGCCTTCACCCAGTACCACAAGATTATCGAGGAAATATTGTCAATTCCAGACAATGAAACGGTTGTGTGTGGGATGTCCTTGGGCTACGCTGATATGGACAAGGTCGAGAACAGCCTGGTCACGGAACGCATGCCGGTCGCGGAATTTGTTAAATTTGTTGACTGATGGGATGCCGTGCGACCCACATTCGCAAGTCGTTTGAACAAGCTTATGGCGAGTGCATTGCGCAGGGGAAAACCATGATGCCGACTATGTTAAATTGGCTTGCGATCGCGCATGGTTTTGCTACACTGCAACGGTCACTCGTCTGTTCGTTTACCGGGGAATTTCATGTTTAAGCTCGCCTCTGGTGCGCTGATCGCAGCGCTGCTGGTGTCGCTACCTGCCGCTGCCGAGGCGGCCGATATCCACCACAAGAAACATCATGTCCGCAAAGGCAAGCTGCATGAAGCGGCCGCCGCGCCGCGCGAACACCTGGTCAAGCGCGTGGTGATGGTGCATGGCCGCCGCAAGGTCGTCTACGAGCGCCTGCTGGCCGCCGCACCGGCCGTGCCCACCATGGGCGATCTGGCCGGGCTGAACCAGACCCATGACCCATTCGACCTGAAATCGAACGTGGCGCTGGTGCTGGACCAGAACAATGACGAAGTGCTGTTCGAGAAAAATTCCAACGTGGCGCTGCCGATCGCATCGATCACCAAGCTCATGACGGGCCTGGTCGTGGTGGAGGCGCACCAGGACATGGATGAAGTGCTGACCGTGACGGACGACGACGTGGACCGCATCAAGTTCAGCAGCTCGCGCCTGAAAGTGGGTTCGCAGTTGACGCGCGCCAACATGCTGCACATCGCGCTGATGAGTTCGGAGAACCGGGCCGCGTCCGCGCTGGGCCGCAACTATCCGGGCGGGCGGGCCGCGTTCGTCGCGGCCATGAACGCCAAGGCCCGCGAGCTGGGCATGCTCGACACGCATTACGTCGATTCCAACGGCCTGTCCAAGATGAACGTGGCCAGTGCGCGCGACTTGGCCAAGCTGGCCATGGCCGCCTACCAGCAGCCGCTGCTGCGCCAGTATTCGACCGATCCGAAAGCCATCGTGGAAGCGAGCGGCCACCCCATGCAGTTCGGCAATACCAACCACCTGGTGGCCAATCCCACGTGGGAGATCGGCCTGCAGAAGACCGGCTTCATCAACGAGGCTGGCCGCTGCCTGCTGATGCAGGCCGTGATCGAAGGCCGCGCCGTGATCATGGTGTTCCTCGATTCCAAGGGCAAGCAATCGCGCACGGCCGATGCCGGTCGCATGCGCAAATGGCTGGAGGCGCTCAAGCCGGCCGGCATGACTACCGGCGCGGCCACCGCGCCCACTTACTCGGCCGGAATGTAACCGAGCGTGGCCGAGATCTGGTTGGCCGTGGCCACCAGGTCGTCCAGCCACGCGTCCTGCAGACGGTCGGCCGGGGCCGAGATCGACAGGCCGGCAATCAGCTTGCCGGAATCGTCGCGGATGCCGGCCGCCATGCAACGCACCCCCAGTTCCAGTTCCTCGTTGTCGCGCGCGTAGCCGCGCGCCCGTACCAGGCTCAGCTCGCGCTCGAGCGTGGCCAGGTCCGTGATCGAGTTCTTGTTGTGGCCGGCCAGGCCGGTGCGGGTGGCGTAGGCGCGGATGGCCTTGGGTTCGTCCACCGACAGGAACAGCTTGCCCGTCGAGGTCAGGTGCAGCGGGCCGCGCCCGCCGATGGCGCGCACCACCTGCATGCCGGAACGTTCGGAGAAGGCGCGGTCGATGTAGACGATCTCGTCGCCCTGGCGCACGGACAGGTTGATGGTCTGCTGGGTCTTTTTGTGCAGTGCACGCATGAAGTCCAGCGCCGCTTCGCGCACGGACAGCCGGCTCTTGACGATATTGCCCAGTTCCAGCAGGCGCATGCCGAGCCGGTAGGTGCCCGGTTCGATGCGGTCGACAAAGCGCGTGAGCACCATGTCGTTCAGGATGCGGTGGGCCGTCGACGGGTGCAGGCCCGATACTTTCGATAATTCCTTCAGGCTCACGGGATCGGGATACTTGGCCAGCGCGTCGAGCAGCGCGACCATGCGCTCGATCACCTGGATCGTTGTCTTTTGCTCGGGAACGGTTTCGATTTTCATGATGTGGTTGGTGCGATGCGGTAAGTTATACTTCCTTTATACCATAATGTGAAAATATTGGGAAATCTCTGGCGTGATTGCGCTGAAATTGTGACCACTCGGTCACGAACGGGCATAATCGTTCCTTTCGTCACTCAGTCTCGCCCGCATGGAACCAGTCAGCGAATTCAAGAGCAAAAGCGGTCTCAAACGCATCCTGTCGGCTTTTTTCTACTCGCTCGACGGGCTCAAGGCGGCCTGGCGCCACGAGCATGCATTTCGCCAGGAACTGGCCCTGTTTGCCGCCGGCACCATCCTCGCGCTGGCACTGCGCATCTCCGCATTCGAAAAGCTGTTGCTGATCGGCGTGCTGGTGCTGATCCTGATCGTGGAATTGATCAATTCCGCGCTGGAAGCGGTGGTGGACCGGGTGTCGCTGGAGCGCCATCCGCTGTCCAAGAACGCCAAGGATTTCGGCAGCGCCGCCGTGCTGCTGGCCTGCCTGCTGGCCGCCGCCGCCTGGGCCGTGGTGCTGCTGGACCGCTTTGCCTGATCGCGTCACATACGTTTTCGGCATATAAAACGTCGAAATGATTCCTTCTGTTTATTAGCCGGGAGTCTTACGCTGGTGTTCCTGATGCTTCAACCATAAGGAATCCTGATGCTGAACAAGAACTTCTTCGCCGCGGCCCTGTTGGCCGCCACCACCATCCTGCCGGCTGCCGCCGCGGACGTTGCCTTGCTGAACGTCTCCTATGATCCCACCCGCGAGTTGTACCAGGACATCAACGCCGCCTTCGCCAAAAGCTGGAAAGCCAGCAGTGGCGACACGGTCAAGATCCGCCAGTCGCACGGCGGTTCGGGCAAGCAGGGGCGGGCCGTGATCGATGGCCTGGAGGCGGACGTGGTGACGCTGGCGCTGGCCTACGACATCGACGCCATCGCCGGCCACCAGTTGTTGTCGCCGGATTGGCAGCAGCGCCTGCCCCACAACAGCGCGCCCTACACGTCCACCATCGTGTTCCTGGTCCGTAAGGGCAATCCCAAGGGCATCCACGACTGGAACGACCTCGTCAAGCCAGGCGTGGCCGTCATCACGCCCAACCCCAAAACGTCGGGGGGCGCGCGCTGGAACCACCTGGCCGCCTACGGCTACGCCCTGCGCCAGCCGGGCGGCAATGACGCCAGCGCCCGCGCCTTCCTGAAAAAGCTGTACCAGAACGTGCCCGTGCTCGATTCCGGCGCCCGCGGCGCCACCACCACGTTTGTGGAGCGCGGCATAGGCGATGTGCTGATCGCGTGGGAGAACGAGGCCTTGCTGGCCATCAAGGAACTGGGCCCGGACAAGGTGCAGCTGGTGGCGCCATCGTCGTCCATCCTGGCCGAGCCGCCCGTGGCCGTGGTCGACAAGGTGGCCGAGCGCCACGGCACGCGCAAGGTGGCGCAAGCCTACCTGCAATTCCTGTACACGGACGAAGGCCAGGATTTGATCGCCAAACATTACTATCGCCCCGTGCAGGACAAGGCGTCAAAAAAATACGCGGCGCAGTTCCCCTCCATCAAGCTGTTCACGTTGGCCCAGGTGGCCGGCGACTGGGCCTCGGCGCACAAGACCCACTTCGCCGATGGCGGCGTATTCGACCAGATCTACCAGCCCGGCAAGTGAGCGGCGCGTGCCGGCGCGCTGCGGCCGCCGGCCTTTTCTTTGCTTTGAATCAATCACGAATGCGGTCGAAACCGCGGCTTGCGGGATGCAATTGTGTTGCGAATTTGAATAGAACAGGCGCAAAATGCACTGCTGGCCACCGCTACCCACCTGACAGGAGTACACCATGACCATACGCCTGGGCGACACCGCGCCTGACTTCACGCAGGACTCCACCATTGGCCCGATCCGCTTCCACGAGTGGGCCGGCAATTCCTGGGTGGTGCTGTTTTCCCACCCGGCCGACTTCACCCCCGTGTGCACCACGGAACTGGGCCTGACGGCCAAGCTCAAGCCCGAATTCGACAAGCGCAACGTGAAAGCGATCGCCTTGTCGGTCGATCCGGCCGATGCCCACCGCGAATGGATCGCCGATATCGAGGAAACCCAGCACACGGTGGTGGGCTTTCCCATCATCGCCGACGTGGACCGCAAGGTGGCCGAACTGTACGACATGATCCACCCGAACGCCTCGGCCACGGCCACCGTGCGCACCTTGTTCGTGATCGACCCGGCCAAGAAAGTGCGCTTGTCCATCACCTATCCGATGAGCACGGGCCGCAATTTCGACGAGGTGCTGCGCGTGATCGACGCGCTGCAACTGACCGACAGCCACACCGTGGCCACGCCGGGCAACTGGAAGGATGGCGACGACGTCATCATTCCGCTGACGGTGCAGGATCCCGAGCTGATCAAGCAAAAATATCCCAAGGGCTACAAGGCCGAACGCCCCTATCTGCGCATGACGCCTCAGCCGAACAAGTAAGAAATCGCTGCAACGCGCGGGGACGAAGTGCCGCCTATGCCGATATGGCATAAGCAAATAGGAACTTCGTCCTTTATATTTTCGGCTGGAGTCATTACCCTGACGCTTACTCTAGGGGGATGGTATGACCTTGTCGTTTGTAGTTTCGGGATTTGCGGTGGGCCTGCTGGTCGGGATGACGGGCGTGGGCGGCGGTTCGTTGATGACGCCGTTGCTGACGCTGATGTTCGGCGTCTCGCCTTCGATCGCGGTGGGCACTGACCTGGCGTTCGCGTCGCTGACCAAGGGCGTGGGCACGTTCACGCACCGCATGCGCGGCACCGTGCGCTGGCCCATCGTGCGCCGCCTGTGCATCGGCGCCTTGCCGGCCGCCGTGCTGGCCAGCCTGGCCCTGAAAAAATTTGGCGTGCTCGACAAGGAGATCGGCCAGCTGATCCGCTACGTGATCGCGGTCTCCGTCATGCTGACCGTGGTCGCATTGCTGTTCAAGCGCAAGATGCTGGCCTGGATCAACGCCCATCCCCAGTACCAGTTGCAGGGCGGGGCGCTGACGGCCGCCACCATCGCCTCGGGTGCGCTGCTGGGCACGCTCGTCACGATTTCCTCGATCGGCGCCGGCGCCATCGGCGCCACCTTGCTGGTGATGCTGTATCCACGCCTGACGGCGGCCGAAGTGGCCGGCACCGACATCGCTTATGCCGTGCCATTGACGGCCATCGCCGCCGTCGGCCACTGGTGGCTCGGTTCCATCAACTGGGAATTGCTGCTGACGCTACTGGTCGGTTCCGTGCCCGGCATCACGCTGGGCGCCTATGCGGCGCGCGCCGTGCCCGAGCGCGTGCTGCGCGGCTTGCTGGCCTTCACCCTGGTCAGCGTGGCCGCCAAACTGATTTCCTGATTTTGTGGTTGTCGCCGGTTCGCCGGCGCCCCGGCCCGGCACGCTGCATGCGGCGCCGGGCCGTTGTCATTGTGGCTGCGTGGGCTGCTGCACCTTATAGCGGAAACAAGTATCGACATACCAAATGCTTCGTTTGTTATATGTTTGATTGATGAGATTATTGAGCCTCTTTAGATGAATTTGTAATGAAGGGGCGCATCATGTCTGCAACATTCACCGCCACGGCCGCGCCATACCGCGTGCTGCCTGGTTTCCGGTTGTCGCTGGGCTTTACGGTTTTCTATCTGACGCTGATCGTCCTGGTCCCGTTGTCGGCCGTGTTCCTGAAGACGTTCACGCTGAGCTGGGACGGTTTCTGGGCCGCCGTCAGTTCGCCGCGCGTGCTGGCGTCCTACCGGCTCACGTTTGGCGCGGCGCTGGTCGCGGGCGCGCTGAACGTGGTGTTCGGCGGCATCGTGGCCTGGGTGCTGGTCCGTTACGACTTTCCCGGCAAACGCCTGGTGGACGCCCTGGTCGACCTGCCGTTCGCATTGCCCACGGCCGTGGCCGGCATCACGCTGACGGCGCTGTATTCGGCCAACGGCTGGTTTGGCCGCGTGCTGGAAGGTGTGTTGGGCCTGAAAGTGGCGTTCACGCCGCTCGGCGTGGTGGTGGCGTTGACCTTCATCGGCCTGCCGTTCGTGGTGCGCACCGTGCAGCCGGTGCTGGAGGAGGCCGAGCGCGAACTGGAGGAAGCGGCGGCCAGCCTGGGCGCCACTGCGCTGCAGACGTTCGGCCGGGTGGTGTTTCCCGCCATGTTGCCGTCGCTGTTGACGGGCTTCGCACTGGCGTTCGCGCGCGCCACGGGGGAGTACGGTTCCGTGATCTTCATCGCCGGCAATATGCCCATGGTGTCGGAAATCACACCGCTGTTCATCATCACCAAGCTCGAACAATACGACTACGCGGGCGCTACCGCCATCGCCGTCGTGATGCTGGCGGCATCGTTCTTGATGCTGCTGTCGATTAACCTGCTGCAAGCCTGGGCGCGCGGCGAAGGAGGGAAAGTGCGATGAGTACCGTGTTCGCAGACCTGCCGGCCGCCGCGCCAGGCGCGCCGCGTGTGCCAACTGTGGCGCATGTGCCGGATGTGCCGTCGGCACCGTGGTCGCCATCGGTCGCGCGCGCCACGGAGGCGACGCTTGAACCGCGCTGGGTGCGCGCCTTGTTGCTGGCCGTGGCGCTGGCCTTCCTGACGCTGTTCCTGTTCGTGCCGCTGGCGGCTGTGTTCGCCGAAGCGTTCAGCAAGGGCTGGCAGACCTACCTGGAGGCCATCAGCGAGGACGATGCGCTGGCAGCCATCCGCCTGACCTTGCTGACGGCCGCTATCGCTGTGCCGCTCAATGTGGTGTTCGGCGTGGCTGCGTCGTGGTGCATCGCCAAGTTTTCGTTCCGGGGCAAGAGCCTGCTGCTGACGCTGATTGATTTGCCGTTCTCCGTCTCGCCCGTCATTTCCGGCCTGATCTACGTGCTGCTGTTCGGCGCCCAGGGCTGGTTCGGGCCCTGGCTGCAAGCGCATGGCATCAAGTTGCTGTTCGCCGTGCCCGGCATCGTGCTGGCCACCATCTTCGTCACGTTCCCGTTCGTGGCGCGCGAATTGATTCCGCTGATGCAGGCCCAGGGCAGCGAGGAGGAGGAAGCGGCCATCGTGCTCGGTGCGTCGGGCTGGCAGACGTTCCGCCGCGTGACCTTGCCCAACATCAGGTGGGGCTTGCTGTACGGCGTGATCCTGTGCAACGCCCGCGCCATGGGCGAGTTCGGCGCCGTGTCCGTCGTGTCCGGCCACATCCGGGGCGAGACCAACACCATGCCCTTGCAGGTGGAGATTTTGTATAACGAGTACAACTTCGCCGCCGCCTTCGCCGTGGCGTCGCTGCTGGCCTTGCTGGCGCTGGTCACGCTGGCCCTCAAATCGTTCATCGGCTGGCGCCTCAGCGCAAGCGCCGCAACCTCTACCCTGGAGCAGTGATCATGACGATAGCAGTCAAGCATATTCATAAACAGTTCGGCGCGTTCACCGCCCTGGACGATGTCTCGCTCGATTTCCCGTCCGGCGAACTGACGGCCCTGCTGGGACCGTCCGGCTGCGGCAAGACCACGCTGCTGCGCATCATCGCTGGCCTCGAGCATCCCGACAGCGGCCAGGTGCTGCTGGATGGCGAGGACGCCTCGGCCCGTCACGTGCGCGAGCGCCAGGTTGGCTTCGTGTTCCAGCATTACGCGCTGTTCAAGCACATGACGGTGTTCGAGAACGTGGCGTTCGGGCTGCGCGTCAAGCCGCGCGCCCAGCGTCCCACCGAGCACCAGATTCGCAACAAGGTCAAGGCCTTGCTGGAACTGGTGCAGCTGGACTGGCTAGCCGACCGCTACCCGCCCCAGTTGTCGGGCGGGCAGCGCCAGCGGATCGCGCTGGCCCGCGCACTGGCCGTGGAGCCGCGCGTGCTGCTGCTCGACGAACCGTTCGGCGCGCTCGACGCCAAGGTGCGCAAGGAGTTGCGGCGCTGGCTGCGCCGCCTGCACGACGAGCTGCACGTGACCAGCATCTTCGTCACCCACGACCAGGAGGAGGCGCTGGAAGTGGCCGACCAGGTGGTACTGATGAACAAGGGGCAGGTCGAGCAGACGGGCGCGCCGGAGCAGGTCTACAACCATCCGGCCTCGCCATTTGTGTTCAGCTTCCTGGGCCACGTGAACACTTTCCACGGGCGCGTGCAGGATGGCGTGCTGGCCACGGGTGAAGCGAACCTGGCCGTGCTCGGCCATGGCGGGGCCGACGGGCACGGCACGGCTTACGTGCGCCCGCACGAGCTCGACATCGAACGCTACACGCCGGGCGCGCCCGGCATCGTCGTCACGCTGCGCCGTGCGCACGCGGTGGGACCGCTGGCCCAGCTGGACCTGGAGCGGGGCGACAACGCTGAACTGATCGAAGCCGTGCTGCCGCATGAATATTATCGCCAGTTGCAATTGCGGGAAGGCGAAGCGCTGGTGGTGCGGCCCCGGCGCTTGCAGGTTTTTGTGAATCAAGGAGTTTGACATGAATTTCCAACAATTGCGCTCTGTGCGCGAAGCGGCCCGGCGCGGCTACAACCTGACGGAAGTGGCCAACGCGCTGTTCACGTCGCAGCCGGGCGTGAGCCGCCAGATCCGCGAGCTCGAGGACGAGCTGGGCGTGATCATCTTCGAGCGCAACGGCAAGCGCCTGACGGGCATGACGGAGCCGGGCAAGGGCATCTTGAAGATCATCGAGCGCTTGCTGGTGGAGGCGGAGAACCTGCAGCAGGCCAGCCTCGAATACGCGGGCCAGCGCAGCGGCACGCTCAACGTGGCGGCCACCCACACCCAGGCCCGCTATGCCTTGCCGCGCGTGGTGCAGTCGTTCCGCTCGGCCTACCCGGAAGTGCGCATCGGCTTGCAGCAAAGCGCGCCCGAACATATCGCGGAATGGGTGTTGTCGGGCAAGACCGATATCGGCATCGCCACCGAAGGCTTGTCGCAGTACCCGGAACTGGTGTCGTTCCCGTGCTACCGCTGGAGCCACCTGATCGTGGTGCCGGAAGGCCACCCGCTGCTCACGCGCACGCCGATCCGGCTGGCAGACCTGGCCGAGGTGCCGCTGATCACCTACGATCAGGGCTTCACGGGCCGCGGCCATATCGACGCGGCCTTCCGCGAAGCCGGCCTGCAACCGGACATCGTGCTCACGGCCATGGATTCGGACGTGATCAAACAGTACGTGTCGCTGGGCTTGGGGGTGGGCATCGTGGCCTCGATGGCGTTCGACCATGGCCGCGACCAGGGGCTGCGGGCCGTGGAAGCGTCGCACCTGTTTGCCACCAATACCACCCGGCTGGCCGTGCGGCGCGGCGCCTACCTGCGCTGCTACGCCTACGACTTCATCCAGCAGTTCGCGCCCGGGCTGACCCGGGCCGAGATCGACGCCGCATTGGGCGGCGCCGTTGCCTGACCATCCTTACCAGCTGTAGCCCGCTTTCGCGTAGTAGTAGCGGCCGTTGAAGCCGTTCGGCGAGAAGCCGCTGTAGGGATTGATGCCGTTGTTGTTGAGGTTGCCCGCCGACGTCACCTGGTCCGGATAGCGGTTGGTGGCGTTGTCGATACCGGCCGTCAGCTTCCAGTTGGCGCCCAGCTTGACGCTGGCGGCCAGGTCCAGCACCCATTGCGGGTCATACACCTGGTCCAGCGCCGGATTGTTTTGCGGCACGGTGAAGCTGCCGTAGCGGGTCACGGTGGCGCGCCCGTTCCATGGGCCGGCCGTGTACTCGGTGGCCAGGCTGAACTTGTCGCGCGGCGAGCCGACCGTCATGCGGTTGATGGTCTGGCGGTCGATCAAGGTCAGGCCGTTGGCCGTCAGCAGCGCGGGATTGGGCGCCACCCGTTCCAGCGTGTTCTTGTTGTGGTTGTAGGCCAGCGTGAAATCGAAGCGGCCCACCAGCGCCATGTTCCAGCGATAGGTGCTGACCACGTCCACGCCCGCGGTACGGGTGTCGATGGCGTTGGTGAAGTAGCGGCCCGCGCCCACCAGGATGCCTTGCGCGGCCAGTTCCCGCTTGAGCGCGTCCGACAATGTCATGTTGGCCGACAGCGCGATGCGGTCGTCCACATCGATGCGGTAGGCGTCGATGGTGGCATTCCAGTTGCTGGTCGGCTGTAGCTGCAGGCCCAGGCTGACGTTACGGGCTTTCTCGGCCTTCAGTGGCGTCGCGCCCAGCGCCGTGGCGGCCGCGCTGCCGACGGCGAAGGTGCCCGTCTCGATCGGCGTGTTGACGCCGTTGATGACGGAGAAGTTGGTGGTGGTGATGGTGTAGAACTGCTGCGCCAGCGACGGCGCGCGGAAGCCGGAGGAGGCCGTGCCGCGCAGCGAGACGGCGTCGTTGAACGCATAACGGGCTGAACCCTTGGCGGAGGTGGTGCTGCCGAAGTCGCTGTAGCGCTCGTGGCGCAGCGCGGCCGAGCCGGAGAACTGGCGGCTCACTTCCGCTTCCAGGTTCAGGTACAGCGACGCATTGTGGCGGCTGTTGCTGCCGGCGTTGACGGGGCGGAAGCCCGAGAAGCCTTGCGAGCCCGTGCCCTGCCAGGACGCTGCATCGCCAGCGCCTATCGTGTATTTTTCATGCCGCGCTTCGGCGCCCAGCGCCACCGTCAGCGGACCGCTGAAGGCGGCCACGGGGAATTCGCGCGCCACGTCCACGTTGAGCAGCGTTTGCGTGTTCTCCAGTTTGCCGGCGTGGAAATGGGTGGGGCTGCTGGCGCCCAGGTCCAGGTTGACCGTGTGGTCCATGTCGAGCTGGAACGCATTGCTGCCGTAATTCAGGCTGGCGTCCCAGCGCCAACCGCCGGCCTCGCCGCGCAAGCCCGTCACCAGCGCCTGGTCGGTGGACCTGCTGATTTCCAGTGGCAGGAAGCCTTCCGGATAAATGGGGCTGCGCCCGAACGTGCGCCAGGTGGCGGCGGCCGAGGTGTCGCGCTGGCCGTAGTTCGCGAAGGCATACCATTCGAGGTCGTCGTTGATGGTGGCCTGGCTGTTGACGAACACGGTGCGCGGCCGCGTCTCGGGGTCGCCGTAGCGCTGGTTGACCAGGCCGTAGCGTGGGTCCTTGGGATTGCGCAGGTCGGGGCCGGCGCGGTTGGTGGGGTCGCGGTCGGCCGCTTCCACGGCCAGCCGCAGCCAGCCGCTGTCACCGAGCGCGAAGCCGGTCGAGCCCTTGAGCGATACTTGCTTGCCGTCGCGCTTCTGATATTCGCCCACGCCCAATTCAGCATCGCCGCCGTTCGGCCCTTTTTTCAGGATGATGTTGATCACGCCGGCGATCGCGTCCGAACCGTACTGGGCGGCGGCGCCGTCGCGCAGCACTTCCACGTGGTCGATGGCCGACAGCGGGATCGCGTTCAAGTCCACGGGCGCCGAGCCGCGGCCCTGGGTGCCGTTGACGTTGACCACGGCCGACGTGTGGCGGCGCTTGCCGTTCACCAGCACCAGGGTCTGGTCGGGCGACAGGCCCCGCAACTGGGCGGGCCGGACGGCGTCGCTGGCGTCGGCGCCGGACGGGCGCGGGAAGTTGACCGAAGGTAGCAGGCGGCCCAGCACCGTGGCCAGTTCCGTCGATCCCGTCGCTTGCAGTTCGCGCGCGCCGATGATGTCGATCGGCGATTCGGAATCGACCGTGCGGCGGTTCTTGGCATAGGTGCCCGTGACCACCACGACGGATGGCAATTCGCCTTCCAGTGGCGCGGCTTCCTGCGCGGCGGCAGGCAGGCCCAGGGTGGCGATCAGGGTGCTGGCCAGCACGGCTGGCGGGGTGGGGCGGTGGCGGAAACGCATGCGGCTCTCTCCAGAAAATAGTGGAAAAAAAAGCTTAACAGCGGGCAAAATTGCCGCCCACGAATCGTTTCAACTAATCATATACATTTATGAAATAAGTTGCAGGCATGGGCAGGCTGCGCGGGTATGACGCGGTGGTGGGAGAGCGTTTTGTGGTGGAAACGAAACAGGGCGCGCGGCGCCAGCAATGGCGCGCCCCGTTTCGGGCGTCGCGCGGGCAGGCGGGCAGGCGCCTGGCCCCGGCCGCTTACTGCCCCGGATTGGGCAAGCTGGCGTGGATCGCGTCGATCCGCGCCATCACGTCCGGCGTGAGTTGCACGCCCAGCGCGGCGATATTCTCCTCCAGCTGCGCCAGCGTGGTGGCGCCGATGATGGTGGAGGCCACGAACCAGCGCGTGTAGCACCACGCCAGCGCCATCTGCGCGGGCGTCATGCCGTGCTCACGCGCCAGCGCCGCGTATTGCGCCACGGCGGCCAGCACGCCGGGACGCAGGTAGCGCGGGCTCCAGGTGGGCGGGAAGATGGTCAGGCGGCCGTGCGCCTTGGGATTGTCGTGGTACTTGGCGCTGAGCTGGCCGAACGCCAGCGGGCTGTAGGCCAGCAGGCTGACTTGCTCGCGGTAGCAGGTTTCGTCCAGCAGGCTGGTTTCGAAATGGCGCGCCGTGAGGTTGTACAGGTTCTGGATGGTGGCGATGCGCGGCAAGCCTTTGCGCTCAGCTTGCTTGATGAACTCGCAAACGCCCCAGCTCGATTCATTGGATACGCCGATGTGGCGGATCTTGCCTTCCTGCTGCAACTGCCCCAGCACGGCCAGCGTTTCCTCAATGGCCACGTGGCGCCGTTCCTTGTCCGGGTCGAATGCATGGGCGCCGAAGATGGGCACGTTGCGGCTTGGCCAGTGCAATTGGTATAAATCGATATAGTCCGTTTGCAGCCGTTGCAGGCTGCCATCGATGGCGGCGCGGATGTTGGCCGCGTCCAGGTTGTTGCGGCCGCCGCGCACCCAATGCATGGTGGCATTCGGCCCCGCCACCTTGGTGGCCAGCACTACCTCGGACCGTTTGCCGGACTTCTTCAGCCAGCTGCCGATGTGGCGCTCCGTGCTGCCTTGCGTGGCGGCGCGCGGCATCACGGGATACAACTCGGCCGTGTCGATGAAGTTGATGCCACGTTCGAGTGCCAGGTCGAGCTGGCTGTGCGCGTCCGCTTCCGTGTTCTGCTCGCCGAAGGTCATGGTGCCGAGGCAGATACGGCTGACCTTCACATCGGTCTTGCCCAGGGTCGTGTACAGCATGGCTTAGCGGCCGCGCAGGGCGGCAGCGCAGTCGCGCACCAGGGCGGGACCGGCGTAGATCAGGCCGCTGTACAGCTGCACCAGCCTGGCGCCGGCGTCGAACTTGGCGCGCGCGTCGGCGCCCTTCATGATGCCGCCCACGCCGATGATGGGCAGGGCGTCGCCCAGCTCGGCCTTGAGCAGGCGGATCACCTGGTTCGACAACTCGAACACGGGCGCGCCCGACAGGCCGCCCGCTTCCTCGCCATGGCGCATGCCTTGCACGGCCGTGCGGCTGAGCGTGGTGTTGGTGGCGATCACGCCGTCGATCTTGTGGCGCAGCAGCGCGTCGGCGATGTTCTTGACTTGTTCGCCATCCATGTCCGGCGCGATCTTCAGGGCCAGCGGCACGTAGCGCTTGTGCTGGTCGGCCAGGCGCGACTGGGCGTCCTTGAGCTGGGACAGCAGGCCGTCCAGTTCCGAGCCACCCTGCAACTGGCGCAGGTTCTTGGTGTTGGGCGAGGAAATGTTGACCGTCACGTAACTGGCATACGGATAGACTTTTTGCAGGCACAGCAGGTAGTCGTCCACCGCCCGTTCGATCGGGGTGTCGGCGTTCTTGCCGATGTTCAGGCCCAGCACGCCGGCCTTGTCCTGGAAGAAGCGCGACGCCTGCACATTGGCCACGAAGGCATCCACGCCGCCATTGTTAAAGCCCATGCGGTTGATGATGGCGTGCGCGGCCGGCAGGCGGAACATGCGTGGCTTGGGGTTGCCGGGCTGGGCGCGCGGGGTCACGGTGCCCACTTCGATCGAGCCGAAGCCGAGGTCGGCCAGCGCGTCGATGTAGGCGCCATCCTTGTCCAGGCCGGCGGCCAGGCCGACCGGGTTCTTGAACGTCAGGCCCATCACGGTGCGGGGATCGGGCTGCGGCTGGGGCAGGCACTTGGTCAGGCCCAGCGCGGCGGCGCGCTTCAGGGCAGGCAGGGTGAAATGGTGGGCCGACTCGGGGTCCATGGAGAACAGCAGCGGGCGGGCCAGGGAATACAGGAAATGGTTGGACATGGGGGCACTCTGAATTAGGTGCGGTATTTTACCGTGTCCGGCCGGCAAGCCCCAGCATCAACTGCGCGCTAGCGCCCCGGCTGCAACACGCCCCACTGGCCCTTGATGCGCGCTTCCAGCGGCCGGAAGTTGATCTTGTAGCTCATCTTGGGGCTGTCCGCTATCCAGTAGCCGAGATAGACATAGGGCAGGCCCAGCTCGCGCGCCTGCTCGATCTGCCACAGCACGTTGAAGGTGCCGTAGGACGCGCCTTCCACATCGGGGTCGAAGAAGGTGTACACGGACGACAGGCCGTCCGACAGCATGTCGATGATGCTGATCATGCGCAGCGTGCCGTCCGGCTCGCGGAACTCGACCAGCCGCGTGTTGACCCGGCTTTGCAGCAGGAACTGGGCATACTGGTCACGGCTGTCCTGGTCCATGCCGCCGCCGGCGTGGCGCGCGCTCTGGTAGCGCAGGTAGAGCGCGTAGTGTTCGTCCGAGAACGACAGCGTGGCCACGGCCGCCCGCAGTTGGCCGTGCCGCACCCAGGCGCGGCGCTGGGTGCGGCTGGGCGTGAACTGGTCGGCCACCACGCGCACGGGGATGCAGGCCTGGCAGCCGTCGCAGTACGGCCGGTAGGTGAAGATGCCGCTGCGGCGAAAGCCGTTCTTGACCAGCTCCGAATAGACGTCGGCGTTGATCAGGTGCGACGGGGTGGCCACCTGCGAGCGGGCCTGGCGGCCATCGAGGTAGCTGCAAGGGTAGGGCGCCGTGGTGTAAAACTGCAGCGTGGCGAAAGGCAGGTCGTTCAGGTGCGTCATCGAGCATGTCCTGTCGGTACGATGGCAAAACAGATGGTGCGGTCAGGCTGGTTTCTGGCATATCTTAACGCGTCGCGGCGGCGCTGGCATGCGCGCGCGCATGCCGGTCCGGCGTAGGTCCAGCTTACCCGGCGTCCGGCAAGGGCGCAATTGGTTCCCATGTGGAAATGGGCGGCAAGGTGATACTGTTGCGCAGATGCGCCAGGAAGCGGGCGCGCGGGATGGGCGCGGCGCCCAGCGAGGCCAGGTGGTTCGTTTCCTGCTGGCAGTCGATCATGGTCACGCCGTGCCTGCGCAGGAATTGCACCAGGTAAGCCAGCGCCACCTTGGACGCATCGCTGACGCGGGCGAACATGGATTCGCCATAAAACATGCGGCCGATGCACACGCCGTAGGCGCCGCCCACCAGCTGGCCGTCGAGCCACAGTTCGGATGAGTGGGCGTAGCCGAGCCGGTGCAAGCCCGTGTAGCCGGCGATGATGTCTTCCGAGATCCAGGTGCCGGGACCGTCCTTGCGCGGCGCGGCACAGGCCCGCATCACTTGCTCGAACGCGCTGTCAAAGCGCACCTGCCAGCGGCCATCCGTGTGGCGGCTGCGTTCGACCTTGCGCAAGGTTTTTTTCAGGCTGTCGCTGATGCGGAACTGGTCCGTCATCAGTACCATGCGCGGGTCCGTGCTCCACCACAGGATGGGCTGGCCTTCCGAGAACCACGGGAAGATGCCGCGCTGGTAGGCCGCCAGCAGGCGCTGCGGCGACAGGTCCGCGCCGGCCGCCAGCAGGCCGGGCGCGTCCGTCGTGAGCGCGTTGGCCACGTCCGGGAATGGGCTGTGCGCTTCAAGCCAGGGGATCACGGTTGCCTCAGACGTCGCTGCGCATGGGACGGTCCACGTCCTGGGTGTAGAAGCCGTGGCTGCCGCCTGCGCGCATGCGGGCGCGGTCGGCGAAGAACAGTTCCAGCGTGGTGCGCACGGTGGGGAAGGCCAGGTCATCCCACGGGATGTCCGTTTCCGCGAACATCTTTACTTCCAGGCTTTCCTCGCCCGGCGCGAAATCGAGGTCGCGCAGCGTGGCCAGGTAGAACATATGGACCTGGTGCACGCGCGCCACGTTGAGCAGCGTGAACAGCGGGCCCAGCTCCACGTTGGCGCCCGCTTCCTCCTCCGTTTCGCGCAAGGCGGCCTGGGCCGTCGTCTCGTTGTTCTCCATGAAACCGGCCGGCAGGGTCCAGTAGCCGTAGCGCGGTTCGATGGCGCGCCGGCACAGCAGCACCTGGGTCTGGCCGTCGCGCTCCCACACGGGAATCGAGCCCAGCACCATCTTGGGGTTCTGGTAATGGATGGTGGCGCAGTGGGTGCACACGTAGCGCGGACGGTTGTCGCCGGCCGGCACGGTCAGCGACACGGGGTGGGCGCATTCGGAACAAAATTTCATGGAGATTACTCTAGTCGTGATGTGCTTACTTTACACCCAATGCAGCCGTCGCGGCATGTCCGCAGGGGCCACGCCAGAGGGAAATCCGGGCCGGACGGCCCCGTGCTCGACATTTATATGGGCTATCACCAGCGATTTCGGGATAAATATTGCCTAAATCAAGTCTTTGCCCTATAATGAACACATCAGACGCGGGGTGGAGCAGTCTGGCAGCTCGTCGGGCTCATAACCCGAAGGTCACAGGTTCAAATCCTGTCCCCGCAACCAGATTCCAAAAAAACCGTCATCCATGTTAAGCTGGTGACGGTTTTTTTATTGCTGCGACCAGGCAACACTGTCCGGCGATGATTTGACTTAGATCATGGAATTGGAACTTCCCGATTGATGCAGCGCAAGACGCATGGCTGTAGTGGAAGTTTCAATGCTAATCTCCAAGCATTAGCGTCGAGCTGGCAATCCCCCTCTGTCCCGCGGGTTGCTGCTCCCGGAACGCCAGTCTGCGCCCCCAATCTTTGTGCCAGCCGTTTGAACCCGCCGGGATCGCCCGGTATCGCCGTCCCGCTATTGCCCGGACGCCTAGTGGATTCATCGCTGCCGCTACCTGAAAGGGGGGATGAAATGGCATCGTCACGCAATCGTTTCATCACTCTCGTCACCGTCAGCTACACGGTGCTGGCCCTGGCATGGATCTTCCTGTCGGACCAGATGTTGCTCGGCATGCTCAATGTGCGGGACGCGGCCTGGCTATCGACGGCCAAGGGCGTGTTCTTCGTCGTCAGCACGGCCGTCGGCTATTTCCTGGCGCTGCGCGCCGTGGCCGGGGGCGATGGCACGCCGCAACCGCTGCTGGCGATGATGGCCACCGGCCTGGCGCCCGCGCGCGGCAATGGCGCACTGAGCTATGTGCTGGCCGCCGCCCTGTCCGGCGCCACCCTGTTCGCGCGACTCCACATGATGGCGGTCGGCTCGCATCATCCCTGGCTGATCCTGTTCATGCTGCCCATCATCCTGAGCGCCATGCTGGGCGGGCTCGGGCCGGGCTTGCTGGCCACAGCCGTGAGCACCTTGGGTGACAAACTGCTGGCCATCGAACCGTTGTACAGCATGCGCTTCGAACGCGGGGCGGATTTGCTGGTGTGGAGCTTGCTGGTTTTGAATGGCGTTGTTGTCAGCTTGCTCAGCGAGGTGCTGCGCCGTGCCCTGCGCCGGGGCGACGTGGACCGCAACCTGCTTACCAGCGTCGTCGGCGGTACTTCCGATGCCATCTACGTCAAGGATTTGGACGGCCGCTACCTGCTGGCCAATGGCGCGGCGGCCGGCTACCTGGGCCGCTCCCAGGCCGAGGTGCTGGGGCGCGACGACCTGGCCATGCTGCCCGTTGAGACGGCGCTGGCGATCACAAAACTGGATGGCGACATCATCGCGTCGGGCCGCACCCAGACCCAGGAGGAATTCCTGGTCAACGAGGCGGGCGAACGCATCCTGTTCCAGTCCACCAAGGGGCCCGTGTACGACGCGTCCGGCGCCGTGGTGGGCTTGTTCGGCGTCTCGCGCGACATCACCAAGAGCAAGCTGGCCGAAGAGCGCATCCAGTACCTGGCCCATTACGACGTGCTGACGGGCTTGCCCAACCGGGTGCAGCTCGATGAGCGCATCCAGCATGCCATCGCGCAGGCGGCGGAGGGCGGCCAGAAACTGGCCTTGCTGTTCCTCGACCTCGATCATTTCAAGGACATCAACGACAGCCTGGGACACAGCGTGGGCGACGCGCTGCTGATGGCGCTGGCGCGCCGGCTGCGCGCCATCATGCGCGCCGACGACATGGTGGCGCGCCTGGGCGGCGACGAATTTGTCTTCCTGCTGCAAGGCGTGGACGTGGCCGGCCTGGCGCAGACGGCGCAGCGCATCCTGGACGTGGTGGAGGAGACCTTCTCCATCGAGCAGCATGAATTGACCGTGAGCGGTTCGATCGGCATCGCCCTGTACCCGGACGACAGCGGCGACCTGGAAGGCCTGGTCAAGTGCGCCGACGCGGCCATGTACCGCGCCAAGCAGAACGGGCGCAACCGCTATTGCTTCTTCACCGCCGAGATCGAGGCGCTGGCGGTGCGCCGCATGCAGGTGGTGAGCGCGCTGCGCCACGCGCTGGAGCAGCACCAGTTGACGATCCACTACCAGCCCCAGTTCAGCGCGCGCGATGGCCGCATCATCGGCGCCGAAGCGCTGCTGCGCTGGCATCATCCCTCGCTGGGCCAGGTGTCGCCGGAGGAATTCATTCCGGCCGCCGAGGACAGCGGCTTGATCGTGCCGATCGGCGAATGGGTGTTGCGGCACGCCGTGCGCCAGATGCGGGCCTGGCTGGACGAAGGCATGACGCCGTTCGTGTTGGCCGTCAACCTGTCGACCGTGCAGTTCCGCCATCCCAACCTGCCGGCCATGGTGGCCGCCATCCTGGCCGAGGAACAGCTGCCGGCCCAGTACCTGGAGCTGGAACTGACCGAGAGCGGCGCCATGCACGATCCGCCAGCGGCCATCGCCGTGATGGACCAGTTGCACGAGCACGGCGTGCGCATGGCCATCGACGATTTCGGCATCGCCTATTCCTCGCTCAGCTACCTGAAGAAGTTCAAGGTGTACAAGCTGAAGATCGACCAGTCGTTCGTGCGCGACATCAGCGCCGATCCGGAAGACCGGGCCATCGTCACGGCCATCATCGCCATGGCGCGCGGGCTGGGCTTGCGCACCATCGCCGAAGGCGTGGAAACGCAGGCCCAGCTCGATTTCCTGCGCGAGCACGGTTGCGATGAAATCCAGGGCTATTACTACAGCAAGCCACTGACGGCCGAACAGTTCGGCCGCTTTGTCCAAGAGGTGGAACCATGCGCGGCGTGAACCTACGATTGTTGCGCCGGCGCGTGCGCCGGCTTGCACCTTGTGAACGGGGCCGGCGGCTGCGCCTCAGGCGGCGGGCAGCGTGGCAATGGACTGCCGGATAAAGCCCAGCACGTCGTCCGACATGAAACTGCCGGTCAACAGTACGGGTTCCTTCTCGTGCGCCAGCCGCATTTTCTCGCGCGTGGCCGGGTTATCGCCCGCGTAGCTGCGAAACAGTTCCAGCCATCGGCGCGCCAGCGCCTGCGCCGCTGCGCTGGCGGGCGCCGCGCCGGCATCCATCTGGCCACGCACATCCGCGATCAGCGCCAGCCACGCCGGTACCTGGCCGCCCCGGTTGGCGCGCATGGTGCGCAGTTCGTCGGCGTCCAGATACTTGGCGTAGATCGTCAGCTTGTATTCGGAGAAGGCGTCCAGCACGTAGCGCTTCAGCTCCGGCGTGATGCCGGAGCGCTGCTGGGCCGCCGGTTCCTGCGTCAACATCAGGTCCAGCCGGCGGGCGAGATCGGGATTGTCCGCCGTGTCCCGTTCCACCATCGTCATCCAGTGGCAGGCCAGCTGTTGCGCCTGCGGATCGGCCGCGGGCGTGCCGCCGTCACCCAGCGCGCGCATGCGGGCCACCAGTTGCGCCCATTCCCTGGCGCGCGGCGAGGCGTCGTCCAGTTGCGGCAGTTGTGCCAGTTCTTCCTTGCTAAAGTATGTGTCGTACATGG
This sequence comes from Rugamonas fusca, assembly GCF_014042365.1. Classification (GTDB taxonomy): domain Bacteria; phylum Pseudomonadota; class Gammaproteobacteria; order Burkholderiales; family Burkholderiaceae_D; genus Rugamonas; species Rugamonas fusca. The sequence goes on from NZ_JACEZS010000006.1 coordinate 48,807, forward strand.
TCATTAACTCCAACGTGGTTAGCCAGTCGGCCAGCGCGGGGGAGTCGCCTTGTTCCAGTTGGCACTGCAGTCGCATCAGTCGCGCGCGCAGCTCGGTCGCTTGCGCGATCTGCTGCCCGAGCGCGTCGATCTGCCGGGCGACGATGGTGGAAAAGGGCGCATCCGGCTGGGCCAGGAAAGCGCCGATGTCGGCCAGCGACATGCCAAGGCGACGCAAGGCCTGGATCTGGTACAGGCGGGCGATGTCGTCGCGCTGGTAAAGCCGGTAGCCGCTCTCGGAGCGCGCCGAGGGCGTGAGCAGGCCGATGCTGTCGTAGTGGTGCAAGGTGCGTACGGTGAGGCCGGTGCGGCTGGCCAGTTGTCCTACTTTCAGCATGGAGTTGCTCCTTTCCTCAAGCGTGCTGCCAGACTAGGGCCTGACGTTGCGTGAGGGTCAAGCGCTTTGTTCGCCATCGGTGGCGACGGCGGGTGGATGGAGGCTGGCCCACAGGTGGGCGGCGGCCATCGTGCGATGGGGACGGTAGCGGGCCAGGAATTGTTCGGTGCGCGCCATGTCAGGCTTGGCTTGTTCGCCCAGCAGGTGCTGCAGCGCGGCGCGCACGGCCACGTCGCCGTGCAGCGAGCAATCGGCATAGCCATAGCCGCGCAGCAGACCGTAGTTGACGGTCCAGGGGCCGATGCCTTTCACGGCCAGCAGCGCGGCTGATACTTCCTCGATGCCGTAGTGCGGCCCCAACGCCAGGCGCAGTTCACCGCTGGCCACCAGTTGCGCCAGGCGCAGCACCGTCTCGGCCTTGGCGCGCGAGAATTTGCGTGTGGTGAGGACATCCGGCTCCAGCAGGGCCGCGCTGCTCGCGTCCGGGTAGCACCACAGGCCCGAGCGGTGCTGGCGGCCCGCCTGCAGGATGAAAGTGCGGCGCAGCGCGATGGCGAACGGCAGGTTGATCTGCTGGCCGATGATGGCCCACGTGAGCGCTTCGAACACGGTGGCCGATTGCACCACGCGCAGGCCAGGCCGCGCGCGCGTGAGGGGGCCGAACAGCGGGTCGCCGGCCGTGCAGTCGGCGAACGGCTGGGGATCGATGCGCAGGCCCAGCATGGCGTCGGCGGCGGCGCGGGCGTAGGCCATGATGGCGGGCGTGCAGGGGCCATCGGCCAGGATGGTGCAGCTGGCCGCCGACGGTGCGCCGTTGTGCGCCTGTTCGTGTGCGCTGGCCCGCGCGCTGCCGGGCGTGTCGTCTGGCGCGAGGTTGAGGGCGATGTCGAGCACCACGGGCACGCCGTCGAGCAGCATGCCCTTGCGCAGGTGCCGCTCGCTCACCTGTTCGGCCACGCTTTCCGCATCGCGCCGGTGGAAGGTCAGCACGTCGTCGAGCCGGTAGCCTGATGGCAGTGGCAGCGTGAATTGCGATGTGGCGGACCGCGTCATGTGGCGCTGGCCTTGCGCGGCGCGCCCAGGCTGGGGCGGAAGCCCGTCACCAGCGCGGTCCCCAGTAGCACGATGGCGGCGCCGGCCCAGGTGTACCAGCCCGTCGTCTCGCCCAGGAACAGCACGCCCCACAGGATGCCGAACACGGGACTGAGGAAGGTCACGGTGAGCGCGGACGCCGGGCCCACGTCTTCGATCAGGCGGAAGTAGATCAGGTAGGCCACGCCGCTGCACAACACCCCCAGGGCCAGCACGGCGCCCATGATGCCGATGGTGGGCGTGGCCGGCGCCGGGAACCACGGCAGCACGGGCAGCACCAGCAAGGTGGCGCCCCACATGCTGCCGTGGGCGTTGGCGAACGGCGGCACCGACTGCGCCGCCTTGGCTGACTTGGCGTAGTTGCTGGCGATGCCGTAGTTGAACGAGGCGAACAGCACGGCCGCGATGGCGATGCCGGCGCCGGGGCCGGCGCTCACATGGTCGAAGCTGACCAGCAGCGCCACGCCGGCCGCGCCCAGCAGCAGGCCCGCCACCACCGTGGGCGACACCATGCGGCGCGACCAGGCGGCGCCGATCACGGCGCCCCACAGCGGCGTGCTGGCGTTCAGCACGGCCATCAGCGAGGCCGACAGCGTGCGCGCGGCAAACGCGAACAGCAGGAAGGGCAGGGCGGAATTGAACAGGCCCAGGACCAGGTAGTGCTTCCAGTGCCGGCGCAGGTTCAGCGGCTTGCGCAGCAGCAGCGCCACCACGGCCAAGAACAGGGCGGCGAACAGCACGCGGTGCTGGATCAGCAGCGCGGCGCCCAGCACCGGCGCGGCGATGCGCATGAACAGGAAGGAGCCGCCCCAGATGGCGGCCAGCAGGATCAGTCGGAACAGGTTGGCGGTGCTCATGGACGGCGTCCCATGGAAAAAGCGTGATTGTCGGCCATGGGCGGCGCGCACGCCACCCACTTCTTGCTTTTAAATTGTTCAGGCCACGCAGGCATGGCTGCCGGGAGCCTCCGGCGTGGCCGCGTGGCCCACTTGCAGCGCGGGCGGCACGCCGTTTTTTATGGCCGTCATCTGGGCCAGGAGGGAGATGGCGATTTCGGCCGGCGTCTTGCTGCCAATGTACAGGCCGATGGGGCCATGCAGCCGCGCCAGTTGCGCTGGCGTGACGTCGAATTGCAGCAGCCGCTCGCGCCGCTTGGCATTGTTGGCGCGCGAGCCGATGGCGCCCACGTAGAACGCGTCGGACTTGAGCGCTTCCATCAGGGCCAGGTCGTCCAGCTTGGGATCGTGGGTCAGGGCCACGACGGCGCTGCGGTGGTCCAGCTTCAATTCCAGCACCAGGTCGTCGGGCATGGCGTGCACCAGCCGCGCGCCGTCCACGTTCCAGCCGGCCCGGTATTCCTCGCGCGGGTCGCACACGATCACGTGGTAATCCATGGCCATGGCCACCTGGGCCAGGAAGCGCGACAGCTGGCCGGCGCCGATGATCAGCAAGCGCCAGCGGGGGCCGTGCAGCGTGACCAGTGTGTGTTCATCCGCGCGCATGACGGCGCCCGGTGGCGCGGGTGCCAGCGTGACGGCGCCGCTGGCCATGTCCAGCCGCCGTTCGACCAGTTCGTGGCGCTCGATCCGTTCCAGCAGCTCGGCGATGCGGCTGCGCGCCGACAGTGGCTCGATCGCCAGTTCGATGGTGCCGCCGCAGGGCAGGCCGTAGCGGTGCGCCTCGTCGGCGGTGATGCCGTAGCTGACCCGTTCCGGGCTGACGCGCCGCAAGCCATCGCCGCGGGCGCGGGCGATCAGGTCGTCCTCGATGCAGCCGCCCGAGACGGAGCCGGTCACGTTGCCGTCCTCGCAGATGGCCAGCGTGGCGCCCACGGGCCGGGGGCTGGAACCCCAGGTGCGGATCACGGTGACCAGTTCGCAGCGGCGCCCGGCCGCGATCCAGGCGGCGCAAGTCTTCAATACTTCCAGGTCGATGCTGTCCATGGCGGTGGGCTCCTTGCGGCTGCAGGCATTCGACTATACTATGGCTCTCCAATCCTTGCAGGAACGCCTGATGCGCCAACCCGACAACCACGATGACGATGGCAATCCCAAGTTCGGGCGCCTGCTGATCGTGCTGATCATCGCCGTGCTGTTCTGCGTCGCCCTCACGTGGGTGATGGGCGCGGTCTTCCCCAACTTCCCCAACTTCCGCTAGATTTCCAGCGCAATGGCCGCTCAACGGCGGCGCCGGCACACGGCGGCCAGCGCGGCCGCGTAAGGGCTGCCGGGCGCGATGGCTTCCGGGCTGAATTGTTCGAACCGATAGTTCTCCACCGGCTCGCCGCGGCCCATCGCTTCGGGATAGTAGATCTGCGCCCGCAGGATGGCCGTGTGCGCGCCGCACGCGTACACATGCTGGGCCTTGATGGAGCGGAACAGCTTGCCGTTGGGGGTGGTCTGGGGGCGGCGGAAGCTGCGCAGCGTCCACGCGCTGCGGCCCTGTTCCTGGCGCACGATGCTGGCCCGGTCCAGGTACAGCGTGGCGCCAGCGGCGCGGCCCACGCGGCTCCAGTGTGTGCGGTGGTGGGCCGGTTTTTCATGTGCGCCCTTGGCCGCCTGCGCCGTGCCGCAGCAGATCAGCAGCAGCAAGGGCAGGAGCAGGGCGCGCATGGCGTGTTCCCGCTTACGGCAGCAGCGGCTTGCGGGCGGCTTGCTTGGCCTTGATCTCGGCCACCGTCTTGTCGATCACGCCGAGCCGGTAGCTGGTGGCGGGATGGATGGCCGTATAGCCATTGAGCACCGTGGGCGGGTACTGGGCGGCCAGGCGCTGCCAGAACGCGTGCGCGCGTTCGATGTTGTAGCCGGCGCGGGCCAGCAGGTACAGCGCCAGGTAGTCGGCCGCCGCGTCCAGTTCCTGCGGCACGGGCTTGATGCCGGCGCTGCCGATCAAGAGCGAGGTGTCAGGCCGCACGGTCACCAGGTTGTCGATCATGCCGCCCACGGTGTAAGCCTGGCGCGTGGTGTTGGCGTGGCCCAGCACGTTGTGGGCGATGTCCTTGGCCAGCACGAAGGCGATCGCCTCGTCGCTCTGGGCGAAGTTGACCATGCCGCGCGTGATCAGCACGCGCTGGCCGTCCGCATAGGAATTGATATTGTCCGAGTTGCCCAGGTCGACCTTGAAGGCGCAGGCGCGCGTGACGGGCACGGTGATGGCCCGCACGGCGCTGCCCCGGCGCACGGTGATGCTGAGCGCGGAATGGCGACCCACCAGCGGGCCGAGGATGCGCGCGGCCTGGGTTTCCGCGTTCGGCCCCGTGGGCAGCGGCTGCGCCTCCACCGACACCAGTTCGTCGCCCTTGCGCAGGCCGGCGCGGGCGGCGCCGCTGCCGGGCAGCACGCCCGACACCTGCAGCTGTTCGCCGTAGCCCAGCGCGGCCTGGGCCGCGTCCGCGTATTCGCCCGGGTAGGAGTACTTGTTCTTGGCCGTGAAGCCCAATAGTTCGTGGGCGTGGGTGCGGCACAGGTCCGCATTGTTGATCAGCAGCGGCGCCACGATCTGGTACAAGCGCTCCTGGGTGGCCACCATGCGGCTCACCGCGTCGCGCGCCTCCAGCATGCGGGCCGTGACCACCACCGGCTCGGGCGCCGGTGCGGGGCGCGTGGCGGTGGGGGCGGGCGCCGGTGGCGCCGTCTTGAACATGGAGCAGGCCGACAGCAGCAGCGCCGCCGTCATGGCGGCCCATGGTTTGGCGAGTTGGCGGCGCGGTGCGCCTGGCTGCTGGTCGGTCTGTGGCATGGCCTGTCCTGTCCTTAGTGTTTGCCGGTGCTGCCGAAACCGCCGGCACCGCGTTCGCTGGCGTCGAAGTCCTCGACGATGTTAAATCCGACCTGCAGCACCGGCACGATGATCAACTGTGCCAGGCGTTCCATGGGCTGCAGCGTGAACGCGCTGTGGCCGCGGTTCCAGGTCGATACCATCAACTGGCCCTGGTAGTCGGAATCGATCAAGCCTACCAGATTCCCCAGCACGATGCCGTTCTTGTGGCCCATGCCGCTGCGCGGCAGGATCATGGCGGCGTAGCCGGGATCGGCCACGTGGATCGCCAGGCCGGTGGGAATGAGCACGGTCTGGCCGGCCTCGATGGTCATGGGGGCGTCGATGCAGGCGCGCAGGTCCAGGCCGGCGCTGCCGGGCGTGGCGTAGGCGGGCAGCATGTCCTTCATGCGCGGGTCGAGGATCTTGACGTCGATATTTTTCATTGTTGCGGTTTCAGTGTTTCAGGTGATTCGGATGGGGGAGCGCAGCGTCACTGGAACAGCGAGTACTTGTCGATCCGCTTGGAGATTTCGCACACCAGCTGGCGCGCCAGCGTGAGCTTGTCGGCGCGCGGCAGGATGGTGTGGCCGTTTTCGTCGAACAGGATGATGGTGTTGTCGTCCTGGCCGAAGGTATGGTGGCCGATGTTCCCGACCAGGAGCGGGATGCCTTTCTTCTCGCGCTTGACGGCGCCGTATTCGAGCAGGTTTTCCGATTCGGCGGCGAAGCCCACGCAGTAAGGATGGCCGGCCAGCGAAGTGCGGGCGGCCACCGTGGCCAGGATGTCCGGGTTCTGCTCGAATTTGAGTTCGGGCACGGAGCCGTCACCCTTCTTCTTCATTTTCTGGGCGCTGGTGTTGGCCACGCGCCAGTCGGCCACGGCCGCCACGGCGACGAACACGTGCTGGCCTTCCACGGCTGCCATGACGGCGTCGTGCATCTGCTGCGCGCTTTGCACGTTGATGCGCTGCACGCCGTACGGCGTGGGCAGGGCGGTGGGGCCGGAGATCAGCAGCACTTCGGCGCCCGCTTCGCGCGCCGCGCGCGCGACGGCGTAACCCATCTTGCCTGAGGAGAGATTGGTGATGCCGCGCACCGGGTCGATGGCTTCGAACGTGGGGCCGGCCGTGACCAGGATGCGTTTGCCGGCCATGGTCTTGGGCTGGAACGAGGCGATCACTTCTTCCAGCAGCTGCTGCGGTTCGAGCATGCGGCCCAGGCCCACTTCGCCGCAGGCCTGTTCGCCGGCGCCGGGGCCGAAGATGACGATGCCATCATCGCGCAGCTGGGCCGCGTTGCGCTGGGTGGCCGGGTTCTGCCACATCTCCACGTTCATGGCCGGCGCGATCAGCAGCGGCAGCTGGCGTGGACGGGCCAGGCACATGGTCGAGAGCAGGTCGTCGCACACGCCGTGTGCCAGCTTGACCATGAAGTCGGCCGAGCAGGGCGCGATCAGGATGGCGTCCGCGCCGCGGGTGACGTCGATGTGGGCCATGTTGTTGTCCACCCGCGGGTCCCACTGGCTGGAGAACACGGGCCGGCCCGACAGGGCCTGCATCGTCACGGGGGTGATGAAGTGGGCGGCCGCGTCCGTCATCACCACCTGCACGCTGGCGCCCTGGCCAGTGAGCAGGCGGCACAGTTCGGCCGCCTTGTAGCAGGCCACGCCACCGGACAGGCCGAGGACGATTTTCTTACCGGTGAGGTCCATGCTGGTGCTCCAGGGATTAGCGGTTCACGCGGCGCAGTTCATCGAGGATGAACAGGCCGGCGCCGAGACAAATGGCCGAGTCGGCGAGGTTGAACGCCGGGAAGTGGCCGAATGCCGCGTGGTGGAAATCGAGGAAGTCGATCACATGGCCATACAGCAGGCGGTCGATCACGTTGCCGATGGCGCCGCCCAGGATCAGGGCCAGGGCCCAGCAGAACAGGCGCTGGCCGCCATGCTTCTTGAGCAGGTAGATGATGTAGGCGGCCGCGCCCAGCGCGATGGCCGTGAAGAAGTAGCGCTGCCAGCCGCCCGCGTGTTGCAGGAAGCTGAACGCGGCGCCGGAATTGTAGGCCAGCACCAGGTTGAAGAAGGAGGTGACGATTTTTTCCTCACCGAGCGTAAACAGCCTGGTGATGGTGATCTTGGACAGCTGGTCCAGCAGGATCACGACGGCGGCGATGCCGAGCCACGGTGTGATGCTGGAGGAGGATTTGGCGGAGAAGCGGGATTTGTTGGTGGCCATGGAATGTTGGTTGGTTTCGTGGCCGCCGCCGCGCCGTGCCCCGCCACGTGGAGGGGGGGCTGGGCACGGCGGCGGAGGCAGGCATATTGCAGGCTTACTACGGAGAGTTAAGCGAACTTGCGGCGCTCGCCTGCGCCGAACAGGTTGCTGTGGCAGCGGCCGCACAGGGTCGGATGGTCGGCGTGGCTGCCCACGTCGGCGCGGTAGTGCCAGCAGCGCTCGCACTTGTCGGCGGACGACGCGGCCACTTCCACCGCTTCCTCCGCTTCGCCCGCCACCTGGGCCACCTTGGCCTGCGAGGTGATGAACACGAACTTGAGGTCATCTTCCAGGCTGGCCAGCAGCGCGTACTTGTCGCCGGCCGCCTTGATGCTCAGTTCCGCCTGCAGCGACGAGCCGATGGCGCCCGAGGTGCGCAAGTCTTCCAGCTGCTTGGTGACGTCGGCGCGCACGGCGCGCAGCGCTTCGTACTTGGCCAGCAGGGCCGGGCCGTCGGCCAGTTCCGGCAGCTGCCACCAGGTCTGGGTGAAGATGGTTTCGTCGCTGGCCTGGTAGGAGTCCGGGCCGGCGAAGATGGCCCATGCTTCCTCGGCCGTGAACGACAGGGCCGGCGCCATCAGGCGCAGCAGGCTTTGCGTGATGTGCCACAGGGCCGTCTGCGCCGAGCGGCGTGCCGGCGAGGTCAGGCCGGACGTGTACAGGCGGTCCTTGAGGATGTCCAGGTAGAAGCCGCCCAGGTCTTCCGAGCAGAAGTTCTGCAGCTTGGCCACCACGGGATGGAACTCGAACTGTTCGTAGTGCTGCGTGATCTGCGCCTGCAATGCGCCCATGTTGGCGATGGCGTAGCGGTCGATCTCCAGCAGTTCGGCCACCGGCACGGCGTGCTGCGCCGGGTCGAAGTCGGAGGTGTTGGCCAGCAGGAAGCGCAGCGTGTTGCGGATGCGGCGGTACGATTCGGTCACGCGCTTGAGGATCTCGTCGGAGATCGACAGCTCGCCCGTGTAGTCGGTGGCGGCCACCCACAGGCGCAGGATGTCGGCGCCCAGCTTGTTGGACACGTCCTGCGGCGATACCGTGTTGCCGACCGACTTGGACATCTTCTTGCCTTCGCCATCGACCACGAAGCCGTGCGTGAGCAGCGCCTTGTAGGGCGGGGCGCCGTTGAGCATGGACGAGGTCAGGAGCGAGGAGTGGAACCAGCCGCGGTGCTGGTCCGAGCCTTCCAGGTACAGGTCGGCCGGGAAGTGCGACTGCTCCCGGTGCGAGCCGCGCAGCACCGTCTGGTGCGTGGTGCCCGAGTCGAACCACACGTCCAGCGTGTCCTTGTTCTTGTCGTAGTGGGCCGCCTCGTCGCCGATCAGGTCTTTGAGGTCCAGCTTGAGCCAGGCGTCGATGCCATCCTTTTCGATCAGCTTGGCGACCTGTTCCAGCAGTTCCGGGGTGCGCGGGTGCAGCTCGCCCGTCTCCTTGTGCACCACGAAGGCCATCGGCACGCCCCACTGGCGCTGGCGCGACAGGGTCCAGTCGGGACGGTTGGCGATCATGCCGTGCAGGCGCGCCTGGCCCCAGTCCGGGAAGAACCGGGTGGCGTCGATGCCTTTCAGGGCCGTCTGGCGCAGCGTCGGGCCGCCATCCTTGGGATGGATGTCCATGCCGGCGAACCACTGCGAGGTGGCGCGGTAGATGATGGGGGTCTTGTGGCGCCAGCAGTGCATGTAGCTGTGGTCGAACATCTTCACTTCGAACAGCGCGCCTTCTTCCTTCAGGGCCGCGCAGATCGGCTTGGACGCTTCCCAGATCGTCATGCCGCCGAACAGGGGCAGCGATTCGGCGTACTTGCCGTCGCCCAGCACCGGGGTCAGGATGGCGTCATCCTTCATGCCGTGCGCCTTGCAGGAGATGAAGTCGTCCAGGCCGTAGGCGGGCGCCGAGTGCACCACGCCGGTACCGCTTTCGGTGGTCACGTAGTCGGCGATGTACATCGGCGACAGGCGGTCGTAGAACGCGTCGCGCGCGGCCAGCGGGTGGCGGAAGCCGATGCCGGCCAGGGCCTGGCCGTCGCAGGTGGCGATGGTGGTGCCATCGAGCTTGTAGCGCGCCAGGCACGACACGGCCAGGTCCTGGGCCAGGATCAGCAGCAGCGGCTGGCCGTCACGCACGGTTTCCACCAGCGCGTACTTGACTTCGGCGTGCACGTTCAGCGCCTGGTTGGACGGGATGGTCCACGGCGTGGTGGTCCAGATCACGATGTAGCCGTTTTCGGTGGGCAGCTTATCGAGGCCGAAGGCGGCGGCCAGCTTGTCATGCTCGGCGAACTTGAAGCCCACGTCGATGGCCGGGTCGCGCTTGTCGGCGTATTCCACTTCCGCCTCGGCCAGGGCCGAGCCGCAATCGAAGCACCAGTTGACGGGCTTCAGGCCGCGGTACACGAAGCCCTTGTCGAGCAGCTTGCCCAGGGCGCGCAGCTCGTCGGCCTCGTTCGAGTAGTTCATGGTCAGGTAGGGATTCTCCCACTCGCCCAGCACGCCCAGGCGGATGAAGTCCTTGCGCTGGCGTTCCACCTGTTCATGGGCGTAGGCGCGGGCCTTGGTCAGCACGTCGGCCGTGGGCAGGTTCTTGCCGTACAGTTTTTCGATCTGGATCTCGATCGGCATGCCGTGGCAGTCCCAGCCCGGCACGTAGGGCGCGTCGTAGCCGGCCAGGGTGCGCGACTTGACCACCATGTCTTTCAGGATCTTGTTGACGGCGTGGCCGATGTGGATGTCGCCGTTGGCGTACGGCGGGCCGTCGTGCAGCACGAACTTGGGCCGGCCGGCGGCGGCCTTGCGGATGCGCTGGTAAATCTTCTTGTCCTGCCATTCCTTGACCCATTGCGGCTCGCGCTTGGCCATGTCGCCGCGCATGGGGAAGGGGGTTTCCGTCATGTTGACGGGGTATTTGCTCTCGGGCTTCTTGCCTTGCTTGTCTTGCTTGGGATTGGCTGGTTTGTTGTCGGACATGTTTATCTTCTAAGTGACGTCTATCGTATTTGCTTGGGAGTGCCGGCGCGTTTGGCTTCGCGTTGCGCGCTCAAATTCGGTCGGTGGCGCCGGTTGCGCCATTGCTCGCGCCGGCGCGCTCGCGGAAGAAGGCGCGCGCCTGCTCGGCGTCGCGATCGATGGCGGCCGTCAGCGTGGGCAGGTCCACGTATTTTTCCTCGTCGCGCAGCTTGTGCAGGAATTCGACGCGCACCTGGCGGCCGTAGCAGCTCTGGTTGTAGTCGAACACGTGCACTTCCAGCAGCACGCGGCCGCTGTCTTCCACCGTGGGGCGCCAGCCCAGGCTGGCCACGGCCGGCAGCGGCGCGTCGGCCAGGCCGTGCACCTGGACGATGAAGATGCCGGCCAGCGCGGGCCGGTGCGGCACCCGCAGGTTGAGGGTGGGGAAGCCCAGCGTGCGGCCCAGCTTCTGGCCGTGGATCACGTGGCCGGAGATCGAATACGGGTGGCCCAGCAACTGCTCGGCGTGCACGAAGTCGCCCGCGTGCAGCGCGGCCCGCACGGCCGACGACGAAATGCGGGTTTCACCGTTCATCACCGTGGGCAGGGTCTCGACCTGGAAGCCGTAGTGGCGGCCCGCTTCCTGCAGCAGGGCGACGTTGCCGGCGCGCTTGGCGCCGTAGCAGAAGTCGTCCCCCACCATCAGCCATTTGACGTGCAAGCCTTCGACCAGCACTTTTTCCGTGAACTCTTGCGGCGTCAAGGCCGCGAAGTGGTCCGAGAAGTGCTCGACGATGACGCGGTCGATGCCATTGCGCTCGAGCGATTGCAGCTTGTCGCGCAGGTTGGCGATACGGGGCGGGGCCTTGGACATATCGCCGGCCTTGTGGGCGAAGAATTCGCGCGGGTGCGGTTCGAACGTCATCACGGCCGCTTCCAGGCCGAGCCGGTCGGCCGCCGTGCGCACGTGCGCCAGCAGGGCCTGGTGGCCACGGTGGACACCGTCGAAGTTGCCGATGGTCAACGCGCAAGGCGCGCGCGCCGCCGCGTTGGGGAGACCGCGAAATACCTTCATGGGATGTGAGGAAAAACTGTCGCCAAAAGGGGGATTATACGGACTGTTTGGACTATGCACAGCCGCCAGGGGCTGTGAGGGACCGATTTCGGCCCTGTAAACGCAAAAAGCGCGGATAAACCGCGCTTTTTAGAGGAGCCGATCGGGAACCGGACGCGCCGGTTCCTGCCACCTTACATCGGGTGGTTGATCACCAGCGTCCAGTAGCGGGCCAGGTCGGCGGCGCCGTCCGTGCCCTTGACGGTCTTGAGCGTGGCCAGGGCGGCAGGCTTCTTGCCAGCCTGGGCCTGGGCGATACCCAGGTGCAGCTTCAGTTCCTCAGGGTGCTTGGCGTCGTCCATCTTGGCGGCCTTGGTCATCAGGTCCAGGCCCTTGTCGACCTTGCCGGCCGTGACCATGCCAAAGCCCAGGTTGCTCAGGCCATCAGCATCCTTGTTCTTGGTCAGTTCCGCTTCCTGGGCGGCGGCCGTCTTCTCGCTGTCGGCGGCCGTCTTCACGGCCAGGTCCTTCAGGCGCTGGTGGCGGGCCGCGTCGGAGCCGACACCCAGCACGCCCTTCTTGTAACCCTGGTCGATCACTTTCAGGGCTTCAGCCGGATTGCCGGCCTGCAGGGCCAACTGGCTCATTTCCATGTATTCGCCCGGCTTGGACAGCAGGCCGTTGGCCAGGCGCAGGCGCAGCACGTCCAGCGACAGGGTGCCGGAGAAGCCAGGCTTGCCCGACACGCGGTTCAGCAGGTCGGCCCAGTAGCTGGTCTTCGGATAGGAACCGGCCAGTTTTTCCAGGGTCTGCACATAGCCAGCCTTGTCGTTCTGTTTCAGCTGGATGTTGGCCAGCATTTGCAGCGACGCTTCGCTGTTGGCGTGCGACGATTGCAGTTCCTTGGCCGCTTCGGCGTACTTGCCGCTGATGTAGTAGGTCTGCACCAGCAGTTCGCGCATCTGCGGATTGTCGCCGTCTTTCAGCGAGCGCTGGATCCAGATGATGGCTTTCGGGTAGTCCTTGGCGCGGTAGTAGATGCCGGCCAGGGCCTGGGTGAATTTTGGGGCTTCGGCAGCGGACAGCTTGCCGGAATTGATCACAGCTTCGAAGGCCTTGGCGGCGGCGTCGTTATCGCCGGCAGCGGCCGCGGCCGAGGCGCGGGTGCGCTCGATCATGTAGATTTCGTTGGGGGTCTTGCCGCCCACGGCGTCGGCCTCTTTCAGCTTGGCCAGCGCTTCCTTGTTCTTGCCTGCCTGTGCCAGTTTCTGCGCTTCCTGCAGGGGCTTGCCGACTTCAGCGCGCACTGTGTCGGCCGCGTAGGCGACCGGGCTCAAACCAACGATAGGAGCTGCTGCGGTGAAACCGATGGCGGCCATTACCAGGCCGAGATGAGCGAGACGAAACTTGGTCATGGGGAGGAATCTTTCTTCAAAATGCGAAATAGGCAGGATAATCCTGCCTATCGTTGCTGTAAAGGGACGTACTGCTTACTGGAACTGCTCGTTGCCGACCAGGCCAATCTTGGTCACGCCCAGACGCTGGGCCGAAGCCATCACGCCTGCCACGACCTTGTACGACACCAGCTTGTTGGGCCGCAGGTGCACTTCCGGCTGGTCGGCTTGTGCCGCCACATCCATCAGTTTCGCTTCCAGGGAGTGACGGTCCGGAATGACCGCGTTATCCCACAGAATCGTACCGTCGAAGTCCACGTCGATGGTGACCACAACCGGTTCCTTGGTCGGTGGCGGCGGGGTGCCGACCGGCATGTTCAAGTTCACCGAGTGGTTAGCCTTAGGAATCGTGATGATCATCATGATAATCAGCACCAGCATCACGTCGATGAGGGGCGTCATATTCATTTCCATCATTGGTTCCGGATCCGCGCCCTTGGCGCCGCCCGAACCGACATTCATACTCATGGTGTTTCCTTTTAAGAAGGGGGCTGGATCCGCCCCGGCGCGATGCGGCCGTCCGGGGCGGGCAGGGCATTAACCCTTATCAGGCGGTTCGGTGATGAAGCCGACCTTCTGGATACCAGCACGCTGGGTCGTGTAGATCACCTTGCCGATCGCTTCGTAGCGCGTTTCCTGGTCGCCACGTACGTGTACTTCCGGCTGCGGCAGCTTGACTGCTTCCAGCTTCAGAAAATCGAACAACTCATTCGTGTCCTTCATTTTCTTCTGATTCCAGTAGATGTCGCCATCCTTGCTCACTACGATGTTGACATCTTCCGGCTTGGTCTGAATCACCTGGTTGGCTTCTTCTGGCAGCTTGATCTTGATCAGCTTCAGCACAACCGGGCTCGTAATCAGGAAGATAATCAGCAGAACCAACATGATGTCCACGAGGGGCGTCGTGTTGATTTCCGACATGACTTGATCTTCATCTCCGCTATCGGAGCCTACGGACATCGACATGATGATTACCCGATCTTTTTAGCGCCGGCAGCACGGCCAGCTTCGCTGGTGGACATGGCGCCCGAGATCAGCACGGAGTGCACGTCGGCGCTGAAGGAACGCACGTCTTCCATGGCGGCCTTGTTACGACGCACCAGCCAGTTGTAGCCCAGCACGGCAGGAACGGCGACGAACAGACCGAAGGCGGTCATGATCAGTGCTTCACCCACAGGACCGGCCACTTTGTCGATCGAAGCGTTACCGGACATGCCGATGGCGATCAGTGCATTGTAAATACCCCACACGGTACCGAACAGACCGATGAACGGTGCGGTCGAACCCACGGTTGCCAGGAACGACAGGCCGTCTTGCAGGCGCGACTGGACTTTGTCCACGGCGCGCTGGATCGACATGGTGACCCAGGTCGACAGGTCGATTTGTTCCAGCAGGGCGCCGTCGTGGTGGGCAGTAGCCTTGGTGCCGGTTTCAGCGATGAAGCGGAAAGGCGAGCCATCGGTCAGCGCGGTCGAGCCAGCGGCGATCGACGATGCTTTCCAGAACTTGGCAGCGGTCTCTTTCGACTGCTTGAAGATCTTCATCTGGTCGATCAGCTTGGTGATGATGATGTACCACGAGCCCATCGACATCAGCGACAGGATGATCAGGGTGCCGCGCGACACGAAGCCGCCGTTCCACACCGCTTCGAAGCCGTAGGGGTTTTCTACTTCTTCCTTGGTGACCTTGGCGGCTGGAGCGGACGCTTCCGGTGCTGCTGCTGCCGCATCCGCTGCAGGCGCGGCTGCAGGTGCCGAGGCGGCCGCCGACGCTGGCGCGTCTTCAGCCATGGCTGGTGCGCTTACCAGGGCGGTAGCTGCGGTCACCGAGAACAGCACAGCGGCCAGTACAGCGGACAAACGGGTATTCTTAAACATGCTTCCTCCAAATTGATAAAATAATCAGATCGCTGAATGTAGGTTAACAACGAACTTCGGTGAGACTGGCTAGTCCCGGTTTACTCCAGCGTCCAAACGTATTGCACTTGCGTCCACGACTGTTCTGGCTTGCCGTCGGTCATGCCTGGCTTGAATTTGCATTTGCTAATCCCTGCCACTGCTGCTTTGTCCAGTTCTCTGAAACCACTCGATTTCAGGATCTTGGATTCGAGTACGTGACCATCCGTTCCCACCAGGAACTGCAAGGTCACCGTACCGGTTTCTTCGTTGCGCAGCGATGACTTAGGCCATTCTGGTTTTGCGCAAGCGTTGAAATCGTATACTGCTGGAATGTGCACCGACTTGGCCGGGCCAGGAGGCGCTGCCGGCGGGGCCGGTGGCGCCTTCTGCAGCTCGTTCGTCGCCGGCTTCACGTTGGTCGCGTTGGCGATCGTGTTTTGTACCGGTGGCGGTTGCTGCACGTTCACCTCAACTGGCGGGATGAAAGGCGGCGGTGGCGCTTTCATTTCCGGCGGCGGGGGCGGCGGTGGGAGCTCTTTCGGTGGAGGAGGTTTCACTTCCTCGATAATCTTGGTTTCAACGGGCTCGATCATCTTGCTGACCATCCGTTTGCCCAAGCCTGACACGATCCCGTAAGCGACCAGGATGTGCAGAAGAACCACGATGGTGATGCCTGTTACGTTCTTCCCGGCGCTTTTCTCGTTGTGCGTGAAATTCATGCCTGCTTTCTCCAATACCAACTCTTTTTGTTGCTACCAAACCCCAAAATGGCGACACAAAACAACAGTCGCATCCGGGACGTCGGCGAATTATACATACGAATTCTTGATTTTACATAGAATTTTCAAGCCTAAAACCGGTTAAATTTCATGCGCTTAGCCCCTCAGGGGCGTGCTCTGCTGCGGTGCGTCTGCACCGTTCTGGCACAAAAAGCAAGTATTTTCGGCGCGATTTTGATGCAAGATAATCGATAGCGTTACTATGTTTTTCAAATTCACATAACGCGAAATTATGCCTGTCGATATCTCGATTTGACGATTGAAAGTTTGGTGCTTTCTGTTGCTTCGTTGAAACTTGTTCTGCACGCGCGATACAAATCCCATCAAAAAAAATTTGACTTCCGCACCGCAGCATGCATTGCCGATTCAAACCGGGTTGAGAAGTGCGGCCGCCGCGCGGGGATGGGCGGCCGCCGGGGTCAGCTGTTGCGGGCCCGTTTTTCGCGCTTGACTTCCAGCGAACTGACCACCTCGCCGTTCGGGGCCACCGTTTCCAGGTGCACGTCGAAACCCCACAGGCGGGCCACATGCTTGAGCACCTCGTGCGCTTGCTGGTTCAGGGGGCGGCGCTGGAACTGGGTATGGCGCAAGGTGAGGGCGCGGTCGTCGCGGGTGTTGACGGACCAGACCTGGATATTGGGTTCGCGGTTGCCCAGATTGTATTGCTCGGCCAGTTGCTGGCGCACGTAGCGGTAGCCCAGCTCGTCATGAATGGCCGACACGGCCAGCTTCTCGTTGTTATCGTCGTCGAGCACGGCGAAGAAGTGGAATTCCCGGATCAGCTTGGGCGACAGGTACTGGGCGATGAAGCTTTCATCCTTGAAATTGCGCATCGCGAAGTCCAGCGTCTTGCGCCAGTCGCTGCCGGCGATGTCGGGGAACCATTCGCGGTCCTCGGCCGTCGGGTGCTCGCAGATGCGGCGGATGTCCGTCATCATGGCGAAACCGAGCGCATAGGGGTTGATGCCGCTGTAATAAGGACTGTTGACGGGCGGCTGGTAGACCACGTTGGTATGGCTCTTGAGGAACTCCATCATGAAGCCATCGCCCACCACACCCTCGTCGTACAGCTGGTTGAGGATGGTGTAGTGCCAGAACGTGGCCCAGCCCTCGTTCATGACCTGGGTCTGGCGCTGCGGATAGAAATACTGCGAAATCTTGCGTACGATGCGCACCATCTCGCGCTGCCACGGTTCCAGCAGCGGGGCGTACTTCTCGATGAAGTACAGCAGGTTTTCCTCGGGCTCGGGCGGGAAGCGCTGGACCGTCTTGTCCACTTCCTCCTCCTCGCGCCGCGGCACGGTGCGCCACAGCTCGTTGATCTGCGATTGCACGTAGGCTTCGCGCTCCTTCTGGCGCGCGTATTCCTGGGCCATGGACAGCTTGGCCGGGCGCTTGTAGCGGTCCACGCCGTAATTCTGGATCGCATGGCAGGAATCGAGCAGCAATTCCACGGCGTCGATGCCATGGCGCTGTTCGCATTCGGCGATATAGTTCTTGGCGAACACCATGTAATCGACGATGGCTTCCGCGTCGGTCCAGGTGCGGAACAGATAATTGCCCTTGAAGAAAGAATTGTGGCCGTAAGCGGCGTGCGCGATCACCAGCGCCTGCATGGTCAGGCTGTTTTCCTCCATCAGATAGGCGATGCAGGGATTGGAGTTGATCACGATTTCATAGGCCAGGCCCATCTGCCCGCGCTTGTAGCCTTTCTCCGTGGCCAGGAAGTGCTTGCCGAACGACCAGTGGTTGTAAGACACGGGCATGCCGACGGACGTGTAGGCGTCCATCATCTGCTCGGCCGTGATGATCTCGAGCTGGTTGGGATAGGTGTCGAGCCCGAAATTCTCGGCCACCCGGCGGATTTCCTCGTGCGCCTGCTCGATCAGGTCGAACGTCCACTCCGATTGCTCGGGCAGGGCGTTCGGGTGGCGCGGTTTCTTGAGCATCTGGTTCATTATTTCGGCTGCTTCTTGAAGAGTTCACGGAACACCGGATAGATGTCGGCCGGCGTGACAATTTTCTGCATGGCGAAGTTGGGATGGTGATCCGGCACCTGGGCGTATTGCTCCCACAGGTTTTGCGGCGGCCCGTCCGTGATCTCGACGTAGGTGTAGTACTGCACCTTGGGCATGATGGTGTTGATCAACAACTGGCGGCACAGCACGGAATCGTTGTCCCAGTTATCGCCGTCGGACGCCTGGGCCACGTAGCTGTTCCACTGGCCGCCGCCGTAGCGCTCGTCGATGATCTTGTTGAGCAGGTGCAGGGCCGACGACACCACCGTGCCGCCCGACTCGCGCGAGTGGAAGAATTCATCCTCGTCCACTTCGGCCGCGGCCGTGTGATGGCGGATGAAGACCACGTCGATCTTGTCGTAGACCCGCTTGAGGAACAGGTAGAGCAGGATGAAGAAGCGCTTGGCCGTGTCCTTGCGCGTCTCGTCCATGGAGCCTGACACGTCCATGATGCAGAACATCACGGCCTGGGTCATGGGCTTGGGCACCTTGATGCGGTTGCTGTAGCGCAGGTCGAACGGGTCGATGTAGGGAATGGCCAGCAGGCGGGTGTGCAGGTGGTGGATCAGTTTCTTCAGTTCCACCACGCGCGGGTCTTCCAGCGGCGCGCCGGCCAGCAGCAATTCCTCGAGTTCGCGCTCGGCCTCGATCACGCGCTTGCGCGAGCTGCCGCCCACGGCGATGCGCCGGCCCAGGGCGCCGCGCAGCGACCGCAGCACGTGGATGTTCGACGGCGTGCCCGACACCGTGTAGCCGGCCCGCTGGTTCTTGAATTCCGTGGTGGCCGTCAACTGGGTCTTGACCATGTGCGGCAATTCCAGGTCTTCGAAGAAGTAGTTCATGAATTCTTCGCGCGACAATTCGAAGATGAAGTCATCCTCGGTGAGCTGGTCGCTGTTGCCGGCCTTGCCGCGCCCGGCCCCGCCGCCACCCTTGGGCCGGTTGATCAGGTCGCCCTTCTGGTATTCCTCGTTGCCGGGGTTGATGGTTTCCCATACCCCGCCATGGGCGTGGCCGAACGACGGTTCGCCCACGTCCTTGACGGGGATGGAGACTTTTTCACCGTTTTCAATGTCGGTGATGGAACGGCCCTTGATGGCGCGCCCGACGGCGTCCTTGATCTGGGCCTTGTAACGGCGTAGGAAACGCTCGCGGTTGACGGCGGACTTGTTCTTGCCCTGCAAACGACGGTCGATGAGGTAAGTCAAAAGATGCCTCCTGCTGCTATTGATGCGGCGGTCGGGGCGGCACGCCCGCGCCTGGCGTGCGTGCCGGCTAAGCCCACGACCGTCTTAAGACGACTTCCTCACGCGCAAGTACCATTCGCACAGCAGCCGCACCTGCTTGGCCGTGTAGCCTTTCTCCACCATGCGCGCCACGAAGTCGGCATGCTTGTTGGCATCCTCGGCGCTGGCCTTGGCGTTGAAGGAGATCACGGGCAGCAACTCCTCCGTGTTGGAGAACATCTTCTTCTCGATCACGGTGCGGAACTTCTCGTAGCTGGTCCAGGCCGGATTCTTGCCGCCATTGTTGGCCCGCGCCCGCAAGCCGAAGTTGACGATTTCGTTGCGGAAATCCTTCGGATTGGAAATGCCGGCCGGCTTCTCGATCTTCTCGAGCTCGTTGTTGAGCGACTCGCGGTCGAAGCTCTCGCCCGTGTCCGGATCGCGGTATTCCTGGTCCTGGATCCAGAAGTCGGCGAACGTCACATAACGGTCGAAGATGTTCTGGCCATATTCGGAATAGCTCTCCAGGTAGGCGGTCTGGATTTCCTTGCCGATGAATTCCACGTACTTCTGCGCCAGGTACTCCTTGATGTAGGAGAAGTATTTCTGTTCCGTCTCGGGCGGGAACTGCTCGCGTTCCACTTGCTGCTCGAGCACGTACAGCAGGTGCACCGGGTTGGCCGCCACTTCCGTCGTGTCGAAGTTGAACACCTTGGACAGGATCTTGAACGCGAAGCGGGTCGACAGGCCGCTCATGCCTTCGTCCACGCCCGCGTAGTCCATGTATTCATGGATGGACTTGGCCTTGGGATCGGTGTCCTTGAGGTTCTCGCCGTCGTACACCAGCATCTTGCTGTAGATACTGGAGTTCTCCGGTTCCTTCAGGCGCGACAGGATGGCGAACTGGGCCATCATCTTCAGCGTGCCGGGCGCGCATGGGGCCTGGTACAGCGAGGAATTGGCCACCAGCTTGTCGTAGATCTTGATCTCGTCTGTCACGCGCAGGCAGTACGGAACCTTGACGATGTAGATCCGGTCCAGGAACGCTTCGTTGTTACGGTTGTTCTTGAACGACTTCCATTCCGATTCGTTCGAGTGGGCCAGGATGATGCCTTCGAACGGAATGGCGCCGAAGCCTTCCGTGCCCTTGTAGTTGCCTTCCTGGGTGGCCGTCAGCAAGGGGTGCAGCACCTTGATCGGGGCCTTGAACATTTCCACGAATTCCATCAAGCCCTGGTTGGCCAGGCACAGGCCGCCCGAATAGCTGTAGGCGTCCGGATCGTCCTGGGCATAGTCTTCCAGCTTGCGGATATCGACCTTGCCCACCAGCGAGGAAATGTCCTGGTTGTTCTCGTCGCCCGGTTCCGTCTTGGAAATGGCGATTTGTTTCAGCACGGACGGGTAGCGCTTGACGACGCGGAACTGGTTGATGTCGCCATTGAATTCGTGCAGGCGCTTGACGGCCCACGGGCTGGGGATGCTGCGCAGGTAGCGGCGCGGGATGCCGTAATCCTCTTCCAGGATGGTGCCGTCCTCTTCCTCGTTGAACAGGCCCAGCGGCGATTCGTTGACGGGCGAGCCTTTCAGGCAATAGAAGGGCACGTGTTCCATCAGCGACTTGAGCTTTTCCGCGATCGACGATTTGCCGCCGCCGACGGGACCGAGCAGATACAGGATCTGCTTGCGTTCCTCCAGGCCTTGCGCGGCGTGGCGGAAGTAGGACACCACTTGCTCGATCACTTCCTCGGTGCCGTAGAACTCGCGGAACGCGGGATAAATCTTGATGACCTTGTTGGCGAAGATGCGCGACAGCCGGGTATCGTTACGGGTGTCGACCAGGGTGGGCTCGCCGATCGCGGCGAGCATGCGCTCCGGGGCGCTGGCGTAGGTCAGGCGGTCCTTCTTGCACAGGGCAAGATATTCCGACATCGACATTTCCTCTTCGCGAGTCCGTTCGTACCGTGCGGCGTAGTTGTCAAAAATGGTCATTTGAATGTCCTTTAATGTAAGCCTGCTAGTCGTGTATCTCGGCAGTCGGTGTCGTGGTCTCTGCCTGGTATTGTCGTCTTTACTTACTCCTGATGGTTTTTGTTGTTGTTCTCGTCCGCTTCCCTGTGGCGGCCCGGATTGCCCGGGCCTTGGAGCTGACGTTTATTGTCGCCGCGCGATGGATGTTGGCCGGCTTTATGTTAGTTCGTCGTAACGCATCTTACGTTGATGAAATTGATCATTGCTCTATTGGTTCAGGATGTCAAGCGCTATGTCATCGCATTCTTAAAAATACTTTCTAAGCCGTTGATTTTAAAAGATAAAAATGACTATTTTACGGTAATTTCAATGGCTTTTCCGGCATTTTCCGGCCTCTGGATATCACCATAGCACGGCTGCCGAGAGCGTGCATCACGCGCCGCAAAATGTGAAATGGGGCCGCAACAGCGCCTCCGCGCCACCGTCGCCGCGCGCTTGCGCTAAGATGGCTGTCCATGGCTGTACCATCGCCGCGTCAGCCCTCTCAGAACAAGGAACAAAACATGATGAACGACTCATTGCGCGCCGCACTGCAACAAATGCCCAAGGCCGAACTGCACATCCACATCGAAGGCTCGCTGGAGCCGGAACTGATCTTCGCGCTGGCCGAGCGCAACGGCGTGGCGCTGGCCTATCCCTCCGTGGAGGCGCTGCGCGCCGCCTACGCCTTCACGGACCTGCAATCGTTCCTCGACATCTACTACGCCGGCGCCAGCGTGCTGCTCAAGGAGCAGGACTTCTACGACATGACGGCCGCCTACCTGCGCCGCGCCGAGGCCGACAACGTGCGCCACGCGGAAATCTTCTTCGACCCGCAAACCCACACGGCGCGCGGCGTGCCCATGCAAGCCGTGATAGCCGGCATCCACCGCGCCTGCCAGGACAGCCCCGTCAGCGCCACGCTGATCCTGTCCTTCCTGCGCCACCTGTCCGAGGAGGATGCGTTCGCCACGCTGGAGGCGGCGCTGCCGTTCCGCGACAAGTTCATCGGCATCGGCCTCGATTCGTCCGAAGTGGGCAATCCGCCCGAGAAGTTCGCGCGCGTGTTCGCGCGCTGCCGCGAGCTGGGTTTCCACCTGGTGGCCCACGCGGGCGAGGAAGGCCCGCCAGCCTACATCGAGACGGCGCTCGACGTGCTGCACGTGGAGCGCATCGACCATGGCGTGCGCTGCCTGGAGGACGCGGCCCTGACGGCGCGGCTGGCGCGCGAGCAGGTGCCGCTGACGGTGTGTCCGCTGTCGAACGTCAAGCTGTGCGTGTTCGAGCGCATGGAGCAGCACAACATGGTGCAGTTGCTGGACGCGGGCCTGATGGCCACCATCAACTCGGACGACCCGGCCTATTTCGGCGGCTACATGAACGCCAATTTCGAAGCCACCTTCGAGGCGCTGCCATTGGGCCTGTCGCACGCGCAGCGGCTGGCGCGCAACAGCTTCGCGGCGGCCTTCCTGCCGGCCGACGTCAAGCAGCGCTACCTGGACGAAGTGGACGCCTTCTTCGCCAGGCTGTAACACGGACGGGCGCGGCATGCTGACCCTGGCCCTGAAGATGACGGCGCGCGACTGGCGCGCCGGCCAGCTGCGCTTCCTGCTGGTGGCGCTGACGGTGGCGGTGGCGGCGCTGGCCGCGTCCGGCTTTTTCGTCGACCGCCTGCGCACGGGCATGGAGCGCGACGCGCACCAGTTGCTGGGCGCGGACGTGGTCATCAACGCCGACTTGCCGGTGGACCCGGCCTGGCGCGCCGAAGCGCTGCGCCGTGGCCTGACGCTGGCCGACACGGTCGGTTTTGCCAGCATGGCGCAGGCCGGGGCGGGCGAACAGTCGCAATCGCAGCTGGCGGCGCTCAAAGCCGTCGGCCCCGGCTACCCGCTGCGCGGCCAACTCAAACTCAGTGATGATCCGGCCCAGGCCGAGCAAAGCATGGGCCAGCCTGCCGCCGGCATCCCCGCCGCCGGCACCGTGTGGATCGATCCCGGCCTGCTGGGCGCACTGAACGTGGGCCTGGGCGGTACGCTGCGCCTGGGCGACCGCGCGTTCACGGTGGCGCGCCTGATCGCCTCGGAACCGGACCGTGGCGCCGGCTTCCTCAATTTTGCGCCGCGCGTGATGCTGGCCCTGTCCGACCTGGACGCCACCCACTTGATCCAGCCCGGCTCGCGCGTTACCTACCGGCTGCTGGTGGCCGCGCCCACGCCGGCCCAGGCTGACGTGGCCGCCGCCTACGGCCAGTGGCTGCAGCAGCAGATCCAGGCCCGCAACGTGAAAGGCGTGCGGATCGAATCGCTGGAAACGGGCCGGCCCGAGATGCGGGCCACGCTGGACCGGGCCGAACGCTTCCTGGCGCTGGTGGGGCTGCTGTCGGCGCTGCTGGCCGCCGTGGCCGTGGCGATGGCCGCGCGCCGCTTCATGCTGCGCCACCTGGACGCTTGCGCCATGCTGCGCTGCCTGGGCCTGTCCCAGAACCAGGTGACGGCGATGTACCTGATCGAATTTGTGCTGGTGGGCCTGGCCGGCAGCGCGCTGGGCGTGGCCGTGGGCTATGCGGCCCACTACGTGTTGCTGCAGGCGCTGGGCAGCCTGGTGGCCGTGGCGCTGCCTCCGCCCACGTGGGCGCCGGCCTTGCAGGGATTGGCGGCCGGCATGCTGCTGCTGGTCGGCTTCGCGCTGCCGCCCGTGCTCCAGTTGCGCAATGTGCCGCATAACCGCGTGATCCGGCGCGAGCAGGCCGCACCGCAGCCGCTGGCGCTGGCCACCTATGGCCTGGGGCTGGCCAGCTTCGTCGTGCTGCTGCTGTGGCAGGCCGGCGATACCCAGCTGGCCTTGTACACGGCGCTTGGTTTCGTGGGCGCGTTCGCCGTGTTCGGCCTGGCCGGCTGGCTGGGACTGGCCGCGCTCAAGCCCCTGCGCGGCGCCATCAACCATCAAAGCTGGCGCTTCGCCATCACCTCGCTGCAGCGCCGGCCCGGGGCCACGCTGGTACAGGTCGTGTCGCTGGCGCTGGGCCTGATGGCGCTGCTGCTGTTGACGGTGGTGCGCGGCGACCTGATGACGGCCTGGCGCAACGCCACGCCGGCCGACGCGCCCAACCATTTCATCATCAACATCCAGCCCGAGCAGCGCGACGAGCTGGCGGCCCGGCTCACGCGCGCCGGTGTGCGCGAGGCGCCGCAGTTCCCCATGATACGGGGCCGGCTGACGGCCGTGAACGGCCAGCCCGTAACGGCCGACACCTACACGGAGGACCGTGCGAAAAGCCTGGCCGACCGCGAATTCAATTTGTCCACCATGACCGCGCTCCAGCAGGGCAACCGCATCAGCGCCGGCGCCTGGTTCGCCGACCGGCCCGGCATGGCCGAAGCGTCGGTCGAGGAGGGCATCGCGAAGACGCTGCGCTGGAAGCTGGGTGACAAGCTGCGCTTCGAGATCGCCGGCGCGCCCGTGGAAGCCACCATCACCAGCCTGCGCAAGCTCGAATGGGGCTCGATGCGGGTCAACTTCTTCGTCATCCTCAATCCGCATGCACTGCAAGGCACGTCGCAAAGCTGGATCACGGCCTTCCATCTGCCGCCGGGGCAGGGCGCGCTGATGAACGCCTTCACGCGCGATTACCCGAACCTGACCATCGTCGACGTGGGCGGCCTGCTGCGCCAGTTGCAGGCCGTGCTGGACCAGGTGGTGGCGGCCGTGGAATTCCTGTTCGCGTTCACGCTGGCGTCCGGCGTGCTGGTGCTGTACGCGGCGCTGATGGGATCACAGGATGAGCGCAGCCGCGAGGCGGGCCTGCTGCGGGCGCTGGGCGCCACGCGGCGCCAGTTGTCGCAGGCGCAGCTGATCGAGTTCGCGCTGGTGGGGGGATTGGCCGGCCTGCTGGCGGCCAGTGGCGCGGCCGTCATGGGCTGGGGCCTGGCCACCTACCAGTTCAAGTTCGACTGGACCTTCGCGCCCACCGTGTGGCTCGCTGGCTTGCTGGCCGGCGCGCTGTGCGCCGTGGCGGGCGGCTGGCTGGGCCTGCGCCAGGTGCTGCGCCGGCCGCCCTTGCTCACGCTGCGCGAGGCGGCGTGAGGGCGGCGTGAAGGTGGCTTGATGGCGGCGTGAGGGCGCCCCGGCAGGTACGCCGTCAGCCCGCCATCAGGCCGGCGCGTGCTGCTCTTGCAGGAACTGGGCGTAGGAGAACAGCGGGCCGTCGAAGTAGTGTTTGGGCAGCGGGAACAGGGCCCAGTAATAGGCTTCCCGGCCGTGGCAGACCTGGGCCGGCTGGCAGTAGCGGTGCCAGTGTTCGCCCACGGTGCTCGAATACATGCCGTCGCCGTCGGCGTCGCTGAAGAACGGGATCACGCGCCGCTCCTCGAGCGCGTTCAGCAGCGACGGCGGCGCTTCGCTGTCGCGCGCGATCTCGTACTGGGCGCTCATGCCCTGTTCCGTCTCGATCATCATCAGCGTGGGCTGGCCAGCCTTGTCGAAGAACAGGATGCCAGTCGGGTTGGGGAAGATGTAGTGCTCGACGAAGCCCTTGCTGCGGCTCAGTTCCTCCACCAGTTGCACCAGCGCCGGATCGCCGAGGAACTGGTAGTTGTGCAGCACCACCAGCTCGCGCAGGGTTTCCGACTGCTCCGCGAAATAGGCTTTTTGCAGGGCCGCGATTTCGATTTCCAGGATGTCGAGCGCGTTGTCGTCGCTTTTCTTGATGTAGCGGTCGATCAGGCCGCGGTTGAAGGCGGTGACGGCGATCTTCTCGTCGGCCGCGCCGGTGAACAGGATCTTCTTGCAGGGCAGGTGCTGCACGGCCTGGCAGAATTCCAGCCCGTTCATCTGCGGCATCGAATAATCGACCACCAGCACGGACGGCGTGGCGAAGCGCTGGCGCTGCTCGCTGATGCGGTAGATGCGTTCCAGGTCCAGCGCCACGTTGCACTGGTCGGGCGGCTGGTTTTGCGTGTCGAAATTGACGTGCAGCGGCACGTCGTCGCGTTGGCGGCTCTGGGTCAGCCAGTCCAGCGCCACGCTGGTGTCATGGAAGGTCTTGCTGGCAAGCATGGGATCGAGCTGGAATGACAGGCTTTTCAGGAACGAGTCGCTATCGTCCACCAGGACTGTCAGGGTCGGATGAGTATAGACGGGCAGTTGCATGGTTCACCTAAGGTTTGCTGCACGAGACGTTGGAAATTCCAGGACGAAGATGGCGTAGGCGGTTTCCCGCGAGACACAACGAATAGTAGCATCCCAAGCCTCCATGATTTCTTTACATAACGCAAGCCCGATGCCGGTACCGTGATGGGCGGGATAGGAATAGAAGCGGCGGAAGATCAGCGGCAGCTGGGTCGGCGCCACGCCGCAGGCCGTGTCGATGAACAGCAGGCGCGGCGTGGGCCGGGCGCCGTCGATCACGATGCGCACCCGGCCCTTGCCGGCGCGGTGGATGGCCTTGAGGGCATTGCGCAATAAATTGAGCAGGATCACCACGGCCAGTTCGTTCTGGCCGGCGAAGTGGAAATCGTGCCGCAGGTCGCACACCACGGCCTGGCGCTGGGCCGCACTGGCGAATGGATAGCGCGCCAGCACGGCTGCCACCGCCTCGCCCATGCAAACGGATTCCGTGGGCCGCAGGTTGCGGTTGACGGCCGTGGCGCTGAGCAGGAACAGGTCGATCATGTGGTGCATGTGGCGTACTTCGAACTGGATGCGGCCCAGCGCATCGAGCCGGTTGGCGCGATCCGTGTCGGTCGCGTCGCGGGCCAGCCGGCCCAGGCCGCGCACATTGGCGTCCACGCTGGCCAGCGGCGTGCGCAGTTCGTGCGCCACGGTCGCCAGGCCGGCGCCCAGGCCGGCCAGCCTCTCCTGTTCCAGCACGTCGCGGCTGACCTTGGCCGCGGACAGCACGGCGATGGTGAACCAGTGGATCGGCAATTGCTGCAGCACGGCGCGGCTCAGCAGGATGTGGCCGTGGCCGGGCACCAGCACGGCCAGGCAGGCGGCCACGGTGCCGGCCACGTAGGCGCGCCAGGCCAGGGCCGTGTCGAAGTGGAACAGCACCACCAGCGCGATCAGCAGCGATTCGCCCCATACGCCCGAGGCATGGTTCATCAGGAACATGTAACTGAAGAAGAAGGAAAACACATAGGTCAGTGTCAACAGCAGGTAGCGCTCCAGCCAGCGGCGGCTGAAGTGGCGCGCCCACAGGCCCAGCGCACACAGCACGAGGCCGATGCCGCGCAGGGGCAGGCTGTCATATTCCTGCGGAAAGAAATAGTGCCAGACCACGTAGTACAGCGGCATGCCGACCGTGCCCATGGCCGCCAGCAGCAGCACACGGGCGGTGGCATGTTCCTGGTGGCAATGGTAACGCCGCAGCTTCAGCAGCAGGCGGTGGTGCCATTGCTTCCAGAGCGGTTGAAGGGGCGGCGTCATGTCGTTTTTTGATGTTGATCAAAGTTTTATCTTGCTCCGAAATTGCAACGGTACTGGTGCTTTTGCTCGCGCCGTTGATCCGCATCAACCCCTTCCTGTATCAAAACGGCAATGTCTTGGACGTAGTTCAAATAAAACAACCCTTTCAAAAGAGGAACATATATGTCCAAAGCTATCGCTCCGGCCTCCGCCCCCGCCCGCGCGCGTCTGGCTGCCGCCGAACACCATTTACCCGACTACGTCACGTGCCGCATGGATGCCCATTACGTGACCCGCATCGAACAATTGCTGGGGGGAGAACACCCGCACGCCTGGCAACCGACGCCGGCCGGCGCCATCTTCCTGGCCGGGAATGACTACCTGTGCCTTGGGGGCGAGTCCGCCCTGATCCGGGCCCAGGCCGAACGGCTGGCCGGCGGCGCCGCGTTGTTGATGTCGGCCGTCTACCTGCAGGAGGGGAGCCCCCAGCACCGGCTGGAACGCAAGTTCGCCAGCCTGATGGGGGCCGAGGACGGCATCCTGACCCAGTCCGGCTGGGCCGCCAACGTGGGGCTGGTGCAATGCCTGGCCGGTCCCGGCGTGCCCGTGTTCCTGGATATGCAAGCCCATGCCTCGTTGTGGGAGGGCGTGCAGTCGGCGGGCGCCGAGGCCATCTCGTTCCTGCACAACGACCTGGAGCACTTGCGGCGCCAGGTGAGCCGGCGCGGGCCCGGCATCATCGCCGTCGATGCGCTGTACAGCACCAACGGCAGCGTGGCCCCGCTGGCTGAGCTGGTGGAACTGGCTGAACGCACCGGCTGCCTGCTGCTGGTGGACGAGTCGCACTCGCTGGGCACGCATGGCCCGCGCGGCGCCGGCCTGGTGGCGCAACTGGGGCTGGCCGAGCGCGTGCATTTCCGTACCGCGTCGCTGGCCAAGGCGTTCGCGGGCCGGGCCGGCATCATCACGTGCTCCAGCAAATTCAAGGGGTATTTCCTGTCCGAGTCGCGCCCCGCCATCTTCAGTTCCTGCCTGCTCGAGCACGAGCTGGCCTGGTTCGATGCGGCCATCGACTTCGTGGCGGCGGCCGACGGGCGGCGCGCCGCGCTGGCCGGCATTGCCGCGCGCGTGCGTGCCGGGCTCGATGCGCTGGGCTACAACGTGAGCGACGGCACCGAGCAGATCATCGCGCTCGAACCGGGCACCGAGCCGCGCACGCTGGCGCTGCGCAAGGCGCTGGAACGGCAGGGCGTGTACGGCGCCATGTTCTGCGCCCCGGCCACGGCCAAGAACCGGGCGCTGGTGCGGCTGACGCTGAACGCCGGCCTGGACGCGGCGCAGGAAGCGCGGATACTGGCCGGCTGCGCCGCCATCCGTGAGCACGTGGAGCTGGAGAGCTGGTCGTCCAGCCGCCGTTCGCGCCGGCTGGCGCTGGTGTAAGCCATCGCGCACACGGGGTCGCCGTGCTGTGACGGCGGTCCCGTGTGCGCTATCATGGTGGCTATGACTGAACCTCAAACTCTCTACGAAGTGATCGGCGGCGAAACGCGCGTGCGCGAGATGGTCGACCGGTTTTACGACCTGATGGAACTGGAGCCGGAGTTCGCGCTGCTGCGCGCCACGCATCCGCCATCGCTGGACAACGCGCGCGACCGCCTGTTCTGGTTCCTGTCCGGCTGGATGGGCGGTCCGGACGCCTACATCGAGCGCTTCGGCCACCCGCGCCTGCGGGCGCGCCACATGCCGTTCGCCATCGGCACCCAGGAGCGCGACCAGTGGCTGCGCGCCATGGCGTGGGCCATGGAGGACGTGGGCATCGCCGAAGACCTGCGCCTGCGCTTGATGGAATCGTTCTATCAGACGGCCGACTGGATGCGCAACAAGCCGGATTGACCATGACCACCATCGAATTCTTCGTGCTGCTGGCCCTAGGCCTTGCCGTGCTGGCCTTGCAGGTGCTGGCGCTGCTGCGCGGGCGCGCGGGCACGGGCGAGGCTGGGATGGCCGAGCGCATCGAGCGCGTCGAGCGCGAAGTGCGCATGCAGTTGCAGGCCACGGCCCAGGCCGGCCGCCAGGACATGACGCAGTTGCTGGCGCAGGCGCAGGCCGCCAGCGCCCAGCAACTGGAAGCGATGCGGCGCCAGATCGACAGCCAGGGCCACAGCGGGCGCGAGGAACAGGCGCAAAGCCTGAAGCGCTTTGGCGAGAGCATGAACCTGGCGCTGATCCGGCTGACGGAATCGAACGCGCAGCGCATGCTGGAAGTGCGCGCCACGCTGGAAGAAAAAATCCGCGACCTGCAGGCCGACAACGGCGCCCGGCTCGAGGAGATGCGCAAGACGGTGGACGAGAAGCTGCACGCGACCCTGGAGTCGCGCCTGTCGGCCTCGTTCCAGCAAGTGTCGGAACGGCTGGAGCGGGTGCACCAGGGCTTGGGCGAGATGCAGCAACTGGCGCTGGGCGTGGGCGACTTGAAGCGGGTGCTGACCAACGTGAAGACGCGCGGCACCTGGGGCGAGGTGCAACTGGAAATGCTGCTGGAGCAGGTGCTGACGTCCGAGCAGTACGCGCGCAATGTGGAGACCATCGCCGGCAGCGGCGCGCGCGTGGAGTTCGCGTTGCGCCTGCCGGGCCACGTGGAGGGCGGTCCACCCGTGTGGATGCCGATCGACGCCAAGTTCCCCAAGGAGCAGTACGAACGCCTGCTGGACGCGGCCGAGCGGGCCGACGCCGATGGCGTCGCGCTGGCCGGGCGCGAGCTGGAACGGGCCGTGCGCGGCGAAGCGAAGACCATCGCCGACAAATACCTGGCGCCGCCGCAGACGACGGACTTCGCCATCCTGTTCCTGCCTACCGAGGGCTTGTACGCGGAAGTGATGCGCCGTCCCGGCCTGGCTGATGAACTGCAGCGCGTGAACCGGGTGAGCATCGCCGGACCGTCCACGCTGTCGGCGCTGCTCAATAGCCTGCAGATGGGCTTCCGCACGCTGGCGCTGGAGAAGCGCTCGTCGGAAGTGTGGCAGGTGCTGGGCGCCGTGAAGACGGAGTTCGCCAAGTTCGGCGACGTGCTGTCGGCCACCAAGCTGACGCTGGAACGGGCCGCCAAGAATATCGAATCGGCCGAAACGCGCAGCCGTCAGATGGCGCGCAAGCTCAAGTCGGTGGAAGCCTTGCCCAGCGAAGCGGCCCAGCTGCTGCTGGGGCCGGACCAGGATGTGAACGAATCGGAAGTGGCGTAGAAGTACAGTAGTACGGATCAACAGAGGGGAAGCATCCCCCGATGTCATTCTGAACGGAGACTGTCATGCCTGTTCGTAGCCCGGATTTCTCGTCGTTGGCCATGCCGGCCGTGCGGCGCAACAAGATCGTGAGCGCAGCCGATGCCGTCGGTTTGATCCGCGACGGCGACACCATCGCCAGCGGTGGCTTTGTCGGCGTCGGCTTCGCGGAGAATATCGCGGTGGCGCTGGAGCGCCGTTTCCTGTCGCCCGACGGCGGTGGCCATCCGCGCGACCTGACGCTGGTGTACGCGGCCGGGCAGGGCGACGGCAAGGAGCGCGGCCTCAATCACCTGGCCCACGAGGGTATGCTCAAGCGCGTGGTGGGCGGGCACTGGGGGCTGGTGCCCAAGCTGCAGCAGCTGGCTACATCCAACAAGATCGAAGCGTACAACCTGCCGCAGGGCGTGATCAGCCAGCTGTTCCGCGACACGGCCGCCGGCAAGCCCGGTCTGCTCACGCACGTAGGCCTGGGCACTTTCGTCGATCCGCGCCACGGCGGCGGCAAGATCAACGAACGCACCACGGAAGACCTGGTGGAACTGCTGGCGGTGGGCGGCAAGGAGCACTTGTTCTACAAGGCCCAGCCTATCCACGTGGGCATCATCCGCGGCACCACGGCCGACGCCAACGGCAACGTGACCATGGAGCGCGAGGCGCTCACGCTGGAAGCGCTGGCCATCGCCATGGCGGCCCATAATTCGGGCGGGATCGTGATCGTGCAGGTGGAGCGCATCGCGGAGCGGGGCACGCTGCCGCCGCGCGAGGTCAAGATACCCGGCATCCTGGTCGATTGCGTGGTGGTGGCCGAGAAGCCCGAGTACCACATGCAGACTTTCGCAGAACCCTACAGCGCAGCGTTCGCGGGCGAGCTGCGCGTGCCATTGGGGACGCTGGCCACCATGCCGCTGTCCGAACGCAAGATCATCGCGCGCCGTGCGCTGATGGAGCTCAAGCCCAACTACGTCGTCAACCTCGGCATTGGCATGCCCGAAGGCGTGGCGGCCGTGGCGGCCGAGGAAAAAGTGTTCGACCTGGTGACGCTGACGGCGGAGCCGGGCGTGATCGGCGGCTTGCCGGCCGGCGGCCTCAATTTTGGCGCCGCCACCAATGCCGACGCCATTATCGACCAGCCCTACCAGTTCGACTTCTACGATGGCGGCGGGCTCGATGTGGCCTTCCTCGGACTGGCCCAGGCTGACCGCCACGGCAACCTGAACGTGAGTAAATTCGGCGACCGGCTGGCCGGCGCGGGAGGCTTCATCAACATCAGCCAGAATGCCAAGAAGGTGGTATTCGTGGGGACGTTCACGGCCGGTGCGCTGCAGGTGGCCGTGCGCGACGGGCAGTTATGCATCCTGCGCGAAGGGCAGGCGCGCAAATTTGTCGACGAGGTTGAACACCGCACCTACAGCGGGGAATACGCGCTGCGGCGCGGCCAAAGCGCGTTGTACGTGACGGAACGCTGCGTGTTCCGCTTGCAGCCGCACGGATTGGAGCTGGTCGAGATCGCGCCCGGCATCGACCTGGAGCGCGACATCCTGGCGCACATGAGCTTCCGGCCCGCCATCAGCGCGCACCTGAAGACGATGGACGCGCGCATCTTCGGCACGCCGGCGATGGGCTGGCGCGCCGATTTTTTGGCGCGGCCGCTGGAGGAGCGCCTTGTCTACGACCCGCAGCAGCAACTGTTCTTTGCCAATTTCGAAGGCTACGAGGTGGCCGACCGGGCTACCATCGAAGCCATACGGGCGTTGGTGGCCCAGCGGCTGGAAGGATTGGGACGCAAGGTGCCTGCCGTGATCAACTACGACAATTTCTCGATCGCGCCGGACCTGATGGACGATTACGTGGCCATGGTGAATGGCCTGCACGAGCGCTACTACAGCAAGGTGACGCGCTTCGCCCACAGCACCTTCATGCGCGCCAGCCTGGGTCGCGCGTTCCGGCGCGCGGCGACGGAACCGTCGCTGTACGCCGATCCGGCCGAGGCGCTGGCGCGATTGCAGAAGGATGAGTAACGCTGTCCGTTACAGCAAGCCTTCGAACGGCAGCACATCGACCATGTCGCCTTCGGCCACGTTGCCCTGCTCGTCGCGCAGCACCACCATGCAGTTGGCTTCCGACATGGAGCGCAGGATGCCGGAGCCCTGGGCGCCCGTCAGCCGCACTTGCGGCGCGCCGTCCGTGCCCGTGCTGAGCACACCGCGCTGGAATTCGCTGCGGCCGGGGCGCTTGCGGATATTCGCTTGCGCGCGCGCGCGCAGCAGCGGCAGCGGGGCGTTGGCGCCCATCATGTGCAACAGGGCCGCGCGGGCGAAGAAGTAGAACGACACCATCACGGCCACCGGATTACCGGGCAGCCCGAACAGCCAGGCGCTGCGGCCGTTGGAATTGATCTTGCCGAAGGCGAGCGGGCGGCCGGGGCGCATGTTGAGCTTCCAGAACGCCACGTCGCCCAGGCGCGCCATCATGGCGCGCGTGTAGTCGGCCGCGCCGTCGGATACGCCGCCGGAGGTGATGATGGCGTCCGCGTTCTCGCAGCCGCTGCGCAGTGCCGCTTCCAGCGCCACCGTGTCGTCCTTGACGATGCCCATGTCGATCACGTCGCAGCCCAGGCGCTGCAGCATGCCGAACAGCGTGTAGCGGTTGCTGTCGTAGACGCAGCCCGTGTCCAGCGTTTCGCCCACCGAGCGCAGTTCGTCGCCGGTGGAGAAGAAGGCCACGCGCAGGCGGCGTTGCACGGCCACTTCGGCCAGGCCGAGCGAGGCGATCAGGCCCAGGTCGGCCGGCCGCAGCACCTTGCCGCGCGCGATGGCGACGCCGCCTTCGGCCAGGTCCTCGCCCTTGAAACGGCGGTTGTCGCCGGCCTTCAGCACGCCGGCCGCGATGGTGACGCTGCCGTCGCCGATGGCGGCCGCCAGTTCCTGTGGCAGTACGGTGTCGCAGCCTTCGGGCATGGCGCCGCCCGTCATGATGCGCACGCACTGGCCGGGGCCGCAGGCCAGTGCCGTGGGACGGCCAGCGTAGACGATGCCGATCACTTCCAGCGTGACGCTGCCTTCCTTGGGCAGGTCGGCGCCGCGCAGCGCGTAGCCGTCCATGGCCGAATTGTCGTAGGCCGGCACGTTGATGGGCGAGATCACGTCCTGCGCCAGCACGCGGTCGAGGGCGCTGCGCAGCGCCACTTTTTCAAACGACTGGATCGGTGTGATGAAGTCGCCGATGATGCGCTGGGCGTCGCGCACGGACATGGCGTCCGGGTCGTAGGCGTCGAGGCAACTGGCGACGGCGGCCAGCGTGAGCGGCTGGCCGGGCTGGCCAGGCTGGCCATTGGCCTGGTCAAATTGTTGCAGCTCGCCCAGCGTGTTGATGTTGCGGAAGGCGGCCGCATCCTCGAACACCACTTCGGCCAGGCGCAGCGATTTGTACCAGCCTTCCAGGCGGCGCGCGCCGGTGGCCAGGTAGGCGTCCAGTTGCGGCAGCAGGCTGGCCTTGAGCAGCGCGAACACGGGATGCGGCTGGCGCTGGACGACGCCTTGCTCGTCCGCCTCCAGCGTGACGGCGACGGCCACGTCGGCATCCTGCGATTGCAGGGCGGCCAGCAGGCGCTGGGCCAGGTCGGGCGGCAGGAACGGTGAGTCGCAGGGGGCCGTCAGCAGCAGTTCCGTGCCACAGTGGCGCAAGCCTGTCTGCAGGCCGGCCAGCGGGCCTTCGAAGCCACCGAGCTCGTCGCCCAGCACGGGGCAGCCATATTCCGCATACTGGGGCAGGTTGCGGTTGGCGTTGATGGCCACGCTGGCCACCTGGGGCGCCAGCCGCTGCAGCACGTGGGCCACCAGCGTCGTGCCCCGGAATGGCTGCAGGCCCTTGTCCACGCGGCCCATGCGGGTGCCGCGGCCACCGGCCAGTATCAGGCCACTTACCTTGCTGTTTGCAGACAAACTACCCCCCGATATAAGACATTTCAACTTTCTTGGCCCGCTCGACCAGTCCGCTGGTGTGCTGGGTGCGCGTTTCCGAATAACGGTCGCCGCGCGCGCGCCACAGCAGCGCGATGGCGCCGGCGATGTCGTCGTCGCTGTGGCCACCGCGCAGCAGGGCGCGCAAGTCGTGGCCGTGGCTGGCGAACAAGCAAGTATACAGCTTGCCTTCGGTGGACAGACGGGCCCGCGTGCAATCGCGACAAAATGCCTGGCTCACGCTGGAGATCAGGCCGATCTCGCCGCCGCCATCGGCATAGCGCCAGCGGGCGGCCGTTTCGCCCGTGTAGTTGGCGTCGGCCGCTACCAGCGGCAGTTCGGCGTGGATGCGGCGCTGCACTTCGGCCGAGGGGATCACTTCATCGAGGTTCCAGCCATTGGAGGCGCCCACGTCCATGTATTCGATGAAGCGCAGGATATAGGGCGTGTCCTTGAAATGGCGCGCCATGGGCAGGATCTGGCTGTCGTTCATGCCGCCCTTGACCACCATGTTGACCTTGATCGGGCCGAGGCCCACCTGGTGCGCCACGTCCATGCCCTTGAGCACGTCCTCGACGGCGAAATCGACGTCGTTCATGCGCTTGAAGATGGCGTCGTCGAGCGCGTCCAGCGAGACGGTGACGCGTTGCAGGCCGGCATCCTTGAGCGACTGGGCCTTTTTGGCCAGCAAGGAGCCGTTGGTGGTCAGCGTCAAGTCCAGCGGCCGGCCGCTGGCCGTCTTGATTTCGCTGAGCATGCCAACCAGCCGTTCCACATTCTTGCGCAGCAGCGGTTCGCCGCCCGTCAGGCGGATTTTCTCGACCCCGTGCGCCACGAACAGGCGGGCGACGCGGGTGATTTCCTCGAACGACAGCAGCGAACTGTGCGGCAGGTAGCTGTAGTTCTGGTCGAACACGGCCTTGGGCATGCAGTACACGCAGCGGAAATTGCAGCGGTCGGTGACGGAGATGCGCAGGTCGTGCAGGGGACGGGCGAGCTGGTCCGTTACGCGGCCGGTGGGCGCTTCCGGCACGGCGGGGATGGCCGGCAAACGCTGGCGCTGGTCCGCCACGAAGATGATTTTTTCAGTCATGGATGAATACAAGTTACTACCGGGCACAGCGCGAACACGCGCATCAGGAGGTGCGCTAACCGAGATACGATAGCACGAGGCCGGCGATCGCACAGGCCAGTATCAGCTTGATCGTGCCCACCTGGTAGCGCAGCAGGGCAATACTGGCCATGCCGCCCAGCAATACTGCGCGCAGGTCGAGGTGGGGCGTGGGCGTTTCTTGCCAGAAGACATGCATGCCGAAAAACACGGCCAGGCTGACGATCACGCCCACCACGGCGGCGGAAATGGCCGTCAGCGGCGCCGTCATGCGGATGTTGTCGCGCGTGGCCTCCACCAGCGGGCCGCCGGCCAGGATGAACAGGAACGACGGCAGGAACGTGAAGAAGGTGGCCACGGTGGCGCCTGCCGCGCCGCCCGCCAGCAGGCTGGCGCCGAACACGGCCTGACTCCACGCGCCCACGAAACCGACGAAGGCGACCACCATGATCAGCGGGCCCGGTGTCGTCTCGCCCAGCGCCAGCCCGTCGATCATTTGCGCCGGCAGCAGCCAGTGGTAATGGGACACGGCGCCTTGGTAGACGTACGGCAACACGGCGTAGGCGCCGCCAAAGGTCAGCATGGCGGCCTTGGTGAAGAACCAGCCCATTTGCGCCAGTGGCTGGCGCACGCCGGTGGCCAGGGCCAGGGCCAACCATGCCAGGATGCCCAAGGTGCAGCCCAGTACGGCCACGCGGACCAGGCCGGGCCAGGAAAAGCGGGCGTGATCGGGCGTGGGGGTGTCATCGTCGATCAGGGCCGGGCCGTAGGAGGCTGCCTGACCGGGATGGCCACCGCCAATTTGAAACAGGGCGGGCCAGTAGCGGCCACCCAGCAGGCCGACCAGGGCGGCAGCGGCGACGATGAGCGGAAAAGGAAGGTGAAAGACGGTGATGGCGACAAACGCGGCGGCGGCCAGCGTGATCAGTGCGCCATTCTTCAGCGCCCGTTTGCCGATGCGCCAGGCGGCAGCGAGCACGATGGCGACCACGGCCGGCTTGATGCCATACAGCACCGCCGCGACCGCCGGCACGCTGCCATAGGCTATGTAGATCCATGACAAAGTGATCAGGAAGGCCAGCGATGGCAGCACGAACAGGACGCCGGCGATGATGCCGCCACGGGTCTTGTGGAGCAGCCAGCCGATGTAGATGGCCAGCTGGGTCGCCTCCGGGCCGGGCAGCAGCATGCAGTAATTGAGCGCGTGCAGGAAGCGTTGCTCGGAGATCCAGCGCCGCCGCTCCACGAGCTCCGCATGCATCATGGCGATCTGGCCGGCCGGGCCGCCAAAACTGATGAAGCCGAGCTTGAGCCAGTACCAGAACGCGGTGCGCAGGCTCACGGGGGCGGGGCGGTTCAGGTCAGGCAAGTTCATCGGAGCAGGGCGTATGGTTGGCAGGAAATCAATGTGACCCTCAGTCTGCCTGTAATTGGCCAGCTTGGGAAGGGCGAAAAAAAGGGAAGCACGCGGCTTCCCTTTTCGCATGGAGCCGGCGGGGCACGCCCCGCGCGGCTCACTTCGCTTGCATCAGCGGCGGGTGTCGATTTGCACCAGCGGCTCGTCCACTTGCGGTGGCAGCGGCTTGCGCTCGCGTGGCACGCGCACGGGGGCCACCACCTTGGCGGCGGCTTCCTGGGCGGCGCGCAGCTTGGCCGGGTCCGTCGCTGCCAGGGTCAGACCGGCGGAGCCGAGCACGGCTTGCAGATCGATAGGCGCGGCGGGGGCAGCGGCCACAGGGGCAGGGGCGGCGACCGGGGCGGCGGGGGCGACAGGCGCGGCAACCACGGCTTCGGCGGCTGGGGCGGCGACGATGGCTTCGGCCGGCGCGGCCGGTGCCACTGCCGCAGGCGCCGTCACTTCGACCGCGGTGGCGGCAGCCACTTCGGCCACGTCGGCGGCGACGGGCGCGGCAGCCTCGGCCTCGACCTCGACAGCGACGGCGGCTTCCACCACGGCGGCCGGTGCGGCAGCTGCCGGAACCACTTCAGCCACTGGCGCGGCGGCCGGTGCGGCTTCGACCACAGGCGTGGCTTGCGCCACTGGTGCTGCGGTTTCCACCACGGCTGCCTCTGGCGCTGCCGGCTCGGCTGCAGCCGGTGCGGCGGCTTGCACGGCAGGCGCGGTGTCTGCCACTGGCGCTGCGGTGGTGGCCGCCTCAGCGGTCACTTCCGGTGCCACGGTGAAGGTGACGACAGGTGCCTCACCTTCATTGGCGCCCGCTTCCATGCCTTCGCCCGCTTCGCGTTCGCGGCGGTTGCGGTTGCGGCCGCCACGACGGCGGCGGCGGCGCGGCTCTTCGCCTTCCACCGCGTCCACTTCCTCACCTTCGGGACCGGTCTGCGGTGCCGTTTTCAGGATGGCCGTCGCTTCCACGACGGGGCCGGTGCCCGCTGCCACAGGGGCGGCGGCGGCCGTCAGCGCCAATTCCTCGGCTTTCGCTTCCGTTACCTGTGGCTTCTCGCCGCGTGGCTCACGCGGTGGACGCGGTGGACGCTCGGCGCGCTCGCCACGTTCGCCGCGCTCGCGCTGGCCTTCGGCAGCCTGGTTTTCGCGTGGCTCACGGCCTTCGCGCGGTGGACGTGGTGGACGGGCCGGGCGGCCGTTGTCGGTTGCCTTGGCGCCTTCCTCCTGGCCAGGACGGGCGCCTGGTTCGCGCTCGTCGCGCTCGCGGGCGCCGGGCTTGCCGTTACGGCTGCGGCCGCGCGGGCCACGGGCGTTGCGCTCGCCGCGGTCGGTCGGCACGGGCTTGACGACGATGGTCGGGGCCACGGGCATGACGGGGGC
This sequence comes from Rugamonas fusca, assembly GCF_014042365.1. Taxonomy (GTDB): domain Bacteria; phylum Pseudomonadota; class Gammaproteobacteria; order Burkholderiales; family Burkholderiaceae_D; genus Rugamonas; species Rugamonas fusca. The sequence continues at coordinate 87,223 of NZ_JACEZS010000006.1, forward strand.
TGCGGGCTTGGCGCGGAAGAAGCTCAACAGTTTCTCGAAGAAACCGGGTTCGGCCACGGGCTGGGCTGGCGCGGCGGCCTTTACCGGCTCGGCCGGCTTGGCGGTGCGCTCGACCATCGGCGCTGGTTGCTCCGGAGTGATGGTCTTGACCACGGCTTCCTGGCGGGGCTTGGCTTCTTCCTTCTGGCGCTTGCTGTAGGCCATGTCGGTTTCAGCCTGCTCGGCCAGCGTGTAGCTGGCCTGGCTGTCTTCCAGGCGCGGGTCGTCGTGCTTGATGCGCTCGAGCTTGTAGTGCGGGGTGTCGAGGTGCTTGTTGGGGATCAGGATCACGGCGATGCGGTGACGGTTCTCGATCTTCAGCACTTCGCCGCGCTTTTCGTTGAGCAGGAAGGCTGCCACGTCCACCGGCACTTGCACGTGGATGGTGGCCGAGTTTTCCTTCATGGCCTCTTCCTGGATGATGCGCAGCACTTGCAGGGCCGACGATTCCGTATCGCGGATGTGGCCGGTACCGGAGCAGCGCGGGCACGTCACGTGCGAGCCTTCCGACAGCGAAGGGCGCAGGCGCTGGCGCGACAGTTCCATCAGGCCGAAGCGCGAGATCTTGCCCATCTGCACGCGTGCACGGTCGTGGTGCAGCGCGTCCTTCAGGCGCTGTTCCACTTCGCGCTGGTTCTTGGCCACTTCCATGTCGATGAAGTCGATCACGATCAGGCCGCCCAGGTCGCGCAGGCGCAACTGGCGCGCCACTTCCTCGGCCGCTTCGCAGTTGGTGTTGAAGGCCGTCGTCTCGATGTCGGAGCCGCGGGTGGCGCGCGCCGAGTTGACGTCCACCGACACCAGCGCTTCCGTGTGGTCGATCACGATGGCGCCGCCCGAGGGCAGCGGCACGGTGCGCGAGTAGGCCGTCTCGATCTGGTGTTCGATCTGGAAGCGCGAGAACAGGGGCACGTCGTCGCTGTAGCGTTTCACGCGGTGCACCATGTCGGGCATCACGTGGCTCATGAACTGGTGGGCTTGCTCGTAGATCTCGTCGGTGTCGATCAGGATTTCACCGATGTCGGGCTGGAAGTAATCGCGGATGGCGCGGATCACCAGCGACGATTCCTGGTAGATCAGGAACGCGCCCGAGGCCGACTTGCCGGCCCCTTCGATGGCGCGCCACAGTTGCATCAGGTAATTCAAGTCCCACTGCAGCTCTTCCACGTTGCGGCCGATGCCGGCCGTGCGGGCGATCACGGACATGCCTGGCGGCAAGTCCAGCTTGTCCATGGTTTCGCGCAGTTCCTGGCGTTCCTCGCCTTCGACGCGGCGCGACACGCCGCCGCCGCGCGGGTTGTTGGGCATCAACACCAGGTAGCGGCCGGCCAGCGACACGAACGAGGTCAGGGCCGCGCCCTTGTTGCCGCGCTCTTCCTTCTCGACCTGCACCATGATTTCCTGGCCTTCGCGCAGGGCTTCCTTGACGGAAGCGTTGCGCACGTCCACCCCTTCGCGGAAGTAGGTACGGGCCACTTCCTTGAACGGCAGGAAACCGTGGCGGTCTTCGCCGTAGCTGACGAAGCACGCTTCCAGCGACGGTTCGATGCGGGTGATCACGCCTTTGTAGATGTTGGACTTGCGTTGCTCACGTCCGGCCGTCTCGATGTCGATGTCGATCAGTTTCTGACCGTCAACGATGGCGACACGCAGCTCCTCTTGTTGCGTAGCATTAAACAACATGCGTTTCATTTTTATTAACTCCGCGACCCTATGGGCCATCTCAATGCTGTTCCGTGGAACAGCGAAGCTACAGGGATATACGCGAGAATTAACATGGTTGCGGTGGGTATGCCCTGGGGGGCGGCGCAGCAACGTGGGTTGCGGCCGCCACTGGGCGCATGAAGTCGATCGACATGCCGAGTACCCGCGTCACCTGCGATTCTTCCATGCGGCCCGCGTGGGCGGGGGGCAGAGAACGCAGGCGGTGGGCAGCGTCGATGAGCCAGATCCTGGCCTTGCTTACATGACAAGTACTACAACTTCATTAGGCTTGTGTCAGCCTTCCGTCATTAGCTTGCTACTAAGCATGGGGTCTGGCGAAAACGGCAAGCGTTATCAACTTCATTAACCAGCGAGCATAACTCTTGATCATGCTTGCCGGCGTTATCCTTACTATCCAACCATCCTAATTCAGCACTCTTGCGCGCCATCCGATTACAACGACGGTGCAACCTTGATCCGCGCAGGGGTGGTGCATATACATTTTTTCCTCTGAATTTGCAATTTGGCGAGGCCAGTGGAGACGCCCCTGTGTAAAATGTGCTTTTATTTCTTACACTTGCAGCAGCTAGAACCGCCGCTAAATGATTATATATTCAAAATGAAGGACTTAGAGAGATTTTCTGGGAAGACAGAGCAAATGAAGATGCAAAACGATGTTGTTCCCCCTTCAACACAGGTTCCGCCGCAAGCACAATTCGTCACAATCACTGAAGAAGAGGCCGGTCAGCGCATCGATAACTACCTGTTGCGTGTATGCAAAGGCGTGCCGAAAAGCCATATCTATCGCATCCTGCGCTCCGGGGAAGTGCGGGTCAACAAGGGCCGCATCGATCAATTGTACCGATTGGTACAGGGTGATATCGTGCGCATCCCGCCGGTGCGGGTGGCCGACAAGGCCGACACCAGTGTGGTGCCGGCCGCCGAGTTCGACATCATCTACGAAGACAGCCAGTTGCTGGTGATCGACAAGCCGGCCGGCGTGGCCGTGCATGGCGGCTCGGGCGTGTCGTTCGGCGTGATCGAGCAGTTGCGGGCCGCCCGTCCGCAAGCGAAATTCCTGGAGCTGGTGCACCGGCTGGACCGCGACACGTCCGGCTTGTTGTTGCTGGCCAAGAAACGTTCGGCCTTGACCAACCTGCACGAGCAAATGCGCGAAGGCCACACGGACAAACGTTACCTGACCCTGGTGGCCGGTGACTGGAAGAACGCGCGCCAGCACGTGAAGTTGCCATTGCATAAGTACACGACGGCCGAAGGCGAACGCCGGGTGGCCGTGCAGGCCGACGGCTTGCCGTCGCACACGGTGTTCACCTTGTTGCGTAAATTCAAGGATTTCGCGCTGCTGGAGGCCGAGCTGAAAACGGGGCGTACCCACCAGATCCGCGTTCATCTGGCATCGTCGGGCTTCGCGATTGCAGGTGACGATAAGTACGGCGATTTCGCGCTCAACCGCGCCTTGCTGAAAGCCGACGCCACGCGCGGCGCACTCAAGCGCATGTTCCTGCACGCCCATCAGATCACGTTTACCCATCCAGAAACTGGCAAATTGTTAACATTAAATGCGCCATTGGCCGCCGAATGCGAGCGTTTCTTGTTAAGCTTGGGTAAACCGCTTAACGCATCAACCTAATATAAAGTCGGGCACGGCCATCCGCCGCCGCCGGGCATGGAATCAAGGAGCCGGCAGCGACCGCCGCCGGGAGACATGGCAAGAAAGCAATTTGACTTAATCGTATTCGATTGGGATGGCACGCTGATGGATTCCACATCGGCGATCGTAAAATGCATACAGGCGGCGGCCAAGGATCTCGGCTTGCCGATTCCCAAGGACGACGCGGCCGCGCACGTGATCGGCCTGGGCCTGTCCGAAGCGATGCAGGCGGCCATGCCCGGCATCGATCCCAAATACTACCCGCGCCTGGTGGAGCGCTACCGCTACCATTACCTGTCGCGCGACCACGAGCTGACCCTGTTCAAGGGCGCGCGCGACATGCTCGAGGAATTGTCGCAGCAGGCGTATTTCCTGGCCGTGGCCACCGGCAAGAGCCGGGTCGGCCTGAACCGGGCCCTGAACGATGCCGGCCTGCTGTCCATGTTCGACGCCACGCGTTGCGCAGACGAAACATTTTCCAAGCCCCATCCGGCCATGTTGCAGGAACTGACGCGCGAGCTGGGCCAGGACATGAAGCGCACGGTGATGATAGGCGACACCACCCACGACTTGCTGATGGCCAACAACGCGGGGGCGGCGGCCATCGCCGTCCAGTATGGCGCCCATCCGGTCGACCAGCTGGCCGCCTGCCAGCCGCTGTTCTCGGCCGCCTCCGTGGCCGAGCTGCACCATTGGCTCAACGAGCACGCCTGATCATGAGCGACGTCAGCACTTCCAGCGCGCCGGAGATCCTGGTGTGCGCGGCCGACGCCGTGCTTGAAGGCGGCAAGGGCGTGCGCTTCCCCGTCACGGCCGGGGGCGAGGATGGCACCGGCTTCGTGGTGCGCTACCATGGCACCGTGTATGGCTATCTGAACCGCTGTGCCCACGTGCCCATCGAGCTGGACTGGGCTGAAGGCGAGTTCTTCGAATCCAGTGGCCTGTACCTGATGTGTTCCACGCACGGCGCCATCTATGTCCCCGAAAGCGGCTTTTGCGCCGGCGGGCCGTGCCGGGGCGGCCGGCTGCGGCCCATCCGCGTGGTCGAGCGCGACCAGCACATCTATTGGCAACCTGACGATTATGTGCGCCCGGCCCGTGCCTGAGCCGCTGTCATTTCCCACCCAACGACTTTCATCTGGCAGCAACCATGAGCGAAAACACAAGCGATAGCGCGTCCGAACGCGCGCCCATCCCGCCGGCGGCGCCGGCCAAGCCGGCCGCCGCGCCCACCACCTGGGAACGGGACGTGCTGGAAAAGCTGGTGTTCGCCACGTTGAAGGAGCAGCGTGCGCACCGCCGCTGGGGCATTTTCTTCAAGTTCCTGTTCCTGCTGGTGGTGCTGGTGGGGCTGGCCGCGTATTTCGATTTCAGCTGGCCCGGCGATGGCGAGGCGCTGGGCCGCCACACGGCCCTGATCGAGATCGATGGCGAGATCGACAGTGAAGGCAGTGGTTCGGCCGCCGTCGTGATCCCGGCCCTGAACAAGGCGTTTTCCGACAGCGGCTCGGTGGCCGTCGTCCTGCACATCAACAGTCCCGGCGGCAGTCCGGTGCAGGCCGGCATGATCGTCGATGAGATCCGGCGCCTGCGCAAGGGCTATCCGGACAAGCCGCTGTACGTGGTGGTCGATGAGATCTGCGCCTCGGGTGGCTATTACATCGCGTCGGCGGCCGACCGCATTTACGTGGACAAGGCGTCCATCGTCGGTTCGATCGGGGTCTTGATGGATGGCTTCGGCTTCACGGGCATCATGGAAAAGGCGGGCGTGGAGCGGCGCCTGCTGACGGCCGGCGAGAACAAGGGCTTCATGGACCCGTTCAGCCCGCTGACGGAAAAACACCGGCAGTACGCCCAGGCCATGTTGAACGAAATCCACCAGCAATTCATCCAGGTGGTGCGCGCCGGCCGCGGCAAGCGCCTGAAGGAAACGCCGGACATGTTCTCCGGCCTGTTCTGGAGTGGTGCGCGGGCCATCGACATGGGCCTGGCCGACGGCCTGGGCACGGTCGACAGCGTGGCGCGCGACATCGTCAAGGCTGAGGACATCATCGACTATACCCAGCATGAAGGCTTGCCGGAGCGGGTGCTGAAGAAATTTGGGGCGGCCATGGGGGCCGGCGCCGTCAAGTCCGTCTATGCCGGCGCGCGTCCGCTGCTCCATTGAGTGCAGTGGCCGGACGATTAACATTATTAATCCGCTCTGGAATGGCCTTGTATATCGCTCACCTTGGTCTATAGTGGTGTTGTAGTTCTTTCCGAGGGAGTCCAGATTAACAGTTCAGATTGTGATCAGCACTGTCTTGCCAAGCAGTTGATGGAACTACTGAACCGCATCGCGGATGCGGAGTAGAGAGAATTTCAATTCCTCGTCAATAGTCCCGCAATGGGGCTGAGAACAGCGGCGCAATGCCGCTGTTTTCATTGGTGGCGCCAGTGGCGCCGCTTCCGGTGCCGGTTCCCGTTCTTGCGCCGCGAATCCGCCCGCTTCGAGCCACGCGTTGAACTGGCGCTGCAAGGCCGCGTGCCATTGGGCCTGGGGGCCGGGATGGAGTGTGGCGGCCGTCTTCAGGGCGGACGCCGTCTCACCGCTGCGCCAGCGTGACAGCGCCAGCGCCGTGCGGTGCGCGGCGGCCGCCTCGGCAGCCGCACGCCGGTGCGGATCGTCGGCCATGTCCTGGTCACCGTGGTGGGGGGGGGGGCGGGGGGGGGCGTTTTTTAGCATGGTGCTTCCTTTTGCGGACAGCCGCTCCGTTCTGACAACCTCTTCCGTTATTCCCAATCGTTGGTAGGCCGATTCCTAATGAAGTTTCAGTGTATCAACGGCAAACGGGGGCTTATTGATTTGCATCAATGAAGTGCGGGGTGGGCGGCCAGTCGGGCCGGCGGGGCGCTCGCCTTCACGCTCGCGGCGCCATCTGTTAAAGTCTCGCCATGAGTAAATTATCCCTAGACCGCATCCTGCAATCGCAGGGTTTTGGTACCCGTAAGTATTGCCGCTCCCTCATCGAGGACGGCGAAGTGAGCATCGCCGGCCAGGTGCAGGACAACTACCGCACCACGGTCGAGACGGACGGCCTGGTGCTGACCGTGTTCGACGAGCAGTGGGTGGTCCGCGAACACGTGTACATCGCGCTCAACAAGCCGGCCAATTTCGAATGTTCGCGCAAGCCCAGCCACCATCCGGGCGTGCTGACCCTGCTGCCCGAACAGTTCACGTGGCGCGAAGTGCAGCCCGTGGGCCGGCTCGACCATGACACCACGGGCATGTTGCTGATGTCGGACGACGGTCCGTTCATCCACGCCCAGTCCTCGCCCAAGCGCCATGTGCCCAAGGTCTACCAGGCCACCACCCAGGACCCGGTGACGCCGGAACTGGTGGCGCAGTTACTGGCCGGCGTGCAGTTGCATGACGAGCCGGCGCCGCTGGCCGCCCTCGTGTGCGAACAGCGCGGCGAGCACCAGCTGGAAATCGTGCTGGAGCAGGGCAAGTATCACCAGGTCAAGCGCATGCTGGCGGCCGCCGGCAACCATTGCAGCGCGCTGCACCGTTCGGCCATCGGCACCCTGCAGCTCGCTACGCTGGGCATCGCCGAGGGCGAATGGTGCTACCTGACGCCTGAACAGCTGGCCTTGCTGGCTCCCGTATAAGCGACCACTACGCCGTGCGCGCCGCCGCCGCGCGGGGCGCACGCATCCTATTGCACGCACCGCCATGAAACTTGCCACCCTTAAAGACGGCACCCGCGACGGCCAGCTGGCCGTCGTCGCGCGCGACCTGAAAACGGCCCAGCTGGCCGACGGCATCGCGCCCACCCTGCAGCGCGCCCTCGATGACTGGACCTTCATCGCCCCCCAGTTGCAGCAGCTGTACCAGGACTTGAGCAATGGACGGGGCCGCCGCACGTTCGCGTTCGACCCGGCGCAGTGCATGGCGCCGCTGCCGCGCGCCTACCAGTGGGCCGATGGTTCGGCCTACGTCAACCACGTGGAGCTGGTGCGCAAGGCGCGCGGCGCTGAACTGCCCGCCTCGTTCTGGGAGGAGCCGCTGATGTACCAGGGTGGCAGCGATGATTTCCTCGGTCCGTGCGACGATATCGCGCTGTTCCATGAGGAATGGGGCATCGATTTCGAAGCGGAAGTGGCCGTGATCACCGACGATATCGCCATGGGGGCGACGCCCGACCAGGCCTACCAGCAAATCCGGCTGCTGGCGCTGGTCAACGACGTGTCGCTGCGCAACCTGATTCCCGATGAACTGGCCAAGGGTTTCGGCTTCCTGCAGAGCAAGCCGGCCACCAGCTTCTCGCCCGTGGCCGTCACGCCCGACGAGCTGGACGACGCCTGGAAGGGCGGCAAGGTGCACCTGCCGCTGCGCTCGACGTGGAACGGCAAGCTGGTGGGCCAGCCCCATGCCGGCGTCGACATGATCTTCAACTTTCCCCAGTTGCTGGCCCACCTGGCCAAGTCACGCAATATCCGGGCCGGCAGTATCGTCGGCTCCGGCACCGTGTCGAACAAGGATAGCAAGCGCGGCTATTCCTGCATCGCCGAGCAGCGTTGCCTGGAAACCATCGCCGGTGGCGCGCCTGTCACGCCGTTCATGGCGTTTGGCGACACCATCCGTATCGAGATGCTCAACGGCGACGGCAAATCCATCTTCGGCGCCATCGAGCAGACCGTGACCCGGGCCGGCGCCTGAGCCCCGGCCTCAGTCCAGCGACGCCAGGATGGTGGCGGCCAGCCGGGCCGCGTAGCGGCGCAGTTCGGGCACGGCCGTCGCTTCCCAGTGGTCAGCCTTGAGCCAGGGGCCGATGTAATACAGGGTGGACGATGGCTGGCCGGCCGCGTCGAGCACGGCGCAATCCGGCGCCACGCGCACGCCCAGGCCCAAGGTGTCGGCCTGTAACATCCCTTGCGCCAGCAACTGGTCCACCAGCGCGCTGGCGGTGGCGCGCGGGCTGGAGCAGGGCCCGGTGCAGTTGATGACGGCCGCCACCCGTAATGTCGTCTCCGCCGTCGCGCCGCGTGGCTTCAGCACCACCTCGACCTGGCTGCCATCGTCGGTCATGGCGCGCACCCGGGCCGCCTGGATGCGCACCGTGCCGTTGGCGATGGCGGCGGCGAAGCGCTGGTGCACTTGCGGCGCCAGCCGGTGGCGATGGCTGTCCCAGTAGGGCTGCACATGGCGCAGGAAGCGGCGCCGTTCGCGCTCCGGCCACGCTTGCCAGATGGCGGCCGTGTGCGGGCGCAATGAGGCCAGCGCGTCGCGCCAGTCGCGCCCGTGGGCGAGTCCGGCCGCCACGTGGCGGCGCAACGCGCGCAACTGGGCCCGCACGGTGGTGGCCCCGCCCCAGATGGCCAGCGGCCCGGCGCCGGCCGGCGGCATGGCGTGGGATAGGCGGTGGTGCTGGGGCAGCAGGCCGCGGCGCGAGATGGCCACGATGGGGCGGCCGGGATCGTCGTTGAGCAGGCTCATGCAGATGTCGACGGCCGTCAGTCCCGTGCCCAGCAACAGGACCGGGGCGCCCGGCGGCAGCCGCGCCAGCCAGTCCGGCGTCCACGGGTCGCGCACGTAGCGCGCACTGTTGTAGAAGCCCATGTCGGCCAGCGGCGGGTGGGCGGACGGGAAATGCCCGAACGCGAGGATGACCCGGTCGGCGCGCAAGGTGCGGCCGTCGGCCAGCGTGGCCAGCAGGCCGGCCGGGCCGGCGCTGGCCTGCAGTTGCGTCACCTCGCCGGTCAGGTGGTCAAGCCGGGCCGCGCCGGCTGGGCTGCGCTCTGCCTGCGTCAGCAAGTGTTCGAGGTAGTCGCCATAGCGGCGGCGCGACACGAACGTGGCCGCGGCCGTCGCCGCGTCGCGGGCGCGGCAGTAGTCGAGGAAGTGTTCGGGCGCGTCGTCGAAGGCGCTCATGTTGCCGGCCGGTACGTTCAGCGTATGGTCGGGGCTATGGGTGCCATAAGCCAGGCCACGGGCCATGCGGCCGCCGCGATTGAGCAGGATCACGCGCAGGGGCCGCCCTCGGGCCTGACGCAGCAGTTGCACGGCGGTGATGGCGCCTGAAAAGCCAGCGCCGATGATGAGGACGGTGGCCGTCATGGCCGGGCGGCCGCCTTGGCGGGCCAGGTGAGGCGGAACGGTGAAATGGGCATGTCGGCGAGGTGAGTTCGAAGTTGCAATATTGTAAGGGGTGTCGCATGGGGATGGCGTTTCCGGTGGATGAATTGCAGGGACTTTCCCGCGTTGTTCGTGAAATAGCCATACGGCAATATCGCCTATGATGGCTAGCGTATCCACAGGAGCAGGCGATGGCTGAAGAAAGCGACGCAGAAAAGACCGAACCGGCGTCAGCGAAGCGCCTCGAGCAGGCGCGAGAAGAAGGCGACGTTCCCCGATCGCGGGAAGTGGCGACGTTCACCGTGCTGATGGTGGCCGGCGCCGGCCTGTGGCTGACCGGTTCCTCGCTGGTGCGCCAGCTGCGTTCGGCCATGGTGTCGGGCCTGGCGCTGGACCAGGAACAGATTTTCCACGCCGACGTGCTGTTGACCCGCATCGGCATGGACGTGGGCCGCGTGCTGCTGGCCTGTTTGCCATTGGGCCTGGCCGTGATGGTGGTGGCGCTGGCTTCGCCGCTGCTGGTGGGGGGCTGGCTGTTCAGCGGTAAGGCCATCACCCCCAACTTCGGCAAGCTCAACCCGCTCAAGGGGCTGGGCAACCTGGTGTCGGCCAACGCGCTGGTGGAGCTGCTCAAGGCCATCGCCAAGACGCTGGTGGTGGGCCTGGTGGCGTGGCTGGTGGTGATGAAGCAAAAGGATGCCGTGCTGGGCCTGGCCGTGGAGCCGCTCAAGCTCGGCAGCGTGCATTTGCTGGACATGATCGCCATGAGTTTCCTGTTCATCGTCGGCGCGCTGGGCCTGATCGCGGCCGTCGATGGTCCGTACCAGATGTGGCACTACGCCAACAAGCTCAAGATGACGCGCCAGGAAATGATCCAGGAGTCCAAGGAATCCGACGGCAATCCCCAGATCAAGGCCAAGATCCGCCAGATGCAGCGCGAGATGGCCAAGCGCCGCATGATGGCCGACGTGCCGACGGCCGACGTGGTGGTGACCAACCCGACCCACTACGCCGTGGCGCTGAAATACGCCGACGGTTCGCGCGGTGCGCCGCGCGTGGTGGCCAAGGGCACGGACGAGGTGGCGGCCAAGATCCGCGAGATCGCCAGGGAAAACAAGGTCGCCATCCTGGAAGCGCCGCCGCTGGCCCGTGCGCTGCACAAGCACACGGAAATCGGCGACGAGATCCCCGAGGCGCTGTACGCGGCCGTGGCTGAAGTGCTGGCCTATGTGTTCCAGTTGCGCATGTTCAGCAAGCAGGGCGGTCACCGTCCCGACACCCCGACCAGGCTGGACGTGCCACCTGAACTGGACCCGCTCAACCCCGCCTACGCCGGCCGTGGCAAGCTTAACGATACGAATAACGGAGCACCCGCATGAATGCCCTGAGCAACCTGAAACTGCCTGCCTGGATGCAGGGCCTGGCCAAAGGCGCCAACAAGAGCCTGGCCGCGCCCATCCTGATCGTCATGCTGCTGGCGATGATGGTGCTGCCGCTGCCGGCCTTCGTGCTCGACCTGTTCTTCAGCTTCAATATCGCGCTGGCCATCATCGTGCTGCTGACCAGCCTGTACACGGTCAAGCCGCTGGACTTCATGGCCTTTCCCACCATCCTGCTGGTGTCGACCATGCTGCGCCTGTCGCTGAACGTGGCCTCGACCCGCGTGGTGCTGACGGAAGGCCACACGGGCGCGGACGCGGCCGGCAAGGTGATCGAAGCGTTCGGCCACTTCCTGATCGGTGGCAACTACGCGGTCGGTATCGTCGTGTTCGTCATCCTCACCATCATCAACTTCACCGTCGTCACCAAGGGCGCGGGCCGTATCGCCGAGGTGGGCGCCCGCTTCGCACTGGACGCCATGCCCGGCAAGCAGATGGCGATCGACGCCGACCTCAACGCCGGCCTGATCGGCGAAGCGGAAGCGCGCAAGCGCCGCAGCGAAGTGGCGCAGGAAGCGGAATTTTACGGCGCCATGGACGGTGCCAGTAAGTATGTGCGCGGCGACGCCGTGGCCGGCATCCTGGTGACGGTCATCAACGTGGTGGGCGGCTTGCTGGTGGGCTTATTACAGCACGATATGTCGTTCGCCGACGCGATCAAGAACTACACGCTGCTGGCCATCGGTGACGGCCTGGTGGCACAGATTCCCTCGCTGGTCATTTCGACGGCGGCCGGTATCGTCGTCTCGCGCGTGGCCAGCGAGCAGGACATTGGCGGCCAGGTGATCGGCCAGCTGTTCGCCAAGCCCCAGGTGCTGTACATCACGGGCGCCATCATCGGCGGCATGGGCCTGATTCCGGGCATGCCCAACCTGGTGTTCCTGCTGTTGTCCAGCATCCTGGTCGGCGCCGGCTGGCTGCTGACGCGGCGCGCCAGCAGCGCCGCCACGGCCGCCGAGGCCGCGCCGGAGGCGCCGCCGCCGGCCGCGCCCGAGCAGGAAGAGGCGACCTGGCAGGACATCATGCCGGTCGACACGCTGGGCCTGGAAGTGGGCTACCGCCTGATTCCGCTGGTCGACAAGACCCAGGGCGGCGAGTTGCTCAAGCGCATCAAGGGTATCCGCAAGAAGTTCGCGCAGGAAGTCGGTTTCCTGGCGCCACCGGTGCATATCCGCGACAACCTGGAACTGAAGCCATCGGCCTACCGCATCACGCTCAAGGGCGTGGAAGTGGGCACGGGCGAAGCGTTCAACGGCCAGTTCCTGGCCATCAATCCGGGCATGGCCAGCGGCACCTTGCCGGGCCTGGTGACCACCGATCCCGCGTTCGGCCTGCCGGCCACCTGGATCGACGCCGGCCTGCGCGACCAGGCCCAGACCATGGGCTACACGGTGGTCGACGCCGGCACGGTGGTGGCCACCCACCTGAACCACCTGATCACCACCCATGCGTCGGAACTGCTGGGCCGGGCCGAGGTGCAAGCCTTGCTCGATCACCTGGGCAAGGACGCGCCCAAGCTGGTGGAGGACCTGGTGCCGAAGATGGTGTCGCTGTCGACCTTGCAGAAAGTATTGCAGAACCTGCTCGTCGAAGGCGTGCACATCCGCGACATGCGCACCATCATCGAGACGCTGGCCGAGCACACCGTGCACACGCAAGACCCGAACGACTTGACGGCGCTGGTGCGCATCGCGCTGGGCCGGGCCATCGTACAGCAACTGTTCCCCGGTGCCGGCGAACTGTCCGTGATGACGCTCGATAACCGCCTGGAGCGCTTGCTGATGCAGGCGTTGTCGGCCAGCGGCCCGGATGGCGCCGGCATCGAGCCGGGCCTGGCTGACACCATCGCCCAGCAGGCACAGGCGGCCGCCACCCAGCAGGAAGCGCTGGGATTGACGCCGGTGCTGCTGGTGCCGGGGCCGTTGCGCGCCTTGCTGTCGCGTTTCCTGCGCCGCGCCTTGCCGCAGCTGAAAGTGCTGTCGCATGCGGAGATTCCGGAAACCAAGACCATCCGCGTGACGTCGCTGGTGGGCGGCCAGCCGGCCTGATGCAGCACCGTCCCCCGCGCGGTCCCTTGCGCGCGCGCACGGGGCCGCGCCGCAGCCAGCCTAGACTGGGCCCATGGCCCCCACTCAGGACGACTACGACACGCCATGGAAAGACGCAGTCACGCGCTATTTTCCGGCCTTCATGGCGTTCTTCTTCCCACAAGCCCACCGGCAAATCGACTGGCGGCGGCCGCACGATTTTCTGGATCAGGAATTGGCGCAACTGGCGCGCGACGGCGAACTGGGCAAACGGCTGGCCGACCGGCTGGTGCGGGTCTACACGCATGACGGCGGCCAGCGGTGGGTGCTGATCCACCTCGAGGTGCAGGGCAGGCGAGAGCGTGCGTTCGCGGAGCGGATATTTTCCTATCATTACCGCACTTACGACCGCTTCCGCCGTCCCGTCGCCAGCCTGGTGCTGCTGACCGACGACAGTCCGCGCTGGCGGCCCCATCGCTTCTGCTACCAGCTATTCGGTTGCCAGATACAGCTGGACTTCAGCGTGGTCAAACTGAGCGATTACGCGCCACGGATCGAGCAGTTGCTCAGGCAATCGAATCCGTTCGGACTGGTGGCGGCGGCCCATTTGCTCACGCGCCAAACCCGCGGCGACGCGGCGCGCCGCCATGCAGCCAAATGGCGGCTGACGCGCTTGCTGTATGCGCGGGATTGGGACAAACAACGTATCATAGACTTGTACGTGTTGATCGACTGGGTGATGCGCCTGCCTCCCGAACTGGAGCTGGTCTTGTGGCGCGACATTCAAACGCTGGAAAGGGAGCAGGCCATGCGATATGTGAGTTCGGTTGAGAGAATAGGCATGGAGAAGGGGCGCGAGGAAGGCTTGCGGGAAGGACGGCAGGAGGGGCGGCAGGAAGGGCGGCAGGAAGGGCGGCAGGAAGGGCGGCAGGAAGGGCGGCAGGAAGGGCGCTCGGAATTGCTCGCCTTGCTCATCGAAACCCGTTTCGGCAGCGTGCCGCCCGCCATCCGCGCGCGCCTCGCCGCCGCTGATACCGGGGAGCTCGACGCTTGGGCCAGGAAACTGTTCAGCGCCACCAGCCTGGACGAGGTATTTGGCGGGGCCTGACCACATCACTGGCCACTGGCCATCCTGCTGCGCGCCCATCGTCGCGCGGGCAACGCTGAAATACGGCCCATTTCCACCCCTGTTCATCGGATCGTTTCCTTGGTGCATCGTCAATAATGACACTGTCAGAGCAAAGGCGCCTCATGTCGAAGGCGCGGCGCTCAAGTAACAGGAGTCGATGATGATGGCCAAACCACTTTCCCAACCACGCGCTGCCCTTGCCCAGGGGAGCCGGCCATGAACGTCAAGAAATTCACCGCGCCCACCTCGCGCGAGGCGCTGCGCAAGGTGCGCGAGGCGCTCGGCCCCGACGCCGTGATCCTGTCCAACCGCCAGGCTGATGGCGAGGTGGAGATCCTGGCGCTGGCCAATGACGACGCCGCCTCGCTGGCCTCGCCCGCGCCGCAATCGCCGATGGCCGCACCGCGTCCGCAGCTGGAGCTGCCGCCGGCCGCGCCGGCGCCCATGATGCCGGCGCAACCGGCGCGCCGCGTGGTGGCCTCGCCTTCGTCCTACGCCTCGGCCACGGCCGCCGCCGCCGCCCCGTCCCAGCCGCGCGCCGCCGCGCTCGACATGGAACGCATTTCGGAAATGGTGGCCGCCGCCGTCGCCAGCGCCAAGCAGAACGCGGCCGCCGAAATGAGTGGCATGATGAACGAGATCCGCGCCATGCGCGGCATGATGGAAACCCAGTTGGCCGAGATCGCCTGGGGCTCGACCCAGCAGCGCGAACCGCACAAGGCGGCCGTGCTGCGCGAGATGCTGGCGGCCGGCTTCTCGGCCAGCCTGGCGCGTTACCTGATCGAAAAGCTGCCGGCCAGCCGCGACGCGGCCGACAGCATGCGCTGGATTAAGACCGTGTTGACCCGTAACCTGAGCACCATGGCCAACGAGGACGCGCTGATCGCCCAGGGCGGCGTGTTCGCGCTGGTGGGCCCCACCGGCGTGGGCAAGACCACCAGCACGGCCAAGCTGGCCGCGCGTTGCGTGATGCGCCATGGCGCCGACAAGCTGGCCCTGATCACGACGGACGCCTACCGTATCGGCGCCCACGAGCAACTGCGCATCTACGGCAAGATCCTCGGCGTGATGGTGCACTCGGTGAAGGACGAAGCCGACCTGCGCATCGCCCTGAAGGAATTGAAGAACAAGCATACGGTGCTGATCGACACGGTGGGCGTGAGCCAGCGCGACCAGATGGTGACGGAGCAGGTGGCCATGCTGCAAGGCGCGGGCGCTGACGTCAAGCGCGTGCTGTGCCTGAACGCCACGGCCACCCAGGAAACCTTGAATGAAGTGGTGCGCGCCTACCAGGGCAGCGGCCTGGCCGGCTGCATCATGACCAAGCTCGACGAGGCGGCCGCCATCGGCAACGTGCTCGACGTGGTGATCCGCCAGAAACTGAACCTGTTCTACGTCTCCAACGGCCAGCGCGTGCCGGAAGACCTGCACCTGGCCGACCCGGCCTGGCTGATCGACCGCGCCTTCAAGCTCAAACGCGACGCCATCCCCGGCCAGTACCTGGACGCGGAATTGCCGCTGCTGATGTCCAACGCCGGCGCCGACGGCTCGCTGCGCGAGGTGCACCTTGGCTAACTTCGATTTCGACCAGGCCGAAGGCCTGCGCCGGATGCTGGCCGGCCCCACGCCACGCATCGTCACCTTCCTGTCGGCCACGCCGCAGGACGACAAGGCCGCCATGCTGGTCAACCTGGGCGCCTCGCTGGCCCGGGCCGGCAACGACGTGCTGCTGATGGATGCCTGCGCCAGTGCCCATGGCGTGGCCTCGCGCCTGGGACTGGACGGCGGCGCCAGCCTGCTCGATGTGGCGCGCCAGGAGTGCGCCCTGAACCAGGTGCTGTACGAGGCGCCGCAAGGCTTCACGGTGGCCTCGATGACGCGCGGCGAAGCGCGCCGCGGCCCGGACGAGGCACGCCGGCTGGCCAAGGCCTTCGACGTGCTGGTCAGGCAAAAAGACATGGTGATCGTCGATGGCGAATGCGACGGTGGCGCCTTCCCCGTGCCCGTCATGGCCAGCGCCGAGATCGTGGTGCAAGTGTCCAACAACGCCCGCTCGATCACGGCCGCCTACGCCATGATCAAGCGCCTGAACCATGAACTGGGCCGGCGTCCGTTCGGAATTCTCGTCACCGGGGCTTCCGAAACGGAAGCAAAGGTGGTATACGATAACATGGCGCAAGCGGCGAGCCGTTACCTGGCGGTCAACCTGGTTTCCATGGGCTCGGTGCCGGCCGACGAATACCTGCAGCGGGCTGCGCGCCTGGGGCGGGCCGTGGTCGACGCCTTCCCGCTGGCCGGCGCCTCGGTCGCGTTTCGTCAACTGGCGCGGCGGTTTGCGCTGGCCGGCTCGCCTTCCATCCGCGCGGGGAGCCATAACCATATCAGCGCCTAACGAATAACAAGAATTTATGTACACGGTCAAAGGGAAACCGAGCAAAGACAGCTTGCTGACGGAGCACATGCCGTTGGTCAAGCGCCTGGCCCATCAGATGAAGGCCAAGCTGCCGCCCAGCGTGGAGGTGGACGACCTGGTCCAGGCCGGCATGATAGGCTTGCTCGACGCCATCACCCGTTATGAGGAAACCCATGGCGCCCAGTTCGAAACCTATGCCGTGCTGCGCATCCGTGGCGCCATGCTCGACGAGTTGCGCAACAGCGACTGGCTGCCCCGTTCCATGCGCCAGAACATGCGCAAGATTGAAACGGCCATGAGCACGTTGCAGCAGCGCCTGGGCCACCCGCCCACGGAATCGGAAGTGGCCAAGATGCTCAAGATGTCGCTGGCCGACTACCAGGAAATGCTGTCCGACGGTGGCGGCCACCAGCTGGTCTACTACGAGGATTTCCACGACGACGATGGCAACGACAGCTTCCTCGACCGCTATTGCTCGGACGAGGACAGCGATCCGCTGCGTTCGCTGCTCGACGGCGACTTCCGCCAGGCCGTGATCGACGCCATCGACGCCTTGCCGCCGCGCGAGAAGATCCTGATGGGCCTGTACTACGAAGAGGAATTGAACTTGAAGGAAATCGGCGCCGTCATGGGCGTATCGGAATCGCGCGTGTCGCAGTTGCACACGCAAGCCGTCGCGCGGCTGCGCGCCACCTTACGGGAGCGGTCTTGGACTGGGCCAGCGTAGCCGGGGTGTTGCTGGCGCTGGCCGGCATCCTCGTCGGCCAGGGGCTGGAAGGGGGCAAGCTGGGGTCTTTGGTCCAGCCGGCCGCGTTCGCCATCGTCATCGTCGGCACCTTCGGCGCCGTGCTGCTGCAGACCCGGCCGCCCACGTTCTGGCGCGGGCTGCGCATGCTGCGCCTGGTGTTCTCGCCGCCGCCGGACAACCGCGCCGCCCTGGCGCGCGAGATCAACGCCTGGAACCTGGCGGCGCGGCGCGATGGCTTGCTGGCGCTGGAGCGCTACATGCTCGCCTCCAAGGACAAATTCAACGCCAAGGGCTTGCGCCTGATCGTGGACGGCATCGCGCCCGACAAGCTGCGCCACATCCTGGACACGGAAATCACGGCCTACGAGACGGAGCAGCGGCAAGCCGTGCGGATCTGGGAATCGGCGGCCGGCTATGCGCCCACCATCGGCATCCTGGGCGCCGTGCTGGGCCTGATCCACGTGATGGAAAACCTGACCGACCCCAGCAAGCTCGGTTCGGGCATCGCCGTCGCCTTCGTCTCCACCATCTACGGCGTGGGGCTGGCCAACCTGTTCCTGTACCCGGTGGCCAACAAGCTCAAGGCCATCGTCACCCAGGCCGTGCACCAGCAGGAGATCGCGGCGGCCGTGTTCCACGACATCGCCACCGGCGACCATACGCGCGTGATCGACGAGCGCGTGGCCACGCTGCTGCGGGAACACTGACATGCAGTACCGGCGCGCGCGCAGGAAGTTCGACGAGGAGGTGGAGAACCCGGAGCGCTGGCTGATCTCGTATTCCGATTTCATCACGCTGCTGTTCGCGTTCTTCGTCGTCATGTATGCCGCCTCCTCGGTCAATATCGGCAAGTACAAGGTATTCTCGGACGCGCTGGGCGACGCTTTTGGCGGCGCCGGCGCGGCCAAGCCCATCACCACCCAGGTGCAGAACCTGCCCATCCCCAATCCCGGCCTGCGCCGGCGCACCGAATTGCTGCGCAAGGAAAAGGAGCACATGACCAAGCTGGCCCAGGATCTGCTGTCCACGCTGGCGCCGCTGGTCAAGGAAGGCAAGGTGCGGGTGACGCAGAACAGCCGCGGGGTCAGCGTGGAGATCAACGCCAGCGTGCTGTTCGATCCGGGCGACGCGCGCCTGACGGCCGAATCGACGGAAGCGCTGCGCGCCGTGGCCGTGCTGCTCAAGGATGACGGCCACGACGTGCAGGTGGAAGGGCATACGGACAACCAGCCCATCCGCAATACCCTATATCCCTCGAACTGGGAACTGTCATCCGTGCGCGCGGCCAGCGTGGTGCGGCTGTTCATCGACGCCGGCGTGGCGCCGACGCGGCTGACGGCCGTCGGCCACGCGGCCAATCATCCGGTGGCGTCCAACGCCTCGTCCGAGGGCCGGGCCCGCAACCGCCGGGTGGCCGTGACCATCCTGTCCGGCTTGCCCGATACGGTGACGGAATTGCCGACGCCGGCCATCAAGCCGCAATAAACGCGGAAAAAACGGGAACGCAAAAAGAGGACGGACCCCAATTTCGCATGGCGAAAATTGGGGTCCGTCCCCTTTTTTCTTTTTGGCTTAGCCGGCGAAGAAGCCGCGGCTGGTGGTGGAGGTGGTGGCGTGGCCGCTGGGACCGTAGAAGCTGCTGCTGGCGGCCGCGCGCGGGCGCAGCGCTTGCAGCGCGCCCTGGGTGTGGCTCATGTGCTTGTTGATCAGCATGCCGTTGATGCGGTTCAGTTCCTTCGCTTCGCGCGTCTGTTCCAGCAGGGTTTGCCACAGGGCGTGGTCGGCGCTGTCGCCGCGGGCGGCGATCCATTGCGTCATGCCCGCTTCCTGCGGCGCGTAGCCGGCCGCGCCCAGCGCGCCGTGGCGCTGGTTGGCCAGGCTGGCCATGCGGGCGACCAGGGCCGATTTTTCCGGCGTCAAAGCCGTCAAGCCGTCGATATGGGCGGCCACCAGATGCTGCTGTTCCTGCTTGAGCACGTCCAGCAGGGAAGTCATGAGGCGCTGTTCTTCGCGCAGCAGTGGCATCGGGTCGACGGTTTGCATGGTGAGTCCTAACGTTTCCTTGAATGCAGCAGATCCTTGACCGTGTCCAGCAGGCCGTCCGCCACTTTTTCCGAATTGACCTGGAACTGGCCGTCGGCGATGGCCAGCTTGATGCGTTCGACCTTTTTGGTGTCGAACACGGCGCTGCCGCCGCCGGCCGCACTGGCCGCCAATGCCTGGCCTTGCGGCGACAGGCGTACATTGTCCGTCGCGGCCGGCGTCGCGGCCGCCTTGTCGGCACCGCGGGCGTTGGACGCGCCCGCTGGCGACGTCGGCAGGCCGGGGGTGCTCTTGAGTGTATCGTTGATTTTCACAGCATCATCCTCGTCTGATCGGAGCCCAGGACTCCGGGATATGAGTCTATAACGGCGTCGCTTGAATAAACTTTAGCGCGTCTTGCCGCATAGAACCCATATTTCTTCAGAACGCGACTTCCACCAGACCGCCCGCCCTGGCGATCCCGCTAATTTGTTGCCCACCGGCAGTTCTCACTTGCACCACCTGGCCATCGCCGGCCGTGCTCACGGCGCGCGCCTCGGCCGAGACGGAAAACCCATTGCCGCTCGATACCAGCCGCACCAGCTGGCCCTGCTGCACCACGGGCCGGCTCTTGAGTGTGTCCAGCCGCAGCGGCGTGCCCGATGGCAGCGACACGTTGGCGTAGCGGCCCACCACCTGGGCCATGTCGGTCGCTATGCCCGGCGGCAAGGTTGTCAGGTCGCCCTGCACGGCCACCAGCTGGCCGGCTTCGATGGTCTGGCCCTGGGCCAGTGGCACGGCGCTGGCGATGTAGTCGGCCACCACGCTCACATTGGCCTGTACGTAGATGGTCCATTGCGGCGCCGCGCAGCGCACGCCCACCGTGGTCTTGCCCCAGGCCCGGCTGCCTGGCATCAGGAACGCTTGCGGCGCGGGGCAGGCGGGCAGGGCCATGCGGGCGTCGATCGCGCCCACGGTCACCCTGGCCTGGCCTGGCAGGCCGGCCGTTTGCGTCTGCAGGAACTGTTCCACGCTCTGGCGGATGGCGGCCGCGTCCTGGTGCCCCCCGTTCGCCTCGGCGGCACAGGCGCCCGCGGCGAGTAAGGTCAGCAACAAGGAGGTAATCAACGGTCGTTTCATGGCGTGGGCTTTCCTGGAATGGTGCCATGATAGTCCGGCCCGCCAGCGGGCAAGCCCGGAATAGGGCGGAAAAGCACAGCCTGATCGTGCGATTGCCGCCGGGCAAGCGGTCGTATGATGGCTCCTGTCATCACCCGTTCGTCCATGCCAGTCGCGCCGGACGCACACCTTGGAGCTTGTCATGTTAGGGAAACTCGACGATTACCTGCGCTTTCACGAAGCCGCGCTGAGCCTGCGCTCGCAGCGCCAGACGGTGCTCGCGTCCAACATCGCCAATGGCGACACCCCTAACTACAAGGCCCGCGACATCGACTTTTCCAGCGCGCTGCAAAACGCCCTGGCCGCCAGCGCCCCGGCGCCGTTGCGGACCACGGCCGCGCGCCACTATCCGGCCCCGGCCAAGGATGGCTCGGCCTTGCCCGATGGCACGCCCTTGCTGTACCGCGGCGTGGTGCAGGGCGCCGTGGACGGCAACACGGTCGACATGGATGTGGAGCGCAACCAGTTCGCCGACAACGGCCTGCGCTACGAGGCCGGCATCACGATGATCAACGCCCAGATCAAGGAAATGATGGCGGCCATTCAGGGAGGTAACTAATCATGTCGTCGCTGTTCAGTATTTTTAATGTTTCCGGTTCGGCCATGAGCGCCCAGGCCCAGCGCCTGAACGTGGTGGCCAGCAACCTGGCCAACGCCGACAGCGCCACCAGCGCCAGCGGCGAGGCCTACCGCGCCAAGCAGGTGGTGTTCGAAGCCACCCCGGCCACCGATGGCGGCGCCTCCACTGGCGTGCGGGTGCGCCAGGTGGTGGAGGATCCCTCGCCCATGAAACTCAAGTACGACCCCAAGAATCCGCTGGCCGACGAGAAGGGCTATGTGACCATGCCCAACGTCAACGTGGTCGATGAAATGGTCAACATGCTGTCGGCCTCGCGTTCCTACCAGACCAACGTGGAAACCATGAACGCGGCCAAGACCCTGTTGCTTAAAACCCTGACCATCGGCCAGTAAGCCAATTTTGAACCGAGGCTCCCATGTCCACCGCATCCACCGTACAAAGCAGCGCCGCGCCGTCGTCCGCCTTGCTCAACGCCGTCAATCCCAAGAAGGCGACGGCCACTGACAGCACCCAGGCCGACACCGACAAATTCATGACCCTGCTGGTGACCCAGCTGAAAAACCAGGATCCCCTGAACCCGCTCGATAACGCGCAAGTGACCAGCCAGCTGGCCCAGTTGTCGACGGTGACGGGCGTCAACAAGCTCAACACGACGCTCGAGTCGCTCAAGTCCAGCTACCAGTCCAGCGAGGCGATGCAGGCCACCAGCCTGATCAACCATGGCGTGCTGGCGCCGGGCAGCCAGATTACCCTGGCCGGCGGCAAGGCCGTGTTCGGCGTGGACCTGGCCACGGCCGCCGACACGGTGCAGATCGACGTCAAGAACAGCCGCGGCGCCGTGGTGCACAGCATCGCCATGAAAGGCGTGGACGTGGGTACCTTGCCGCTGGTGTGGGACGGCAAGCTCGACGATGGCACCACGGTCGCGCCGGACGGCAACTATACCTTTTCCGTCACGGCCACCACGGGCGGCCAGCCGCTCAAGGATGCCACCGCGCTCACCTTCGGCACGGTGGCCAGCGTGTCCACCGGCAGCGCCGGGGTCAAGCTCAACGTGCCCGCGATCGGCCAGCTGACCATGGCCGACATCAAACAAGTACTGTAAGGAGGTCGTTTCAACAAGCCCGTGGCGTCGTTGTGGCGCCTCGCCGTGCCAGCGCACTGTCTTCGCCGCCACGCCTCGCCACGGTCATTTTGAAACAACCTCAACGTTCAACCGGTTTTGTAAGCCACCTCATCAGATAGGGGAATACCATGTTCCAACAAGGACTCAGCGGCCTGAATGGCGCGTCTAAATCGCTCGACGTGATCGGCAACAACATCGCCAACGCCAGTACGGTAGGCTTCAAAGGTTCCCAGGCCCAGTTCGCCGACTTGTACGCCAACTCGCTCAACGGCGTGAGCGGCAACAACGCCGGTATCGGTGTGTCCGTGTCCCAGATCGCCCAGCAGTTCACCCAAGGCAATATCGAGACGAGCAACAACCCGCTCGACATCTCCATCAATGGTGGCGGCTTCTTCCGTACCACCACGACCGATGGCGCGATCCAGTATTCGCGTAATGGCCAGTTCCAGATGGACAAGAACGGCACCCTGATCAATGCCCAGGGCGCCCAGGTGACGGGCTACCTGACCAATTCCCAGGGCGTGATCCTGCAGGGCGCGCCCGTGCCCATCACCATCGATTCGTCCGACCTGACGCCGGTGGCCACCACCCAGGCCAACTTCTCGCTCAACCTCAATTCCAACACGCTGGCGCCCACCAAGGTACCGTTCGACGCCAACGATCCGCTCACCTACAACAAGCAGACCGTGCTGGACGTGTACGACAGCCTGGGCAACGCCCACACCATGTCGACCTACTACGTGAAGACGGGCGCCAACAACTGGGACGTGTACGCGGGCGTGGATGGCACCGAGATTACGGCCAAGGCCGTGGCCACCTCCATCCTGGCCGACCCCGGCGTGCAGGCGGCGCGCCTGCAATACCAGACCGACGTGAACGCCTTGCCGCCCGTGCAGGCCACCATCGACGCCGACGCGCTGGCCTACGCCCAGGCGGCCGGTCCCGTGATGGTGGCGGCGGCCACGGCCGCCGGCGCCAGCCAGGCCCAGATCGACGCGCTGACGGCCGCCTTCGACCCCGTCAACGGCGCCGGCACCAAGACCGGCACCAACCTGGACCAGATCGACGCCGCGCTGGCGGCCGCCGTCAGCGTGCCGGCCGTCAAGGTGGGCAGCCTGGTGTTCAACAACAACGGCGCGCTGAGCGCGGCCGCCATGGCCAACCTGCCCACCCCGCAAACGCTGCCGCTGACGATCAGCCTGCCCATCTTCCCGGACACGGGCTCGCTGCAGCCGCTGACCATCAAGGCCAACTGGGTCGGCACCACGCAGTACGGCAGCAGCACCAGCGAGAAGGCTTCGACCCAGGATGGTTATTCGTCGGGCCACCTGGAGCGCTTCGCGGCCGGCGCCGACGGCGTGATCCTGGGCCAGTACAGCAACGGCAAGTCGCGCCCGCTGGCGCAGGTGGTGCTGGCCAATTTCTCCAACGTCAACGGCCTCACGCCGCTGGGCAACAACGCCTGGGCCGAAAGCTCGAACTCGGGCGTGCCGCAGATCGGCGTGCCGGGCACGGGCAGCCTGGGCCAGTTGCGCGCCAGTTCGGTGGAAACCTCGAACGTGGACCTGACGGCCGAGCTGGTCAACATGATCACGGCCCAGCGCGTCTACCAGGCCAACGCCCAGACCATCAAGACCGAGGACTCGGTGCTGCAAACCCTGGTCAACCTGCGCTAAGCCTGGCTTGACGCCTAGGGCGCGGCCAGCCGGCCGCGCCCATCCCCTAACCGGAGTGACCGAACACCATGGACCGTCTCGTCTATACCGCCATGACTGGCGCGCGCCACGTGCTGGACCAGCAGGCCACCGTGTCGAACAACCTGGCCAACGCCACCACCACCGGCTTCCGGGCCCAGCTCGACGCGTTCCGGGCCGTGCCCGTGATGTCGGAAGGCTTGCCCACCCGCACCTTCGTGGTCGACACGACGGCCGGCGCCGACATGCGCGCCGGCCCGATCCAGACCACCGGCCGCGCGCTCGACGTGGCGCTGCGCGGCGAGGGCTGGATCGCCGTGCAATCGGCCGACGGTTCGGAAGCCTACACCCGCAACGGCAGCCTGAAGGTGAGCGAGAATGGCTTGCTGCAAACGTCCAGCGGCCAGACCTTGCAGGGCGACGGCGGCCCGATCGCCGTGCCGCCCGACACCACCGTGTCCATCGCCAGCGATGGCACGGTGAGCACCATCTCGACCGAATTCAAGCCGGGGCCGGCCAATGTGCTGGGTCGCATCAAGCTGGTCAATCCCGACCCCAAGGCCCTGGTGCGCGGCGACGACGGCCTGTTCCGCCTGAACAGCGGCGTGGCGGCCGACAACGACCCGTCCGTGCGCCTGGTCGATGGCGCGCTCGAAGGCAGCAATGTCAACGCCGTCGATTCCATGGTCAACATGATCAGCCTGGCGCGCCAGTTCGAGATGCAAATGAGCTTGCTGAAGAACGCCGAGAATAACGCCGCAAAAGCCACCCAGATCCTCGCTTTGAGTTGAGTGTTGCTCCTCCATAATGGTGGCATGGGATAAGCAGTGGTCGTACCGGCCGCTGCGCGCCAAGCGACTGGGAGAAGCACATGATACGTTCACTTTGGATTGCCAAGACTGGCATGGAGGCGCAGCAGACGCAGATGGACGTGACGTCCAATAATCTGGCCAACGTCAGCACCAACGGTTTCAAGAAATCGCGCGCCGTGTTCGAGGACTTGCTGTACCAGAATGTGCGCCAGCCGGGCGCCCAGTCGTCCCAGCAGACCAATTTGCCGTCGGGCATGCAGATCGGTACCGGCGTGCGGCCCGTGGCCGTGGAGCGCATCTTCACCCAGGGCAATCCGCAATCGACGGGCAACGACAAGGACCTGATGGTCAACGGCAACGGCTTCTTCAACGTGCTGCTGCCCGACGGCACCACGGCCTACACCCGCGACGGTTCCTTCCAGCGCGACAACAATGGCCAGATGGTCACCTCCAGCGGCTATGTGCTGCAGCCGGCCATCACCATCCCCGTCAACGCCACCAGCATCACCGTGGGCCGCGACGGCACCGTGTCCGTCACGCTGCCGGGCCAGACGGCGCCGTCGCAGATCGGCTCGATCCAGCTGTCGACCTTCATCAATCCCACCGGGCTCGAATCGAAGGGCGAGAACCTGTACGTGGAGACGGGCGCCTCGGGCAACGCGCAGACCAATACGCCCGGCACCAACGGCACCGGCTCCATCATGCAAGGCTACGTGGAAACGTCGAACGTGAGCGTGGTGGAGGAGATGGTCAATATGATCCAGACCCAGCGGGCCTACGAGATCAACAGCAAGGCCATCACCACTTCCGACCAGATGCTGCAAAAACTGACGCAGATGTAAGGACGCGCCATGAAAACCTACGCTCCCCTGGCTGTGATGTTGAGCGCGGCCGCGCTGGCCGGCTGCACCGCCATCCCCACCACCATCGTGCAGACGCCGCTGACTTCGCGTCCGCTGGCCGCCGAACAAACGGTGGCCAACAACGGCGCCATCTACCAGCCGGCCGCGTTCCGTCCCATCTTCGAGGACCGCCGCGCGCGCCACGTGGGCGATGTGCTGACCCTGGTCATCACGGAAAAAACCTCCGCCGTCAAGGCCGGCGCCAGCTCGGGCAACAAGTCCGGCAGCGTCAGCGCCAGCATTCCCCACCCGCTGCAAGGCACCTTCGGCGCCACGGCGGCCGCCAACAGCGCGAGCAAGTATGCGGACGGCGACAACCAGTCGGCCAGC
The DNA here is from genome assembly GCF_014042365.1 of Rugamonas fusca. Taxonomy (GTDB): domain Bacteria; phylum Pseudomonadota; class Gammaproteobacteria; order Burkholderiales; family Burkholderiaceae_D; genus Rugamonas; species Rugamonas fusca. The sequence goes on from NZ_JACEZS010000006.1 coordinate 113,157, forward strand.
AATACCTTCACGGGCACGATGGGCGTGACGGTGGTCGAAGTGCTGGCCAACGGCAACCTGATCGTGGCCGGCGAAAAGCAGATCGCCATGAACAAGGGCACGGAATTCATCCGCTTCTCCGGCATGGTCAATCCCGACAACATCGCCACCGGCAACACGGTGGCCTCCACGGCCGTGGCCGACGCGCGCGTCGAGTACCGCACCAACAGCCAGATCGACCGCGCTGAAATGACGTCGATGGCGTCGCGCTTCTTCCAGAGCTTGCTGCCATTCTGATCATGAACACTTTCTCCCTTATTCGCCGCGCCGCCACCGTGCTGGGCTTGTGCGCCGCCGTGCTGGCCGCGCCGCTGGCCAGCGCCGAACGCCTGAAGGACCTGGTCAGCATCGCCGGCGTGCGCCAGAACCAGCTGATCGGCTATGGCCTCGTCGTGGGCCTGGACGGCAGCGGCGACCAGACCACGCAAACCCCGTTCACGGTGCAAAGCGTGGTCTCCATGCTGCAGCAGCTGGGCGTGAACTTGCCGGCTGCCTCCAGCCTGCAACTGAAGAACGTGGCGGCCGTCATGGTCACGGCTTCGCTGCCGCCGTTCGCCCAGCCGGGCCAGACGCTGGACATCACGGTCTCGTCCATGGGCAACGCCAAGAGCTTGCGCGGCGGCACCTTGCTGATGACGCCGCTCAAGGGCGCCGATGGCCAGGTCTACGGCATGGCCCAGGGCAATGTGCTGGTGGGCGGCGTGGGCGTGGCTGCCGGCGGCAATTCGCTGCAGGTCAACCACCTGAGCGTGGGCAAGATTTCCGGTGGCGCCACCGTGGAGCGGGCCGTGGCCTCGGCGCTGGGCGAGAACAACATGATCAAGCTCGAGCTCAACAACACGGATTTCTCGACGGCCAGCCGCATCGTCGAGGCCATCAACGATAAATACGGCCCCGGCATCGCCTACGCGCTCGACGGTCGCGTGATCCGGGTGCAGGCGCCCAGCAGCAGCGACCAGCGCGTGAGCTTCATCGGCACCTTGCAGGAGATGCAGGTGAACCCGGCCGAGCAGCCGGCCAAGGTGATCATGAACGCCCGCACGGGCTCGGTGGTGATGAACCGGGCCGTCACGCTCGACACCTGCGCCATTTCGCACGGCAACCTGTCGATCGCCGTCACGGCCGAGCCCCAGGTGAGCCAGCCCAATGCCTTGTCGGGCGGGCGCACCACCGTGACCCAGAACACCCAGGTCGATATCAAGAAGGACAGCGGCAAGGTGATGCTGGTCAAGGGCGGCGCCTCGCTGGCCGATGTGGTCAAGGCGCTCAACGCGATCGGCGCCACGCCGCAAGACTTGCTGGCCATCCTGCAGGCGATGAAGGCGGCCGGCGCCCTGCGGGCCGAGCTGGAAATCATTTAAGGACATGCCCATGAACACCCAGAACGACCTGACCGGCAAGCTGGCGCTCGACGTGCAGGGCATGGGCGCGCTGCGCCAGTCGGCCAAGGCCGGCTCGCCGGAGGCGCTGAAAAGCGCGGCCACCCAGTTCGAGGCCATGTTCGTCAACATGATGATGAAGAGCATGCGCGACGCCACGCCCCAGGATGGCATGCTCGACAGCCAGCAGAGCAAGATGTTTACCACCATGCTGGACCAGCAGACCAGCCAGAGCATCGCCAAGAAAGGCATCGGCCTGGCCGACGTGCTGATCCGTCAACTGTCGCAGCAAGCCAGCAACACCCAGGCGCTGGCCATCGGCGGCGACGGCGCGGCCACGGACGGCTCCACCACGGCCGCGCCCGCGCCCACCAGCCGTTTCGACCCGGCCCTGCTGCAGCGGGCCATCGCGGCCGCCGGCGGGGCCGGCGCGCCGGCCAGTGCCAGCGGCACCGATGGCACGGCGGACGTGGCCAAGGGCGGCGCCCCGTCCCACGTGCGCAGCTTCCAGGCCAGGCTGGGCGCGCACGCCGAGGAAGCGAGCCGCGCCACCGGCATCCCGGCCAAGTTCATGCTGGGCCAGGCGGCGCTCGAGAGCGGCTGGGGCAAGCGCGAGATCAAGGGCCGCGACGGCAGCAACAGCCACAACCTGTTCGGCATCAAGGCCGGCCCCGACTGGAAGGGCAAGGTGGCCGAGGCCGTCACCACGGAATATGTCAATGGCAAGGCCCAGACCCGCGTCGAGCGCTTCCGCGCCTACGACAGCTATGCCGACAGCTTCAAGGATTACGCCAAATTGTTGGCCAGTAATCCCCGCTACGAGAAAGTGCTGGCCAGCGCCGGCGACGCCAGCAGCTTCGCCCAGGGCTTGCAGCGGGCCGGCTACGCCACCGACCCCCATTACGCCCGCAAGCTGACCAACATCATCAAGCATTCGCTGGTCGGCTGACGGCATGGCGGCGGCCCGGTTCAAGTTTTGCGCCGCACCGCCGTAAATTAACCACACAGAGCGTTAGAACACATCATGTCCCTACTGAGCATCGGAAAAAGCGGTTTATTGGCGGCCCAGGTCGGTTTGTCGACCACTGGCAACAATATTACCAACGCCAGCGTGGCCGGCTACAGCCGCCAGGTGGCGATCCAGTCCGACACGGGCACCCAGGACATGGGCTTCGGCTTCGTCGGCACCGGCACCGAGGTGGTCCAGGTCAAGCGCTATTACGACGACTTCCTGAACAACCAGCTGCGCGGGGCGGAAACCAATAAGGCTTCGCTGGACACCTACTATGCGCAAGTCAGCCAGATCGACAACCTGCTGGCCGATCCCACGGCCGGCCTGTCGCCGGCCATGCAGGATTTCTTCAACGGTGTGCACGACGCCGCCTCCAATCCGGCCTCGGCCGCGTCGCGCCAGGCCATGCTGTCCTCCGCCGATTCGCTGGCGGGCCGCTTCCAGGGCTTGAGCGCGCGGCTGTCGGAGATCGGCGATGGCGTGAACAGCCAGATCACGTCCACCGTCACCCAGATCAACTCCTACGCCAGCCAGATCGCGCAGCTGAACGACAGCATTTCCGGCCTCAGCAGCGATCCGTCCAAGGCCCCCAACGACTTGCTCGACCACCGCGATCAGTTGTTGACGGAATTGAACAAGCTGGTCAAGACCACCGTCATTCCTGGCGACAATCACATGTTGACCGTGTCGATCGGTACTGGCCAGCCGCTGGTGGTGGGCAATCATAATTACAACCTGGCCACCACCACCTCGCCCACCGACGTCACCCGCGTGACGGTGGGCTACCAGACCGGCAGCGTGGTCAGCGCCTTGCCCGAGAGCGTGTTCGCCGGCGGCCAGCTGGGCGGCCTGCTGGACTTTCGCAGTGGCGCGCTGGACAAGGCGCAAAACGAGCTGGGCCAGGTAGCGGCCGGCCTGGTCACCGCGTTCAACCAGCAGCACCACCTGGGCCAGGACCAGAACGGCGCCATGGGCGGCGACTTCTTCGCGCCGATCCAGGCCTCGGTGGCGGCCAGCACCCGCAATTCGCCGCTCAGCACGGCCAGCGTGACGGCCGTCGTGTCGGACGCCAGCGCGCTCACGGCCAGCGATTACAGTGTCGATTACGACGGCACCAATTTGTACGTGACCCGCCAGTCCGACGGCAGCAAGACCCAGATCAATCCGTTCCCGCAGACGGGGCCGCAAACCATCGACGGCGTCGATTACACCATCACGGGCGCGCCCCAGCCGGGCGACGACTTCCTGGTGCGGCCCACGGTCAACGCGGCCGCCAGCGTCAAGGTGGTGCTGACGGACCGCACCAAGGTGGCGCTGGCCGCGCCCATCGCCACGGCCGCGCCCACCACCAATGCCGGCACGGCCAAGATCAGCGCCGGCAGTGTGGATGTCAACTACCTTACGCCGGGCAACGCGCTGACGGCGCCGCTGACGCTGAGCTACAACAAGGCGGCCAATGCCCTGTCCGGCTTCCCGCCCACGCAGGACGTGACGGTGACCGTCAACGGCGTGCCCACCGTGTACCCGGCCGGCACGCCGTCCATCCCGTACACGGATGGCGCCAGCATCAGTTTCGGCGGCGTCAGTTTCTCCATCAGCGGCGCGCCGGCTGACAATGACAGCTTCACGGTCGGCCCCAACACGGCCGGCGTGGGCGACAACCGCAACGGCCAGTTGCTGGCCGGCTTGCAGACCAAGAACGTGCTCGATGGCGGCAACGCCACGTTCCAGTCCTCGTACGCGCAAATGGTCAACTTCGTGGGCAACAAGACGCGCGAAGCGCAGATCAGCGGCCAGGCCAGCGACGCGGCCGTGCAGCAGGCCACCAACGCCCAGCAAAGCGTGTCGGGCGTCAACCTGGACGAGGAAGCGGCCAACCTGCTGCGTTACCAGCAGGCTTACCAGGCGTGCGGCAAGGTGATGCAGGTGGCCGGGCAGTTGTTCGACGTGCTGATGAACATACGCTAAGCAATTTTTGACGGGATAGCATCATGAACATGCGCATCAGTTCCAAGACGATCTACGACATCGGCGTCAACCAGATCGGCACCCTGCAGACGGCGCTGGCGCGCACCCAGCAGCAATTGTCCACCGGCCGCAAGAACCTGACGGCGGCCGACGATCCGATCGCCACCGCGCGCGCGCTCGAGGTGACGCAGTCGCAGGGCATCAACACCCAGCTGGTGACCAACCGCCAGAACGCCAAGAGCGGGCTGTCGCAGGAGGAAGTGGCGCTGGCCAGCACCACCAGCCTGCTGCAGGACGTCAAGACGCTGACGGTGAACGCCGGCAATGGCTCGATGACGCAGAAGGACCGCGAATCGCTGGCCGTGGAGCTGGAAGGCCGGCTCACCGACCTGCTGGGCATCGCCAACACGGCCGATGGCGCCGGCGGCTACCTGTTCTCCGGCTACAAGTCGACCACCTTGCCGTTCACCCAGACGGCCACGGGCGCGGCCTACCAGGGCGACCAGGGCCAGCGTGAGCTGCAGGTCGGTTCGACCCGCAAACTGGCCGTCAGCGATTCCGGTTCGGCCGTGTTCGAAAACAATGTGAACGGCAATGGCACCTTCGTCACGGGCGCCGATCCGGGCAACTACGGGCGTGGCGGCAGCGGCATCATTTCGCCCGGTTCCGTCAAGGATCCGACCCAGCTCACGGGCCACCAGTACCAGATCGATTTCGCCGTCACCCCGGCCACGCCGGGCACGCCGAGCGTGACCACCTACACCGTCACCGACGTGACCCTGAACCAGCCGGTGCCGCCGGCCCCCGTGCCGGCCACGCCGATACCCTATGTCAGCGGGCAGAACATCACGTTCGACGGCATGCAGTTCGACATCAAGGGCGCGCCGGCCGACCAGGACAAGTTCACGGTCCAGCCGTCCACCAAGGAATCCATCTTCACCACGCTGACCGACCTGATCGGCGCGTTGCGCGCGCCCGGCGACGGCGCGGCCGGCCAGGCCAGCCTGACCAACAAGCTCACCCAAGCCAACAACAATATCGATAACGCGCTCGACAACGTGTTGTCGGTACGGGCGTCCGTCGGTTCGCGCCTGAAGGAGCTCGATTACCTCGACAGCGCCGGCGACGACCTGAACCTGCAATACGCCAGCACGCTGTCGGACTTGCAGGATGTGGACACGGTCAAGGCCATTTCCTCGTTCACCCAGCAGCAGATCAACCTGGACGCGGCGCAGAAGTCGTTCAAGACGCTGTCGGGCCTGTCCCTGTTCAACTACATCAGCTGAGACGGCGCCGGACGGCGCGACGGGCGTGCAGCACCAGGCGGGGCCGGCGACGGCCCCGCTTTTTCTGCTGGGGGCGGCATTCGTGCACGGGCGCGGCTGTGGCACCCCGCCGTCCGTGTTGCGTCCGCAAGGGAGTGACTCCAGCGCCGGTGATGCGCCCGCAAGGGACTGACCCCGGCGCCGGTGATGCGTCCGCAAGGGACTGACCCCGGCGCCGCACCGTCGCGCCTGGCCCGGGCGGCTGAACCGCAGGGTCTGTCCCCCAGCCCGCGGCCGGGATGCACCGGGGACAGACCCCGCTACGCCGCCGGCCTCGATCCGGGCCGCTGTGCGCGGGTCAGTCCCCTACGCCGCGGGCCGGACGCCCACGATACGATGTGGGCAGACCCCGTCGCTTATTTGCTGGCCAGGAAGGTGGTGATGGCCAGCCTGCGCTGCCAGTCCTCGCGTCCCAGCTCGGCCGGCGCGGCCGGCTGGCCGCTGTTGACGGCAGCGAACTGCTGCAACTGGCGGGCCAGGTCGGCCACGCTGGCCGCCACCGTGGCCGCGGCGGGCGCAGTCTGCGCCTCGCCGGCCGTGAAGCCGAGCTGGCCCGTGCCGGGCGTCACGGCTTGCTGGCCGAAGCTGGCGATCGCGTGCGTGAGCGCGCTCACGTGAGCGCTCAGCGGCGCCTGCATGGCCGGCCGGTCCGTGAGGAACCACACATCGGCCAACTGGCCGCTGCTGCCATCGCTGCGCTGGAAGCTGGCCGTCAGCCCGGTCCAGTTGCCCTGGTCGTTGACGCTGGTCTTGTGGGCCGTCACGTCCAGGCTGGTCACGCCCACCTGGGCCAGCGTCTTGAGCTCGGCGCTGGTGCTCACGCCATCGGCGTTGGCATCCACCCACACCCGCAATTCACCGAACAGGGCGTCGCTGGCGTTGACGACGCCGTCATGGTTGCTGTCGAGCCCGGACAGGGCGGCGAAGCCGTCGCTGGCGCGGCTGCCGTCGGCGCGCACGGTGGCGGTGCCGAACAGCTCGCTGCCGCTGTCGATCTTGCCGTCGCCGTTACGGTCCAGCACCAGCAAGCCGTCCGTGGGGGCGACCCAGCCGGTGGCCAGCTTGCTGCCGGTGCCGTACAGGTCGAACTGCACGCCGGCCGTGATCGACAGGGTGTGCACGCCGTCGCCATTCAAGTCGAGGATCAGCGGGCTGCCCAGCGGCAGCGCGGCCAGCTGGTCGGCCGTCAGCACGGCCGTCTGGTCGGTCGTCAGCGCGCACACCTGGGTCGACGAGAACGCGGCCAGTTCGCCATTGCCAAGCGACATCATCTGATTCGTCGTCAAGGCCTTGATCTGGGCCAGCTTGAGCGAGCGGACTTGCTGCGTGCTCAGGTTGCTGATCTGGGCCGTCGTCATGGCGGCGATCTGGTCCGTCGTGAGGGCGGCCAGCTGGTAGGTCTTGAGGGCGCGCACGGCGTTGGCGTCGAGCGCGTCGATCTGGTCGGAATTGAGCACCGTCAGCGCGCGGGTCGTCAATGCGCCGAGCTGGTCCGAGTTCAGGCCGTTGAGCTGGGTGGTGGTCATGCCCGACAGCGACGCCGGCCCCAGGCTGGCCAGCTGTTGCGTGCTCATGCCGTCGATCAGGGCGCTGTCCATGGCGTTGACCTGGTCCGACGTGAGGCCGCTGATCTGGGTGGTGGTGAACACGGACAGCGAACCGAGCGCCGAGAACTGGTCGGTGTTCAAGCCGCGGATCTGGGCCGAGCTGAGCATGGACAAGGACTTGGTGGAGAGGGCCGTGATCTGGTCCGTCGTCAGCGCGCCGATCTGGGCCGTCTTGAGCGACAGCAATTGCAGCGTGGTCAGCGCGGCCAGGTCGGCCGCCGGCAAGTAGGGCAACTGGTCGCTGGTCAGCGCCACCAGCGACCCCAGGTTGATGCCGCGTACCTGGGCCGTGGTCAGGGCCATCAGCTGGTCGCTGGTCAGCGCGACGATCTGCTTGCTGCTCAGGGCCGCGATCTGGCTGGTCTTGAGCGTGGCGAAATGGGTGGCGTCGATGGCCGGCAGCTGGTCGGAGCTGAGCGCGCCGATCTGCAGCGTGGTCAGCGGTGCCAGGCTGGCCAGCGCGTTGATCTGGTCCGTCGTCAGCGCGCGCAGCTGGAGCGTGGCCAGACTGGCCACTTCCTGGCTCGTCAGGTTGCCCAGCTGGTCGCTGGTCAGGCTGGCCACCTCGGCCGTGCGCAAGGCGTTCAGTTGCAGCGTCGTCAAGGCCCGCAGGTCGGCGATGGTCAGCGCCTGCAACTGGTCCGTGTTCAGGCTGGCGATCACGGACGTGCTCAGGCTGCGCGCCTGGGCCGTCGTCAGGCCGGCGATCTGGTCGGTCGTCAGGTACTGGATCTGGCGGCTGGTCAGGGCCGCGATCTGGCTGGTCTTGAGCGTGACCAGGTGGGCCACGTCGATCGCGGCCAGCTGGTCGCTGGTGAGCGCGGCCACCTGGGCGCTGCCGAAGCCGGCCAGGCTGCTCAGCCCGGTCAACTGGTCGGTGGTCAGGGCCCGCACCTGGGCCGTCGTCAGCGCGCCGATCTCGGCCGAGGTGAACGCGCCCAGCTGGTCGGTGCTCAGCACGGCCACCTGGTCGGTCGTGAGGGCGGCCACTTGCACCGTCTTCAGGCCGGCCAGGTCGGCCAGTTCCATGGCCGCGATCTGGTCCGTCGTCAGCGCGCGCAGCGTGGCCGTGCTGATGGCTTGCCACTGGGGCACCGTCAGCGCGACGATCTCGTGCGTCGTCAGGGCCGGCGCCTGGCGGCTGGTCATGGCGGCCAGCTGCACCGAGGTCAGCGCGGCCAGCTGGGTGTCGTCGAGCGCGGCCAGGCGGTCCGTGGGCAGGGCCGCGAACTGGGCCGTGCCATACGCGGCCAGCGAGCCGAGCAGGGCGAACTGGGTGGCATCGAGGAAGCTGATCTGCAGCGGCGTCAGGGCCGCCACCTCGGAGGTGGTCAAGGCCGCCAGCTGGTCAGTGGTGATGGCGGCCAGCTGGTCGGAATTGAAGGCGCGGATCTGGTCGGTGCGCATGGCGGCCAGGTCGCCCGGTTCGATGGCGCTGAACTGGGCCGGCAGCAGGTTGGCGATGGCGCGCGTGGACAGGGCCCGCACCTGGGCCGGCGTCAGGGCCACCAGCTGGTCGGTGTTGAGGCTGTCCGCTTGCAGGTAGCTGAGGGCGGCGATGGCGGCCGTGCTCAGCGCGCCGATCTGGTCGGTGTTGATGACGGCCAGCTGGTCGGTCGTCAGCGCGCCCACCTGGGCCGTCCTGAGCGCGGCCAGGTCGGCCGGCGCCAGCGCGGCGATCTGGGCGGTCGTGAGGGCGGCGATGGCCTTGCTCGACAGCGAAGCGAACTGGGCCGTGAGCAGGGCCGCGATCTGGTCCGTCGTCAGGCTCGGTACTTGCACGTTGCTCAGCGCGGCGATCTGGCCGGTCTTGAGCGTGGCCAGCTGGCCCGGCGCGATGGCGGCCACCTGGTCGCTGGTGAGCGCGGCCACCTGGGCCGTCGTCAGGCTGCGCAGCGCGGCCAGGGCCGCGATCTGCTGGGTCGTCAGGGCCGGGATCTGGCTCGTTTTCAGGGCGGCGAGCTCGACGGTGGTGAGCGTGGCCACCTGGTCGGTGGTCAGCGCCTGCAACTGGTCGCTGCCCAGCGCGGCCACTTGGGCCGTTTTCAGGTAGGCCACGTCGCCCGGTTCGATGTAGGGGATCTGGTCGGTGGTGAGGGCGCGCACGGCGGCCGTCGACAACGCGCCCAGCTGGGGGCCGGTGAGGGCGATCAACTGGTCGCTGGTCAGCACGGCCGCCTGCACGGCCGTCAGCGCCGCCAATTGGCGCGTTGACAGCAGGCCCAGGTCGTCCGTCGTGATGGCCACGATGCGGTCGGTGGACATGGCCGCGATCTGGGCCGTGTTGTAGTCGGCCAGGTTGCCCAGCGAGTTGAGCTGGGCGTTCGACAGCACCGACAACTGGGTCACCGTGAAGGCGTTGATGGAGGCGCTGCCCAGGGCGTGGAGCTGGCTGGTCAGCAGGGCCGCCATCTGGTCCGTCGTCAGCGCCTGCAGCTGCGCCGTGCCCAGGGCGCGCAGGTCGAGCGGCTCGATCGCCTCGATCTGGTCCGTGTTCAGGCGCGCCAGCGTGTGGCTGTCCATGGCGCGCAGCTGGGCTGACGACAGCAGCACGATCTGGTCGGTCGTCAGGCCGGCCGCCTGCATGCTGCTCATGGCGGCGATCTGGCTGGTCTTCATGGCGGCCAGGTCGGCGTTGGTCAGCGTGCTGACCTGGTCGCTGGTGAGGGCGCGGATCTGTTCCGTGCCCAGCGGCGCCAGGCTGCTGAGCGCGTCGATCTGGGCGCTGGTGAGCACGTTGATCTGGTTGCTGGCCAGGGCGCGGATCTCGGCCGTCGTCAGGTCGCCGTACTGGGCCAGCGTGAGCGCGCCCAGCTGGGTGCTGGTCAGGCCAGGGACCTGGCTGGTCTTGAGTACGGCCACGGCCGCGTCGAGGGCCACCAGCTGGTCCGTCGTCAGCGCGCCCAGCACGGAATTGGACAGGCTGCGCAACTGGGCCGAGGTGAGGGCGATGACCTGGTCGGTGGTCAGGAACCCGATCTGCTGCGAGCTGAACGCGGCGATCTGGCTGGTCTTCATGGCCGCCACCTGGGCCGGCGTGAGGGCGGCGATCTGGTCGCTGTTCATGCCGGCGATCTGCAGCGAACTGAGGCCGGCCAGCGAGGTCAGCGCGGCCAGCTGGGCCGTGCTGAGCGCGTTCAACTGGCGCGAACCGAGGGCGCCGATTTCCTGCGAACTGAAGTTGGCCAGCTGGGCCGTCGTCAGGCCGGCCACCTGGGCCGTCGTCAGGCCGGCCACCTGGGCCGTCGTCAGGGCCCGGATGTCGGCCACTTCGATCGCGGCCAGCTGGTCGGTGCCAAGCGCGGCCAGGGTGGCGGCCGTCAGGCTGCGCACCTGGGCGCTGGTGAGGGCGATGATCTGGTCGCTGGTGAGCGCGCCCACCTGGGCCGAGGTGAGGCCGGCGATCTGGCTGGTCTTCAGGGTCGGGATGCGGGCCGCCGCCAGGCTGGCGATCTGGTCGGTGGTGAGGGCGGCGATCTGGCGGCTGCCCAGCGGCGCCAGCGTGGCGAAGCTGGCGATCTGGTCGGTGGACAGACCGGCGATCTGGCGCGTCGTCAAGGCCGCGATGTCGGCCGTGCTCAAGGTGGCGAACTGGTCGGTAGTGAGGGCCGCCATCTGGTCCGTCGTCAGGGCCGCCACCTGGCTGGTCTTGAGGGCGGCGATGTCGGCCAGTTCGATGGCCGCCACCTGGTCGGTCGTCAGGGCGGCCAGCTGGGTCGGCGTCAAGGCGCGGAACTGGGCCGACGTCAGCCACACGATCTCGGCCGTCGTGAGGGCGGCCACCTGGTCGCTGGTGAGGGCGGCCACTTGCACGGTCGTCAAGCCGGTCAGCGCGGCCAGCGACAGCGAGGCGATCTGGTCGGTCGTGAGGGCAGCGATGGCGGCCGTCGAGAACGAGGCCAGCGTGGCCAGCGCGGCCAGCTGGCTGCTGCTCAGGGCCGCTTTCTGGACCGGCGTGAGGGCGGCGATTTCCTGGGTGCTCAGGGCGCCCATCTGGGCCGTGCTCAGGGCGGCGATCTGGTCGGTCGTCAGCGCGGCCAGCTGGGCGGTGCGCAGGTTGGCCATTTCCAGCGGCGTTAAGGCCGCCACCTGGTCCGTCGTCAGCGACGGGATGGCCTGCGTGCCCAGCGCCCGCAGCAGCGTGCTGCTCAAGGCCCGCAACTGGTCGGTGGTGAGCGCGGCCAGCTGGTCGCTGTTCAAGGCGGCCATCTGGCTGCTCTTGAGGGCGTTCAAGTCCACCGTGTTGAGCGTGGCCAGCTGGTCGGTGGTGAAGGCGGCCAACTGGCGCGTGGTGAAGGCGGCCAGCGCGGCCGCGCTCAGGCCGTCGAGCTGGGTGCTGCTCAGGTTGGCCACTTGCAGCGTGGTCAAGGACGCCACCTCGGCCGTGGTCAGCGCGGCCAGCTGGTTGCTGTGCAGCGCGGCCAGCTGGTCCGTGCCCAGCGCGGCCACCTGGCGCGTGCTCAGCGCCACCAGGTCGCCGATGCGGATGGCGCCGATCTGGTCGCTGTTGAGGGCGGCGATGGCGCTGGTGGACAGGGCCCGGATCTGGGCCGTGGCCAGCACGCCGATCTGGTCGGTCGTCAAGCCCGGCATTTGCAGGCTGCCCAGGGCGGCGATCTGGCTGCTGAGCAAACTGGCGAAGTCGGCCGTGCTCATCGTGGCCAGCTGGTCGGTGCTGAGCGAGGCGATCTGCTTGCTGCTCAAGCCCGTCAAGCCCGTCAGCGCGATGATCTGGTCGCTGCTGAGCGCCTGCACCTGGTCCGTGGTCAGTGCCCGGATTTCGGCCGAGGTGAACGCGGCCAGCTGGGCCGTCGTCATGGCGACGATCTGACTGGTGCTCAGGCTGGCCAGCTGGCTGGTCTTGAGGTAGGGGATGTCGCGCGTTTCGATGGCGGCGATGCTGTCGGTCGACAACTGGGCCAGGGTGGCCGTGGCCAGCGCCTGCAACTGGGCGCTGCCCAGTGCCACGATCTGGTCCGTGCCCAGCGCCAGGGCCTGGTCGCTGGTCAGGGCGGCGATCTGGCGCGTTTGCAGCGCGGCCACGTCGGCCGTGTTCAGGGTGGCCACCTGGTCCGTGCTCAGGGCCTGGATCTGGCGCGTGGTCAGGGCCGTCAGGGTCTTCAGGGCGTCCAGCTGGCTGCTCGACAGGGCGGCCACCTGGTCAGTGGTGAGGGCGGCCGTCTCGGCCGAGGTCAGGGCCGCCGCCTGCGCCGTCGTCAGCGCGGCGATCTGGTCCGTGCTCAGCTTGTTGAGCTGGTTGCTGGCCAGCGCCGCCACGTCGCGCGTTTCGATCGCCGCCACCTGGTCGGTGGTGAGGGCGGCCATGGCGTCCGAATTCAGGGCCCGCCACTGGGCCGTGCTGAGCGCGACGATCTGGTCCGTGTTGAGGGCGCGGATCTGGTCGGAATTGAGCACGGCCAGCTGGGCGGCGGCCAGCGTGCCCAGGCTGCGGGTGGACAGGCTGGCCAGCTGGTCGGTCGTGAAGGCGCCGATCTGGCGGCTCGACAGGCCGGCCAGCGAGCTCAGCGCGCCCAGCTGGTCGGTGGTCAAGGCGCCGATCTGGTCCGTCGTCAGCCCGGCGATGGTGGCGCTGCCCAGGGCGGCGAACTGGGCCGTCGTGAGGGCGGCCAGGTGGTCGGTGGCCAGGCCCGCCAGTTGCGTCGAGCGCAGCGCCGTGATGTCGCGCGTCTCGATCTGGCCGATCTGGTCCGTCGTCAGCAGGTTCAGGGTGGCCGTCGGCAGGCTGCCCACCTGGGCCGCCGTCAGGGCGATCAACTGGTCGCTGGTCAGGGCCACCAGCTGCGGGCCGTTCAGGGCCGCCAGCTGGCTGCTGCCAAGGGCGGCCACGGCGCGCGTTTCCAGCGTGGCCACCTGGTCGGTGGTGAGCACGCCGATCTGGGCACTGCCCAGCGGCGCCAGTGACGGCAAGGCGGCGAGCTGGTCGCTGCTCAGCACGGGCAGCAAGTCAGTGCGGAGCGCGGCCAGGTCGGCGCTGCTCAGGGCGGCCATCTGGGCCGTCGTCACGGCCGTCAGCTGGGCCGTCGTCAGGGCATTGATCTGGCGCGTGTCGAGCACGGCGAAGTCGCGCGTCTCCAGCGCCGCCACCTGGTCGGTGGTCAGCAGGGACAGGCTGGCCGTGTTCAGTGCGCCCACCTGCAGCGAGGACAGGGCCACGATCTGGTCCGTCGTCAGCGCGTCGAGCTGGAAGTCTTGCAAGGCTGCCAGTTGCAGGCTGTTCAGGCTGGCAACCTGACGGGTCGCCATGGTGGCCAGCTGGTCCGTCGTGAGCACTTGCATCTGGGCCGAACCGAGCGGGGCGAGCGAACTGAGGGCGGCGATCTGGTCGCTGCTGAGCAGGGGAATCTGGTCCGTCGTCAGGGCCGCCACCTCGTTGCTGCGCAAGGCGGCGCTTTGCTGGGTGGTCAGCGCCACCACCTGGATCGCCGTCAGGGCGGCCACCTGGGCGCTGTTCAGCCAGACCAGATCACGCGTCTCGATGGCCGCCAGCTGGTCGGTCGACAGGCCGGCCAGGCTCTGGGTGGCCAGGCTGGCTACCTGGGTCGTGTTCAGGCCCGCCACCTGGTCGGTGGTCAGGGCCAGCAACTGGGCCGGGGTGAGGGCGTTGATCTGGCTGGTCAGCAGCTGGGCCACGGCGCTCGTGGCCAGCGACGTCAGCTGGTCGCTGCCCAGGGCGGCGATGGCCACCGTGTTCAAGGCGCGCAGCTGGACCGAATTCATGGCGGCCAGCTGGTCGCTGGACAGGCCGGCGGCCTGGTCCGAGCCCAGCACGGCCACCTGGTTCGTTTGCAAGGCCCGCACGTCATCGGTGCGCAAGGCCGCCACCTGGCTGGACACGAGCGCGCGCAACTGGTCGCTGCGCAGGGCCTGGGTTTCGGCCGTGGTCAGGACCGGCAGCTGGTCGGTGCGCAAGGCTGTCGTCTGGGCGGTGCTCAGTCCCCCTACTTGCTGGGGCAGCAGGGTGGGTAACTGGTCGGTGGTGAGCGCGGCGATATTGTCCGTGCTCAGCGCCAGCAACTGGGTGCTGGTGAGCAGGCGCAACTGGCTGCTGCTCAGCACTTGCAGCTGGTCCGAGTTCAGGGCCTGCATGTCCTCGGTCGACAATAGGGCGATCTGATCGCTGCGCAAGGCGGCGATCTGGTCAGTCGTAAAGTCAGTGATGATAGACGTCATGCCGCTTCTCCCGGTATTCTCCATGATACTATTTTGCTTGCCTCATGGAAACCTAATTGTCGTGTCTGGCTATTGATTTTCGCTATGGCCGCGGTGGCGGCGCCAACGGCGATGTTGGCGTCCTGACCACGTCGTGCCGTTGCGACCACGTGCGCGGCATGAGCCGGGCCCGTTCAATACCTTCCAAAAACAGGTTCTGCATGGGTGTCGCCAGGTAGGGGAGAGACATGGCGACGACCAGCAGACCTACACCCAAGGTGACCGGAAATCCGATCCCGAACAAATTCAGTTGCGGCGCGGCCCGTGTCAGGATGCCCAGCGCCACGTTGGTAATCAGTAAAGCGGCCACGATCGGCAGCGACAGCTGCACCCCGGTGCTGAAGATGATGGCGCCCCAGTCGGCCAGCTGCTTGAAGCCGCCGCCATACAGGGGCCGGGCCGACACGGGCAGGCTGCTGAAACTCTCCACCAGGGCCGACAGCAGCACGTGATGGGCGTTGACGGCCAAAAAACCCATGGTGGCCACCAGCGCCAGGAACTGGCTGATGGCCGACGAGCGGCCCTGGGTGTTGGGGTCGAAGAACGTGGCGAACCCCAGGCCCATGGTCAGGCTGCTGATCTCGCCCGCCATTTCCACGGCCGCGAACACGATGCGGATGGCAAAGCCCATCGCCAGCCCCACCAGCAACTCCTGCGCCAGGATCAGCAGCCCGGCCAGCGACAGCGGATCGGTGGCCGGCAGCGCCGGCACGGCCGGCGCCACGATCAGCGCCAGCAGCACGCCCAGCCCCACCTTGACGCTGACGGGCACGGCCGAATTGCCAAACACGGGCGCGGCCGCGATCAAGCCCAGGATGCGCGTGAGCGGCCACAGCAGCGCGGCGATCCACGTGTTCATCTCGGCCGTGGTCAGCGTGATCATGCGCCACCGCCCGCGCTCAGGATCGGCATGGCGGCCTCAACCCACGAGGCCCGGGATGCCGCCGAACACTTCGCGCATGTAATCGAGCATCACGGCCAGCATCCACGGCCCGGCCACCACCAGCGCGACAAAAATGCCGACCAGCTTGGGGATGAACGACAGCGTGGCCTCGTTGATCTGGGTGGCGGCCTGGAAAATGCTCACCACCAGGCCGATGATCAGGGCCACCAGCAGCAGCGGGGCGGCGATCATCAAGGTCACCTCCATCGCGTGGCGGCCCATGGTCATGACGGATTCCGGAGTCATCGCGGCGCCTCGTCAGTAAAAACTCTGGGACAGCGAGCCCAGCAGCAACTGCCAGCCATCGACCAGCACGAACAGCATCAGCTTGAACGGCAGCGAAATGACGGCCGGCGACATCATCATCATGCCCATCGACATCAGCACCGACGCCACCACCATGTCGATGATGAGGAAGGGGATGAAGATGGCGAAACCGATCTGGAACGCCGTCTTCAGTTCGCTGGTGACGAAGGCCGGGATCAGGACCCGCAGCGGCACGTCCTCCGGTCCCTGCAGGGCCGGGGTGCGCGACAGCTTGACGAACAGGGCCAGGTCAGCCTGGCGCGTCTGCTTCATCATGAAATCCTTGAGCGGGGCCACGCCCTTGTCCATCGCCTGTCCCATGGTGATCTTGTTTTCCTGCAAAGGCTGGTAGGCTTCCGTATAAATCCGGTCGAACACGGGGCCCATCACGAACAGGGTCAGGAACAGGGCCAGCCCCACCATCACCTGGTTCGGGGGCGCCGACTGGGTGCCCATGGCCTGGCGCAGCAGCGACAGCACGATGATGATGCGGGTGAAGCTGGTCATCATCAGCAGCGCGGCCGGGATGAACGACAGCGCCGTCATCAGCAGCATGGTCTGGATCGGCAGCGTGTAGCTGGTGCCGCCGCCCGGCGCCGGGCTGCTGATGAAGGCCGGGATGCCCGGTTCGGCCGCCGCCCACAGCGGCAGGGCCAGGGCGGCCAGGGTGAGCAGCCACTTGCAGGCCGTGGCCGGCGTCAGGCCGCCTTGCTTATTTACCATTACGTTTATCTATCGTGTGTTTGAGCCACTCGGCGAACTGGGCGCCGGGCAGGGCGGGCGTGGCCACGGCGTCGTCGGCCGGGTCGTGCGGCTGGCGCGGCATGGTGGCCAGCGCGTTCATGCGGCCAGGCGAGGCGCCCACCACGATCCACTGTTCGCCCACTTCCACCACCAGGATGCGTTCGCGCGCGCCCACGCTGAGCGCACCCACCAGGCGCACATGGGCGCCGCCGGTGATGGTCTTGGGACCGAAGCGCTTGAGCAGCCAGGCCGCGCCCACCAGCAGGGCCAGCACGAAACCGAGCGCGAAGATGCTTTGCAGCAGGCCGCCCGTGGGCGACGGGGCCGGCGCCGGCAAGGTCATGGCCGGCAATGGCGCCGGACGGGGGGGCAAGGTGGCGGCGGGGCCGGGCGCTGGCGTGGCCGCGTCGGGCGCCGCTGGCTGGCTGGCCGCGGCCGCAGCGCCGATGGCCGCTGTGGCTGGCGTGGCCGGCGTGGCCGGCGCTGGCGTCGCCACCGTGGCTGCGGTGGCTGCGGTGGCTGGGGCCGCCGGTGCGGCGCCGATGGTGCCCGACACGCTGCGCTGGGCCTGCGCCGGAGCGGCGGCCAGCGCCGCCAACAGCAGGCCTAGGAGGAGGGCAGGTTTCATTTATTTATTGAGTTTGCGTATGCGTTCGGACGGCGTGATGATGTCGGTCAGGCGGATACCGAACTTGTCGTTCACCACCACCACCTCGCCCTGGGCGATCAGGCAGCCGTTCACGAGCACGTCCATCGGCTCGCCGGCCAGGCCGTCCAGTTCCACCACCGAACCCTGGGCCAGTTGCAGCAGATTCTTGATGGCGATCTTGGTGCGCCCCAGTTCCACCGTCAGCTGGACCGGGATATCGAGGATGAAATCGATATCGTTGTGGGTTTCCGTCTTGCTTTGTTGTTTGGAAAAATCCTGGAACACGGCGGCCGTGGCGGCCTGCTGGTTCTGCAGCGCCTCGGCCTCGGCCTTGGCCTGCTCGGCGATCGCGGCGCCCCAATCGTCATCCAAGCTTTGATCGTCTTGATTATCCGACATGTTTCTCTCCTGTGTAGCTAGGGTCGCTGGACCACTTATTTGATGTTATCGGCATTGGCCAGCAATTTCTCAACCTTGAGCGCGTATTGTCCGTTCAATACGCCGTAACTGCAATCCATGACGGGCACGCCATCGACCGTGGCCGAGATCATTTCCGGGATGTTCAGGGGGATGATGTCGCCCACCCGCATGTTGAGGATTTCATCAAACGACACGCGGGCCGTGCCCAGCGAGGCCACCAGTTCCACTTCCGCGATCTGGATCTGCTGCGTCATCAAACGGATCCAGCGCTTGTCCACTTCCAGCGCCTCGCCCTGCAGGCTGGAGGTGAGCGCGTCGCGGATCGGCTCGATCATGGAGTAGGGCATGCAGAAGTGGATCTGGCCCGACACGGAACCCAGTTCCACCGTGAAGGTGGACGCTACCACCACCTCGTTGGGGGTGGCGATGTTGGCGAACTGGGTGTTCATCTCGGAACGGATGTATTCGAACTCGACCGGGTAGACCGGCTCCCACGACTTGGTGTAAGCCTCGAACACGATGTCGAGGATGCGCAGGATGATGCGCTGCTCGGTCTGGGTGAAATCGCGGCCCTCGACCCGGGTGTGGAAGCGGCCATCGCCGCCGAACAGGTTATCGACCAGCAGGAACACCAGGCCCGGATCGAACACCATCAGGGCCGTGCCGCGCAGCGGCTTCATGTGCACCAGGTTGAGGTTGGTGGGCACCACCAGGTTGCGGATGAACTCGCTGTACTTGGACACCCGCACCGAGCCGACCGACACTTCGGCGCTGCGGCGCAGGAAATTGAACAGGCCGACGCGCAACAGGCGCGCGAAGCGCTCGTTGATGATCTCCAGCGTAGGCATCCGGCCGCGCACGATGCGCTCCTGGGTTGCCAGGTTGTAGGTTCTGACTCCCGCGACTTCTTCCGGCGCCTGCGCGTCGTCCTGATCGCCGTTGACGCCCTTTAACAGGGCATCGACTTCTTCCTGGGAGAGAAAATTATCGGCCATGACAGTGTTACTGAATAATAAACGAGGTAAATAAAACGTCGGTCACGTCCTGCGGCTCGCCGTGTTCCTCGAACGGCTCCTTGACCTGGGCGATGATTTCCGCGCTCAGCTGCTTCTTGCCCTCGGGCGTGTTGATCTCCGACGCATGCTTGCCCGACAACAGCAACAATAAGCGGCTGCGCACCTTGGGCATGTTGTTCTTGATCAGCTCCACTTCCTCCAGGCCCGACACCTGCAGCGTGAACGCCAGTTGCAGGTATTGCTCGCCGCTATCCTCCGGCTGCAGGTTGACGGTGAACGGCTCGATCGGCACGAACACGGGCGGCCCGGCTTTGACTTGCTTGTGTTTGCCCTTGGCCGGCGCCGCCTCGTCCGCTTTCCCATGCAGGAAGAACCAGGCCGCGCCGCCGCCGATCCCACCCAGGGCCAGCACGGCCGCCACGATGATGATGATCAGCTTCTTCTTGCCGCCACCGCCAGCCGGTGCGGCATCCGCTTTGGGGTCAGCCTTCAATTTGGGATTCGCTTTCAAAATAAGCCTTGCATCGTGCGGTAGTGGTTCATGCCGTCATTATGTCATTATCGGGAAAGACTGCGCATCAGCATCTGTGGAAAAGAGGGCGGAAGCGGGCCTTGCTCGGCGTTTCCTTGATGAAACAGGCAACAATGCGCAGCACAACGGGGACATGACACACTGGCTGGCGTGTGTCACGTCCCCGCAGGTTCGGGGTGGGGCGCTCAGGCGAAGGTGTCGACCGCGCCGGCCGGCAGGCGCCGCACGGGCGGGGCGCTGCGCGGCGCCGGTTCGGCGCTGTCGCGGCCAAAGCGGGCGCCACCGTGGCCGCCAGCGCCGCCGCCGCCCGACTGGGCCGACGCGGCTTGCTGCTGGAAGTTGTTGTCCTGGTTGCTCATGCCGGCCGAGACGGTGGCGTTGCCCAGCTGGATGCCGGCGTCGCCCATCATCTCACGCAGCTTGGGCACGGCCGCCTCCAGCGCCTGCCGCACTTCCGGCTGGGCCGACGAGAACGCCACCGTGGCGTGGTCGTTCGACACGCTCAGCACCACTTGCAGCGGCCCCAGGTCCGGCGGGTTCAGTTCCATGGTGGCGCTTTGCTCGCCGCCGGCGGCCATGAAGACGATCTTCTGCCCCAGTTGCTGGTCCCAGCCCGGCGTGCCGACGCGGGCCGGCAGGCGCTCCGTTGGCACGGCGGCGGTGGCGGCCTTGGCCACTTCCAGCCCGGCCACGGCGGCCGGGGCGACAGTATTGGGGGCCGGGGCGGCCGCGGCGGGCGTGGCCGCCTTCAGTACGGCGGCCGCTTCGGCCGGCGTGGCCTTGGCGACGGCGACGGGGATGGGGGCGTCCGGCGCCGGCCGTTCGCCACCGGCTTGCAGTGCAGCCTGGTCCGCCGGCGCGGCCTTGGCCTTGAGCTGGCCGGCGCTGTCGGTGCCGGCATCGGCCTTGGCGCCATCGGCCGCGCCCAGCTGGGCCAGGGTGGTGTCCTTGGTGTCTGGCGCGGCGTCGCCGGCGCTGGCGGCGGCCGGTTTGGCGTCGCGTACGGCGGCCGGCGTGGCGGGCAGGGCGGGCATGGCCGCGGCGCTGGCGGCGGCACTGTCGGCGGCGGCCGCGGCGGCGGCAGCGGCGGCACCGGCCGTCGCCGCGGGATCGGCCTTGGCGCTTGCCAGGGCTGCGTTCGCTTGCGTCAGCGTGGCCTGGAAATCTTCCGTGCCGGCCGCCTGGTCGGCTGCCGCCTGCAGCAGCGCAGGGGCGGTGGCGCTGGCCGTGGCGGCGGCTGCGTCGGGCACAGCGGCGCCGGCGGCGGCGCCCTGTGCGGCCGGGGCCGTCTGGCTGGCCGCAGCTGCCGGCGCGGCGGCGGGCGCTGCTGGCGGGTTGAAGGCGGCGACCAGGGCCAGCATGTCGGCCACCGGGCCGTCGAGCGCGGCCTTGGCGTCGCTCTGGGCATCGTCCGTCGCGCCGTCGGCAGCCTTGGCGGTGGCGGCGGCCGCGCTGGTGCTGTCGGGGGCGCTCCGGGCGCCCGGCTGCACGGGAGGAGCGGCATCCTTGTCCGCAGGCGCCTCCGGTGCCTGGGCCTGTCTGGCGGGCGTGGCCTGGCGCGTCGGCATGGTGCTCTGGCGCGGGGCGGCCGGCGCGGCCGGCTGGCGCTCGGGCGCGCGGGTGGGCGCGTTGCTGCTGGCGTTGGCCGACTGGCGCTGTTCCATTTCGCGCGACAGGGCGCGCTGGAACTGGTTGTCCTGGCCGTTCGCGTTCAGGCTCACCTTGGGCGCCGCGGCCGCGTTGGCGGTGATGGTGGGCAGGGGAAGGATGGGAGTTTGCATGGTTGCGCCGTTATGGTTGGTTGCCGCCGCGTTCAGCTGAGCGGTGCGATTCAGCGTTTGTAATATGCCTGTCGTGCTGCGTGTTCGTCCATCTGCTTCTGGTCGCGCTTGGCTTCGAGCTTGAGCGCGGCGGCCGCCGCCCGCTCGTTGAGCGTGGCGTAGGACATGCGCTTGCGCTCGCTGGTTTGCCAGGCCTGCTTTTCCTGCGCGCTGCGCTGCTCGGCGTGCCGGATCACTTCCTGCTGGCCCGTGATGGCGTTGTCCAGCTTGCCCATGAAGGCCTGGAAGTTGCGGTAGGCCATGGGGGTGATGCCGGCTGCCTGGGCCGCCTCGAAGCGCTTGACATACTCGTCCCGGTAGCCGATCAGCATCTGGTGCTTTTGCTCGGCCTCGGCCACGGCTTGCAGGGCCGCGCCCAGCCGCTTGGCGGCGTCGTCGGTTTCCCGCTGCGCCAGCTCAATCAGGGTTTTCAGTTGAGATTGGGATGCCATGATCAAGCATTATAGGCGCCCTGTCTGACGGGCAATCAGTCGAATAGCGAGGTAAGTTGCCCCAAGCTCTCGCTCATGGTGACCCGTTCCGTGATCTGTTGCTGGAGGAAGTGTTCGATCTTGTCATGCAGGGCGATGGCCTGGTCCAGCACGGGGTCGGTGCCCGGCGCGTAGGCGCCCACGCTGATCAGGTCGCGGCTGCGCTCGTAGCGCGAGAACAATTGCTTGAGGTTGCGCGCCTGCACCTGGTGCTCGTGCGAGGTGATCGAGTGCATGGCGCGGCTGATCGATTGTTCGATGTCGATGGCCGGGTAGTGGCCGGCCTCGGCCAGGCGCCGGTTCAGCACGATGTGGCCGTCCAGGATGGCGCGCGCCGAGTCGGCGATCGGATCCTGCTGGTCGTCGCCCTCCGTCAGCACGGTGTAGAAGGCCGTGATGGAGCCGCCGCCCAGTTCGCCATTGCCGGCCCGCTCCACCAGCACCGGCAGCTTGGCGAACACGGACGGCGGATAGCCCTTGGTGGCGGGCGGCTCGCCGATGGCCAGCGCGATCTCGCGCTGGGCCATGGCGTAGCGGGTGAGCGAATCCATGATCAGGAGCACGTTCTGGCCCTGGTCGCGGAAGTGTTCGGCGATCGCCGTGGCATAGGCGGCGCCCTGCATGCGCATCAGCGGCGGCGTGTCGGCCGGCGCGGCCACCACCACGGAACGGGCCAGGCCTTCCTCGCCCAGGATTTGCTCGATGAATTCCTTGACTTCGCGGCCCCGTTCGCCGATCAGGCCGACAACGATCACGTCGGCCTCCGTGTAGCGCGCCATCATGCCCAGCAGCACGGATTTGCCGACGCCGGACCCGGCGAACAGGCCCATGCGCTGGCCCCGGCCCACGGTCAGCATGGCGTTGATGGCGCGCACGCCCACGTCCAGCGTCTCGACAATGGGGGCGCGGCCCAGCGGGTTGGCGGGGCGCACGTTGATGGGGGCGCTGTCGTGCGCATGCAGCGGGCCCAGGTTGTCGAGCGGGCGGCCGGCGCCATCGAGCACCCGGCCCAGCAGTTCCGGCCCCACGGGCAGGTGACGGGCCCGGTCGCTGGGGCGGCGGCGCGGATGGGCCACGCTGCCGGGGCGGGGAATGGCCGGTTCGACCGGAAACACGCGGGTGCCCGGCACGATGCCTTCGACGTCGCTTTGCGGCATCAGGAACAGGCGGTCGCCTTCGAAGCCCACCACTTCGGCCTCGACCTTGCCGCCGCTGGGCAGGGGCACGGTGCAGGCCGCGCCCACGGCCAGGCGCAGCCCGACCGCTTCCATCACCAGGCCGGCCACGCGCGTGACGCGGCCCGACACTTGCATCGGTTCCACGAAACTGACCAGGGTGGCGCAGTCGTGCAGGTAGGCTTGCCAGCGGCCGGCGTGGGCGTTGGCCGGGGTGGCGGGGCCGGCCGGACCGGCCGGCGCGGCGAGGGTATCCATGCTGTCCATGCTGTCCATGTATGGTGCGTCAGGCCAGCCAGTCCACGTCCTTGCCCAGCGCGTGGGTCAGGCGCTGCCAGCGCGAGGCGGCCTGGGCGTCGATCTGGTTGCTGGCCGTATCGACCTTGCAGCCGCCGCGGCCCACGCTGGGATCCTCGATCACGCGCCAGCCGCCCTTGTCCAGTTCCTCGCCTATGCCTTCGCGCACCACGGCCGCGTCATCGGGATGCAGCACCAGCAGCGCCGGCTGTTGCAGTACGGGCAGGTATTCGATCGCTTCGCGCACCACGGGCAGCACCAGTTCGGGCTTGACCTGCAGCGCCGTCTTCAGCATGCCCTTGGCCAGTTGCAGGGCCAGCTCCAGCACGTCGTTGGCGATCAGCTGGTCGGCCTGCTGCACGGCCGTGCTGAACGAGGCCGTCAGCGCGCGCAACTGTTCCAGTTCCCTGGCCGACTCGATCTTGCCCAGCGCCAGCGCGTCGGCGTGGCCGGCCGCGTGGCCTTCCTCGTAGCCTTCGCGCCGGGCCTGTTCGCGGATCGCTTCCACTTCCTCCACGCTGGGGTAGCTGGGCGGCGGTGGCGGCGGCGGGCCGACCTCGGCCAGTTGCCGCTCGTGTTCCTGCAAGGCTTCCTGCATGCGCTGTTCCAGCAATTGCTGGGCACGCGCCGCCTCCTGCGCGTGCTGCTCGGCTTCGCGCGCGGCCAGCGTGCTGGGGCGGTGGTCGCCGAACGACGTCATCTCCCAGCGCTGGAACGCGGTCTGCTGTTCTTTCGGGATGGTAGCCATCAGACGAAGGAATCCTCACCTTTGCCGCCAAGCACGATCTGGCCTTCGTCGGCCAGCCGGCGCACGATTTGCAGGATCTGTTTCTGCTGGGTTTCCACTTCGGACAGGCGCACCGGACCTTTCGATTCCAGGTCTTCGCGCATCATTTCGCCGGCGCGGGCCGACATGTTCTTGAAGATCTTGTCGCGCAGCTCCTGCGAGGCGCCCTTCAAGGCGATGATCAGCATTTCCGACTGCACTTCGCGCAGCAACAGCTGGATGCCGCGGTCGTCGATGTCGATCAGGTTGTCGAACACGAACATCTCGTCCATGATCTTTTGCGCCATGTCGTTGTCGTAGTTCTTGATGTTGTCCATCACCGAACCTTCCTGCTCGCCGCTCATGAAGTTCAGGATCTCGGCCGCCGCGCGCACCCCGCCCAGCGACGATTTCTTGATGTTTTCATTGCCGGACAAGAGCTTGGTGAGCACGTCGTTCAGTTCGCGCAGCGCGGCCGGCTGCACCCCGTCCAGGGTGGCGATGCGCAGCACCACGTCGTTGCGCAGGCGGTCGGTGAAGTTGCCCAGGATCTCGCAAGCCTGGTCGCGTTCCAGGTGAACCAGGATGGTGGCGATGATCTGCGGGTGCTCATTGCGGATCAGTTCGGCCACGGAGTTCGAATCCATCCACTTCAGGCTTTCGATACCGGAGGCGTCCTTGCCGCCCAGGATGCGCGACAGCAGCACGGACGCCTTGTCGTCGCCCAGCGCCTTGGTCAGCACCTGGCGGATATACTCGTCCGAATCGAGGCCCACGGTGGAGGCGGCTGCCACCTGGTCGCGAAAGTCGTCGAGGGTGTCGACCACCTGCTCGTGCGGCACGTTCTTCATGGTGGCCATGGCCGCGCCCAGCTTGAGCACTTCGCGCGGGCCCAGGAATTTCATCACCTCGGCCGCTTCCGTCTCGCCCATGGCCAGCATCAGGATGGCCGCTTTTTGCAGTCCGGTATTCTCAGTCATTGGCGCCTACCCACGCTTTGATGATGTTGGCCACGATGCGCGGATCGTCGGCCGCCAGTTTCTTGGCCATGGCCAGGTTATCCCGGTACGAGCGGGCCGTATTCTCTTCCATCTGTCGCAATTCCTCTTCCGCGATAAGGGCCGCGTCCGGTTCTTCCACCACCGGCTCCGGCTCTGGTTCCGGTTCCGGCTCCGGCGCGTTGATTTCGTCGATCTTCTTGAACACGGGGCGCATCATCGGGCGCACGATGCGCAGGAAGATGTACAGCAGGATCAGGGCTGTGATGAGGAACTTGGCCAGTTCCTTGGCCATCGGCAAATTGGCCGGATCGCGCCACCAGTCCAGCGCCGCCTCGGCCGGCCGGTCCACGCCGTCGAACGGCGAGTTGGCCACGCTGACGGCGTCGCCACGCTCCTGATTGTAGCCCATCGCTTGCTTGACCAGGTCGTTGATCTTGGCCATTTCCTCAGGCGTGTAGGGCTTGACGGTGACCTTGCCGTTCTTGTCGATGATGCGGCGGTAGTTGACCACCACGGCCACGGTCAGGCGGCGCAGGCCGCCCATGCCGCGCTGCTCGTAGCGCACCGTCTTGTCGACTTCATAGTTGGTGGTCGATTCCTTGTGGGTCTGGCCATTGCCGCTGCCGGTGGTGGCGCCGGGCGGGGTGCCGGGCGCGGGCGCCGTGGCGCCGGGCCCGTTGGCCGTCAGCGGCGCCGTGGCCGTGCCCGGCGGCTGGTTCGACAGCGCGCCCGGTATGCCGGACGGGTTGGTGTTGCCGGTGCCGCCAGTCTCGCTGGTCTGCTGGCTGCGGATGGCCGAGGCGGCCGGCGGCGAGTTCGGCTTGTAGGTCTCGGCCGCCTGTTCGACCTGGGAAAAGTCGACATCGGCCGTCGCTTCGGCCCGCACATTGTTCTCGCCCACGATGGGGATGATGATCGATTCGACTTGCTTGATGACGGCGTTCTGCAGCTCTTTGACGTACTTGAGCTGAGTCTCGTCCATGTTCTTGGCGTTCAGCGCCGCGTTGCCGTTCTTGTTCAGGTCGGAAATCAGGTTGCCGGCCTGGTCCACCACCGTCACGTTGGCCGGCAACAGTTCCGGCACGCTGGAGGCGACCAGGTGCACGATGGCGCTGGTTTGCTGCGGGTCCAGCACGCGGTTCGGGTGCAGGTTCAGCAGCACGGACGCGGTCGGTTTTTGCTGGTCGCGCACGAACACGGACGGCTTGGGCAGGGCCAGGTGCACGCGCGCCGATTCGACCGCCGACAGCGACTGGATCGAGCGCGCCAGCTCGCCTTCGAGCGCGCGCTGGTAGTTGACCTGTTCCAGGAACTGCGACACGCCCAGCTTCTGGTTTTCCATCAGCTCGAAGCCGACGTTGCCGCCCTTGGGCAAGCCCTGGGCCGCCAGCTTGAGGCGGATGTCGTGCACCTGTTCCGTGGGCACCAGGATGGCCGTGCCGTTGTCGGAGAACTTGTGCTTGACGTTCATCTTGTCGAGCTCGGCCGTGATGGCGCCGCCATCGCGGTCGGTGAAATTGGAGAACAGCACGCCGTACTCGGGCGGCTTGTTCCACAGCCACAGGGCCAGGATCACGGCCAGCACGCCGGCGGCCGCGCCCCCGCGCATGAAATTCTTGCCCATCGGCGTCTGGATGAAGGGCAGCTTTTCCGCCGCCTCGTCGGGCGCGCTCGCTTGCTCTGCTGCGTCGATTTCGCGTTCTTCGGCTACGGCCATGGTGGGTGTGAGATTCTCTGAGTGTCGCTATCCAATCCCGGCACGGGAATTGGGCCTGATACGGATTATCGCCGGGAAACGGGCGATTCAAACGGTCAAACAGAGCCCCGTTTGCCCGCCTGCTCGAGGCTGCCGCTGGCGTCCGGACTGCTATTCTGGCAGCCTGACAGTGCCTATTGTAACGTGGCACTGTCTCCCTGACCGCCGGAAAGTGTTCCGCGGTAGCAACAAATTGGAGTCACTATGAGAACAGGTGGTATCGACAGCAGCCAGATCCAGGCCATGATCGCGCAGCTGAAAGCCCACGCCACGCGGCCCCAGGCCACGCCGCCCGTGGTCCAGACGGAAACCCCGGCCGCCAAAGTCAATTTCGCCGACGCGCTGAAAAATTCGCTCGACGCCGTCAACGCCAGCCAGGTCAAGGCCGAGACCCAGGGCCAGCGCTTCGCCATGGGCGATGAAAGCGTGAGCTTGTCGGACGTGATGATTTCGATGCAGAAGGCCAGCATCAACTTCCAGGCCACCATGCAGGTGCGCAATAAACTGGTGACGGCGTATCACGACATCATGAACATGCAAGTGTAATCAAATGATCATTCAATGATAATAGGGCGGCAGCGGGCCGCGCTGGCCCGCCCGCTCAGCCCAGGCCGGCCAGGCGCGCGTTGCGCTCGCGCTCGAGCTTGGTGATGTAGCGCTGCACCTGGGCCAGCATGGTCCGGGGGATGTCGATGAACTGGCAACCGAGGCGGCGGTTCGACTTGTTGTTGAGCAAAGTCATGTCGAGCGAATTGCGGATCTGCAAGGTCGTGACGATGGCGCCCACGTCGGGCAAGTCGATGCGGCAATCGGCGTAGTTGCGGCCGATGGTGTCGCCCAGCAACAGCTTGTTGTCGAGGATGGCGATGCCGCCGCAGCTGATGTCGGCCAGCGGGAACGGGTGGTTGCCGCCGCCCAGCTCGGCCGGCAGCGGTATGGCCACCCGCACCGGGTTGCTGACGGGCGTGTTCATGCGATAGTACTCGCGCCGCTGCAGGCGGATCAAGGTGGCCGGCACGGCCATGCGGAAGGCCGGGTTGCCCCGGTACAGGCACTTTTCCACCTTGTCGGAGGAAAACAGGATGCGGATCTTGTCCAGCGTCGTCTCGAAATGGACGGCCTTGGCGCCCAGCACGCGCTGGTTCTGCTCGCGGTCGATCGAGCAATCGAGGATGACGGTGTTGTTGTCTGGCTGCACTTCCAGGATGGACGTCACGCACACGTCGGCCTCGCCCTGCACCACCATGCGGATCAGCTGGTTCTTTTCGCCGATACTTTTCAGCAGGGCGATGATCTCCCGGCGCGACTCGACTTCGAAGTCATGCCAGTTTTCCAAGTCTGCTTCCAGTCGTAGTGATTGCATCGCGTCCAAATCGGGGTCTAGGGTTCGGTGAGCGGCAGGCTGGTGTCGGGCGGCGCGGGCAACGGGGCGCCAGCCTTTTGCGCTGATTCAATATGATATAGCCAGGCCAACAGTTCCGCAATTGTACGATACAGGGTGGGCGGGATCTGGTGGTCGAGGTCGATTTCCATCAG
Source organism: Rugamonas fusca (assembly GCF_014042365.1). Classification (GTDB taxonomy): domain Bacteria; phylum Pseudomonadota; class Gammaproteobacteria; order Burkholderiales; family Burkholderiaceae_D; genus Rugamonas; species Rugamonas fusca. The sequence continues at coordinate 141,169 of NZ_JACEZS010000006.1, forward strand.
CAGCGACACCAGTTCCTTCGATTCATGCACGAACACAGCGTGCTCCTGGGCCACGGCGATGATCTGCTCGGCCACCAGGCCACGGCCCTTGGCCACCACCTTGGGCGCGGCCGCGCCCGTCTGGTAGGCCAGCGCCACGGCGCTTTGCAGCGGCCGGCGCGGCGCCTCACGGCTCATGGCTGTCTCCGGCCTGGGTGGCATCGGCGGCGATGGTGAGCGAGGACAGCGGCGCCCCGGCCGCCGCCATCGCCTGTTCCAGCCTATCCGCGTAGGCGCGCAGCGTGACGGCCGACTGGTCGGTGTCCGTTTGCAGCTGGATCTGCACCTGGTCGCCGGCCAGCGTGACGGTGGCGGCCACCTTGCCCAGCAGGGGGAAGCGGAAGCGCACGCCGCTGCGCCACACTTGCTCCGGCTGGCCGCCGGCGCTGTCGCGGCCGTCGCGCTGGTGCTGCTCGTGCGGTTCGCGCCGCACTTCCCACTGCATGGGCTGGCCCGGCCATGCCTCGCCCTGCCACTGCACCCGGCCTTGCTCGTGCGCGTGCAATTGCTGGTTGATCATCAGGGCCGCCGACAGGTCCGGACCGCTGGCCTGGGGCCGGGCGCCGCCATCGGCCAGGGCTTGCTGCTGGCGCTGCATCTGCGGCTCGCGCATCAGCTCGGCCAGGCTGCGTTCGCCCTTGACCCATTCGGCCACGTGCGATTCGTAGAACAGGCCGCTTTGCGAGATGGCCGCTTGCAGGTGCTGGGCCAGTTGTTCGGGCACGGGCGGGGCGCCGGCCGCCACCAGCGGCGACTTGCCCGTCAATACGACGGCGGCGCCGGCCGCGGTGGCGGGCGCGGCCGTCAGTACGGTGGTCAGCACGCGCGCGGCCGCGCTCAGCGTGGGTGGCGGCGTGCTGGCATCCAATGACGGCAATGCGCTGGCGGGAATCAGGGGCGCCTTGGCCAGCAGGGCGGCGCCGGCCGTGGCCGGGCGCGCGTGATCGGCGGCACTGGCGCCCGCGCCGGCCTGCGCCAGGTTGGCGGCCTGCGCGGCGGTGGCGGTGGCCGCCGGCGCCGCGCCGTTGGCCGCGGCGCCGGCATTTTGTGGGCCGGCCGGCAACGGTTGCTGTGCGGTGGCGGCCTGGGCTGCAGCCTGCGCGCTGGCGGCCGTACCGGGGGGCGCGCCCGACGGGGCGCCACTGGCCGTTCCCGGCAGGCGGGCCGCGCCGGCGGCGGCCGTGTCGGCAGCAGGCGGGCTGGGGTGATAGAGCTGGGCGTCGGCGGCGGCGCCGCCGGGCGGCGCTTCGCTGTAGACGAGGGGGGCGCCGGCGCCGGGGGCGTTGCCGAGCTGGAAAGTGGGACGGGGCTGGGCCGCGATCACCGTCAGCGGCACCTCGCTGCCCACTTGCACCCCGGGCGGCAGCAGCATGCGGGCCGCGTTGTCGGCCACCCGCACCAGGAAACTGCCGTCAGGGTATTTCGACAGCACCGTCGCTTGCAGCGACTGGCCCACCAGCGCCTGCAGGTTGCGCTGGAACGCGGCCTGGCGGCCGTCGCCGATGGGCGGCGTGCCGTGCACGGCGTCGGCCGCGGTCAGCGGGCCGACGTTGACGTCCAGGCGCGGCAGCATGGCTCCCGCCGGGATCAGACGCTGCCGTAGGCGTTGACCAGGCGCCGTTCCGTGCCGGTGTTATTGATCAGCTTGGACAACTGGGCCATCCACGGCATGGTCAGGTCGCGGATCTGGCGGTCGGCGTTGAGCATCTGCCGTATCAGTTCGATCTTTTGTTCGCGCTGGGCGCCCTGCATGGGCGCGGCCGGCTCGTGCGCGCGCAGGCGCTGGGCGTGGGCGGCGACGCGCTGCTCGAGCAGCACCAGCAGGTCCCAGTCGCTGGCCGTGGCGGCCCGCACCATCTGTTCCGTCAGTTCCGCCATGGCGGCGTACACGGTCAACACTTCTTTGCTGGTCATCATCGTTCAGGCGCTCGCAAGGCTAGGGGTGGGGGTGGCGCGGCCGGTGGCGGCCGGGGCATCGCCGATGGCGTTCCAGGCGTCGCGCAATTCCGTCAGCAGGCGCTGCACTTCCTCCAGGATGGCCGGGTCGTTCTGCAGGTTGGCCGTCAGCAGGCGCGCGCTCATGTATTCGTACAGGGCGTCCAGCCCTTCGGCGATCTCGCCGCCGGCCTTCTTGTCGAGCGCGGCCCGCAGGCCGCTGTCGATGATCATGATGGCCTTCGAGATCGACTTGCCTTTTTCACCGATATTGCCACTGCGCATGCTCGCCAGCGCCGTGTTGATGGCCACCAGGGCGCCATCGAACAGCATCACGATCAGCTTGTGTGGGCTGGCGGCGAGCACGCCCGTTTCCATGCCGATCTTGGCATAGGCGTGCACGCCAGTTTGTCGGGATCCGAACATAGGGTATCTCCTGTCAATTAACCGTTCTTGGCGATGGACGCCAATTGTTGCGTCAAATACGAGGCGGTCGAGTTCAAGCTGGCCACCAGCGTGTCGAGTTTGGTGTACTGGGCGCGGTAGCGCGCCTCCACGTCCACCAGGCGGGCGCTGAGCGCATCCTTTTGCTTGCCGATGTCCTTGACCGACTGGTTCAGGCCGGTGGTGCGGCCATTGATATAGCCCTTGGCGCCCAGGTAATTGCCGGCCAGCGTGTTGAGCTGGTAAGCGTAACCCTGGGAAAAACCGATGCTGCCCCGTGAACCGATGGCCGTGCCGGCCACGGTCAGTTTGAGCCCGGCGACCGGGGCGCCGTCCGCGCCGGTCAGGGTTTGCCCGTCGCCGGTGGCCGAATAGCCGCCGATGGTGCCGGCCACGTCGACCCCGGCCACCGGGGTGGCGGCGCCGAACACGGAGGCCACGCTGGTGCCCGTGTCATCGTTCAGGCTGATATTCGATTGCGCACCATAACGGTTCGATTGCAGCTTGAGGGTGCCGTCGGCGCCGACCGTGGCGCTGATGGACCAGCCCGCGTTGGCGAAGCTGCTCACGCCGTTGATCGACGATTGCAGCTCGGTGGCCAGCTGGCTGGGGGTATAGCTGCCGGCAGGCAGCGTGATGGTGGCGGTGCTGGACGCCGTGGCCGTATCGTTGAGCTTGACGGTCCAGGTGGTGTCGCTGTCGATCACGGTGGTGGCGGGCAAGGCCGCGGCGCTGGTCAGGCTGCCCTGGGTGGCCAGCGTGGTGATGTCGACCGCGTAGTCGCCGGCCTGGGTCGATGCGCCCGAGCTGACGAAATTGATGTCGCTGTCGGTGGTCTTGCCGACGGCCGCGAACAGGCCGGCGATGTCGTTGAAGTTGCTGGTGATGGCCTTGTTCAGCTTGGACGAGTCCAGCGTCAGCGAGCCATCCTTCTGGAATGCGATGCCGACCTGCGACAGATTGGTCAGGTTGCCCTTCAGGCCAGTCAGCTGCTGCGACATTTGCGCCCGCAGCGCCGATTGCAGGCTGCGCACGGTGGAGTCGCCCAGCAGCGGGCCGCCCGTCTTGGTGTCGGCATTGTAGCCGCTCAGCTGGCTGATCTGGTTGTTCAGGTCGTTATACGCCTTGACGAAGCCGTTGACCGACGTGGTCAGCGTGCTGGTATCCCTGGCCACGGCCAGCGTCGAGCTGCCAGTCTTGTTGACGTTGACCGTGACGCCGGCGATGGCGCCGCTGATGGAGGTGCTGCTGCTGCTGACGGCGATGCCGTTCACGTTGGCCAGGGTATCGAGCGCCGACGCCTTCTGGCTCAGGTTCTGGGTGCCGCCGGGATCGTAGCCGAGCAGGTTGACGAGGTCGGCGTCGGGCGGATTGCCGCCGCTGCCGCTGAGGGTGATGCGCATGGTCGACGAGGCGCCCGTCGCGCTCGAGGTCAGCACCAGGTGGTTGGGCGTGGCGTTGGTGCCGGTGGCGCCGTCCGATACCAGGCTGGCCGTGACGCCGAAGTTGCCCTTGTTGATGGCGTCAGCGATGCCTTGCAGCGTGTTGTTCTTGCTGTCGATGACGATGTTGCCGGAGGTGCGGTCGGGGTCGGCGGCGAAGGTGGCGCCCTGGTAGGCGCCGCCCACGCCGGCCGTCAGGCCGGCGGCGGCCGGATTGGTGCCGCCCACCGTGATGGGGCTGGCGTCGGCCGACACCAGGCTGATGGCACTGATGGCGGTGGTGCTCGAGCCGCTGTTGGCCGTGCCGCTGTTGCCGATGCCGCCCGTGACGGCGCCGCTGACGGCCTCGCTCACGTTGATGTTGGCGCCGTCGGCGTTGGTGAACTGCAAGGTGCCGGCGGCCGCGCTGCCGCTGACGGTGATGTTGGCGTCGGCCAGCGCGCGCGTGACGGCCGTGTCGCCGGTCAGGGCCGTGTCGAGCGCGGCCGCGTTGATGCTGCCGGCCGCGCCGGCGGCCACGCCGGCCGCCTGGCTGGCGACCTGCACCCCGCCCACCGTCAGCGCATAGGTGCCGCCGCCGCTGGTGTCGACGGCGCCAAAGGTGCTGGCGCCGGCCGCGCCGAACAGGGTGGCGGAGGTCACGGTGGCGGCCGCCTTGGCCGACACGCCGGTGGTGCCGCTCTTGGCGTTGATGGCGTCGGCCAAGAGGCGCGCGCTGCGGGTGCTGCCATCGGTGCCGATGGCCGTGCCGTTGATGGTCAGCGCACCGGGCGTCAAGCCGCCGGTGAGCACGCCGGCGCCCAGCGTGGTGCCGTTCAGGCCGAAACTGCCGCCGCTGACCGAGCCCAGCGAGAAATTGATGGTGGTGGTGCCGCCCAGGCCGATGGTCGAGGTGGTGCTCTTGTAGCCGCCCGAGGCCAGCGTTTGCGCCTGCGCCACCTGGGTGACGTTGACCCGGTAGTTGCCCGGCAGCGCCTTGGTGGTGGCGCTGGCCGACAGCACGCTCGAATCGCTGGGCGTGGCGGTGAGCGACTGGAAGCTCGACAGCGACGTCAGCGGGGAGAGCGCGCCCTGGAACGCGCCCAGCGCGCTGGACAGGTTGCCGAATGCCGAGACCTGGGCCAGGTAGCTGGCTGATTTTTTGTCGAAGTCCGCCAGTGGGGCGGACTCCACCTGCATCAGCTTGCTGACGATGCCATTGATGTCGAGACCGGACCCGATGCCGGGAGAAGAAATGCCCACGTTGGACTCCTGTAGAAAGCAACAATATAAGACATTATCGGCGCGTTCAAAGAGGACTTGAGAGGGGGAAATGCCAGTCTGTTTGGCTTTCGCTCAAAAAATGTGCAGCGACCAACACGGTCGCGCGGGTGCGGCGGCGGGCGGGATGGATGGCCACGCGGGGACGGGGCGGGCCTGATCGGCACGGGACGCATGCCTATAGCTTAGCGCAAGCATGCCATGATGGAAGGAAAAGCGGCGCGCCCCAGGCGCGCCAAGGCGGTGCGCCAAGGCGGTGCGCCAAGGCGGTACGGCCGCTTCAGGCGGTCTGCTTGATCAGCAGGCCGGCGTTGTGGCTGGCGTTGCCCAGCGATTTGGCGATCTCCAGCGCCTCGGGCGAGGGGATCTGGCGCAACACTTCCTTGGTGGTCTGGTCGATCACCTTGACGACGGTGCGCTTGCTGTCCTTGTCGATGGAGAACTCCAGTCCCTGGGCGCGGGCCTGGGGCGACTGGTTCAGTTGCGACACGGCTTGCGACACCTGGTCCAGCGTGGGGACGGCGCCCGCGCCTTTCACGGCGGCCGCCGTCTCGACGGCCGTGGCGGGGGCGCGCGCCGCGCCGCTGGCGGCGGGGGCCGCATCGTAGCCGGCAGGATGGCGCTCGATCGGGCGTGCTGCCGGGGCAGTGCTTAATGCGTCGATGGTCATGATGGTTCCTGTTTGTGCAAAATCCCCGGCCGCACAAGTCGACCGGGGAACCGGGTTTTAACGATGTAGGTCCATCGTCACACGGGTTTAACCACGCAGCAGCGACAGCACGCCGTTCGGCAGCGAGTTGGCTTGAGCCAACATCGCGGTGCCAGCCTGCTGCAGGATCTGGCCACGGGTCAGGTTGGCCGTTTCCGCCGCGAAGTCGGTGTCCTGAATCCGGCTACGGGAGGCCGACAGGTTTTCCGTCGTCGTTTGCAGGTTCGAGATGGTCGAGGCGAAACGGTTCTGGATCGCACCGAGCGAAGCGCGGTTGCTGTTGATGGCGTTCAGCGCCGAGTCGATGGTCTTCAGTGCCGCGTTCGAGCCGGCCACGGTGGACACGTCGATCTTGGCCACCGATTGCAGATCCGAGCCGGTGGCGGCCGTGACGATGGCCGTGGTGCCGGTCGAGGACAGCGAGAAGCCCGAGTCGGACGAGAAGTCCAGGTGGCCGCCGACGGTCATGCTGGAGCCGGAACCGCCGATGGCTGCCGAGGTCGTGGCCAGCACGGCGGCGACCGACCCATTGGCCGGCTTGTCGTAGCCGCGCATGGTGGCGGCGGTCAGCAAGTCATCCGAAGCGCCGTTGGTGTTGGTGATCTGGATGTCGGCGCCCGAGCTGTTGACCAGTGCCAGTTCCTTGGTGCCGGTGGTCGGGTTGGACTTGATCGAGGCCGAGATGCCGGTGGTGTTGCTCTGGGCATTGATGGCCTGGGCCAGTGACGACAGGTCGCCGCCCTTGATCTTGGCCGAGATGGTCACGGCGGTCGAGTTGGCGTCCGCTTCGATCGAGTTGTCGCCGCGCAGCTGGAACTGGACCGAGCCGTCGGTGCCGGTGACCAGGCCTTGCAGGGTGGCGCTGGTGGTGGCCAGTGCCGTCACGCCCGAGGTGCCGCTTTGCGCGTTGACGTTGGCGGCGATCTTCTTGGCGCTGTCGCCGGTGGTGACGGCGATGTCGGTCTTGGTGCCCGTGCCCGAGGTGAAGGTCAGCGTTTCGTTGGCCGTCACGTTGTTGGCGGTGCCGCCCACGGCTTCCGAGATGGCGGTGCCGCCGAAGGCCGAGGTCAGCGTGTTGTTGCCGATGTCGGTCGCCTTGGCCGATTGCACGCCAATATTGATGGTCTGGTTGGCGTTGGCGCCGACCTGGAACTGGGACGAGGTCAGCGAGCCGTCCAGCACGTTCTGGCCGTTGAACTGGGTGGTGTTGGCGACGCGGTCCAATTCCTTGGCCAGCGACGAGACTTCATTCTGGATCGACTTGCGGTCCGAATCGGAGTTGGTGCCGTTGGCCGACTGCACGGCCAGTTCGCGGATACGTTGCAGCAGGTCACCAGCGGTGCTCAAACCACCTTCGGCAGTTTGCGCCAGCGAGATGCCGTCGTTGGCATTGCGGGCTGCCTGGGTATCGCCGCGGATCTGCGAAGTGAAGCGCTCGGAAATGGCCAGGCCGGCGGCGTCGTCCTTGGCGCTGTTGATGCGCAGGCCGGAAGACAGGCGTTGCAACGAAGTCGACAGCGAAGCTTGCGAGGTGTTCAGATTGCGTTGAGCGTTCAGCGAAGCGATGTTGGTGTTGATGGTTTGGGTCATGATGTTTCTCCAGACTAGGTTGGGCTACGTGCTCATTTCACTTTGGTCTGTCTCCGCGTTCCGAGACAATCAAACCGCTGTTGTAATGTGTAACGGTTGCCCCACGGGAAAATTTAGGTAAAAAAAGGCGCGAAATTTTCACTTGCGGGGCTAAACGTTGGCCGCCCATGCCCGCTTAAACGACCGCGTTTGGCGAATCTTTAGGGCGAAAATAATTATATTTTGGCCTCTATTTCCGTGGAATTTGGGCAGGGTGGGGCCGATTTCATGGTCTGGAAAGTAACTATCGCGGGCCGCCCAAGCGAAAAAAAGGCCGGCGCCATCGCTGGCGCCGGCCCTGGGCGGGTCGGATCAGGGGACGAGCCCGTCAGTCGGCCACCACCACCCGGTTCTTGCCCGACTGCTTGGCCTGGTACATGGCCTTGTCGGCCCGCTTGACCAGTTCGCCCTGGTCCTCGTTGGGACGGCGCAGCGCCACCCCGGCCGAGAAGGTGATCAACACTTTCTCGTTATCGTGCAGGAAGAAATGCTTGGTCAGCTCGCGCTGCAGCCGCGTCATCGTCTGCGAGGCCGCCTCCACCGTCGTCTCGGGCAGCAGGATCAGGAATTCCTCGCCGCCGAAGCGGGCGATCACGTCCATCGAGCGCAGCGTTTCCTTGACGATCTTGACCAGGTGTTTCAGGGCCGCGTCGCCGGCGATGTGGCCGTAGGTGTCGTTCAGGCGCTTGAAGTCGTCCAGGTCCAAGAGGGCGATGCACAGCGGCGTGCCGCGCCGGTCCGAGCGGGCCGTCTCGCGTTCGAACACGTCGTCCAGGCCGCGCCGGTTCAGGCTGCCCGTGAGCTGGTCTTCGCGCACCAGCTCGCTCATGTGCTGCAGCTTGGCTTCGAGCGCGTGGATGCGCTGCTCGGCGTCCTGCACTTCCTGGCGCGCCAGCACCATCTTGTCGCGCGCCTTGAGGGCCTCGTTCTGCACGATGCGGGTCTCGCGCAGCACGTCGTCGAGGATCTGGTTCAGTTCGGCGATGTTCTCGGCCCGGCTGATCTTTTCCGAATAGCCGCCGATCTTTTCATGGAAGTCGCCCGTGGAGGCGGCCACCTGGCCCAGGCGGTCGATGAAGGTCATCATCATGTTCTTGACGGTGAGCTTGACGTCCGACAGGCTGTGCTTGAGCTGGCTTTGTTTGTAGATCACATCCTTCAGGCTGCGCGTGGCTTCCTCCAGCGCGCGCTGGTCGATGGGGCCGGCGATCAGGTTTTGCACGGCGTCGATCTGGCCGCGCAGCCAGCTGTCGTCGTCCAGCAGTTCGCTGACGTTCTCCAGCAGCAACTTGAACAGGCGCAACAGCAATTCCTGCTGCTCGGCCGAGTCGCCGCTCTTGAGTTCGATCTGGTAGCACAGTTGCTTGAGGCGCACGGCGATCTCGGCCAGCGCTTCCTCGCTGTGGGCTTGCTTGGTGGCCGCGCCCAGCGATTCGGCCTCGGCCACCAGGGCCGGCGCGCCCGTCAGCAGCGAGGCGACGGCGAAGGTGAGGGTGCGGCTGAGCAAGTCGCGCAGCATGCGGCTTTGCTCGGAATCGGGGGCGGCGGCCGTCTCGATGCCTTTCTTGACGGTGATGTGCTTGTCCACCAGTTGCGACAGGGCCTTGGCGTAGCCATCCCAGTCGCGCGACTTGACGGCGCGGTTGAAGCGGCGGCCAAACTCGGCCAGGTCGCCGACACCGTCGGCCATGCGGTTGGCAAAGCCCGTCAGCACGGTTTCCGGTCCCGGGTCGGCGCTGCCCAGCACGGCCGGCGCGGTCGCCGGCGCCGCCGGCGGCAGGCCGGCGATTTCCAGGTAGATGTCGCGATAGGCGTCGGGCGTGGGCGCGATGCGGCGCACGGCCAGGCGGCGGAATGCTTCGCGGGCGATGTCGGCCGGGTTCTGCTCCGCCGCGGCCGCAGGGGTGGTTTTGCTAGACATGGTTGCGCACAGCCTCTTTCAGTGACTCATTCCTATCATGATAGGCGACACGCTGGCCATGCATAGCGATGATTAGCGGCCGGAACAGGTCTTAATTAAACGCATACAAAGTATTCTTCCTGGCAACGCCATGCCGCCGGGTTCACTCGATCAGCTGGTTCTTGATGGCGTAGTGGGTCAGCTCGGCGCTGTTCTTGAGCTTCATCTTCACCAGCAGCCGGGCCCGGTATTCGCTCACCGTCTTGACCGACAGCGACAATTCCTTGGCGATGGCGCCCACCGTCTTGCCCGAGGCGATCATGGTCAGGGTCTGGTATTCGCGGTCCGACAGGGCGTCGTGCGGGGGCGCCTCGTGGTCCTCGCCCACGTGGTTGGCCAGCTCCTGGGCCAGGGCGGGGCTGATGTACTTGAGGCCACCGGCCACCTGACGGATCGCCGTCACCAGTTCGCGCGGCGCGCTCTGCTTGGTCAGGTAGCCGGCCGCGCCCGCCTTGAGCGAGCGGATCGCATATTGATCCTCGCGGTGCATGGACAGCATCAGCACGGCCAGGTCCGGCTTTTCCTTCTTGATCTGTTTGAGCACTTCGATGCCGTTGCGGTCAGGCAGGGAGATGTCGAGCAGGATCACCTGGCAGTCGGCCTTGCGGAACAGCTTGATGGCGTCCAGCCCGTTCTCGGCCTCGCCGGCCACGACGATGTCCCCCGTCTCGGCCAGGATCTGTTTCAAGCCTTCGCGCACGATGGCGTGGTCGTCGGCGATGAAGACCTTGATGATGGCTTTTTCTGTCATGGATGAATCTTATACCCGGTTACGCTATTTCGCGGTGGAAACACTCTGATCCACTATTGTAGCGCCGGCCGGGGCCGGAATGGCGCCCGGATGCTGGCCATCGCATTTAATTTTGACGGCCACCACGGTGCCGCCGCCGACGGCGTGGCTCAGCGTCAACGTGCCGCCCAGCGCGCGCGCCCGTTCCGTCATGCCGCGGATGCCGAACGATTCGGGCTTGGCGCGGTCGCCCTGCCAGATGCCGCCGCCGTTGTCGCTGATTTTCAGGCTCACGTGGTGGCGGGTGCGGGCCAGCTTGACGGTGACGCGGGTGGCGCCGGCGTGCTTGGCGATGTTGGTCAACGCTTCCTGCACGATGCGGAACAGGGCCGTGGTCTGGTCGTTGTCGAGCGCGAACTCGCGGGCGTTGGCGCTGAAGGCGCAATGGACGCCGGCCTGTTGCTCGAATTCCTTGCACAGCCATTCGAGGGCGACCACCAGGCCCAGGTCCAGCAGGGGCGGGCGCAAGTCCAGTGAGATGCGGTGCACGGCGTCGATGGTGCGGTCGACCAGCGCATCGACGTAGGCGGCCTTGTCGTGCAGCGTCGTGTCGCCCTCGGGCAGGCGGGCCGAGAGCATGGCCAGCGCCATCTTGATGGCCGTCAGGTTGCCGCCCAGGTCGTCGTGGATCTCGCGCGCGATGCGGGTGCGTTCCTGTTCCTTGACCTTCTCGATGTGGGCCGTCAGCTCGGCCAGCCGGGCGCGCGACTGGCGCACTTCCTGCTGCTCGCGCCGGCTTTCCGTGATGTTGGTCATGATGCCTTCCCAGCGCACGGCGCCGCCGGGCAGCGCGTGCGGGGTGGCGCGCAGGTTGATCCACTTGATGTCTTTCCACGCCTCGATCCAGATCCGGCCTTCCCAGTTCCAGCTGGACAGGGTGCTGGCCGAGGTTTGCATGGCGTCCAGGTAGGACAGCCGGTCCGGTTCCAGGATCAGGGCCAGGAAGCATTCGGGCGCCGCGTGCAGGGCGGCCGGCGTCAGGCCCAGCAGGGCCTGGCAGCCCTCGCTCAGGTAGGGGAAGGACACGCGCTGGTCGGGGTGCAGCTCGAACTGGTACACCAGGCCGGGCGTGTTGGAGACGATGGCGTCCAGGCGGGCCCGGACCTGGGCCAGCTCGGCGGCCACGGCGGCCGGGTCGGTGGAAACGGTAGGATCAGTCATCATTCGTGGTCATCGGAAAAACGGCGGCGGCGGGCGCGCCAGCGGGCCGCGTAGCGGCGCAATACCCGCGTTGGCCACCAGCGCTTGCGCGGCAGGCGGCGGCGCCAGCGGCGCACGGCGGCGGCCAGCGCCTGCATTTCGCGCCACGCGGCCGTCGCTTGCAGGCGGGCGATCCAGCGCTGCTTGAGCGCCAGGAACCAGGCCAGCAGGCTGGCGAACCAGGCGATGGTCAGCAGCGTGGGGCGGGTCAGTGCGTACAGGCGGGCCACGGCCGCCGCGCCGGCCACCTTGGCCGTCACGATCACGGCCAGGCCCATGACGGCGTGGCCGCGGGCCATGGCGAACAGGGCCAGCAGCTTGACGGGAAACAGCAGCAGGGCCGGCAGCACGAACACGGCCATGGCGGCCATCGGACGCAGGCCCTGCAGCCACGCTTCGAGCCGGTGCAGCGGCGGCCAGCGGGCCAGGTAGGCCATCAGGGCCGCGCCCAGGTCCCACAGCCAGTCCTCCAGCAGCAGGAACAGGGCGGCCACGTAGACCAGGGGCGCCGTCAGCCGGCGCCGCGCGGTGGGCGAGAGTTTCATGCCGGATTGGCCGGGAGGGCGAGTGCGCGCATGCGCAGATCATACGTGAAAAAACACCTGCTGCGCAGGGCGCCGGCGAGCCGCTACAATAGACGCCATGAACAAAGCCTTTGTCAAAGAATCCGACCACGACGACGATGAGGAAGCGGCCGCGCTGGCGCTGGCCATCCCGCCCGGGTCGAAGAACTACATCACGCCGGCCGGCTACCAGCGCATCAAGGATGAGCTGCTGCAGCTGATCGATGTCGAGCGCCCGGAAGTGGTGCGCATCGTGCACTGGGCCGCCTCCAACGGCGACCGTTCCGAAAATGGCGACTACATCTACGGCAAGCGGCGGCTGCGCGAGATCGACCGCCGCATCCGCTTCCTGACCAAGCGCATGGACCTGGCGGCCGTGGTCGATCCCAGCGTGCACCATGGCAGCGACCAGGTGTTCTTCGGCGCCACCGTCACGTATTGCAACCAGACGGGCGAGGAGCGCACCATCACCATCGTCGGCATCGACGAACTGGACCCGCTCAAGGGCAAGATCAGCTGGGTGGCCCCGGTGGCGCGCGCGCTGACCAAGGCGCGGGTGGGCGACGTGGTCAGCTTCCAGGCGCCGCACGGGCTGGAGGAGCTGGAAATCCTGGAAGTGCATTATCCGGCGCCCGACGCAGGCTGAAAAATCGGGGACGGACTCCGGTTTTCCCTTGTGGGAAAACCGGAGTCCGTCCCCGATTTATCAGCTGCGCTCGCGCAGGATGCGGTTGACGCCGGCCACGCGGCGCACGTTGCGCAGCAGGCCGGCCAGGTGCACGCGGTCCTTGACCTGGATCGTGAAGCGCAGCTGGTGCAGGATGTGTTCCTTGTCCTCGTCCATGCCCACGTAGGTGATGTTGGCGTCCGATTCGCCGATCTCGGCCGCCACCCGCGCCAGGATGCCTTTTTCGTTGTTGATCAAGAGCTTGATGCGGCAATCGAAACGCCGGTTCAGCTCGCTGCCCCACTTGACGGCGATCCAGCGGTCCGGCTCCTTGCCTTTCTGGCGCTTGGCCAGCGTGCAGTCGCTGGTGTGCACCAGCAAGCCCTGGTCGCGCCGCAGCTGGCCGATGATGGCGTCGCCGGGGATCGGCAGGCAGCACTGGGCCAGTTGCACGGACACGCCTTCGCTGCCACAGATGGTGACGGGGTCCAGCTCGGTCGCGCTGTTGTGGTCGATCGGCGCGCTGGCCGATTCGCCCCCCTTGAGGCCGAAGATGTGGCGCGCCACCAACGCCGCCATGCGCTTGCCGATGCCGATGTCGGCATACAACTCGTCCAGTGACTTGGCGCTCGATTCGTTGAGCAGCCGTTCCACCAGCTGGTCTTCCATCGACGGGTCGATGCCCAGCGTGGTCAGGGCCTGGGCCAGCAACTGCTTGCCCAGCGTGATCGATTCGGGCAGGTTGATGGTGCGCAGGTGGTGGCGGATGGCCGAGCGCGCCTTGCCGGTGCGCACGAACGACAGCCACGTGGGGCTGGGCCGCGAGTTGTTGTCCGTGACGATCTCGACGATGTCGCCATTGCGCAATTCCGTGCGCAGCGAGGCCGGCTCGTTGTTGATGGTGACCGACACCGTGTGGTCGCCGATGCCGGTGTGGATCGAATACGCGAAGTCGATCGCCGTGGCGCCGCGCGGCAGCGCGATGATCTTGGACTTGGGCGTGAACACGTAGACGGAATCGGGGAACAGGTCGACCTTCACGTGTTCCAGGAATTCGGCCGAGTCGCCCGTCTGCTGCTGGATGTCGAGCAGCGATTGCAGCCACGCATGGGTGCGCTGCTGCAGGTCCGACAGGTTGGAGTCGCCATTCTTGTACAGCCAGTGCGCCGCCACGCCCGATTCGGCCGTGCGGTGCATTTCCTGGGTGCGGATCTGGAATTCGACGGGCGTGCCGTAAGGGCCGATCAGCGTCGTGTGCAGCGACTGGTAGCCGTTGAGCTTGCGGATCGCGATGTAATCCTTGAACTTGCCCGGCATGGGCTTGTACAGCGAGTGCAGCGTACCGAGTGCCACGTAGCAGTTGGGGAAGCTGTCGACCACCACGCGGAAGCCGTACACGTCCAGCACCTGCGAGAACGACAGGTGCTTGCTGCGCATCTTCTTGTAGATGCCATACAGTGTCTTTTCGCGGCCATACACTTCGGCATGGATGTTGGCCATGGCCAGCGTGCTCTTGACCGCTTCCAGGATCTTCTTGACCACTTCGCGCCGGTTGCCGCGGGCCGCCTTGACGGCCTTGGACAGCGTGCGGTAGCGCAGCGGGTATAGATGGCAGAACGACAGGTCCTGCAGTTCGCGGTAGATGTTGTTCAGGCCCAACCGGTGCGCGATGGGCACGTACACTTCCATGGTCTCGCCGGCGATGCGGGCCTTCTTGGCCGGCGCCATCACGTCCAGCGTGCGCATGTTGTGCAGGCGGTCAGCCAGCTTGATGAGGATCACGCGCACGTCCGAGGCCATGGCCAGCAGCATCTTGCGGAAGTTTTCCGCCTGCGCTTCGATCTGGCTCTGGAACTCGATCTTTTCCAGCTTGGACAGGCCATCCACCAGGCTGGCCACGGGCGCGCCGAAGCGCTCGATCAGTTCTTCCTTCTTGACGTCCTGGTCTTCCATCACGTCGTGCAGCAGCGCGGCCATGATCGCTTGCGCGTCCAGCTTCCAGTCGGCGCAGATCTCGGCCACGGCGATCGGGTGCGAGATGTACGGTTCGCCCGACTTGCGCACCTGGCCCAGGTGCATCTCATCCGAGAAGCGGTAGGCTTCCTTGACTTTTTTCAGGTCGGCCGGGCTCATGTATTCGGCCAGTTTTTCCGTCAGGTGGGTGACGGAGGCCACGCCGGCGGTGACAACGGGGGCGGCTAATGGGGGCGACATGGGCGTGGGCGAAACTGGGGCGGGGTTTGCTGCAGGTGTGACGGTGCTGGCGCCAGCCGCCGTGGGCGGGGTCTTGGCGCGGGTGCCGGAAGTGAGGGTATCGGCAGGAGTCAGGTTCATCTTGTTCGCGTTCCGTCGCAGTGAAATGGTCAACACGCCAGCTGCATTATTGCAGAACTGCCCAGGTCCTGACCATCATCACTTTGCGGGAACGCGGGTGCCACTTACATCGGAACCTTTTTCAGCATTTCCAGACCGACTTTGCCGGCCGCGATTTCGCGCAGGGCGACCACGGTCGGCTTGTCCTTGGCTTCCACTTTAGGCGTGTGGCCTTGCAGCAGCTGGCGCGCGCGGTAGGTGGCGGCCAGGGTCAGCTGGAAGCGGTTGGGGATATTCTTGAGGCAATCTTCAATCGTGATGCGGGCCATCTTAACTCCTAAAAGCGGGTGTAATTATTCTGCGTGGATGCCCAGTTGGGCGAAGAGCGATGCGTTGCGGGCCGCTTGTTGCGCAAACCGGCAACGGGCCGCTCGGACGATCGCGCTCAGCTCCGACAGGGCGACCGAAAAGTCTTGGTTGATAATAACATACTCGAACTCCGGCGCGTGGGCGATTTCGCCGCCGGCCGCCAGCAGGCGCCGCGTGATCACGTGGGGCGCGTCGGTGGCGCGCTTGTTCAGGCGTTCCTCGAGCGCGTCGATCGACGGCGGCAGGATGAAGATGCCGGCCGCCTGCGGGAACTGCTTTTTCACCTGACGGGCGCCCTGCCAGTCGATCTCGAGCAGGATGTCGGTGCCGGTCTGCATTTGCTGCTCGACCATGATGCGCGAGGTGCCGTAGTAATTACCATGCACTTCCGCCCATTCGAGGAATTCGCCAGCCTGGGCGCGGGCCACGAAGTCTTCCGCGTTGGTGAAATAGTATTCCTTGCCGTGGGTTTCGCCCGGACGGGGGGCGCGGGTGGTGGTGGAAATCGACAGCTTGATGGCCGGTTCCTGCGCCAGCAGCGCGTTGACCAGGGTCGATTTGCCGGCGCCCGACGGCGCCACTACCATGAACAGGCTGCCGGAGAAGGCGGTAGGTTGGCTCATGTTGATCTTTCCAAACGTGGGCGTCGCCCAAAGGCGCATTTTACCAAAAGCAATGGTTGACCGCTACTTCGGCAGGGTGGCAGTCAGTTTGCACAGGGCTCGTCCGCTGCGGCGCGGTGTTGGCCCTGGGCAGGATTGCTGGTCCACGGCCGGATGTTGGCCAAGGTCTCGGCAAGGCGGTCTTTCGCCATGGCAGCCTCGTAGTCCATTTGTAACCCGATCCAAAACCCATCCGACATCCCGAAGAAACGGGACAGGCGCAAGCCGGTATCGGCCGTGATGCCGCGCGAGCCGGCCACAATTTCCCCGATGCGGCGCTGTGGCACCGCGATTTCCTTGGCCAGTCGGTACTGGGTGATGCCCATGGGCTTCAGAAACTCTTCGAGGAGGATTTCGCCGGGGTGAGGGTAGGGGACGCTGCGCATGATGCTAGCTCAATTAGTGATAATCGACGATTTCTACGTTGGCCGGACCAGCTGGGGTCCAACAAAAACAAATGCGGAACTGATCATTGATGCGAATGCTGTGTTGGCCTTTGCGATTGCCCTTGAGTGCCTCTAGCCTGTTGCCAGGTGGTATGCGCAGATCATCGAGCACGGCGGCACGGTTCAACATGGCAAGTTTGCGCATTGCGACGGCTTCGAATTTGACGAAGCGCTGGATGCGGCAGCCATGGAACAAGCTCTTCGTTTCAGCGCATGCGAAGGAAACAATGGGCATGGTTGATAGTACTGCTGATCGATACTATTGGCAATCGTTAGTGCTAGCGCCTCCTACTAGCAATTCACCGCGCATGTATGAGACGCCGATATTGGACATGAGCAGTGACCAAGTAAAGCTTGACGTTGGGTAACTGCTACATAACTGCAAGATGGAAGGGCTAGTCTTGACGATAATGCGTGATTTCTGCATTTAAGCGGTTCATTGTTTTCTCGTATCGCTTGGTGACGTTCCAGTACTTACCCAGATGGTATAAAGAGAAAAGATAAGTCGTCCCACCGACAGCCCAGTTTCGAAGGGGCTCGTATTTTGCGAAGTTGGATGGCGGCAAAGAAACCAAGGCGGCACACATCGTACCGGCTCCGATTATTGCCAAAATGATAAGCACCGATTCCAATAGGTACGCTTGCTGGGCGGGTGGTGAAGCCCGAAGTCTTTCATAGAAAGCCTTCTCCTTAATGAGCTTGGGAACTTTGCGAATGCCTCGAAGACGCTGGAGTTCTCCCCTGGCACTGATGTATCCGAGAAGGCGTCCAGTAATTGAAAGTGCGCTGTTAAACCAGTCGAGTGCTGTCATGAGTGGGGCTACTTTCAGTTCAGGCTGGCGTGGAAGCTGTCCGGTTGACCGCAATGTCGGGCTACTTGCTAGTAATCAAAGCCATAGTCATTGACGGCAATTTGGACGCCAAACAAGGTTTCCAATTTATTGGCTTTGCTTTGAAGCCAGAGCAAAGCATCCTCATTAAAATGATCGACCTCGAAGAAGACAACCTTGTTTCGATTCCCCAGAATCGTCGCTTCAAATGACACGAAGCCTGCGCCCTTCGCTTTGCGCATAAAACAAATTGATAGGCCGTCTAGGTTTTCCGTGTTGATCGAAATCGCTTGATGATTACGGGCGATACCAATCGAATTTGAGCTACTGTCCTTCCATCCGATTAAATGCCAAGGTTTTGCGTTGACGCTAAGTTTGGTTACATTCGACGGCACTCCGTCGTGATTGCTCCGGCCAGGAGGAATTGTGAATGGCCACGAAACGCTTTCCTCGAGAACTTCGAGCTGAATCATCAATGGGGCCAGCATGAACGGATGTTGTGCCAATATTCTAAAAAAGCCAACATGCCAGATAACGATATTTTGAGCAAGACCAATAGCGACAATAGTTTTGCGGCGAACGCCTATGGGCCGATGGCCGTGCAAAGGTCGCAATGTCACCAAATCAACTTAGGTTACGCAAGAAGAAAGTGCGGAGGCGGACAGCGGCCCGACGTCAGGTAGTACGGTATCGAATGCCGTAACGTGACAATTGAGGACAGGAAGAACGCGGCAGGGCGCCGGGGGACGCCCTGTCCTTGCGCTTACTCCAGGTTCTGCACCTGCTCACGCATCTGCTCGATCAGCAGCTTCAGTTCCATCGACGCGTCGGCCAGTTCCTTGACGGAAGCCTTGGCGCCCAGCGTGTTCGCTTCGCGGTTCAGTTCCTGCATCATGAAGTCCAGGCGCTTGCCGACCTGGCCGCCTTTTTTCAGGATGTGGCGGGTTTCCGTCAGGTGGGCCGACAGGCGGCCCAGTTCCTCGGCCACGTCGATGCGGATGCCGTACAGGATCACTTCCTGGCGGATGCGCTCCAAGGCGTCCTGGCGCGACAGCGACGAATTCGAGCCCTGGCAGGCCAGGCCCAGCGCGTCCTGCATGCGTTCCACGGCTTTCTGCTGGAACGCGGCCACCACTTGCGGGATCAACGGGGTGATGCGCTTGACGATGGCTTCCATGGCGTCGATGCGGGCCGTCAGCATGGCTTCCAGCGCCGCGCCTTCGCGCTGGCGGCTGGTGACGAAGGCGGCCACGGTGCGGGCCGTGAGCGCGGCCACGTCCGCTTGCAGCGATTCCTGGCCGATCTGGGCTTCCTCGATCACGCCTGGCCAGCGCAGCAATTCCGCCACAGTCATGGCCGGCGCGTTGACGAAATGCTTGCCCACTTCGAGTTGCAAACGTTGCAATTCACCGAGCAGCGCCATGTTCAGCGCCGTGCTGCCGGTGGTGGCCGCCTTGCGTCCGAAACTCAGACGAATCTCCACCTTGCCCCGGGTGATGGCGGCCATGATGGCGGCGCGCAAGTCCGGTTCGAGGGCGCGCAAATCGTCGTTTATTCGAAACTGTAGGTCAAGAAAACGCGAATTCACGCTCTTGATTTCGATCGTCAAGGTTCCCGCCGCGCTCTCGCTGGTGGCAACCGCGTAGCCTGTCATGCTGGAAATGCTCAAAGGATGTCCCCGGTTTAATCTTTACAAATCAGTGAATTATCCACACAATCCGGTTGTTGAGGCGAGGAAACTTATGGCTGCACAAAACAACGCCCCGTTACCAGATGGCCTGGAAATTGCTGGATATCGCATTGTAAAGAAAATTGCGTCCGGTGGGTTCAGTATTGTTTATCTGGCCTACGATCCGGATGGAAATGCGGTGGCGATCAAGGAATATCTGCCCAGTTCGCTGGCGTTACGCCAGCCAGGTGAACTGGTGCCCGCCATTTCCAAGGCCAACCTGCCCGTGTTTCGCATCGGCCTCAAGTGCTTTTTCGAGGAGGGGCGGGCGCTGGCCCGCATCGCCCACCCCAACGTGGTGAGCGTGCTCAATTTCTTCCGCGCCAACGACACGGTGTACATGGTGATGGCCTACGAATCCGGCCACTCGCTGCAGGAACATATCGCGCGTCTCAAAGCCAAGGGCAGCCGGCCCAACGAGGCGTTCATCCGCCAGATCTTCACCCAGGTGTTGCGCGGCTTGCGCGAGGTGCACGCCAACAAGCTGCTGCACCTGGACCTCAAGCCGGCCAACATCTACCTGCGCACGGACGGCACGCCCATGCTGCTCGACTTCGGCGCGGCGCGCCAGACCGTCAACACCGACCTGCCCAAGCTCACGCCCATGTACACGCCCGGCTTCGCGCCGCCCGAACTGTACACGCGCAATGCGGCGCTGGGGCCGTGGACGGACGTGTACAGCATCGGCGCCTCGATGTTCGCCTGTATGGTGGGTTCGCCGCCACAACCGGCCGACCAGCGCAAGACTGAGGATAAAATGGAGGCGCATTTCCAGAAGCTCGATGGGCTGTATTCGGAGGAGCTGATCAAGCTGGTGCGCTGGTGCCTGGAGCTCGACCCGCTGGCCCGGCCGCAAAGCCTGTTCGCGCTGCAGAAGGTGCTGCAGGCGCCGGCCCCGGAAGCGCCCGCGCCGGCGCCCCAGGGCACGCTGGAAAAGCTGGGCGGCGGCTTGCGCGGCCTGGTGGGCCGACTGGGCGGCATCGGACGCGGCAAGGACAAGGCCGGCGCCAAGGCGGGACCCGACACGCAGCATTAGCGTCTAACGACGGCATCAACCTACGCATCAACCTACTCAGGGCCTCACCATGCAATTCTCCGTCTATCAGGAAAGCCACATCGGCGGCCGCAAGGTCAACCAGGACCGCATGGGCTACAGCTTCACCCGCGACGCGCTGCTGCTGGTGCTGGCCGACGGCATGGGGGGGCATTTGCGCGGCGAAGTGGCGGCCACCATCGCGCTGCAGACGATTTCCACCATGTTCCAGCAGCAGGCTACGCCCTACGTGAAAAAGCCGGAGCGCTTCCTGGAGCTGGCCTGCATGGCGGCGCACCACGAGATCCACCGCTACAGCGCCGCCAACAACCTGCCGGACACGCCGCGCACCACGGTGGTGGTATGCCTGGTCCAGCACAACACGGCCATCTGGGCCCATGTGGGCGACTCGCGGTTGTACTGGCTGCGCAGCGGCCACGTGCTGGCGCGCACGCGCGACCACTCGCACGTGGAAAGCCTGATCGCACGCGGCGTGGTGCCGCCATCGGCGCGCGCCACCCATCCAGACCGCAACAAGCTGTATAACTGCCTGGGGGCGGGCGTGGTGCCGCGCATCGAGATATCGGGCCGCGCCAGCCTGCTGCCGGGCGACCAGCTGCTGTTGTGCTCCGACGGTTTGTGGTCTATGCTGCCGGACGAAGACATGGCGCGCCGGCTGACCACGCAGACGGTGGTGCGTGCCGTCCCTGACCTGGTCAGCACGGCGCTGGCCAAGGCCGGTGCCGGCAGCGACAATGTGACGGCGCTGGCCATCATGTGGCAAGGTGGCGGCGTCACCGACGGCATCGCCAGCGTGACGGCGCCCGACATGTCCACCGTGATCTCGACCGAGGCGCTGCCGGAAGACCTGCACAGCACCACCATCCATGGCGGTGCGCCAGACAAGGCCCCAGCCGACGCCGCAGCTGAACCGGCGCCGGAAGTGGACGCCTTCAACGACGACGAAATCGAACGCGCCATCGCGGAAATCCGCGGTGCGATCGAAAAATCCTCCCAAATATTGAAATAGGAATCTTGATGACTTTTGTATCCCGCCCCAGCGGCCGCGCTGTCGATGCGCTGCGCCCCCTGCGCCTGACCCGCGACTACACCAAGCATGCCGAGGGTTCGGTGCTGATCGAATGCGGCGACACCAAGGTGATCTGCACCGCCAGCATCGAGGAAAAGGTGCCCGGCTTCCTGAAAGGCAAAGGGCAGGGCTGGATGACGGCCGAATATGGCATGCTGCCCCGTTCCACCCACACCCGCATGGACCGCGAAGCGGCGCGCGGCAAGCAGTCCGGCCGCACCCAGGAAATCCAGCGCCTGATCGGCCGCTCGCTGCGCGCCGCGTTCGACCTGGAAGCGATCGGCGAGCGCACGCTGCACCTCGACTGCGACGTGATCCAGGCCGACGGCGGCACCCGCACCGCGTCCATCACGGGCGCCATGGTGGCCGCCTACGACGCGTTCTCCAAGCTGGTGGCGCGCGGCGCCGTGCCGGCCATCCCCCTCAAACATTTTGTCGCCGCCATCTCGGTGGGCGTGTACCAGGGCGTGCCGGTGCTGGACCTGGATTACGTGGAAGACTCGGGCTGCGATACCGACATGAACGTGGTGATGACGGACGCCGGCCACTTCATCGAAGTGCAGGGCACGGCCGAAGGCGCGGCGTTCGACCGCGCCTGCATGAACCGCCTGCTGGACCTGGCCCAGGGCGGCATCGCGGACCTGATCAGGATGCAGAAGCAGGCGCTGGGCCTGGCGGACTGACGCCACCCGCGCCACCCATCCTCCGCTGGAGGAAGTCGACAAAGGCGACCGTCTTCAGCGCCAGAAAATCGCGCGCCGGATAGACGGCGTAGCTGGCCGGCGCCGGCGGCACCCGGTAATCGGCCAGCACCGGCACCAGTTCGCCGCGCGCCAGCTCCTCGCGCGCCAGCACCTGCGGGATGCGCAGGATGCCGGCGCCGGCCGCGGCGGCCGTCACCAGCGAGCCGCCATCGTTGACCTGCAATGGGCCATCGACCCTCACCACATACGGCCCTTCGTCGCCGATAAACGTCCACTCGTCGTAGACCTTGCCACCGTTGGTGTAGACCAGGCAGGCGTGCCCGCGCAGATCCTGCGGCGTGGCCGGCGTGCCGGCGCGCGCCAGGTAGGCGGGGGCTGCCACCATGACCGTCACGTTATCGGCCAGCTTGCGCGCCACCAGCGTGGAATCGACCAGGTTGGAGGTGCGGATGGCCACGTCGATCTGGTCCTCGATCAGGTCCACCAGCCGGTCTTCCAGTTGCAGCGACACCTTCACTTGCGGATACAGGGCCGCGAATTCGGCCAGCAGCGGCACCAGCGGACGGCGCCCGGCGATCGAGCACGACACGCGCAGCAGGCCGCGCACCTGCTGCTGGTACTGGTCGGTGATGTCAGCGATGCGTTCCAGCGCCTGTTCGATCTGCTGCGCCTGTTGCAGCACCAGCGCGCCGATCTCCGTCAGCGCCAGGCGCCGGGTGGAGCGCTGGATCAGGCGCGCGCCCAGTTCCAGTTCCAGCCGCGCCAGCTGGCGCGACACGACGGACTTGCCGCAGCCAAGCTGGGTCGCGGCCGCGCTGATGCTGCCGGCCCGCACGATGGCGGCGAAAATGGCCAGCCGCTGCGAATGGAGGGCGGGAGCGTGCAACGGTGTGGAGGGGATTGTCGCCATATGGGCAACAATGTAATGCTTAATTGATGACTAATCAAGCATCTCGCCACGTCCTATACTGCTGTTCGTTACCCGCCTTTATCCACCTTTTCGCGAGCGCAGACCACCATGTCCACCACCAATCACCAATTCCTGCTGGCCCGCCGTCCCCTGGGCGCCGTCCAGCGCAGCGATTTCGAGTACGCCGCCGTGCCCGTGCCGGCGCTGGCCGAGGGCGAACTGCTGATCAAGCTGGAATACATCTCGCTCGATCCGGCCATGCGTGGCTGGATGAACGCCAGCGAGGATTCGTATATCCCGCCGGTGGCGATTGGTGAAGTGATGCGCGCCATCGCCGTGGGCCAGGTGGTCGAGTCGCGCCATGCGGGCTTCGCGGCCGGCGATTACGTCAACGGCCTGCTGGGTGTGCAGGAATATGCCGTCTCGCGCGGCCAGGGCCTGACCAAGGTCGATCCCAAGCTGGCGCCGCTGCCGCTGTACCTGGGCGCGCTGGGCATGCCAGGCCTGACCGCTTATTTCGGCCTGCTCGATGTGGGCCAGCCCAAGGCCGGCGAAACGGTGGTGGTCTCCGGCGCGGCTGGCGCGGTGGGCGCCGTGGTGGGGCAGATCGCCAAGATCAAGGGCGCGCGCGTGGTCGGCATCGCCGGCGGCGCGGACAAGTGCCGCTACCTGGTCGACGTGCTGGGTTTCGACGCGGCCATCGACTACAAGAACGAAAACGTGGCGCAGGCGCTGCGCGAGCACTGCCCGCAGGGCGTGGACGTGTATTTCGATAACGTGGGCGGCGAGATCCTGGACGCGGTGCTGAACCGGCTGGCGCTCAACGCGCGCATCGTGATCTGCGGCGCCATCTCGCAGTACAACAACACCACGCCCGTGCGCGGCCCGGCCAACTACCTGCAATTGCTGGTCAAGCGCGCCACGATGAAGGGTGTGATGGTGGCGGACTACTATCCACGCGCGATGGAGGCCATCGTCGCCATGGGCGGCTGGATCAGGGAAGGCAAGCTGAAAACCCGCGAGGACGTGGTGCAGGGCCTGGATACCTTCCCCGAAACGTTCCAGAAGCTGTTTGACGGCAGTAACAACGGCAAGCTGGTGCTGCAGGTGGCGCGCGGCTGACCTTGGCCCGTGGCCATGACGCCGGCTGGCGAGGCCGGCGTCGTCGTTGGCGTTTGGGTTTACAATGGCGGCACTTCCAGCCCCGCGTGCGGGGCGCATTGCCACTCTAGCCAGATTACACATGACCCAACGTCTCATCCTTGCCTCCAACAATGCGGGCAAGCTCAAGGAATTTAACGAACTGCTGTCCACCGTCGGTTTCTCCGTGCACGCGCAGGGCGAATACAACGTGCCCGAAGCGGAGGAACCGCACATCACCTTCGTCGAGAACGCGCTGGAAAAGGCGCGCCATGCAGCGCGCCTGACCGGCTTGCCGGCGCTGGCCGACGACTCCGGCGTGTGCGTGAACGCGCTGGGCGGCGCGCCGGGCGTGTACTCGGCGCGCTACGCGGGCGAGCCCAAGTCCGACGCCGCCAACAGCGCCAAGCTGATCGCCGACCTGGCGCAGCATGCCGACAAGTCGGCCTATTACTATTGCGTGCTGGTCTACGTGCGCCATGCCGACGATCCGCAGCCCGTGATCGCGGAAGGCCGCTGGAACGGCGAAATGATCGCCGAGCCGCGCGGCCATGGCGGCTTTGGCTACGATCCCCACTTCTACATCGCGTCGCTGGGCAAATGCGCGGCCGAACTGACGTCGGACGAGAAGAACGCGCTGTCCCACCGTGGCCAGGCGCTGCGTGCACTGGTCGAAAAGCTGCGATGATCCCGATCAAAGTCGCGGGCGCGCCCGCCAAGCCAGCCATGGCCACGTCCGATGCGGCCGGCGCCGCCGTCAAGTACCTGCAGCCGGGCGCCCTGAACCTGCAGGCGCTGCCGCCGCTGTCGCTGTACGTGCACTTCCCGTGGTGCGTGCGCAAGTGCCCGTATTGCGACTTCAACTCGCACGAGGCCAAGGGCGGCGATTTCCCGGAACAGGAATACCTGGACGCGCTGCGCGCCGACCTGGAAATGGCGCTGCCGCTGATCTGGGGCAGAAAGATTTATACCGTTTTCATCGGCGGCGGCACGCCCAGCCTGCTGTCGGCGGCGGGGCTGGACCGGCTGCTGTCGGACCTGCGTACGCTGCTGCCTCTGGATGGCGATGCGGAAATCACGATGGAGGCCAACCCCGGCACGTTCGAGGCCGAGAAGTTCCGCTCCTATCGCGCCAGCGGCATCAACCGCCTGTCGATCGGTATCCAGAGCTTCGACGCGGGCCACTTGAAGGCGCTGGGCCGCATCCATGATGGCGACGAGGCGCGCCGCGCGGTGGAAATCGCGCAGGCCAATTTCGACAACTTCAACCTCGACCTGATGTACGCGCTGCCGTCGCAGACGCTGGCGCAGGCGCGGCTGGATGTGGAGACGGCCATGTCGTTCAAGCCGCCGCACCTGTCGCTGTACCATCTGACGATGGAGCCCAACACGGTGTTCGCCAAGTACCCGCCCACGCTGCCCGACGACGACGCCAGCGCCGATATGCAGGACATGATCGCGGAGCTGACGGCGGCCAACGGCTACGGCCAGTACGAAGTGTCGGCCTACGCCCAGCCGGGCCGGCAGGCGCGCCACAACCTGAACTACTGGGAGTTCGGCGACTACCTGGGCATCGGCGCGGGCGCCCACTCCAAGCTGTCGTTCCCCCATCGGGTGCTGCGCCAGGCCCGCTACAAGCAGCCGAAAAGCTACATGGAGCAGGTGCGTAACGGCACCCCGGTGCAGGAGGAATTCGAGATCGCGCGCGAGGACATGGGTTTCGAATTCATGCTCAACACGTTGCGGCTGCACGGCGGCTTCCCGCCCAACCTGTTCGCCGAGCGCACCGGCATGAGCCTGAACGCGATCGACAAGACGCTCAACGCGGCCGAGGCCAAGGGCTTGCTGTACCGCGACCACCTGGTGATTCGCCCGACGGAACTGGGGCAGCGCTTCCTGAACGATTTGCAGGAGATGTTCCTGCGGGCGTGAGTCTGCCGGGGTCACTGCGCGGCTGGCGGCTGCAGCGATACCAGTATCGACGCGGCCAGCAAGGTTGCCAGCAAGACCACGCTTTCCAGCCGCAGCACGGCGCGAACCCGCACTAGTCCTCGGTGCGACCGGCTGGCGGCGGGCAGCCCGATCACCTTGTTGTAGCCGCCCAGTGCGATGGCGGCCAGTACCAGCGCCATTTTGGCCAGCAGGATCGCGCCGTACCCTGTGTGCAGCAGGTGATCCGGCGTCCCCACCCGGCGCCAGGCGCTGTACACGCCCGTGACGACGATGGCCATCACCGCGGCCATGGCCGCGTGCGACATGCGGCACAGGTAGGTGTCTTGCGCGCCGATTTCGCCGGCGCTGCAGCGCGCATCATCGAGCGAGAACCACGCCGAGAGCAGCACCACGCCCAGCCAGACGCCGATGGCCGCATAGTGGATGGCTTCCGCCGCCAACGCCACGGACCAATAGCCTTCCTCGCCGGCGTGCCCCATCGATGCGCGCGTCAGTGCAAATAAGCCCAACGCCAGCAGGACGCCGACGTCGCCGGTACGGCGGCTCAGGCCAGTCCTGCCAGTCCACCGAAGCACCAGCAGCGCCACCATCGCCGCGATGGTGACGCAGCCGGCGCGGCCATAGTCCGTGCCGGTCAACATCTGCCAGAACATCGGGCACGCTTCGCGCAGGCCGACGTCGCCCATGATCGCGGTGGCGGCCAGCAGACCCACCGCACCGCTGACAACGCCCAATCCTGCGGCCATCCTGTCCAGCCGGCGCAGCGCGGGCTCGAAGTCACGCCGGCTGGCGCCGTCGGCGCGCATCCAGCGGCGCGCGCACCAGGCGCCAAGCAGCCAGGCGAAGCTGGCATTGAGCAGGAACGTTGAAGCGAGCTGCAGCAGCGAGACCGCATCCACTCACTTCACCGTGAATTTGAAATCGCCCTTGCGGCGGTGGCCATCGTGGCCGGCCACCGCCCAGTTGACCGTGTAGGTGCCCGAAGCCAGCGCTGGCACTGTTAGCCGCAGGATGGCCGGGTTGGCCGTATCGGGTTTGGCCTTGTCGGTCGCGACAGTTTTGCCCTGGCCGTCAGTTACGGTGATGCTGCTGAAGGCAGGTTCGACCTTTTCGCTAAACGTGAGCGCCACTTCGTTCGGCGCGGCGTCGACGGTGGCGCCAGCCGCCGGGTTGGAACTCTTCAGGCTCGCGTGCGCGGCCGCGTACGGACTGGCCAGCGTGGCGGCAGCCATGGCGGCGATGACCATGACGGTGCGTAGTGCTTTCATTCTCGGCTTCCTTCTGCATGGTGTGAATCGGTGTGCGCGACACTACACCTTACCACCGGCGGAAGGTCAAGAAATTTTCAATGGCCAGAGTAGGGCTCAGAATTCTTCCCAGTCCTGGTCGCCGCCGACGGTGGCCGCTTTGCGCGCGCTGGCCTTGGCCGGGGCGGGCGCAGGCACGGTGGCCAGGCGCCGGGGCGCCGCTGCCGCGACGCGCGCCGGGGCTGCCGGTGCTTTTTGCGCCGCCACCTTCACGGCGGGGGCGTGCGCCGGCGGCGCCAGCATGGCTTCGTTGCCCAGCTTGAATGAGGCGGCCACTTCGGCCAGCCGCGCCGCCTGCTCCTGCATGCTGGCCGCCGCTGCTGCCGCTTGTTCCACCAGCGCCGCGTTCTGCTGGGTCACGTTGTCCATCTGCGTGATGGCCGTGTTGACCTGGTCGATGCCCGCGCTTTGCTCGCTGCTGGCCGAGGTGATCTCGGCCATGATGCCGGTCACGCGCTTGACGCTGGCCACCACTTCCTGCATGGTGCTGCCGGCCTGCTGCACCAGGCGCGCGCCCTGGTCCACCTGTTCCACCGAGTCGTTGATCAGGGCCTTGATTTCCTTGGCCGCGCCGGCGCTGCGCTGGGCCAGGTTGCGCACTTCCGTCGCCACCACGGCGAAGCCGCGTCCCTGTTCGCCGGCGCGCGCCGCTTCCACGGCCGCGTTCAGGGCCAGGATGTTGGTCTGGAAGGCGATGCCGTCGATCACGCCGATGATGTCCACGATCTTCTTGGCCGACGCGTCGATGGACCCCATGGTGTCGACCACCTGGCCGACGATGGCGCCGCCTCTTTCCGCCACGTCCGACGCCGCCTTCGCCAGCACGTTGGCCTGGCGCGCGTTCTCGGCGTTCTGGCGCACGGTGGAGGTCAGTTCCTCCATCGAGGACGCCGTCTCCTCCAGCGAGCCGGCTTGCTGCTCCGTGCGCGAGGACAGGTCCTGGTTGCCGGCCGCGATCTGGGTCGAGGCGGTGGCGATGGTGTGGGTGCCTTGCTGCACCTGGCTGACCACGTGGCGCAGCGCGTCGTTCATGCCGTGCAGGGCTTTCATCAAGTCGCCGATTTCGTCGCGTGAGGTTTCGGCCTCAAATTTGGTGGTCAGGTCGCCCGTGGCGACGGTGCTGGCCACGCTCACCGCCGATTGCAGCGGCGCCGTGATGCTGCGCGAGATCACCCACGCGGCCAGGCTGCCGACCACGATCAGCAGCACCGACAATATCGTTTGCAGCAGCGTGCCCCGGTCGTTGGCCGCCTCGATCGCCAGCGCCGTGTCGTCTATGGCCTTGCGCTGGTAGGCCAGCAGCGCCTTGACCTTGTTCTGGTAGGCTGTGGCGGCCGGCGTGAACACTTGCTGGTACAGGCGCTCCGCTTCGGCCGCGTCGCCTTTCTTGCGGGCCGCCATCACGGCGTTCTTCGATGACTGGTAGGCGTTGCGCAGCGAGATGGCCTGGTCGTACAAGGCCTTTTCTTCCGGTGTAACGAGCAGTTCCTTGATGCTGGCCAGCAGCGCGCTGCCCTGCTTGACGCTGTCGGCGATCACGTCGGCGAAGGTGACGGACAAGGTCTCGTCCGTGCTGCGGGCGATCAGCGCCGTGCGGGCGATGGCCGAGTAGATCAGCACATACCAGTCCGACACGATGCGTTCCTTGGCCAGCGGCTTGGCCATCATCAGCTTGGTCGCCTCGGCGTTGGCGCGGGCGTCCACCAGCGCGACCGAGGTGGCGAACACGGACATCAACAACACGGCTGCGAAGCCGATCGAGAGGCGGGTGCGGATACGCAGGTGGGACAGGAATTTCATGGCGAATCTCCCTGAAAAGCCGGCCAGCCACGGGGGATTTTGGGGGCGGCGGCGCTGTTAGTATGCGCTCAAGCGTCGCCTTCCGGCATGAAATTTTCGGTCGTGTTTGTTGCTTTTTTGAAACAATATTTCATTGCGAAAGGACAGCGGGGCCGTCCTCAGAATGCCAGCGCCTGCCGCAAGTCGGGCCGTTCGCTCCAGCGCGCCAGCGCCTCGGCCATGCGTTCGCTTTCGGCGATGGCACGGCTCCAGTCCCGCGTGCGGGCCGCGTGGTCCTGGCCGTAGAACTTGAAGTCGCGCCGGTCCGGCAGTTTGCCGTTGGGGAGGCTGGCCACGAAGTCGGGGGAGGGCGAGACCAGGATCACGTTGTCCAGCGCGGCGTCGCGCGCGCGGCGCCACGGCATGGATTTATCGAGCCAGCCGGGCACGATGTGGTCGGCGAAGTGCGGGTACAGCACCAGGCCGGGATCGCGCTGGTAGGGCAGGTGCAGGTGGTAGTCGATCAGGCCGCCGTCCCAGTAGTTGCCGTCCGGCGCGCCGGCGATGCCCGACACGGCTTGCAGCACCAGCGGAATGGAACCGGAGGCCAGCAGCGCGTCGCGCAGGTTGGCGTCGGACAGGCCGACGAAGTGGCCCGCGAAGGCGTCGAAGGGCTGGCGCAACCAGTGCGCCTCGTCGCGCCCGTCGTGAAACACCACACGTTCCATGGATGCGGCCAGACGATTGCGCGAGAGCGCGTTGCTGGCGGCGGCGCGCAGGAAGCCGGCCATTTCGCGCCAGCGTACCCCGCCCGTTGCCGCCAGCGGCCCCGTGCCGCGCACGGTGAGCACGGCCAGCCGGTGGCCGGGGTGGCTCAGCACTTCGGCGCCGCGCCCGTCCAGCACTTCATCGAGCAGCGCGCGGCAGGTGCGGCTGACGTAGGCCGCATCCACCTTGGCCGGGTAGCGCTGCGCCGCGTACAGGCGGGCCAGCCGGCGCTGCGCGGCCACGGGATCGTGGAACGCGGCGGCGGCCATGCGCCAGGCGCCGATCGAGGCGCCCACCAGCGCGCGCTGGCGCGGGGCCTGCGGCAGCCAGGAACCGAACAGCCAGCAGTCGATGCCGTTCAGGATCAGGCCCTTGGGGCCGCCGGCCGCGGCGGG
The DNA here is from genome assembly GCF_014042365.1 of Rugamonas fusca. Classification (GTDB taxonomy): domain Bacteria; phylum Pseudomonadota; class Gammaproteobacteria; order Burkholderiales; family Burkholderiaceae_D; genus Rugamonas; species Rugamonas fusca. The sequence goes on from NZ_JACEZS010000006.1 coordinate 171,235, forward strand.
GATGATGGCCACGTCTTCCGGCCGCAGGCCATCGGCGGCGATGCGCTCGCGCGCGCGCCGGCCCAGGCGGATGGTGATCGGTGACGTCATGCGGTCTTTACACTCACTTCAAGCCGCCGCCCAGCGCCCGGTACAGGTCGATGGCGCTGGTGGTACGCAGCAGGCGCGCCTGCACCAGCGACTGCTGGCTGGCGAACAGTTCGCGCTGGGCGTCGAGCACGTCGAGCGAACTGGCCACGCCGTTGGCGAAGCGCAGTTCCAGCAACCGCAGGCGGTCGGCCTGGGCGTCCTGGATGGCGCGCTGCGCCGTCACCTGGTCGCCCAGGTAGCTGCGCGCGGCCAGCGCGTCGGCCACTTCGCGGAAGGCGACCTGGATGGTCTTCTCGTAGTCGGCCACCGCCAGGTTCTTGCGTACTTCGCTCAAGTTCAGGTTGGCGCGGTTGCGGCCCGCGTCGAAGATGGGCAGTACCAGTTGCGGCGCGAACGACCAGCTGCCGGAACCGCTGCCGAACAGGCCGCCCAGCGTGGGGCTGCTGCTGCCCACGGCCGCCGTCAGGCTCACGCGCGGGAAGAAGGCGGCCCGCGCGGCGCCGATGTTGGCGTTGGCGGACTTGAGGCGCTGCTCGGCGGCGCGGATGTCGGGGCGGCGCGTGAGCAGGTCAGATGGCAGGCCGGCCGGCAGGGCGCTCATGGCGTCGATCTGGGCGTCGCTGGCCAGGGCGCTGCCGCTGGCACTGCCGCCGGCGCCGGCATTGCCGGCAGCATTGGCCGGCGTAGCGGCTGGTGCCGGGGCGGGCGGTTGGCCCACCAGCAGCGTCAGCGCGTTCTCCGCCTGCGCGCGCTGGCGCGCCAGGGTGAGCGCGGCCGCGCGGGCCGTCTCCATCAGCGTTTCGTTGGTGCGCAAATCGAGCAGCGACGAGGCGCCCACGTTGGCGCGCTGGCGCGTCAGGTCGTAGGTACGCTGGCGGGTCTCGAAGCTTTGCTGGGCCAGCGCGTACTGCTCGGCGTAGGCACGCTCCGTGTAATAGGCCTTGGCCACGTCGGCCACCAGGCCGATTTGCGCCGCCTGGCGCGCTTCGTCCGTGGCCAGGTAGGCCGCCAGCGCCGCGTCGTTCAGGCTTTTCACGCGGCCGAAGAAGTCCAGCTCGAAGGCCGGCATGGACAGGCCCGCGTCGTAGCGCTTGCCGATGGTGCTATGGCCACTGGAGGTGAGGAAGGCGGGCGTCTTGGCGCGCGTGTCGGCCACGCTGGCGTTCACGTTGGGCAGCCGGTCGGCGGACTGGATGTCGTACTGGGCCCGCGCTTCCTCCATGCGCAGCGCGGCCGTACGCAGGTCGCGGTTGTGTTCCAGCGCGGTGGCGATCAGCTGCTGAAGGCGGACATCCGCGAAGTAGTCGCGCCAGCCCGTGTCGGCGGCGGCTTTGCCATTGGCGGCGCTGTCGGCGGCCGACGCTTCGGGCCAGGTGGCGGCCACCGGCGCGGCCGGGGTCTGCAAGGTGGGCGCCAGCGAGCAGGCCGACAACAGGCCGGCCGCCATCAGCGCGGTCAACAGGGTGTGGCCGGGCTTAGTCATGTTTTTTCTCCACAGGCAGGTCCAGTTCATGTGCGGCCAGGCGGCGCTGGCGTTCGCTGCCCTTGAATATGCGGCGGATCACGACGAAGAACACGGGCACCAGGAACACGGCCAGCACGGTGGCCGTGATCATGCCGCCCATCACGCCGGTGCCGATGGCGCGCTGGCTGGCCGAACCGGCGCCGCTGGCCACCACCAGCGGCAGCACCCCGAGGATGAAGGCCAGCGAGGTCATGATGATGGGGCGGAAGCGCAGGTGCACCGCTTCCAGCGTCGATTCGATCAGGCCCTTGCCTTGCGCCTGCAAGTCCTTGGCGAACTCGATGATCAGGATCGCGTTCTTGGCCGACAGGCCGATGATGGCGATCAGGCCGACCTTGAAGTAGACGTCGTTGGGCAGGCCGCGCAAGGTGGCGCCCAACAGCGCGCCCAGCACGCCCAGCGGCACCACCAGCAGCACGGCGACCGGGATCGATTCGCTTTCATACAGCGCGGCCAGCACCAGGAAGGCCGCCAGCAGCGACAGCGCGAACAGGGCAGGGGCCTGCGAGCCGGAGGTCTTTTCTTCCAGCGACTGGCCGGTCCACTCGATGCCAAAGCCGGGCGGCAGTTGTTCGGCCAGCCGTTCCAGTTCGGCCATGGCTTCGCCGGTGGAGCGGCCAGGGGCCGCGTCGCCGGTCAGCTTGATGGCGGGGTAGCCGTTGTAGCGCACCAGTTGCACGGGACCGTTGATCCAGTGCGAGCGGGCGAACGAGGCGAACGGCACCATGGCGCCGCTGGCGCTGCGCACGTTGAGCTTCATCAGGTCTTCCGGCTGCAGGCGCTGCGGCGCGTCGGCCTGCACGATCACGCGCTGCTGGCGGCCGGCGCTGGCGAAGTCGTTCACGTAGGACGAGCCGAGCGAGATCGACAACATGCTGTTGATGTCGGCGAAGGCCACGCCCAGCGCGTTGGCTTTTTCGCGGTCGATGTCCAGTTGCAGTTGCGGCGCGTCTTCCAGGCCTTCGGGGCGCACGCCTTTCAGCACCTTGCTCTTGCCGGCCAGTTCCAGCAACTGGTTGCGGGCGGCCAGCAGGGCGGCGTGGCCCTGGCCGCTGCGGTCCTGCAGGCGTGCCGTGATGCCGGTGGCGTTACCGAGTTCGCGGATGGGCGGAGGGCTGAGCGGGAACACGATGGCGTCCGAAATGCCGGACAGGGCGCCGAACGCGCGTTGCGCGATGGCGGTGGCCGACTGGTCGGGCCCCCGTTCGCTCCAGTCCTTGAGCGGCACGAACACCAAACCGGCGTTCTGGCCATTGCCCGAGAAGCTGAAGCCGGCCACCGCGATGGTGCGCGCCACGCCGGGCTGCTGGCGGAAGTAGGCGTCCACCTTGGCCAGCACGGCGGCCGTGCGGCTGGTGGAGGCGCCGGCCGGCAGCTGTACGTTGGTGATCAGATAGCCCTGGTCCTCATTGGGCAGGAACGACGAAGGCAGGCGCGCGTACAGCCAGCCCACCACGCCCAGGATCAGCGCGAAGATCACGAGATAGCGGCCGGTGCGCGTCAGGATTTTCGCGATCATGCCCTGGTAGCCGGTGGCGGTGACGGCGAAGCGGCGGTTGAACCAGCCGAAGAAGCCGCGCTTTTCGTGGTGATGGCCCGCTTCCACCGGCTGCAGGATGGTGGCGCACAGGGCTGGCGTGAGCGACAGCGCCATCAGCGCCGAGAACACCATGGCCGACACCATCGACAGCGAGAACTGGCGGTAGATGGCGCCCACGGCGCCGCCGAAGAAGGCCATCGGGATGAACACGGCGATCAGCACCAGCGTGATGCCGATGATGGCGCCGGTGATCTGGCTCATGGCCTTGCGGGTGGCGTCGCGCGGCGACAGGCCTTCCTCGCTCATGATGCGCTCGACGTTCTCCACCACGACGATGGCGTCGTCCACCAGGATACCGATCGCCAGCACCATGCCGAACATGGTGAGCACGTTGATCGAGAAGCCGAACACCTGCATGGTGGCGAAGGTGCCCATCAACGCCACCGGCACGACGATGGTGGGGATCAGCGTGTAGCGTATGTTTTGCAGGAACAGATACATCACGAGGAACACCAGTATCACCGCTTCCAGCAGGGTCTTCACCACTTCCTCGATGGAGATCTTGACGAACAGCGAGGTGTCATAAGGCACCGTGTACTTCACGCCGGGTGGGAAGTATTTGGCCAGCTGGTCCATCTTGTTGCGCACGGCCGTCGCCGTTTGCAGCGCGTTACCGGACAGGGACAGCTGCACGCCGATGGCGGAGAACGGCGCGCCGTTCAGGCGCGCGTTGATGCTGTAGCTGGCGCCGCCCATCTCGATGCGGGCCACGTCCGACAACCGCACCAGCGAGCCGTTGGGATTGGCGCGCAGGACGATGCGGCCGAATTCGTCCGTCGAGGACAACTGGCCGGTGACGACGATGGGGGCCGAATACGTCTGCCGCGCGGGGCTGGGCAAGTCGCCCAGCGTGCCGGAGGCCACCTGCGCGTTCTGGGCCTTGATGGCGGCCGTCACGTCGGCCATGGTCATCTTCAGGCCCACCAGCTTGGCCGGGTCGATCCAGATGCGCATGGCGCGCTCGGTGCCGAACAACTGGGCCTGGCCCACGCCGGGAATGCGCTTGATCTCGTTGACGACGTTGCGGGCCAGGTAGTCGCCCAGCGCGGTCGGATCGAGCTTGCCGTCGGTGGAGGACAGGCCGACGAACATCAGGATGTTGGAGCGCGCCTTGTTGACCTGCACGCCCTGCTGGGTGACGGCGGCCGGCAGGCGCGACTCGACCCGCTTGATGCGGTTCTGCACGTCCACCGCCGCCAGGTCCGGATTGGTGCCCGGCTGGAAGGTGACGGTGATGGTGACGGCGCCGTTGGCTTCGCTCTGGGACTCGACGTACTGCAAGCCGTCGGCGCCGTTCATTTCCTGCTCGATCACGCTGGTGACGGCGTCGTCCAGCACCTGCGCCGTGGCGCCGGGGTAGTTGGCCGTGATGACGATGGACGGCGGGGCGATGGTCGGATACTGGGCCACCGGCAGCTTGGTGATGGCCAGCGCGCCGCCCAGCAGGATGAACAGCGCGATCACCCACGCGAAAACGGGGCGATCGATGAAGAACTTAGGCATCTGTGCTCCCCGCGCTTATTTGGCTGTGGCCGGCGCGGCGCCAGCCGGAGCGGAGGCCGAAGCCGAAGCCGAAGCCGAAGCTGAAGCGGGCCCGGTCCACGGCTGCGGCTTGACCTGCGCGCCCGGCTTGGCCTTCTGGAAGCCTTCCACGATGATGCGTTCACCGCCTTTCAGGCCGGCGCTGATCACCCAGTCCTGGCCCTGGGCGTTGTCGGCCACCACGGGCTGCGATTGCACCTTGTTGTCCTCGCCCACCACCAGCACGGAGGCGCCTTCCGGTCCGCGCACCACGGCCTGCTGCGGCACGGTGATGGCGGCCTCGCGCACGCCTTGCTCCAGGCGCGCGCGCACGTACATGCCCGGCAGCAGGGTGTGCTGGGGATTCGGGAACTCGGCCCGCATCGACACGGCGCCCGTGCTTTCATCGACCGACACGTCCGAGAACAGCAGCTTGCCCGGCAGCGGATAGGTCTGGCCATCCTCCGTCACCAGCGTGACCTTGGCCTGGCCCTTGCCGGCGCTGGTCAGTTTGCCGCTGGCCAGCGCGCGCTGCAATTTCAGCAGCTCGGTGGACGACTGGGTGATGGTGACGTAGATCGGATCGATCTGCTGCACGGTAGCCATGGGCGTCGCTTCGCCCTGGCCCACCAGCGCGCCTTCCGTCACCAGCGCGCGGCTGGCGCGGCCGGAGATGGGGGCGGTGACGGTGGCGTAACCGAGCGTGAGGCTGGCGTTCTGGCGCGCGGCCCGTGCCGTGGCCACGTCGGCGCTGGCCTGCTTCTGGGCCGTGACGGCGTCGTCGTATTCCTGCTGGCTCACGGCTTGGGCGGCCAGCAGCGGCTTGTAGCGCTTCACTTTCAGGTCGGCCTGGGCCAGGTTCGCTTCGGCCTTGGAGACGGCCGCCTGGGCGCTGTCGTAGGAAGCCTGGAAGCTGGCCGGATCGATCCGGAACAGTACCTGTCCCGCCTTGACGTCGCTGCCTTCCGTGTAGACCCGCTGCAGCACGATGCCGGCCGTGCGCGCCCGTACCTGGGCCGTGCGCGACGCTTCCAGCCGGCCCGGCAGCTCGGTGCTCAGGGTAACGGCGGCGGGGGCGACGGTGATGGTGGCGACTGTGGGCGGCGGTGGCGGGCTGCCGTTGCCGGCGGCCTTGTCGCCGCAGGCGGCCAGCGTGGCCAGGGTCAGGAGGGAGAGGGCGACAGACGTGCAGCGCGGGACTGATCTCATGGATGTCTCGTAAGTTGGAATGGTTGGCTGTACTGGTCCCCGGCGCGTGATAGGGGCGGGGTGGGTTGCAGCATTGTAATACAGCAATTCGTGTAACGTTTTGTAGCCGACAACTTTGGAAATGGCAGCGGGGACGGCACCCGCGCCCGGCATGTGCCGGGCCACGTGCGCCGTCCCCGCTGGCGAGGAAGCTGGGCTGGGCCGATCAGCGCATGCCGGAGATGATCTGTTTCAGCTTGCCCGAGTCGGCGCAGAAGGCGCGGATGCCCTCGGCCAGTTTTTCCGTGGCCATGGCGTCTTCGTTGAGCATGAAGCGGAACGATTTCTCGTCCAGCGACATCTTGCCCACGGCGGCGGCCGGCGCGGATTCGGCCGACAGCTTGCGCGTGACGGGAGCGTCGCTGCTGGCCAGTTGCTGCAGCAGGTCAGGGCTGATGGTGAGCAGGTCGCAGCCGGCCAGTTCCAGGATCTGGCCCGTGTTGCGGAAGCTGGCGCCCATCACCTCGGTCTGGTAACCGAACTTGCGGTAGTAGTTGTAGATGCGCTTGACGGACTGCACGCCTGGATCCTCAGCCGGCGCGTACTCGATGCCGGTCGATTTCTTGTACCAGTCGTAGATGCGGCCCACGAACGGCGAAATGAGCTGGGCGCCCGCTTCCGCGCAGGCGATGGCCTGGCCCAGCGAGAACAGCAGCGTCATATTGCAGTGGATGCATTCCTTCTCCAGGATTTCCGCCGCGCGGATGCCTTCCCAGGTGGCGGCCATCTTGATCAGCACGCGCTCGCGGTCGAAGCCGGCCGTCTCGTACAGGTGGATCAGTTCACGGGCCTTGGCCACCGAGCCTTCCGTGTCGAACGACAGGCGGGCGTCGATCTCGGTCGAGACGCGGCCGGAGACGATCTTCAGGATTTCGCCGCCGAAGGCGATCAGCAGGTGGTCGATCACGTCGCCGGTGCTGGCGTTAGGGTTGTCGCGCACGGCCTTTTCCAGCAGTGGCTTGTATTCGTCCTTCTGCACCGCCTTCAGGATCAGCGACGGGTTGGTGGTGGCGTCGCGCGGGGTGTAGGCCTTCATCGACTGGAAATCGCCAGTGTCGGCGACGACGGTGGTGAATTGCTTGAGCTGTTCGAGTTGATTCATGTGCGGTGCCAATAGAGGTAAGCGAAATTGCAAAGAGTATCTTAGCTTATTGTCCTCATGCTTGGTCAAATGATAAATACGGAGCGCGTGATGTCACGCTCCGTGCCGTTGCGCGGCGCCTACTTGTGGGCCAGGGCAGCGAGGATGTGGTGCAGTTCGCGCAGGAAGTCCGAGGGCGGCGTGGCTGGACTGGCAGCGCCCGGGGCGGCGGCGGGACGCACGCTGGCGGGACGGGTGGAAAGGGGCGCGCAGGGGACTGGCGTGTGGTTCGCGTTGAGCAGTGTTGCCATCTTGAACTCCTTGTCGATTTGGTTTGCTTATTTTCTACTGTTCCTGCGGTGGGATAAATACGTATAATCGAATTGAGTATTCCAAAAATGGAGCAATGATTGGATGTGCTGAACTACATGCGGCTGTTCGTGGAAGTGGCCCGGCGCAAGAGCTTCCGCGCCGCCGCCGACGCGCTGGACATGCCCAACTCCACGCTGTCGCGCAATATCGCGGAACTGGAAAAGATCATCGGCCTGCGGCTGCTGAACCGCTCGACCCGCAAAGTGGAGCTGACGGCGGCCGGCGAAGTGTATTTCAAGCGCTGCCAGAGCATCGTCGAGGAAGCGCTGTCGGCGCACCAGGCGCTGCGCGACGTATCCGAGCGGCCCATCGGCACCTTGCGGGTGTCGATGACGTCCGACTTCGCCATCGGCTACCTGGCGCCCATTCTCGGTGACTTCGCGCGCGCTTATCCGCTCATCAAATTCAACTTCGACATCACGGTGCGGCCCGTCGATTTGCAGACGGAGCCGATCGACCTGGCCATCCGCATGGGCCGTCCGCCGGCCGGCCCCAACTCGCTGGTGGTGCGCCAGATCGCCACGCTGCCGCGCTACCTGTACGCGGCGCCCGAATACCTGGCGCGGGCGCCCAAGCTGCTGCATGCGAGCGACCTGTCCAATCATTCGCTGTGCGTGGGCCGGGGCGCGGCGCGCGAGACGGACGTGTGGCGCCGACTGCATCGCGGCGGCGAGACGGTGGAAGTGATGGGCGGCTCGCGTTTCGTCAGCAACAGCGCGGAGGTGAACCGCGCCATGGCCGCCAGCGGCATCGGCATCGCCGGCCTCGATCCGCGCATCGTGCGGCAGGACGTGGAAGCGGGGCGGCTGGTGCGCGTGCTGCCGGACTGGCAGCTGGAACCGACCCATGTGTACGCGATCACGGACACGCGCCACCTGCCGGCGCGCACCAAGCTGTTCATCGCCTTCCTGATGGAGCAGTTGGGCAACCAGATTTCGATCGCCCAGGAAGACCCGGAGACGGCCGACGCGCAACTGTTGATGGACGAATTGTCCGGCATCCTGGCCGGGATCACGGGCAGCAGCGGCAAGGCTTCGTTCGACGTGGCCGACGTGCGCGGCGAGACGGCCTGCTTCGCCGTGGCGCGCAACCTGCAGGGCGTGGCGATCGGCTGCGGCGCGTTCCGGCCCTTGCAGCCGGGCGTGGCCGAGGTCAAGCGCATGTACGCGCGCGCGGGCAACGCGGGCACGGGGCGGGCCATCCTCGCCTTCCTGGAGCGCGAGGCGACGGCACGGGGCTACCGCGAAATGTGGCTGGAGACGCGCGCGGTCAACCGGCGCGCCGTGCAGTTCTACACGGCGGCCGGCTACACGCCGATTGAGAACTACGGGAAGTATGCGGGCAATCCGCTGGCCGTGTGCTTCGCCAAGCAGCTCGGTTTCAGCGCTGGTATAGTGTTTGGCGCCCAGTCATCCTGAAGGAGTTCATCGTGAGCCTGCATGCCAGCGTGGCGTTTTTCGATACCCAGTTCCAGCGCCAGATCGCGCAGCACGAATTCGCGCTCAACCCGTTCGAGCAGGCCGCGCTGCCCCATTTGCGCGGGCGGATACTGGACTTTGGCTGCGGTATGGGCAACCTGGCCTTGCATGCGGCGCGCGTCGGGCACGAGGTCGTCGCTTACGACGCCAGCCCGGCCGCCATCGCCCACCTGCAACAGGTGGCCCGCGACGAGGCGTTGCCCTTGCGTGCGGCGGTGGCGGACCTGCGCGAGATGCGCATGCAGGAGCAGTTCGACACGGTGGTCTGCATCGGCCTGCTGACGTTCTTCGACTGCCCCACGGCGCTCAGCCAGTTGGCGCATTTGCAGTCGCTGCTGCGGCCGGGCGGCGTGGCCGTGGTCAACGTGCTGACCGAGGGAACAACTTACATGGATATGTTCTCGCCAGAAGGACACTGCCTGTTCAAACAGGGCGAGCTGCTGGCGCAGTTTGACGGCTGGCGCATCCTCGCGCACGAACCGCGCAGCTTCCCCGCGCCGGGCGGCACGGTGAAGGCGTTCGATACGGTGATCGCGGAGCGCGTCTAGTTTGCTTAGCCGATGAAGGAGTCGAACTGCAGGTCGAATTCCTGCAGCGCTTTTTGCGCGTTCTGCATCTTCTTGCGGAACTCGGGGCCGCGTTGCAGGGCCAGGCCCACCGCCAGCACATCGATCACCACCAGGTAGGCCAATCGCGCCGAGATTGGCGTGTACGGGTCGGTGTTGAAGATCAGGTCGATCGGGATCAGCACCGTCGCCTCCTCGGCCAGCGGCGTGCCCGAAGGCGCCATCACGATCACGTCCGCGCCGCCACGGCGCGCCAGCTTGGCCGAGCGCACCAGCGGCGGGCTGTTGCCGCGCTGGGAGATGGCCACCACGGCGTCGCCGGTGCGCAGCAGCGCTGCCGCGATGGCGTGGATGGCCGGGTCGGCGTAGGCCACGGTCGGCACGCCGGAGCGGAAGAATTTGTGCTGCGCGTCGGCCGCCACGATGCCAGAGGTGCCCTGGCCGTAGAACTCGATCTTGTTGGCCTTGGACAGGATGTCGAGCGCCTTCTGGATCGCTTCCGGATCGAGGTTGTTGCGCAGGTCCAGCAGGGTGTTGATGGAGCGGCTGCAGATCTTGTTGACCAGGTCTGCGGCCAGGTCGTCCTGGGCCGGCTGCTCGTTCAGGCCCGGCAGGGCCAGCGCCAGGCCCTGGGCCAGCTTGAGCTTGAACTCATGCCAGCCGTCGTAGCCCAGCGTGCGGCAAAAGCGCACCACGGTCGGCTCGGACACCTGGGCGCTCTTGGCCAGCGCCGTGATGTTCTGGTTGACCGTCTGCGCCGGCTGTTCCAGCACAGCCAGCGCGACCTTGCGCTCGGACTTGGACAGCGAGTCGAGCTGGGTGCGGATGGAATCGAGCAGCATTATTGAATCAGTCTTCCGGCAAGGGTGAAACAGGGGTTTCGCGGTGCACGGCACCGCGCCTGCGTAACGGTCTGGCCATGCATGGCCAGACTCCTTGCCCTTCCATTCTTAGTCTTCAGGAAGGGCTTCTTCGCGCCACTGCAAGCCATCGCGGCCGATCAGGGCCGAGGCGGCGGCCGGGCCCCAGGTGCCGGCGGCGTAGGGGATCGGCATGGTGTCGTCCTGCTCCCAGTTGTTCAGGATAGGCTCGACCCACTCCCATGCCGCTTCCAGTTCGTCGCCGCGCATGAACAGGGTCAGTTGGCCGCGCAGCACGTCCAGCAGCAGGCGCTCGTAGGCGTCCATGCGGGGCGACTTGAACGATTCGCGGAAGTCCAGCTCCAGCTCGGCCGGTTTCAGGCGCATGCCGTCGCCGGGCGTCTTGGCCATCAGGTTCATGCGCAGGCCTTCGTCCGGCTGCAGGCGGATCACCAGCGAATTGGGCTGGAAGCTCGACGTGGGCTGGTGGAAGATCGAATGGGGGATGTGCTTGAAGCGCACCACGATCTCGGCCAGCGAATCGGCCATGCGCTTGCCGGTGCGCAGGTAGAACGGCACGCCGGCCCAGCGCCAGGTGTCGATTTCCGCCTTCATGGCGACGAAGGTCTCGGTGCGCGACATTTCCGGCGCATCCGGTTCGTCGCGGTAGCTCGGCACGGCCTTGCCGTCCACGTGGCCGGCGCGGTACTGGCCGCGCACGATGTTCTGCGCCAGCGTGGTCGGGGTGAATTTCTTCAGCGAGCGCAGCACCTGCAGCTTGGCGTCGCGCACGGCATCCGGCGCGATCGAGGTGGGCGGCTCCATGGCCACGATACACAGCAGTTGCAGCAGGTGGTTCTGCAGCATGTCGCGCAGCGCGCCCGAGGTGTCGTAGTAGCCCATGCGGTTGCCCACGCCCAGTTTCTCGGCGATGGTGATCTGCACGTCCGAGATCCATTCGCGGCGCCACAGCGGCTCGAACAGGATGTTACCGAAGCGCAGGGCCAGCAGGTTCTGCACGGTTTCCTTGCCCAGGTAGTGGTCGATCCGGTAGATCTGCGATTCGGCGAATACCTTGCCCACTTCGGCGTTGATCTGCTTGGCCGAGGCCAGGTCGCGGCCCAGCGGTTTTTCCAGCACCACGCGCGAGTTGGGCGTGACCAGGCCGTTGGCGGCCAGGTTGTCGCAGATTTGCGAGAACAGGTGCGGCGGCGTGGCCAGGTAGTACACGCGGGTCAGGGCCGGGTCTTCGCGCAGCGCGTTGATCAGCGGGCCGTAGCTGTCCACGTCGGTGGCGCTCAGCGACACATAGACGATGCGTGCCGTGAAGCGGGCCCACGCCTCGGCCGTCACGGCCGGCGACTTGATGTGCGGGCGCGAGGTGGTTTCCACCGTGTGCAGGAAGGCGTCCTGGCCGTAGTCCTGACGGCCCACGCAGATGATGCGCGCCGTTGGCGGCAAGTCGTTGGCGACGTCGCGCGCGTACATCGCTGGCAGCAGTTTGCGCATTGCCAGATCGCCGCTGCCGCCAAACAGAACCAGGTCAAAATCGGTAAGAGCCATAATATGTGTGTGATCGCAAAAGTGGTGGTGCCGGAAGGGTGCTGCCTCAATGTAAATTTACTACACGAAAAGCCGCAACGCAAGAAAATTTACTACAATCTGGGCGGCGCGTTGCGGCGCCGCCATGCGGACTTACTCGATGTAGGCCGGTTCGACCCGGCCTGCCACATCCACCCGCACCGACAGGACGCGGCCCGTGTGGGGATACTGCTCGGCCTCGCCGGCGGGGCGCTTGTAGCTGGCGCTGGTGATGTACAGCGTGCGCAGGTCGGCGCCGCCGAACGCCACCATCGTCGGGCAGCGGGCGGGCAGGGGAATCTCGTCGAGGATGGCGCCATCCGGGGACAGCTTGAGCACGCGCGCCCCTTCGAACATGGCGCACCAGTAGTTGCCTTCGCTGTCCACGGCCGCGCCGTCGGGACGGCCGCCGTAGTTATTCGTGCGGTCGGTCGGGAACTGCATCAGCGTGCGCGGTTCGGATACGCTGCCGCTGGCCAGGTCGTAGGCGTAGCGGGTGATGCGGTGGGCCGTCGTGTCGCTGTGGTACATGGTGTGCTGGTCGGGGCTGAAACCGAGGCCGTTCGAGACCGTCATGCCGCCCGACCAGACCTTGCGCACTTCGCCCCGTTCCAGCACGTACATCTCGGCCGCCTGGCGGTCGCGCGGCTCGTAGATGGTGCCGACCCAGAAGCGGCCCGCCGCGTCGGCGCGGCCATCGTTGAAGCGGGTGGTGGCCGTGTCGTAGGGCGCGGGGGCGATGTCGGTCAGTTCGCCGCTGTCCGTGTTCAGGTGCGCGAAGCCGCGCCGCAGGGCGACGATCAGGCCGCCATTCTCGTTGCGCGCCAGCGCCGACGGTTCGCTCGCCATCGGGTACTTGCGGTGCGCGCCGGTGGACGGCGCCAGCCGGTGCACGGCGCAGCCTTCGATATCGACCCAGTACAGGGCCTGTTCCTCGGGATGCCACAGCGGGCATTCGCCGACCTGCATGACGGCGTCGAAGGCGGGAATGATCTCGTATTTGCTCATAGCGTTGTTCGTTGAGAGTTACAGGTGCTGCGCGGCCTTGGCCATGACGATCAGGCCATTGGTCGAGCTGTCGTGGCGTTCGGGGGCGATCTCGCCCGTCAGCTCCGCGTGGATGTTCTTGGCCAGCACCTTGCCCAGTTCCACGCCCCACTGGTCGAAGCTGTTCACGTTCCACAGCACGCCCTGCACGAAGGTCTTGTGCTCGTACAGCGCGATCAGGGCGCCCAGCAGGGGCGGCGTGAGCTGGTCCATGAGGATGGTGTTGCTGGGGCGGTTGCCGGGGAAGGTCTTGTGCGGCACCAGCGCTTCGATCTGCTCGGCGCTCAGGTTCTGGCCGCGCAGGTCGGCGCGCACTTCGTCGGCCGTCTTGCCCGTCATGAAGGCTTCCGACTGGGCGAAGCAGTTGGCCAGCAGCGCGTCGTGGTGGCCCGCCAGGTCGTGGGTGGGGCGCAGCGCGGCGATGAAGTCGATCGGCGTCACGTCCGTGCCCTGGTGCAGCAGCTGGAAGTAGGCGTGTTGGGCGTTGGTGCCGCATTCGCCCCACACCACGGGGCAGGTGGGCACGCCCACGTCGGCGCCGTCGCGCGTGACGCGCTTGCCGTTGCTCTCCATGTCGAGCTGCTGCAGGTAGGCCGGGAAACGGCTCAGGTCCTGGTGGTAGGGCGCGATCGACAGCGAGCTGCAGCCGAGGAACTGGCGGTTCCAGAAGCCCACCAGTGCCAGCAGCACCGGCATGTTCTCGGCCAGCGGCGCGGTGCGGAAATGTTCGTCCAGCGCGTGGGCGCCGGCCAGGAAATCGCTGAAGTAGCCAAAGCCCACCGACAGCGCCACGGCCAGGCCGATCGACGACCACACGGAATAGCGGCCGCCCACCCAGTCCCAGAACGGGAACATATTGGCCGGGTCGATGCCAAAGGCCCGGACCGCTTCCGTGTTGGTGGAGACGGCCACGAAGTGGCGCGCCAGCCCATCCTCGCTGGCGCCGCGCAGGAACCAGTTGCGCGCCGTCTGCGCATTGAGCATGGTCTCGGCGGTGACGAAAGTCTTGGAGGCGACGATGAACAGCGTCGTTTCAGGGGTGACCTGTTCCAGCACGGCGTCCATGTCGTGGCCGTCCACGTTGGAGACGAAGTGCATCTTCAGGCGCGGGTGCGCGTACGAGCGCAATGCCAGGCACACCATTTTCGGGCCCAGGTCGGAGCCGCCGATGCCGATGTTGACCACGTCCGTGATGGCCTTGCCCGTGTGGCCGGTCCAGGCGCCACTGCGCACGCGGTCCGTGAACTCCTTGATGTGATCGAGCACGGCGTGCACGTCACGCACCACATCCTGGCCATCGACCACCAATTTGTTGCCGCGCGGCATACGCAGGGCCGTATGCAGCACGGCGCGTTGCTCGGTAAGATTGATCTTCTCGCCCGCGAACATGGCGTCGCGCTGGCGCTCCACGCCGCGCTCGCGCGCCAGGTCCAGCAGCAGTTCCATGGTGCTGGCGTCCAGCCGGTTCTTGGAATAGTCCAGGAACAGGCCGGCCGCGTCCACGGTCAGCTTGGGGAAGCGCTGGGCATCCTGGGCGAACAGGTCGCGCAGTGTCCACTGGCGGGCCGTGGCGGCGTGGGATTGGAGGGCCTGGAAGCTGGCCGTGGCGGGGAGGGCGGGCTGGCGCATAATGGTTGGCGTCGTCGTGTGGCTGGGTTGGAAAAGGCACCGCGCAACTGCGGGTGCGGTCCGGATGGCTAATAATACATGAAAAACAGGTAAATTCACTACACTTTCGTGCGCGGCCTTATGCTGCCTGGGTTTCCTCCTCCCGACTCTCTTGGTGGGGCCGGGTGTTTTTGCATGGCTGTGATAAAAAAGATGCGATAAAAGATCGGATTGTCGGATTTTTTGTAGTAAAATTTCACCGAATTCTTCATTCATAAGGAACGATCATGGCGGTGCATCCTGTACTTGAAACCGTAACGGCGCGGATTATCCAGCGCAGCAAACCTTCGCGCGGCGCCTACCTGGCCCACCTGGAGGCGGCCCGCGTCAAGGGCGTGCAGCGCGGCGCGCTGTCGTGTACCAACCTGGCGCACGGCTTCGCCGCCTTCCCGGCCAACGACAAGCTGGTGCTGAAGGAAGTGAAGAAGCCTTCCGTGGCCATCGTCTCGGCCTACAACGACATGCTGTCGGCGCACCAGCCGTTCGAGAGCTTCCCCCGCATCATCAAGGACGCCGTGCGCGAAGTGGGCGCCGTGGCGCAGTTCGCCGGCGGCGTGCCGGCCATGTGCGACGGCGTGACCCAGGGCCAGCCTGGCATGGAGCTGTCGCTGTTCTCGCGCGACGCCATCGCCATGGGCACGGCCGTGGCGCTGTCGCACAATATGTTCGACTCGGCCCTGTACCTGGGCGTGTGCGACAAGATCGTGCCGGGCCTCTTGATCGGCGCGCTGCACTTCGGCCATTTGCCGGCCGTGTTCGTGCCGGCTGGCCCGATGACCAGCGGCCTGTCCAACTCCGACAAGGCCAAGGTGCGCCAGCTGTACGCGCAAGGCAAGGCCACCCGCGAGGAACTGCTCGAAGGCGAGGCCAAGTCCTACCACGGCGCCGGCACCTGCACCTTCTACGGCACCGCCAACAGCAACCAGATGCTGATGGAAGTGATGGGCCTGCATTTGCCGGGCGCCGCCTTCATCACCCCTGGCACGCCGCTGCGCGACGCGCTGACGGCGGCTGCCGCCAAGCGCGCGGCCCAGATCACGGCCCAGAGCGACAACTACCTGCCGGTTGGCCACATCGTTGACGAGAAGTGCATCGTCAACGCCGTCGTCGGCCTGCTGGCCACGGGCGGTTCCACCAACCACACGCTGCACCTGGTGGCCATTGCCAAGGCGGCCGGCATCGTGATCGACTGGGACGATTTCAATGAGCTGTCGGCCGTGGTGCCACTGCTGGCCCGCATCTACCCGAACGGCGAAGCGGACGTGAACCACTTCCACGCCGCCGGCGGCACCGGCTTCGTGATCCGCGAACTGCTGGACGCCGGCCTGCTGCACGACGACGTCACCACCATCCTGGGCAAGGGCTTGCGCGCGCACTGCGGCGAGCCGTTCCTGTCGGACGACGGCAAGGGCGTGGTATGGCAGGCGTCGCCGCTGGAATCGGGCGACGAGGCCGTGCTGCGCAAGGCCGGCGCGCCATTCTCGGCCGACGGCGGCATGGTGCTGGTCAAGGGCAACCTGGGCCGCGCCGTGATGAAGGTGTCGGCCGTCAAGCCGCAGCACCGCACGGTGGAAGCGCCGGCGCTGGTGTTCAACTCGCAGGAAGATTTCATGGCCCAGTACAAGGCTGGCAAGCTCGATCGCGACTTCGTGGCCGTGCTGCGCTTCCAGGGCCCGCGCGCCAACGGCATGCCGGAGCTGCACGCGCTCACGCCGGCGCTGGCCAACCTGCAGGATGCCGGCCGCCGCGTGGCGCTGGTGACGGACGGCCGCATGTCGGGCGCGTCGGGCAAGGTGCCGGCCGCGATCCACGTGTCGCCGGAAATCCTGGCCGGCGGTCCGCTGGGCCTGGTGCGCGACGGCGATATGATCCGCCTGGATGCGGCCAGCGGCACGCTGGAAGCGCTGGTGCCGTCGGACGTGTGGTGCGCGCGCGCGCTGGCCACGGCCGACCTGTCGCCCAACGCCGTGGGCATGGGGCGCGAACTGTTCTCGATGTTCCGCGCCAGCGTGTGTGCGGCCGAGCAGGGCGCCACCACGTTCCCGCTGCCGTCGCCGATTCCGACCACGGTCGGCCTGCATGACGTCGACACGCCGGGCAACACCGTGCCCGGTTCCGATGAAGACTACTCGATGAAGAAAGAAGCCTAAGCCATGACCATGACTCTGCTCGACATTATGCGTACCTCGGCCGTGATCCCCGTGATCGCGATCGATGATCCTGACCATGCCGTACCGCTGGCGCGCGCGCTGGTGGCCGGCGGCATCCGCGTGCTGGAAGTGACGCTGCGCACCAAGCATGGCCTGGGCGCGATCCGCGCCATGTCGGCGGTGGAAGGGGCCATCGTCGGCGTGGGCACGCTGACCCAGCCCGAGGAATTCGCCGCCGCGCGCGACGCGGGCGCCGTGTTCGGCGTCTCGCCCGGCCTGACGCCGGCCCTGATCGCCGCCGCCAAGAGCAGCGGCCTGCCGCTGCTGCCGGGTGTGATGACGCCGTCCGAAGTGATGGCCGCGCGCGAGCATGGCTTCCAGCAGCTCAAGCTGTTCCCGGCCGTGCCGGCCGGCGGCGTGGGCATGCTGAGTGCCATCGGCGGCCCGCTGCCGGACGTGACGTTCTGCCCCACGGGCGGTATTTCGCAAGAGACGGCGTCGCAGTTCCTGGCGCTCAAGAACGTGGCCTGCGTGGGCGGCTCCTGGCTCACGCCGAAGGACGCCATCGCGGCCGGCAACTGGGACCGCATCACGGACCTGGCCAAGGCGGCCAGCAGCCTGCGTTAAGCGCGCTGGGTACAAGAAAAAACGACGCCATGGGCGTCGTTTTTTCTTGCGCGGGCTTGAAAATCTGTCCTTGTTTAGTTCTTGGTAAGAATCGTCTCTTGCATGCACATAATTGAAGTTTTGTTTGACGACCACCCATGCCGGGAGTAAAACACTACTTGCACATGCGAACTTTCTTCGCCAGGGACGGCGCCGTGAAATCCGTCCTGTTGGCACTACCCATGGGAGCGCAACAATGAAGCGTCGCTCGTTCCTGTTGCGTGGCGCGGCGTGCGCCGTGTCGTTCAGCGCCTTGTTCTGGTGTGGCCCAGCCGGCGCGGCCAGCAAGGAAATCGTCTACATCACCGCCAAGCTTGACCTGCCGTTCTGGGGCACGCTGGGCAAGGGCGTGGAATCGGTGGCGCTGGCCAATGGCTATACCTACAGCGCGATGGACAGCCAGCTCAATCCGCAGATGCAACTCCAGCATGCGCGCGAGGCCATCGCCCGTGGCGTGGCGGGCATCGTCATCTCGCCGGTCGACAGCCAGTCCGCGCCCGACACGCTGGAGCTGGCGCGCAGGGCCGGCGTGCCGGTGGTGATCGCCGATATCGGCACCAACAGCGGGCAGTATGTCTCCTACATCAAGTCCGACAACTACCGCGGCGCCTACGAGGTGGGCACGGCGGTGGCGGCCGCGCTCAAGGAGCGGGGCTGGCAGCATGATCCGTTCGCGCTGGTGACCATTTCGCTGGCGCGCAAGAATGGCCAGGATCGCACCAACGGTTTTCGCGACGCGATGAAGGATGCGGGCATCAGCCACGAAGGGGGACTGCGCCAGATGCAGAACTATTCGGCCGACGAGACCAGCGGCTTTGTCAAGAGCCTGCTGGCGGCCACGCCCAGGCCGCGCAGCATTTTCATCGAGACCGACCAGCCCACGATGGGGGCGCTGCACACCATCAAGGCCGCGAAAAAACAGAACGAGGTGTTGATTGGATCGTTCGACGCCATGCCCGAGGTGGCCGAGCTGCTCAAGGCCGGGCCGCTGGTGGCGTGCGGCATGCAGCAGCCTTACCTGATGGGCGTGAAGTCGGCCGAAGCGCTGGTGGAGAGCCTGCACGGCAAGGTGCCGGCCAAGCAGATCACCGTGCCTATCCTGGTGGCGACCAGCAGGAACATCGAGCAGCTGATGCCTGTGGCGAACAAGACCGTGTTTGGCATCGCCGCCAAATAGCCAGCAGCCACTGTGGCCATGCGCCTCCCGCACCTGAAGATAGGCCAGCGCCTGGCGTTCGGGTACGGGTTTGTCATTGTGCTGTTGATCGCGATGACGCTGGTGGGGGTGGCCAGGCTGGGCGCATTGAGCCGCACCACCGACGCGGCGCTGCGGGACAAATATCCGAACACGGTGCTGGTCAATGAAGTGATCTTCGAACTTGGGGCGGTCGCGCGCGCCATGCGCAATACCCTCATCATGAGCGAGCCGGACCAGGTCAAGGCGCAGCTGGCCGATATCGCGCGCGCCAAGCTGCGCGTGACGGCGCTGATGCGCCAGCTGACCCTGAACGTGCGCGATCCGGCCGGCGTGGAGATCCTGCAGCAGATCGAGATCATCCGCTCGGCTTACACCTTCAACCAGGACGAGTTCATCGCGCTGTTGGCCGATGGCCGGCATGGCGAGGCCAAGAACCTGCTGCTGGTCGACCTGGACCCCTACCAGGGCGACTATTTCTGCGCACTGGAAAAATTGCAGCAGCATGAGAGCGCCCTGATGGAACAGGCCAGGCGCGAAATCGACGCGTCCTACCAGCGGGCACGCGTCCGCATGCTGGCGCTCAGCGGCTTCGCCGCCTTGCTGAGCGTCGCCATCACGTTCGGCATCACCCGCTCGCTGCTGCGGCAACTGGGCGGTGAGCCCGACTACGCGACGGCCATCGCGCGCCAGATCGCCGCCGGCCAGATGGACATCGAGATCGCCATCGCGCCACGCGACCGGGCCAGCCTGCTGTATGCGATGAAGGTCATGCGCGACCGGCTGGAGGAGCGCAGCTTCGCGCTGCAGGAGACCAATGCGGAACTGGAGCAGTCGCTCGAATCGCTGAAGATGACGCAGGATGACCTGGTGCGCAGCGAGAAGCTGGCGGCGCTGGGCGCACTGGTGGCCGGCGTGGCGCACGAACTGAATACGCCGATCGGCAACGGGCTGCTGGCGGCCAGTTCGCTGGCCGACCATCTGCGCAATTTTGAGCGCGAGGTGGCCGCTGGCCTGCGCAAGTCGGCGCTGGACGCGCACCTGGCGGAGGTGAACCAGGCTGCCGAGATCATGTTGCGCAACCTGAACCGGGCGGTGGACCTGGTGGCCAGTTTCAAGCAGGTGGCGGTGGACCGCGCCAGTTCACAAGGGCGCCAGTTCCTGCTTGACGAGGTGGTCACGGAAATCATGCTGACCTTGTGGCCATCGCTGAAAAATTGCGGGGTCACCATCTCGCATGACATCCCGCCCGGGATCAGCATGCACAGCTATCCGGGCGCGTTGGGGCAGGTGCTGACCAACCTGGTCAACAACGCCGTGATTCACGGCTTCGACGGCGCCCACGGCGGTTGCGTGGCCGTGTGCGCGCGCGTGCGCGACGACGGCTGGGTCGAACTGGAAGTGCGCGACGATGGCGTCGGCATCGCGCCCGCGCACCTGGGGCGCATCTACGACCCCTTCTTCACCACCAAGCTGGGCAAGGGCGGTTCCGGGCTGGGCCTGAACATCGTCTACAACCTGGTGCGCGGCGTGCTCGATGGGCGCATCGCCGTGCGGAGCGAAGTGGGCAAGGGCACGGTCTTCACGGTGACGCTGCCGCTCGATGCCATCCACGGCTGACGGCAGCCAATCAGCCGGCCAGGCCGAAACGCTGCGCCATCATGCGCAGATAGTCTTGCTCGCCCAGTTGGGCGCGGGCGGCCAGCAGCGCTTGCGCGTCTTCGCCGGCCACGTAGGCCACTTGCGGGCCTTCGTCCGTCACCGCTTGCAGCACCACTTGCGCGATCTGTTCCGGCGTTGAATAGCTGCCGCTGCGCTGGCGGAAGGCCGCCAGCACCTTGGCCACCGTGCCGGCGTAGGGATGGTCGTCGCCTTCGAACGTCGTGCTGAGCGAGCGGCCCGCGAAGTCGGTGGCCACGCCGCCCGGCGCCACGTAGCGGGCGCGGATGTTGAACGGCGCCAGTTCGTAGCTCAAGCCTTCGGTGAAACCCACCACGGCGTACTTGGTGGCGTGGTAGATGGCGTTGAGCGGCATCGTCACCAGGCCGCCGATGGAGGCGATGTTGACGATGGTGCCGCCGCGCTGGGCGCGCATCAGGGGCAGGGCGGCGCGGGTGACGTCCATCATGCCGCTCAGGTTGGTGGCCAGCTGGCGTTCGATCAGCTCGCGGCTGGCCGTCTCGAACGGGCCGAAGGCGCCAAAGCCGGCGTTGTTGACGATGGCGTCCAGCCGGCCGTGGCGGCTTTCGATGGCAGCGAAGGCGGCGGCGATCGAGGCGCGATCGCTCACGTCGAGCGGCAGCAGGTCCACATGGGGCAGGCCGGCCAGCGTGCCGGCCTGGCTGGTGTCGCGCATGGTGGCCACCACCTGCCAGCCCTGGGCTGCGCACAACTGGGCGCTGGCGCGGCCGATGCCGCTGGAGCAACCGGTGATGAGGATGATCTTTTTCATGTTTTGACGAATATTTATTCGGTTAAAGGTTAAAAAAACACGCTCAAGCTTTGAGCGCATCCCAGCACAACATGAACGCCGTGCTGCGCGTGGCCTCGTCGTCCGGCAGCGCGCCGGCGCGGATCTGGCTGGCCGTTTCCTTGACCGAGCCGCTGATGCTGGCGATCAGGAACGGCACGGGGACGGGCTTGATCACTTCGGCGCGCTGCCCGCCGGCGAGGAAGTCGGCGAAGAACTGGCTGAAGCGGGCGCTCAGTTCGCGGTTGGCCACGCTGGCCATGTGGGCGCCGTGGTACTGCTCCTGGAACTGCCATTCCGCGTGCCGTTCCAGGCGATGGGCGAGCATATTGTGCCAGATGCCGCGCAGCCTGGCCTTGAACGGGGCGTTGGCGTCGTCCTGCGCCAGCCAGCGCTGGAAGGTCAGTTGCTTGGCGTTGTGGTACAGCGTGTCGAGCAGGGCTTCCCTGGAATCGTAATAGACGTAGAGCGTGCTGGTGGCCACGCCGGCGCGGCGGGCGATGTCGGCCAGGGTCAGCCCGGCCAGGCCCCGTTCGCCCACCAGCGCGTAGGTGGCGGCGGCGATGGCGGCCAGCTTTTTCTCGTCTTTCGGTTTCATGTCGGCATTTTAAGCGAATATATATTCGTTTTCAAGCATCGTTGGCGGCCTTGTGAGCGTGCTGCTCATTCACCAGGGCCGCTCGCACCAATTCCGGGTGCTGTCGCGCTATGCGCATTAATGCCTGTGCTGCGCCCGATGGCGTACGCCGCTCTTGCTCCCATTCTTGCAAGGTGCGTTTGGAAATGCTGAGCGCTGCGGCAAACTGTGCTTGAGATAAACCTAGCTGCTGCCGCGCTGCGACCACGTCGTTCAGCACCACCGTCGTGACACGTGCAGCGTTACCCGCTTTCATTTCTCGTATGGATTGCAACAAGCGTTGTCCAAATGCTTCCGCTTCTGCTTGTGTATCGGCGGATTGTTTGTCTTTAGTCATGTTCTAACTCCTGCCGGATTGCCCTCAGAATGTGCGCGGGAATGTTGTCATGTGTGGATTTTGCATAGGCCATGAGTAACCATAGCTCGCCGGCGCGCGTGCGCACAAAGTAAATAATCCGAACGCCACCACGTTTGCCCTTTCCAGGCCTGGACCAACGCAATTTCCGGCATCCTCCGCTGCCAGGAATGACTTCGCCCGCTTCGGGGCGTGCAGCCAGCCAGACGAAGAGTTCAGCCCGTTCCTGTTCGGTCCAGAACCGATCGGCGTCTGCCTAGAAAGTCGGGGTTTCGACGATCGTGAGCATTTTCAATATACGTCAAGGACGTATGGTCTGCAATCATGTCAGTTGGGTGGGGGGCGGAAGTCAAGCCAGCGCCTGGGCCACTACGCGGTTGCGGCCGTCGCGCTTGGCCTGGTACAGGGCGCGGTCGGCGGCGCTGATCAGGGCTGCCGCGTCGGCCGCGCTGTCGGCGTGGCGGGTGGCGATGCCGATGCTGACCGTGACCAGTTGCCCCTCGCCGCCGGGCAGGTGCGGGATCGCCAGTTCGATGGTGCGCAGCCTGATCGCCTCGGCCATCTGGCGCGCCTGCTCGGCGTCCGTGTCGGGCAGGATGGCGGCGAATTCCTCGCCGCCGTAGCGGGCCAGCAGGTCGCACGGCCGCTTGAACATGGCCGCCAGCGCGGCCGCCACCTGGATCAGGCACTGGTCGCCCTGCGGGTGGCCGTAGTGGTCGTTGTAGGCCTTGAAGCTGTCGATGTCGATCATCAGCAGCGACAGCGGCAAGCTGCCGCGCCGCGCGCGCCGGTGCTCCTTTTCGATCGCCATGTCGAAGTGGCGGCGGTTGGCGATACCCGTCAGGCCGTCGGAGAAGGTTTGCGAGCGCAGCACCATGGTCTGTTCGCGCAGCAGTTTTTCCCGCCCCACGGCCAGGCTGACGTCGTTGATCTGGATCAGGCAGTGGCGGGCGGCGCCGGCTACGGCGATGGGCGTCACTTCCACCGCCTGCTGCACCCGTTCGCCGCGCGCGGCCGCCGCCGCGCTCGCGTACAGGGGGAACGGGGCCTTGTTCAGGCTTTGCGACAGCAGCGAGGGGAAGTTGTTGTGCAGCGCCTGGGTGACGGCCGCTTCCACCCGCTGGCCGCGCAGTTCGGGAAACACGTCCAGCAAGTCGCTGCCGGCCACGCTGTCGGCGCTGCGGCCCGTGCGGCGTGCCATCCAGTGGTTCCACAGCACGATGCGGCGCTCGCCATCGAGCACGATGGCGCCCACGTTCAGGTTGCCCAGCACTTGCTGCAGCAGCATCAGGCGCTCGCCGTCCGTGCCCATGGCGTCAGGCCTGGCCCATCGCCCGCGCGATGTAGAGGTTGATCTGTTCCTTCAGGTCATGCAGGGCGGAAATGTCGAGGATGAAGGCAACGTAGCCGTGGATCTGGTGCTTTTCCAGCACGAAGTCGATGTGCAGCATCAGCACGATGGCGTCGGCCACGCTGCCCGAGGCCGTGAGGATCTCGTCGCTGGTGCCCACGTGGTATTCGGGCAGCGAGCCATGCAGTTCGCGCTGGAAGATGTTGGCCAGCGTGCCCACGCAGGCGTTGAGGATGATGTTGCCGATCTCGCACAGGGCTTCCTGCTCCATCTCCGTCAATTCCTTGAGCGGCACGGCCTCGCCCACCATCAGGCGCACGATCTCCAGGCTCTTGTCCTCCGGGAACATGAGGATCGCTTCCGTGTCGAACGCGCCCGCGTAGTGTTGGCTGACGCCGCAGATGCGTTCGGCCGGCACATCCTGCCCGCCCAGCAGGCGGGCCGCGGCCGTGCGCTGCATGAAGCGGATCGAGGGCACGGACATGCGCACTTCCTCGTTGACGATGGCGCTCATGGCCGATGCCGCCTGTCCCACGCCGATGTTGAAGATTTCGACCAGCGCGTCGTTTTCCAGTTCGCTCAGGTTGAACATGGCGCTCAGGCTTCCAGCACGGCGACCAGTTGGGCGATGCGGGCCTCGGTGATGGGCTTTTCCATGAAGCCCACGCCGATCTGGGCCGCCCGCTCGCGCGTGGCGCTTTGCACGTTGGCCGTCAGCAGCGAGATGGCCGTGTCGGGGAATTGCTGGCGCAGCTGTTCGGCGGCGGCCACGCCGCCCATGCCGGGCATGTTGACGTCCATTAAGATCAGGTCGGGCGCCAGCGCTGGCGCGCGCGCCAGCGCTTCCTCGCCGCTGGCCGCCTCCTCGATCGCCCAGTGCGGATGCCGGGCCGAGATGTACTGGCGCGCCATCATGCGCGAGACGCGGCTGTCATCGACGATCAATATGGTTTTGCGTGGCTCCATGAGGGTTCCTGGTGGGGACGGGGCATGACCCATTCTCGCACAATCGCGCCGGCGGCAGGACAAGCACGATCGCAACCTGTGCAAGTGTGCGACAGTGGCGGCGCGTGGGGTTGTTTAAGCGCAATTTTTGTGGCAAAACGGGGCTGGCGGCGGGCGATCCGTTAAAATAGCGCCATTTTCCTACCCACTTAGAAGCAATCATGACTCAAGACGAACTGAAACAGGCGGTCGCCCGCGCCGCCATCGACTATGTGGTCGACGGCGAAATCATCGGTGTGGGCACCGGTTCCACGGCCAATTTCTTCATCGACGAACTGGCCAAGATCAAGCACCGCATCAAGGGCGCCGTGGCGTCGTCGGAAGCGACGGCGGCGCGCCTGGCCGGCCATGGCATCGCCGTGTATGACCTGAACCATGTGCCCGAGATTTCCGTCTACGTGGACGGCGCCGACGAGATCACGGCCAGCGGCGCCATGATCAAGGGCGGCGGCGCGGCCTTGACGCGCGAGAAGATCGTCGCCTCCGTGGCGCGCCAGTTCGTGTGCATCGCCGACGGCTCCAAGCTGGTCGAGGTGCTGGGCAAGTTCCCGTTGCCGGTGGAAGTGCTGCCGATGGCCCGCTCGGCCGTCATGCGCCGCCTGGCCACGCTCGGTGGCGAACCGCGCCTGCGCGTGCAGGCCGGTTCCGACCAGGCTTTCATCACCGACAACTGCTGCGAGATCATCGACGTGGTCGGCCTGGCGATCGCCGATCCGCTGTCGCTGGAGCAGCAGATCAACCAGATCGTGGGCGTGGTGGCCAATGGCCTGTTCGCCGCCCGCGGCGCCAACATTTGCCTGCTCGGCACGCCTGAAGGCGTGCGCAAGCTGGCCTTCTAAGGCGCTGGCCGCCGCCGCGCCGCCGTGTTGGTGGGCGCGGCGGTGACTGGCCGCCTGTCCCGGCGCATTTCCTCCCCGTCGTCTTTGTCGAGCCCGTCCATGAAACCATCGTTAGCCGTGCTGTTGTCCTGCAGTTTGCTGAGCAGTTTGTTGTTGGGCGGTTGTTCCTGGCTGCCGTCGCGCGCACGCGACGAGGCCGCTGCGGCCGCCCAGGCGCAGGCCGCGCGCCAGCCGGCGCCGCGCACGGTGGCGGCCGATGGCACGCCGCTGGTGCGTTTCGATGGCGTGGAAATCGAGAAAGTGCCGTTCCAGGCTGGCGTGTCGTCAGTCACGGTGGAACGGCTGGCGCGCCAGCACGATTGCGTGGGCGGCCTGGGGGCGGGGCTGGTCAGCGCGCCGGGTCCCGTCGAAATCTATCGCATGGCTTGCGATAATGGCAAGGTCTTCATGGCCCGCTGCGAACTGCGCCAGTGCAAGGCCATGTGATGCGGGCCGGATCCGCGTCCGGATCCGGTGTCTGCGCGTCTTACTCGGTGGGCGGCACGTAGCCCTGGGCCGCGTCGGCGCCGTCGCCGAAGAAGTGTTTTTCCATCTGCGTGGCCAGGTATTTGCGGGCGCGCTGGTCGGCCAGGTTCAGGCGGTTCTCGTTGACCAGCATGGTCTGGTGCTTGAGCCAGGCAGCCCAGGCTTCCTTCGAGACGGATTCATAGATCTTCTTGCCCAACTCGCCAGGATACGGCGGGAAATCCAGCCCTTCGGCTTCTTTGTTGAGTTTGATGCAATGCACGGTGCGGGCCATCTGAGTTGCTCCTAAAGCGGTAAGGAAAATAAGAGGTCGTTTCAACAAGCCCGTGGCGTCGTTGTGGCTCTTCGCCGTGCAGGCGCACTGCCTTCGTCGCCACGCCTTGCCACGGTCATGTTGAAACAAGCTCCAGGGATTATAAAGACTTAATCAGGACCTGGGATTTGCGTTGCCAGTTATACATGCGCTGGCGGTCTTTCGGCAGCGCGTCCACCGTGGCTGGCACGAAGCCGCGCTTCTGGAACCAGTGCGAGGTGCGGGTGGTGAGCACGAACAGCTTGGTCAGGCCGATGGCGCGCGCGCGGTTCTCCATGTGCTTGAGGATGCGCTCGCCGTCGCCCTGGGCCTGCACTTCGGGGTTGACCGTCAGGCAGGCCATTTCGGCCATCTTCTGTTCCGGGAACGGGTACAGCGCGGCGCAGCCGAAGATCACGCCATCGTGCTCGATGACGGAGAAGTAGTCGATTTCGCGCTCGATCAGTTCACGGCCGCGCTTGACCAGCGTGCCGTCCGCCTCCAGCGGTTCGATCAGCTTGATGATGCCGCCCACGTCCTCGATGGTGGCCTGGCGCAGGCTTTCCAGGTTCTCGTGGCTGATCATGGTGCCCACGCCATCGTGGGTGAACAGTTCCAGCAGGGCCGAGCCGTCCATGGCGAAGGGCACGATGTGGGACCGTTCGACGCCGTTCTCGCACGCCTTGATGCAGTGCTTGAGGTAAAACGCGGTGGCGTCGGGCAGGAAGCCGGCCTGCAGCACGGCTTGCGCCTGGTGCGAGGACAGTTCGCGGATTTCCGTGCCGCCGGCGTCGGTCATCATCTCCGTTTCCGTGATGAAGATCAGCTTGTCGGCGTGCAGGGCGATGGCGGCGCTGCAGGCCACGTCTTCCATGGTCAGGTTGAACGCCTCGCCGGTGGGCGAGAAGCCCAGCGGCGACAGCAGCACCAGGCCGTCCGAGCCGAGGATGGAATGGATGGTTTCGGCATCGACCTTGCGGGTGATGCCCGTCATTTCCAGATCCACACCGTCGATCACACCGAGCGGACGGGCCGTGATGAAGTTGCCGGAAATGATGCGGATGGCCGCGTGCGCCATCGGCGTGTTGGGCAAACCCTGGCTGAAGGCAGCCTCGATGTCCAGGCGCAGCTCGCCGGCCGCTTCCTTGGCGCACTCCATGGCGGCCGGGTCGGTGATGCGCACGCCGTTGTGGAAGCGGCCTTCCACGTTACGCAAGGCCAGTTGCTCGGCCACCTGCGGGCGCGAACCATAGACGACGGTGACGTTGATGTCCAGTGCGTGCAATAAAGACAAGTCGTGCGCCAGCACCTGCAGGGCGCCGGCGGCCACCAGTTCACCGGGGAAGGCGACCACGAAGGTCTTGCCGCGGAAGGCGTGGATGTAAGGCGCGACGGAGCGCAGCCATTGGACGAATTGGGTAGGATTTTCCATTTGGCGCATTATAATTCGCTGCGCGACGTCCCGCGCCAAATACATGTAAAAAACAATGTCAGAAGCCAGCAACAAGCCCCAAACCACGCCTAACCGCCAGCAAGCCGCCCATCCCCGCCAGCCGCAAGCGCCCCGCAACCAGCCGGAGCAGGGCCAGCCGCGCAGGGAGGGACAGGCCCGTCCGCAAGAGGCGCGAGGCGAGGGGGCACCGCGCCCGCAGGGCCAGCCGCGCGGCGACGCCGCGAACCGTGCGCCGGGGCAGCCTCGCCGTGAGGGACAGGCGCGTGCGCAAGGGCAGCCGCAAGGCGAGGGAACGCCGCGTCCGCAGGGACAGCCGCGCCGGGAGGGGACGGCGCCGGCGCAGGCGCGCGAGGGCGGGCAGGGGCGTGACGGGCGCCGCGCGCGCCTGACGCCGGAAGAACAGGCGGCCAGGGCGGCCGAGGCGGCGTTCCGCAATCCGCTGCCTCCGATCACTTATCCGGAAGACTTGCCCGTCTCGGGCCGGCGCCACGAGATCGCCGAGGCGCTGCAAAATAATCAGGTCATCATCGTGTCCGGTGAGACGGGTTCGGGCAAGACCACCCAGTTGCCCAAGATTTGCCTGGAGCTGGGCCGCGGCCAGGCCGGCCTGATCGGCCACACCCAGCCGCGCCGGATCGCCGCCTCGTCCACCGCCAAGCGCATCGCCCAGGAGCTGGGTTCGCCGCTGGGCGAGCACGTGGGCTTCAAGGTGCGCTTCGCCGACACGCTGAACCGGGGCGCGTCCGTCAAGCTGATGACGGACGGTATCCTGCTGGCCGAGACCCAGACCGACCCGCTGCTCAAGGGCTACGACACCATCATCATCGACGAGGCGCACGAACGCAGCCTCAACATCGACTTCCTGCTCGGCTACCTGAAGCAGCTGCTGCCGCGCCGGCCGGACCTGAAAGTGATCATCACCTCGGCCACCATCGACGCCGAGCGCTTCGCGCGCCACTTCGGCACGCCGGAAAAGCCGGCGCCCGTGATTGAAGTGTCGGGCCGCCTGTACCAGGTGGAAGTGCGCTATCGCCCGGTGGAGCGCGACCTGGTGACGGGCGACGCGCCCAGGCCGGCGGCCAAGGGCGCGCCGGCACGTGACAATGCCCGCGACAAGCGCGACCTGATGGATGCCGTGGTCGATGGCGTGGACGAATTGTGCCGCATCGGTTCCGGCGACGTGCTGGTATTCCTGCCCGGCGAGCGCGAAATCCGCGACGCGGCCGAGGCGTTGCGCAAGCACCATCCGCCGCACGTGGAAATCCTGCCGCTGTTCGCCCGCCTGTCGGCCGAGGAGCAGGAGCGCGTGTTCAAGCTGACCAACGCGCGCCGCATCGTGCTGGCCACCAACGTGGCGGAAACGTCGCTGACCGTGCCCGGCATCCGCTACGTGGTGGACGCGGGCCTGGCGCGCGTGAAGCGCTACAGCTACCGCAACAAGGTCGAGCAGTTGCAGATCGAGCCGATCGCGCAGTCGGCCGCCAACCAGCGCGCCGGCCGTTGCGGCCGCGTGGCCGATGGCGTCTGCATCCGCCTGTACGAGGAGCAGGACTTCCTGCAACGGCCCAAGTTCACCGAGCCGGAAATCCTGCGCTCGTCGCTGGCCTCCGTCATCCTGCGCATGAAGTCGCTGCACCTGACGGACGTGGAGACCTTCCCGTTCATCGAGCCGCCGCTGGCGCGCGCGATCGCGGACGGCTACCAGTTGCTGCAGGAACTGGGCGCGGTCGACGAGTACAACCAGCTGACGGCGCTGGGCAAGAAGCTGGCCAAGCTGCCGCTGGACCCGCGCGTGGGCCGCATGATCCTGGCCGCGCTCGACAACGTGTGCCTGAACGAAGTGCTGATCGTGGCTTCGGCCCTGTCGGTGCAGGACCCGCGCGACCGGCCGCTGGAATACCAGCAGGCGGCCGACGAGGCGCACAAGAAGTTCGCCGACGAGAAGTCCGAATTCCTCAGCTACATCAAGATCTGGAAGTGGTTCGAGTCCGCCATCGAACACAAGAAGACCAACCGCCAGTTGCAGGACAATTGCCGCAGCAACTTCCTGTCCCAGTTGCGATTACGCGAGTGGCGCGACGTGCACTCGCAGCTGCTGACCATCGTCAAGGAGCAGGGCTGGCGCCTGAACGATACCCCGGCCACCTACGAAAACTTGCACCTGGCCTTGCTGACCGGCTTGCTGGGCAATATCGGCTTCAAGTCCGAGGACGAGCCGGGCGCCGGTTTCCTCGGCGCGCGCGGCATCAAGTTCCACATCTGGCCCGGTTCCTCGCTGCTGAAAAAGCCGGGCAAGTGGATCATGGCCGCCGAGCTGGTCGACACCACGCGCCTGTACGCGCGCTGCGTGGCCCAGATCCAGCCCGAGTGGCTGGAAAAGGTGGGCGGCCACCTGCTGAAGAAATCGTGGGGCGAGCCGCGCTGGGAAAAACGTTCCGCGCAGGTGACAGCGTCCGAGCGCGCCACCTTGTACGGGCTGGTGGTGTACAGCCAGCGCCGCATCAACTACGGCCAGTTCAACCCGGCCGAGGCGCGCGAAATCTTCATCCGCGATGCGCTGGTCGGCGGCGACTATGACACGCGCGCGCCGTTCTTTGCGCACAACCACAAGCTGGTCAAGGAGATCGAGAACCTGGAGCACAAGTCGCGCCGGCTCGACGTGCTGGTGGACGATGAACTGATCGCCGCCTTCTACGACAAGCTGATCCCGGCCGACGTGGTCAACGGCGCCGGTTTCGAAAAATGGCACAAGGAGGCCACGGCGGCCGAACCGAAGCTGCTGTACCTCAACCGCGACGAGCTGATGCGCCATGAGGCGGCCGGCGTGACCACCGACCTGTTCCCGAAAACGATGGCGGTGACGGGCCTGGAAATGCAGCTGACCTATCACTTCGAGCCGGGCAGCGTGCGCGACGGCGTGACCATGGCCGTGCCGCTGTACGCGCTGAACCAGTTGCCGCGCGAGCGTTGCGAATGGCTGGTGCCGGGCATGTTAAAAGAGAAGGTGCACCTGCTGCTCAAGTCGCTGCCGCAAAAGCTGCGGCGCCATTGCGTGCCGCTGCCCGAGTATGCGGCCAAATTCTGCGAGCGGGTGCAGGAGGCGGGCACCTTCGGGCGCGGCGACCTGATCGACGCCATCATTGCCGACATCCGCGCGCAGATCACGATTTCCGTGCTGACCACGGACTTCAAGCCGGAAACGCTGCCGGCCCACCACTTCATGAATTTCAAGGTGATCGACGAGCATGGTCGCCAGCTGGAGATGGGCCGCAACCTGGCCACGTTGCAGGCGGAGTTCGGTACCCAGGCGCGCGAGAGCTTCCAGAAGATGGCCGAAGCGTCCGGCGCGCAGGGCGTAAGCATGCGCGCGTTGGGCACGGGTGGCTCCGCGCCAGCGGCGGGGCAGGGCGCACGTGCTGGCGCTGGCAAGCCGCCCCAAGGTGGAGCGGGTGGTTCGGCCGCACCGGGCGCCGGCAAGGGCGGCGCGTCCGCTGGCGCGGCGGATGCGGCCGGTGGAGGCCAAGGGACTTCCACCGACGGCATCACGCTGACCGGCTTGACCAGCTGGACCTTTGGCGAATTGCCGGAGCTGCTGGAAATCGCGCAAGGCAAGCTGACGCTGATCGGCTTCCCCGCGCTGGTGGACAAGCGCACCCACTGCGACCTGGAAGTGTTCGACGACCCGACCGTGGCCGCGCGCACCCATCGCGTGGGCTTGCGCCGCCTGTTCGCCTTGCAGCTCAAGGACCAGATCAAGTTCATCGAAAAAAGCATCCCCGGTCTCCAGCAGATGGGCATGCAGTACATGGCCATGGGCACGCAGGAAGAGTTGCGCGACGAGATCATCAACAAGGCGCTCGACATCGCCTGCCTGCAGGATCCGCTGCCGATTGACGCCGCTTCGTTCGCCAAGCGCAAGGACGAGGGCAAGTCTCGGCTGGTGCTGCTGGTAAACGAGATCGCCCGCCTGCTGGCGCAAGTGCTGACGGAATTCCATGGCCTGCCCAAGCGCCTGCAAGGCTTGCAGCCACAAGCGGCGGCTGACATGCAAAGCCAGCTGCAAGGCCTGGTGCACAAGCGCTTCCTGTCCGAGAACGAGTACAGCCAGCTCGCGCATTTCCCGCGCTACCTCAAGGCCATCAATGTGCGCATCGAAAAGCTGCGCGCCGATCCGGCACGCGACGCCAAGTTGATGGCCGAGTGGCAGCTCGCCGCGACGCCTTATCTGCGGGCCAGCAAGGACCGCCACGCGGGCAAGAACACGGACCCGAAGATGGTCGAGTTCCGCTGGATGCTGGAGGAATTGCGCGTGTCGCTGTTCGCGCAGGAGTTGCGCACGCCGATGCCCGTGTCCGTCAAGCGGCTGCAAAAAGTGTGGGAGTCGATGCAGCGTTAAGCGCCGGCGCCAGCCATGGCGCCGCTGGTCACCGGCATGCGCGCCCTGTCACATACGGGCGCGCCGGAGGTGCGGGCATCAGTGGTGGCTGGTGCCTGGCCCGGTGCCGTAGAACGTGTGCACCTGGTTGGCCCAGTCATCCATGGTCATGTCGGGCCAGTTGTCCTTGTCGAAGCCGGGCGCGTTCTTCAGCGTCTCTTTGTCCACGTCCAGCACGAAACGCTTGTTGACGGTGTCGAGCGACAGCCTGTCCCATGGTACGGCGAACAGTTTTTCGCCGATGCCGATAATGCCGCCAAACGACAGTACGGCGTACGCCACTTCGCCGGTCTGCATGTCGAGCATGATTTCCTTGATGTCGCCCAGGTCTTCATCGTTCTGGTTGTACACGTCTTCGCCAATCAGCGTGTCTGCACCCATCAGGCGAGGGCCGGGGCCACTCTTGTCCGAGTGCTTGTAGATACCGAAAACGTCACGGTCGAGGTAGCTCATGTTGGTCTCCTTATGTGCAATATACCGCTCCGGAATGCAGCGGATTCGGTCAGGATACGCCGCTAGCCTGGCGCGCGTTTGATTCGTTCAATCGTGCTCACGTTAGCGCGGCGGTAAGTGCTCCAGCGTACGGACGGCGGTGCCGGGTCCACGTTACATTGCCTGTTCCTTACAGCATGCGGCGGTGAACATGATGGTCAAACGTGCCGCTGGCTTGCGGTTGCTGCGTAGTCTGATGCGGTCGGGTAAGGCACAGCAGCGCGTCGTCAGCAAGGTCGTGGCACAGCTGTTTGCGGCGCCCAAGGCCAAGCCAAGGCCAACGGCCAAGTCGACCGTGCGGCCGGCGCGGAAGGCGGCCGCCGCGCCGGCATCGGTGCCGGCAAAAGTGGCGGCGCCCCATGTGCCGGCGTCGCCCGGCAAATGGCTGGCGTCGCATTTCACGGCGCCTGCGCTGGCCGGCGCGGGCGCGGCGCGGCGCATGAGCTACTGGCTCTACCTGCCCGAGCGGATGCCTGATCCGGCCAGCGGCGCCGGCTTGCCGCTGGTGGTGCTGCTGCATGGCTGCCAGCAGACGGCCACCCAGCTGGCGCAAGGGACGCGGATGAACCAGTTGGCCGAGCGCAGCGGCTGCGCCGTGTTGTATCCACAGCAGCGCGTCAGCAGCCACGCGCAGCGTTGCTGGAAGTGGTTCGACCATGCCACCCAGCTGGGCGGTGGTGATGTGCCCATGATCGTGGGCATCATCGACAAGGTGCAGCGCCAGTATGGGTTCGACCGTAGCCGCATCTATATCGCCGGCATGTCGGCCGGCGCGGGCATGGCGCATATCGTCGCGCTCAACCATCCCGATCTGATTGCGGCGGTGGGCCTGCATTCCGGCCCGGCGTTCGGCGCCGGCCACAGCGTGATGGGCGCGCTGGGGGTGTTGCAGCACGGCGCCGGCGCCCGCGGCGAGCGCGCCATTCACGACATATTGCAGCGGCGGCCGGGGTTTCCGGGCATGCCGACCATCCTGATCCAGGGCGAGGGGGATCGCGTGGTCCGGCCCATCAATCAGGGCCAGTTGCTGGAGCAGGGCTTGTTGCTGAACGGGCTGCCGGCTGGCATGGCGGGCAAGGCCGGCAGTGTGCCGGGCGGCCGTGCCGGCAGCCGCAAGGCGCAGCAGATCCAGGACTATTACGCGGGCCGCTCGCTGGTGCTCAGGGTGGCGCGGATCGCCCAGCTTGAGCATGCCTGGAGCGGGGGCGACCCGGCCGTGCCGTTCCATGCCGGCGGTGGCCCGGACGCGGGCCAGATGATGCTCGATTTCTTTGCGCGCCACCGGCGCGCGCCCGCGTGATGGCTACAGCAGGAACGCCAGCGCCGCCACGGCCGTGGGCGCCAGCGCGCCCAGCAGCAGGCCCGGCGCGCCGATCGACGCATCCTGGAAGCCGCGCCGCAGCAGCGCCACGCCGGCCGGATTGGGCGCGTTGGCAATCACGGTCAGGCCACCGCCGGCCACGGCGCCGGCCACCAGCATGTACTGCGACTGGGGCGAGATGCCGGCAATGAGCGAACCGAGGTAGGTCAGGGCCGCATTGTCGGTCACGGCCGTTAGGCCCAGCGCGCTGAAGAACAGCGCCACCGGCGGCAGGCTCGACACGATCGGTTGCAGCCACCATTGCTGCATGCCGCCCAGCACCACCAGTCCGGCCAGGAAGAAGCCCACCAGCAAGCCTTCCTTGACGATCAGCGGCTGCTGGTAGCGTTCATACGCCTGGGTAAAACCGAGGAACAGCAGGAAGATGCCGAGGAACAGCACCGGGTGGTGGCCGAGCACGACCACGGCGGCCAGGAAGGCCAGGTGGATGGCGGCCACGGCCAGCGGCACCGGCGGCGCCGCGTCGCCCGACTGCGCGGTGGCGCCGTCCACATGGCGGCGCAGCAGGAAGGTGACGGCGGTGGCGTTGCACAGCACGGCCAGGGCGGCCTTCCAGCCGAAGTGGCTGGCCATGAAGGCGCTGTCCCATTGCCAGGTGGCGGCCACCATCAGCACGGGCGGCGCGGCATAGGCCGTCAGCGTGCCGCCGATCGAGACGTTGACGAACAATACGCCGAGCGCGCCATACTTCAGCCATTCCGGCATTCCCTGGCGGAACACCAGCGGCGCCAGCATCAGTGCGGCCAACGTCATGGCGGCCGGTTCCGTGATCAGCGAACCGGTCAGCGGCACCAGCGCCAGGCCGAACCAGACCAGCGTCAGTTCCGTGCGCAGCGGCAGCAGCCGGGCCAGCGCGCGCAGCGTGCGCTGCACGATGTCGAGCACGGGCCGCGAGGCGGCCACCACCATGACGACGAACACGAACAGCGGTTCCGTGTACTGGCGCGTTTCGGCGTAATCGATGGCGGCCTGGCCGCCTTGCAGCAAGGCCATGGCCGCCACCAGCACGAAAGCCCAGAAGCCGAACACCACCTCGACCTCGCCCAGCAGGTGGAACAGGCCGGCGTGGCGCGGGTGGCGGTGGGCCAGCACCTCGAATGACTTGGCGGCGAAGGTGTGCAGCAGCGCCAGGCCGAACAGGGCTGCGCCGATCAGTTGCATCGTATTCATGGTTGATTTGTTGGTCAAGGATATCGCCAGCATGTTACAGCATGGATAAGCTTGCCAATACCGAAGCACACTCGGCCGCAGATAGTCCTTGCCAAAATGCGGAGCAAATAGTACTGTGTATTTATACAGTAGTTTTTTGCTTTTGAATTTGCCCCACATTTGACTCATATTTGTTCCACTCCTCACATCCCATGTCACGCTCCGCTCCCATTGCCGCGCCCGAAGCCGTGCACCCGTCGCTATGGCTCGCTTCGCAACTGGCGCACAGCAGCACCCGCTGCGTCGACACGGGCTACGCCGCCCTGTCGGCCCAGTTGCCCGGCGGCGGCTGGCCGCTGGGTACGCTGATCGACTTGCTGGTGCAGCAGCCCGGCAGCGGCGAGTTGCGCTTGCTGCGCCCGGCCCTGGCCAGCCTGGGCCAGCGTTCCATCGTGCTGCTGCAGCCGCCCCATGTGCCGCAGGCGCTGGCGCTGGCCGCGCTGGGCTTGCCGCCGTCGCAGCTGATCTGGATACGCAGCGGCGCCAAAAGCGGCGATGCGCTGTGGGCGGCGGAGCAGGTGCTGCGCAGCGGCTGCTGCGGCGCGCTGTTGCTGTGGCAGACCCACGCGCGCGGCGAGACGCTGCGCCGGCTGCATCTGGCGGCCCAGAGCGGCGACACCCTGTTCTGCATGCTGCGTCCGCTGGCGGCCGCGCAGGATGCGTCACCGGCGCCGCTGCGGCTGTCGCTGCGCCCGGCGGCCGGCGGCATCGAGCTCGGCTTCGTCAAGCGCCGGGGACCGCAGCGCGATGCGCCGCTGTTCCTGCCCCTCACTCCTTCCTTGTTGCAGCGCCATGCGTCTCTGGATCGGCCTTTACCTGCCCCGGCTCCCGCTCGAAGTGTTTTGCCCGCGCTGGTCGGTTGACCAGGGCAGCGTGGTGCTGGAACAGGAGCGCGTGCTGGTCGCCTCGCCGCAGGCGCAGGCGGCCGGCGTGCTGCCGGGCATGCGGCGCGGCGGGGCGCTGATGCTGGCGCCGCAGGCCCAGTTACACCAGCGCGCGCCCACGCTGGAGGCCGAGGCCTTGCAGGCCGTGGCGATGGCGCTGCTGCAATTCACGCCCCAGGTGGCCGAGGGCGAGGAGGCGACGTTGTTGATGGATGTGGGCGCCAGCCTGCGCCTGTTCGGCGGCGTGCGCGCCCTGTGCCGGCAAGTGCTGGCCAGCTTGCAGGCGCTGGGCTTCACGGCCGCGCTGGGCTGCGCGCCCACGGCGCGCGGCGCCTGGCTGCTGGCCCGCAGCGGCGGCGGGCGCAGTGTCAAGATGGCGACGCTGGAACGGCGCCTGGCGCGGCTGCCGTGCAGTCTGTTGCCGCCCGCGCGGCCTTACCTGACCTGGCTGGAAGGCATCGGCTGCCTGACCGTGGGCGAGCTGCGCCGCCTGCCCCGTCCCGGCCTGCAGCGCCGCTGCGGCCGGGCCTTGCTTGACATGCTCGACGGCGCGCATGGGCAGACGGCCGAGCTGTTCGAATGGCTGGCCGCGCCGGACAGTTTTCGCGCCAGGGTGGAACTGTTCGACCGGGTCGAGCACGCGGAAGCGTTGTTGTTCGGCGCGCACCGGCTGTTGCTGCAAATGACGGGCTGGCTGTGCGCGCGCCAGTTCGCCGTCGAGCGCGTGAGTCTGGCGCTGGAGCATGAGCGGGGCAGGGTGGCGCGGCCGCCCACGATGCTGGAGATCGTGCTGGCCGAACCCACCTGGCGCGCCGAGCACCTGCTGCGCCTGCTCAAGGAGCGGCTGGGCAAGCTGGTGCTGGAGGCGCCCGTGATTGGCCTGTGCCTGGAAGCGCCGCAAGTGCGGCCCATGATGCCGCCCAACGCATCGCTGTTTCCCGAGCCGGGTGGCAGCAAGGAAGACCGGCAGCGGCTGTTCGAATTGCTGGTGGCACGGCTGGGGCCGGACAATGTGCTGCAGGCCGCGCCGCTGGCCGACTACCGGCCGGAGCTGGCCAACCAGTGGGTCAGCGTGCAGGAAAAGATACGTCCGGCCGACGCCCGCGCCCAGCTGCCGCCGGACATGCCCAGCCTGCCGCGGCCGGCGTGGCTGCTGGCCAAGCCGATCGCGCTGCTGATGCGCGACCACCGGCCGTTCTACGGTTCACCGTTGAAAATGATGTCGAG
Organism: Rugamonas fusca; assembly: GCF_014042365.1. Lineage (GTDB taxonomy): Bacteria > Pseudomonadota > Gammaproteobacteria > Burkholderiales > Burkholderiaceae_D > Rugamonas > Rugamonas fusca. Next base: position 208,438 of record NZ_JACEZS010000006.1, read on the forward strand.
TGGCGAGCGCATCGAGGCGGGCTGGTGGAGCCAGACCCAGACCCGCGATTATTTCATCGCCGAAGGCCAGGACCACGCGCATTACTGGGTCTACCGTGAACGCCTGGCCAGCGCGGACGGGCAGGCCGAGCCGCGCTGGTATTTGCACGGCTTGTTTGGGTAGTGACAGGGGGGAGAGCGATGCTGCGCGGGGGCCGATGGCGCCCGCGTGGGAGGTGCTGCAACGGCATGGCAAGTGAAGCACGGACGCGCATGGATACCCTGCGCGCTGCGCCGTGCGCTGCATACCGTCGTGCTTATTCGTCGTCGTTAAATTCCTCGGCCAGGTCTTTCCAACCCTTGCCGGCCGCGTAGGCGTTGAATTCGTCGGGCGCTTCCAGCACCATCAGCTTGTTTTCCTGCAGCACGGCGTCGCCCGGCGTGAGCAGGGGGCCCTGGTAGCCCGTGGTGCGCAACTGCGCCACGATGGCCGCGATCAGCGTCTTGTCCTTGTGCAGGCCGGCGATGGAGCCGGCGAAATCCACGTACACATCGATGGCGCCATACCCTTCGTCGAAGATACGGATGGCCTTGATGTCGTGGGCACGGCCGGAGCCGTCGGTGGCCTTGAAGGGGCCGCTGAGCTGGATGTCGGTGTCTTTGTTCATGCTGCTAGCATACACCATCCGGCGGCGGCGCAGGCCGCGCCGCCGCCGGGCTGTTTCACGCTGCTTACCTCAGCGGCTGCAAGATGGCGCTCAGCCGGTCCGGCGTGCCGGGGATGCGTTCCAGGCGCGGATACTTCAGGCCGTCGCGGTAGTCGAGCGCGATGGTGTGGTACAGATTGCCCTTCTTGACCAGCAGTTCGATGGGCTGCTTGCCATCCCTGGCGGCCGTGATGGCGGCGCGCAGCAGGTCGGCCTTGTAGGCGCGGCCATTGACGGCCAGCAGCGTCGTGTTGCCCGACAGGCCGGCGCGGAATGCCGGCCCTTCCCAGCGCAGCGCCTCTATCCTGCCGTCCGCGCTGACCGAGAAGCCCAGCGAATACTGGAAGTTGGCCCACTTGCTCAGCTCTTCCTGCATCTTCAGGAAGTCGGTCGGCTTGTCCGTGTACACCAGTTTCCAGCCGGCGCGGGCCAGACCGTCGAGCGGGGCGCCGGGGCCGTGGCCGTCGAGCCGCGCGCGCAGGAAGCTGGCCCAGTCGTAGGGCTGGATGGCATTGAGCGCCTGCACCACATCCTCGAAGGTATAGTATTTGGCCACGCTGACGCCATCGTCCACGCCGAAGAAGCTGCGCGCGAAGTCGTTCAGCGAGCGGTGCTCGTTCGACATTTCGCGGATCTTGGTATCGACGTCGAGCCAGATCAGCGCGCCTTCCGAGTAGTAATCCTCGGCGCGTTGCCAGTTGTTCCACGGCTGCGGACGGCGGGCGTTGATGATGGGGTCGTTCGTTGTGTCCTGCACGGCGCGCCAGCTGCGGCCCTGCACCGTGTCGTAGCGGGCGGCCATGGCGGCGAACAGGTCGCGCATGTGTTCCAGCTTGATCAGGCCGGAGCGGGCCGACAGCACCTCGCCCCAGTATTGTGTTTGACCTTCGTACACCCACAGCAGGGAATTTTGCAGCGGCGTGTTGAAGTCGGGCACATCCTGGCCGGCCGGACGGCGGAACTTGCCGTTCCACGAATGGGTGAATTCATGGGGCAGCAGGCCGCGCTCGCCTTCGTTCTTGGCCCAGTCCGTGAAGTAGCCTGTCTTCAAGCCATTCTCGCTGGACTGGTGGTGTTCGCGGCCGATGCCGCCGAATTCGTCGCTCAGCGCGAACAGGAAATCGTAGTGCGCGTAATGCTGCGAGTCGAACAGCTTGAGCGCTTGCGTGACCATGGCGCGGTGCAGTTCGATCTGTTCAGGCTTGGCGTCCAGCGCCTCGGCCGTGTCGGCCACCACGTCCAGGTGCACGGGGACCTTGGCGCCCGGCGCCAGGTCGAAGCGGCGGAAATAGCGGCCCGCGAACAGGGGCGAGTCGACCAGTTTTTCCAGGTCCAGCGGCTTGAAGGCCACTTCGTCGCCGGTGCGCTCGGCCGTCTCCAGCGCCGTGCCGTATTGCCAGCCGGCCGGCAGCGTCAGCTTGGGCTGGACCGTGATGGCGCGCGTGCGGTAGCCGGCCGGGTACAGCGCCATCGCGTGCCATTGCACGCCGAGGATGTCGCCGGTCATCGTGGTGCGGCCCTGGTTCGCTTCCACCGGCGACAGGTATTGGTACTCCGCCTCCAGCGTGGTGGCGCCGGCCGGCACGTCGACATGGAAAGCGTACACATTGATCGTGTCGCGCCGCCAGTCCAGTGGCTTGCCATCGGCCGTCAGCTTGAGGCCGGCGAACTGGTTGAGCGGGCCGCTGGGGCCATGGTTGCCCGGCACCCACTGAGGATAGAGCAGCGTCAGCTTGCCGGCATGAACGGGGATGCGTTCATGGATGCGGAAAATTTGCTGGGCCGTATTGCTGGCGTCCACTTGCAGGACGATGGTGCCCGGATAGGGCTGGTCCGCGGGCGCCGGGATGGTGTCGGCGCGCGCCGCGAGGCCAGTGGCCAGCAAGGCTGCCAGCAGCGCGGTGGCGCGCGGGCGGGGCAGACGGGGCGGGGATACTGTCTTGGTCGCAGTCATGGTTGTTACGGTGGCGGCATGGAAAGCTGGCGAGTGTAGCACGGGAGAAACTGATAAATCTCGCAATCATGATGGCCGGCGGTCAACGTAAATTTTTTTGAAAATTTTTCGCCGTCTGGGGATGGTGGCGCCGTTTTTCAAGATCTTGAAACCCCCGCCGCACGCCGTATATGGGACTCAGCGGTCGCCCAGCAGGGGACCGCTCCCTTATATCGCTTAACTTGAAAAGGATATCCACCATGCGTACTTTCGACCTGACTCCCCTGTATCGTTCCGCCATTGGCTTCGACCGTCTGGCCCAGTTGCTCAACGACGCACAGCGTGGCGACAGCCAGCCCAGCTATCCTCCCTACAACATCGAGCTGGTGTCGGAAGACAAGTACCGAATCGTGATGGCCCTGGCCGGTTTTGACCGCGCCGAGATCGACATCACGGCCGAACGCGACACCCTGCATATCGTGGGCCGCAAGCAGCGCGACGGCGTCGAGCGCACCTATCTGCACCGTGGCATCGCGGCGCGCGACTTCGAGCAGCGCTTCCAGCTGGCCAACCACGTCAAGGTGACCGGCGCCGCGTTCGAGAACGGCATGCTGACCATCGAGCTGGTGCGTGAAGTGCCAGAGGCGCACAAACCCCGCAAGATCGTCATCGGCGGCGACAACGTGACCTCGCTGGAGCAGCCGCGCCAGGCCGCCTGACGAGGCCGGGGCACGGCGCTCCGTGCCCCTTCCACAATTTGCAGCAAGACCCTGGCCGGCTCGTCCGGCCAGCGCCGTTGGTGCCGCCGCCGGCCTGCATGGCCGCAACGGATGGTGCTCAAGGTTAAGCGGCGCCTAAGTCTTGTGCTCCATATTGGATACGTCAACAACCTCATTCAATTCAGGAGTGCCGCAATGTCTCAACCTACTCTGTTCGGATCGATGACCGTCAAGCGTCTTACCCTGGCACTGGCCGCCGCGGGCGTGCTTGCCGCGGGAGGTGCCATCGCTGTTCATCAAAGCAATGCCGTGGCCGCCGCCGCGCCCGGCCTGACCGTGGCGTCCACCGCCGCGCCCATGGGCGCCACTCCCGTGGCCGCGCCCGTCATGACGCTGCCGGACTTCAGCGTGATCGCCGCCCACAACGGGCCGGCCGTGGTCAATATCAGCGTCACCGGCAGCACCAGGACGGCCGTGGACATGGGTGACCAGGCCAGCCGCCGTGGTGGCGACCCGTTCGGTGACGACCCGTTCTTCGAATTCTTCCGCCGCTTCCAGGGCCAGCAGCGCGGCATGCGCGAAGTGCCCACCCATGGCGTCGGCTCCGGCTTCATCATCAGCCCGGATGGCGTGATCCTCACCAACGCCCACGTGGTGCGCGATGCGAGCGAAGTGAGCGTGAAGCTGACGGACCGCCGCGAATTTCGCGCCAAGGTGCTCGGCTCTGATCCCAAGACCGACGTGGCGGTGCTGAAGATCGACGCCAGGAACCTGCCCGTGGTGCCGCTGGCCAAGACCAATGACTTGAAAGTGGGCGAATGGGTGCTGGCCATCGGTTCGCCGTATGGCCTGGAGAGCACGGTGACGGCCGGCGTGGTCAGCGCCAAGGGCCGCTCGCTGCCCGACGGTAACGTGCCCTTCATCCAGACCGATGTGGCCGTCAACCCCGGCAACTCGGGTGGCCCGCTGTTTAATACGCGCGGCGAAGTGGTGGGCATCAACTCGCAGATCTACAGCCAGACGGGCGGCTACCAGGGCCTGTCGTTCGCCATTCCGATCGACGTGGCCAACAAGGTCAAGGACCAGATCGTCTCGACCGGCAAGGTGGTGCACGCCAAGCTGGGCGTGACGGTGCAGGAAGTGAACCAGGGCTTCGCCGACTCGTTCGGCCTGCCCACGCCGGAAGGCGCGCTGGTGTCGAACGTGGAGCGCGGCAGCGCGGCCGAGAAGGCCGGCATCAAGCCCGGTGACGTGATCCGCAAGCTCAATGGCCAGACCGTGGTCAGCTCGGGCGACCTGCCCGCCATCGTGGGCCTGTCCACGCCGGGCGACAAGGTGACGCTGCAAGTCTGGCGCCAGGGTAAGGCCGTGGACTTGACGGCCACCCTGGCCAACGCCGCCGACAAGACGGCCGACGCCGACCAGCCCACCCATGGCGCCAGCGGCAAGCTGAAACTGGGCCTGGCCCTGCGTCCGCTGGACCCGCAGGAAAGGCGTGAAGCGGGCGTGGCCGGTGGCCTGGTGATCGAGGACGCCGGCGGCGCGGCCGCCAACGCGGGCGTGCAGCCGGGCGACGTGTTGTTGTCGGTGAACGGCAAACCCGTCAACAGCATCGAGCAGGTGCGCGAGGTGGTGGCCAAGTCCGACAAGTCGGTGGCCTTGCTGATCCAGCGCGGGGATGAGAAGATCTTCATTCCCGTGCGACTGGGCTGATTCCGCCACCGGCGGGGCGCGACAACAAAAACAGAAAGGACAAACATGCGGCTTCTGCTGGTGGAAGACGACACGATGATCGGCGAAGTGGTGCTCGACCTGCTGCGGGCCGAGCACTACGCCGTCGACTGGGTCAAGGATGGCGACATGGCCGACACGGCCCTGCAAACCCAGACCTACGACCTGGTGCTGCTGGACCTGGGCCTGCCGCGCAAGGATGGCCTGGAAGTGCTGCGCTCCATGCGCGCGCGCAAGGAGCTCACGCCGGTGCTGGTGGCCACGGCGCGCGACGCCAAGGAACAGCGCATCGCCGGCCTGGACGCCGGTGCCGACGACTACGTGCTCAAGCCCTACGACCTGGACGAGCTGCTGGCCCGCATCCGCGCGCTGCTGCGCCGTTCGGCCGGCCGGGCCGAACCCGTGTTCGAGCACAAGGGCGTGACGGTCAACCCGCAAACGCGCGAAGTGACGGTGGAAGGCAAACTGGTGAACCTGTCGGCCCGCGAATGGGCCGTGCTGGAAGCCTTGATCGCCCGCCCCGGCATCGTGCTGTCGCGCCACCAGCTGGAGGAAAAGCTGTACAGCTGGAAGGATGAAGTCAACAGCAACGCGGTGGAAGTCTACATCCACGGCTTGCGCAAGAAACTGGGCAGCGAACTGATACAGAACGTGCGCGGCCTCGGTTACATGGTGCCCAAGGAATGAAGGTGAAAGTGCCGCGCGTCCCCGTCACGCACTCGCTGCGCGGCCGCCTGCTGTGGTTCCTGCTGGCGGCCATCACCATGGCGGCCGTGGCCCAGGCCATGATCGCCTACCGCAGCGCGCTGTACGACGCCGACCAGATCTTCGACTACCACATGCAGCAGATGGCGCTGTCGCTGCGATCGAGCGCACCGCTGGCCAACAGCGTCGGTGCGCCCAACAACGATCCCGACAACGACGACCTGGTGGTGCAGGTGTGGACCCCGGACGGCGTGCAGCTGTTCCGCTCCCAGTCGCACGCCGACCTGCCGCAGCGCGCCGTGCTGGGCTTTTCCAACGTACGCGCCAACGGCACCACCTACCGCATCTTCTCCGTGGCCACCAGCAACCAGACGGTGCAGGTGGCGCAGGACATGGCCGTGCGCCAGCGCATGGCCGGCACGCTGGCGCTGCGCACGGTGGGGCCGATCGCCGTCATGGCGCCGATGCTGATGCTGGTGGTGTGGTGGGTAGTGAGCGGCTCGCTGGCGCCGGTGGCGCGGGTGCGGCGGCAAGTGGCGGCGCGCCGGGCCGACGATTTGTCGCCCGTGTCCGACGCCGACCTGCCGGACGAAGTGCGGCCGCTGGTGCAGGAACTGAACCTGCTGTTTGGCCGCGTGAAGACGGCGTTCGACGCCCAGCAGCACTTCGTGGCCGATGCCGCGCATGAACTGCGCTCACCGCTGGCCGCGCTCAAGCTGCAGGTCCTGAGCCTGGAGCGGGCCGCCGACGACAGCGCCCGCGCCGTGGCCGTGGGCCGGCTCACGGCCGGCATCGAACGGGCCACGCGCCTGGTGGAACAATTGCTGGTGCTGGCGCGCCAGGAAGCGGACGACAGCAAGCTGGCGCCACTGGACCTGACGGAACTGGCGCGCCGCACGCTGGGCGACGTGGCCGGCCTGGCGCAGGCGCGCCAGATCGACCTGGGCCTGCACCACGCGGACCAGGTGAGCGTGGCGGGCCATCCGGACGCGCTGGTCATCCTGCTGCGTAACCTGGTGGACAACGCCATCAAGTACACCCCGGCCGGTGGCACGGTGGACGTGGAACTGCGGCGCGCCGGCAACGGCGCCGTCACGTTGTGCGTGGACGACAGTGGCCCCGGCATCTCGCCCGAGGAACGCGAGCGCGTATTTGACCGCTTCTACCGCGTGCCCGGCGCCAGCGCCGGTGGCAGTGGCCTGGGGCTGGCCATCATCAAGGCCATCGCCGAACGGCACGGCGCCACGCTGGCGCTGGAACAGTCCGAGCGCCTGGGCGGGTTGCGGGTGCGGATAGAATTTCCTGCGGCCTGAGTTGCCGCTCCGGCTAGAATGTCGCTTTTGATACGCGACATGCGGCGGAGCGGCGAATGAAGAAAATCGGATTTTCCGGGACCCTGGACCCGATCACCAACGGCCACATGTGGGTGATCGGCGAAGCGCGTTCGCTGGCGGACGAGGTGGTGGTGTTCCTGTCCGAGAATCCGGCCAAGAAGCCCAAGTTCACCGCCGAGGAGCGCAAGAGCATCATCGCCCTGAGCTGCGCCGAGCAGGGCTGGGACAACGTGCAGGTGGTGATCGTCAAGGGCGACTACACGGCGCGCGCGGCCAAGAAGCACGGCGCCGACTGCCTGATCCGCGGCATCCGCACCACCGCCGATTTCGACTACGAAAACCTGATCCAGCAAACCAACGTCGACGTGCTGCAAGGCGCCAAGACCATCTTCGTGATGCCGCCGCGCGACCTCGGCTCCGTCAGTTCCAGTTTCGTCAAGGCGCTGGAAGGGCCGATAGGCTGGAACTGGATCATGAAAAAATTCGTGCCCGGTCCGGCCTACCACGCCTGGGTGCTGAGCTGGTTGCGCAAGGAGTGGGAGGCGCTGTGGGACTACGCGCACGCGGACGCGCCGTCCATCGCGCACGCCGACCAGTGGTTCGTGCGCCTGACGGGCAGCACGGCCTACGGCGGTCCTGCGCGCCACTATCACAACCTGGACCACCTGGTGCATGGCCTGTGCGAGATCCGCGTGTGGGCCGCCAACACCCAGCCCGACCCGCGCGATGTGGACATCATCAAGCAGGCGTTCTGGTTCCATGACGCCGAATATGGCGCCGTGCATGGCGACGTGTCGAACGAGGAAGCGAGCGTGCAGCTATGGCTGGGCAGCAGCCTGTGTCACGACATGGGCGACGCGGCCGAACTGATACGGGCCACCGACCACTTCCAGGAAGCGGCCATCGAGCATCGTCTGAAGGACATCATGCTCAGCGTGGACCTGGCCATCCTGGGGCAGGACGAGGAGGTGTACCAGAACTATGCGCGCGGCATCCGCCAGGAATACATCCACCTGACGGAGGCGAAATACCGCGAACAGCGCGGCGGCGCGCTGGCCCATCTGCGGCGCAAGGCGGAGCAGGGGCGCTTGTTCGGCAATGCGTATTTCGCCGACCAGTACAATGAGCGGGCGATCGAGAATATGACGCGGGAATTGAGGCAACTTGGGGGCTGAGGTGGACTGCTGTGCCAAGCGCCGCCTGTATAGCTATCGCCACTTCGACCAACTCGATAAACAGTATTTCCTCATCGATGGCAGCGACTCCCGGCTTGCAGCTTACGGCTTGTGATCGACCGGCTTGTAGGTCGTTCCATCGTAAACGTCGCTGGTCAGGCGACCATCTTGCTTTCGTACTCGCACGTTAAACAGACGTGGCCCGGTTTCAGGTGTGCCGCCGCAGTTTTGCGTGTGCCGTTCGCGCACAGTGATTTCGAAGTAGGACGACTTCTCAATCGCGACGATGGTTCCGCATTCATCTTTCACCGTCGTTAAGGCGAACTTGTGTATGGCTTCTGCGGCGAGCCTTGTTGCTTCATCAGCGGTTCTTACTTGTCCGGCAAATGCCACTGTCGACACAAAAAGAACAAGTGCAGGCAACCAGTGAAATGGCTTCATGGCATATTCAATTGCTTGTCGTTAAGCAGTGGCGCGATGTGCGAACGAATGATTGACTTTAACTTCTTTGCATACAACGGGTCGGTCGCATAGCCATGCCTGGCAACGGTCTCGGCGAATTTTTCTGGATCGCTGCGAGAGGCCAAAGCGGTCGGATATTTCTTCTGTATCAGAGATGCGTAATCGGCGGCCGCCTCACCATAGCCCTTGTAGGCACGAAATTCATCGATTTCGCTGATTCGTTTTCCGGATAGCGTGACCTCATGTGTGGAAAATTTCGTCGACCGTCCTGATGCGGATTTGCCCTTTATCCCAAAGTAAGCGTTGCCCTTGACCGTTCTGCCCCAATTGCTTTCAAGCGCGGACTGCGCAAGTACGACTTCGGCTGGGATGCCAGTACGAGCAGCGACAATTTTCGCGTCGTAGACGTGTAGCGCTACAAAGTGGGCGACGTAAGCTGGCTGTCGCTTGGGGTAGCGGGTATGCGTGTGCGTTTGAGCAAGCGTGTGTCCGTGCCTTGACATGATTGATCTCCATTCCAGTTTTGCTGGCCTGGATCAGCATCGCATCGACGCGAATTGCTGACGTTGACGGGGCACAGAAGGAATGACATGACGCGGGGGGCGGCGTAACCGGATGGCTGAGGTGAGCAGGACCTGGCAGGCGCGTGCGTTACAAAGCACGTATTTTTACGCCCCCGAAGTCATGTACAGTGGCTTAATTATTGATTGAGCAATAAATGGGGAAAATCATGGATACCTCTATCACGACCGAAGTGATTATCACCGCCCCCGTCGCCACGGTCTGGGACGCATTCACCACGCCTGCCGACATCAAGCGGTGGAGCGCGCTGTCCGACGAGTCACAGGCGACAGAATGCACTGTCAATTTGCGCGAGGGAGGGAAATTTCATCTGCGCATGAAGTCTCAGGGGGAGGACCCCGGTTCAAATTTCGAAGGAACAATTACAAAGCTGGTTCCTCACAGTCTGCTGGAGCTCTCGCTTGGTGACCGCACGGCTTCCGTGCAGTTCGAGAGGTTGGGGGAGAATGTGGGCGTCACTGTCGTGTTTAATGCCGAGTCGGAAGACTCCATCGCAGATGAGCAACAACTGTCGCTCATGATATTGCAGAACTTCGCGCGTTACGTTCAACACGACAATTAAGCTGCCGGCCCGTTTCGCCTGTTATCAGTCACGTTGCCCGCCGCGGCGAATCGCGCGGGCCATATGGCGGTGCTCAGAAGCGGTTCCAGTTGTTATGCCGATGCTCGGCCGCCTCCTTGAGCAGGTGGGCGGCGCGTAGTTCGTCCCTGGCGCTGAGCGCATCGCCCGTTTGTACCGCCATCGCCAGTTCCTGAATGGCGGGCGGGTATTCATGTTCAGCCGCTTCCTCCAGTAACTGGCGGGCGTGCGCTTCATTCCGCTCCACGCCACGGCCCTCGCGGTACGCGTTCGACAGCAGGAACATGGCGTGCGCGTTCCCCAGGTCGCTGGACACGCTCAGCCACCGGGCGCCTTGCGCCTGATCCGCGCCGACCCCTTCGCCGTTATTGAACAGCATCCCGAGCATCAGCGCCGCCCGGGCGTGCTTTTGCTGTGCCGCTTGCCGATACCATGGAATCGCCTGATCCGGCGCGGCCGCGATGCCGGGCGCGCCGTTGCGCAGCATCTGCGCCAATTGGAACGCCGCTTCCGTATCGCCCGCGCGGGCGGCCTGCATGAACAGGCGCTGCGCTTCGGCGCGCTGGTCCGGGCGCGCCAGGTACAGCAGCCCCAGTTCGCGCTGGGCCACGGGCACCTGCCGTTGCGCCCAATCGCGCAAGCGGCTTTCGGCCACCACGTCGCCTTGCTGGGCGGCGCGCATGGACATGCTCTCGATCTGCGCCGCTGCCGGCACGGGTTTGCTCAGCTGGCACGCCGACAGCGCCAGCGTCAGCGCCAGCGTGGACAGGGACAGGTAAGCGGCGCGGCCGCCGTTTGCCTTGCGGGTGTGGTGGTTCATGGCTGGTTCAGTATTCGTCGTTGAACGAAGAGCCAGACCGCTCGCGCGGGCGCGAGGGTCTGACTCTGGTCGATGCGCGGGTTGCTTACTTGCTCAAGTCCACCGCATACTTGGCGAAGCCGTTCGCATCCTGCGCGCCTTCCGCCACGATGTTCTTGATGCCGCTGCTTTGCGCCAGCGCCAGGTGGCCCGGCGCCGAACGCAGGATCACCGGACCGGCCGTCGTCACCTTCACAAAACTCCAGCTGCGCGCACTGCCGTTGTTGGCCAGCGTGACCTTGCCGCCAGCCTGGCCTTGCGCGATCAGGTAGTTGCTGACCACGGCCTGGTTCGCGTCCGGCGACTTGATGATGGTCTTGCTGCCGTCGATGCCGGGCACGTTGCCGCCGCCGCCGGCGCGGTAGTCGTTGGTGGCGACGATGAAGTCATCGGTGTCGGCCACCGCCTTGCCCATGTACGTCAGGTTGGCGATGCGGCTGCCCACCGGCTTGGTCACGTCGATCTGGTAGGTGAGGGCGTTGTTCTCGGCGTAGAACACGTCGTAGTTGTAGATGGTGCCGTAGCTCGGTACCAGGTCCTGTTCCGTGGTCTTGGCGGGATCGATCTGGCCAAACTGCCTGGCGGCCGTCTCCAGCCATGCCTTCAGGTCGGAACCCTTGATCTTCACGGCCTGCAGGTTGTTATTGCTGTACAGGTAAAGGTCGCCCGGATTGCGCACTTGCAGGCCCACCGGCGCGGCCGCGCTGGCGCCCGGCGCCACGTCGGTGAAGTCGGAGGCGCCGTTGCGGCCCGCCTTGAACGGCGCGCTGCACGAGATCACGGGGATGTTCTTGTAGCTGGCGATGGTGGCGTCGGTGCTGGCGGCGATGAATTTTTTCACGTAGTCGATCTGCGCCTGGTTCACCAGCTGGATCGCGCTCACGTCGCCGGCCAGTGCGAAGTAGGCCGACATTTCGAAGTCGGTCGCCACGCCCAGCGGCTGCTTGGCGTAGGCGATGGTGGCCGCGTGTTCGGCCGCCACCAGCGGCGCGATGGCCGGATCGGCTTTCACCACGGTGCTGCCATCGGTGTACTTGAAGCCGCGCGATTCGACCGTCGTCTTGGTGGGCTGCACCACCCATTTGCCACCCTGGCGGGCCAGCGTCATCTTGATGATGCCCAGGCGACGGCCCCAGCTCTGCGCCATCACGGTTGGCACGCCGTTCACGAAGCCGTTGATGGCATCGACGTTGGCGCTGGCGGGAATGGCGGCGAACGAGGCGTCCAGCGCCGGCGCGCCCGTCTCTTTACCCTTGGGGAAAACCAGGTGCGAGTGGCCGATCATCAGCGCGTCGATGCCGGTGGTGCTCAGGTGGTAGCTGCCGTTTTCCATTTTCGGGCTGTAGGGGCTGGTGTCGAGGCCACCGTGCGACAGGGCCACCACCAGGTCGGCGCCCTTGTTGCGCAGTTCCGGCAGGTACTGCTTGGCCGCTTCCTGCACGCCCGTCACGGCCACTTTGCCGGCCAGGTTCTTCTGGTCCCATTCCAGGATTTGCGGTGGCACGAAGCTCATGATGCCGATGTTCAGCTTGACGGTCAGCTTGCTGCCGTCCGGCGCCACGGCTGCGAAGTCGCGCGGCAGCAGGGCATACGGCGGCAGGATGGGCTTCTGGCTGGTCACGCCCGTCACGTTGGTCAGCACCAGCGGGAAGGTGGGCGCGCCGCAGTTGCCGGCCGGCTTGCTCACGCCGGGGATGCCGAAGTCGGTGTTGGTGATCTGGCTCAGGAACGGCAGGCCGTAGTTGAATTCGTGGTTGCCCATGCCGCCGCCGTCGTACTTGAGGGCGTTCATGGCCTTGTGGATGGCCAGCGTGTCGGAGCAGGCCACGGGCTTGGCCACGGCCTGCAGGTCGGCCAGCAGCGTGCCTTGAATGACGTCGCCATCGTCGAGCAGCACGTTGTTGGGGTTTTCCGCGCGCGCGGCCTGCACCAGGGTGGAGGTGCGCTCCAGGCCCAGGCTGGTGTCGTCGGCCAGCGCGTAGTAGTTGTAGCTCATCACGTTCGAGTGCAGGTCGGTTGTCTCCAGCAGCGCCAGGGTGACGGTGGTGCCGTCCGGGATCGCCGGGACGGTGGGGCCGACGGGGGAGGTGGCGCTGTTGTCCGGCGTCGAGGAGCCGCCGCATGCCACCAAACCGGCTGCGGTCAGGGCAGCCAACAGGACCAGATTCGTTTTCATCGTTACCTCGCAGGGATAGAAAGCTGGCGACTTTAACTAGCCGAAATGACAAGGTGATGACAGTGGCAAAACTCACTTGCAAGACACAATCCGGCGCGCCGGGCTGTGGCTCGCGGGGCCTGCTCGTTGGCGCGATTTAACAATGCTCCTGTCATGTTCGATCAATACCGGCGCCCGTACCTTGCTTAGTCTGGTCGCTGCGTTCCGGGGCCAGCCCGCCGGCGCGCATGGCAGCGCGCCTTTCCTATAACAAGCCAATAATGGAGACAAAGGCATGAAATTATCGAAGCGATGGGCTGCCCTGGGCAGCGCGCTGGCGCTGACGGCGGCGCTGCCGGCGATGGCCGGCAACACGGGCGTCGCGTTTGTGCACGGCACCGGACACCAGACCGACGCCGCCACCAACTACTGGACCTGGGACATGATCAACTCGGTGCGCCAGGGGCTGCCCAACCCCAACCTGTACGTCGTGATCAACTGCGATTTCGACCAGTACATGTGGACGGCGCCCGCCGTGGGCTGCCTGGCCGACCAGCTGTATCCCTTCATCGTCAACAACAACATCACCGACCTGGTGGTGGAGACGCACTCGAACGGCGGCAACGTGCTGCGCTGGATGATGTCCAACCCCACGCAGGACAGCCGCTACCCCACCATCATCAACGCCATCCGCTGGGCCAACGCGCTGGCGCCCTCGTCGCTGGGCACGCCGCTGGCCGATGCGGCCATCAGCGGCAACATCTTTGAGAACGCCGTCGGCTGGCTGCTGGGCTACCAGACGGACGCCGTGCGCCAGCAGCAGACCAGCTGGATGGCCAGCTACAACGCGGCCTGGCTGTATGGCACGCCGGGCCGGCCGGCCCTGCCCAAGGGCTTCTACAACGTGGTGGGCACGGACGTGCACAGCAACCCGTTCGCCAGCGACAGCTACTGCGGCGGCTACACGCTGAACCTGGGGCTGGAGATCACCCAGGCCTGGCTCGACAGCTGCTCCGATGGCTTCCTCAACTGCACCAGCCAGCAGGGGGCCGGCAGCCACTGGTTCTCCGACAAGGACCGCACCGATGGCGCCGAGACGCTGTCGCACAACCAGAGCCGGCGCCAGTGCTTCGGCCTGGACGTCATCCTGCGCAACGACCTGTGAACGCCGAGGAAACCACCATATGAACCGCACCAAGAAACTGAAAACCATCCTGCTGAACCTGTCGGCCCTGGCCGCCGTGGCCGCCGCCAGTGGCAGCGCCGGCGCCGCGCCGCGCGAACTGCTGCCCGAACAGGCGGGCGATTTGTCGCCAGCGGCCGTGCTGGCGCCCACCACCGCCGCCGCCGCGCCCTCGCTGGCCGGCGCGCCCCAGCCATCGCATGAGGCGGTGGCCTTGAGCTGGGCCTCCACCGACGCCGTGGCGCCGCTGCCCGCGCCGCACCTGGCGCAAAGCCGCCAGTCCTACGTCAGCGTGACGGGCGCCCAACTGGCGGCCGGCGTGCCGCTGCATACCACCTCGCCGCGCGCGCTGGTGCGGGTGCAGGCGCTGGACGCGGCCAGCCCGCGCGAAGCGCTGGCCATCCATCCGCTGTCGATGACGCTGACCGACAGCGCCGGCAAGCGCTACGAAGCGGGCGCCGGCATGGAGCAACTGGTGACGGACGATAAGCTGATCAAGGCCGAGCTGCCGTTCGCGCCCGGCACCTCCGCATTCCGGCTGCACCCATCGCTGGGCAAGGGCACGTTCAAGCTGAGCGCGGACGGCGTGTCGGGCCAGCAGCGCTACCTGGTCAACGTGGTCGAACCGGACAGCCCCTACACGCTGACCATGCAGGCCGGCGCCACGCACTACCTGCACGGCCAGACCTTGACGCTGCAGGCCGATTTGCGCGAAGGCGACGCCAACGCGCCCACCCGTCATCCCGTGAGCAAGCTGACGGGCGTGGTGGTGTCGCCGGCCGGACGCCAGTTCCCCGTCACCTTCCAGCCCGGCGCGGGCGGGCGCCTGCGCGCCACCCTGGCGCTGGACGCCAACGAAGCGCCCGCGCCCGGCCTGTGGGAAGTGCGCGCCGAAGCGCAGGCGACGGTCCAGGGGCAGGCCGTGCAACGCTCGCTGCGGCTGGCGTTCCCGGTGGCCATGCCGGTGGCGAAGCTGGACCGCAATGTGACGCTGGTGGACGGCGCTGGCGGCGTGCGCCTGGACGTGGGCGTGCAGACGGCGGCGGCTGGACGCTATGAAGTGCGCGGCCTGCTGTACGGGACCGTCAACGGCGCGCTGGCGCCGCTCGGTGTGGCCGATGCGGCGCAGTGGCTGGAAGCGGGCGGCGGCAACATCGCGCTGACGTTCGCACCGGAGTTGATCGCCGGCGCCAGCGGCCCGTTCGAGCTGCGTGACCTGTTCCTGCTGGACCAGGGGCGCATGGGCGTGTTGCAGCACCAGCAGCGTGCGCTGGTGCTCAGCGAGGATGAGGTGGTGCGGGCCGGCGGCCGCGCCGCGCGCGCGGGCACGCTGGCGCAGGCGGCGCCACGCGTGAAGCGCGCGCCGGACGCGCAGACGGGCGCCAGCCGCTAACGGCGCACGTGGTTGTGTTACGTCCCCGATTTCAATTGGGGACGTGACACACTCAGTAGGCCCAGTAAGGTCCGTTGCCCGCCGTGGCGCTGCTGCCTTCGAACACGACGAACACGCGGCGGCCGTAGAAGAACGGCAGGCCCCAGTCGAAGCCATTGCTGATCGAGACGCTGCCGCGGTTGTCGACCGTGCCGCCGATGGAGGCGGCCGTGATGCTGTTCGACAGGCCGTCCATGTTGACCACGATGAAGCTGACGGCGCCGGCGTTGCTGCCGTCGTACGAGGCGTTGGTCGCCGTCAGGCTCAAGGTGCCCAGCGGGCAGTAGAAGCCGCTGCTGGTGGTGCAGCCGGGGATGCTGGTGTCGGCGAAGAAGTAGGCGTTCGAGCCGCTGTCGATGAAGCTGGCGCTGTAGGTCTTGCCCTTGTACGTCGTGTTGAAGTCCCCCGTGCTGCTGTCGGCGCGGTAGATGCTCTCGCCGCTGATGGCGTTGTTGGCCTGGGTGCCCACACCGAACACGAGGGTGCCGTTGATCGAGGTGGCGCCGTTCGCGCTCACGGCCGGCAGCACCAGCAGCACGCCGTTGTTATTGGCGGCGAACGAGGCCACCGGGTTGCTCACCTGGCGCGCCAGCGCCATGGTGCTGGCCGTGCAGCCGGCCGGCGTGCACGCGTAGTACATGCCGCCGGCCGTGGAGCGCGTGCAGCCGGCGCCGCAGTCCTGCTTGAACAGGCCCACGCCCAGGATGCCCTTGGCGCCCAGCGCCGACAGCGTGCCCAGGTTGTTGCCGCTGCTGGTGCAATCGGCGGGCACGGTGGCGAAGCTGGCCGCGCTGTCGCCGATCACCTGGATCGAGATGCCGGACGCCGTCTCGTCCCCCAGCTTGACATCGGCCTGGCGCACGGCGCCCCATGTGTAACCGCTGACGAATTTGCTGCATTCGCCCGCGCTGGCGCCGGACGCCGTCGTCACCTGCGGCAGCGCCAGCGCGGGATCGAGCGGCGCCAGCAGGCGCAGGCCGTAGGAGCCCGTGTCGACCAGCACGTGGTCGATGGTCTGGCACACGCTGGTGCCGGGACGGCAGACGGTCACGTTCACATAGGGGATGTTGATGGCGCCGCCGGCGCCGGCCGGGCCGTTATCGATCAGCAGCGCGGTGCTGTTGTTGCCGCCGGAGCCGGCGGCCACGGTGAGGGTGGCGCTGCCGGTGGCGCTGCCGCCGTCGCCGCTGCAACTGAGCGCGTATTGATACGTGCCCGCCGCCGTGGGCGCCACGGCCACGGCGCCGCTGGTGGCCTTGCTGCCGCTCCAGGCGCCACTGGCCGTGCAGGCCGTGGCGTTGGTGGCCGACCAGTTCAGCTGCGCGCTCTGGCCGCTGCTCACGCTGGCCGGGGTGAGCGCCAGGCTCACCGTCGGCTGCAGCGGCGCCGGGTTGACCGTCACATTGGTGGTGTTGGATACGCCGCTGCAGGTGATGGTGTAGCTGGCCGTGCCCACGGCCGATGGCGTGACGGCGTCCGTGCCGCTGGTGGGCAGGGTGCCGCTCCACGCGCCGGACGCGGTGCAGTCGTTGCTGGTGGTGTTGGTGGCGCTCCACGTCACGCTGACCACCTGGCCCAGCGTGACGGTGCTGGGCGAGGCGCTGATGCTGACCACGGCCGGCGTGGGGGCGGGCGTGGGCGTGGGCGTGACCGGCGCGGCGCTGGTGCCGCCGCCCCCGCCACCGCAGGCGGCCAGCGCCAGGGCGCAGCCGGCGGCGGCCAGCATGGCGGCGGCGCGCGCGCGCCACGACAGCGCGCGCACCAGTGGACTCGTTGGTGTCGTCATCGCGCTTCCTTATTCGATGCTGTCGGGGCTGAAACCGGCGGGCAGTTCGCCCGGTATCCAGGCGCGGCCGCTGAAGGCGCGCATGTGGCCGTTCGCAATGATCACCACGTCGGGCCGCTCGACCGCCAGTTGCGAGTGGCCGGCCTTGGGCCGCTGGGCGGCGGCGCCCGTCATGGTGCCGAAATGCTGGCCCAGCAGGGTGCGCAGGTCGGGCAGGAAGGGGCCGTTCCAGCTGACGGCGAACACGGCGCCGGCCGGGTTCACGTATTCGCGCACCACGGTGCCGCTATCGAGGGTGGTGGTGCTCACGGTCCAGGCGGCGGGCGCGCCGGCGGCGGCCAGGCTGCGCGCCGTGAGCCGGGCTGGCGTGGCGCCGAAATGGGAAGGGGCCCCGCCCAGGGCGGCGTAGGCGTAGCCGCAGGCCAGCAATGGCCACAGCGACAGGAATAAAGGTAGCAGGGTACGGCGCATGAGAACTCCAGGTATTCCAGGGGGCCGGGGTACGACACGACCCCGACATGCGCCGAGTGTATGACGGCCCGGTGTTGCCTTGAGTTAGGAAGATGTAAGCAAATGTTACTAAAAAAATCGGGGACGGACTCCTATTTTCCCTGGCGGGAAAATAGGAGTCCGTCCCCGATTTTGGGGCCGTTCGCGGTTCAGCTTAGAACTTGACCCACAGGCGGCCGAAGTAGGAAGCGCCGTTCAGGCCGAACTGCACGCTGTCGTACTTGAAGCCGTTGTCGGTTTCGTTCGGATCTTGCGCGGTCGGCTTGACGTTGAAGATGTTGGTGCCGCCGAAGGTGAACTTGGTGTTCTTGTTGATGGTGTAGGTGAACGCCAGGTCGGCCGAGGTCTTGGCTTCGTAGTGGGCGTTGGGCACGCCGGCGGCCGTGCCGTCGAAGGTGCCCAGCGTCTGCGGGCCGTAGTGGATCACTTTCAGGTCCGTGTCCAGCGCGCCGGTCACGTAGTCGAAGCCCAGCGTGAACTTGGAGCGCGGGCCGCCCTGTTCGATGAACAGGCGCTCGCGCTCGGACAGCAGCACGTCCTCATAACCCTTGAGCGAGGCGGGGGCGTGGATGCCCGTCACT
>NZ_JACEZS010000070.1 GCF_014042365.1 Rugamonas fusca
CGTCCAACAAGAACAAGACCGTTATTGCGACCAAAACAAGGGCGCAGCCTCCGACCAATTTAGCCTCTCAGGGTTTCGGTCATCCTCACGAAGACGATTGCGCCAGATAGTAAGGTTAGGCCCGCCACCAGCCACAGGGCCGCGACCAATCCGAACAGATCGGCTGTGATGCCGGCAAGGATTGCACCGAACGCATAGCCGAGGTCACGCCAGAGTCGGTACACGCCCACGGCAGAAGCGCGCCAAGCGGGGTGCGCTACGTCACCAATGGCGGCGAGCAAAGTGGGATAGACCATTGCCGTCCCGACGCCAAGAAGAACGCCGCCCAAACCGAAGCTTAGAAAACTCGCACCTAGCGCAGTGACCACAATGCCAGTCGCTTGTACCCACATGCCCCACACAATCAGTTGCTTGCGACCAATGGAGTCGGACAGCGCTCCAGTGAAAATTTGCGCCATCCCCCAGACCGCAGGGTAAATGGCGGCGAGCGTGCCGATCTGCGCCAGGCTCATGCCGGCGGTGGCGAAGACCAGGGGAAACAAGCCCCAGACCATGCCGTCGTTCAGATTGTTGACAAGCCCCGCTTGGCTGACACTGGACAGATTTCGATCGGTCAGCGAGGCACGG
>NZ_JACEZS010000071.1 GCF_014042365.1 Rugamonas fusca
CGCTTGGCAGGCCGGTGCTAGCTTCTCGACTGAAGTCGAGCTGGTCGGACCAATGATCGTGGCCGATGCACGCCGGATCCTAGCCCTGGGAGTCGAAATCAAGGCGTTGGAAACGCGGTTGGAAGCCTTAGTGCGCGACTCCGACCTGGGACGCAGGATTGACTCCATTCCAGGTTTTGGCTTGATCTGCAGCGCCGAGTTGGCCGGCGAGATCGGTACGTTGGAGCGTTTCACGCAGGAGGGGAGCTTGGCCATGTACGTTGGCATGGCGCCGCTGGACTACCAGTCTGGTAGCACACACCGCAGCCGACGACCGCGCCAGGT
Organism: Rugamonas fusca; assembly: GCF_014042365.1. Taxonomy (GTDB): domain Bacteria; phylum Pseudomonadota; class Gammaproteobacteria; order Burkholderiales; family Burkholderiaceae_D; genus Rugamonas; species Rugamonas fusca. The sequence continues at coordinate 325 of NZ_JACEZS010000071.1, forward strand.
CAATCGTCACGCCAAGGCGGCGATGATGGTTGGGGCCGCGGCACACGCCCACTGTTGTGAGCAAGCGGCGGCCTACTATGCGAAAAAACGTAGCGAAGGCAAAGCCCACAACCAGGCTGTACGCGCCTTGGGACGGCAGCTATGCCGAGTACTGTGGTCCATGCTGCACGGTCAACGCGAGTATCGCTTACCTGGCTTCGAACCAAAAAGCATT
>NZ_JACEZS010000072.1 GCF_014042365.1 Rugamonas fusca
CCGACAGCTGGTCCGTCACCTGCCGCACCTCGCCCACGCTGCGCCGGATCTCCTCGGAGAATTTGTCCATGCCCATCACGCTGGCCGAGACGGCCGACTGCATCTCCTTGAGCATCTGCTCGATGTCCCAGGTGGAGACGGCAGTCTGGTCGGCCAGGCGGCGGATTTCCGTGGCCACCACGGAGAAGCCGCGCCCCGCCTCGCCCGCCTTCTCGGCCTCGATGGCCGCGTTCAGCGACAGGATATTGGTCTGGTCGGCCACCTTGGTGATGGTCACCAGCACGCTGTTGATGTTGCTGGCCTTCTCCGACAGGGCGGCCAGCTTGGCGTTGATGGAATCGGTGGCGGCCACCATGTGCTGCATGGTGCCGTCCATGCGCTGCAAGTTGGCCTGGGCGTCGGCCGTGGCGCTGGTGGTGTAGTCGGCCACGGCGGTGGCTTGTTCCATGGTCTTGAGCAGGGCGCTGGTGTTGGCCGAGATTTCCTTGGTGGTGGACAGGATCTCGACGCTGGTCTGGGCCTGCTCCAC
>NZ_JACEZS010000073.1 GCF_014042365.1 Rugamonas fusca
GCACGTCGGCAGCGTACTTGCGGCCGATGGCTGGTATCTTAAGCAGACTCACCTGGCGCATCCTGGCCAGCTGGCGCAAATCATCGCGTGCGGCCAATAGATTGATGAACCAGAGATTTCCCACATCGGTAGTAAGCTCCAGTAAGCCCGGACAACAGGCTTGCAGATCCGGAATCATTCTGCTCAGCACACGCACTCTGTCGTGCACCAGTTGACGGCGGCGGCGACTCAGACGCTTCAGTTGGTCGTTCACGGCAGGTGCCGTCACCACCGGTTGCAAGACCTCGCGCGACAGACGGCCGGTGTGACGTAGTCGGAACAACTCCAGCATGCGCCGGGCGTCGATGACATCGGTCTTGGCCGGGGCTGGAAACATCTCCTTGTAGCGGGCCAGTTTCAGGTTGTTGACGTTGAACAGGCGCCAGTGGCGCTCCAGTATCAGGCGATCCAGCGGACGCGCCCAGCCATTGTATGCTTCCATGGCCACTTCAACTGGTCGATCCTGCGCGTG
>NZ_JACEZS010000074.1 GCF_014042365.1 Rugamonas fusca
GCCGCCGAGTTGCGCGACGGGATATCGTCCGAGCCCACGCCGCCACGGGCCCAGGCGGCGCTCGATGCGTCACGCGACTGGGCGCCGGCCGTGAAGTACAGCTTGCCGGCCGGGGTCGGCAGGTCGCCGTTCACGTACAGGGTCTGGTTCTGGGCCTTGGTGTCGCCGATGATGCGCGGGTTGCCCGGCTCGGCGCGGTTGGAGCGGCCACGGTCCAGGTATTCGCCCGTGATGCCGATCACGCCCTTGTCGCCCAGGGCCACGCCGCAGTAGGCCGAGGCCAGGTAGTTCTTGCCGTCGCCCACCGAGTACTGGCTGTAGCCGGCCACGGCTTCGCAGCCCAGGCTGCGTTTCAGGCCGATGTCCAGCACGCCGGCGATGGCGTCCGAGCCGTACTGGGCGGCGGCGCCGTCGCGCAGCACTTGCACGTCCTTGATGGCCAGCATGGGGATGGCGTTCATGTCGGTGCCCGTGTTGCCGCGGTTGCGCGCGCC
>NZ_JACEZS010000075.1 GCF_014042365.1 Rugamonas fusca
GACAGCGACACCACCTGGTCGGTGGTCAGGCCGTTGGCGATCTGGTTGGTGGTCAGCGCGGCGATCTGGGCCGTGGACAGCGAGGCCGTCTCATTGGTCGTCAGCGCGGCGATCTGGGCCGTGCCCAGGGCGGCGATGGCGGCCGTCTTGATCTGGGCCAGGTCGGCCGTTTCCAGCGCGGCGACGGCGTTGGTGCTCATGCCCACCACCTGGGCGCTGGTCAGCGCGCCGGCCTGGGCCGTGGTCAGGGCCACGATCTGGTCGGTCGTCAGGGCGCCCGTCTGGCCGGTGCTCATGGCGGCGATGGATGCCGTCTTCAGAGCCGCGAAGTCGGCCGTTTCCATGGCCGCCACGTCGTTGGTCGACAGCGCGGCCACCTGGGCCGTGGACAGGGTGGCGGCCTGGTTCGAGGTCAGCGCCACCACCTGGTCGGTGCTCATGGCGGCGATGCTGCCGGTGGTCAG
>NZ_JACEZS010000076.1 GCF_014042365.1 Rugamonas fusca
CACCGTTTCTTCCCTGACAAAAGAGCTTTACAACCCGAAGGCCTTCTTCACTCACGCGGCATTGCTGGATCAGGCTTGCGCCCATTGTCCAAAATTCCCCACTGCTGCCTCCCGTAGGAGTCTGGACCGTGTCTCAGTTCCAGTGTGGCTGGTCGTCCTCTCAGACCAGCTACTGATCGATGCCTTGGTAGGCCTTTACCCCACCAACTAGCTAATCAGATATCGGCCGCTCCAGGAGCATGAGGTCTTGCGATCCCCCACTTTCATCCTTAGATCGTATGCGGTATTAGCGTAACTTTCGCTACGTTATCCCCCACTCCAGGGTACGTTCCGATATATTACTCACCCGTTCGCCACTCGCCGCCAGGTTGCCCCGCGCTGCCGTTCGACTTGCATGTGTAAGGCATGCCGCCAGCGTTCAATCTGAGCCAGGATCAAACTCTTCAGTTTAATCTCTGTTT
>NZ_JACEZS010000077.1 GCF_014042365.1 Rugamonas fusca
AGCGCACGGTTCAGGCGTGCCTGCCGCGCTTCGCTCTGCCTCAGGTCGGCCGTCATTTCCCTGGCCAGCTCAACCACGCGCCTGCGGCTTCCCAGTAACAGCCAAAGGGCCCAGGCCAATATCAGGCTGCCCAGCTCGCCGACCAACGCGATCATGTTCGCGGCACGCTGATTCAGTTGCGCCTCAAATGCCGGCAAGGAGCGAACCAGCACCACCCACGGACGGCCATACAGGGTCAGCGACCTGACGGCCTGGAACCTGGCGGCCGACGTATCGACGCCTTCATTGGAGTCGAACATCCTGCTGTCGGGGTGCACTGTCGTGCCATCGTAGATATCCAGATCGAGCGTCACGCCGACCGCGTTGACGTTGCCGGCCAAAATGCCGGAGATGAGGTCGCGCAGCCGGAAAGAGGCATCCACCCACCCCAACAACGCGCCGCGGCG
>NZ_JACEZS010000078.1 GCF_014042365.1 Rugamonas fusca
CCGCGAGCTGACCCGTCGTTCGGGCGGGCGCGGCATGTCGGACGTGGTGGAAAGACTACGATCTTATATGCTGGGCTGGAAAGGGTATTTCCAACTGGCGCAAACGCCCAAGGTTTGGCGTACTCTCGATGAATGGCTGCGTCACCGGCTGCGGGCTATCCAGCTCAAGCACTGGAAGCGCGGTAAGATCATGTATCGGGAACTGCTTAGGCTCGGAGCGCCCGCCTCGGTTGCGAAGCAGGTGGCAGCCAACAGCCGACGCTGGTGGCGAAACAGTGACAGACTCCTGAAGACTGTACTGACCATCGCTTACTTCGACCGGTTGGGCGTACCACGCCTGTCTTAACCTCAACTACTCGAACCGCCCGGTGCGGACCCGCATGCCGGGTGGTGTGGCAGGGGACCGGTCAGCTATGCTGGCCGCCCCTATGCCGAT
>NZ_JACEZS010000079.1 GCF_014042365.1 Rugamonas fusca
TTCTCGTAGGTACTCAGTCCGGCTTCTATCAGCATCACCGCTTCCTGAACTTCTTTCAGACCATCGATGGCCATACGACCGGAGCCTATCCAGTCGCAGTTCCCCCAGGCACTGCGGGCTTCCTGAAAACTGAAGCGCGCTTTTGAAGGTAACGTCACCACGCGGCGAACGATGGCCTCTTCCAGCCAGCACAGAAACATCTGGCTCGCCTGACGGGATGCGACGAATTTTCGCCGCCCCATAAAGTACGCCCACGACTCGTTCGCACTGGCCCGTGCCGTGGAGTAGCTCATCTGGGCGTAATTCCGGGAAAGCTGCTCATACGAGACACCCAGCCCGGCAGCGATATACCGCAGCAGTGACTGCTCAAACACGGAGTAGCCGTTATCCGTATCCTGAG
>NZ_JACEZS010000007.1 GCF_014042365.1 Rugamonas fusca
ACAGATCCTTAAGTTGTGCCAGCAATTGCCCAAAGTCTGCGCTTCTCATGGCCCCTCCAAGCATGAATTTACTCAGTCTTGGAGGGCCTTTACCGCAAGAAGTTCAATACTTAACGGGGACATAGCCAAAAAAAACGGCAGCGCGAGGCTGCCGTTTTGTTGTGACGATCCGCCAGGATCAGGCCAGCTTGCCGTGGCAAGCCTTGTACTTCTTGCCGCTGCCGCAAGGGCATGGATCGTTGCGGCCCACCTTCATGCCCATGTTGAGCAACGGTTCGCCGGTGGCCGGCTCCGCGTTGGCCGTGGGGGCCAGCAAGTCTTCCGGCGCCGCGTTCGGGTTGAAGTCGGCGTGCTGATAATGCACATTGCCCACGTGCGGCTGCTGCATGGCCGCCTCGGCCGCGTCGATCTCCTCGCGCGACTGGATGCGCACCGTCATGATCAGGCGTACCACTTCGTTCTTGATCATGTCGAGCATCTGGCCAAACAGCTCGAACGCTTCGCGCTTGTACTCCTGCTTGGGGTTCTTCTGCGCATAGCCGCGCAGGTGGATGCCCTGGCGCAGGTGGTCCAGCGCGGCCAGGTGCTCGCGCCAGTGGCTGTCCACGCTTTGCAGCATGACGTTGCGCTCGAAGCCGCCGAACGCTTCCTTGCCCACGATGTCGATCTTGGACTGGTACAGCGCATCGGCCGCGGCCAGCACGCGCTCGAGGATGTCCTCGTCCGTCAGGTTCTGTTCCGATTCGAGCATGGCGCGCAGCGGCAGTTCGATCTGCCATTCGGCCGCCAGCGCCGCTTCCAGCCCCTTGATGTTCCACTGTTCTTCGACCGACTCGGCCGGCACGTATTCACGCACCATGTCGGTGAAGGCGCCGTGGCGCAGCGACTGGATCAGCTCGGAGATATCGGCGCTTTCGAGCAGCTCGTTACGCTGCTGGTAGATCACCTTGCGCTGGTCGTTGGCGACGTCGTCGTACTCCAGCAATTGCTTACGGATGTCGAAGTTGCGTGCTTCCACCTTGCGCTGGGCCGATTCGATCGAGCGCGACACGATGCCCGCCTCGATCGGTTCACCTTCGGGCATCTTCAGGCGGTCCATGATGGCGCGCACGCGGTCGCCCGCGAAGATGCGCAGCAACTGGTCGTCCAGCGACAGGAAGAAGCGCGAGGAACCGGGGTCACCCTGGCGCGCGGCACGGCCACGCAGCTGGTTGTCGACCCGGCGCGATTCATGGCGCTCGGTACCGACGATGTGCAGGCCGCCGGCCGCCACCACCTGGTTGTGCAGCGCCTGCCAGCCATCGCGCAGCGCCTGGGCCTGGGCCGCCTTGTCGGCGTCGCTCAGTTCGGCATTGGCTTCGATGAACTGGATCTGTTTTTCCACGTTACCGCCCAACACGATGTCGGTACCGCGGCCGGCCATGTTGGTGGCGATGGTGATGGCCTTGGGGCTGCCGGCCTGGGCGATGATCTCCGCTTCACGGGCGTGCTGCTTGGCGTTCAGCACGTTGTGCGGCAGGCCGCCCTTGGTCAGGATGCCCGACAGCAGCTCGGAATTCTCGATCGAGGTGGTGCCCACCAGCACCGGCTGGCCGCGGTCGTAGCAGGCGCGGATTTCCAGCATCATGGCGTTGTACTTCTCGGCCGCCGACTTGTACACCTGGTCGTGGCGGTCCTTGCGCTGCGATGGACGGTTGGGCGGAATGACGACCGTTTCCAGACCGTAGATTTCCTGGAATTCGTAGGCTTCCGTGTCGGCCGTGCCGGTCATGCCGGCCAGCTTGCCGTACATGCGGAAGTAGTTCTGGAACGTGATCGAGGCCAGGGTCTGGTTCTCGTTCTGGATCTTCACGCCTTCCTTCGCTTCCACCGCCTGGTGCAAGCCGTCGGACCAGCGGCGGCCCGTCATCAGGCGGCCCGTGAATTCGTCGACGATGATCACTTCATTGTTCTGCACCACGTAGTGCTGGTCCTTGAAGTACAGCGCGTGCGCGCGCAGGGCCGCGTACAGGTGGTGCACCAGCGTGATGTTGGCCGAGTCGTACAGCGAGGCGCCTTCGGGCAGCAGGCCCATCTTGGTCAGGATGGCTTCGGCCTTCTCGTGGCCCGCTTCCGTCAGCAGCACCTGGTGCGCTTTCTCATCCTTGGTGTAGTCGCCGGGCACTTCCACCTTGCCCTTGCCATCCGGGGTTTCCTCGCCGATCTGCTGGGTCAGCAGGCGCGGCACTTCATTGATCTTGTAATACAGGTCGGTGTGGTTCTCGGCCTGGCCGGAGATGATCAGCGGGGTGCGGGCCTCGTCGATCAGGATCGAGTCCACCTCGTCGACGATACCGAAGTTCAGGGCGCGCTGCACGCGGTCGCGCGCCTCGAACACCATGTTGTCGCGCAGGTAGTCGAAGCCGAATTCGTTGTTGGTGCCGTAGGTGATGTCGGCGTTGTAGGCGGCCTGCTTGGCGGCGTGCTCCATTTGCGACAGGTTGATGCCCGTCGTCAGGCCCAGCCAGCCGTACAGCTTGCCCATGGTGTCGGCATCGCGCTGGGCCAGGTAATCGTTGACCGTCACGATGTGCACGCCCTTGCCGGCCAGCGCGTTCAGGTAGGCCGGCAGCGTTGCCGTCAGGGTCTTGCCCTCGCCCGTGCCCATCTCCGCGATTTTGCCGTAGTGCAGAACCATGCCGCCGATCAGCTGCACGTCGAAGTGGCGCATCTTGAACACGCGCTTGCTCGCTTCGCGGCAGACGGCGAACGCTTCAGGCAGGATCGCGTCCAGCGATTCACCGTTGGCGATGCGTTGCTTGAACGCGGGCGTCTTCGCTTGCAGCTCGGCATCCGACAGCTTTTCAATGACAGGCTCGAGCGCATTGATCTCGCGTACCGTTTTTTGGTATTGCTTGAGCAGCCGCTGGTTGCGGCTACCGAAAATCTGGGTCAGTAATGACATGCTTGAATTCTTGAAAAAACGCCGTTAAAAAAAGCTCTGTTGGTGAAAGTTGCCTTACCGCACGGAGTTCGACTATGGCAAAAGACGATGATTTTATCATGCGCAGTCGCCCACATTGGGGTATTGGCCTATATAACAATAGCCCAAATCAGAACAATGCCACAAAATCAATACATTTAATGCGTGGGTAGCGGAGGGTAGCGCGCAATTGCTGCATGGTCGTGACAGGCGCCGGCACGGATGGGCCGGCTTGTGATATGTTTCGGCCCATGCGATTCAACTCTTCCAACCTGTCCCTGAAGCGGCCCACGGCCGTCGGCGCCACCGATTTCCTGCGGCGCGACGACAAGATGGCCGCCCTGCTGCCGGCCATCGAGCGCATGGCCTCGCTGCAACGCGACTGCGCGGCGGCCCTGCCGGCCATGTTCCAGTACGTGGAAATTTTGTCGTTCGAGGAAGGGCAACTGGTGCTGGCCACGCCCAACGCGGCGCTGGCGGCCAAGCTCAAGCAGCAAGTGCCCAAGCTGCAGGAGACGCTGGCCCGGCGCGGCTGGCAGGTAACGGCCGTCAAGCTGCGCGTGCAGATGGTCAAGGCGGCCGAGGTCAAGGAACAGATGCGCGCCCTGTCGCTGCCCGAAGCAGCCGTGGCCGCGTTCGACGAGCTCGGCCACACGCTCGAACAGACACCGCAGAACGCCACCCTGATCGAAGCATTGCAACGCATGGTCGCGCGCCGCCGCGCCGGTGGCGGCTAAACCAAAAGCAAAATCGGGGACGGACTCCGGTTTTCCCATGCGGGAAAACCGGAGTCCGTCCCGGATTTTGCTTTTCGCTTTAAGTGAGCGCCCACTCACGCGCCATCTGGCGCAGATACGACGGTGGCGCCGCTTCATTGGTGTCGAATGAGACGATCTCATACGCTTCCGGGTGCTTGAGCAACTCCAGCAGCAGCTGGTTGTTGAGCGCGTGGCCGGACTTGTGCGCTTCGTAGCTGGCCAGCAAGGGATGGCCTACCAGGTACAAATCGCCGATCGCGTCCAGGATCTTGTGGCGCACGAATTCGTCGTCGTAGCGCAGGCCGTCCGAATTGAGGATGCGGTATTCATCCATCACGATGGCGTTTTCCAGCGAGCCGCCGCGCGCCAGGCCTATGCCGCGCAGCATTTCCACGTCCTGCATGAAGCCGAAGGTGCGCGCGCGCGACACGTCGTGCACATACGACACGTCGCCGAAATCGACCTGGGCCCGCTGGCTGGTGCCATCGACGGCCGGGTGATTAAATTCGATGAAAAAGTCTAATTTAAAGCCGTTGTATGGCGACAACCTGGCCCATTTTTCCTTGTCGCCCACGCCGTCGCGGATCTCGACCGGCTGCAACACGCGGATGAATTTCTTGGCCGCAGGCTGTTCCTGCACGCCCGCCTGTTGCAAAAGAAACACGAACGACGAGGCCGATCCATCCATGATGGGGATTTCCTCGGCGCTCACGTCGATGTACAGGTTGTCGATGCCCAGGCCGGCGCAGGCCGACATCAGGTGCTCGACCGTGGACACGCGCGCGCCATCCTTGACCAGCACGGAGGCCATGCGCGTATCGCCCACGGCCATGGCGCTGGCGGGGAACTCGACGATGGGGTCCAGGTCCACGCGGCGAAACACGATGCCCGTATCGGGCGCGGCCGGGCGCAAGGTCAGCTCGACCTTGGTGCCGGAATGCAGGCCCACGCCCGTGGTGCGGACCAGTTGTTTGATGGTGCGTTGTTTAAGCATCCCGCGATTATAGCGAAGTTGGGCCAGCCACGTTTTCGCGCTGTTGCCAGCCAATCACGGATGTTCCGCCTCGACATGCACGGCCTCATGCCGCACCAGATAGATGCCGCTGGCCACGATGATCAGCGCGCCGAGCACCGTGTAGCCATCCGGCAGCGTGTGCCACAACAGCCAATCGATCGCCACGCCCCAGGCCAGCGCCGAGTATTCGAACGAGGCCACGGTGGACGCCTTGCCCTTGCTGAACGCTTCCGTGATGGCCAGCTGGCCGAAAAAGCCGCTCAGCGCCAGCGCCACCAGCACCAGCCCATCCTCTTGGCGCACCGGCACCCAGACCCCGGCCGCCATGACCAGGCCGCCGCCGGCCATGATCAGCAGATACCAGAACATCATCGATTCACTGTTGTCCGTGCGGCTCAGCACGCGGCTGGCGATGGCCGACAAGGCATAGAAGACGGCCGCGCCAAGAATGGCCAGGCCGCCGATGGACAGGAAACCCGTGCCTTCCGGCCGCAGCACCACCAGCACGCCTATCATGCCGACCACGATGGCGGCCCACTGGGCCCGCCCCACTTTCTCCTTGAGCACGAACACGGACAACGCCGCGATCAGCGAAGGCGCGATGAAGAAGATCGAATACGCCTCGGCCAGCGACAGGTTGCGCAAGCCGAACGCGAACAGGGTCAGCATGCCGATCCCCAGCGCGCCGCGGAAAATGTGCATGGACCAGCGCACGTGCAGGATGCGCGCGAACGCGCCCCGGTAGGCCATGTAGGCGCACAGCAGCGGCAGCGAGCACAGCGCGCGCAAGGCCGTCACCTGCATGGCCGGGTAATGGGCCGACAGCACTTTCATGGCCGTGTCCATCAGCGAGAACATGGCCACGGCGATCAGCATGGCATAAATGGCGTGCAGGTTTTCCCTGCGGGAGATTATGATGGCGGACAGAGCGGACCTCTAGCTTATCGATGGCCGCCGGGAGGGTGGGACGCGGCCGCATGGAACGTCATCATGGCGACGTCCAGAGCCAGTAGCGCCGGCTGCTGGCCGGTGCTCCCGGAAATTATAGCAAGAGAGAAATATTTATGCTGGACAGGCCGATGTCCACTTCGCACCGTCCATCCGTATCAAGCTCCGCCGCCCAAAACGGCGTAGGATTAGTCACCGGCACAAGCGATGTGGAGTGGCGATGATGAGCAAGACGATGACCCTGATCGTGCGCCAATGGGGTGACGAGCTGGCCGTATGCATTCCGGCCGATCTCGCCAGTGCGGCGCAACTGGTGGCGGGACAAGCCGTCGAGGTAACGCTGCGCCGTCCGGGATCGCTGGTGCTGTCGCCCCGCATATTCAGCGAGCGGACGGGACTGGTGATCGGCTTGCCGCTCACCACGGCAAGCTACAACGACAGCAACCCGTTCGCGGTCAAAGTGGCAGGAGCTGGTGGCGTAATCAGCTACATCCTGACCGAACAGCCCAAGTCGTTCGACTGGCGCAGACGCGGAGCCAAGCCGCATCCGATGGGACAGGTGCCTGCCGCGGCGTTCGCACGCGCCTGCCAGTCACTCAATCAAATTATTTCACTCTGCGTCTAGTGGCGGCAACGCGCCGCCATGACCTGCCGCCAGCGGCAGCAGCATCACCAGTTTCAAGTCCGGACGCTGGGCCAGGTGCAGCGTGACCTGGCTGAACGTCTGCTCGGCGCCGGCCGCGTCGCGGAAGCGGCGCGCGCCGCCCTCGCGGCCCACCACGTCCTGCAAGGTCCACAACTGGCGGAATGCCTCGCTGGCGTCCACCAGTTGCGCGATCAGGCTGGCCAAGGGTTCCTGGGCCGCGTGGCGGCCCGTGTCGGCGCGGAATTCGGCCACCAGGCGGCGCGCCCGTTCCGGCCAGTCCACCGTCAAGTCGCGCGCCTGCGGTTGCAGGAACATGAAACGCAACAGGTTGGGCGTGCCCGCGCCTTGGCTGCCGTCGAGCCAGCCGCGCAACAGGGCCGCCGCGTCGGCGTTCCAGGCCAGCGCATCCCACTGGCGATCGAGGATGTAGGCCGGGGCGTTGATGGCGCGCACCAGCGCGTCCAGCCCCTGCCCGGCCGCGCCCGCGTCGAGGTCGTGTTGCGGATCGAGCCGGCCCGCCAGGCTGAACAGGTAAGCCCGTTCGGCCACCGACAGCCGCAGCACGTCGGCCAGCCGGGCCAGCAAGCGGGCCGAGGCCGCCACCGGCCGCCCCTGCTCCAGCCACGTGAGCCAGGTGGGGCTGACGTCGCACAACTGGGCCAGTTCCTCGCGCCGCAGGCCGGGCGTGCGCCGCCGTCCGCCGCCGGGCAAGCCGGCGCTGGCGGGCGTGACGCGCTCGCGGTGGGCGCGGATGTAATCGCCGAGAGTGGTGTGCATGGTATAAGTTATACCAGTATAAGTCCTTGTCTTGTTACAGGATACGAATTTACCTATCCTGACGCTTCCCCACCACACACGAGGAAGCCATCATGAAACAGCAAGCCGTCGTCGTTGAGCAATTTGGCAACACCGCGCAAGCCTACCTGAGCAGCGCCGTCCACGCCCAGGGCGCGGACCTGGCCGCCATGCAGGACATCGCGCGCCGCATGGCCCTGCCCCGCGTGCTGGATCTGGGCTGCGGCGCCGGCCACGCCAGCTTCGCCGTGGCGCCCGTGGCGCAATCGGTGGTGGCCTATGACCTGTCGGACGCCATGCTGGACGTGGTGACGCGGGCGGCGGCCGAGCGCGGCCTGGAAAACATCCGTACCCAGCAGGGCGACGTGGGCCAGCTGCCGTTCGCCGGCGGCATCTTCGACCTGGTGGTGACGCGCTTCTCGGCCCACCACTGGCTGGACGTGCCGGCCGCGCTGCAGGAAGCGTGGCGCGTGCTGCGCCCGGGCGGCAAGCTGGTGATCGTGGACATCGTGGCGCCCGCCTCGGCCCTGTGCGACACCACGCTGCAAGCCGTGGAACTGCTGCGCGACGGCTCGCACGTGCGCGACTACCGGCTGTGCGAATGGGGCCACAAGCTGGGCATGGCCGGCTTCACCCACCGCCTGGACAGCCAGTGGAAACTGGAGATGCGTTTCGCGCAATGGGTGGCGCGCATGCGCACGCCGGCGCTGCGCGAACAGGCCATCCGCAGCCTGTTCGATTCGGCCCCGCGCGAGGCGCGCGAGTACTTCGCCGTGCAGGCAGATTACTCGTTCTCGATCGATGCGGCCATGTTTGTGGCGTGCAAGCAGGACGAGGAAATCTACTGAGCCATGACGTCGGCGGTGCTGCCGCCGACGTGCTCCCGCAACGCCAGCAGTGCACCGCGCAACGCGGCAACGATGGCGGCATCGTGCACCAGCGCCTGCTCGTCCAGGTTGGCCCCCACCAGCGGCACGACGATGCAGGCGGCCTCCACCACCCGCGCCGACATGACGCAGACCGTCTCGCGCAGGGCCGCGTGCGCGTGCGTGGCGCGCGGCGAGGCGTTGAACAGGGCCACGGGCTTGTTGATGAACGATTCGTTGCCCACCATCCAGTCCAGCCCATTCTTGATGGCGCCCGTGACGCCGTGCGCATATTCCGGGCTGGCGATGACGAGCGCGTCGGCCTCCAGTATCGCCTGCTCGAGCGCGCGGACGATGGCCGGCGGCGCATCGGCCAGGTCCGGATTGAACAACGGCAGCTGGCCCAGGTCGGGATACAGCGTCACCTCGACGCCGGCCGGCGCCACCCGCGCCAGCACGCGCAGCAACATGGCATTGAGGGAGGCAGCCCGCAGGCTGCCGGAGATCGCGAGTATTTTCATTGCAAACCTTGGCTATCCCACTCCATAACGCAAAACGGCGCCGCAGCGCCGTTTCGTCATACGATGCAGGCGGCTGAAATTACAGCTGGCCCAGCAGCGTTTCCGCATTCGACACTTCGAACTTGCCGCCCTGCTCCACGTTGAGCTGCTTGACGACGCCGTTCTCGACCAGCATCGAGTAGCGCTGCGAGCGGGTGCCCATGCCGAACTTGCTGAAGTCGGCGTCCAGGCCCAGCGCCTTGCTGTAGGCGGCATTGCCGTCGGCCATCATGCGCACGATGCCGGTCGCTTTCTGGTCACGGCCCCAGGCGCCCATCACGAACGCGTCGTTGACGGAGATGCACCAGATTTCATCGACGCCCTTGGCCTTCAGTTCGGCCGCGTGCTTGACGTAGCCGGGCACGTGCTGTGCCGAGCAGGTCGGGGTGTAGGCGCCTGGCAGGCCGAAGATGGCGATCTTCTTGCCCTTGACCAGGTCTTGCACATTGAACGTGTTGGGGCCCAGTGCGCAACCTTCGGTTTCGGTTTCGATGAATTCCGACAGGCTGCCTTCTGGCAGGGTATCGCCGATCTTGATGGTCATGTTTGACTCCTCTGTTCTGAATTTTGAATAAAAAAACCGCGCCTGGCGGGGTTTGCCCCGGCATAGAACGTGCAGTATGCCTGAAGCGCGATGATTCTGCTGAACGGACGAAAAAACGGCGCCCGCCCCGTCCCCGGGGCCGGGCGCCGCCATGACACCTTAGTCAGCCTGCTTGCGCAGGAAGGCCGGGATGTCGTAGGTTTCCATGCCGTTCTTCTGCAGCGCCTGCACCTGCTCGGACGCCGTTTCGCGGCGCCATACGGCCGGTGCCTTCATGCCGTCGTAGGCGGCATTGCCCAGGCCGGCGGCGGCGCCCACGGACACGGAGGTGGAAGCTGCGCCGCCGCCCAGCGAGGCCGATGGCATCAGCGGGCTGTTGTGGGTGCCCGTGCGCAGCATCTGCTGCGGCACCAGCTGCACGTGCTTCTTGGCCTTGCCCAGGCCCGTGGCCACCACGGTCACGCGGATGTTGTCGCCCATATCGTCGTCGTAAGCGATACCCTGGGCGATGGAGGCGTCCGGAGCGGCGAAGGCGCGCACGGCGGCCATCACTTCCTTGATCTCCTTACCCTTCAGGCCACGGCTGGCCGTCACGTTCACCAGCACGCCGCGCGCGCCCGACAGGTCCACGCCATCGAGCAGCGGCGAAGCGACAGCCTGCTCGGCGGCGATGCGGGCGCGGTCCACGCCGGAAGCGGTGGCCGTACCCATCATGGCCTTGCCCTGCTCGCCCATGATGGTCTTGACGTCGTTGAAGTCGACGTTGATGTGGCCCGGCACGTTGATGATCTCGGCGATACCGGCCACGGCGTTGTTGAGCACATCGTCGGCGTGCTGCAGCCATTCGATCAGCGATTCGTCTTCGTAGATTTCTTCCAGCTTCTCGTTCAGGATCACGATCAGCGAGTCCACGTTGGCCGACAGCTGTTCCAGGCCTTCGTCGGCGATGTCCATGCACTTCTGGCCTTCGTGCGAGAACGGCTTGGACACCACGGCCACGGTCAGCGCGCCCAGTTGCTTGGCCACTTCGGCCACGATCGGTGCGGCGCCGGTGCCGGTGCCGCCGCCCATGCCGGCGGCGATGAACACCATGTGCGCGCCGCGCAGCGAATCCTCGATGCGCTGGCGCGATTCCTCGGCCAGCTTGCGGCCGACGTCAGGCTTCATGCCTGCGCCCAGGCCGGTGTCGCCGATCTGGATGATGTTGTCGGCCTTGGAGGTCGACAGGGCCTGGGCATCGGTGTTGGCGGCGATGAACTCGACGCCCGACATGCCCTTGTTGATCATGTGTTGAACTGCATTGCCACCTGCTCCGCCGACGCCGACGACCTTGATGACGGTTCCCAAAGCTGCGTTATCGACCATATCAAACTCCATGATGTGCTCCTATCAGTATGCGGTTTCCAAGCGCCAGGCCTCATATCGTTTAGGAGAACTGGAGATTGAAAACTGCGGTTGAATTATATAAATTGTTTAGCTAAATGTATTGGAATCGCCGTACTAAAAACCACCCTGCAAACCACACTGCAACAACTGGATCACCTACTTGACCTGCACTGCTTAAAAATTCCCGAGGAACCATTCCTTCATGCGCTGCCAGACCGCCTTCACCGAACCATCCTGGCGGGTCACGATGTGGCCGCGCAGGTACTGCTTTTTCGCTTCCAAGAGCAGGCCCAATACCGTCGCGTAGCGCGGGCTGCGCACCACGTCGGCCAGCTGGCCGCGGTAGTCGGGCGTGCCCAGGCGGGCCGGCTTGAGGAAGATGTCTTCCGCCATCTCCACCATGCCCGGCATGATGGAAGTGCCGCCGGTGAGCACGATGCCCGACGACAGCACGCCTTCGTAACCGGATTCGCGCACCACCTGGTGCACCATCGCAAACAGTTCCTCCACGCGCGGCTCGATCACGGCCGCCAGCGCCTGGCGCGACAGGTTGCGCGGACCGCGGTCGCCCAGGCCCGGCACTTCCAGCGATTCGCCCGGATCGGCCAGCACCTGCTTGGCCACGCCGTAGCGGATCTTGATTTCTTCCGCTTCCGAGGTCGGGGTGCGCAGCGCCATGGCGATATCGTTGGTGATCTGGTCGCCGGCGATCGGGATCACGGCCGTGTGGCGGATCGCGCCGTCCGAGAACACGGCCACGTCGGTGGTGCCGCCGCCGATGTCGATCAGCACCACGCCCAGTTCCTTCTCGTCCGGCGTCAGCACGGCGTCGGCCGAGGCCATCGGCTGCAAAATCAGATCCGACACTTCCAGCCCGCAGCGGCGCACGCACTTGACGATGTTCTGCACGGCCGACACGGCGCCGGTCACAATGTGCACTTTCACTTCCAGCCGGATGCCGCTCATGCCGATCGGCTCGCGCACGTCTTCCTGGCTGTCGACGATGAATTCCTGCGGCACCGTGTGCAGCAGCTGCTGGTCGGTGGGGATGTTGACGGCCTTGGCCGTCTCGATCACGCGCGCCACGTCGGTGGCCGTCACTTCCTTGTCCTTGATGGCCACCATGCCGCTGGAATTGAAGCTGCGGATATGGCTGCCCGCGATGCCGGCGTAGACGTTGCGGATCTTGCAGTCGGCCATCAGCTCCGCCTCTTCCAGCGCGCGCTGGATCGATTCCACGGTGGCCTCGATATTGACCACCACGCCCTTCTTCAATCCCTTCGATTCGTGCTGACCCAGCCCGATCACTTCGTGGCGTCCGTCGGACATCACCTCGGCCACCACCGCCACCACTTTCGAGGTGCCGATGTCGAGGCCGACGATCAGGTTTTTAGCGTCTTTTGTCATTTCTCTCGCCTACTGTATGTGCTTGCTGATTGGCTTTAAATTAGTGGTCTGTTTCATTACTGCCGGTCGCGCCTTCGGTCGGGCGCCTTCGGCCGGTATCTTCAGGTCGGCCGCGCTCAGCGCCAGGCCGTTCTGGTACCGCATGTCGATGGTCTCGATATTCTGCAAATGGCTGACCAGCTGGGGATAAATGCCCAGCAGCCGGTCCACCCTTTCCTTCAGCGTGGTGGCGGTCTGCTCACGCCCCAGCGCCACGCTCATGCCGTTATCGAGCTTGACGGTCCACGCATAGCGGCTCGACAGCGACAGCGCTTCCGGCACCAGCTTGAGCGGCGCGAACCACTGGCGCAGTTCCTCGAAGCGCGACAGCACTTCCTTCTCGCTGCCTTCCGGCCCGTCGAATTCGGGCAGCGGGTGGTCTTCCTCGGCCTCGGCCAGGTTGGCCGTGAACACGTCGCCCTTGGTCGACAGCAGCCGGCCATCGGCGCCCCAGGTGCCCAGCGCCTCATGCTCCTCCAGCGCCACGATCAGCTGGTCCGGCCATTCGCGGCGCACGGTGGCGCGCCGCACCCAGGGCACGGACTCGAACGCCTGGCGCACCGTGTCCAGGTTAGTCGTGAAGAAGTTGCCCTTGATCCGGCCCAGCGCGTTGTTGCGCAGCGTGAGCTGGCTCACGTGGCGCAGTTCGCCGTCCGACGCCAGGCTCTCCACGCGGATCGTGCGCAGGTTGAACATGGGCCGCTGCGCCAGCCACCAGACGCCGGCGGCCAGGCATGCCAGCAGCGCCAGGGCGAAGATGCCGTTGGCGGTAGCATTCAAGGCTTTAGCGTCTTGCCACATGCGCTTACTCCTTGCCCGTGGCCGGCGCGGCCATCTTCAGGCGCGCCGAGCGCAGGATTTCCACGCACAGCTGCTCGTAGCTGATGCCCGTCGCGCGCGCGGCCATCGGCACCAGCGAATGGCTGGTCATGCCGGGCGAGGTGTTCACCTCCAGCAGGAACGGTTTGTTGTCGCGCTCGCGCAGCAGCACGTCGACCCGGCCCCAGCCCTCGCAGCCGAGTGCGCGGTAGGCTTGCACGGCGATGCGCTGCATCTCGGCCGTCGTCGCCTCGTCCAGCACGGCCGGGCAGTAGTACTTGGTGTCGTCCGTGAAGTACTTGTTCTGGTAATCGTAATTGCCTTCCGGCGCCACGATCTCCACGACAGGCAGCGCGCGCGCGCTGGCGCCCTGCCCCAGCACGGCCACCGTGAATTCACGGCCCGTGACGAATTCCTCGGCCAGCACGCAATCGTCCAGCGCGGCGGCCGTGTCGTAGGCGGCCTTGAAGGCGCCGGCTTCCACCACCTTGGTGATGCCGATGGTCGACCCTTCATGCGGCGGCTTGACGATCAGCGGCAGGCCCAGCTCGGCCGCCACTTTATCGAGGTCCGAGTGCGCGTCCAGCACCGCGTATTTCGGCGTCGGCAAGCCGTGCATCAGCCACACGATCTTGGTGTAGATCTTGTCCATGCCCACGGCGCAGGCCATCACGCCGCTGCCCGTGTAGGGAATGCCCAGTTGTTCGAGCGCGCCCTGCATGCTGCCGTCCTCGCCGAAGCGGCCGTGCAGCGCGATGAACACGCGGTCGAATTTTTCCGCCGCCAGTTCCGCCAGCGAACGCTGGCCCGGATCGAAGGCGTGGGCGTCCACGCCCTGGCTTTGCAGCGCCTTCAGCACGCCGGTGCCGGACATGATGGACACGTCGCGCTCGGCGGAGCGGCCGCCGAACAGCACGCCGACCTTGCCCAGCGCCTTGGCTTCAGTTGGAGTCATTTGATTCACGTTCAGACCTTCGGATAGTTAGTCAGTTTGGCCGGGACGCCGCTGATCGAGCCTGCGCCCATGGTGATGACGACGTCGCCGTCGCGCACCACGCCCATGATGGTTTCCGGCATATCGCCGATGGATTCCACGAAAATCGGTTCCGTCTTGCCGCGCGCACGCAGCGCGTGGGCCAGCGCGCGGCCGTCGGCGGCCACGATGGGCGCCTCGCCGGCCGCGTACACTTCAGCCAGCAGCAGCACGTCGACCGTGCCCAGCACCTTGACGAAGTCTTCGAACAGGTCGCGGGTGCGGGTGTAGCGGTGCGGCTGGAATGCCAGCACCAGCCGGCGGCCCGGGAACGCGGCGCGCGCGGCGGCCAGCGTCACTTCCGTTTCCACCGGGTGGTGGCCGAAGTCGTCCACCAATGCAAAGGTGCCGCCGCCGGGAATGGCCACGTCGCCGTAGCGGGTGAAGCGGCGGCCCACGCCGGCGAAACCGGCCAGGCCGGCCTGGGTGTCCTTGTCGGCGATGCCGATCTCACGCGCGATGGCCACGGCCGAGCAGGCGTTCTGCACGTTGTGCATGCCGGGCTGGTTGAGCACCACGTCCAGGTCGGGATAGCCTTCCTGCAGCACCGTGAAGTGCATTTCCACGCCCACGGCGCGCGCGTTCACGGCGCGCACTTCGGCGTCTTCATGGAAGCCGTAGGTGGTCACGGGCTTGGTCACGTGCGGGATGATGGCGCGCACGTGCGGATCGTCGATGCACAGCATGGCGCGGCCATAGAACGGCAGGCGGTGCGTGAAGTTCACGAACGCTTGCTTGAGCTTTTCGAAATCGTGCTCGTAGGTTTCCATGTGATCGGCATCGATGTTGGTGATGACTTCGATCATGGGCGTCAGGTTCAGGAACGAGGCGTCCGACTCGTCGGCTTCGGCCACCAGGTAGTCGCCCGTGCCCAGCTTGGCGTTGGCGCCGGCGCTGGTCAGGCGGCCGCCGATGACGAAGGTGGGATCGAGCCCGCCCTGCGCCAGCACGGAAGCCACCAGGCTGGTGGTGGTGGTCTTGCCGTGGGTGCCGGCGATGGCGATGCCGCGCTTGAGGCGCATCAGTTCACCGAGCATGACGGCGCGTGGCACGATGGGAATCTTGCGGGCGCGGGCGGCCACCACTTCCGGGTTGTCCTGCTGGACGGCGGTGGAGGTGACGACGGCGTCGGCATTGCCGATGTTGTCAGCCGCGTGGCCCTGGTAGACGGTGGCGCCCAGCGACGCCAGGCGTTGCGTGACGGCGTTGCTGCCCAGGTCCGAGCCGGTGACGGTGTAGCCCAGCGTGAGCAGCACTTCGGCGATGCCGCTCATGCCGCTGCCGCCGATGCCGACGAAATGGATGTTCTGTACTTTATGCTTCATGAGAGTTGTTCCAATACTTGTGCGATCGCGTCGTTGGCGTCGCGCTTGCCGGCCGTTTTCGCCGCCATGGCCATGGTCTGGCAGGCGTTGCGGGTCAGCGTTTCCAGCAAAGTCGCCAGGCTTTGCGGATTCATTTCCGTTTGCGGCATGTGGATGGCCGCGTTCTGCTTGGCCATCCATTTGGCGTTGTCGCGCTGGTGGCTGGTAGTCGAGGCCACCAGCGGCACCAGCACACTGGCCACGCCAGCCGCCGTCAGTTCCGACACCGTGATGGCGCCGGCGCGGCAGATCACCAGGTCCGCCTGCGCGTAGGCGCTGGCCATGTCGTCGATGAAGTCGACCACATTGGCCTGCACGCCGGCCTGCGCGTAGGCGGCGCGCAGCGCGTCGATATTCTTCTTGCCCGACTGGTGGGTAACCTGCGGACGCAGCGCGGCCGGAATCAGCGCCAGCGCGGCCGGCAGGTTGTCGTTCAGCGCCTTGGCGCCAAGGCTGCCGCCCACCACCAGGATGCGCAGCGGACCTTCGCGGCCGGCGAAGCGCTGCTCGGGGCCGGCCATGTCCAGGATCTCCTTGCGCACCGGATTGCCGGTGACGACGGCCTTGCCGGCCGCGCGGCCGAATTCGGCCGGGAAGCCGAAGCACACGCGCTGCGCCAGCGGCGTCAGGGTCTTGTTCGACAACAGCAGGGCCGCATCGGCGTTCACCAGCACCAGCGGCACGCCACGCAGGCGCGCCATCATGCCGCCGGGGACGGTCACGTAGCCGCCCATGCCCAGCACCACGTCCGGCTTGCGCTTGCCGATGTAGCCGAAGCAGGCCGCGAAGCCGGCCAGCATCTTGAAGGCGCCCGCCACGGTGTGCTTGAGGCCCTTGCCGCGCATGCCGGAAAAGTCGATCGCATCCATCGCGATGCCGTGTTTCGGCACGATGTCCTGCTCCATGCCGTGGGCCGTGCCCAGCCAGCTCACTTCCCAGCCGCGCGCGCGCATGGTCTGCGCGATCGCCAGGCCGGGGAAAATGTGGCCGCCGGTGCCGGCCGCCATGATCATCAGTCGTTTCATAATCTGCCACCACGCATCAGGACCCGGTTCTCGTAGTCGATCCGGAGCAGGATCGCGAGCCCGACGCAGTTAATCACCACCCCCGTGCCGCCATAGCTCATCAGCGGCAGGGTCAAGCCCTTGGTCGGCAGCAGGCCAAGGTTGACACCCATATTGATAAACGTCTGCACCCCGATCCAGATGCCGATGCCCTTGGCCGTGAGGCCGGCGAAGGTCTGGTCGATGGCGATGGCCTGGCGGCCGATGTCGAATGAGCGCTTGACGATCCAGTAGAACATCGCGATCACCACCAGCACGCCCACCAGTCCCAGTTCCTCGCCGATCACGGCCAGCAGGAAGTCGGTATGGGCTTCGGGCAGGTAGTGCAGCTTTTCCACGCTGCCGCCCAGGCCCACGCCGAAGATCTCGCCACGGCCGAAGGCGATCAGCGAGTGCGTGAGCTGGTAAGCCTTGTTCAGTGCATTGTCTTCCTGCCACGGGTTAAGGTAGGCGAAATAGCGCTCGCGGCGGAACTTGGACAGCGCGATGATGGAAATGAAGATCGTCACCAGCACGGCGCCGATGCCGCCGAACCAGATCGCGTTAATCCCGCCCAGGAACAGGATGCCCATGGCGATGCAGACGATCACGCCGAACGCGCCCAGGTCCGGCTCCAGCAGCAGCAACAGGCCGACGAAGCCGACCGCCGCCGCCATCGGCATGAAGCCCTTGGTCAGCTTGTGCATGTATTCCTGCTTGCGCACCGTGTAGTCGGCCGCGTACAGCACGGCCACCACCTTCATCAATTCAGACGGCTGCAGGTTGACCACCTTGAGCGAGAGCCAGCGGCGGCCACCGTTGACCACCACGCCCAGGCCGGGGATCAGCACCAGCACCAGCAGCACCAGCGTGCCGATGAACAGGTAAGGCGCGGCCTTCTGCAAGTCGGCGATGCGGACGCGGAACACGAACAGGCCCACGATCAGCGCGGCGGCGATGAACAGCGCCTGGCGCGTGAGGAAGTAGGTGTTCTGCCAGCGCACGTAGTTGGCGAACTTGGGCGAATCGGGCAGCGAGATCGAGGCCGAGTACACCATCACCATCCCCAGCAGCATCAGCAGCAGCGTGACCCACACCAGCGGCTGGTCGTATTCCATCATCTTGGACTGCCGCGCGCGACTGCCCACCGGCATGGAGGCCGGTGGTGCGTTGAAGCGGAATGGCAGCTGGAAGGCCATCAGATCTCCTGTCCCGCGTCGAGGGCGATGTCACGCACGGTGTCGATGAACACCTGCGCGCGGTGCGCGTAGTTCTTGAACATGTCCAGGCTGGCGCAGGCGGGCGACAGCAGCACGGCGTCGCCGGCCTGCGCCAGCGCGCTGGCGCGCTTGACGGCTTGCGGCAGGTCGGCGCAGTCTTCCAGTGCCACACCGGTTTCGGCCAGCGCCGCGCGGATGGCCGGCGCGTCGCGCCCGATCAGCAGCACGGCGCGCACGTAGCGCGACACCGGATCGGCCAGCGGCGCGAAGTCCTGGCCCTTGCCGTCGCCGCCGGCGATCAGCACCAGGCGCTGCTGCTCGCCCGTGAAGCTCTTGCCCAGGCCGATCAGGGCGGCCACGGTGGCGCCCACGTTGGTGCCCTTGCTGTCGTCGTAGTATTCGACTTCGTTGATGGCCGCCACCAGCTCTACGCGGTGTGGCTGGCCACGGTATTCGCGCAGGCCATGCAGCAGCGGCGCCAGCGGCAGGCCGATGGCGCGGCACAGGGCCAGTGCGGCCAGGGCGTTGGCGGCGTTGTGCTGGCCGCGCACCTGCAGCGCGTCGACCGGCATCAGTTTCTTGAGCACGCATTCGACCGGCTCCGGGGCCGGGTCGTTCTTGCGGCGCTTCTTGCGTTCCACTTCCTCGCCCGGCTCGGCCGAGGCCAGCCAGTAGATGCCGCGCTCATTGTGCAGGCCGAGGCAGTCGGCGTGTTGCGGCGTGTCGGTGCCGAAGGTGATGTTCTCGCCCGTTGGATCCTGCATGCGCATCACGGTGGCATCGTCGCGATTGAGCACGCGCACGGTGTCGGCGCCAAAGATGCGCTGCTTGTCGGCGGCGTAGGCGGCCATGTCGCCGTGCCAGTCCAGGTGGTCCTGGGTCACGTTGAGCACCGTGGCGGCATCGGCGTTCAGGCTGTAGGTGGTGTGCAGCTGGAAGCTTGATAACTCAAGTACCCACACCTGCGGCAGCGGGCTTGCTTCCGATTGCGCGTCGCGCCGCTGGTCCAACACCTCGCGCAGCACGTCCAGCGCGGCCGGGCTGATGTTGCCCGCCACGCGCACCGTGTTGCCGGCCCGTTCGCAGAGCTGCCCCACCATGCTGGTGACGGTGGTCTTGCCGTTGGTACCCGTGATGGCGATGACTTTGGGCGCGTAGCCGCGTTCGTCCTTGAGCGTCTTGAGCGCCTGGGCGAACAGTTCGATCTCGCCCCACACGGGAATGCCGCGTTCGGCGGCGGCCGGCACGATGTCGGCCAGTTCGCGGTTGGGCGCCAGGCCGGGGCTGACGGCGACGAAGTCCACGCCGTCCAGCAGCGCGGCGCCAAACGGGCCGGCGACGAATTCAACATCGGCCACGGCCGCGCGCAGCGCGGGCAGGCGCTCGGGCGCCTCGCGCGTGTCGGCCACGCGCACGCGCGCGCCGCCGCGGGCCAGCCACAGCGCCATCGCCAGGCCGGATTCCCCCAGCCCCAGTACCAGTGCGGTCTTGCCTTCGTAGTTCATCAGCGCAGCTTCAGGGTAGTGAGTCCGACCAGGACCAGCATCATCGTGATAATCCAGAACCGTACGACGACCTGGGTCTCTTTCCAGCCTTTTTGTTCGAAGTGGTGGTGCAGCGGCGCCATCAGGAACACGCGGCGGCCCACGCCATAACGCTTTTTGGTGATCTTGAACCAGCCCACCTGGATGATGACGGACACGGTTTCGGCCACGAACACGCCGCCCATGATGAACAGCACGATCTCCTGGCGCACGATGACGGCCAGCGTGCCGAGCGCGCCGCCCAGCGCCAGCGCGCCCACGTCGCCCATGAACACTTGCGCGGGGTGGGTGTTATACCAAAGGAAGGCCAGGCCGGCGCCCGTCAGCGCGCCGGTGAAGATAATCAGTTCGCCCGCGCCGGGGATGTGCGGGATGAACAGGTATTTGGAGTACGTCGCGCTGCCGGTCAGGTAGGCGAACAGGCCCAGCGCCGCGCCCACCATGATGGTCGGCATGATGGCCAGGCCATCGAGGCCGTCGGTGAAGTTGACGGCGTTGCTGGTGCCGACGATCACGCAGTAGGTCAGCGCGATGAAGCCCCATACGCCCAGCGGGTAGCTGACGGTCTTGAAGAACGGGACGATCAGGTCGGCCTTCGGTGGCAGGTCCATCGAGAAGCCCGACTGCACCCAGGCGAAGAACAGCTCGAACACCTTGCCCGCGTTGGGCGCGGACACGGAAAACGCCAGGTACAGCGCGGCGCTGATGCCCACCAGCGACTGCCAGAAGTATTTTTCGGCCGAGCGCATGCCTTCCGGGTCCTGGCGCACCACCTTGCGGTAGTCGTCCACCCAGCCCACGGCGCCAAAGCCCAGCGTGACCACCAGCACGGGCCAGATCAGGCGGTTCGACAGGTCGCACCACAGCAGCGTCGAAATGCCGATGGCGATCAGGATCAGCACCCCGCCCATGGTCGGCGTGCCGTGTTTTTTCAGGTGGGTCTGCGGGCCGTCCGTGCGCACGGCCTGGCCGTACTTCATGGCCGTCAGCTTGCGGATCACGGCCGGGCCGGCGCCCAGGCCGATCACCAGCGCCGTGATGGTCGCGAACACGGCGCGGAAGGTGATGAAGTTAAAGACCCGCAAAGGTCCGAGGTCCTGCTGAAAATATTGCGCGAGCCAAAGCAGCATGATTAGTGACTTTCCTTGTTAGCTTGTTGCGATCCAATCAAATGCTGCACGACCCGTTCCATCTTCATGAAGCGGGAGCCCTTGATCAATACGGTTGCATCCGGCGTGATGACGGCGTCGAGCGCCGCCAGCAGATCGCCGAACTGTTCAAAATGGCGGATGGACGCGCCCTGCATGTGGCGCGCCAGTTCGCCGGTAACGAGCACCTGTTCGATGCCCTTGCTCTGCGCGTAAGCGCCGATTTCTTCGTGAAACTCGCGGCCCTTGGTGCCCACCTCGCCCATGTCGCCCAGCACCAGGATGCGCGGTGCGGCCGCTTTCGCCAGCACGTCGATGGCCGCGCGCACGGAGTCCGGGTTGGCGTTGTAGGTATCGTCGATGACGACGGCGCCGTTGGCGGCGGCCTTTTTCTGCAGCCGGCCGGCCACGGGCGCGAACGCCTCCAGTCCAAGCCGGATGGCGGTGGCCGAGATGCCGGCCGCGTAGGCGCAGGCGGCGGCGGCCAGCGCGTTGCGCACGTTATGTTCTCCGGCCGCCTGCAGGCGCACGAAGAACGGCGTGGCCGCCGCGTCATGGCCGATGGTGATCGTCAGTTCGCTGCCGAAGTCGCCGGCGCGGTGGGTGCAGCTGACGTCCGCCTGCGGCGCCAGGCCGAAGGTGACGGTGCGGCGCTTGCCGGCCAGTGCTTGCCAGATCGGCGTGAACTCGTCGCCATGGGGGAACACGGCCACGCCGTCCTCGCCCAGGCTGGCCAGCACGGCGCCATTCTCGCGCGCCACGGCTTCCACCGTGTGCATGAATTCCTGGTGTTCGCGCTGGGCGTTGTTGACCATGGCGACGGTGGGTTCGGCGATGGCGGCCAGGCGCGCGATCTCACCCGGATGGTTCATGCCCAGTTCCACCACGGCGGCGCGGTGCGCCGCGTCCAGGCGGAACAGCGTGAGCGGCACGCCCACTTCGTTATTCAGGTTGCCGCGCGTGGCCAGGCGCGCGTCCTCGCCGCCGCAGGCCTCAGCCAGGATGGAGGCGATCATTTCCTTGACGGTGGTCTTGCCGTTGCTGCCAGTGACGCCGATCACGGGCACGGCGAACTGGCGGCGCCAATAGTTGGCGATGCGGCCCAGCGCCACCAGCGTGTCCGGCACCACGATAGCCGGCAGGGTCCAGCCGTCCGGCAGGCGCTCGGCCACCACGGCCGCCACGTCCTTGGCCGCCACTTGCGGCAGGAAGTCGTGGGCGTCAAATACTTCGCCGCGCAGGGCGACGAACAGCGCGCCGGCGGCCACGTTGCGGCTGTCGGTGGAAACGCCGTCGAACGCCGTGTTGGCGGCGTCGTTGACGAGCGTGGCGCCGGGAATGGCGCTCGCGAGCTGGGCCAGCGTAGCGCGCATCAGTTCGGCCTCATCATGGTCAGGCGGGCCGACAGGGCCAGCTGGGCGTGGTCGGCATCGGAGAACGGCAGCTTCTTGCCCTTGATCTCCTGGTACGGTTCATGGCCTTTGCCGGCCAGCAGGATCACGTCCGGCTTGGCCGCGTGCTTGATGGCCAGCAGGATGGCGGCGGCGCGGTCTTCCACCGTCTGCAGCGTGGACGACGGGTGCTGCTGGTCCATGCCGGCCACGATCTGGGCGATGATGGCGTGCGGGTCTTCGCTGCGCGGATTGTCGCTGGTGACCAGCACATGGTCGGCCGCCTGGGCGATCTTGCCCATCTGCGGGCGCTTGCCCGGATCGCGGTCGCCGCCGCAGCCGAACACGCACCACAGCTGGCCGCCGCGGTCCTGCGCCACCTGGCGCAGCGCTTGCAGGGTTTTTTCCAGCGCGTCGGGCGTGTGGGCGTAGTCGATCACCACCATCGGCGCATCCTGGCCACCCACCTGCTGCATGCGGCCGGGGGCCGGGCGCAAGGACTCGATGGCGTCCAGCGCGGCGCGCAAGCCCATGCCCTTGGCCAGCAGCGCGCCCAGCACGCCGAGCGCGTTGCTGATGTTGAAGTGGCCCACCAACTGGGTCTTGACCTGGGCGGCGCCGAGCGGGCAGTCCAGGTGGAATTCCGTGCCGGCCGTGCGGCTGCTGCGGAACTGGCTGGCGCGCAGCATCATCACGCCCGGCAGGTCGGGCACGGTGGCCGCGTCGGCCAGCGTGTAGCCGATCACGGGAATGGCGCCGGACGGTTTGCCCCGCACATGCTCCACCAGCCGCAGGCCCATGGGGTCGTCCAGGTTGATCACGGCCGTCTTCAGGCCGGGCCAGTCGAACAGCCGGGTCTTGGCCGCCTCGTAGGCCGCCATGTCGCCGTGAAAGTCCAGGTGGTCGCGCGTGAGGTTGGTGAACACGGCCACGTCGAAGTGCATGCCGGCCACGCGGCCCTGCTCCAGGCCGATGGACGACACTTCGATCGCCAGCGACGCGGCGCCGGCGTCGCGCGCCTCGGCCAGCGTGCGGGCCAGCAGCACGGCGTCCGGCGTGGTATAGCCGGTGGCGTCGAAGGCCGCTTCGCCGCGCCCCTTGAACAGGCCCACGCCCAGCGTGCCGACCACGGCGGCCGTCTCGCCGCCGCGCGACAGGGCCTGGCCCAGCCACACGGCGCTGGAGGTCTTGCCGTTGGTGCCCGTCACGCCCACGGTGAACATGGCGCTGTCAGGCTGGCGGTAGCAGGCGTGCGCGATCAGGCCAGCGCGCGCCTTGAGCTGCTCGACGGTGATGTAGGGCGCGGTCCAGTCGGGATTCCACGTAAAACCGGCCGGGTCCAGCACCACCAGCGCGGCGCCTGCCTCGATGGCCGTTTCAATATAGTTGCGCCCATCGCCGGCGTCGCCGGGATAGGCAAAGAACACATCGCCCACCTTGATGCGGCGCGAGTCGGACGCCAGCTGCGCCGTGGGCGCCAGCTTGCGGATCGCGTCGGCGATAGTCAACGGGTCGAAGGTAGCAGTCGTCACATTTTCCCCTGTTCGGAATTCTCAGGAATGATGATATGGGTCACGGTCGAATCGGGCGTGATGTTCTTGGCGCGCAGCACGTTGGCCGCCAGCGCGGAGAACACGGGGCCGGCCACGTCGCCGCCCACGTGCACGGCGCCACCCGGCTCGTCGATCATCACGGCGATCACGAAGCGCGGACTGGACATGGGCGCCATGCCCACGAAATTGCCGATGTATTTGCTCTGCGAGTAGCGGCCGTTGATGACCTTTTGCGCCGTGCCGGTCTTGCCGCCCGTGCGGTAGCCGGGCACTTGCGCCTTTTCCGCCGTGCCGCCGGGCTGGGTCACCATCTCCAGCATCTCGCGCATCTCGGCCGCCGTCTGGGCGCTCACCACGCGCGTGCCCACGGGCGGCTCCGTCACCTTCTGGAACGACAGCGGGATGATGTCGCCATCGCGGGCGTAGATCATGTAGGCGCGCGCCAGCTGGATCAGCGACACGGAAATACCCTGGCCGAAGCTCATGTTGGCCTGCTCGATCGGGCGCCACGATTTGTAAGGACGCACGCGGCCGGCCACGGCGCCGGGGAAGCCCCACTTGGGCTGCTGGCCCAGGCCCACCTTGGTAAACATCTCCCACATTTCCTGGGGCGGCATCTGCAGCGCCATCTTCGAGGTGCCGATGTTGGACGACTTCTGGATCACCTGCTGCACCGTGATCACGCCGTGCGGGTGGGTGTCGTGCACCACCTTGTCGCCGATGGCGTAGTAACCGGGGCCGGTGTCGATCAGCGTGAGCGGCTTGACGCGCCTGGTGTCGAGCGCCAGGCCCACCGTGAACGGCTTGAGCGAGGAACCGGGTTCGAAGGTGTCCGTCATCACGCGGTTGCGCAACTGCTCGCCCGTCAGCGCGGTGCGGTCGTTGGGGTTGTAGGATGGCCAGTTGGCCAGCGCCAGCACTTCGCCCGTGTGCACGTCCAGCACCACGGCGGCGCCAGCCTTGGCCTTGAACTTCTCCACCGCGTCCTTGAGCTGGGTGAAGGCGATGTACTGGATCTTGCTGTCGATCGACAGCGTCAAGTCCTTGCCGTCGTGCGGCTCGCGGATCGATTCGATGTCCTCGACGATGTGGCCCAGGCGGTCCTTGATCACGCGCCGGCTGCCCGGCACGCCCATCAGCGTCTTCTGCTGCGCCAGTTCCATGCTCTCCTGGCCCACGTCCTCCACGTTGGTGAAGCCCACCACGTGGGTGGCTACTTCGCCCTGCGGGTAGAAGCGCTTGTATTCCTTGCGGGTCTGGATGCCTTCGATACCGAGCTTGGTGATCTGGTCGGCCACGTCCTGCTCCACCTGGCGTTTCAGGTACACGAAGCCGCGGTCCGAATCGAGTTTTTTCTGCAGCTCGGCGTCGCTCATGTCCAGCAGCTTGGCCAGCGCCTTGAGTTTTTCCGGCGGCGCTTCCTGCACGTCGTCCGGAATCGCCCAGATGGCCTTGACGGGAATCGACGAAGCGAGCACCTGGCCATCGCGGTCGGTGATCTTGCCGCGCGTGGCCGGCAGGTCCAGCGTGCGCGCGTAGCGGATCTCGCCCTGCTTTTGCAGGAACTGGGTGGACAGGCCCTGCAGCCACGCGGCGCGCGCGGCCAGCAGCGCGAAGGCGGAGAACAGCACGAACAGCACCACGCGCGAACGCCACACGGGCAGGCGCACGGCCAGCACGGGATTTTTCGAGAACGGCACCCCCTTGGAGGCCGCTACCCGGGATACGCTGGCGTTGGAGGCGCGCTTCATTTGCCCTCTTCCGGCGACAGGTACTGGGTACGGTTGGCCGTCAGCGGCACCATGTTCAAATCGCCGCGCGCGATCTGCTCGATACGGGCGTGCTTGCCCAGCGTGGACTGGTCCAGCTGCAGCTGCGCCCATTCGATGTCGAGCTGGCGCGCCTGCGACTGGCTGCGTTCCAGTTCGATGAACAGGTGGCGCGCCTGGTATTGGGCGTTAACCAGCGACAGGCCGCAAGCGACCAGCAATGCCGTCAGCACCAGGTTGATCTTGCCGCTCATGGCGCCCCCTCCGGCAACGGCAGGCGGCGCGCCACCCGCATCACGGCGGAACGGGCGCGCGGGTTGGCGTCCACTTCGGCGTCGGACGGCTTGATCTTCGCGATCAGTTTCAGCAGCGGCTGCGGCAGGTCGACGGCGCGGATCGGCAGGCGGCGGTCCGGCTGCGGCACGTTGGCCTTGGCCGCGAAGAAGCGCTTGACCATGCGGTCTTCCAGCGAGTGGAAGCTGATGATGGCCAGGATGCCGCCCGGCGCCAGGCAATCGTAGGCTTGTTCTAGTCCGGCCTCGAGGTCTTCAAGCTCTTTATTGATGAAAATCCGGATAGCCTGAAAGGTACGGGTGGCCGGGTCCTTGCCCTTTTCCCGAGTCTTGACCGCGCCTGCCACGATGCCGGCAAGCTGTCGTGTGCTTGAAATTGGCTCGACTGCCCGGCGAGCAACAATCGCCTTTGCAATCTGAAAAGCAAACCGTTCTTCCCCATATTCTCTGATCACCTTTTCCAGTGTCTGTTCGGATTCTGTGGCGAGCCACTCGGCCGCCGACATGCCGCGCGTGGTATCCATGCGCATGTCGAGCGGGCCATCGTTGCGGAAGCTGAAGCCGCGCGCCGCGTCGTCCACCTGCGGCGAGGAGATGCCCAGGTCGAGCAGGATGCCGTCCACCTGGCCCACGCCCCGCTCCGCGAGGGCGGCGCGCATGGTGGCGAAGCTGTCGTGCACGATGGTGAAGCGCGGGTCGGCCACCTGTGCGGCCGTGGCGATGGCTTGCGGGTCCTTGTCGAAGGCGATCAGGCGCGCGTTCGGCCCCAGGCGCGACAGGATCAGGCGGCTGTGGCCACCGCGGCCGAAGGTACCGTCCACGACCACGCCGCCGGCGCGCGCGCCCGACAGATCGAGCGCATCGACCGCTTCGTCTAGCAGCACCGTACGATGCTGAAATTCCGGCACCGCCGTAGTCGTCATGGCGGGGCCTTAGAAAGAGAAGTTGGCGAGGACATCGGGCGTGCCGGCTTCGATCGCCTGCTGCTCTTTTTCCGCCAGTTTGGCGGCATCCCAGATTTCAAAGTGGCTGCCCATGCCGATCATCATGATCTCGCGCGACAGCCCGACGGCGTTGCGCAGTTCGGGCGAGATGAGCACGCGGCCGGCGCTGTCGAGTTCGACGTCGCAGGCATTGCCGAGGAAGATGCGTTGCCAGGCCCGGGCCGACATGGGCCAGGCGGCGATCTGTTCACGGTGGCTTTCCCACACGGGGCGGGGGAAGAACAGCAGGCAGCCGTCCGGGTGTTTGGTCAGCGTGAGTCGGCCTTCGCACTGGATGGCCAGCGCGTCACGGTGCTTGGCAGGGATGGACATCCTGCCTTTGGCATCGAGACTGATTGCGGACGCGCCTTGAAACACGGGAGTTACCTTTAGACCTCTGATAGTTTAGCAGAGTGGAAATCGCCATCCTTTGCCGCCTTTTCCCCCGCCGCTAAGTCAGGAGAAAAATCCCACAAAAAGACACTTTTTCACACAGATGCCCACTTTAGAGGATGGAAGATGGGTGGTCAAGCGCTTTCGCCCAACCGAAACAGGGATTTTATTAATGAAATTAAGGACTTAGCGTACTTCCTTGAAGCCGGCTCGCGTAAAAATATATTGAGAAATTAAATACTTATAGAAGATAGTGAATGTGCTACCTCATCTCTACGGGCGCTTTTCGCCGTGCCGGAAGGCAGTAAATGTTGGATGAAAATAATTAAATTAAATGCATACAGTTGCCAAACGCCAACATCACAGTAGCAATCCGGCAACAGGCCGGATGCCGGGTCGGGACGGCCGCAGGCCGGGAGAAAAAAGTGTGATGATTGGAGAGAATGACCAGCCTGTCGCGCCTGGTGCGCATTTCGCGGATAGGAAGACCTTCAACACTGCACTATCGATACCACGGTTTATTGCTCAACATTTCAGCGGCCGGCCACATGCCGATCATTAACTTGTATAGACAACATTGCCTGACGAGCCAACGAGCGTGCGGCGCCGGCCGCGCCACTTCCGCCATTATACGGAATCGGTGGACGGCCCCGCGCACCGGTGCGCGCGCGGGGCCGGGATGGCCTCAATCGTAGGTGGCACTCAGGCTCACCCCGCTGAACGGCTGACGCGCCCGCAGCAGGATGTAGTACCAGTGGCCGCTGACCGGCGACGCGAGCGTCACGCTCTCCGCGTTGCCGGCGCCGGCCGAGGCCATGTCATACGAGGTGGGCGTCGGGTAGCGGTCCAGCGCCACGTACAGGTCAACGTCGCCGCCGCCGCCGCCGGTGCTCAGGCGCACATTGGTGGCGCCGGCCGGCAGGTTGATATAGGCATAGGCCTGGCTGGACGCGGCCAGGTTCACCAGCGCGCAGTTCCGGCCCAGGTAGACGGGCGAGGCGCACACGGGCAGCGCCGGCTGCGGCATGGGCGGTTCGCCGGCCGTGCTGGCGGTGGCGGCCCAGCTGGCGAATTCGTCGTCGTAGGTGGCGCCTATGCCGGCCATCATCTGCTGGTAGCTGTCGTAGTCGCCCACGCGGAACTGGCCCAGCATGGTGTCGATCACGGAGCGGTGCCGTTCGACCATGAAGCGGGTCGCCATGTAGCCCCAGCGGTAGGCGCGGTTCACGTAATCGTTCATGGCGTAGGTATTGCCGAAGATGGTGCTGAGGCGGTAGTTGCCGCCGCGGGCCATGTCGATCGCCACCTGGTTGTTATTCTTGAGCGACAGGTATTCCGCGATGCCCTCTATCCACCACACGGTGGGCTTGGCCGTGGCGGCGCCGAAATCGCCCGCCATATCGAAGCGGCCATCCAGGTAGTGCACATACTCGTGCTCCAGGTTCCACACCTGGAACACGGGCCGCAGCCAGGACGCCTCGTGGGCGATGAAGCGGGCCTGGTTGGCTGGATTGGACGGGTCGCCCTCCAGGTACATGCCGCCGTTGTTGGTGCTGATGCCGTAGATGAGGCCGGCGTATTTGCTGTAGTTGGTGTAGTCGTCGAACACCACCAGCTCCAGCGACGTGTTGTGGTCGTTGGCGACGGGGACCCGTTTGGTCTGCAGCATGGCGTGCGCGTAGCTTTCCTCGCGCGCCAGCAGGTCGCATGATTGCTGCATCTGTTCGTCCGTCATGTCCTGGGCCCGGATGTGCAGCGTAGGGCTGCAATCCTTGCGGTACTTGAGCACCGCGTCGGCCAGTTGCGTGGTGTAGTCGCAGGTACCGTACTGGGCGCAGTGGTCGTTGTCATAGAACTTGACGGCGCTGGCGGCGGCCAGCCACAGGTCGCCGTCCGGCCCCGTCATGCTGCTGCTGGCCAGCGTGGCCTGCACCATGGGCTGCACGCCCGCCTTCAGGTCCGCATACTGCATGAAGCGGAACGCTTCGTTGGCCGTGTCGTTGAGCTGGTAGCCGATGGCGCTGCCCAGCAAGTCAGCCTTGTTCCCGCTGACGAAGTTGTACAGCGCGGTGGGATAACTGAGGTCACCGCGCAGCAGGGCCTGGCCGTCGGGCCGGCCGTGCGCGTAGAACAGCACCGTGAGTACGCCCGTGTAGCCGTTGGCGGCTGTGGCCTCGCGCAGGCCGTCGGCCGCCTTGGGCCGGGCCGCCGTGTTGGTGTAGCGCTGCACCAACGCCTTCATGCTGGGCAGGAAATAAGCCTCGTCATGCATGTTGGTGATCAGCTTGAGCACTTCACCGGCCGTGCTGGTGGCCGCGCTGTTGGGGCGGAACAGCGCGCTGCCGTCCGTGAGCTGGCGCAGCGGCGCGCGCAATGTGCGCGTCAAGGTGGCGGCCGGCGCGGGAATGGCGCCGCCTTCGGCCTGGTAATAGCCGGCGCGCAGGTACAGCGTCAGGTTCACCAGCGCCATGTTGGCCGCGCTGTAGCTGGCCGCCTCCTGCGCGAAGCGGGCGGCCACGGCACCGAAGTTGGCGCCCGAATAGATGCGCGCGGCCAGCTCCGGCGCGGCCGCGAACAGGCCGTAGGTGCATTCATAGTTCGGCAGGCTGACCAGGTAATCGGCCAGCGCCGCGCCGCTGTAGCCGGCCAGCTTGTTCATGTCGCCGCAGTCGTCGGCCAGCGGCGCGGCCACACTGTTGCGCTGGTGCCGGGGCAGCAGGTCGTTGCGGGGCCGGCTCGATGGCGGCAGGTTGTAGCGCGATTGCTCGGCCGATGGCGGCAGGCTTTGCCGCTGGTGCGGCATGGGCGCCTGCTTGAGACTGTCCTGCTCGCCGGCCGGCGGCGTGGCCGCGCGCGCGGGCAAGGTACTCAGGCAAACGGCCGCCACGCCGGCCAGGCACAGGGTTTTGCGGGAAAAAGACATGTCTAGCACTCCTTTTCAGGTTGTCGCTTATCGTTGGGTGGGATGGCGCCCGCCGGATCGCGGGGGCAGGGAAATACTATCCCGATAAGATTGCCTGATTTGCATTCGCGGGCATGCGCAGCGGCGGTTCGCTACATTTAGACGGGACGGCTGGAGGGAACGGCACAGCCACGGTGCCGGGACGGGCGGAAAAGCGACAATCAGGCGCCCAGGCTGGCCAGCAGGCCGGCCGGCGCCGTGGCCGGGGCCCCGCCCTCGCGCAAGCGGGCGCGGTACTGCACCGGCGTCCATCCCGTCAACGCCTTGAACTGGCGGCTGAAGGCGCTGTGGTCGGTGTAGCCGCAGGCGGCGGCGATGGCGGCGATGGAGCGCGCGTCGTCGGCCGCCATCAGGGCCAGCGCGCCGTTCAGCCGCGATTGCAGCAGCAACTGGCGCGGACTGTAGTGGAACACGCGCTGGAACAGGCGCTCCACGCGGGCCAGCGACAGGCCCGCGTCGCGCGCCAGCTGCTCCAGGCACAGCGGCTGGTGGTAATGGTCGCGGATGTGCTGGGCGAT
Organism: Rugamonas fusca; assembly: GCF_014042365.1. GTDB lineage: Bacteria > Pseudomonadota > Gammaproteobacteria > Burkholderiales > Burkholderiaceae_D > Rugamonas > Rugamonas fusca. Next base: position 29,960 of record NZ_JACEZS010000007.1, read on the forward strand.
GCTGGCGATCTGGCGGTACACGGGATGCTGTTCATCGGCCAGGCCCAGGTCGTGCGATGTGCCCACCAGGCCGACGATGGCGCCGCCGTCGTCGCGCAGCGGGGTCTTGTGGGTCAGGCACCAGCCGTGGCGGCGGTTCGGATACAGGTGCAGCTCCAGGTGCTGCCGGATGGCGCAGCCGGCTTCGATCACGTGGCGGTCCTGCGCCATGTAGTTGCTGGCCAGGTGGCGCGGGTGCACCTCCAGCACCGTCTTGCCCACCAGTTCCTGCTTGCTGCGCAGGCCGCAGCGGCGCACCAGCGTGTGGTTGACGGCCAGGTAGCGGCCGTCGCGGTCCTTGACGAAGAAGGCCACGTCGCTGAGCGCGTCGAACAGGGTTTCGATGGCGGCCAGTTCCACGCTGCGCCAGCGCGCGCCCTGCCCCGCTCCGCCCAATGCGTCCGCCATGGCCTGCCTCCCGAGCGCACGCGCGGGCTGGCGCGCCCGCGATGCCTTATTTGAAATGTTTCAAATATTACCTCATCAGAGGCAGCGCCGTCACACTTTCCCGGCTGGATACGCACGGTGCGGTCCAGCCGCTGCCGGCGAACACTCAGGCCGGCGTTTCCCAGTTGCGCGACCGTTCGACGGCGCGTGCCCACTGGGCCAGCAGCGCGGCGCGCTGGTCGGCGCCCATCTGCGGCAGGAAGCGGCGCTCGCACTGCCACTGGGCCGCGATCTCCTCCCGCGTATCCCAGAAACCCACCGCCAGGCCGGCCAGGTAGGCCGCGCCCAGCGCCGTCGTTTCCGTCACCTGGGGCCGCACCACGGGCACGCCCAGCAGGTCGGCCTGGAACTGCATCAGCAGGTCGTTACGGGCCGCCCCGCCATCGGCCCGCAGCTCCGTCAGCGGGATGGCCGCGTCCTTCTGCATGGCCGCCAGCAGTTCGGCGCTCTGAAACGCGATCGCCTCCAGCGCCGCGCGCGCGATGTGGCCCTTGTGGCTGCCGCGCGTGAGGCCGACGATGGTGCCGCGCGCATACGGGTCCCAGTGCGGCGCACCGAGGCCGACGAAGGCCGGCACCATGACCACGCCGCCGCTGTCGGGCACACTGGCCGCCAGTGCTTCCACCTCGGCCGAGTGCTGGATGATGCCCAGGCCGTCGCGCAGCCACTGCACGGTGGCGCCGCCCATGAACACGCTGCCTTCGAGCAGGTAGTCGGTGCGGCCATCGACGCGCCAGCCCACCGTGGACAGCAGCCGGTTGTGCGATACGACCGGGTGGCGGCCCGCATGCATCAGCATGAAGCAGCCGGTGCCATAGGTATTCTTGACCATGCCAGGCTGGTGGCACGCCTGGCCGAAGGTGGCCGCCTGCTGGTCGCCGGCAATGCCGGCCACGGGGATGGCGCCGCCGAACAGCCCTTCGCGCGTGCTGCCCACTTCCTCACTGGACGACACCACCTGGGGCAGCATCTGTTCGGGAATGTCGAACAGGTCCAGCATGTCCTGGTCCCAGCGCATCAGGTGGATGTTGAACAGCATGGTGCGGGCCGCGTTGCTCACGTCCGTCACGTGGCGGCCCGTGAGCTTGTAGACCAGCCAGCTGTCGATGGTGCCGAAGGCCAGCGCGCCGTGACGGGCCCGCTCGCGCGCGCCGGGCACGTGGTCGAGCAGCCATTTGAGCTTGGTGGCGGAAAAATAGGCGTCCAGTTCCAGGCCCGTCACATCGGCCACCAGCCTGGCCTTGCCGTCCGCGCGCAGCTGGGCGCAGTAGTCGGCCGTGCGCCGGTCCTGCCACACGATGGCAGGCGCGATCGGCTCGCCCGACTTGCGGTCCCACACGATGGTCGTTTCGCGCTGGTTGGCGATGCCGATGGCGCGCACGTGGGCGCTGTCCACGTGCAGCTCGTGCAGCACCTTGCGGGCCACGGTCAGCTGGCTGTTCCAGATTTCGTTGGGATCGTGCTCGACCCAGCCGGGCTGGGGATAGTGCTGGGGGAATTCCTGGGCCGCGCTGGCGCAGATGCGGCCGTGGTGGTCGAACAGGATGGCGCGCGAGCTGGTGGTGCCCTGGTCCAGGGCCAGTATGTATTGTGTCATCGGCAGATCCCCTGGCGTCGCCGCACCGGACCTGCGCATGCACCAGCGGGCGGCCGCCGTGTTAAAAGCAGTTGAAATTCAGTTGAAGCAAGCCGATAGGCCGGATTTTGTTACGGCGCGGGCGAACCCGCGCTATGACAGCCATTCCTCTAGGCGCCGAATTACTCCGGCGCTCAAGCTTCCTACCCGCACGCTCCGCGAGCAACATCATCGCGTGCCTATTTGGAATTGCACCAGGTGGAGGTTACCGCGTTTCACCGTAACTTAATACGCTCGTCTCTGTGGCCCTATTCCTCGCCTTATACCCCCGGCTTGCGCCGGAAGGCTTTCAGCGGACGGCCGTTAACCGTCACCCCGCTCTGTGGAGTCCGGACCTTCCTCCCGCCGGGCATTACGCACCGGCCAGCGGCTGTCTGGCTTGCTTCAGCCGGTATTGTACCGCGCCGGCCGCCAAATCTGAAATTTGGTGTCGCCATTAGAAAAGCCGACCACCGCGCAGCGTTCTAGAATGGCCTGCCGGCGACCATCCCGCTCGCCCCCAAGACAAGGTTATTACCATGACCCATCCCTCCCGCACCGGCGGCCAGATCCTGGTCGACGCCCTGAAGATCCACGGTGTCGACACCGCCTTCGGCGTGCCCGGTGAAAGCTACCTCGACGTCCTCGACGCGCTGCATGACTCCGATATCCGCTTCATCATCGCCCGCCAGGAAGGCGGCGCCGCCTTCATGGCCGACGCCTACGGCAAGATGACCGGCAAGCCCGGCATCTGCTTCGTCACCCGAGGGCCGGGCGCCACCAACGCCTCGATCGGCGTGCACACGGCCTACCAGGATTCCTCGCCCATGATCCTGTTCATCGGCCAGGTCGGCAACGACTTCACCGACCGCGAGGCGTTCCAGGAGATCGACTACCGCCGCATGTACGGCCAGATGGCCAAGTGGGTGGCCCAGATCGACCGCGCCGACCGCATCCCTGAATACATGGCGCGCGCCTTCCAGGTGGCCACCAGCGGCCGCCCCGGCCCCGTGGTGCTGGCGCTGCCGGAGGACATGCTGACCAGCGTGGCAGCCGTGGCCGACACGGCCCGCTACCAGCCGGTGCAGGCCTCGCCGTCGGCCGACCAGATCGACCAGGTGCGCACCCTGCTGGCCGGCGCCAAACGGCCGCTGGTGCTGCTGGGCGGGGGCGGCTGGAATCCGCAAGCGTGCGCCGACCTGCGCGCCTTCGCCGAAGCCAACGCGCTGCCCGTGGCGTGCGCCTTCCGCTTCCAGGACCTGCTCGACAACGCGCACCCGAACTACGTGGGCGACGTGGGCATCGGCATCAACCCCAAGCTGGCCGCGCGCGTGCGCGAGGCGGACGTGATCCTGGCCATCGGCCCGCGCCTGGGCGAGATGACCACCAGCGGCTACAGCCTGCTCGAATCGCCCGTGCCGAAACAGCGGCTGATCCACATCCACGCCGACGCCGAGGAGCTGGGCAGCGTGTACCAGGCCGCCCTGATGATCAACAGCGGCATGCCGCAGGCCTGCGCCATGCTGGCTGCGATGGCGCCGGTGGACGCCGGCGCCTGGCGCGCCAGCGTGGCCGGGGCCAGGGCCGAGCTGCTGGCCTACCAGGAGCAGCCGCCCATCTTCAAGGACGGCCAGGCGCCGCTCGACTTGTGGCAGGTGGTGCAGCAGATCCGCGCCATCGCGCCGGCCGACACCATCATCACCAATGGCGCCGGCAACTACGCCACCTGGGCCCACCGCTTCTACCGCTACGGCGGCATGCGCACCCAGCTCGCGCCCACCAGCGGCGCCATGGGCTACAGCGTGCCGTCCGGCGTGGCGGCCAAGATCGTGGCGCCCGAGCGCACCGTGATCACCTTCGCCGGCGACGGCGAGTACATGATGAACGGCCAGGAGCTGGCCACGGCCGTGCAGTACAAGGCGGGGGTGGTCATCATCGTGTTCAACAACGGCATGTTCGGCACTATCCGCATGCACCAGGAACGGACCTATCCGGGCCGGGTGTCGGGCACGGTGCTGCATAACCCGGACTTCGCGGCGCTGGCCCAGGCCTATGGGGCGCATGGCGAGACGGTGACGGAGACGGCCCAGTTCGGGCCGGCGCTGGAACGGGCGCTGGAACATGCGCGGGCCAAACGGCTGCCGGCCGTGATCGAGCTGCGCTACGACGGCGACCTGATCACGCCGGGCGCCACCCTGGCCACCATCCGCGCCAACGCGCTGGCCGCGCGGGCGGCCGGGCAGTAAGCGTTGACACCACGGGGCGGCGGGCGCCGCCCCGGACTATCCACCGTCAGGCCTGCGTGCCCGGCAACGGTTCGGCGGCCGGCTGGCGCGGCGGCGCGCCCTTGTCGTCCCGGCGCTGGGGCGCTGGCGGCTGGCCACCCTCATTCTTCAGCATGGGCGCATCGTCGTCGCCATGGCCATCGACCGGCGGCTGCCCTGGTTCGCCATCGGCGGCGGCCGGCTTGCGCGGCGCCGGACAGGCATGGCAAGCGCCTGGCTTGCGGCCAAAGTCGGTCACCCTGTGCAGGCGCATGGGCACCGAGCCATCGTCGCAGTAGGCGCCATCGAGCAGCAGCGTATTGCCATCGTCGGACAGCTTGCCGCTGATGGTGCGCTCATCCTCGCCAGGCGGCGTGACGACAAAATACAGCTGGCGCCCGCGCGGGTCGATATTGACGTCGCTGGCCACCACGGGCCAGCTCAAGCCGCCGGCCGTGTACTCATAGATCACCGTATCGACTTCCGCGAAGCGCTGCAGCGTGATGCGCTGGCCGCCGAATTCGCCGCTGTCCGGGTGCAGGCACAGGTCGGAGAACACCAGCATGCCGTAACGGGGCAAGGTGGCGGCGGGGCGGCGCGCCACCTTGGGCGCGGCCAGCGCGGCACAGGACGCGAGCAGGATCAGGCAGGCGAGCGCGGCGCGGCCGGCGGAACGGGAGGGCATCATGGTGGAAACAGGAATGGTAAGGAGGGAATATTCTACCGCCTGGCGGACGCCGGCGGTGGGGGACGGCACGGGGCCGTCCGTAAACGCACATCGGCCGCGCGAACGCGGCCGATGTGTCATCTAAATCCGAGTAAAGCGGAAATTAGAAGTTGTGCTTCACGCCCAGGTTGAACGCCTTGTCGCCGGTGCCGGCTTCGGTGTTGTTACCAACGGTGTAGAACGCGCCGTTCTTGTTCTTGATCTTGGCGTAAGCGACGTAGGCGCTGGTACGCTTCGACAGAGCGTGGGTGTAGCCGATGGCCCACTGGTCAGCGTCTTGGTTAGCGGCCAGCTTGTCGTTCTTGCGGGTGAACGAAGCGATCAGGCTGCCGGCTGGGCCGACTGGCACGGTGGCGCCAACCAGGATGTTGTTGCTGTCAACGAAAGCCGAAGTCTGGGTCAGCTGACCTTTGTCACGGCCGTAGGCGAAGAAGGCCTTGGCAACCTGGAAGTCGTAGTTCACGGCCAGCAGGGCGTTGTGGCCCATAGGCGCGTCAACGGCGCCGTCGTTGTTGCGGCTGTTGTAAGCGAAGCTCGCGTTCAGCGGGCCGTTCGAGTAGCCAACCGAACCACCGATCTGACGCTGTGCCTTGGCGTTGCCGGCTTGCTCGCCAGCGCTGTAGGACAGTTCAGCCTGCACGCCGTTCAGCGACGGGGTGCGGTAGGTCACGGCGTTGCTGTTGCGGGTCAGGGTGTCCTGGGTCGCGAACAGGTTCTTGGCGGTACCAGCCAGGCCCAGGGCGAATGGGTCAGCCACTTGGCCCAGGGTCTCGTAGTACGGGGTGTACTGACGGCCCAGCAGCACGGTGCCGGCTTCTTTCGACGACAGGCCAACGTACGATTGACGGTTAGCGATCGAACCAGCCACGTCGGACGCGCCGGTGTCGGTCTTGACGCCCGATTCCAGGACGAACACGGCGCTCAGACCGCCGCCCAGATCTTCGGTGCCCTTGAAGCCCAGACGCGAAGCGGAAGCCACGCCCGAGGTCACTTTGGTTACGGTACCAGCCGCACCACCACGCTCGTTCACGATGCCGGCATCAACGGTACCGTAGATCGTCACGTTCGACTGAGCGAAGGCAACGTTGCTCATTGCGCCCAGGATTGCGATGGAGATAAGAGATTTTTTCATTACGTAATTCCTTCAGTTGTGTTGCGGGTAAAAAGGTAAAGCTAGTGCTACGCCTAAATTCGGTGCTTATCGGCGCCGGTTGGGGCGTCGTTTATGCGTGAGGGCATTCTCCCCTGCTGCCACGTTGCTGTCCTTGTTGCCGGACGCGTTCACATTGTGTTGCGGCCGATTTAATCGATGCCGGCTTTATCGCGGTGCTTGTGGCACCGGAGGCGGCACTATACTGACGCTTTGAGCATCCATCAAGTGTAAAAACGCTCATATTGGTTATCGCGCGCGGCGATTCCCGCCATGTCACCGTGCTGGATTTTCAAAAACTGCAATATTTTACCGCATCGCAATATATCCTGCCGAGGCAGCCCACTAACTTCTCAAATCCGCACAGATGAACTTGGTGCGGCGCCCGGCGAACCGGACCGCCTGAAGCTGCTGCAAAGGAAAAATGCATCAGTGTCGGACTAAGTAAAAATAGCTACATTGCTATTTCTGGCTGTATTTTATACCGAACCCTGGCACGGCACACTTATACCAAATGTGTAGATGCCGCCTTACCCGGAGAAAGTTTGGCAGTTTCCGCAGGAAAACAGGGGCCCGGACCGACTTTGCCTATAGTAAGAGTGCTCAATTAATGAAATAAATTCTGTCGACAGGCCACCCTGCTGCGACGCAGCAGCAATTTGTAAGCAATTGCTACTTGTTGTCGGAAGGCGACAAAAACCGACGAAACAGCGTCCCCGGCCGGCCGGCGGCCGGGGATGACGGCGGGCGGCGGGCGGCCCGTCATCATGAATTCCCTTAATAGAAACATCGAACGGGCCAAGGCCAAGGCAGCACTGCAACCGATTTAACAATTGCACCGCCGGCGGCCCGTCCACTGCCGGCGTCCTGGCATGCCGATTACGCCAACGACGGCCCTGCCGTCCCACCCGCAGCCCCAAGCCGCGGCGCATTCTTGATGATTTTTTTTAAGCGTTTTCCAACTTTTTTGTCCATGGCAAATAAGAAGCATTTGCAGTATTTTTGTGATTAGTTCTTCATGTCAACAGTGTGTCGTGGACAAGGTTCTATACTGTGGATAAGTGGGTCGCCAACGCGGGCCGCGAGCGGCACTTTCTTCTCCGAAACGAGGTTAGAATGCACGTCGCGTCCCGGCCAAGTTGGTGTCGGCGGCGTTAAACCGAGACCGAACCGATGCCTGCCGACAAGGCACCCGAACCATGTGCGAAAACCAGCGTCTACCCGATTCCCGTAGCCGCACCAGCTGATGAAAACTAACGCCCATACTTTGCCTGTTTCGAGCACCATCAGCGACGTCGAGCGCGACACCGGCGTGGCCAAGGAAACCTTGCGGGTCTGGGAACGGCGCTACGATTTTCCGCAACCGCAGCGCGACGCCCACGGCGAACGCGTCTACCCGGTGGAACAGGTACGCAAGCTGCGCCTGATCAAGCGTCTGATCGACCTGGGCTTCCGTCCCAGCAAAGTGATCGCCTACAACGCCGAGGAATTGCAGGCCATGGCCGAGCGCGCCGTCCAGCACGGCCCCGGCCCGACCCACGCCCACCCCGAACAGCAGCAATTGCTGGAGCTGTGCAAGGCGCACGACATGGACGCCCTGCGCCGCCGGCTATCGCAGGCATTGCTGGTGATGGGCCTGAAAAGTTTCGTGATCGACCTGGTGGCGCCGCTGACGCGGCTCGTCGGCGAAGCCTGGGCCAGCGGCCAGCTGGCCGTGTTCGAGGAACACCTGTACACGGAAACGCTGAAGACGGTGGTGCGCAGCGCCATCTTTTCCGTGCCCCAGGCCAACGCGGCCAGCATCGGCGCGCCCCGCATCATCCTCACCACCCTGCCCCAGGACCGCCACAGCCTGGGCTTGCTCATGGCCGAGGCCATGTGCGTGGTGGAAGGCGCCTATTGCGTGTCGCTGGGGGTGCAGACGCCGTTGCTGGAGGTGGTGGAAGCCACCCGCGTGCTGCAGGGCGACATCGTGGCGCTGTCGTTCTCGGCCTCGATGAATCCGCGCCAGGCGCTCGACAGCCTGGCCGAGCTGCATATGCGCCTGCCCGAGGAGACCGAACTGTGGGCCGGCGGCAATAACGCGGCCTTGCGCCGGCGCAATCCCAAATTCGTGCGGGTGCTCAACCTGTCCGACATCGGCCACGCCATCGTCGAATGGCGCTTGCGCCACCCGCGCCACAGCACCCGCGCCGGCTGACGCCGATCCTGCCACCGGCCGCCGCCAGCGTCCGGCCTTGCCATTCAGACAGCCCCGGCGGGCCGTCCCGCCCGGCGCTCTGGTAAAATATCGCCATTCCCAGTGTCCGGCGCCGCCGGCCATCCGCTTGAAGCGCCTTCAATCACACACCCATGTTTAGTTTCTTCAAGAAAAAACCCGTCGTTCCCGAAGTTCCGCCCGCCGCCGCGCCGGCCCCCGCAGCTCCCGCCCCCGCCGCCCCACCTGCCACCGCAGCTGTTGCGGAGCAGCCGGCCGCGAGCGTGCCGGCCGCCGAGCCGCTGCTGGCCGTCGAGGAGCCGGCGCCGCGCAAGTCGTGGATGTCGCGCCTGAAGGCGGGCCTGTCGAAGACGTCGGCCAACCTGTCCATCCTGTTCGTGGGCGCCAAGATCGACGACGACCTGTACGACGAGCTGGAAGCGGCCCTGCTGATGGCCGACGCCGGCGTGGAAGCGACCCAGTACCTGCTCGACGCGCTCAAGCGCAAGGTCAAGGAGGACAAGCTGCTGGACGCGGCCGCCGTCAAGGCCGCCCTGAAGACGCTGATGATCGATCTGCTGACGCCGCTGCAGCGGCCGTTCGAGCTGGGCCGCCACCAACCGCTGGTGATGATGATTTCGGGCGTCAACGGCGCCGGCAAGACCACCACCATCGGCAAGCTGGCCAAGCACATGCAGTCGCACGGCCAGTCCGTGCTGCTGGCGGCCGGCGACACCTTCCGCGCCGCCGCCCGCGAGCAATTGATGGTCTGGGGCCAGCGCAACAACGTGACCGTGATCTCGCAGGCCTCGGGCGACCCGGCCGCCGTCTCGTTTGACGCCGTGCAGTCGGGCAAGGCGCGTGGCATGGACGTGGTGATGGTGGACACGGCGGGCCGCCTGCCCACCCAGCTGCACCTGATGGAAGAACTGAAAAAAATCAAGCGCGTGATCGGCAAGGGCATGGAAGGCGCGCCCCATGAAACGCTGCTGGTGATCGACGGCAACACGGGCCAGAACGCCTTGGCCCAGGTCAAGGCCTTCGACGACGCGCTGCAACTGACGGGCCTGGTGATCACCAAGCTCGACGGCACGGCCAAGGGCGGCGTGCTGGCCGCCATCGCCCGCGTGCGCCCGGTGCCCGTGTACTTCATCGGCATCGGCGAAAAGATTGAAGACTTGCAGCCCTTCGTGGCGGCCGATTTTGTCGAAGCCCTGCTCGGATAAGCCGATGATTGAATTCCAGAACGTCACCAAACAGTATTCCCCCGACGCCACCGCCCTGCGCGGCGTGTCGCTGACGGTAGAGAAAGGCGAACTGGTATTTCTGGCCGGCCCCTCGGGCGCCGGCAAATCGACCCTGTTGAAGATGATCGCGGCCATGGAGCGCCCCAGCAGCGGGCGGGTGCTGGTCAACGGCCAGGACGTGGGCCGCATCAAGCCGGCCGGCCTGCCATTTTTGCGCCGCAACCTGGGCCTGATCTTCCAGCAGCAACGGCTGCTGAACGACCGCTCCGTGCTCGACAACGTGATGCTGCCGCTGCTGGTGACGGGCGCGCCGCGCGCGGCCGCCGAGCAGCGCGCCCGCGCCGCGCTCGACAAGGTGGGCTTGCTGGACCGGGCGCTGGGCCAGCCGCTGGCCCTGTCGGGCGGCGAACAGCAGCGCGTGTCGATCGCGCGCGCCATCGTCAACCGGCCCCAGATCATCCTGGCCGACGAACCGACGGCCAACCTGGACCGCGCCAGCGCCAACCAGGTGCTCGACGCGCTCAAGGCATTCCATTCCGTGGGCGTGACCTGCCTCATTTCCAGCCACGATGAACAGATGCTGGACGCGGCCGCCCGCGTGATCCACCTCCAACACGGCCAGATCGATGGCCAGCAAGACGCGGGAGCGCAGGTATGAGCAACTGGTTACGGCAACACGGTTTCGCGCTGGCGGCGGCGCTGGTGCATGTGCGCCGCGCGCCGGGCAGCTTCCTGTTCAACATCATCGTGGTGGCGATCGCGCTGGCGCTGCCGTTCGCGGGCGTGACCCTGCTCGACAACGTGCGCCCCATGTCCGAGCAACTGTCGGTCGATCCCGAAATCAGCGTGTTCCTCAAGCAGGAACTGCCGCGCGCCGAGGCCGAGGCGATGGCGACCACGCTGCGCCAGCTGGTGGCCGACAAGCAAGCCAGGATCATCTTTACGGCCCGCGAAAAAGCGCTCGACAACCTGAAGACCAAGAGCGGCCTGTCCGACGTGCTGGGCACCTTGGGCGAGAACCCGCTGCCCGACAGCTACGTGCTCAAGCTCGACGCGTTCCGCAACGCCCAGGCCGGCGGCGACGTGGACGCGCTGGCCGACCAGATCCGCGCCCTGCCCGGCGTGGACACGGTGCAGGTCGATTCGGCCTGGGTCAAGCGCCTGGCCGCGCTGATCAATGTGCTGCGGCTGGCCCTGCTGCTGCTGGCCGCCACGCTGGGCACGGTGGTGGTGGCCGTCGTATTCAACACCATCCGGCTGCAGGTGATGACGCAGCGCGACGAAATCATCGTCTCCAAGCTGATCGGCGCCACCGACACCTTCATCCACCGCCCGTTCTACTACACGGGCGCCCTGTTGGGCCTGTGCGCCGGCGCCGTGGCGCTGGGCGCCGTGGCGCTGGCCTTGCGCCCACTCAACACGGCCATCGCCGAGTTCGCCCGCCTGTACGCGTCCGAATTCCAGCTGGCCCCGCTGCCACCGCTGGCCATGGCCGCCCTGCTGGCCGTGTCGGCCGGGCTGGGGCTGGTAGGTGCCGTGCTGTCCGTGCAACGCCACCTGGCACGCCTGAACTAAGCGGCCGGCTGCGCCTTCTCAATCGGTGTATGCCCCAACCGTGCGTTCGCGCACGGTTTTTCCCTTCCCCCAGGCCTACAATTAAGTTCTGCTTAAGCTCGCCACCGCATGCTGATCGCGTCGTCAACTGCGGTGTGTTGCTACTGTGAATGTGACGCCCACGTCCAGCGCCAGCCCATGCCGGCACCGGATATGCAAACGCCATAGACCGCCAAAAAGCGATAGCATTTTTACTATCAATGCGATTATGGATGGCGATTGGCACTCAACGACGGAGAGTGCTAATATATGAAACATCGTGGGGCTGGAAATTCTTGAAGGCAACTTTTTGGCGCAAGAATGACTGGTTCCTAAAGCATGACCGCAGCGGGTAACAAACCGTAACATCGGATGTGAACAGCCCGGCTGCATGGCACATTGACACTTAGCAATATCAGCTAGCGAGGAATTACATGAATATGATGTCCGCACCGAACGCGTTGGTCCCGGCTACCAACCGTGCACTGGGCCTCGGGTTCACTGGCAACCTGGGCAACCTGGATGCTTATATCTCGGCCGTCAATCGCCTGCCGATGCTGTCGCACGACGACGAAGTCTCGCTGGCCCGCCGCCTGAAGGAAAAGAATGACCTGGCCGCCGCCCAGGAACTGGTGCTGTCGCACCTGCGCCTGGTGGTCTCGATCGCCCGCGGCTACCTGGGCTATGGCCTGCCGCACGCCGACCTGATCCAGGAAGGCAACATCGGCCTGATGAAAGCCGTCAAGCGTTTCGACCCGGACCAGGGCGTGCGCCTGGTGTCGTACGCCATGCACTGGATCAAGGCCGAGATGCATGAGTACATCCTGAAGAACTGGCGCCTGGTCAAAGTGGCCACCACCAAGGCCCAGCGCAAGCTGTTCTTCAACCTGCGCAGCCACAAGCAGGGCCTGGACGCCATGACGCCGTCCCAGATCGACGGCCTGGCCAAGATGCTGGACGTGAAGCGCGAGGAAGTGATCGAGATGGAAACCCGCTTGAGCGGCCGTGACATCGCGCTCGAATCGCCATCGGACGACGAGGACGACAAGTTCGCCCCGATCGCCTACCTGTCCTCGGAGCAGAGCGAGCCGACCCGCGTGCTGGAAGCGGAGCAGGTCACGCGGCTGCAGTCGGAAGGGCTGGAAACGGCACTGGGCAAGCTCGATCCGCGCTCGCGCCGCATCGTCGAAGCGCGCTGGCTGGCCAACGACGATGGCTCGGGCGCCACGCTGCACACGCTGGCCGATGAATTCGGCGTGTCGGCCGAGCGCATCCGCCAGATCGAATCGGCCGCGCTGAAGAAGATGAAAGGCGCGCTGGCCGCCTACGTCTGAGCGCCGCCGGCCGCGGCGCCCACCACCATGCCGCCCCGCGTCGCGCCGGGCGGCATTTTTTCTGGCGCGGTGGCCGGGGCGTGTACCATATCCGTCCCGCCGTGCATTGGCGGCGCCGTCCGTGCGCCGCCACCGGGCAGCTTTTGTTAGTCTCGTTGCATTCCTGTTTGAAAGGATACGCATGAACAGCAAGTTGTCGCGCCACGTTTGGCTGTCTTGGTTACTGCTATTGGCCCTGGCCGGCTGCGGCGCGCGCGCCAGCGATGGCACGCCGCCGGCGCCCCCTGTCCCCGCTCCCGCCAAAATCACCGTCGCCCTGACCCAGGGCCAGAGCGCCACCATCGCGCCGGGCACCGTGCTGCGCCTGGAGCGCGTCAACGACAGCCGCTGCCGCGTGGGCGCCGTGTGCGTGTGGGCCGGCTACATCAGCTACACCTTCACGCTCACCAAGGACGGAACCCCTTCCAGCTTCGTGCTGGCGGCCGACATGCCCGGCGCCAGCAAGAGCGTGAGCCAGAACGGCCTGACCTTCACCCTGCTCGGCGTGGAGCCGGACAGCGTGCCCCACATGAAGGCGCCGGTGCCCGATTACCGGGTCAGCGTGCAAGTGAGCGCGCTAAGGTCCAATTAAGAATCCCTGACGATACTGGCAACACTTCAAACATCGACCGGGAGACGTCATGCAAGGCTGGATACGCGCCAACAAAGGGTTCCTGCTGTTCCTCACGCTGTTCGGCATCTTCCGCACGGCCGTGGCGGACTGGAACCCGATTCCGTCAGCCTCCATGCATCCCAACCTGCTGGAAGGCGACGTGGTGCTCGTCAACCGGCTGGCCTACAACGTCAAGCTGCCGCTGACGGACATCGTGCTGGGCCACACGGGCGAACCGCAGCGGGGCGACATCGTCACCTTCAGCTCGCCCCAGGATGGCACGCGCCTGATCAAGCGCGTGATCGCCGTGCCCGGCGACCGGGTCGAGATGCGTGACGAACAGCTGATCATCAACGGCCAGCCTTCCAGCTACGCCTTGCTGGGCGACGGCCGCGAAACGGTGGGCGCGGCCGGCACGCTGCGCACGGTACAGCTGCGCGAAACCATGGCCGCCGGCGCGGCCGCCCCGCACGCCATCCAGCTGCTGCCGCAAGTGAACGCGCGCCGCAACTTCGCCCCCGTCACGGTGCCGCCCGATCAATACATGATGTTGGGCGATAACCGCGACAACAGCGCCGACTCGCGCTACATCGGCCTGGTGCCGCGCGCCCTGCTGATCGGCCGCGCCGTGCGGGTGCTGGCCTCGGCCGACATCCAGGGCAACTGGCACCCGCGCACGGAGCGCTTCGGCATGGACCTGTACGGCCCCCAGTGAGCCAGCTCCTGGCCCGGTCCGCTGCCGCGATGTTATGATCCAGTCAAACTTGTCATAACATTAGCCGGCAGCCCCGCGCGCGACGCGCCGGCGGCGGCCGGCACGGAGCCCACATGATTGAATTTGCAGGCCTGGCCAAGGTCTACGGCGGCTTTGCAGCCGTCAAGCCATTAACGATGACGGTGCGGCGCGGCGAAGTGTTCGGCTTCCTCGGCCCCAATGGCGCCGGCAAGACCACCACCATCCGCATGATGATGGGCATCCTCGTGCCCAGCGCCGGCCAGGTCCGCATCAACGGCTGCGATTGCCACGGCGCGGCCCACGAGGTCAAGCGCCACGTGGGCTACCTGCCCGACACGCCCGTGTTCTACGACTACCTGCGCGGCCGCGAGATCCTGCAGTTCGTGGCCGAGATGCATGGCTACGACCGCGCCGAGGCGGCCCGCCGCGGCGCGCGCCTGCTGGCGGAATTCGGGCTCGAGGAGGCGGGCGAGGACTACGCCGTCAACTACTCGCTGGGCATGAAGAAGCGCCTGGGCCTGGCCTGCGCGCTGGTGCACGAGCCGCCCGTGCTGATCCTCGACGAGCCCATCAACGGCCTCGATCCGCGCGCCTCGCGCGACGTGCAGGAACGGCTGCTGGCCGCCGCCGCGCAAGGCACCACCATCTTCGTTTCCACCCACCTGCTGGACATGGCCGAGAAGCTGTGCGACCGGGTCGGCATCATCCACCACGGCGACCTGGTGGCCACCGGCACGCTCGACGAGATCCGTGGCGACGCCTCGGCCGCCGCCTCGCTGGAGGACGTGTTCCTGAAGATCACGGCCGGCGACGACGGCGTCACGCCATGATGGCCGCGCCCACACACGGCCGCGCCATGCTGCTGATGGCGCGCCTGCGCCTGACGCGGCTGGTCAACCAGGCCAGCGCGCTGTCGTTCCGCGCCTTCCGCCGCAAGCGGGCCGGCCGCGTGGCCACGCCGGGCAAACCCCGCAACGCGTGGCTACTGGCCTTGTTCGTTGCGGTGACGGCCGGCTTCTCGTTCACGCAACTGGCGCGCACCGCGGTGCTCAACCTGCACTGCCACATCGACGCGGCGTGCGCCGCTACCGACGACCACGGCGCGACTTACATGGCGCTGGAAAAGGGCGCGGCCGGCCTGGCCGCCACGCCATTCAGCCCGCACCTGGCCAGCGCACTGACCATGATGCTGACATTGCTGTTGCTGGCCAGCGTGCTGATGGCGCTGGGCAGCCGCGAACTGGCCCAGGCCGACTGGGACCTGGAATGGCTGGCCACGCTGCCCGTGCGGCGCAAGACGCTGCTGTGGGGCCGCGTGCTCGAACGCAGCGTGGGCAATCCCTCCGCCCTGTTCGCGCTGCTGCCCCTGTGCGGGCTGCTGGCGTGGTATTCCGGCTTGCGCTGGAGCGCGCCGCTCGCCGTGCTGGCGATGGCGGCGCTGCTGCTGCCACTGACGGCCCTGTGCCAGACGCTGGCCGACACGGGTCTGCGCATGTGGCTCCCGGCTTCGCAACTGCGCAACCTGCAGGCGCTCACCAGCCTGGCCTCCATGCCCCTCATCTATTTCGTGATGGCGCTCGGTATGCCCAACGGGGCCACCTTCCCCGTCGAGTGGGCCGCCGCCTATCCATCCTGGACCGTATGGACGCCGCCCGGCCTCATGATCCAGCTGCTGCAGGCGGCCACGCCAGGCCACGCGGCCGCGCTGGCCGCGCTGCTGCTGGCCCAGGTGGGGTTGCTGCTGGCCGCTGGCGTGGCGCTGCTGGGATTCCAGCTGCGCCACGGCGTGGTGGCCTCCGGCGCGCGCGCCAGCGGACGCGCCGGCGCGCGCGCTGGCGCTGCCGTCCCACACCCGGGCGGGCGCGGGCTGCTATCTCCCGTGAAGCGGCGCGAATTACACCTGCTGTCGCGCGACCGCAACTTCCTCGTGCAAAGCCTGCTGCTGCCGGTGGTGATCATCGGCAGCCAGCTGATGTTCAATGGCGCCTTGCGCGACGTGGGCCAGTTCGTCCACAACACCACCCTGGTGGCCGCCAGCGCCTTCGGCATCGGCAGCTACGTGCTGATGCTGTCGGCCTTCCAGACCCTCAACAACGAAGGCCCGGTGCTGTGGATGCTATACACCTTCCCCCGCAAGGTGGAAAGCGTGCTGCGCGAAAAAGCGCAACTGTGGGGTGTGCTGGCCCTGCTCTACCCGCTCGGCGTCTTCGGCCTGGCCATCCATTTCGGCGCCGCCCTCAACTGGCGGCTGGCGGGGCTGTTCATCCTGGCCCTGGCCGGCATGCCCATTTTCGCCGTGATCGCCGTATCACTCGGCGTGTTCGCCTGCGACCCGCTGGCGCCGGACGTGCGCACCCGCGTGCGGCCCAGCTACGTCTACCTGTACATGCTGCTGGCCAGCTTTTACGTGTATTGCATCTACACCAGCGTGTGGCCGCAAAAGCTGGTGGTGATGGTGCTGTGCGGCGCGCTGGCGCTGGCCATGTGGCAGAAGGCGCGCGACGAGCTGCCCTACCTGCTGGACCCGGCCGCCGCGCCGCCGGCCCGCGTGTCCACGGCCGACGGCCTGATGGCGGCCACCGCCTTCTTCATCCTGCAAGCGCTGATCGGCCTGTGGTTCCGCGATGGGACGGGCAAGATCGCCCTGCAAGGGTGGACGATGGCGTTCGCGGCGGCCGGCGCCATCGTGTATGGCTGCACGCGCCTGATCTACTGGCGCAGCAAGACGGCCGGCGTGCCGGCCATCGCACGTGGCGGCAATGCGCGGGCGGCCGCGCTCCTGGGCCTGGCCGCCGCCGTACCGGCCATCGCCGTGGGACTGGTGTACCTGGCGGCGCTGCGCCACAGCGCGCTGGCACCGGCACTGGCGGCCGCCGCGGCCGGCGCCACCGTCCATCCGGGCTGGCTGCTGGCGCTGGCCGTGCTGGCCGCGCCGCTGTGCGAAGAATTCATTTTCCGTGGCCTGATCTTCGGCGGCCTGCGGCGTTCCATGGGCGCGCTGCCAGCCATGCTGGCCAGCGCGGCCATCTTCGCCATCGTCCACCCGCCGTTGTCGATGCTGCCCGTGTTCGTGCTGGGCCTGTGCGCGGCGTGGAGCTACGAGCGCAGCCAGCGCCTGCTGGCGCCCATGCTGGTGCACGCGCTGTACAACGCGGCCGTCGTGTCGTGGCAACTCTGGAATTGATTCAGGCCGGGGCCGGCGCACCATCCATGGCCTGCGCGCGGCGCAGCCGTTCACGGCAATTACACAGGTTGGTGCGCATGGCCGCGCGCGCCGCCTCCGGGTCCTGGCGCTCGATGGCGAAATAGATGTCCTCGTGTTCGCGGTAGATGCGCTGCAGGCAGTCGCCGGCCCCGCCTGGCACCGCATGGGCGATCTGGGTCGGCGCCAGGTGGGCGCGCGGAATGATGGCCTGCCCCAGGTCGGTCAGCAGGTCGACGAAATAGCGGTTACCCGTCGCCTCCGCGATCAGCAGGTGGAACCGCTGCTCGGCTTCGACTGAAACGCCGGGCAGCGCGGCCCCGCTCAGGATGCGGTGCAGCGCCGCCTGCAGCTGCGCCACCTGTTGCGCGCTGCGGCGGGTGGCGGCCAGCCAGGCCGCCTCCGTCTCCACGCTCATGCGCAGTTCCAGCACGGCCAGCAAATCGGCCAGGCTGTGCACGGCGCCGGCCGCCACGCTGAGCCGGGCCGGTTGCGGCGCCAGCACGAAAGTGCCCACCCCATGCCGGGTCTGCACCAGCCCCGCCGCCTGCAGATGCGAGATCGCCTCGCGCACCACGGTACGGCTCACGCCATGCTGTTCCATGATGTCCGATTCGGCCGGCAGCTTGTCGCCGGGCTTGCAGTCGCCGCTGCGGATGCGCGCGGTGACGCTCTCCACCACCCCTTGCGCGAGGTTGCGCGGCTTTTTGCGGGGCACGAACAGGGGAGCGGGTAGGATGTGGGACATGACGCGGATCGGCGATGACGGGCCGGGCCATTATAGCAGCGCGAACTTACAGCAGTTGAAGTGGCGGGCCGGCGCCTCAGACCAGCAGCGCCGTGCTCATCGACTCGGCGTCGGCCGCCGACTGGCGCAGCACCAGGTCCAGGCGCGCGTTATCGCGCACATAATCGTCCAGCGCGTAATCGGTATCGCAGGCGTCGGTGGCGGGCGCCAGCGGCGAGGCCACGGGCGCCAGCCGTTTGGCCAGCAGCAGCGTGTCGCGCAGGCCGGCCGGCGGCGGCGACAGCGTGGCGCCGCGCAGCGCGACGATGGCCAGCGCCACCGGCTCCGGAATGGCCAGCTTGCGCATCATCTCGCGCGTGATGATTTCCCGCGCCGCCCCCATCCACTCGGCCGGATCGTCGAGCAGGCCAGGCAGCTCGTCGGCGCGCGACAGCAGGTAGAAGCCGCCCGCCTCGTGCACGATGCCGGCGAACAGCGCCGTGTCGGCGTCGCAGCCCGTCACGTGGCGCGCCAGCACATGGGCCAGCGCGGCCACGTGGGCCGTGTGGCGCCACAGCTGCTCGGCCATGGCGCGCAAGTGCGGATCGCGTATGCGGCTGCCGAACTGGCGCACCACCATGGCCGCCGCCATCGTGTACAGGTTGCGGTAGCCCACCCGCAGCACGGCCGTGCGCACGCCCGTCACGAGCGGGCCACGGCGGTTGAACACGGCACTATTGGACAGCGCCACCGTGCGCGCGGCCAGTTGCGGCTCGGCCAGCACCTTGCGCACCACGTCGTCCGTGGCGCAATCGGGATCGGCCAGCGCCAGCTGCAGGTGCAGCGCGGCGTTCACGCTGGTGGGAAAAACCAGCTCGCCACGTTCGGCTTGCGACACTATCTGGGCGAAGTCTCTTAGTTTTTCCATGGAAACATTATACGCAGGGCAGCGCCAACCGCAATGCCCCCCGTAGCATGGCCGCCACGCGGGCGGCCAGCCATGGTCTACACGGACTACAGGTGCGGCGCGATCAGCGGCAGCAGGTCGTCGAAGGTGCGGCCGCTGGCATTCTCGCCGATGGCGTGCATCTTCCATTCACCGTTGTGGCGGTACACCTTGGCCATGATCTGGGCCGTGTGCGAGCCCTGCACGGACAGGTTGAAGCGGGCCACCTCCTTGCCGCTGGCCGCGTCCAGCAACCTGCAGTAGGCGTTCTCCACCTGCGAGAAATTCTGCCCCGTGAAGCTGTTGACCGTGAACACGAGGCTGCGCACACCGGCCGGCACCTGGCCCAGGTCGACGTTGATCTGTTCATCGTCGCCATCGCCGGCGCCGGTGCGGTTGTCGCCCGTGTGCACGATGCTGCCGTCGCGGCTGCGCAACTGGCGGAACCAGATCACGTCCAGCGGCCGGTTGGCCTCGTCGAACATCACGCACGAGGCGTCCAGGTCCACCGCTTCGCTGCGGGCGCCAAAGCCGAAGAAGCCCTTGCTCTTGATGGCGTCCCAGCCCAGGCCCATGACGACGCGCCCCAGGGAGGCGCCCGCTTCCTTGTCCAGCGAGATCTTCTGGCCTTTTTGCAGATTGACTGACATTGCTGTTTCCTTTCGTTTAAGGTTACGAGTGAACGCGGACCGCGTTACTGCTGGCGGCGCTGGGTCCAGTTCAGGAAGGCTTCCCGGTTGCGCGAGCAGACCAGCACCTTGCCCTGGCCGGAAAAGCGCAGCACCATGCCTTCGCCGCTGGTCTGGCTGTTGATCAGGTTGCCGAGGAAGCCGCCCCCGCCGCCGGTGGTGATGGACATTTCGTAGTGCAGCGCGCTGTCCCAGCACACCACGTGGGCGTTGTCGATCACCACGTCGCGCCCCGGCGTCACCTCCAGCTGGGAGATGGAGCCGAAGCCCGACACCACCACCTGGCCGGAGCCGGCCGTCTCCGTGATGAAGAAGCCGCCGCTCTGGGCGAACAGGGCGTTGCCCAGGTTCTGGGTGCGCACCCGCAGCTCAACGCCGGAACTGGCGGCCACGAAGGCGCCATCGCTCAGCATGTACTGGCGCGGCCCCACGTCCACCACCTGCATGGCGCCTGGCAGCGTGGGCGAGAGCAGGCAGTCACCCGCCCCGCGCACGGCCTCGATATGCTGCTGGAAGAACGATTCGCCGTTGGCGAAGCGCCGCATCAGGGCGGCGCCGATGCCGCCGGTGACCTTGCCGCGCAAGTCCAGCGCCGCCTCCATCATCACCATCGCGTCCGACTCGCAGTAGATTTTCTCACCGTGTGCGAGCGACACGTGCAGGAACGGGTCAACGTCCCCGGTAACAGTAAATGCTGGCATGTGTGATCCTTCCTGAAACTGTTTATACCGTTTATATGTTCACGCCGAACGAGGAAGCCAGTGGCCCCAGGCCGCCCTTGAAGCCCTGTCCGACGGCCTTGAACTTCCAGTCACCGCCGTTGCGGTACACCTCGCCGAACACCATGGCCGTCTCGGCCGAGCCATCCTCGGACAGGTCGAAACGGGCGATCTCCGTGTTGCCGCTGGCGTTCACGCAGCGCACGAAAGCCTTTTGCACCATGCCGAAGTTCTGGCGCCGCGCGTCGGCCTCGTGGATGGTGACGCAGATGGCGATGCGGTCCACGTTGGCCGGCACGTCGGCCAGGTTGATGGTCACCGTCTCGTCGTCGCCATCGCCGGCGCCGGTGCGGTTGTCGCCCGAGTGGGCTACGGAACCCTCCACCGACTTGAGGTTGTTGTAGAAAACGAAGTCGGCGTCGCCGCGCACCTTGCCGTCGGCCTTGAGCAGGAAGGCCGAGCCGTCCAGGTCGAAGCTGTTGCCGTCGGTGGCGCGCACGTCCCAACCGAGGCCGACCACCATCTTCGACAGGCCGGGTGCTTCCTTGCTCAGATTGACGTTGCCGCCTTTTTGCAGACTGATTGCCATGATGTGTTACTCCTGTTTGCTGGTATGAGCACCTGTACTGCCTGCGCGGCGGGCCGGTGCCTGATGCCCGCCGCGTTGACGCACTTCTGCGCTTTGTATCGTTACGCCGCCAGTGCCGGCGCCTGCTGCTTGCGGCGGTGGCGGATCGAGGACCACAGCGAGGCGGCGATGAAAGCCACGCCGACCAGGCCCGTGAACACCTCGGGGATGTGGAACTTCATGCTGGCCAACATGATCAGGGCCAAAATGCCGATCGCGTAGTGGGCGCCGTGCTCGAGGAACACGAATTCGTCCAGCGTGCCCTGCTTGACGAGGAACACCGTCAGCGAGCGCACGAACATGGCGCCGATGGCCAGGCCCAGCATGATGATCACCACGTCCGTCGTGATGGCGAACGCGCCGATCACACCGTCGAAGCTGAACGAGGCGTCCAGCACTTCCAGGTACAGGAAGCCGCCGATACCACCGCGCTTGATCAGCTCACCGACGTTGCTGCCGTTCTCTTCCTTCTCCAGCAGGCTGCTGACGGCGTCCACACCCACGTAGGTCAGCACACCCCACAGGCCGGACACCAGCACCACCAGCTTCTGCTCCGGTTCCACCAGCGTCAGGCTGGCCAGCAGCGCGCCCAGCGCCACCATCACCGAGATCGACGACACCTTGCCCAGCGCGCCCAGCTTCTGTTCCACGTGGCCCAGCCAGTGCAGTTCCTTGTCCTCGTCCAGCAGGAAGTTCAGGAACACCAGCAGCAGGAAGATGCCACCGAAGGCCGCCACTTCAGCGTGGTGGTTGGTCAGATGGGTGGAATACGCGGCCGGATCGTTGAGGGCCAGGTTCCATACTTCCATCAGCCCCAGGTCGGCCGCCATGGCCACGATCACCAGCGGGAACAACAGCCGCATGCCGAACACGGCGATGACGATGCCCACGCCCAGGAACAGCTTCTGCCAGAACGCGTCCCAGGTTTTCAGCACGGAGGCGTTGACCACCGCGTTATCGAACGACAGCGAGACTTCCATCACGCCCAGGATGGCCGCGATGCCGATGGCCGCCAGCGCGCCGGCCCAACCCGTATGCTCGTAGCCCCACCACCCCGCCGCCGCCAGGCAGACGAAGGTGACCAGGAACGACACCTTGAAGTGTTTCATTGCTATACCCCGTTGTTGTGATGAATGGGATGCAGTGTAGGGCCCGGCGTGATTTTAAAAAATAGAAGATAATCGAAGTATTACTTCGAAAAAACAGAAGATGAAAACAACCGGACTCAATTTCCGCCACCTGTATTTTTTCTGGATGGTGGCCAAGGAAGGCAGCGTGACGCGGGCTGCTGAACGCCTGGGACTGGCCGTGCAGACGGTCAGCATGCAGCTGGCGTTGCTGGAGCAATCCGTGGGCAAGCAGTTGCTGGAACCGCAGGGACGGCGGCTGGCGCCGACCGAGGCGGGCCGCGTGGCGCTCAGTTATTGCGACCAGATTTTCCTGCTGGGCGACCAGTTGCAGGACGCGCTCGAGGAGACGGACGCGGGCAAGATGCGCCTCACGGTGGGCATTTCCGATTCGCTGCCCAAGCTGATCGCCTTCCGCCTGCTGGAGGCGACCCAGCGCATGGAGCAGCAGGTGAAACTGGTGTGCCTGGAGGATGAATTCGAATCGCTGCTGGCCGACCTCGCGCTCAACAAGCTCGACGTGGTGCTGACCGACCGCGCCGTGCGCCCCGGCGGCGGCCTGCGCGTGTTCAGCCACCTGCTGGGGGAGAGCGGCATGCAGCTGTTCGGCGTGCCGCGCCTGGCGCGCAAGGTGCGGCGCAACTTCCCCGCCAGCCTCGAAGGCGCGCCGCTGCTGCTGCCGACCCGGAACAACGCGCTGCGGGGACGGATCGACGCCTGGCTGGTGCAGCATGGCGTGCGGCCCGACGTGGTGGGCGAGTTCGAGGATAACGCCATGCTCAACACCTTCGGCCGCAACGGGCTGGGATTGTTCTTCGCGCCCTCCGCGCTGGCGCACGACATCGAGGAGCAGTTCGGCGCCGTGCTGGCCGGCGACGCGCCGGCATTGCGCGAACAGTTCTACGCCATCTCGAACGAACGCAAGATCAGGCACCCGGCCGTGGAAGCGATCCTGACGGCCGTGCACAGCGGGCCATTCGCCGTCGCGCCGTGAACACGGCAGGCGCCTGCCCATGCGCGCCGCGTCAACCGGCGCACGCAGCGCGCGCGAAAATTGCGCTGCCGGGGGGCCGGGTCGGATAAGATGCAGGTTTTGACCGCCCGCCTCGCGCGCCCCTATGCAAAACCTCCTGCTCGTCCTGCTCGCCATCTTCCTGGTCGCGCTCAATGGCTTTTTCGTGGCCGCCGAATTCGGCATCGTCACGCTGCGACCCACCCGCATCCGCGCCATCGCCAAGAGCCAGGGGCTGCGCGGGCGCACGCTGGCCAAGGTGCACGGCGACCTGGACGCCTACCTGTCGGCCTGCCAGCTCGGCATCACGCTGGCCTCGCTGGGCCTGGGCTGGGTGGGCGAGCCGGCCTTCGCCGGCCTGCTCGAGCCGCTGTTCGCCGCCATCGGCGTCAATTCGCCGCAGTTGATCCACGGCGTGGCGTTCGCGCTGGCGTTCACCGTCATCTCCTTCCTGCACATCGTGGTGGGCGAACTGGCGCCCAAGTCACTGGCGATCCGCATGCCCGAGGCGATCGGCCTGTGGAGCGCCCTGCCGCTGTATGGCTTCTACTGGGCCATGTACCCGGCCATCTGGCTGCTCAATGCGAGCGCCGGCATGGTGCTGGGGCTGGTGGGCCTGTCGGGCAAGGGCGGCCACGACACGCACTACTCGGTCGATGAACTCAAGCTTATCCTGCGCAGCAACCAGCCGGGCCAGAAGTACAGCAAGGAAGAACGCAACATCCTGGCCCATTCGCTCGAATTCAGCGAGTTGTCCGTCTCGGACCTGATGCGGCCCTTCAATGAAGTGATCGCGCTGCGGGCCGACCTGCCGTTGGAGGAGAACCTGCAAACCATGCTGCGCAACCGTTTCAGCCGCTATCCGTATTACGACACGGACGGCGAGACGGTGCTGGGCCTGATCCACCTGAAGGACCTGTTCTTCGCCCAGCAATCGGGCAAACCCGTGACGGACCTGGCGCCGCTGCTGCGGCCCGTGGAAACCATCTCCGCGCGCACGCCCGCGCTGGAGCAGTTCCGGCGCTTCCGCGACGGCGCGCCGCACTTCGCGCTGATCGGTGAGAAAGGCAAGCGGCCGCTGGGCTTCATCACGCTCGACAACCTGCTGGGCGCCATGGTGGGCGAGATCCACGACGAATTCCGCCTCAACGAAAACGACTGGCTCAAGCAGCCCGACGGCACGCTGGTGGGCAAGGCCAGCCTGCCCATCTTCTCGCTGGAGCGGGCGCTGGGCATCGATATCGAGAACGAGGAACTGGGGCTGGACGAAGTGGAATCCGTGGGCGGCCTGCTGATGCTCAAGCTGGGCGACGTCCCCAAGCAAGGCCAGCGCGTGAGCTTCCGCTATTTCGACATCGTGGCCAAGAAGATGACGGGGCCACGCATCCTGCTGGTGAAAGTGATCCCCAAGCAGCAAGCGGACAACGACGCCGACGACCTGGACTAGCCAGACAGCAAAATCGGGGACGTAACACGATTTCTCCTTGGAGCAATACCGTGTTACGTCCCCGATTTTTCCTCGGCGCCACTCCAGTGCCGCAGCAGGCCCAGGCCCACGGCCAGCAGCGTGGGGCCGATGAACAGGCCGACAAAGCCGAATGCCAGCACGCCGCCCATCACGCCCAGCAGCACCAGGATGAACGGCAGGCTGCTGCCACGGCTGATCAGCATGGGCTTGACGACGTTGTCCACCCCGCTGATGGCGAAGAAACCCCACACCAGCATGAACACGCCCCAGCCCGTGCGGCCTTCGTTGAACAGCCAGATGGCGGCGCCGCCCCAGATCAGCGGCGGCCCCACGGGAATCAGCGACAGCACGAAGGTACAGATCGACAGCAGCGCCACGGCCGGCACGCCGGCCAGCGCCAGCCCGATGGCGGCCACGCCGGCCTGCGCCAGCGCCGTGCCCAGCAAACCGTACATCACGCCGCGCACGGTGCGGCCCACCGTGTCGGCCACGGCTTCGCCCTGCTCGCCTATCAGCTTGTCCATTCCGCCACGCACCAGGGCCACGATGGCCTGGCCGTCGCGGTACAGGAAGAAGCATACGAACACGGCCAGGCTGACCTGGGCCACGCCGCGTCCCAGCACCAGGCTGGCGCCGAGCAGCAGGCGGCGCGCCGGTTCCAGCAGGCGCTGGGCCAGCGCGATCAGTTCCTCGCGGCTGGCCACCAGCTTGCGCAGGTAGGCGTCGACCTGCTCGCCCACCAGCGGCAATTGCTTGAGCCAGGCCGGCGGCACGATGGTGCCGTCATCGACGGCGGCCCGCACCTGGTCGAAATAGCTGGCCGCGTTATCGGCCACGCTCCACGCCACCAGCGCCAGCGGCACCAGGATCACCAGCGTGAGCGAGATCGTCATCAGGGCGGCGGCCAGCGTGCGGCGCTGGCGCATGCGGTGCAGCAGCCACAGGTACAGGGGCCAGCTGGAGATGGCGATGGCGGCCGCGAACAGGATGGCGGCCAGGAATGGCCGCAGCACGATCAGACAGCCGAGCACCAGCAGCACGATGGCCGCCAGGCGGGTGTAGGGTTGGAAGCGCTGCTCCATGCGTGCCCCGGTCGGTTGGACGGCGGGCGGCGCGGCGCCGCCCGGCCAGGCTGTCAGTTCAGCAGCAGCTTGAGGTCGTGCACGATGGGCTCGGGGCCCAGGCCGTGGCGCACGAACAGGCGCAGCTTGCCCGTCTTGTCAAACACGTAGCTGCCGGCCGTGTGGTCGACCGTGTAGCTGTCCTTGGTCTTGCCCGGCACCTTGGCGTAGAACACCTTGAATTCCTTGGCCACGGCGGCCGTCTGCTCCGGCGTGCCATACAGCCCGAGGAAGCGCTTGTCGAACGCGGGCACGTACTGGGCCAGCAGCGCCTGCGTGTCGCGCTCGGGATCGACGGTCACGAACAGCACCTGCACCTGGTCCGACAATGGCCCCAGCGCCTGCATCACGCTCTCCATTTCCGCCATCGTCGTGGGGCACACGTCCGGGCATTGGGTATAGCCGAAGAACATCACCACGGCCTTGCCCTTGAAGTCGGCCAGCTTGCGCGGCTTGCCCGTGTGGTCGGTCAGCGCGAAGTCGTGCGCGTAGTCGAGGCCAGACAGGTCGGTGTTCTTGAATTCCACTTTCGGCAGCGCGGGCTTTTCGCCGCAGCCGGCCAGCGGGCCGGCGGCCAGCACGGCCAGGGTCAACAGGGCTAACAGTTTTTTCATGGTGTGGGTTACAGCTTGATGTAGTGGTCCACCAGCAGCGCGGCGAACAGCAGCGACAGGTAGATGATGGACCAGGTGAAGGCCTTGCGGGCAATCAGGTCGGTGTAGTGGCGGTAGATCTTCCACGCATGGTGCAGGAAGATGGCGTTCAGCACCACGGCGCTGGCCAGGTAGATCAGGCCGCTCATGTGGACGGCGAACGGCAGCAAGGTGGTGGCGGCCAGCGCGATCGTATAGAGCAGCACGTGGAACTGGGTGAACGGCAGGCCGTGCGTGACCGGCAGCATGGGCAGGCCAGAACGGGCGTAGTCGTCGCGCCGGTACATGGCCAGCGCCCAGAAGTGCGGCGGGGTCCACACGAAAATGATCAGCACCAGCAGCCACGCTTGCATCGGCACGTCGTTGGCGACGGCGGCCCAGCCCAGCGCCGGCGGCATGGCGCCCGACAGGCCGCCGATGACGATGTTCTGCGGCGTGGCCGGCTTGAGGATCATGGTGTAGATCACGGCGTAGCCGACAAAGGTGACGAAGGTCAGCCACATGGTCAGCGGGTTCACCAGCGCGTACAGGATCCACATGCCGGCGCCGCCGATGATGGCCGAGTACAGCATGGTCTCGGAGACGCTCAGTTCACCGGTGGCCACGGCGCGGCGCGCCGTGCGCGCCATGCGCGCGTCGATCTCGCGTTCGGCCAGGCAGTTGACGGCGAACGCGGCGCCGGCCAGCAGCCAGATGCCGAGCGTGGCGGCCACCACCACGCGCCAGTCGGGCAGGCCGTCGGTGGCCAGGAACATGCCGATCACGGCGCAGAACACGGCCAGTTGGGTCACGCGGGGCTTGGTCAGCGTCCAGTATTGGGCAAAGCGGTTGCCGGTTTTATGGGTGGCGGTGTGGGTCGTCATTAGTGGTGTCTGGCAGCGGTGGCTTGCGGGAATACGGCGCTGGCGGCTGCCTTCTGCGCAATCTCGAATTGGAACTTGGCCCGGTAGTTTAACATGGTCAGCAACAGCACCAGCAGCGCCGCCCCGGCGTTATGGAGCACGGCGATGGCCAGCGGATAGTTGAGGAAGATGGTGGCCACGCCCGTGCACAGCTGGACCACCAGCACCACGGCGATGGCGCGCGCCGTCTTGTGCAGGGCCGTGTGGCCCCAGGCGCGGAACGCCGTGTAGCCGGCCACCAGCGCCACCACGAAGGCGAAATTGCGGTGCACCCAGTGGATGGCCGTCAGCGCGGCGAATGGCAGGTAGTGGCCGGCGGCCGTCTTGCCCAGTTCACGCCACAGCGTGAACCCGTGTTCGACATCCATTTCCGGCACCAGCTTGCCGCCGCACAGGGGGAAATCAGTGCAGGCCAGCGTGGCGTAGTTGGTGCTCACCCAGCCGCCCAGCGCCAGTTGCACCAGCAGCAGCGCGCCCGACAGCGCGGCCAGCAGGCGGATGTTGCGCATGGCCGGCGGCGACCCGGTCACCACGGTGCGCACAGGCGCGATCAGCTGGTCCTGGCGGCCGCCATACCACGTGAGCAGCGCCAGCAAGCCCATGCCCAGCAGCAGGTGGGTGGTGACGATCACGGGCTGCAGCTTGAGGGTGACGGTCCAGGCGCCGAACGCGCCCTGCAGGCAGACGAACAGCAGCAGCGCCGTGGGCAGCCAGGGCGCGTACTCCACCCGGCTGCGGTCGCGCAGCCAGTGGCGCCACGATTGCGCCACCATGGCCACGATCAGCACCCCGATCGTCATGGCCAGGTAGCGGTGGATCATTTCGATCCAGGCCTTGGCCACCGTCACCGGGCCGCTGGGCAGCAGCGTTTCGGCGGCCTGGATCTGCTCATGGGCCAGGAAGGGATTGGCCGTGCCGTAACAACCGGGCCAGTCCGGGCAACCGAGGCCGGAATCCGTCAGGCGCGTGAAGGCGCCGAACACGATCAGGTCGAACGTGAGGAACACGCACACCCACACCAGCTTGCGGTACTTGCTGGTGTCGGACGAGGTCCACACGATGGACAGCGGCAGCAAGGCCACCAGCAGCGCGGTGATGGCCATTTGGGGCAAGGTGGCGGCATGCATGATGGTTCAACCTATGGCGGACGCTTTGAGCAGCTTGGCCAGGTCTTTCTTCACCTTGGCCATTTTATCGATGTCGGACGAGACGGCGCGGGCCGGGAAGCGCATCATCAGGTTGCCCAGCGGGTCGATCAGGAACACGTGCTCGCTAAGCGGGCCGTCCGTGCCGGGCGGCAGCCATTTTTCCACGGCGCCGGCGGGCGCGCGCAGCATGCGGGTGCCGTCATTCACGCGCAGCAGCATGGTGTCCAGCGGCGCGTCGTCCGTGATCAGCCAGATCCGCTCGATGCGCTCCATGTCCTTGCCCTGCATGGTGCGCAGCTGGCGCATGGCGAACAGCTGGTCCTGGCAATCCTGCTGGCAGTCGGACGGGCCCACCTTGAGCATGATCCACTTGCCCTTGTAGTCGGCTAGCGTGGCCGGCTTGCCGTCCAGCGTGCTGCTGGCCATGGCGGGAATCGGGTACCGGCGCGGGTCGATCAGGTCGCCGTAGTTGGTGCGGCCGCTGGGCTTGATCACGTAATAGGTGAAGTAGGAGGCAATCAGCGGCGCCGCGCACACGGCCAGCACGGCCAGCAGCTTCCAGCGCCCGCGCGCCATTTGCCGCGCCGCCGGGTCGATATTGGCCGTCTTATTTTCCACTGCTTTTTCCACGTCGGTATCCATTCCACACATAAAAAATGATGGCCATCGCCGCCAGTGCGTACCACTGGAAGGCGTAGCCGCGATGTTTGTCCACGCCCAGCGCCGGCGCCGGCCAGTCGCGCACCAGGGCCGCGTCGTCCGGGCCGGCGGCGCCGGCCTGTTCGATCACGAACGGCGCCAGCGCCAGTCCGCTGGCCGCCGCCACCTGGGCCGGGTCGGCGTTCTGCACGATGGCGCCCGGACGCAGCGCGGGCGCGGCGCCCAGCTGCATCACGTGGCCCACGTTCTGGCGCGCCACGCCTTCCAGCGTGACGGTGCCGGCCGGGGTGGCGTAATCGGGCAGCTTGTCGCGCTGCACCGGGTCGCGCGGCAGCCAGCCGCGCGCCACCAGCACGTGGCTGGCCGTGCCGTCGATGCGAAACGGCATCAGCACATAAAAACCTGCCCGGCCCTGGTATGGCCGGTTGTCCAGGTACAGCGGCCAGCCGGGCACGAACCGGCCCTGCACCCGCACGCGGCGAAATTCCACCCCGGCCGCCGGCACGGGGCGCCCGTCCAGTTGGACCGGGGCGGCGGCGGCGCCTTGCGCCAGCCGCGCCTCCAGCGCCAGCTTCTCGGCCGCGCGCCGTTCTTGCCAATTTCCCAAGGCGACGCCGAGCGCCGCCACCAGCACGGTGGCCGCCAATGGGATCAGTTTAAACCGGAAGGCGATACGCATTACAATAGGTGCCTTAATTCTCTCTACAGTCTACCGCGCCATGAAAATTGCCGTCGCCATCGCCTTCATCCTGATCATCGGCAGCCTGGGTTCGGCCCTGTTCTTCCTCATGCGCGACAAAGGCAAAAGCAACAACACGGTCAGGGCGCTGGCCATGCGGGTGGGCCTGTCGATCACGCTGTTCCTGCTGATCCTGCTCGGCTACAAGCTCGGCTACATCCAGCCCACCGGCATCCGCCAATAAACCCGTACTGGGCCACGAAAAAAGCCGCATCCGGGTCTGGCCCGCATGCGGCTTTTTCAGCTTCGCGGCTGGCGCGCCGCGAAGAATTATAACGCCCTCTTACATCCAGTAGACCACCACGTACAGGCCCAGCCAGACCACGTCGACGAAGTGCCAGTACCAGGCCGCGCCTTCGAAGGCGAAGTGGTGGTCGGGCGTGAAGTGGCCGCGCAGCACGCGGTACAGCACCACCGACAGCATGATGGCGCCCATGGTCACGTGGAAGCCGTGGAAGCCGGTCAGCATGAAGAAGGTGGAACCGTAGATGCCCGAGGTCAGCTTCAGGTTCAGTTCGCTGTAGGCGTGCATGTATTCGAAGGCCTGGAAGCCCATGAAGGTCGCGCCCAGCAGGATGGTCAGGAACAGCCAGAACGCCGTCTTGCCGCGATGGCCGGCGCGCAGTGCGTGGTGCGAGATGGTCAGGGTCAGGCCCGAGGTCAGCAGCAGCGCCGTGTTCAGGGTCGGGATCGGGAACGGCCCCATGGTCTTGAATTCCTGGATGGTGCCGGCCGGACCCGCATTGCCCCAGTGGGCCGCGAAATCAGGCCACAGGATCTTGTGGTCCAGGTCACCCAGCCACGGCATGGTGATGCTGCGCGCATAGAACAGGGCGCCGAAGAACGCGCCGAAGAACATCACCTCCGAGAAGATGAACCAGCTCATGGACCAGCGGTAGGAATGGTCGATACGCTGGCTGTACAAGCCCTTCTCCGACTCGCCGATGGCGTCGCCGAACCAGAAGTACAGCACCGTGATGATGCCGGCCAGGCCGACCAGGTTGGCGGCCGGGCCCCACGATACATCGTTCACCCAGGCCGACGCGCCAGCCATGGTCAACAACAGCGACAGGCCGGCCAGCAGCGGCCACTTGGATGGACCAGGCACGAAGTAGTACGGTGCCGAGGCGTTTTGTGAACTCATCTTCATCTCCCTAAATCAACTGTATGCGTGAATGCTGCTTTTATTTTGAAACGACAAATTTGACGATCGATATCAGTAACGCGATGAACAGGGCCACCCCGATCAAGCCGGCGATGATGACGTGCACGGGATTGAGTTTAGCCGAATCCGCATCGAAATCGCTCTTGCGGCGCAAGCCGAAGAACGACCAGAACACCGCTTTCATGGAATACAGGAACGACGCCTGTTGCTGCGGTTTCTTCACTTCATCCATGGCGTCCACCTTGCTCACTTCGAGGCCGTCTTGTCCAGACCGGCGATTTCAAAAAACGTGTACGACAGCGTGATCGTCTTCACATCCTTGGGCAGGGCCGGGTCGATGTAGAACACCACCGGCATCTGCCGCGCCTCGTTCGCCTTCAGGGTCTGCTGCTTGAAACAGAAGCATTCCACTTTCTTGAAGTGCGGCGTGGCGCTTTGCGGCGCGTAGCTGGGAATGGCCTGGGCCTGCACCGTGCGCGGCTGGGTGTTGACCACTTCATACAACACCGTTTGCAACTGGCCCGGGTGCACCTTGACGCTGGCTACCACGGGGCGGAAACGCCACGGCCCCTGCGCATTGCCGTCGAACTCCACGGTGACGGTGCGGCTCATGTCCACCTGGGTGTTCTGGTCCAGCGTCACCGTGCCATCCTTCTGCGTCAGCACGTTGATCCCCAACACTTCGCAAATCTGCTTGTAGACGGGGATCAAGGCATAGCCGAAGCCGAACATCATCACGGCGATGACGAGCAGCTTGCCCAGCAATTGCCGGTTCAGGCCGCGGGTTTCCTGGTCCATGGCCACGTCAGCTCAGCCAGATGTGCTTGACGAACACGGACACGAAGAACACCAGCGCCACCGACGCCAGGATCAGGCCGGTCCTCACATTGTTTGGTTTATTCGCTTGCGACATGGTTCTCGACTCACTGCTGGAACGATCGTTGGCGGGCCACCGGCTGGCAGCCCGCCCTTGCCATTACTTGACGGTTGGTGGCGTCTCGAAGGTGTGGAACGGGGCCGGGCTAGGCACGGTCCATTCCAGGCCTTCCGCGCCATCCCATGGCTTGGTCTCGGCCTTCTTGCCGCCACGGATGGTCGGCAGCACGACGAAGAACAGGAAGAACGCTTGCGACAGGCCGAAACCGAAGGCGCCGATGGAAGCGATCATGTTGAAGTCCGTGAACTGCGCCGGGTAGTCGGCGTAGCGGCGTGGCATGCCGGCCAGGCCCAGGAAGTGCATCGGGAAGAAGGTCACGTTGAAGGTGATCAGCGACAGCCAGAAGTGCAGCTTGCCCATGGTTTCGTTGTACATGTGGCCGGTCCATTTCGGCGACCAGTAGTAGAAACCGGCGAACAGCGCGAACAGCGAGCCGGCCACCAGCACGTAGTGGAAGTGGGCCACCACGTAGTAGGTATCCTGCAGCTGGATGTCGATCGGGGTCACGGCCAGGATCAGGCCCGTGAAGCCGCCCATGGTGAACACGAAGATGAAGCCGACGGCGAACAGCATCGGCGTCTCGAAGGTCATGGAACCCTTCCACATGGTAGCGATCCAGTTGAACACCTTCACGCCCGTGGGCACGGCGATCAGCATGGTGGCGTACATGAAGAACAGCTGCGAGGTCACCGGCATGCCGGTGGTGAACATGTGGTGCGCCCACACGATGAACGACAGGATGGCGATCGAAGCGGTGGCGTACACCATCGAGGCGTAGCCGAACAGCGGCTTGCGGGCGAACGCGGGCAGGATCTGCGACACGATGCCGAACGCCGGCAGGATCATGATGTACACCTCGGGGTGGCCGAAGAACCAGAAGATGTGCTGGTACATGACCGGGTCGCCGCCGCCGGCCGCGTTGAAGAACGAGGTACCGAAGTGGCGGTCGGTCAGGGTCATGGTGATGGCGCCGGCCAGCACGGGCATCACGGCGATCAGCAGGTAGGCCGTGATCAGCCAGGTCCAGCAGAACATCGGCATCTTCATCAGCGTCATGCCGGGCGCGCGCATGTTGAGGATGGTGACGATGATGTTGATCGAGCCCATGATGGACGAGGCGCCCATCAGGTGCATGGCGAAGATACCCATGTCCATGCCGATGCCCATCTGGCTCGACAGCGGCGCGTACAGCGTCCAGCCGGCGGCCGTGGCGCCGCCAGGGACGAAGAACGACGACGCCAGCAGGATGGCGGCCGGTGGCAGCAGCCAGAACGAGAAGTTGTTCATGCGGGCGAAGGCCATGTCGGAGGCGCCGATCTGCAGCGGGATCATCCAGTTGGCGTAGCCCACGAAGGCCGGCATGATGGCGCCGAACACCATCACCAGGCCGTGCATGGTGGTGAGCTGGTTGAAGAATTCAGGCTGGAAGAATTGCAGGCCGGGCTTGAACAGCTCGGTGCGTATCATCAGGGCCAGTACGCCGCCCGACAGCAGCATGATGAAGGAGAACCACAGGTACAGCGTGCCGATATCCTTGTGGTTGGTGGCGAACAACCAGCGCGACAGGCCGTGCGGGTGGTCGTGCGCGTGGTCGTGCGCGTGGTCGTGTGCGTGATCCAAAGTGCTCGTGCTCATGTAAGTCCCCTGATTACTTGCGTGCAGCCAGAACTTCGGCTGGTTGAACGATGTTTTCGGCGGCCTTGTTCGACCAGTTGTTGCGGGTGTAGGTGATGACAGCCGCAATCTCCGTATCCGACAGTTGCTTCCACGCTGGCATCTCGCCAGGGAACTTGCCGCTCTTCTTGCCGTTCAGCAGAACGTGGATCTGGTCCGCCTTGGGACCATTGACGACGGGCGAACCGTCCAGCGCGGCGAACGCGCCAGGCAAGCCCTTGCCGGTCGCCTGGTGGCACACGACGCAATTGGTGGCGTACACTTTCTCGCCCTTGGTTTTCAGTTCATCGATGGTCCAGACTTTGGTCGGGTCTTCCGCCAGCGCGGCCATTTCCTTGAGCTTGCCGTCGACCCAGACCTTGTACTCGTCTTCCGTCACGACCTTGACGACGATGGGCATGAAGGCGTGCTCCTTGCCGCACAGTTCGGCGCAATTGCCGCGGTAGGTGCCGGTGTGTTCGGCCTTGAACCAGGTGTCGCGCACGAAGCCGGGGATGGCGTCCTGCTTGACGGCGAAGGCGGGGATGGACCAGGCGTGGATCACGTCGTTGGCCGTGGTGACGATGCGGATCTTCTTGTTGACCGGCACCACCACTTCATTATCGACTTCGATCAGGTAGTTCTCGCCGCGTGGCTGGGTTGGCGCCACGCCGGGCGCGCCCACTTGCGCGCGCGGGGTGGACAGGTTGGACAGGAAGGAAATGCCCTGGCCTTCGCCTTTCAGGTAATCGTAGCCCCATTTCCACTGCATGCCGGTGGCCTTGATGGTGATGTCGGCGTTGGAGGTGTCTTTCATGCCGACCACGGTGCGGGTGGCGGGCAGCGCCATGCCGATCACGATCAGGAAGGGGACCACGGTCCAGGCGATTTCGACGGCCGTCGATTCATGGAAGGTGGCTGGCTTGTGGCCCAGCGACTTGCGGTGCTTGATGATCGAATAGAACATCACGCCGAACACGGCGACGAAGATCACCATGCAGATCACCATCATCCAGGTGTGCAGGCTGTAGACTTCGGACGCGATCTGGGTTGCCGGTGCCTGCAGGTTCAGTTCGCGCACCATGGGACCGCCGGTACCGCCCGTGGCCGCCGTGTAGGTGCCGGCCGCCACCGGGGCGTCGGCCGCCCACGCCGGCATGCCCGCCGCTGTCATCAGCAGCCCGAGCATCAACGATTGAAGTCGCTTTGCATGTTTCATGTTTTCCCCAACCACCAAAAAAAATGGATATATTTTTTTTAAAACGGCGTGAAGATTCGATGAGTTGAACCGCCGCCGCTCCTAAAACACCTTCAGATCCGGCCCGGCGCGCCCGCAAAAAACATCAGGCTGCGATAGAGCAGGATCTTGATATTTCGCCAAGCGTATCTAATATTACTATCAGATGCCCGGCCTGCACTAGCAATTACTCTTCGCCTCCCCGACGCCGCCTATATCAGGTTGGCGATGTCAAGACATGACAAAATTAGTCAACGATTATATAGAACAAAAATGACTTCCATCAAGGAATAATCCAATTTCTCATAGTGGCGGCGCAGCATAATGGCGCCCCGAAAGGCCAGGCGCCGCCCTGCGGCGGGCCCGTCCGGGCCACCGCTGTGCGTCAATTTGATAGCAATTTGACAGGAATCCGGTGGCCCGCATGGCCCCGGCTGGGGGCGCCTAGCGCGGCTTGCGCGGCAGGTCGAAGCGGATAATGGCCTCGCCCGTGGACGTCACGCGCGGGGCGGGACGGAAGGCATGGCCGTAGATGACCTCGAATGACAGGCCCAGCTTGCCATCGGGGCGGCGCGCCCGCTCCAATGCGGCCAGCATCCTGGCCCAGGCCTGGCGCCCCATCAGGCCGCGACGGCGCGTGGCCAGCGGATTGCCGCCCCAGGCCCGCACATCGGCCAGCAGCGCCTGCGGCGTGTCGTAGGTGACGGTGATGACTTCCATGTCCAGCACCGGCGTGGAAAAGCCCGCCTCCACCAGCTGGTCGCCGAAATCGTGCATATCGACGAACGGCAGGCCATGGGGCGCCAGGTCCACGTCCTCGAACGCGGCCCGCACTTCCTTGAACGTGTCGGGGCCGAAGCAGGAAAACATCAGCAAGCCATCGACCTTGAGCACGCGGCGCCATTCGGCGAACACCCGGTCCGGCTGCGGATGCCAGTGCAACGCCAGGTTGGACCACACCACATTCACGGCGCCCGGCCCCAGCGGCAGCGCCGCGAAGTCGCCGCACACCAGGTCCACGCCCGTCTTGGCTGGCAACAGCTTGCTCATCAACTGGTTGATGGCGCCGGGCCGCGCCGCGCGCGCGCGGGCCGCGCCCACCATGGCTGCGGCCGCATCCACCCCCAGGATCTGGGCCGCCGGGTAAGCTTTTTGCAACGTTGCCAAATCAGCTCCCTCGCCACAGCCGGCATCGAGCACGCGCTGGGGCGACAGCTTGATCAGCCCCAGCCGGTCATGCATGCGCGCGGCGATTTCGCGCCGCAGGAAGTCGGACGGTTGCACCCGCTGCGGGTGGGCGAAGGCGGCGCGCACGCGCCCCAGGTCGATGGGCGCGCTGAGTTTGGGCGCTTGGGCAGGCACTTGCATGATTCTCAATCAGGAGCGGTGAAGATGCGATAATGTCGGCAGTGTACATGGTTGTAGCCAAACGCGATGCCGACCGCCCCGCCACCGCCGCCCGCCAAGCCTCCAGCCAGCGCCCGCGCGCTGCTGCGCCGCACTGGCACGGCCCTGCTGCAAGGCCTGCTGCCCACGGCGTGCGCGCTGTGCGGCGCCGCCTGCGCCGAGACGCTGTGCCCGCCCTGCACGGCCCAGTTTTTTGGCCATGACCGCCCCCGGATCCCACGCTGCCACCAGTGCGCCAATCCGCTGCCGGCAGGCGCCGCAGACGGCCCTGGCCCCGGACTGTGCGCCGGCTGCCTGCTGCATCGGCCCGCGTTCGACGCCACCGTGGTGGCCGCCGATTACGCCATGCCGCTCGACCAGCTGGTATTGCAGTTAAAATTCGGCCACCGTCTGGCGCACGCCGTGCTGTTCGCCCGCCTGCTGCGCGACGCCGTACTGGAGCGTCCCGGCTTCGTGCTGCCGGCCGTGCTGTGCCCGGTGCCGCTGGGGCCGCGGCGGCTGGCCGAACGGGGCTACAACCAGGCGCTGGAAATCGCCCGTCCGCTGGCGCGCATGCTGGGCGTGGCGCTGGCGCCGCGCCTGGCCTGCCGCGTGCACGATACGCTGGCCCAAAGCGGCGTCGCGCCCGAGCACCGCGGCCGCAACGTGGCCCACGCGTTCGCCGTGGCCGACCCGGCGCTCGTCGAAGGCCGCCACATCGGCATCGTCGACGACGTCATGACCAGCGGCCAGACCCTGCATGCGCTGGCCGCCACGTTCAAGCGTTACGGCGCCGCGCGCGTGAGCAATCTGGTGTTCGCGCGCACGCCGCCTCATTGAATTTTTTTAGGAGAAGCACCTTGTTCCACGTCGTCCTCGTCAACCCGGAAATCCCGCCCAACACGGGCAACGTGATCCGCCTGTGCGCCAACACGGGCGCCCAGCTGCACCTGATCGAACCGCTGGGCTTTCCGCTGGAAGACTCGAAAATGAAGCGCGCCGGCCTCGACTACCACGAATACGCGCAAATGCAGGTGCACCAGAACTGGGACGCCTTCCTGGCCGCCGTGCAGCCCGACCCGGCCCGCATGTTCGCCATGACCACGCACGGTTCCTCGCCCTTCGCCAACGCCACCTTCCGTCCCGGCGACGTGTTCGTATTCGGCTCCGAAACGCGGGGACTGGACCCGGACCTGCGCGCATCGTTTCCGCCAGCCCAGCGCATCCGCCTGCCCATGCGGCCCGACAACCGCAGCCTGAACCTGTCGAACACGGTGGCCGTGGTCGTGTTCGAAGCGTGGCGCCAGAACGGCTACGCGGGCGGCGCCTGACCACGCCTACGCGAGAAAGCGGGCCGGGTTGGCGTCAAACAGCTGCTTGTGCGCGGCCATGCAGAAGTAAAAGGTGCGGCCCCGATAAACGGAAGTGGGCGCCGTCGCCTTCTCCACATCCATCTCGCAAATAACACAGCAAGGATGCTGATCGGTCGATACCCGCCGTTTGGCATAAGCGCCATTGGCATCCGGATGCAACCAACCCTGCCCTTGATATTCGAGGTGATCGGCCGTGCGCAGCGCCACGTCGCGGCCGCAATACCGTTCCACCACCCGCAGCGCAAGGTCGATGCCGGACGACAGCCCGCCCGCGCTGGCGACCTTGCCAGACTGCGATTCGACATAACGCGCACCGCGCTTCAGCACAATGTCGGGAAACGCCATCTGAAATTGCGCATAGGCGCCATGGTGGGTCGTCGCCGCCTGCCCGGATAGCAGCCCCGTCCGGGCCAGCAGGAAAGCGCCCAGGCAGACCGACATGGTGAGATCGGCCGTTTGCGCCGCCGCCCTGATCCAGGCCAGCATGGCCTCGCTTGGATCGCTTTGCGCGGGAATGACGATCAGCTTGGGCGCGGGTGCGGTGGCGAACGTGTAGTCCGGCACGATGGTCATGCCGCCAGTCGCCTTGATCGGCGCCCTCGTTTCAGCCACGGTATAGAGCTGGAACACGGGCGCCCCCTTGCGCCCTGGCAGGCTGACGTTTTCAAACACCTCCCACGGCCCGGCAAAATCAATGACGACGGCATCGTCCGACAACACAAACGCCACCGCAATGCTGCCTTCGGCCGGCAGTGGCAGCGGCGCGGGCGCCGGACGCTGGGGCCTGGCATGGGCCATCCTGGGCAATGCCGCCGCCAGCCCCATCGCCGTCGACAAAAGAAAAAGATCACGTCTGTTCATCATGCTGTTCCTTGGATAAGCGCACCGGCTGGTGACGGGAAAGCCAGTGTCCCATCGCGATGGCGCCGGCACGAGGCGCCTGGCTGCACACTTTCGTGCATTGGCTGCAAACTTTCGCTTAGTGCAATGTTTTCCCCTATGATGACGGCATGAAAACAAGCACTTATCCAACGCGCAGCGCGTGGCGCTATGTGGCCGGCGGCTGGCTGGCGCTGGCCTTGTTCGATGCGACCCAGACCGTGGTGTCGATGCGCGCCATGGGCATGCATCACGCCTGGTTGACGCTGTTTCTCGTGACGGCGGCGTCCTGGGCGCCGTGGGCGGTGCTGACGCCGGTCATCCTGGGCTTGCTGGGACGCTTACCCCTGCCGTCCAGCAAGCTCCTGTCCTGGTGCGTGCATGGCGCCACCTGCCTGGCCGTCGGCCTGGCCTGGGCCACATGGGCGGCATTGCTCGAGCACGCGACCAACCCCTACGCCTACGCGGCCGGCCCGGGCGCCTTCGCGCCCCTGTGGAAGGGAAAATTCCTCGGCACGGTGGTGGTCGATGTGCTGCTGTATGGCGCCATCGCCGCGCTCAGCATGACGCTTGCCGCCCACAACCGGCTCTGGCATCAGCGCGCCGCCAGCGCGCGACTGGCCGAATTGCTGGCGCGGGCGCAACTGGCCTCGCTGCGCCTCCAGCTGGAACCGCATTTCATCTTCAATGCGCTCAACGCCGTCACGGCATTGATCCGCGAACAAAAGGACCAGGAGGCGATCACGGCCATCGCGGCGCTCGGTGATTTGCTGCGTCGCGTGACAGACCGCTCGCAGCGCCAGTTCGTCAGCATGGAGGAGGAGATCGACTTTCTGCGCAAATACCTGGACATCCAGCGCATGCGTTTCGCCGAACGGCTGCGCTACCAGATCGACGTTCCCGCTGAACTGATGCGGGCCCAGGTGCCCGATTTCATCGCCCAGGCGCTGGTGGAAAACGCCATCAAGCACGGCATCGCCAAGCGCGCCCGCGGTGGTGAAGTGCGCGTGTCCGCCGCCTGCGATGGCGCCACGCTGACGTTGCGGGTCGCCAACGATGGCCCGCCATTACCGGCGCAGCCACAGGAGCGCGTTGGCCTGTCCAACACCCGGCAGCGGCTACTGGCCCTGTTTGGCGAGGCGTCGGCCCTGACGCTGCAAAACCATGGGCGCGATGGCGTGCTGGCGACCATCACCCTGCCCTATCGCCTGCCCGCATGAATGCCAAACCGCCGCCATTGCGCGCCCTGATCGTCGACGATGAGCCGCTCGCGCGCCGCAATATCGCCGCCTTGCTGGCGCGCGATCCGGGCATGATCGTGGTGGGGCAATGCGGCTCGGCCGACGAGGCGATCGCGGCCATCGCCAGCGCGACACCCGATCTGGTGTTCCTTGACGTGGAAATGCCGGAATGCGATGGCTTCGAACTGCTGGAACGCCTCGGCCCGGCGCCAGCGTTCGCGATCGTGTTCGTCACCGCCCACCATCAATTCGCCCTGCGCGCCTTTGAAGTGGGCGCTTTGGATTACCTGTTAAAGCCGTTCGATGACCAGCGCTTTGAACGTGTCCTGGCGCGCGCAAAGGAACGCCTGCGCATATCCGGTGAAACCCGGCGCTTCATCATCAAGAACGGCAACACGCTGGAGGTGGTGAAGTTCGGCGATGTCGACTGGGTCGAGGCCAGCGATTATTACGCCACGCTGCATGTGGGAAGCCGCACGCATCTGCTGCGCCGCAGCCTGGCCGACCTGGACCTGTTGTTGGCGGCGCATGGCTTCGTCCGCATACACCGCTCCACCATCGTCAATCTGGACCGCATCGCCTCGCTGGGCATCCGTGAAGACGGCGAGTATGAAGTCGTCCTGCAATGTGCCCAGCGCTTGCGCATCAGCCGGCGCTACCGCAAGCCGGTGCTGGCATTGCTGGCATCCACGCTGTAGCAGCGGCAAGAACCATTTTTCGAGCACGCCGGCAATGAAGTTCAACTTTGAACTATAATGTTCAAAGTTGAACCATTATCGGGAGTCCCGCCATGAATCTGTTCGTTCGCCTGTTCTATGTGCTGATCACCACCCTGTTCCGCCCGCGCCTGCCCGTGGGCCCGGCCACCAGCGAACTGGCGCTGATGACCATGCCCAACGACCTGGACCTCAACCTGCATGTCAACAACGGCCGCTACCTGACGTTGTGCGACCTGAACCGGGTCGACCTGTTCATCCGCTCCGGCCTGGCCAAGCTCATGCTCAAGCATGGCTGGATGCCCGTGATCACCGAGCACACGATGAACTACCGCAAGCAATTGGGTCTGTTCCGCCGCTTCAAGGCCAGCCTGGAACTGACCCATTGGGATGAACGGCACTTCTTCATGACGCACCGCTTCACCATCGGCGACAAGCTGATCGCCGAGGGCACGTCGAAGGGGCTGTTATTGGGCAAGCAGGGCGTGGTGGCGCCCGAGGTCGTGATCGCGGCCTTGCAGGCGCGCCGCGATGGCCACGCCTGAATCAAACGCCGATTACAGCAGCGCTTCCAGCTGGGAGGAGACGCGCTCCATCACGCGGTGTATCGTGGCCAGCTCCGCCTCCGACGACCCGGCCACCATGGCGTGCACCACCTCGGCCTGGATCTTCATGGCTTGCTGCGCCAGCGCCATGCCGGCCGCCGTCAAGGTCAGGCGCTTGGTGCGGGCGTCGTCCGCGTCCATATCGCGCGTGACGAGGCCGCGCTCCTCCATCTGCGACAGCAACATGCTCACGCCGCTCTTGGTAATGAAGCAGCGCGCGGCCAGCTCGCGCTGGCTCAGGCCGGGCCGCGTGGCCAGCGTGGCCAGCACTTCCAGGTCGCCCACCCGCAGGTGGATCTCGGCCAGCCGCTTGCTGACCACCGCCTCGCACAGATTGTAGGCGCGCACGGTCGACAGCCACGCCTGGGTGCCGTGTGGCGACGAGGGCGGCTTCATCCCTGCCGCACCTTGTTCAGCAGCTTGGTGGTCGAGCGGTCATGTTCAAAGTCGATGGCGATGGCCTGGCCACCGTAGGCCAGCACGGCCTGCCCTTCCGGGATGGCCCGCATGTCATAGTCGCCGCCCTTGGCGTAGATGTCCGGACGCGCTTCCAGCACCACCTGCAGCGCCGTATCCTCGTCGAAATCGACCACCAGGCTGACCGATTCCAGCGCGGCCAGCACGGCCATGCGGTCGGCGCAGCTGTTGAGCGGACGGTCGTCGCCCTTGCCCAGCCGCTTGACGGAGGCGTCCGTGTTGGCCGCCACCACCAGCGCGGCGCCCAGCGCGCGCGCCTGCGCCAGGTAGGTCACGTGGCCACGGTGCAGGATGTCGAACACGCCATTGGTCAATACGACGGGCTTGGGCAGCGCGGCCACGCGCGCGGCCAGTTGTTCACGGGTGCAAATCTTGTTCTCAAAAACGGGCATGGCGGTTTTTCGTTCAGTGATGCGGCCGGGGCCAGGGTTTATTCGTCTTCTTCCTCGTCATCGATCTGCATGCTGAGCTCGCCAGCGGACGAGCCCGCAGTCGCGCCGTGGCGGTCGCCGCGCAGCTTGATCTGCAGCCGCAGGCCATTGGCCGAATCGGCGTTGCGGATCGCTTCGTCGTAGCCGATGTAACCCTTATTATAAAGTTCATACAGGGCCTGGTCGAAGGTGCACATGCCCAGCTCGCGCGACTTGTGCATGATTTCCTTGATCGACTGGAAATTGCCCTTGAAGATCATCTCGGCGATGGTCGGCGTGTTGAGCAGGATTTCGATGGCCGCCTTGCGGCCCTTGCCATCCTCGGTGCGCACCAGCCGCTGCGAGACGATGGCGCGCAGGTTGGACGACAAGTCCATCAGCAACTGGTTGCGCCGCTCCTCGGGGAAGAAGTTAATGATGCGGTCCATGGTCTGGTTGGAGTTGTTCGCGTGCAGCGTGCCCAGGCACAGGTGGCCCGTCTCGGCGAACGCGATCGCGTGTTCCATGGTTTCCGTGTCGCGGATCTCGCCGATCAGGATCACGTCGGGCGCCTGGCGCAAGGTGTTCTTGAGCGCGTTGTGCCAGGACAGCGTATCCACCCCCACTTCGCGGTGGGTGATCAGGCAGCCCTTGTTCTTGTGCACATACTCGACCGGGTCTTCCACCGTGATGATGTGGCCGGCCGAATTGGCGTTGCGGTAATCGATCATGGCCGCCAGCGTGGTCGACTTGCCCGACCCCGTGCCGCCCACCACCAGCACCAGCCCGCGCTTGGTCATGATGACTTCTTTCAGGATCTCGGGCAGGTCCAGCTTTTCGAAGGTGGGAATCTCGGAGGCGATGGTGCGGATCACCATGGCCACGTTCTGCTGCTGCACGAACACGTTGACGCGGAAGCGGCACACGTCGGGCAGCGAGATGGCGAAATTGCATTCCATCTCGGCCTCGAACTCGGCGCGCTGCTTGTCGTTCATGATGGACAGGGCCAGCGCGCGCGTGATCGGGCCGCTCAGCTTTTGCTGGCTGAGCGCCTTCATGGCGCCCTGCGATTTCATGCTGGGCGGGAAGTCGGCGGAAATGAACAAATCCGAGCCGCCCGTGTGGTGCATCACCTTGAGCAGCTTGTGCAGATAATCCCGCGCTTCATCGGGGCCAAAAGTGGAGGACATGCGAACCTTTCAATCTATCGTTAGCGCGACACGGCCAGCACCACGGCCATACCGCGCCATTATATCGACGGCGCCTGGCGCCGCCGCTTTTTCATCAATGACACACCGCTTGACATTGGCCTCTTTATATCATTGCGTCCCCGTAATGCCTGTGTTCAAATACCTTTATGACACTGACCGAACTGAAATATATCGTTGCTGTTGCACGAGCGAAACACTTCGGCCACGCGGCCGAAGCGTGCTATGTGGCCCAGCCAACGCTCTCGGTAGCAATCAAGAAGCTCGAAGACGAGCTCGGTGTCGTATTGTTTGAACGGGGCGGCGCGGAAATCTCCGTCACCCCGCTGGGCGCGCAGATCGTGGCCCAGGCCGAGCGCGTGCTGGAACAGACGGCCGCCATCAAGGAACTGGCCAAGCAGAACAAGGACCCGCTGGCCGGCCCCCTGCGCCTCGGCGTGATCTACACCATCGGTCCCTATTTGCTGCCGCCGCTGGTGAAAGCCATGATCGCCAACGTGCCGCAGATGCCCTTGATCCTGCAGGAAAATTTCACCGTCAAATTGCTCGAAATGCTGCGCCAGGGCGAACTGGACGCGGCCATCATGGCCTTGCCGCTGCCTGAACATGGCATGGCCGTGCAAGCGCTGTACGACGAACCGTTCGTGGTCGCCATGCCGCCCCAGCACCCGTGGGCGCGGCGTGCGGCCATCGCGGCCGAGGATTTGAAGACGGAAAACATGCTGCTGCTGGGCAACGGCCACTGCTTCCGCGACCAGGTGCTGGAAGTGTGCCCCGAGATGGCGCGCTTCTCCTCGCCCGGCAA
Organism: Rugamonas fusca; assembly: GCF_014042365.1. GTDB lineage: Bacteria > Pseudomonadota > Gammaproteobacteria > Burkholderiales > Burkholderiaceae_D > Rugamonas > Rugamonas fusca. The sequence goes on from NZ_JACEZS010000007.1 coordinate 73,794, forward strand.
CGGCATGCAGCGCACGTTTGAAGGTTCGTCGCTCGACACCATCCGCCACATGGTGGCCTCCGGCATCGGCCTGACGGTGCTGCCGCGCGCCTCCGTGCCGGACATGGACAGCGAGGATGGCATGCTGCGCTTCCGCCGCTTCACCCAGCCCGAACCGTCGCGCCGGGTGGTGATCGTGTGGCGCAAAAGCTTCACCCGCAAGGCCGCCATCGACGCCATCTGCGCCGCCGTGGCGCAATGCCACCTGCCCGGCGTCACCCCGCTGCCGATGGACGCCCACTGAGGCCCACCGGGAGCCAGCCCCCCGCCCCTGACGCGACGCTCCAGGATTTGCGATAATCGCGTTTTGCCCTGCAACGGAACGTCCCCATGAACAAGCTGGAGCTGTACGCGCGCCTGCTGCGCCTCGACAAACCGATCGGCACCCTGCTGCTGCTGTGGCCCACGCTGAGCGCGCTGTGGCTGGCCTCGGGCGGCAAGCCGGACTGGAAGCTGGTGGTTATCTTCTCGCTGGGCACGCTGCTGATGCGGTCGGCCGGCTGCGCCGTCAACGATTACGCCGACCAGGATTTCGACAAGCACGTCAAGCGCACGGCCCAGCGCCCCATCACCAGCGGCAAGGTCAGCGGCAAGGAAGCGCTGGCCATCGCCGCCGTGCTGGCCGTGCTGTCGTTCGGCCTGATCCTGCCGCTCAACGCGCTGACCAAGCAACTGTCGGTGGCCGCCGTCATCATCGCCGCCACCTACCCCTACTTCAAGCGCTTCTTCGCGCTGCCCCAGGCTTACCTGGGCATCGCGTTCGGCTTCGGCATCCCGATGGCCTTCGCCGCCGTGCAGGGCACGGTGCCGCCGCTGGCCTGGGTGATGCTGGTGGCCAACGTGTTCTGGGCCCTGGCCTACGACACGGAATACGCCATGGTGGACCGCGACGACGACTTGAAGATCGGCATCAAGACTTCCGCCATCACCTTCGGCCGCCACGACGTGGCCGCCGTCATGTTCTGCTACGGCGCCAACCTGACGCTGCTGCTGGCCTGTGGCTGGCTGCTGGGCCTGCGTGCCTGGTTCGTTACGGGACTGCTGGCAGCGGCCGCCATAGCGGCGTACCATTACACCTTGATTCGGGGCCGTGAGCGCGACGCCTGCTTCTATGCGTTCCGCCACAACAACTGGCTGGGCGCGGCGGTGTTCGCCGGCGTGGCCCTGGATTACGCGCTGCGCTAAGCAACACATTCCGCGCGTTCCACACCCGCTTGATCTGGCGCACAGCGCCGCTGGCGCAGCAACTTATACACTGGGCATTTCACGATGTAGTAATCCACCTTACCAGGGAGTGAACATCATGGAACAGACTGTGCAACAAGGAAATGGCGCTGTGCACGGCAGCATGGGCCAAAGCCAGGCCGCCAGCCACGAGGCGCGCGAAAAACTGATGAATGACTTGAAGCAGGTGATCGGCGACGCCGAGAGCTGGCTCAAGGAAGCCAAGCGCAACGCGGCCCACAACGCCGGCGAAGCGCAAGCCCGCTTCGATGACACACTGCGCACGGCCAAGTCGGACTTGCTGCGCCTGCAAGACAGCATGGCCGCGCGCGGCAAGCTGGCGGCCCAGTCGGCCAACGGCTACGTCAAGGGCCACGCATGGCAAGCCGTGGGCCTGGGTGCGGCCGTGGGCGTGATCGCCGGCCTGCTGCTGGCGCGCCGCTGAGCTGGCCTGCCTGAGCAGCGCTTCCCATCCACCGCACCGCCATCGGCCGCCGGCCACGCCTTGCGCTGGCTGGCCGCGCCGCGGCGCCGCAACTCAGCGGTTGCCCGGCTCGGGCGGGCGCAGCTCAGCCAGCTTGTACTTGGCGCGCAATTGCTGCAATAACGGCCGTTCGCGCTGCAGGAACTGGCTGAACTGCGCCACCACCTCCTCGTGCCGCAAACTCGAGAGCCGAAAATCGCTGCGCGCATGCGGCAGGGCGGGATCGAACTGCAGGCCGCCGGGCGCCTTCAATTCGTTCTCCAGCAAATAATTGGCCACGTCCACGTTGACATACACGGCGTCGAGCTGGCCAGCCAGCGCGCGGCGCAGCAAGCCGTCGAATCGGCTGCTGGTGGTCACGGCGATGGCCTTGCTGTCGATGGCAGACTGGTAGGGCCAGGGCGTGAAGCCCAGCACTGTTCCCAGGGAATGGATGGCGCTCAAGGGCCGCCCCTTGTTCTGCGGCAGCACCACCGCCCCTTCCTCCGACGTCACCACCACATCGCTGTAGCTGACCTTGAGCGAACCGCGCAACTCCTCGCGCCATTTCGGGTGGTCCGGATACTTGAAGTCCAAGATTTGTTCCTTCAGGAACGCCGCATACAGCCGGTTGATGGGCAGCGGCACGTAACGGAAGGTATAGCCTTGCTGGCGTGCGAACGCGTCCAGTACGTCGCGCGCGTAGCCCGTGTAGTTGTTGTGGGCGTCCGTGCTATGCAGGGGAAAATATTGCAGGTTCTCTACACCGACCGTGTAGGTGCGGGCAGGCACGGGTTCGGCCCTGCCCGCGCCGGCCGGCAGGGCCAGGCAGCAGGCGGCGGCCAGCAACAACTTCCGCATCGTCATCGTCATTCCCTTGCGAGGTGGGGAGGGTCATCGGGCCAGTGGCCGGGCTGGACCTAGCATAGCCAAATTCCCGGCGCCGCGCCACCATGCCATAATGATGCCGTACTGTGCGGTTGCCACCGCGCCACTTCCCGACCCGGACCGTCATGTCGCTTCGCTTGCCCTATCGTCTGCTCGCCGTGTTGGCGGCCTGCGCCGCCCTGATCCCCGCCCGGGCGGCGGAAGTGAGGATGGCGTTCGGCGAGAAAATCCCCCCGTTCTGTTTTCCTGAAACGAATTCCGGCATCGAGCTGGAAGTGATCGGCGAGGCGCTGGCCTACCGCGGCCATGTGCTCAAGCCCCAGTATTTCCCGTTCGCCCGCGTGCCCGTCGCGTTCAAGGGGAGGATGGTGGACGCGGCCATGACGGACCTGGGCGAGGACCTGACGGCCGCCGGCGGCAACTATGGCGACCCGGCCGTCCTGTATGACAACGTATTCATCAGCCTCAAGGATCGTCACCTGGTGATCCACACGCCGCAGGACTTGCGGGGCCTGCGCGTGATCGCCTTCGCCGGCGCCGCCAAGCGCTATCCAGCCTGGCTGGGGCCGGTCAAGGACGCGGGCCTGTACTTCGAGCAGAACGACCAGGCGCTGCAGGTGCTCACGCTCGACAAGGGCCGCTATGACCTGGTGCTCAGCGACCGCAACATCTTCAAGTACTTTACGTTGCAGCTCAAGCGCGAGCACGGCGTGCCGCTCAAGCCGATCCAGGAACACAGCTTCGTCAAGCTTAACCCCATGGATTACCGTCCCGTGTTCCGCGACAGCCACGTGCGCGACGACTTCAACGCCGGCCTCAAGCACTTGAAGGAAACGGGGCGCTACAACGCCATCTACCAGAAATACCTCGGTGACGACAAAAGCAATTAAGCGGGTCAGCTAAACGCGCTGCACCAGCCGCCAGCCAGCACCAGCTTGCCGGGGAACAGCGGACAACCACCTTTGCCATCCGGGCCGTCCTCGTAGATCTGGCATTTGGAACATTGCTGGTCGGGCTGGTGTTCGGGGTATTTGGCCTGGTCCACGCGGGCCGTCTCGGCCACATAGCCGAACTCCAGCGCCTTGGGGTCGTCCTCGCGCAGCAGCGTGCGTTCGTCGGCCATGGCCAGCCGGCCCAGGCCGGCGGCAGCCAGGCCCGCCACGGCCTGCATGATGAAGATTCTGCGATTGGCCATGTTGGCTCCCGATTGTTGTGTAGCCGCCATCATACTATCGACCAGCGGGCCGGTGTCGCCGCCGCAACAAAACAGGACGAATGTCCAAAATGCGCATTACAAAGTGCCAGGCCACGGCTATACTTCCTGAGCCATACACTGCACACCAATAAAAAAACAAGGGGACAGTTTCATGCACAAGGCACTGGGCGCGCTCGCGCTTTGCGGTTCCGTTTGCCTGTTGACGTCATGCGGCAAAACGGCCGATACCCCGGCCGGCGCCAGCGCCGACGCCACGTTCCAGCAGCACTTGCAGGAGCAGTTGCTGGACGCCAAGCCGGGCGACGTCATCACCATCCCGGCCGGCCACTACCACCTGAACAGCGGCCTCACGCTGCGCGCCAACGGCGTCACCGTGCGCGGCGCCGGCATGGACCAGACCGTGCTCTCGTTCAAGGGCCAGGTGACGGGGCCGGAAGGCATGCTGGTGTACGCCAGCGACTTCACCATCGAAGGCCTGACCATCGAGGACAGCAAAGGCGACGGCCTGAAGATCAACGACGGCGACCACATCACGATCCGCAAGGTCAAGGTGCAATGGACGGGCGGCTCCAAGGTCAGCAACGGCGCCTACGGCATCTACCCGGTCAAGACGAAGAACGTGCTGATCGAGGATTGCGTGGCCATCGCCGCCTCCGACGCCGGCATCTACGTCGGCCAGTCGCACGACGTGGTGGTGCGCCGCTCGCGCGCCGAGCAGAACGTGGCCGGCATCGAGATCGAAAACACCGTCAACGCCGACGTGTATGACAACGTGGCCACCAACAACACCGGCGGCATCCTCGTGTTCAACATGCCCAACCTGTCGCAGGCCGGCTACGCCACGCGCGTGTTCCACAACAAAGTCGACAAGAACAACCTGGGCAACTTCGCCGCGCGCGGCACGGCCGTGGCCAGCGTGCCGGCCGGCTCGGGCGTGGTGATCAACTCCAACTCCAAGGTCGAGATCTTCGACAACGACATCACGGACAACCAGACCGCCAACGTCATCATCTCCAGCTACCACTCGACTGGCTACTACACGGAGAAAGGCGTGGCGGCCGGCTACGATCCCTATCCCAAGGCCATCTTCGTGTACGGCAACCGCTTCAAGGGCGGCGGCGATTCGCCCGACGGCCTGGACCTGAAAGCCTTGAAGCTGGCCATGTACGGCTTGACGGGCCATTTGCCCGACGTGCTGTGGGACGGCTACGTGGACACCAGGCTCCTGGTGAATGGCAAGCTGCCGGCCGAGGCGCGCATCTGCATCCAGGACGGCGTGGACGTGCTCAACGCCGACGGCCCGCACAAATACCAGAACCCGAACAAGGACACGGCGCCCTACCGCTGCCAGCTGGCCAAGCTGCCGCCGGTGACCATCCCGCAACTGTCGGCCACCTGAACCCAAGCAAGCAGGTAATCACCCATGATGTCCGCCCCACTTGGCCGCCCATGGCGGGCGGCCGCCCTGGCCCTGTGCGCGCTGGCCCTGACGGCCTGCACGCGCGGCCAGCCGCCCGTCGAATTCATCACGGACGGCAATCCCCCCAAACTGAGCGACTGGCATTTGATGGCGGCCGATGGCGGCCGGCTCGTGCTCAACACCGGCGTCGTTCCGTATGATCTGAACACGCCGCTGTTCACCGACTACGCCCAGAAGCTGCGCACGCTGTGGATGCCCAAGGGCGCCAGCGCCGCCTACCAGCCCGACGCCGCATTCGACTTCCCGGTCGGCACCATCATCTCCAAGACCTTCTTCTATCCGCGCGAGCCGGGCAAGGCCGACGCCGTGCTGGCCACCTACGACAGCAGCCGCAACGGTGGCGAGCGTCTCGACCTGGCCAACGTCCGGCTGATCGAAACGCGGCTGCTGGTGCGCCGCAAGACGGGCTGGATCGCCCTGCCCTACGTGTGGAATGCCGAGCAGACCGACGCCGTGCTGGCCCGCACCGGCCAGCAAGTGCCGCTGGACGTGCTGCATGAAGACCACAGCCGCCAGCCGCTGACCTACGTGGTGCCCAATGTGAACCAGTGCGCCTCGTGCCACGTGGCCGACCTGAAGACGCGCCAGTTCCAGCCCATCGGCCCGAAAGCGCGCCATTTGAATCGCGACTACACGCATGACGGTGTGACGGAAAACCAGCTCACCTACCTGAGCCGCATCGGCTACCTGACGGGCGCGCCCGCGCCGCAGGCCGCGCCGCGCAACGCCAACTGGCGCGACGACAAGCAGACACTGGACGCGCGCGCCCGCGCCTACCTCGACATCAACTGCGCCCACTGCCACAACGACAAGGGCGCGGCCAACACCACGGCGCTGCACCTGAACATGGGCGCGCCGGCCAACCTGCACCTGGGCTTATGCAAACCGCCGGTGGCGGCCGGCGCCGGCACGGGCGGCCGGCAATACGGCATCATGCCGGGCAAGCCGGACGAATCGATCATGCTGTACCGGCTCGCCTCGGCCGAGACGGGGGTGATGATGCCGGAGCTGGGACGCGGCTCCGTGCACGCGGAAGGCGTGGCCCTGATCCGCGCCTGGATCGCCGCCATGCCGCCCGGCTGCGACCAGCCTTAACCCCAAGCAAAATCGGGGACGTAACACGGTTTTCCCATGCGGGAAAACCGTGTTACGTCCCCGATTTTGCTTGGGGTCGTCCCTAACTTCGCGGCCTGGAATCAGGCGGCGCCGCCCAGTTCGTCGCCGAGCTCCTTGCCGCGCTGGGCCGCCGCTTTCACGGCCGTGACGATGGCGGCCTTGACGCCGCTCGCTTCCATGCTGGTCAACGCCGCATACGTGGTGCCGCCCTTGGACGTGACACGCTCGCGCAGCAGCGACACCGGCTCGTCCGATTGCGCGGCCAGTTGCGCCGCGCCCGTGAACGTGGCCAGCGCCAGTTGCTTGCCCTGCTCCGCGCTCAGGCCCAGTTCCGCCGCTGCCTGCTGCATCGCCTCGATGAAGTAGAACACGTAGGCCGGGCCGCTGCCCGAAACAGCCGTCACAGGATCGATCTGCGCTTCGTCGTCCAGCCACACGGTCTGGCCCACGGCCTTCAGGATGGCGTCGGCCGCGTCCTTCTGCGCCGCGCTCACGCCGGCCGTGGCCACCATGCCCGTGATGCCTTGCCCGATCAGGGCCGGCGTGTTGGGCATGCAGCGCACGATGGCGCCGTAGCCGCCCAGCCAGCGCGACAAATCGGCGGCGCGGATGCCGGCCGCGATCGACAGCACCAGCGGCGGCGTGGTCTGGTCCAAGAGCGGCAGCAACTGGGCCGCCACTTCACGCATGCTTTGCGGTTTGACGGCCAGCACGATCACGTCGCGTCCCGCCAGTTCGGTGCCGGCGGCGCTGGCCGTGGTCACGCCGAACTTGCTGCGCAGCTGCTCCAGCGCGGCGCCGTTGGGGTCGACCACGTGGATGTTGGCGCCCGCCGTCAGCTTGCCTGCCAGGCCCGCGATCAGGGCCGATGCCATGTTGCCGCCGCCGATAAATGCAATCTTCATGTCTATCTCTCGTTTTTAGTGGTAGTTGCGTGATCCGAAAATGGCGCTGCCCACGCGCACGATGGTGGCGCCTTCGACGATGGCGGCCCGCAGGTCGGCCGACATGCCCATCGACAGCGTGTCGAGCCCCAGGCCGCCAGCGCGCAGCTGCTCGTACAGCGCGCGCAGCTGGGCGAACGGCGCCCGCTGTTGTTGGTACTCGGCGGCCGGCTCGGGGATGGCCATCAGGCCGCGCAGCCGCAGGTTGGGCAGCGTGGCCACTTGCGCGGCCAGCGCGGCCACTTCCTCAGGCGCGACACCGCTCTTGCTGGCTTCACCGCTGATGTTCACCTGCAGGCAGATATTGAGCGGCCCCTTGTCCGGCGGGCGTTGTTCCGACAGGCGTTGGGCGATCTTGAGCCGGTCCACCGTGTGCACCCAGTCGAAATGTTCGGCGATGGGCCGGGTCTTGTTGCTCTGGATGGGGCCGATGAAGTGCCATTCCAGCGCGGCGCCCGGCGCACCGGCGGCCACGGCGGCGATCTTGTCGAGCGCTTCCTGCAGGTAGTTTTCACCGAACGCCAGCTGGCCGGCGCGCACCGCTTCCAGTACCGCCTCCGGCCCGAACGTCTTGGACACCGCCAGCAACTGGACCGCGCCGGCCGGGCGGCCGCTTTCTTGTAATGCGGAAATAATTGTGCCGGCTATAGCTTGCAAGTTCTGGGCGATTGTGGACATAATCAATGAGGAAACAGTGGTATGCGGACAGGTTAAGAATTCGGCTGAACAACGCCGCGCCGGTGAGCCGTCCCGGCGCGCGCCCGACAACAGGCACAGGGATTATAAATGGACATTTCAGAACTGCTGGCATTCTCGGTCAAGAACAAGGCCTCGGACTTGCACCTGTCGGCCGGCTTGCCGCCCATGATACGGGTACACGGCGATGTACGGCGCATCAATCTGCCGCCGCTGGAGCACAAGGACGTGCACGGCATGATCTATGACATCATGAACGACGGCCAGCGCAAGGCTTACGAGGAAATGCTCGAATGCGACTTCTCGTTCGCCATCCCTGGCCTGGCGCGCTTCCGTGTCAACGCCTACAACCAGGAACGGGGCGCGTCGGCCGTGCTGCGCACGATTCCGTCCAAGATCCTGAGCCTGGAAGAACTGAACTGTCCCAAGATCTTCGCCGAACTGGCGCTCAAGCCGCGCGGCCTGGTGCTGGTGACCGGGCCCACCGGCTCCGGCAAATCGACCACGCTGGCGGCCATGGTCAACCACGTCAACGAGAACGAGTATGGCCACATCCTCACCATCGAAGACCCGATCGAATTCGTGCACGAATCGAAGAAGTGCCTGATCAACCAGCGCGAAGTGGGACCGCACACGCTGTCGTTCAACAACGCGCTGCGCTCGGCCCTGCGCGAAGACCCGGACGTGATCCTGGTGGGCGAATTGCGCGACCTGGAAACCATCCGCCTGGCCCTGTCGGCCGCCGAGACGGGCCACCTGGTGTTCGGCACGCTGCACACCTCGTCGGCCGCCAAGACCATCGACCGTATCGTCGACGTGTTCCCGGCCGATGAGAAGGAGATGGTGCGCGCCATGCTGTCCGAATCGCTGCAGGCCGTGATCTCGCAGACGCTGCTCAAGACCAAGGACGGCTCCGGCCGCGTGGCCGCGCACGAGATCATGGTGGCCACGCCGGCCATCCGCAACCTGATCCGCGAAGCCAAGATCGCGCAGATGTATTCGGCCATCCAGACCGGCAGCAACATGGGCATGCAGACGCTGGACCAGACCCTGACGGACCTGGTGCGGCGCAACGTGATCTCGTCGGCCGCCGCCCGTTCGGCCGCCAAGACGCCGGACAACTTCCCCGGCTGAACATCGAACGCCGGGGTCAGGTCCGGCAATCGGACATGGGCGACGCCCATGTCCGATTGCCGGACCTGACCCCGCCCCAAAACAATCAGGAGCCCACCATGGAACGCGACCAGGCATCCAAATTCATGTTCGACCTGCTGCGCCTCATGCTCAGCAAGAAGGGCTCGGACTTGTTCATCACGGCCGGCTTCCCGCCCGCCATCAAGATCGACGGCAAGATGACGCCCGTCTCGGCCCAGGCCCTGACGGCCGCCCACACGGCCGATCTGGCGCGCTCGATCATGAACGACAAGCAGACCGCCAGTTTCGAGCTGACCAAGGAAGCGAACTTCGCCATCAGCCCCGGCGACCTCGGACGGTTCCGCGTCTCGGCCTTCGTGCAAATGAGCTCCGTGGGCATGGTGCTGCGGACCATCACCAGCGAGATCCCTAAGCTCGAAGACCTGGGCCTGCCGGAAGTGCTGAAGGAAGTCGTGATGGCCAAGCGCGGCCTGGTGATCATGGTGGGCGCCACCGGGTCGGGCAAATCGACCACGCTGGCGGCCATGGTGGGCTACCGCAACGAGAACAGCTACGGCCACATCATCACCATCGAAGACCCGGTCGAATATGTCCACCCGCACAAGAACTGCATCGTCACCCAGCGCGAAGTGGGGGTGGACACGGACGACTGGGAAGTGGCGCTGAAAAACACGCTGCGCCAGGCGCCGGACGTGATCCAGATCGGCGAGATCCGCGACCGCGAGACCATGGACCACGCGATCGCCTTCGCCGAGACGGGCCATTTGTGCCTGGCCACGCTGCACGCCAACAGCGCCAACCAGGCGCTGGACCGCATCATCAACTTCTTCCCCGAGGAGCGCCGCCAGCAGCTGCTGATGGACCTCTCGCTGAACCTGAAGGGCATGATCTCGCAGCGCCTGGTGCCGCGCAAGGAAAGCAAGGGCCGCGTGGTGGCGATCGAGATCATGCTCAATTCGCCGCTGATCTCGGACCTGATCTTCAAGGGCCAGGTGCATGAGATCAAGGAACTGATGAAGAAGTCGCGCGAACTGGGCATGCAGACGTTCGACCAGTCGCTGTTCGACCTGCACGAGGCCGACCTGATCACCTACGAAGACGCATTGCGCAACGCCGACTCCGTGAACGACTTGCGGCTCGCCATCAAGCTGGAAGGCAAGGCCGCCAAGACGCGCGACCTGTCGGCCGGCACCGAACATTTGGGGATCATCTGATGCACACCATTTTCGACCTGGAAGCGGACACCCTGTCCGGCAAGCCCGTCAGCCTGGGCCAGTACAAGGGCCAGGTGCTGTTGATCGTCAACACGGCCAGCAAGTGCGGCTTCACGCCCCAGTACCAGGGCCTGGAAGCCGTGTACGAACAATTCAAGGACAAGGGCGCCGTGGTGCTGGGCTTCCCGTGCAACCAGTTCGGCGCCCAGGAACCGGGTTCGGCCGACGAGATCGGCGCCTTCTGCGAAAAGAACTACGGCGTCACCTTCCCCATGTTCGCCAAGGTGGACGTCAACGGCAGCCAGGCCCACCCGCTGTTCAAGCAGCTCAAGAAGGAAGCGCCCGGCCTGCTGGGCACGGAAGGCATCAAGTGGAACTTCACCAAGTTCCTGGTGCGCAAGGACGGCACCGTCTACAAGCGCTACGCGCCGGCCACCAAGCCCGAAGAACTGATCGCCGACATCGAAAAACTGCTGGCCGAATAGCGCTCGCCGCCGCCCTTGCTTGCAATGCGCTAGCGAGCGTGCGGGCCGTCCCCCCCTGTCGTGGCGCGAACTTTACAAACGGCAAAATAAAATGCTGGCGGATTAACTTTTCGGTAATAATGAAGGTGGATTCATTCGCCCGATCACATCGACCGTTTATGCCGTTGCTGCGCCAATTACTGTCGCGCTGGATGCGGATGGGAAGCTATTCCCGCCTGTTCCTGCCGATCTTCGTCATCATCGCCGTCGTCACGGGCGTGCGCTACACGCTGCTGGTGGACGGCGAATCGCAGGCGGCCGGCGCCCGCTACCGGCAACAGGCGCGCGAACTGGAAAGCTACCTGAGCACGGCCCTGCAACCGGCGCTGGCCGCGCGCGACCGCGCCGCGCTCGACGCCACGCTGGCCGGTGCCCTGCTGCTCAATGCAGACGTGGCCGACGTCCATCTCGACTATCCCGCTGGCCACCTGGAAGCGCTGCGCGCCGCGCCCGCGCCGGTGCGCCATCCCGACTGGTTCGCCGCGCTGGACACGGTGCCGGCGCTGGCCATGGAACGGACCATCGGCCCGCGCACCACGCTGGCGCTGCGCTTCTCGCCGACCGCGCCGCGCAACGCCGTATGGCACACGGTGCGCCAGCAAGCCGTAATCTCGGCCATCAACATCACCATCATCTACGCGCTGCTTGGCCTGCTCGTGTGCCTAAACCAGCGCATGCTGCGCCGGCTGGAACTGGCCACCAACCGCTTCCAGAATGGCGACTACGGCGTGCGCATGCCCGTGCGCGGTACGCTGGAGGCACGCGCGCTGGCCCGCACCTTCAACAACATGGCCGAGAAAGTGGCCGCGCTGGTGCAGACGCTGCGGCGCAGCCAGCAACAGCTGCGCGAGGAGAAGGAACGCATCGAAGTGACGCTGGCGTCGATTGGCGACGCCGTCATCACCACCGACACGGCCGGCCGCATCGCCACCATCAACGCCGTGGCGCAGGCGCTCACGGGACGCAGCGAGGAACAGGCGCGCGGCATGGAGCTGCACCAGGTGTTCGTGCTGGCCAATAACTTCGGCCAGCACACGCTGCTCAAGGCCACGGACGCCATCTGCGCCGGCGGCGACGCCGTCAAGATGCTCAACCAGGCCTTGCGCCATACGTCGGGCGAACTGGCCAACATCGAATACACGGCCGCCGCCATCCGCTCGGCCAGCGGCGCCGTGCACGGCATGGTGCTGGTGTTCCGCGACGTGAGCGAGCGGCGCCAGCTGATCCAGCAGATGTCGTGGCAAAGCAACCACGACGTGCTCACCGGCCTGCCCAACCGCAGCGCGCTGGCGGCCCGCTTCGAACACGAGCTCGCGCGCGCCCGCGAAAACCAGTACCAGCTGGCCGTGTGCCTGTTCGACCTCGACCACTTCCAGCACGTCAACGACAGCCTGGGCCAGGCCGTCGGCGACGCCCTGCTCAGGCAAGTGGCCAGCCGCCTGCACCAACTGGCCGAGCAGCGCCAGTACGTGGCACGCCTGGGCGGCGACGAATTCGTATTGCTGCTGCCGGCGCTGGGCGAGCGCGGCACCATCGCCGCGCTGCTGCAACGGCTGCTGGCGGCGCTCGAGCGCGACTACCTGTGCGAAGGCGAAGTGGTGAAGATGTCGGCCAGCGTGGGCGTGGCCATCTACACGGGCAACGAAGCGAGCGCCGATCAGCTACTGCGCCATGCCGACCAGGCGCTGTACCAGGCCAAGCTGACGGGCCGCAAGCGCTACCACTTCTTCGACGCCGACCTGGACGAGCAGGTGCGCACCCACCACAACCGCCGCACGGAAGTACGGGCCGCGCTGCGCGCCGGCCAGTTGCGGCTGCACTACCAGCCCAAGCTGGACATGCGCTCGGGCCGCATCATCGGCATGGAGGCGCTGCTGCGCTGGCAGCACCCGGTGCGCGGCATGGTGGGGCCGATGGAGTTCCTGCCCATCGTCGAGCACAGCGACATCATCGTCGACATCGGCGAATGGGTGCTGCGCGAGGCGCTGCGCCAGTTGCAGGCCTGGCGCACGCAAGCGCCGCACTGGGTAGTGAGCGTCAACATCGCGGCCCGCCACTTCCAGCGCGCCGATTTCGTCGAACGCCTGGGCGCCATCCTGGCCGAATTCCCGGACGTGCCACCGGCCATGCTGGAACTGGAAATCCTCGAATCGTCGGCCTTGTCGGACGTGGCCCACGTGCGCACCGTCATGCAGGCCTGCCAGCGGCAAGGCATCAGCTTCGCACTCGACGATTTCGGCACCGGCTATTCGTCGCTGTCCTACCTCAAGCGCCTGCCGGCGGACACGCTCAAGATCGACCAGAGCTTCGTGCGCGCCATGCTGGTGGACCCGGAAGACCTGCACCTGGTGAGCGCCATCATCAACCTGGCGCGCTCGTTCGGCATGCGCATCATCGCCGAGGGCGTGGAGACGGTCGAACACGGGGCCATGTTGATGCGCCTGGGTTGCGACCTGGCCCAGGGCTACGGCATCGCCCGTCCCATGCCGGCCGACGAGGTGCTGGCCTGGGTGGCCGCGTTCGACAGCGCCCCGCTCTGGCAGGCCGCCGCGCAGCTGCCGCCGATCGTCACATTGCGCGGCGCCGATGCCGAAGGCGGCGCCCAATTCCCGCTGTTCGCGCCGGGCTGAATTCAACAACACATGGAGTACGACATGAAGCACAACCTGCTGGCAGCTTGCCTGCTGATGATCACCAGCGCCACCAGCGCCCTCGCCGACGAGGCCACCGACTGCAGCGCCGCCGCCGGTTCCTACCGCACCGGCGTGGTGGTGCGCGGCCCCGCGTTCGCCCACGGCCAATACCGCAAGGGCGTGGAGCTGTCGCACACGCACCTGACCATGAAGGCGGACCAGGATGGCCGCATCTACGACGTGGCCATCGACAATGTGTTCGTGCCCGGCTTCGACCGCAACCAGAGCGGCATTCCCGCGCCATTGAACGCGATTCACGTGAATGACAGGATCGGCGTGTGCGGCCAGCTTTATACCAAAGGCGTGGGCATCCACTGGGTGCACACCAACTGCGGCAAGCGGCCGACACCCGCCCATCCGGATGGCTGGCTCAAGGAACTCAAGCCGGACGGTACGCCCGGTCCCAGCGTGACGGGCAATCCGGCCTTCTGCCCGATCTTCAAGAGCCGCTGACTTAGCCCGCGGTGCAAGGCCAGAATTGGCAAAATTAGGGACGGACCCCAATTAGCGCCAGCGCTAATTGGGGTCCGTCCCTAATTTTGCCAATTTCGGTCCAGCGCCGCGCCATGGCGGATTCGCTTGCCATATCCCGATGTGTAAGATATTCTTTACACGTGAAAACGAAAACATTACCACTTGACGGAGACCGGCTGCTGGCCATGCTGTCGGCGCTGGCCAACCCGCACCGGCTGCGCATCATCGCCACGCTGGAATCGGGCGGGCGCAACTACGTCAGCCAGCTGGCGCGGGAGCTGGGCATCAGCCGCCCGCTGTTGCACCTGCACCTGCAAAAACTGGAGGATGCGGGGCTGGTGACGAGCCAGCTGGAACTGTCCCCGGACGGCAAGGCGCTCAAATTTTTCGAAGCGGCGCCATTCGACATCGAACTTACCCCGGCCGCCATCGCCCAGGCCGCGCAGTCCCTGACCAACAATACCGAAACATAGAGGCCATCATGTCTGAAAGTGTGTTCCTGATTACGATCATCCTGCCGCTGATCACCGTCCTGGCGGTGTTCGCCATGCGCTACTATGCCGCCATCCAGCAGGCCAAGGCACGGCTGGCCAACGACAACGCCTACCGCCAGATCGCCGAGCAGGCGGCCGCCGCGCAAGCGGAAACGGCGCGCCGGCTAACGTCCATGGATGCCACGCTGACGGACCTGAAATCCCGCCTGGCGACGGTCGAAAAAGTGCTCAAGGAAGTCGAATAAAGCAGCGCCGGCGCGTTAGGAAGCCAGCGCCCGGTCGATCAGTTCGATCCAGTGCTGCACCGGCGTTTGCGTGCCCGATTGCAGGTGGGCCTGGCAGCCCACGTTGGCCGACACAATCACTTGCGCTTCCGTCGCGGCCAGGTTGGCCAGCTTGCGGTCACGCAGCTGCAGCGACAGTTCCGGCTGCAGCAGCGAGTAGGTGCCGGCCGAACCGCAGCACAAATGGCTGTCGGCACACAGCTTCACATCCACGCCAGCGGCGCGCAGCACGCCTTCCACCTTGCCGCGGATCTGCTGGCCATGCTGCAGCGTGCACGGTGGATGGTAGGCCACCCGCTCACTGATCCTGCCGCGCAGCCGGCGTCCCAGTTCCTCCTCGAATTCCGGCATCACCTCGCTCAGATCGCGCGTCAACGCCGAGATGCGTTCGGCCTTGGCCGCATACACCGCATCGTGCGCCAGCAGGTGGCCATATTCCTTGACGGTGGCGCCGCAGCCGGACGCCGTCATCACGATCGCTTCCACGCGCGGCGCGCCGTCCGTGCCTTCCACGTAGGGCCACCAGGCGTCGATGTTGCGGCGCATGTCGTCCAGGCCGCCGTCCTGGTCGTTCAGATGGTAGCGCAGCGCGCCGCAGCAGCCTGCCCTGGGGGCGCTCAGCAACTGCACGCCCAGCGCGTCCAGCACGCGCGCCGTGGCGCTGTTGATGTTGGGCGCCATGCCCGGCTGCGTACAGCCTTCCAGCACCAGCATCTTGCGCGCGTGCGTGCGGGCGGGACGCTGGCCGGCGCCGTGCGCATGCGGAATCTTGTCCTGCAAAGGCTTGGACAGCAAGGGCCGCAGCAACTGGCCCGCCTTGAGCGCCGGGGTGAACACCCAGCTGCGCGGCAGCGCTTCCTTGAGCACGGCGCGCTTGAAGCGCTCGGCCAGCGGGCGCTGCACGCGCTGCTCCACCACCTTGCGGCCGATGTCGACCAGCCGGCCGTACTTGACGCCGGACGGGCAGGTCGATTCGCAGTTGCGGCACGTCAGGCAGCGGTCCAGGTGGCTCTGGGTCTTGGCCGTGACGGGCGCCCCTTCCAGCACCTGCTTGATCAGGTAGATGCGCCCGCGCGGCCCGTCCAGTTCATCGCCCAGCAACTGGTAGGTGGGACAGGTGGCCGTGCAAAAGCCGCAGTGCACGCAGGCGCGCAGGATGGCGTCGGCTTCCTCGCCGTCGCGGGTGTTCTTGATGAAATCGGCGAGATCAGTTTGCATGGTGCTCCATCAGTACATGCGGCCGGGGTTGAAGATGCCGGCCGGGTCGAAGCTGGCCTTGAGGCGCTGGTGAATGGCCGCCACGGCCGGCGCCAGCGGCTGGAACACACCCGCCTTCCGGTCGCCGCCGCGGAACAGCGTGGCGTGCCCGCCCACGGCCGCCACCGTGCGGCGGATGCTGGCCGCGTCGCCGCCGGCCACGCGCAGCCAGCGCTGCGCGCCGCCCCACTCGATCAACTGTTCGCCTTTCAGCACCAGCGCGCTGGCCGTGGGCGGCACGGACAGCCGCCACAACTCGCCGCCATCGAAGAAGGCGTGGCGCTGGTCGCGCAGGCTGGCCCAGAACGCGCCATCATCGTCCACCGGCTGGCCACCGAGCCTGCGCCGCGCGGCCGCCACGGCCGCCTCGGCCCCGGACAGGCGCAGCGACAGGATGCCGTCGTGCCAACAACTGGCCGAGATGGGCAGCGGCTGCCCCCCCCACTCATTGAGGCGGCGCAGCGCGTCGATTTCCGACAATTCGAAGCGCACGCTGGCCTCGCACACGGGCTGCGGCAGCACCTTGAGCGACACGTCCAGGATCAGGCCCAGCGTGCCGAGCGAGCCGGCCAGCAGGCGCGAGACGTCATAGCCGGCCACGTTCTTCATCACCTGGCCGCCGAAGCACAGCAATTCGCCGTGCCCGTCCATCAGGGCCGCGCCCAGCACGAAATCGCGCACGGCGCCGGCGCTGGCGCGGCGCGGGCCGGACAACGCTGCCGCCACCACGCCGCCGATGGTGGAGGCGGCGCCGTAGCGGGGTGGTTCGAAGGCCAGCATCTGGCGCCGTTCGGCCAGCAGCGCCTCGATCTCGGCCAGCGGCGTGCCGCAGCGGGCCGTGATCACCAGTTCCGTCGGTTCGTAGGCCAGCACGCCGCTGTAGGCTCGCGTGTCGAGCAACTCGCCGGTGGGCATGTTGCCGTACCAGTCCTTGGTGCCGCCGCCGCGCAGGCGCAATGGGGTGCCGGCGGCCGTGGCGGCGCGGATCCGCTCCTGGTATTGATTGATGATCGCTTGCAAAGGGACTCCGTCAGAAACGCGGCAAGTTGGGGAATTTCAGCACCCCGCCCGTGACCCGCATCTTGCCCATGTCGGCGCAGCGGTTCAGGGTCGGTATCGCCTTGTCGGGATTGAGCAGCTTGAGCGGATCGAAGGCGCGCTTGACGGCGAAGAACGCTTCCAGCTCCTTGGCCGTGAACTGCTCGCACATGGAATTGATCTTCTCGATGCCCACCCCGTGCTCGCCCGTGATGGTGCCGCCCACTTCCACGCTCAGCGCCAGGATCTCGGCGCCGAACGCCTCCGCGCGCGCGAATTCGTCGGGCTGGTTGGCGTCGAACAGGATCAGCGGATGCAGGTTGCCGTCGCCCGCATGGAACACGTTGGCGCAGCGCAGGCCGTACTTGGTTTCCATGCGCGCGATCCCGGCCAGCACTTCGGCCAGCCGCTTGCGGGGAATGGTGCCATCCATGCAGTAGTAATCGGGCGAGATGCGGCCGGCAGCCGGGAAGGCGTTCTTGCGGCCGGACCAGAAGCGCAGCCGCTCGGCTTCGTTCTGCGACACGGCGATGGCGCTGGCGCCGGCCGCCTGCAGCACGGCCGTCATGCGCGCGATGTCTTCTTCCACTTCCTCGGGGGTGCCGTCGGCCTCGCACAGCAGGATGGCGGCCGCCTCGGTGTCGTAACCAGCCTTGCAGAATGGCTCGACCATGCGGGCCGAGGTCTGGTCCATCATCTCCAGCCCGGCCGGGATGATGCCGGCCGCGATCAGGTCGGCCACGGCGTTGCAGCCCGCGCCCACCTCGCCGAACGAGGCCATGATCACGCGCGCCGTGGACGGCTTGGGAATCAGCCTGACCGTCACTTCCGTCACGATGCCCAGCATGCCTTCGGAACCGATGAACACGGCCAGCAGGTCCAGCCCCGGCGCATCCAGCGACTCGCCACCCAGCTCCACCACCTCGCCCTCGATGGTGACCATGCGCACGCGCAGCACGTTGTGCACCGTCAGGCCGTATTTCAGGCAGTGCACGCCGCCCGAATTCTCGGCCACGTTGCCGCCAATGGTGCAGGCGATCTGCGACGAGGGATCAGGCGCGTAGTACAGCTCGTGGCGGGCGGCGGCGTCGGAAATGGCCAGGTTGCGCACGCCCGGTTGCACCACGGCCGTGCGGGAATACGCATCCATGCGGATGATCTGGTTCATGCGCGCCGTGGACAGCACCACGCCGTCGGCAATCGGCATGGCGCCGCCGGACAGGCCGGTTCCCGCCCCGCGCGGCACGATGGGCACATTGAGCTCGCGGCACACGTTGACGATGGCGATCACCTGCGCCTCGCTGTCGGGCAGCACCACCACCATGGGCAGTTGGCGGTAGGCGGCCAGGCCGTCGCATTCATAGGGCCGGGTATCCTCCGGCTCGGCCAGCACGCAGCGTGCGGGCAGCACGGCGCGCAAGGCGTCGGCCACTTGCTGGCGGCGCGCGAACAGGTTGGCCGGATCGGGGGCAGTGGTATGCATGGCGGCGAAGGGAGCTAGTCGATAGACATCGATTGTAAGCACAAACGGCGCCGCCGTCCCGCCGGGCGATCAATTGAGGCCAAGACCTGATGCCGATTCGCCGCGTCGGCGGTGGGGGAAATGCGCTGCGGCGGGCCGATTTGGCGTATCCTCACAGCTTTTCACGGATCAGGAACCATCATGGGCAACCGACTCTCCAAGATCGCCACCCGCACCGGCGACAACGGCACCACCGGCCTGGGCGACGGCACGCGCACCGACAAGGACAGCGTGCGGGTGCACGCCATGGGCGACGTGGACGAACTCAATTCCAACATCGGCCTGCTGCTGTGCGAAGCCATGCCCGACGACCTGCGCGAGGAGCTGGTGACGATCCAGCACGACCTGTTCGACCTGGGCGGGGAACTGTGCATCCCCGGCTACCAGATGATCACCGAGGCCCACGTGGCCCGGCTCGACGAGCTGCTGGCCAAGTACAACGCCGACCTGCCGGCGCTGACGGAATTCATCCTGCCGGCCGGCTCGCGGGCGGCCGCCGTGGCGCACGTGTGCCGCACCGTGTGCCGCCGCGCGGAACGGGCCATCGTCACCCTGGGCAAGGCCGAGACCATCCACGACCACCCGCGCCAGTATGTGAACCGGCTGTCGGACCTGATGTTCGTGCTGTCGCGCGTGCTCAACCGCTACGCCGGCGGCAGCGACGTGCTGTGGCAGCACGAGCGCAAACGCGGCTGACGCTCCCCTTCAACCAGCGCGGGCCGGGACAGGTCCGCCGCCACCCGGAGTACGCATGACACCACGTTTTGCTGCGCCGTCCGCCATCGCGCGGGCCATGCTGTTCTGCGGCGCCCTGCTGGCCGCGCGCGCACACGCGGATGCGCCCGCGGCGCCCCAGCAATTCGCCCGCCTCGGCGACGTGACGCTGGAGAACGGCGCCGTCATTCACGACTGCCAGCTCGGCTACCGCGCCCTGGGCACGCTCAACGCCGCGCGCGACAACGCCATCCTGGTGCCCACCTGGCATACGGGCACCAGCGCGCAGTTGCTGGAGGTGCTGGGGCCGCAAGGCCTGTTCGATACGGCGCCCTACTTCGTGATCCTGGTCGATGCGCTGGGCAATGGCGTGTCCTGCTCGCCGTCCAACAGCGCCAGCCAGCACGGCAAGGCCTTCCCCGCCTTCACCATCCGCGACATGGTGGCCAGCGAGCACCGGCTGTTGACGGAAAAGCTGGGTATCAGCCACCTGCGGGCCGTGGTCGGCTACTCGATGGGCGGCATGCAAACGCTCCAGTGGATGGTGAGCCATCCCCGCTTCATGGATGTCGCCATTCCCATCGCCGCCACGCCGCGCCTGTCCAGCTACGACCTGCTGTTCTGGCGCACGGCCGAACAGGCCATCGTCAGCGACGCCGCGTTCGCCGGTGGCGACTATCAGCGCAACCCGCCGCTGCCCCTGTTCCAGATGGTGTTCGCGCTGAACGCCACCTCGCCCGACTTCCGGCAGCGCAAAACGGCGCCGGCTGATTTCGACAAGTTCCTGCGCGAGACGGTGGCGCCCGATCCGGAAGCGCCCGATGCCAACGACAACCTGGCGCAGATCCGCGCCCTGCTCAGCCAGGATATCGGCGCCGGGCCGGGTGGGCCGCAAGGGCTGGAACAGGCGGCGGCGCGGGTGCGCGCACGCGTCCACCTGATCAACGCGCGGCAGGACCAGCTGGTCAACCCGCGCGCGGCGCAGGCGCTGGCGCCGCTGCTGCATGCGCGCGTGACCTTGCTCGACAGTGAATGCGGCCACTTTGCCATCCAGTGCGACATGGCGCCGATACGCGCGGCAATCGAAGCGGAGCTCAAGCCCCAAGTGGCCGGCGCCACCGCGACGGCTCGACCTGAACACGCACCCAAGTAACCATGGCGTTGCCCACGCCCGCGTAGGCGCCCCTGGCGCGCCCGGGCCCGCACATCACGGCGACACGGCCAGCGGCGCATCTGTCCCCAGCAGCACGGCCATGCCCTTGGCCATGCTGAGGCGGGAGGCGGCGGCTGGATGGTCGGCGACCAGGGCGGCCGGCTCCTGGGCCGCCAGCTTGCCGTAGAAGCGCACCATGGCCGACGGCGGCCAGCCGGCCCGGTGGGCTAGCACCATGCCCAACTGGTCGGCCTCGCTCTCCTGCATCATTGACAAGTCGGACAGCCGAATTTGCAGCGACAGGTCGCTGTCGAGCCGCTCCATGAGCACGTCCAGCGGCAGTGGCGGCCGGCGCACCAGCAGGAAGGCCTCGGACAAGGTCTCGCGCACATGTTCGGCCACGGCGTGGGCCACCTCGTGGGCCAGCAGCGTGGCCAGTTCGCCGTCATCCAGCGCCAGCTGGCGCACAAACGCGCTGCCAACGAGGATTTTTCCGCCCGCCATACAGACGGCATCGACTCCCGGATCGCTGGTCGTATGCAGTTCCCATTGCCATTGGGCCGCATCCGGCTTGAGCGTGATGGCGGCCCGTATCAGCCCGGCGCTAATGGAACGCAAGCGGACCAGCAGGCCGGGATCGTCATCAAGCTTGCCGGTGGCGGCCAGCTCCACCACGCGTTCGATGTAGCGGTCCTCGACCTGGCTATCGACCGCATCGGTGGAGAAACGCAATTCCTGCCAGCGCCCCGATTCCGGCACCTGGCTTTGCGCCGCGCCGCAGCAAAGGCAAAAGATCGCCGTCCACAAGCAAATCCGGTGCATATCGCCCCCATGCCGGTATAAACGATTTATACCAATATAGGCCCGAAATATCCCGGACACAACAAAAAAAAAATCGGGGACGTACCCCGGTTTTCCCAGCCAGAAAAACCGTGTTACGTCCCCGATTTTTCTGGCGGGGAAAACCGGGGTCCGTCCCGGATTATTTAGCCGTTGTTGACGACCAGGCGCGGTACGTCGGCGCCGTAGCGCTGGCGGATCGAGGCGGCGATGCCGTCCGCGTCCAGGCCGACGCCGGCCAGCAGCTTGGCCGGGTCGCCATGGTCGATGAACTTGTCGGGCAGGCCCAGCATCAGGATCGGCTTGACGATGCCTGCGGCGGCCAGCGCTTCGGCCACGGCGGCGCCCGCGCCGCCCATGATGCACCCCTCTTCCACCGTCACCAGGTAGTCGTGCTCGGCGGCCAGTTGCTTGACCAGTTCCACGTCCAGCGGTTTGACGAAGCGCATGTTGGCCACCGTGGCGTCGAGCGAGGCGGCCGCCTTGACGGACGGCGCCACCATCGAGCCGAAGGCCAGGATGGCGATCTTCTGGCCACGGCGCTTGATTTCACCCTTGCCGATTTCGATGGTCGTCAGCGCGGGGTCAATGGCCGCGCCGATGCCGGCGCCGCGCGGATAGCGAATCGCGGCCGGGCCGTGGTACTGGTAGCCGGTGGTGAGCATCTGGCGGCACTCGTTCTCGTCCGAGGCGGCCATGATGACCATGTTGGGGATGCAGCGCAAATACGCCATGTCGTAGTTGCCGGCGTGGGTGGCGCCGTCCGCGCCCACCAGGCCGGCACGGTCGAGCGCGAACGTCACGTCCAGGTTTTGCAGCGCCACGTCGTGGATCAACTGGTCGTAGGCGCGCTGCAGGAATGTGGAGTAGATCGCCACCACCGGCTTGAGCCCTTCGCAGGCCAGGCCGGCGCCGAAGGTGACGGCGTGCTGCTCGGCGATGCCGACGTCGAAATAGCGGTCCGGGAACTGCTGCTCGAAGCGCACCATGCCCGAGCCTTCGCGCATGGCCGGCGTGATGCCGACCAGGCGCTTGTCGGCGGCGGCCATGTCGCACAGCCAGTTGCCGAATACTTCCGTGTACGTGATCTTGCCGGGCGCCGTGGATGGCTTGATGCCTTCGGCCGGATTGAACTTGGGCGTGCCGTGGTACAGGATAGGCTCGGCCTCGGCCAGCTTGTAACCCTGGCCCTTCTTGGTCACCACGTGCAGGAACTGCGGGCCCTTGAGCTGCTTGATGTTCTGCAGCGTGGGGATCAGCGATTCAAGGTCGTGGCCGTCGATGGGGCCAATGTAGTTGAAGCCGAATTCCTCGAACATGGTGGCCGGCACCACCATGCCCTTGGCGTGTTCTTCCAGCCGCTTGGCCAGCTCCAGCACGGGCGCCGGCAACACCGACTTGCCCACGTTCTTGGCGGCCGCGTAGAACTGGCCCGACATCAGGCGTGCCAGGTAGCGGTTCAAGGCGCCCACGGGCGGCGAGATCGACATGTCATTGTCGTTCAGGATCACCAGCAGGTTCAGGTCTTCCTGTACGCCGGCGTTGTTGAGCGCCTCGAAGGCCATGCCGGCCGTCATCGAGCCGTCGCCGATCACGGCGATGGCGTGGCGCTGCTCGCCCTTGATCTTGGCCGCCTGCGCCATGCCCAGCGCGGCCGAGATCGAAGTTGACGAGTGGGCCGTGCCGAAGGTGTCGTATTCGCTTTCGTCGCGCTTGGGGAAGCCGGAGATGCCGTCCAGCTGGCGCAGCGTGTGCATGCGCTCGCGCCGGCCGGTAAGGATCTTGTGCGAGTAGGTCTGGTGGCCCACGTCCCACACGATGCGGTCATGCGGTGTGTTGAACACGTAGTGCAGCGCCACCGTCAGTTCCACCGTGCCCAGGTTGGACGACAGGTGGCCGCCCGTCTTGGAGACGGAATCGAGCAGGTAGTGGCGCAGTTCATGGGCCAGCGGCGTGAGCTGATGGCGCGCCAGTTTGCGCACATCGGCCGGGGAATCTATGGTTTCGAGCAAATTCATTTTCTTATGCCTTCCGCTGCACGATCAAGTCCGCGAGTTCGCGTAAGCGCAGCGCTTTGTCACCGAACGGCGCGAGCGCTGCGTGCGCGTCGAGCCGCAATTGTTGGGCCAGCGCGCGCGACGGTTCCAGGCCGAGGATGGACACATAGGTCGGCTTGTTGTCGGCCGCGTCCTTGCCGGCCGTCTTGCCCAGCGTGGCCGAATCGGCCGTCGCGTCGAGCACGTCGTCCACCACCTGGAACGCCAGGCCGATGGCACGCGCGTAGGTGTTCAGGGCCGCCGTCTCGGCGTCGTCCAGCGCCTTGCCGGCCAGCGCGCCCAGCACCACGGAGGCGCGCAGCAGCGCGCCCGTTTTCAGCTGGTGCATCTGCTCCAGCTGTTGCAGCGTCAGGCTCAGGCCCACGCTGTCAAGGTCAATGGCCTGGCCGCCGCACATGCCGGCCGAGCCGGAGGCGTGCGCCAGCAGGCGCAGCATGGGCACCAGGCGCTCGCACGGCGCCGCTTCGGACAGCACCAGGAACGCTTGCGATTGCAGCGCGTCGCCCACCAGCAGGGCCGTCGCTTCGTCGTAGGCCACGTGCACGGTCGGTTTGCCGCGGCGCAGGGCGTCGTCGTCCATGCACGGCATGTCGTCATGCACGAGCGAATAGGCGTGGATCATTTCCACGGCGGCCGCCGCCCGGCTCAACAGCGCTTCGTCGGCGCCGAACAGGGCGCCGGCCGCGTACACCAGCAGCGGGCGCACGCGCTTGCCGCCGCCCAGCAGCGCGTAGCGCATGGCGTCGTGCAGCTTGGTCGGCACCACGTCCGGGCCGGGCAGGTAGGCGGCCAGGTCGCGCTCGGAGGCGGCCTGCACGGTTTTCATCCAATCGTCGAACGCGGGCGTCATGCCAGTTCCTCCTGGTTGTCGGCGAACGGCTTGAGCATGTCCCCTTCCAGCACCTTGACCTGGGATTCCACCTTGTCGAGCTGCTGGGCACAGTATTTCACCAGCTCCGAACCGCGCTGGTAGGCCGCCACCGACGCTTCCAGCGGCAGCTGGCCGGCTTCCATTTGGGCCACCAGTTGGGCCAGTTCGGCCATCGCTTCCTCAAACGAAGCGGGCGGCACGGCCGTTTGCGCGGTGTCCGCGCTAGATTTCTTGGACATAGAATTCGGATCTTTACAGGCAAAACGCGCCAATGTTGTGCAAAAAGCAGCGCTGCGGGCGCAGTGTAGCCCGTTATTTTAGAACAAACCAACTTATCCGGTCGAACAAATAGGCGCGCTGCCCGGGGCGCCGCTGCCGGCCTTCGATCGGGAAATCTGGATTTTATCGCAATCCTCCCGCCGACTGCGCTGCCGGATCAAGCGCGGCCCAGTTGGCGGCCGATCCGGGCACAAAGGGGGTGGAAACGCGGTATAATCGCCGGTTCTGTCCGAAATACCATTTTCAACAACTTGAATTCAGGTCTTTACGGATTCTGTCTCTCTTTGGTTTGAAGCACATATTAAGGGGGGTTTGGATGTCCGATCTGGGTAGCCACGCCAAGCTCGCGCCGACTGAAGCGCAACTTCCGGTTAACGTCTATTTTGACGCAGCGCTGTTGCAGCGCGAAATACAACAATTGTTCCAGACGGGGCCACGCTACGTGGGCCACGAGCTGATGGTGCCGAACGCCGGCGACTTTGCGACCCTCGTTTCCGAAAACGAAGGGCGCATGCTGGTGCGCAACGCCAGCGGCGTGGAGCTGGTGTCCAACGTGTGCCGCCATCGCCAGGCGCTGATGTTCAATGGCCGCGGCAATGCGGACAACATCGTCTGCCCGCTGCACCGCTGGACCTATGACCTCAAGGGCGAGCTGATCGGCGCGCCCCACTTCGAGACCACGCCCTGCCTGAACCTGCCCAAGACCCAGCTGCAAAACTGGAACGGCTTGCTGTTCGAGCAGAACGGCTACAACGTCATGGAGCAGCTCAAGGCCCTGTCGGTCACCAAGGATCTCGACTTCTCGGGCTATATGTTCGACCATGTGGAGGTCCAGACCTGCAATTACAACTGGAAGACTTTCATTGAAGTCTACCTCGAGGATTACCACGTCGAGCCATTCCACCCGGGCCTGGGCAGCTTTGTCCGCTGCGACGACCTGCGCTGGGAATTCGGCCGCGACTACAGCGTGCAGACGGTGGGCGTGAACCGTGGCCTGACCAAGGCCGGTTCCGAGGTCTACAAGCGCTGGCAGGAGCAGGTGCTCAAGTTCCGTGGCGGCGAGGCGCCGCCGTATGGCGCCATCTGGCTCACGCTGTACCCGAACATCATGGTCGAATGGTATCCGCACGTGCTGATCGTCTCGACCCTGTGGCCGGAAGGTCCGCAGCGCACCAAGAACGTGGTGGAGTTCTACTATCCCGAGGAGATCGTGCTGTTCGAGCGCGAGTTCATCGAGGCCGAACGGGCCGCCTACATGGAAACCGTGGTCGAGGACGACGAGATCGCGCTGCGCATGGACGCCGGCCGCAAGGCCTTGATGGAGCGCGGCACGACGGACGCCGGCCCCTACCAGTCGCCGATGGAAGACGGCATGCAGCACTTCCACGAGTGGTATCGCGGCAAGATCACGTTGTAACAATCAATGCCGCACTGGCGGCGGAACCGGGAAGTCGATGCAGTCGCTGTGGATGTTGTTTGCCAGTTTCATGTTCGCCGCCATGGGGGTGTGCGTGAAGCTGGCCTCCGACCAGTTCGGCACCTCGGAAATCGTGTTCTACCGGGGCGTGGTGGGCGTCACCACGCTGTTCTGCATGATCCGGATGCAGCGCGGCGACCTGCGCACCACCATGCCCGGCGCCCACCTGTGGCGCGGCGTGGTGGGCGTGCTGTCGCTGTGGCTGTGGTACTGGACCATCGCCCGCCTGCCGCTGGCCACGGCCATGACCCTCAACTACATGGCGCCGATCTGGATCGCCGTGTTCCTGTTCGCCGCCGGCTGGTGGCATGCGAAAAACCATATCGAATGGCCGTTGTTCGTGGCCGTCGGCATGAGCTTCGTCGGCGTCACGCTGCTGCTGCAGCCGGCCTTCCACGCCAACCAGCTGGGCCCGGCGCTGGTGGCCCTCGGTTCCAGCGGGCTGTCGGCCATGGCCTACATGCAGGTGCGCAAGCTGGGACTGGCCGGCGAGCCCGAATACCGGGTCGTGTTCTATTTCTCCGTGATGAATCTGGTGGCCGGTGCGGCCGGCACCATGCTGGCCGGCGCGCCCGGCCAGTCCGGCTGGCATCCCATCAACACCATGCACGGCGCCTTGCTGCTGCTGGGCGTGGGCGTGTGCGCCACCAGCGCCCAGATGGCCATGACGCGCGCCTACCGGCTCGGCAGCACGCTGGTGGTGGCCAACCTCCAATACACGGGCATCGTGTTCTCCAGCCTGTGGGGCGTGCTGGTGTTCGACGACCGCTTCGACTGCCACAGCTGGGCCGGTATCGCCGTGATCCTGGCGTCCGGCAGCGCCGCAACGTTTTACAATACACGCAGTACCGAACGCGGTAAGGCCATCGCCAACACCGATCCGATCGCAAGCGAAGTTTAAGGAGCAGCCATGCACACGACTTTGGTAGACGCCGCCACCCTGGCCGGGCACCTGACCGATCCCGACTGGATCGTGATCGACTGCCGCCACGATTTGATTGACCTGGAAGCGGGCCGCGCCGCCTACGCCGCCGGCCATATCCAGAATGCGCAGTTCGCCAGCATGGAGGACGACCTGGCCGGCCCCAAGGTGGGCCCGGACGGCAAGTTCCACGGCCGTCATCCCCTGCCCGACCGCTCGGCCCTGATCGAAAAGCTGCGCCAGTGGGGCGTGAACGACCAGTCGCAGGTGGTGGCCTATGACGCCCATGGCGGCATGTACGCGGCGCGCCTGTGGTGGATGCTGCGCTGGATCGGCCACCCGGCCGTGGCCGTGCTCGATGGCGGCCTGGCCGCATGGCAGGCGCAAGGCTTGCCGCTGGTGACGCTGGTGGCCACGCCCCCGCGCGGCCACATCATGGAAAAGCCCTCGCTGACCAAGACCGTGACGGCGGGCGAACTGGTGGCCAATCTTTCCGACGGTACGCTCAAGGTGATCGACGCGCGCGCCCCGGACCGCTTCCGTGGCGAGAATGAAGTCGTGGACCCGGTGGGCGGCCACATCCCCGGCGCCAAGAACCGCTTCTTCAAGGACAACCTGCTGAGCAATGGCCGTTTCAAGAGCCCGCACGAACTCACGCGCGAGTTTGGCCCGTTGTTCGACACGGCGCAGGATGTCGTCATGCAGTGCGGTTCGGGCGTGACGGCCTGCCACAACCTGCTGGCCCTGGAAGTGGCCGGCCTGAGCGGCGCGGCACTGTATCCGGGCTCGTGGAGCGAATGGTGCGCCGATCCGGCACGGCCGGTGGCCAGGGGCGAGGCGTAAGGAAGATTTAGCGCTTTAACCCGGCCGGTGCCGGGTTTGGCGCGCCCAGCGCGAGATGCGCAATTCGTCGCGCACGACACGATAATCTATTGTGTGACCGGTACGAGGAACAGGAAAACTTCGCCGGCCCGGCGCCAAAGTAAGGGTGCCAATGTCAGGCCGCGTCGCAAGCACCGCAAGCGCCTCCTCGACACGCCGCGCCACCAGTTCCGCGGCCATGGCATCCTGTGCGCTGAGATGCTGCAAGGTGCGAACGAAGGATTGCCAAGCGCGTGGCTGCCAAACCACCCGAAGCTCAGCCACCTTTGTTTTGTCGTTTGGCGTTAGCGGCGATAATGCGCCACGCCTCGGCCATCACTTCGGCATGTGGAATGCCCGGATTAGTCTTGAAATACTCCTGCGCTTCGAGATCAGCCCGGATAGACTCCTCCACATCATCCCAGCCATACTGCCGCACATCCAGCCACACGTCTTCCGGCCGCACCTTGGCCAGATCGGCCAGCCGTTGCAACCTTAACATCTGGTCCGTAGACAGCGCACTCAACTCCGCTTCGGCCTTACTGTTCGTAGCATCCATGGCATCCGCCGCACGTGATTGACGAAAACTCCATCATACCGCAGGCCGGAACGCTGCGTTTGTGTCCGCGCAAGACAGCGCGGGCGGAACCTGCCGTCAGTGCCCGCGCGTGAGGAACAGCACCAGGCCCACGCCGACGGCGATCAGCAGCACTTGCGGCACCGTCTCCTTCAGCGTGGCGCGGCGCTGCATCTGCGGCATCAGGTCGCTCACGGCGATGTAGATGAAGCCGGACGAGGCGAACACCAGCACGTAGGGAATCATGCCGCTGGCGCGGTCCAGCATGAAGTAGCCCAACACCCCGCCGCCGATCGCCATCAGGCTGCACAGCAGGTTGTACACGTAGGCGCGCGTGCGCGTGAAGCCGGCGTTGAGCAGCACGATGAAGTCGCCGATCTCCTGCGGGATCTCGTGCGCGATGATGGCCAGCCCCGTCACCAGCCCCAGCTCCGGATTGGCCAGGAAGGCGGCCGCGATCAGGATGCCGTCCGTGAAGTTGTGCATGCCATCGCCCACCAGGATCATCCAGCCGGCCTTGCCCGCCTCGCGCTTGTCGTGGCCGTGGTGGTGATGGTGGCCGTCGCCCTCGTGGTGGTGCGAGTGGCGCAGGATGGCCAGCTTTTCCAGCATGAAGAAGGCCAGCAGCCCGCCCAGCAAGGTGGCGAACAGGCTGCGTGCGTCGGCCTGCGACTCGAACGCTTCCGGCAACGCGTGCAGCAAGGAAGTGGATAACATGATGCCGACCGACAGGCTGACCATGCGCTCGACCACCTTGGACAGCAGCGTGAACGAGAAGATGGCGGCGGCCGTGATGCTGACCACGCCCGCCACGGTGGTGGCCAGCAGGATGGAAATGAGTGTCGAGTCGATTTTGAACCTCTTATGGCAGGGACCGGGCGCGGCGGCAGGGCTGCAAGCGGCGCGGGCCGGACGGTATTTTACCGCCCGGCCCGCTTATTTGCCCAATCGGCGGCAAATGACGCTAACTGCTTACATCACGCCATGCTCACGGAACCAGGCGATGGCGCGCGCAAAACCGTCCTTGGCGTCCGCTTCCACGTAGCTGGGACGGTAGTCCGCATGGAAGGCGTGGCCCGAATTCGGGTACACCACGAACTGCGACTTGTTACCGGCCCGGTTCAGCGCTTCCTTCATGCGGGCGATGGAATCCTGGCTGATGCCCGTATCCTTCAAGCCGTACAGGCCCAGCACCGGCACCTTCAGTTGTGGTGCGATGTCGATCGGATAAGTCGGCGTCATGGCGTTGGCCTCGCCCACCAGGCGGCCATACCAGGCCACGGCCGCTTTCAGCTGCGGGTTGTGGGCCGCGTACATCCACGCGATGCGCCCGCCCCAGCAAAAGCCGGTGATGCCCATCTTGTCCGGATTGCCGCCGTTGGCCTTGGCCCACGCGAAGGTGGCATCGATATCGCCCATCACCTGCGCGTCCGGCGTCTTGGCGATGATGTCGCGCTGCAGGTCGGCGATGGTGGCGGCCTTGCTCGGATCACCCTGGCGCACGAACAGTTCCGGCGCCAGCGCCAGGTAACCGAGCTTGGCGAAGCGGCGCGCCACGTCCGCGATGTGCTCGTGCACGCCGAAAATCTCGGACACGACGACGATCACGGGCAGGTTGGTCTTGCCCTCAGGCTGGGCGCGGTAGACGGGCACGGTCTGCCCGTTCACGGTGAGGTGGAGCGTGCCGGCCGTCAGGCCCACGGTGTCGGTCTTGATGACGTTTTGCGCCACCACCGGCATGGCGGCCACGGCGAAGCCCGTGCCCAGCGCCACCTTCAGGAAATCGCGACGGCCCACGCCATCGGACAACGACGTTTTCGACAGCAGACTTGCAGCATCTTGTACCAGATCTTTCATATGTCTCCTCTTTTAGTTTAACGTCTCCACACGGGCGCCTTGTGAGCGCCCGCCATTCCAAACACCGTTACCGGGCGGGCGTCTCAGTGCGCCTCGTCCCAATTCTTGCCGACCCCTACTTCGGCCGTCAGCGGCACTTTCAGCGCGGCCACGCCAGCCATCAGGCGCGGCAACTGCTCGCGCACCAGGGCCAGTTCCACGTCCGGCACTTCCAGCACCAGTTCATCGTGCACCTGCATGATCATCTTCGTTTGCAGGGCATCGCGCTCCAGCCAGCCCTGCACGGCGATCATGGCCAGCTTGATCAAATCGGCCGCCGTGCCCTGCATGGGCGCGTTGATGGCGGCCCGTTCCGCGCCCTGGCGGCGCGGGCCGTTGGGCGAATTGATTTCGGGCAGCCACAGGCGGCGGCCGAACACCGTCTCCACGTAGCCGCGCGCCTTCGCTTGCGCGCGCGTGTCTTCCATGTACTGCTTGACGCCGGAGAAGCGGGCGAAATAGCGGTCGATATAGCTTTGCGCCGCGCCCCGCTCGATGCCCAGGTTGGACGCCAGGCCGAACGCGCTCATGCCGTAGATCAGGCCGAAGTTGATCACCTTGGCGTAACGCCGCTGCTCGCTCGACACTTCGTCGGCCGGCACGCCGAAGATTTCCCCGGCCGTGGCGCGGTGGATGTCCACGCCCTCGGCGAAGGCGCGCAGCATGTTCTCGTCGCCCGAGATGTGGGCCATGATGCGCAACTCGATCTGCGAATAGTCGGCCGACACGATATGGCAGCCGGCCGGCGCCACGAACGCTTCGCGGATGCGGCGGCCTTCCTTGGTGCGGATCGGGATGTTCTGCAGGTTCGGATCATTGGAGGCCAGCCGGCCCGTCACGGCCACGGCCTGGGCGTAGTTGGTGTGCACCCGGCCCGTGTGCGGGTTGATCATCTTGGGCAGCTTGTCCGTGTAGGTGGACTTGAGCTTGGACAGGCTGCGGTATTCGAGCAGCACCTTCGGCAGCGGATAATCCTCGGCCAGCTTTTGCAGCACTTCCTCGTCCGTTGACGGCGCGCCGCTCGGCGTCTTTTTCACCACCGGCAGCTTGAGCTTGTCGAAAAAGATGTCGCCGATCTGCTTGGGCGAGCCGAGGTTGAACGGCTGCCCGGCCAGTTCATGCGCCTTCAGCTCCAGTTCCGCCACGCGCGCGCCCAGCTCGGCCGACTGGGTGGCCAGCAGGCCGGCGTCGATCATCACGCCGTTGCGCTCGATCTTTTGCAGCACCACGGCCGTCGGCAGTTCGATGGCGCGGTAGATATGGTTCAGCTTCTCGTCGCCTTCCACCTTGCCGATCATGTGCTGGTGCAGGCGCAGCGTGATGTCCGCGTCCTCGGCCGCGTAGGCCGTGGCGCGGCCCAGTTCCACCTGGTCGAAGGTGATCTGGCTGGCGCCCTTGCCGCATACGTCGGTGAAGGGAATCGTGGTCACGTTCAGGTGGCGCAGCGCCAGGCTGTCCATGTCGTGCGGGCGGTGCGACTCGAATACATACGATTCGAGCAGCGTGTCGTGCACGATGCCGCGCAACTGCACGCCATGGTTGGCGAAGATGTGGCTGTCGTACTTGAGGTTCTGGCCCACCTTGGGCTTGTTCTCGTCTTCCAGCCACGGCTTCAGGCGCGCCAGCACGTGCTCGCGCGACAGCTGTTGCGGCACGCCAGCGTAGGCGTGGGCGACGGGGATGTAGCACGCCACGCCCGGCTCCACGGACAGCGAAATGCCGACCAGCTGGGCCGTCATCGGATCGAGCGACGTGGTTTCCGTATCGACGGCCGTGAGCGCGGCCGCGTCGATCACGGCCAGCCAGTGCTCCAGTTGGGCGTCCGTCAGCACGGTGTCGTAGCGCAGCTCGGCGGGGGCCTCCGCGAACATATCCTCCGTGACGCCACCGGCCACTGCCACGGCGGCAGCAGCGGCAGCCGGCGCGGCCTTGCCGCTGGCCGCGCTCAACTCGCGCTGCAAGGTCTTGAAGCCATACCTGGTGAAGAAGGCCAGCAGCGTCTCCACGTCCTCCGGCCGCGCCACCAGCGACTCCGTGATGGTGCTCATGTGGCCGGACAGGTCGCAGTCCGTCTTCACGGTGATCAGCTGGCGTCCGCGCGGCAGCCACTCGAGCGCCTTGCGCAGGTTCTCGCCCACGGCGCCGCCCACGCTGGCCGCGTTGGCCATTACGCCATCGAGGCTGTCGTACTGGGTCAGCCACTTGAGGGCCGTCTTGGGGCCGCACTTGTGCACGCCGGGCACGTTGTCGACCGTGTCGCCGATCAGGGTCAGGTAATCGATGATGCGGTTGGGCGGCACGCCGAACTTGGCCAGCACGCCGGCCTGGTCCAGCTTCTCGTTGCTCATGGTGTTGATCAGCGTGACGTGCTCGTTGACCAGCTGGGCCAGGTCCTTGTCGCCGGTGGACACCACCACGTCCATCCCAGCCTGGGCCGCCTGCACGGCCAGCGTGCCGATCACGTCGTCCGCCTCCACCCCCTCGACCATCAGGATCGGCCAGCCCATGGCCTTGACGGCTTCGTGGATCGGTTCGATCTGCAAGCGCAAGTCGTCCGGCATGGAAGCGCGCGTGGCCTTGTATTCGGGGTACATCTCATCGCGGAAGGTCTTGCCCTTGGCGTCGAACACGCAGGCGATGAAGGCGGCCGGATAGTCGGCCCGCAGGCGGCGCAGCATGTTGACCATGCCGTGCATGGCGCCGGTCGGGTAGCCGTCCGGGCTGCGCAGGTCGGGCAGCGCGTGGAAGGCGCGGTAAAGGTAACTGGAACCGTCAACTAACAGCAGGGTTTTATGCATAATGCCGAGAAAAATGGGGACGCGCGCGCGGGCGAAACAGGCATTATCGCAGACTTTACGGCCCCCATCGCCCTCATTGCATCATTTCCAGAAAGACAATGAAACAACAGCCGCACGCCCTGATCGCGGCTGGAAATGACGCTTTAGAAACAGCTAAGCGTGTCTGTTTGTTACAATGGGTTCTGACACTGATTTCATCCCGTTTTGACAGGCGACCCCACCATGATGCGCACCTCCACTCTCTGGCAAGTCCTCCTTCTGGCGCTGTGCGCGCAGGTGGGCGTGGCCAGTGCCCAGACGCCCGCTGCCAGCACCCCGCCCAAGCTCGAAAAAATCGAGGAAGTGGCGGACGACCCGATCACGGTCAACGCCAAGCCGGCAGCGGCCGAGAAAAAGATCACCGAGAAGCGCGAAGGCGGCCGGGTGACCGAAGCCAAGGTCAAGAGCGGCAAGAGCACCTACACGGTCAAGCCCAACATCCCGGTCGGCAGCGCCTTGCCGGGCGACGCCATGGGCAGCGCCAACCGCGGCCCCAACTGGACCGTGATGGAATTTGACATCGGCAAGAAAAAGAAGAAAACCCCGGAGGAAGAAGCGGCCGACACCAGCGTGCCGCCGCCACCGCCGCCGGCCAAGCAATAAGCCTTTTCGCCGCGCCCCGTGCGACCCGGGGCGCGCCCACCGACCCTCACCCCTGACACTCATGGCAGTTTTTACCCCGGTCACGCTGGACGATATCAGCCAGTGGATCCAGCAATTCCCCCTTGGCAAGGCGCTGGCCATCAAAGGCATCGCCTCCGGCATTGAAAACAGCAATTTCTTCCTGACCACCGAGCGCGGCGAATACGTGCTCACCATCTTCGAGAATCTGTCGTTCGAGCAGCTGCCGTTCTACCTGCGCCTGATGGACCACCTGGCCACCCGTGGCGTGCTGGTGCCGGCGCCCGTGGCCACCAACGCCGGTGAGCTGCTGGCGCCGCTGCACGGCAAGCCGGCCGCCATCGTCAGCAAGCTCGAAGGCCGTTCGCAGATGGACCCGCAACCCGTGCATTGCGCGGCCGTGGGCGCCATGCTGGCGCGCATGCACCTGGCCGGGCTGGACTACCCGCTGCAGCAACCGAATTTGCGCGGCCTGGCGTGGTGGAACGAAACCACGCCGCTGGTGCTGCCTTACCTGTCGGACGACAGCGCCCACCTGCTGCGGTCCGAGATGCATTTCCAGCAGGCGTACGCCGGCTGCGAGACCTACCACCAGTTGCAGCGTGGCCCCGTGCACGCCGACCTGTTCCGCAACAACGTCATGTTCGACGGTGAACGGCTGACCGGCTTCTTCGACTTCTATTTCGCCGGCTGCGACACCTGGCTGTTCGACGTGGCCGTCACCGTCAACGACTGGTGCATCAACCTCGATACGGGCGTGCTGGACGAAGCCCGCGTGCGCGCCATGCTGGACGCCTACCATGCCGTGCGCCCGTTCACGGCGGCCGAGCAGGCGGCCTGGCAACCGATGCTGCGCGCCGCCGCGCTGCGCTTCTGGCTGTCGCGCCTGTATGACTTCTACCAGCCGCGCGAGGCGGAAATGCTCACGCCGCACGACCCCACGCATTTCGAGCGCATCCTGCGCGAACGCATCGCCACGCCGGCGCCGGGCCTGACCGGATGAACAAGCTGCCCGCAAGTACCGGCTGGCTGTGGGTGAAACAGGGCGTGGTCCTGTTCCGCCAGCAGCCGGCTGCGCTCTCGACGCTGCTGCTGGGCTCCATGTTCATCTCGCTGCTGGCCAGCGTGGTGCCGCTGCTGGGGCAGTTCATGCCGGTGATCCTGGTGCCCGTGTTCTCCGTCGCCTTCATGCAGGCCTGCCTGGACATTGAACGGGGCCAGCGCATCGTGCCGGCCCGCTTGCTGACGGGCTTTCACAAGCCGGCCGTGGGCACGCTGCTCAAACTGGGGGTGCTGTACCTGTGCGCGGCCGCGCTGGCCCTGGGCGCCTCGGCGCTGGCCGACGGCGGCGTGCTGTTCCAGCTGATCACGGGCCAGATCGAAGCGAACGCCGACACGGCCCAGCAACTGAAGGAAGCCAACCTCGGCGGCGCCATGCTGCTCGCGTGCGCCGTCTACATCCCGGCCGCGATGGCGTTCTGCTTCGCCGCGCCGCTGATCTACTGGCAGAAAATGGCGCTCGGCAAAGCCATCTTCTACAGCTTCTTTTCCGTGCTGCGCGCGCTCAAGGCCTTCATCGTCTTCGCGCTGGGCTGGTTCGCCATCACGGCCACGGTGAGCGAAGTGGTGCTGATGCTGATGGGTCGCAGCCAGGTGGCCCTGCTGGTACTGCTGCCGCTGTCCGTGATCCTGACGGTGCTGCTGCATTGCTCGTTCTACGCCAGCTACCGGCAAATTTTCGGCCTGCCGGCCGAGCCGCAGGAACAGCCGCCGGCCGCGCAGTAGCGCGTTAGCGGTGAACTGGCCTTACTGGCAGCGGATTGCGATGTCGTTCTGGCCGACATGCGTGCCCTTGCGATAGGTGAAAGTGCAGACCTGGATACTGTCGTCCAGCCTTTGGGACAGTGTTACCTGGTCAGATTCGCCATAGGTACAGGCGAGCCACTTTCCTTCAGGGAATTTCCCGTCCAACTGGTAAGTAGAGGTCCATGTGTTCTTGCCGCGCTTTTGCTTGAAGTCGGCAAGCTCGCCCAATTGTTCCGGCGGCCCACTCATAGGCGCTGCTCCATGAAGATACAACGGTGAGCCGACAAACGCGGCCCAACTTGACGGCGCGTCAAGGATCTGGATGGATTTTTCCTGGATGGACTTCGGGCATTCGGGCACCACCGCAGCGGCGCCGGCCATAGATTGAAACAGGGCCATCGTTGCTGCGCACAAGGTCGGCGGTAGCAATTTCATGTTAAGCCTCATTCGATAACAAAAAACGCATCCGCATTATCGCTCGCGTGAATAAAATTACCTTTCGCGTCCTTCCCTTGGGAACGAATCAGCCGCACCGATATCTTGGTCTTGCTGGCGGCCTTCCATTGGTCGGCGATGTAGATACCTCCGATTCCCTGCTTGATGTATAACGCCGCATGATTACCATGACGGTGGTTGGCGTAGCGGCCATTCACAAAAGTCGCGATTGCGGTGCCGGACTTCAGCATCGCGTTCCCGACAACCGCGTCACCCTGGCGCCAGTTGGCAGTCGTAGGTGCACCCGCATATTCTTGCACGAGCGCAACACATTGATGACTGCCTACCACAGGCTTATCTTTCAGTTCCGCTGCCTTCGGATAAACGCAGGACATTTCCGGCCTCCTCATCCCATTTGGTTAGATAAGGCCCCAAGCTACAACCGTCCAGTAATCAGCTTCTTATACAAGAACAAACAGCACCCATCTACAAACCTGGTCTTGAGTGGTATCAAATGGACCACGCAGCCAACTGCCGGAAATGGTCCCGCCAGCCGTGCACGCGATCCTACACGTCAACGCGCCAGGCGCTCCAGCTTGGCCACGCTCAGGTCCAGCACCTTCATGCCGTGGCTGCCGAAGTTGATCTGCGCGCGCGCGTTGCCGCCGCTGCCTTCGATGTTGACGATCACGCCTTCGCCGAATTTGCCATGCGCGACCGATTCGCCGATGCGCCAGCCATTGCCGGCCGATTTCTGCGCGATCTTCTGGGCGATGGCGTTGTCCGATCCCACCAGCGGCACGGCGTCGTCCCACGCCGACTTGCGGTTGTTGGAGGCGAACCAGTGCGACTGCACCTTGGGCGACAGCCACTTGAGCGATTCCTCCGGCAGCTCGTCGAAGAAGCGCGACTTCATGTTGTAGCGGGTCTGGCCGTGCAGCATGCGGGTCTGCGCGAAGCTCATGTAAAGCCGCTTGCGCGCGCGCGTGATGGCCACGTACATCAGGCGCCGCTCCTCCTCGATGCCGCCATCCTCGCGCGAGCTGCTCTCGTGCGGGAACAAGCCCTCCTCCAGGCCCGTGATGAACACGTTGTCAAATTCCAGGCCCTTGGCCGAGTGCACCGTCATCATCTGCAACGCATCCTGGCCGGCCTGCGCCTGGTTGTCGCCGGCCTCCAGCGAGGCGTGCGACAGGAAGGCCGACAGCGGCGACATCACGGTCGGCAGCGGCGCGTCGGCGTCATAGATTTCCACGCCATCGGCGTTGACGATGGCGTCGCCCGCCTGCGCCTGCGCCTTCGGTCCCATGTGGGCCGGCGCACCCTGGCCGTAGCCTTCCTCGGACACGAACTGGGTGGCGGCGCTGACCATCTGCTCCAGGTTTTCGATGCGGTCGGCGCCTTCCTTCTCGGTCTGGTAATGGGTCAGCAGACCGCTCATCTCCAGCGTCACGCGCACCAGCTCCGGCAGCGCCATCTGCTGCGTCTCGAAACGGGCGCCTTCGATCAGGCGCACGAAACCGCCCAGCGAGCTGCCCGCCTTGCCCGCCACGTAAGGCACGGCCGCGTACAGCGAAATGCCGTGCTGCTCGGCCGCCGCCTGCAACTGCTCGATCGAGCGCAGGCCGATGCCGCGCGTGGGGAAGTTCACCACGCGCAGGAAGGCCGAGTCGTTGTGCGGGTTGTCCATCAGCTGCAGGTAGGCGATGGCGTGCTTGACCTCGGCGCGCTGGAAATAGCGCAGCCCCCCGTACACATGGTACGGAATGCCGGCCGAGAACAGCGCATGCTCGATCACGCGCGACTGCGCATTGGAGCGGTACAGCACGGCGATCTCGCTGCGCGACACGCCGTCCGCGATCAGGTTCTTGGACTCCTCGATGATCCACTGGGCTTCGGCCAGGTCGGAGCTGGCCTCGTACACGCGCACCGGCTCGCCGTGGCCGGCGTCGGTGCGCAGGTTCTTGCCCAGGCGCTTGCTGTTATTGGCGATCAGCATATTGGCCGCATCGAGGATGTGGCCGTGCGAGCGGTAGTTCTGTTCCAGCTTGATCAGGTTCTGCACCTTGAACTCGCGCTCGAACGCGCTCATGTTGCCCACGTTGGCGCCGCGGAAGGCGTAGATGCTCTGGTCATCGTCGCCCACGGCGAACAGCGCGCCGCCGCCCTGGCTGCCATGGCCGGCCATCAGCTTGAGCCAGTTGTATTGCAGGTTGTTGGTATCCTGGAACTCGTCCACCAGGATGTGCTTGAAGCGCTGCTGGTAATGCTCGCGCAAGGGCTGGTTACGGCTCAGCAGCTCGTAGGTGCGCAGCAGCAGTTCAGCGAAATCGACCACGCCTTCGCGCTGGCACTGGTCGTCGTACAGCTGGTACAGCTCGACCTTCTTGCGCTCGTCCGGGCCATACGGGTCGATCTGGCTGGCGCGCAGGCCCTGCTCCTTGGCGCCGTTGATGAAGTACTGCACCTCCTTGGGCGGGAACTTCTCGTCGTCCACGTTGTTCGCCTTGAGCAGGCGCTTGATGACGGACAGCTGGTCCTGCGAATCGAGAATCTGGAAGGTCTGCGGCAGCGCCGCGTCGCGGTAGTGGGTGCGCAGCAGGCGGTTGCACAAGCCGTGGAAGGTCCCGATCCACATGCCGCGCGTATTGATCGGCAACATGGCCGACAGGCGCGTCATCATTTCCTTGGCCGCCTTGTTGGTGAAGGTCACGGCCAGGATGCCGGCCGGCGACACCTGGCCGGTCTGGATCAGCCACGCGATGCGGGTGGTCAGCACGCGCGTCTTGCCAGACCCGGCGCCGGCCAGGATCAGGGCGCTCTGGGGCGGCAGCGTGACGGCGGCCAGTTGTTCGGGATTGAGGTTGTGGAGGAGATTTTGCATCCCGTGATTATACCGGGCCGGCGCGCCAGTGCTGGGGTTTTATACAGTCCACGACACTGGCGCCGCCGGCCCGCCGGGTCAGTACAGCACCACCGAGCGGATCGATTCGCCCGACTTCATCAGGTCGAAGCCTTCGTTGATGCGCTCCAGCGGCAGCCGGTGCGTGATCAGGTCATCGATATTGAGCTTGCCTTCCATGTACCAATCCACGATCTTGGGCACGTCCGTGCGCCCGCGTGCGCCGCCGAACGCCGAACCTTTCCACACCCGGCCCGTCACCAGCTGGAACGGGCGGGTGGCGATTTCCTCGCCGGCCGCCGCCACGCCGATGATGATGGACTGGCCCCAGCCCTTGTGGCAGCACTCGAGCGCCTGGCGCATGGTGGTGGTGTTGCCGATGCATTCAAAGCTGTAGTCGGCGCCGCCGTCGGTCAGCTGGACGATGGCGTCCACCACGTTCTCCACCTTGGAAGGATTGATGAAGTGGGTCATGCCGAACTTGCGCGCCATGGCCTCGCGGGCCGGATTGAGGTCGACCCCGATGATCTTGTCCGCGCCCACCATGCGCGCGGCCTGGATCACGTTCAGACCAATGCCACCCAGGCCGAACACCACCACGTTGGCGCCCGCCTCCACCTTGGCCGTGAACAGCACGGCGCCCACGCCCGTGGTCACGCCGCAGCCGATGTAGCACACCTTGTCGAACGGCGCGTCCGGGCGAATTTTCGCCAGCGCGATCTCCGGCACCACGATGTAGTTGGAGAAGGTGGAGGTGCCCATGTAGTGGAAGATCGGCTTGCCGTCCAGCGAGAAACGGCTGGTGGCGTCGGGCATCAGGCCGCGGCCCTGGGTGGCGCGAATCGACTGGCACAGGTTGGTCTTGCGCGACAGGCAGAATTTGCACTGGCGGCATTCCGGCGTGTAGAGCGGGATCACGTGGTCGTCGCGCTGCAGGCTTTTCACGCCCGGCCCCACGTCGACCACCACGCCGGCGCCCTCGTGGCCCAGGATGGCGGGGAAGATGCCTTCCGGGTCGGCGCCCGACAGCGTGTAGTAATCCGTGTGGCAGATGCCGGTGGCCTTGATCTCGACCAGCACCTCGCCCTCGCGCGGGCCGCCCAGCTCCACTTCCTCGATCGTCAGCGGCTGGCCCGCCTTCCATGCAACGGCAGCTTTGGTTTTCATGTGTTCGTCCTTGTTGGCGTTAGTCGGCGATCCGGCAGGGCCGGTGCGCCATCATAGCAAATGGCCAACGTGAACGAAACGTCAGTACGCAGGCTGGGCCTCCATTGCCAATGACGGGATCTCCATCAGTCGCGACACGGTCAGCCACAGCTGGCGCGGCGACGTCCACGGTTTGGGCAAGAACGCCATGGCCTGGCCGTCGCGCTCCGGCTGGCGCGCCGAATACAGCAGCACGGGGGTGGCGCGCTGCTGTTCGCCCAACAAGTCCAGCAAGGCCGCGCCGTCACCGTCGGGCAGATCCGGGTCCAGCACCACCAGCGCGAAACGCCCGCTGCCGACGGCCCGCATCGCGGCATCCAGCGTGCCGGCGTGGGTGACCTGGGTTTCCGGCACCAGCAGCGTGGCCAGCACCAGCGCCGTTTCGTGGTCGCCGTCCACATGCAGCACGCGCGGCGTGGCGCCATGCGCGCACAGGTCGTCATGGACGGCATGGGCCTGGTCCAGCTGCAGCGGGGTGGTGCAGAACAGTGCGGGCGCACCGGCTGGCTTGTTCGACATGGCATCTCTCCGGCGAAAAATGGTCGGTCGGTCCCGCGCACGCGGCAGCCGCGCGGCGCAAGCGCGCACTGCGACACATGGCACGGAAACGGTTCGGCGGAGCTGGGCCGGACTGGAAGGGCGGCGCGGGGAACGGGCGGCCGCGGGATCAGGCAGCGAAGGCGGGTCAGGGTCTCGCTGCACAAAGGCGGAGTGGCCAATTGTTACAGCCACGGGTTTTCATCTTACAACAAAACGGGGGGCCGGCAAGTACGCGACCGGCCCGGCGTTTACTTTTTGAGACGGTTGTTGAACGCCGCGTGCAGGCTGTTCAGGGTTTCCTCGGCCGACAGCAGCTGGTCGGCCACTTCGTTGACCTTGCGCCGGCTGGAGCGGGCGTGGTCGCGCAGCACTTCGAAGGCCGTGTTGCGGTCGGTCTGGAATTTGCACATCAGCAGGCCCACGGCCAAGCTGGTTTCGCGCCCGGCCGCCAGTGCCGCGTTCAGGTTCAGTTCCGTGCGGCGCAGCTGGCGGATCTCGTCGGCGCGCGCCAGGCCAGCCGCGAAGGCCGGCATCAAATGCTTCTCGT
This sequence comes from Rugamonas fusca, assembly GCF_014042365.1. Lineage (GTDB taxonomy): Bacteria > Pseudomonadota > Gammaproteobacteria > Burkholderiales > Burkholderiaceae_D > Rugamonas > Rugamonas fusca. The sequence continues at coordinate 115,056 of NZ_JACEZS010000007.1, forward strand.
CGACCGGCTTGACGAGGAACCCGACGGCGCCGTAGGCCGCCGCCTGCTTGCCGGCGTCCGCGTCGCCGCGCCCGGACAGGAACATGAACGGCACGGACGTCTGGGCGTGCAGGCGCTTGGCCAGTTCCAGGCCATTCATGCCGGGCATGTGGATATCGAGCAGGGCCAGGTCCGGTTCGCGCTGGGCGATCAGTTGCAAGGCTTGCTCGGACGAGGAAGCCTGCTGCGTGTCGTACCCGGCGTGGCGCAGCACCTCGCCCAGGTAATCGAGCAGCAGTTGGTCGTCGTCGACGATCAGTATCAGTCGCTTAGCGCTGGCGGAGACGTTCATGGGGCGGATCCGTGGACAAGTAAACGCCTGAATTATAAGACGTAACGGCCCACGGGTTACCAGCGTGTCGACAAGTCCGTTGTTAATCAGCCAAGAACAGCGCCCGGAAGCGGTGCACGGCGGCGGCCGGATCGTCGGCCAGGTACACGCTGCTGATGGCGGCCACCATGTTGGTGCCGCGCGCCACCAGCGGCGCCGCGTTCTCGGGCGTCATGCCGCCGATGACGACGGTGGGCACCGTGATCACGGCGCGCGCCTCGTCCAGGATGGCGGGTGCCGTCGTGACGGCGTACTGCTTGACGCGCGATGGATAGAAGCCGCCGAACGCCACGTAGCTGGCGCCAGCCGCCTGCGCCGCCAGCGCGCGCGGCAGGTCGCCGTAGCAGGAGGCGCCGACGATCTTGTCCGGCCCCACGGCGGCGCGCACCTCGGCCAGCGAGGCGTCGGTGCCGCCCACGTGGATGCCGTCGGCGTCGAGCGCACGGCACAGGTCCACATGGTCGTTGATGATCAGTGGCACCCCGTGGCGGCGGCACAGCGCCAGCAGGGCCGCGCCCTGCTCCGCGCGCAGCGCCGGGCTGGCGTCCTTGTGGCGGTACTGCAGCAGCGCCACGCCGGCGCCCAGCGCCTGTTCCGTCACGGCCAGCAGCCGTTCCGTATCGTCCCAGTTGGGGGTGACCAGATAAAGTCCTTGCATAGTGCTTCCTCTCAAAACCGTGTTACGTCCCCGATTTTTCTCTTGATCAAAATCGGGGACGTAACACGATTATTCTTTTGGTTAACGTAGCGGGATGCGCTGGCCCGCGGCGATCGGATACGACGCTTCCAGCGCGTGGTGGCAGAACAACTGCGCCCGTTCCAGCGCCACCGCCATCGGCATCTGCTGCGCCAGCAGGCCGGCAATCGACGAGGCCAGGGTGCAGCCGCTGCCGTGAAAGCCGCCGGGCAGGCGCGGCCAGCGCCATTGCTGCTCGCGCTCCGGACCGTACCAGCGGTTGACGACCTGTTCGCCGTCGTCGTGGCCGCCCGTGATCAGCACGTGCTGGCAGCCACGCGCGCGCAGCACGCGCGCCTGCGCGGCCGGCGTGTCCGCGCCGCTCAGGGCGCGCGCTTCCGGGCCATTGGGCGTGAGCACCGTCACCAGCGGCAGCAGCGGCGCCAGCGCCTGCGCCGCGTCGTCGCGCGACAGCAGGTCGCCGTGGCCGCTGGCCAGCACCGGGTCCAGCACCACGGGCAGGTCCGGCTGGCGCGCGCGCAGGCGCAGGATCAGCGTGGCGATGGCTTGCGCGTTGGCGGCGCTGCCCGTAATGCCGATCTTGACGGCGGCGATCGCGATCTTCGCCGCCAGCACGTCGGCCTGGCGCAGCACCATGGCGCTGTCGACCGGCTGCACGTGGTAGACGCGGTCGTTGTCCTGCGCCGTCAGCGCCGTGACCACCGTCAGCGCATGGGCGCCCTGGCCGGCCACGGCCTGCAGGTCGGCCGCGATGCCGGCGCCGCCGGACGGGTCGACGCCGGCCAGCACCAGCACGCAAGCCCGCTCATCGGGACCACGCACTGGCAGCGCCGCGGCGGGCGCAGTGGCTGGCCCGCACCGGCCCGTGGCGGCGTATTGCGTCATGCCAGCCGGCCGGCCATCGGCGACGATGGCGAGGCGGCGAAGCGTTTCGGAATGCGGCCGGCCAGGTAAGCCTCGCGACCGGCCTGCACGCCGAGACGCATGGCGCGCGCCATGCGCACCGGGTCCTGGGCGCCGGCGATGGCGGTGTTCATCAGCACGCCGTCGCAGCCCAGTTCCATGGCGATGGCGGCGTCCGACGCCGTGCCCACACCGGCATCCACCAGCACCGGCACCGTGGCCTGCTCGATGATCAGCGACAGGTTCCACGGGTTCAGGATGCCCATGCCCGAACCGATCAGCGAGGCCAGCGGCATCACGGCCACGCAACCGATGCTGGCCAACAGCCTGGCCTGGATCGGATCGTCGCTGCAATAGACCATCACGTCGAAGCCGTCGCGCACCAGCGCCTCGGCCGCGACCAGGGTCTCCGGCATGTGCGGGAACAGCGTCTTCTCGTCGCCCAGCACTTCCAGCTTGACCAGCTTGTGCCCGCCCAGCAGTTCACGCGCCATCTGCAGCGTGTAGACGGCGTCCTTGGCCGTGTAGCAGCCGGCCGTGTTGGGCAGGATGGTGTACTGCGACGGCGGCAGCACGTCCAGCAGGCTGGGCGCCTTGGGGTCCTGGCCGATGTTGACGCGGCGGATGGCCACCGTGATGATCTCGGCGCCGGCCGCGTCGGTTGCTTCCTTCGTCTGCGCCAGGTCCTTGTATTTGCCGCTGCCCACCAGCAGGCGCGAGTTGTAGGTCTTGCCCGCGATGGTCAGCAGGTCTTGGTTCTGCTCTTGCATATTCATAGTCCTTAGTCGTCCTTGGTTAGCCGCCGCCGATGGCGCGCACGATGTCCACCTTGTCCTGCGCCTGCAGCAGGCGCTCGCGCCATTGCTGGCGCGGCACCACCGTGCGGTTGATGGCCAGCGCCAGCGCCTGGCCCGTCAACTCCAGCGCGTCGACCAGGTCGTGCGCCGTGTGGCCGGCCGGCACGCTGTGCGGCGCGCCGTTCAGTTCTATCGCGATCATGGCCGCCTCACAGCTTGCGATACAGCTCGGCGCCGTTCTTGACGAACTCGATGGCCTTGGTCTGCATGCCCTGCTCCAGCGCCGCCTTGTCGTCGATGCCGCCGTTGGCCGCCGCGAATTCGCGCACTTCCTGGGTGATCTTCATCGAGCAGAAATGCGGGCCGCACATGGAGCAGAAGTGCGCCACCTTGGCCGAATCCTTGGGCAGGGTCTCGTCGTGGAATTCGCGCGCCTTGTCCGGGTCCAGGCCCAGGTTGAACTGGTCGTCCCAGCGGAACTCGAAGCGGGCCTTGGACAAGGCGTTGTCGCGGATCTGGGCGCCCGGATGGCCCTTGGCCAGGTCGGCTGCGTGGGCGGCGATCTTGTAGGTGATGATGCCGTCCTTGACGTCGTTCTTGTCGGGCAGGCCCAGGTGCTCCTTGGGCGTCACGTAGCACAGCATGGCCGTGCCGTACCAGCCGATCTGCGCGGCGCCGATGCCCGACGTGATGTGGTCGTAGCCGGGCGCGATGTCGGTCGTCAAAGGGCCCAGCGTGTAGAACGGCGCCTCGTGGCACTGCTCCAGTTGCAGGTCCATGTTCTCCTTGATCAGCTGCATGGGCACGTGGCCGGGGCCTTCGATCATCACCTGCACGTCGTGCTTCCAGGCGATCTGGGTCAGTTCGCCCAGCGTCTTCAGTTCGCCCAGCTGGGCTTCATCGTTGGCGTCGTAGATCGAGCCGGGGCGCAGGCCATCGCCCAGCGAGAACGACACGTCATAGGCCTTCATGATTTCGCAGATCTCTTCGAAGTGCGTGTACAGGAACGATTCCTTGTGGTGGGCCAGGCACCACTTGGCCATGATGGAGCCGCCGCGCGAGACGATGCCCGTCAGGCGCTTGGCCGTCATCGGCACGTAGCGCAGCAGCACGCCGGCGTGGATGGTGAAGTAATCGACGCCCTGCTCGGCCTGTTCGATCAGCGTGTCGCGGAAGATTTCCCACGTCAGGTCCTCGGCCTTGCCGTTGACCTTTTCCAGCGCCTGGTAGATCGGCACGGTGCCGATGGGGACCGGGCTGTTACGGATGATCCATTCGCGCGTCTCGTGGATATGCTTGCCGGTCGACAGGTCCATCACGTTGTCGCCGCCCCAGCGGATGGCCCAGGTCATCTTCTCCACTTCCTCGCCGATGGACGAGGTGACGGCCGAGTTGCCGATGTTGGCGTTGATCTTGACGAGGAAATTGCGGCCGATGATCATCGGCTCGATTTCCGGGTGGTTGATGTTGGCCGGGATGATGGCGCGGCCGCGGGCGATCTCGTCGCGCACGAATTCGGGCGTGATCTCGGCCGGGATGGCGGCGCCGTAGGCCTGGCCCGGATGCTGGCGGCCCATCAGGTCGGCCAGGCGCTGGCCCATGGGGCCGGAGGTCTTCAGGCTCTCGAGGTATTCCTTGCGGCGCAGGTTTTCGCGGATGGCGACGAACTCCATCTCGGGCGTGATGATGCCCTGGCGCGCGTAGTGCATCTGGGTGACATTCTTGCCAGCCTTGGCGCGGCGCGGCTGGCGGTGCAGGTTGAAGCGCAGCTCGGCCAGGGCCGGATCGGCCAGGCGCGCCTTGCCGTAGTCGGAGGTGGGGCCGTCCAGCTCCTCGGTGTCGTCGCGCTCCAGGATCCATGGCAGGCGCGGGGTGGAGGCGAGGCCGGAGCGGATGTCGATCTTGGCGTCGGGGTCGGTGTACGGGCCCGAGGTGTCGTACACATAGACGGGCGGATTGGCTTCAAAGCCGAACGAGGCCGGCGTGTCGGCCTGGGTGATCTCGCGCATCGGCACGCGGATGTCGGGGCGGCTGCCCTGCACATAGACCTTGCGCGAATTGGGCAGCGGCGCGATGGCGGCCTGGTCCACCGTGGCGGTGGCGGAGAGGAATTTCGGATTGGCGTTCAATTTGGCTCCTTGGTTAGCTACAGGAGCCAGCAAAGGAGGTGGGGATGGCGCTGATGATGGCCTGACGGCGGCCGGCGATATCCTGAGCTTCCCTTCGCTGGCATTATCCAGATCAGGTTCGGAGGGTATTTCTCACCCGCGCGGCGCTCAATCAATGGCGCTTTGCAGGACCCCTAGCGTGTGCCGCCCCACCAGACGGCGGGGCAGCGGATCGCATTATACCCCCGGCGCCGTCCAGCGCCAGCACCGGCGCGTAAAAAACGCCGCGCATACACACTATGCGCGGCGCCCGTCTTGACTAAGCTGCCGTGGTGCAGGGATGCAGGATCCCGCGCGTGTCGTGCGTGATGTCCAGAGCATGGCGAAAGTTGTCATCGATGATAAGGCATGGCCGTCGTCGCGGCCGCGCAACACGTGCATGGCGCAAGCGATCGTCGCCCACGCCACTGGCGGAGCGCGTGCGCCCTATTGTGGCCGGTACCTCACTGTCAGCGTGTAGCTGGCCGCGCTGTAGCCGTTCAGCAGCACGTAGACGTCGCCATTGGCGCTCAGCGACACGGTGCAGCTTTCGGCGCTGGTGGGACCGTCGGACTTGCAGTCATAGCCGCTGGTGCTGGCCGCCGCGCCCTTGCGCACGTACAGGTCGGTGTCGCCGCTGCCGCTCAGAGTGGCGGCAAAGCTGCCGCCGGCCGCCACGTGGTATGGGCCGTAGCTGACCTTCTGCCCCTTGGCCAGCGTGCCGCTGGCCGTTTCCGTGCGGTCGGCCGGCGGCGGCGTGCCTGGACCTTCGCTGCCCAGTTCCACCGCGTAGGCCATCGCCATGCGGGCGAACTTGAGCGCGTTGTCGGCCTGGTTGCCGGAGTTGGCGTAGGTATCGTTGGCGGTGTGGATGTATGGGTTGTCCTCGTCCAGCGTGGTTTCGAACGGCATCGAGCTCCAGTAGCCCTGCGCCGTCCACGACGCATGGTCGGAACAGGCATAGCCACACTGGTCGTAGCCAACCTTGAGCGTGGGCAGGTAGCTGCCGATCAGGCGCTGCACGAAATCGTTCTGGGCGCTGTCCGTATAGTCCGTGTACAGGTAGATGTCGTATTGCGAACCATGGTAGTTGGTCATGTCGAGCTGCATCACGCCGACCACGTTGACGCCGTCGCGCTTGAAGCTCTGGGCGATGTCCTGCGAGCCGCGCAAGCCCACCTCCTCGGCCGCGTAGCCGATCAGCTTGATAGTGCGGCGCGGATGGTAGCCGCTGGCCACGATCACCCGCAGCAGTTCGGTCAGGCTGGCCACGCCGGAGGCATCGTCATCGGCGCCCGGTGCGCCCGTGGTCTCGCTTGTGCCGGCCTGGTTGATCGAGTCGAGGTGGCCGCCCAGCACCACCACCTGGCTGCCATTGTCGCTGCCGTTGATGGTGGCGATCACCGACTTCTGCGGGAATGCGCCATGGGTGAACTGGCTCACGGCGATGTCGGGGCGGCCGGCCGCCAGCGTGCTCCAGCGCTGGCGCAGCCAGTCCGACGCGTTCACGCCATTGTTGGTCGTGTAATAGCGGTTGGCGTAGGCCGACATGTCGACGATGGTCTGGCCGATATTGCTGGCCTGCATTTGCGATAGCATGGGCGCGGCCACCGCTTGCTGCGCGATCACATACGAGGGCCGGGTGGGCGCAGCCAACGCCGTGCGCGGGGCCGGCATCAGCGCTGTCAGGCCGGCCGCCTCGCTGGGGTGGTACATGAAGCCGCCGCAACGGTGCAGGCGCCGGTGCACGGACGCCGACAAGGCCAGCATCTGCTGCTCGTCCACTTCCACCAGGTGGATGCGCTCGCCATGCGCGAGCGCCGCGGCGCCCTGCGCGGTGGCGCGGCTTTCGCGCGCGATCGCCTGCGGCGCGGCCAGCTTCAATTCGGCGTAGGCGGCGTCGCCCAGGCTGATCCATGCGTGCTGCGGCGCCGCCCAGGCCGCGCCCATGCCCAAGCCTGCCAACAATGCTGCGATGTAACGTCGTGCCATGACCATCTCCTTATCGTTCGATCAAGGTTGCGGGACTGGCCACGCTACGCCCTGGACCACGCCGGGTCAAAAAAATCGCGGAATTCGACATTCGGATGAGCGATGTCCCAGTTGAGACAGCTTGCGGCGCCACCAGCGTATCGCATCAACAACATGGACCTGATTCGCGGCCTCTTGCTTGAAACTCAAACATGAATTACTGCTACAATTTCCAGCAATTGTAAAAAGACTATCGTTTGAATCTGGCCGCTGTCCCCTTCCCCCACTGATCAGGATCCAACCATGAAACCAAGCTCCCCCGTACTGTCGAGCCTGCTGTTGGGCGCCGCCCTCGGCTGCGCACTGCCCGCCCACGCCACCGTCTATGCCAGCTATTCCGGCTCCCAGCTGGGCGTGACGCAACGCACCGACGCGCTGGTGCAAACCAATTACTTCAGCACGGGCGTGCAGGCACGCGGCCTGGCGCTGGGCGCGAACAACGATCTGTACATCGCGGCCGGCAACCACCTGATCAACTACAGCACCAGCGGCGCCCTGATCCATGACATGGCGTTCCCCATCGCCTCCATCAACTACACGGATGTGGATGTGGGCGGCGGCCACGTGGTGGCTTCCTACAATGGTTCCCAGCAAGGCTTCACCGTGCGCGACTATGGGCTGAACCAGTCGAACGCCGTCAGCACGGGCTTTAACATCAACGGCATCGCCGCCGGCGACAACAACCACGTCTACCTGGCCTCGGGCAATCACTTGTACGATTACCTGACCAACGGCACCCAGGTCACCAACATGACCTTCCCCGACCTGGGCATCAATTACACGGACGTCGCTTATGGCAACAATCTGCTGGTGGCGTCCTATGCGGGCTCCCAGCATGGCGTCACGCTGCGCAACCTGGCGCTGAACCAGACCAGCTATTTCGGCGTGGGATTCGACATCGACCGGCTCACGCTGGGCACCAACAACGATGTCTTCCTGACCTCGGGCAACAACATCTACGACTACTCGCTCACGGGCACGCTGCTCAATCACATGACCTTCCCCGACAACGGCATCAGCTACACGGGCATCGACGCGATGGCGCCTGTGCCTGAGCCCGATACGGCCGCCATGCTGCTGGCCGGCCTGGGCCTGGTGGGCTGGATCGCGCGTCGCCGCAAGGCCTGAGTACGGACCAGTCGCCGCCGGCGGGCGCCGGGCGCAGCGGGCACGCTTCCCGCCGGCGCGCCCGCGTGGCATGATGGCCATCCCGCCCGCCATCGTCCACCATGCGCCGCTTTCACCTGCTCCCCACCCCGCCGCTGCGACCCTATATCGACCGCCTGTGGGGGTGGGAAAGCGCCCCCGGTGTAACGGTCGCCCTGCCCACACTGTTGCCCGGCACGGGGGCCGAACTGTATTTCCACTACCGGCGGCCATTCCGCCAGGCCGGCGACGGTGACACGGCGCTGTCCTCCACGCCGCACGCCCCGGCCCATTTGCTGTGCCTGCGCACTGTGCCGCTGGCATTGGCGGCGATGGACGAGGTCGGCTTCATCGCCGTGCGCTTTCGCAGCGGCATGCTGGCCCGCTTCACCGCCGTGCCCGCCGCCGAGCTGCACGACGGACCGCGCGACATCGCCGACGTGTGGGGCGCGCCGGGCCGGCTGTGCGCCGCCCGCGTGGCGGCCGCCGGCACCCACGCCGAGCGGCTCAGGCTGATCCAGGATTTCCTGCTGCGCCAGTTGCGCCCCGAACGCGCCGACGCACTGGTCGAGGCGGCCGTCGATACCCTGTACCGCAGCCGGGGTGGCGTGACGATCGAACAGTTGGCTGCCCGGCTGGCACTGGGCCGGCGTCAGCTGGAACGCCGCGTCCTGGCCGCCACTGGCCAGACCCCGGCCGCGCTGCGCCGGCTGTGCCGCTTCCACCACACGGTGCGGGCGCTGCTGCTGGCGCCCGACGCCCCCGGCCTGGATACGGCGCTGCGCCACGGCTATTTCGACCAGGCCCATTTCATCCACGACTTCCGGGCGCTGGCGCACACCACACCCCAGCGCTTTCTGCGCCAGGCCAGCGGCACGACGCATTTTTACAATCCACCGCGCACCCAGGACGGCACCATACAAGCTCCCTGAACCGTTAAGGAGCCAACATGTTGTTAATTGCCAACTTGCATTCCCATCCCCACAAGGCCGACGAAGTGGCCTCCTTGCTGTGCGCGCTGGCCATCACCAGCCGCGCCGAACCGGGTTGCCTGTCCTACACCGTGCACCGCCGCCGCGACCAGCCCGACGTCTTTGTCGTCTGCGAGCTGTACCGCGACCAGGCCGCCTGTGACGCGCACCTGGCCTCGGCTCCGCTGCGCCAGGCGCTGGCCCGTTTCGATGAACTGCTGAGCTCCCCGCCGGCGCTCCAGATGTGCGACACTATCTCCATGCCGGGTCCGCTCTGATGGCATGTCGGCGCTACCTGGCTGCTGGGTAAGCTCAGAAGTAAGAGTTGTAACAAAACCTCACTATGTGCGGAAACTAACATTCTTGTTTCCACAAGGAACGCATAATGTCTGTGCAGCGAACTCGTCACTGCCGTCGAACGTCAACAGAATAAGAGGCCCATCATGAAACAGCCAGGCTATCGCCCCCTTCGTACTGCCAGCGCGGCACTCGCCGCGCTCACCGCCCTCACCCTGGCTGCCTGTGGCGGCGGCGGCGGTTCCACGGCGCCCACCAGCACCATGGGCACGCTCAGCGTGTCGCTGACCGATGCGCCCTCCTGCGGCTTTGACGCCGTCAACATCACCGTCAACAAGGTAAGGGTGAACCAGAGCGCAACGGCCAGCGACACGGACGCCGGCTGGACCGACATCACGCTCAGCCCGGCCCGCAAGATCAACCTGCTCAACCTCACCAACGGCGCGCTCGACGCGCTGGGCCAGACGCCGCTGGGCGCCGGCCACTATACGCAACTGCGCCTGGTGCTGGACCCGAACACGGGCAACGGCCTGGCCAACTCCGTGGTGCCCACCGGCAGCACGACGGAAGTGTCGCTCGACACGCCGAGCGCAGTGCAAAGCGGCATCAAGCTGAACAATGAATTCGACGTCGCGGCCGGCCAGAAAGTGGACCTGGTGCTGGACTTCGACGCCTGCAAATCCATCGTCACCAAGGGCAATGGCAAGTACGCGCTGAAACCCGTGGTCAAGGTGATCCCGACCGCGCTGAACGGCATTGGCGGCTTCGTCGCGCCGGCCCTGCTGACCAGCCACGTGATGGTGTCGGCCCAGCAAAATGGCGCCATCGTCAGCGCCACCACGCCCAACGCCACCACCGGCGAATTCTCGCTGACCCGATTGCCACTCGGTAATTACGACGTGGTGGTGACGGCCGACGCCCATGCCGCCGCCATCGTCGGCGCCGTGCCGGTGACCAGCACCAGCGTCATCGTCCCCGTCAGCACCTCGGCCGCGCCGATCACGCTGCCCGATTCCACCACGGGCAGCATCAGCGGCACGGTGCTGCTGGCGCCCGTCAGCACCACGGCCACCGCCTATGTGGACGCCAAGCAGACCATCGCCTCTGGCCCCACCGTCACCATCAAGTACCAGGGCGCGGACCTGACCACGGGCGGCTACACGCTGACCGGCCTGCCAACCAAGGCGCCCCAGTACGCGGCCTACAGCGCGACCTTGCCGCTGACCTTCGCCAGCGCCACCACGGTGCAGCCGGGCGTGGGCAAATACCTGCTGGAAGCATCGGCCGCGGGCTACACCACCAAGTCGCTGTCCTCGGTGGACATTTCGACCGCCAACCAGACTGGCGTGAACTTCAACCTGGTGCCATAAACGCCAGGCTGTTCTGTCCGGAAGGGGCGCTGCGGCGCCCCTTTTTTCATTCCCGAAAGCAATTTCCCTCCCATGGCCGGCGGCGCGCGCCACGGTTTGGCACTTTTCCCGCAGATTTTCACCGTGCTGCGCCCAAGTCCCGTCGTATGGCCTGCTTCGTCATCTATAATGGCTGCTTTCGCAAATTTAACTCACCAAATCATGGAATTAGCCAAGTCTTTCGAGCCCGCCGACATTGAACAATTCTGGCGCAACGAGTGGGAACAGCGCGGTTACTACGCCGCCACGCTCACCGCCGGCAAGCCGTCGTTCAGCATCCAGCTGCCGCCGCCGAACGTGACCGGCACCTTGCACATGGGCCATGCGTTCAACCAGACCATCATGGATGGCTTGACGCGCTACCACCGCATGCTGGGCCACAACACGGCCTGGATTCCCGGCACCGACCACGCCGGTATCGCCACCCAGATCGTGGTGGAACGCCAGCTGGACGCGCAAAAAGTGTCGCGCCATGACCTGGGCCGTGAGAAGTTCATCGAGAAAGTGTGGGAGTGGAAGGAGAAATCCGGCAACACCATCACCGGCCAGATGCGCCGCATGGGCACCTCGCCGGACTGGAAACGCGAATACTTCACCATGGACGAGACCCGCTCCAAGGTCGTCACCGAAGTGTTCGTGCGCCTGCACGAGCAAGGCTTGATCTACCGGGGCAAGCGCCTGGTCAACTGGGACCCGGTGCTGGGCACGGCCGTGTCGGACCTGGAAGTGGTGTCGGAGGAGGAAGACGGCTCCATGTGGTACATCAAGTACCCGCTGGCCGACGGCAGCGGCGCGCTGACCGTGGCCACCACCCGTCCTGAAACCATGCTGGGCGACGTGGCCGTGGCCGTGGACCCGACTGACGAGCGCTACACGGCGCTGGTGGGCAAGCTGCTCAAGCTGCCCCTGTGCGACCGCGAAATCCCCATCATCGCCGACAGCTATGTGGACAAGGAATTCGGCACCGGCTGCGTCAAGATCACGCCCGCGCACGACTTCAACGACTACACCGTGGGCCAGCGCCACAACCTGGGCATGCCGTCGATCCTGACGCTGGACGCCAAGATCAACGACAACGCGCCAGCCGCCTACCGCGGCCTGGACCGCTTCGCCGCCCGCAAGCAGATCGTGGCCGACCTGGAAGCGCAAGGCTTGCTGGAACAAATCAAGCCGCACAAGCTGATGGTGCCGCGCGGCGACCGTACCGGCGTCGTGATCGAGCCGATGCTGACCGACCAGTGGTTCGTGGCCATGAGCAAGCCGGCCCCGGAAGGCACGTTCTTCCCCGGCAAATCGATCGCCGAAACGGCGCTCGACAAGGTGGCCAGCGGCGAGATCCAGTTCGTGCCTGAAAACTGGAGCAACACCTACAACCAGTGGCTCAACAACATCCAGGATTGGTGCATCTCGCGCCAGCTGTGGTGGGGCCACCAGATCCCGGCCTGGTACGACGAGGCCGGCAACATCTTCGTCGCCAAGTCGGAAGCGGAAGCGCAAGCCCAGGCCGCCAAGGCCGGCAGCACCGGCCCGCTGCGCCGCGACAACGACGTGCTCGACACGTGGTTCTCGTCGGCGCTGGTGCCGTTCTCCACGCTGGGCTGGCCCGAGCAGACCCCGGACCTGGAAGCCTTCCTGCCTTCGTCGGTGCTGGTGACGGGCTTTGACATCATCTTCTTCTGGGTCGCCCGCATGGTGATGATGACGGCCCACTTCACCGGCAAGGTGCCGTTCAAGACCGTGTACGTGCACGGCCTGGTGCGCGACTCGCAGGGCCAGAAGATGTCCAAGTCCAAGGGCAACACGCTGGACCCGATCGACCTGATCGACGGCATCGGCGTGGAAGCGCTGGTGGAAAAACGCACCACCGGCCTGATGAACCCGAAAGCGGCGGAAAAGATCGCCAAGGCCACGCGCAAGGAATTCCCGGAAGGTATCGCCGCCTACGGCAGCGACGCCGTGCGCTTCACCATGGCCTCGTATGCCTCGCTGGGCCGCAACATCAACTTCGACTTGGGCCGCTGCGAAGGCTACCGCAACTTCTGCAACAAGATGTGGAACGCGACCCGCTTCGTGCTGATGAACACGGAAGGCAAGGATTGCACGGAGAATGAAGCCGACCTGTCGATGGCCGACAAGTGGATCATCTCGCTGCTGCAAAAGGCCGAGCTGGACATCGCCAAGGGCTTCGAGGACTACCGCTTCGACAACATCGCCTCCACCATCTACAAGTTCGTGTGGGACGAGTATTGCGACTGGTACCTGGAAGTGGCCAAGGTCCAGGTGCAACACGGCACGGAAGGCCAGCAGCGCGCCACCCGCCACACGCTGCTGCGCGTGCTGGAAGTGATTTTGCGCCTGGCCCACCCCATCATCCCCTTCGTCACGGAAGCGCTGTGGCAGACGGTGGCCCCGCTGGCCGGCAAGACGCTCAAGGCCGAAGGCGATTCCATCATGCTGCAACCGTATCCGCTGGCCAACACGGCCAAGATCGACGAGACGGCCGAAGCGTGGATGCAGCAACTGAAGGCGTTGACGGACGCCACCCGCAACCTGCGCGGCGAAATGCAGCTGGCGCCATCGCTGCGCGTGCCGCTGATCGTGGAGCCGGGCGATGCCGCCGACAAGGCCGCGCTGCAAGTGTTCGCGCCCTACATCCAGTCGCTGGGCAAGCTGGCCGAAGTGCAGATCGTGGACGCGCTGCCGGAATCGCCGGCCGCCGTCTCCATCGTCGGCACCACCAAGCTGATGCTGAAAGTGGAGATCGACGTCAAGGCCGAGCGTGAGCGCCTGAACAAGGAAATCGCGCGCCTGGAAGGCGAGATCGCCAAGGCCAGCGGCAAGCTGTCGAACGAAAGCTTCGTGGCGCGCGCGCCGGCCGAAGTGGTGGCGCAGGAAAAGGAACGGGTCGCCAACTTCTCGGCCACGCTGGCCAAGATGCGCGAACAGTTCGCCAAGCTGCCAGCGGCCTGACGGCGCCAGTTTCGCCAGCGCAAAATCGGGGACGTACTCCGGTTTTCCCGCACGGGAAAACCGGAGTACGTCCCCGATTCTTTTTGAGCGTTGCGGATTAGAATCAAAATAGCACGAGTGGTCAATTTTTTTACAACATGCGCTAAAATTGGGCTGACAGTTTGCTAAACTGCAAAATACACAACAACTACTCCCGGAGACTCCACGATGCGTTCTTTGAAACAAGTAGCAACCATTTTTGCCATCGCAGCAGCCAGCCTGGCCGCCAGCGCGCTGGTCGCCCCCGCTTGGGCGGACACCAACTCGCCCGTCGGCCTGTGGAAGAATATCGATGACGTGACGGGCAAGCCCAAGGCCCTGATCCGCATCACCGAAAACAATGGCGCGCTGCAGGGCCAGATCGAAAAACTGTTCCGTGCTCCCACGGAAGACCAGAATCCGAAGTGCGAGAAGTGCGAAGGCGCCCGCCATGATGCGCCCGTGATCGGCCTGGTCATCATGTCCGGCCTGAAGAAGGACGGCAGCGAATACACGGGCGGCGAGATCCTCGACCCCGATAACGGCAAGGTCTACAAGAGCAAGCTGAGCCTGGAAGACGGCGGCAAGAAGCTGAACGTGCGCGGCTACATCGGCATCTCGATGTTCGGCCGCTCGCAAACCTGGGTGCGCCAGGAGTAAGCGCCTTCCCCCCGACAGAAAAACCGGCCACGTAGCACTGGCCGGTTTTTTTATCCGCGCAATACGTTCATGCCGGCCCCTGCTGCTGCGCCAGCAACCTCGAATTGGCGTCGCTGCGGAACACCAGCGGCGCTTCCCTGCCCGCCTCCGCCTGGCTGGCCTGGGCCTGGCGTACGATCTTCACAATGTCGCCATGCTGGGGCGATTTGCTGCACACGGGATCGGCGTTGGCCGCGTCGCCCGTCAGCGCCAGCGCCTGGCAGCGGCAGCCGCCGTAGTCCTTGTGCTTGTCGTCGCAGCTACGGCACGGCTCCTTCATCCACGCATCGCCGCGGAACTTGTTGAAGGCGTCGCTCTCGTACCAGATCTGTTTCAGGCTCTGCTCCGTCACGTTCGGGAACGTCATGCCGGGTATGGTGCGCGCCGCGTGGCAGGGCAAGGCCGCGCCGTCGGGCGCCACGGCCAGGAACACGGAACCCCAGCCATTCATGCACGCCTTGGGCCGCGCCTCGAAATAATCGGGCACCACGAACAGGATGCGCAACTTTGAACCGATACGCTCGCGGCAAGCGTTCACCACCGCTTCGGCCCGCTCCAGCTGTTCGCGCGTGGGCATCAGCTGGGCACGGTTGACCATGCCCCAGCCGTAGTACTGCGTGTTGGCCAGCTCCAGGTATTCCACGCCCATGTCCAGCGCCATGTCGATGATGCGCTCCACGTGGTCGAGGTTGTAGCGGTGCAGCACCACGTTGAGCACCATCGGATAGTCATACTGCTTGATCAGCCGCGCCACGCGCGCCTTCAAGTCGAAGGTGCGGGTGCTGCTGAGGAAATCATTCATCTCCCTGGTCGAATCCTGGAACGACAACTGGATATGATCGAGCCCGGCCGCCTTGAAGGCGGCGATGCGCTGCTCCGTCAGCCCGATGCCGGAGGTGATCAGGTTGGTGTAGTAGCCGAGCCGGTTGCCGGCGGCCACCAGTTGCTCGAGGTCGTCGCGCAGCAGCGGTTCGCCGCCGGAAAAGCCCAGCTGGGCTGCCCCCAGCGCACGCCCCTGCCGCAGCACCTCCAGCCATTGTTCCGTGCTCAGCTCCTTGCGGTTGGCCGCGTAATCGACCGGGTTGTAGCAGAACGCGCAATGCAGCGGGCAGCGGTAAGTCAGCTCGGCCAGCAACCACATGGGCGGCGCGACGGCCGCCGTGCTGACCTGCGAGGTGGCCGCGCTAGCCAAGCCAGCCTCGCCGCTGTGCTTCGTCCAGGAAGGCCCGCACGTCCGGCTCCAGGTCGCTGGCCTTGAACGCTGTTTCGAGCTCGCGCACGATGTCGGCCACCTCGCGCTTGCCGTCGCAGCGCTTGAGGATTTCCGCCGCGCTCGGGTTGAGCCGCACCAACCCTTCTGGGTACAGCAGCACGTAGGCTTGCTGCGCTTCCTCCCACTGCAGGCGGAACAGCCTGGACAGCTTGGGCGTCGTCATTTCGGTCAGCATGATGGCACTCCCGGTTCAGTCGTAGGCGAGCGCGATGGCATCCATCATCGCCCACAGGATGTCGAGTTTGAATTGCAGGATGCCCAGCGCCTGCTCCTGCTGGGCGCGCGTACGAAAATGCGCCAGCGTGACGGCCAGGCCGTGTTCCACGTCGCGCTCGGCCAGCGAGATGCGGCTGCGGAAGTAAGCCAGCCCTTCCGGCTCGATCCACGGGTAATTTTTCGGCCAGCTGGCCAGCCGGTCCTTGTGGATCTTGGGCGCGAACATCTCCGTCAGCGACGAGCAGACACCTTCCTGCCACGGCGCCTGGCGCGCGAAGTTCACGTAGGCATCCACCGCGAAGCGCACGCCGGGCTGCACTTCGCGCAGCGACCACAGGTCGTCACGCGCGATGCCGACCGCCTCGCCCAGCCGGCTCCACGCCTCGATGCCGCCGGGGTTGTCGCCATGGCCGTCGTGGTCGTGGATGCGCTCCACCCATAGCCGGCGCGTGGCGCGATCCGGGCAGTTGGCCATGATGGCCGCATCCTTGCGCGGGATGTTGATCTGGTAGTAAAAGCGGTTGGCCACCCAGCCCCGGATCTGCTCCGGTGTCAGCGTGCCCTGCTGCATGCGCACGTTGAAGTGGTGGTGGATGTGATAGCCGGCGCCCTTGGCCATCAGCTGTTCCGTGAATTCACGTTCATCCCACGCCGGCCGGTTGTCCGGCCCTGTTTGCGACATCATGTTCATAGCGAAATCTCCATACCGTCATACGCCAGCTCGATGCCGTGCTCGCCCAGCGTGGCATGCTGGGGTGAGTCTTCATCGAGGATGGGATTGGTGTTGTTAATGTGAATCAGGATCTTGCGGGAGGCCGGCATCTGGTCCAGCACTTCGATCATGCCGCCCTGGCCCGACTGCGGCAAATGGCCCATGGACGCGGCCGGATTGGGCGAGAAACCGAGCGCGATCATTTCATCCTCGGTCCAGAACGTGCCGTCCACCAGCAGACAGTCGGCGCCGCGCATGACGGCCGTGGTGGCGGCGTCGAGGCTGCCCAGGCCAGGCGCGTAGAACAAGGTGCGGCCCGTGATCAGGTCCTCGACCAGCAGGCCGATGTTGTCACCCGGCTGGGGCCGCTCACGGTGCGGCGAATACGGCGGCGCCTTGCTGTGCAGCGGCACGGCCGTCAGCCGTACGCCGCTCAGGGCCGGAATCTCGAACGGCTGCGGCTCGCCGGCCACTGGCAGCGGCTGCCATTGCACACCGCAGTAGTGCGACAGCACGTCGGCCAGCGGGTAGCCGGTCCGCAGATCGTCCCACACGGACGCGCTGCAATAAAGGGGAATGCGGCGCCCTTCGCGCAACATCATCAAGCCCGTCACGTGGTCGACCTGGGCATCCATCAGCAGCACGGCCGCGATGCCGGTGTCGCGCGCGGCGCGCGCCGGCTGCAGGGCCGGGGTGGCGCGGATCTGGGTCAGGATATCGGGGGAGGCATTGACCAGCAGCCAGTCCCTGCCGTTGGCGGAAATGGCGATCGACGACTGGGTGCGGGCGCGGCTGTTGATGGTGCCCTTGCGCACGCCGTCGCAATTGCGGCAGTTGCAGTTCCATTGCGGATAGCCGCCGCCAGCCGAAGAACCAAGTACGATGATTTTCATGATGCCTCGAATCGGATACGCGCCGCAGCCACCGGCAAGCAACCGGCGGCTGCGGCGCACGCCTGTCAGCGGTTGGCGATGTACAGCGTGATTTCAAAACCGAAACGGAAATCGATGAACTCTGGTTTGCTCCATTGCATGGCTGTCTCCTTGAATGTAGGTAAGTTGTTTGACCGTCCTGGACCATGTGCACATGGCTTTCAGACCATCACAGCACTCTACGCAAGTTCCATGCCGTCAAGTTTCGGGGGGCGCGCAAGCGCCGCCGGCGCAGTGGGCTGCGCCAGGGTGCAACAAAAGTGTGGAGAAATGGAACAGTGAGCGCTCAACGCTTGCGCATCTTGTGCAGATGGCGGTCCAGGCTGTTGGCGAAATGCTGGCGGTCGGCCTGGCTGAAGGCGGCCGGACCGCCCGTGTCCACGCCACTGCCGCGCAGCTCGTCGAGGAAGGCGCGCATGGTCAGCATTTGCTGGATGTTGTCGCGCGTGTAGAACTCGCCGCGCGGGTTGAGGGCGTAGCCGCCCTTGTCCAGCACGTCGGAGGCGAGCGGAATGTCGCCCGTGATGACGAGGTCACCCGCCGCCAGCCGGCGCACGATCTCCTGGTCCGCCACGTCGGCGCCGGACGGCACTTGCAGGGCGCGGATGAAACGGGATGGCGGCACCCGCATCAGCTGGTTGGCCACCAGTGTTAGCTGCAGCTGGGTACGCTCGGCCACCCGGTACAGGATCTCCTTGATGACGGCCGGACAGGCGTCCGCATCGACCCAGATGTGCATGGGCGGGTTCAGCTCTCCCACAGCTCGCCGTTCGGGTTGATGCGCGGGGGATTGACGCCGAAATGCAGGTAGGCGGCCGGCGTGGCCACCCGTCCGCGCGGCGTGCGTTGCAGGAAACCTTGCTGGATCAGATAAGGTTCCAGCACGTCCTCGATGGTATCGGCCGCCTCGCCGATGGCCGCCGCCAGGTTGCCGATGCCCACCGGACCGCCGCCGAACTTGAACAGCACCGCTTCCAGCAGCTTGCGGTCCATCACGTCGAATCCGACCGTGTCCACGTCCAGCATGACGAGCGCCGCGTCCGCCACTTGCTTGGTGATGTCGCCGTTGCCCTTCACTTCCGCGTAGTCACGCACGCGGCGCAGCAGACGGTTGGCGATGCGGGGTGTGCCGCGCGCGCGGCGCGCCACCTCGGCCGCGCCGTCGGGCGCGATCTCGGCCTTGAGCAAGGCGGCGCTACGGGTGACGATGCGGGTCAACTCGGCCGTGTTGTAGAACTCCAGCCGCGCCACGATGCCGAAACGGTCGCGCAGCGGATTGGTCAGCATGCCGGCCCGCGTGGTGGCGCCCACCAGCGTGAACGGCTGCAAGTCCAGCTTGACGGAACGGGCCGCCGGGCCTTCACCGATCATGATATCGATCTGGTAATCCTCGAGTGCCGGGTACAGGATTTCCTCCACCACGGGCGACAGGCGGTGGATTTCGTCGATGAACAGCACATCGTTCGCTTCCAGGTTGGTCAGGATGGCGGCCAGGTCGCCGGGACGCTCGAGCACGGGGCCGGAAGTCTGGCGCAGGTTCACGCCCATTTCGCGCGCGATGATGTTGGCCAGCGTGGTCTTGCCCAGGCCGGGCGGACCGAACAGCAAGGTGTGGTCCAGCGCCTCGCCGCGCTTGCGGGCGGCCTTGATGAAGATTTCCAGCTGGTCGCGGATCTTTTCCTGCCCGACATATTCATCGAGGTGCTTGGGACGCAAGGCCCGTTCGATCGCTTCCTCATTGGGCGAAGCGGGCGCCGCGTCGATGATGCGCTGTTCGGTGAAGTTGTCGGTTTGGATGCTCATGTAATCATCATGCTAGTTCTTGGCTTTCGCCTTGGTATCCCATTCTAAGCCATTCACAAGGACGTCGGCCAATGCAATGGCAACAGGGTTTAAGGTGACACGCATCCGCGCCAGGACATCCAATTGAAGCAAATCACCCCTTCGACAGCGCTTTCAACGCCAGCTTGATGCCGTCCGATACGCTGGTGGCGGCAGGTATGTTCTTCAGCGCCGCCACCGCCTCCTTGTCCGAGTAACCCAGCGCCAGCAGCGCGTTCAGGATGTCCGACTGCGCGTCCGGCACGGCATGGGCGCCGCCGGCGCCGATGTCGGCGCCCAGCTTGCCCTTCAGTTCCAGCAGCAGCCGTTCGGCCGTCTTCTTGCCGATGCCGGGCACCTTGACCAGGCGGCCCGATTCCTGCAACGTCACCGCCTGCGCCAGATCGGCGATCGACATACCCGACAGGATGGACAGCGCCGTACGCGCGCCCACGCCGCTGATCTTGATCAGCTGGCGGAACACGGCGCGCTCCTCGGCGTTGCCGAAGCCAAACAGCAAATGGGCATCCTCGCGGATGGCCTGGTGGGTGAACAGCACCACCTTCTCGCCCACCTGCGGCAGGTTGTAGAAGGTGCTCATCGGCACATCCACCTCATAGCCCACGCCCTGCACGTCGACCAGCAGTTGCGGCGGATTTTTTTCCAGCAGGATGCCGGACAGACGACCTATCATCGTGATACCTTTTTGGTATTAGTAAGGGAATTAGCCGACCAGCCGGCCGCGCCGCAGCCGCAGCCCGGCCAGCGGTCCGGGCAGGCCGGCGGCGGCGACCGTTGCGCTGGCCGCGCTGGCGCCGGCGATCAGGGTCAGCGTTTCGCGGCTGTGGGCATGGCAGATGGCCACGCCCAGCGCGTCGGCCGCGTCGGTACCGGGCAAACCGGGCAGCGCCAGCAGCCGCGCCACCATGGCCTGCACCTGGGCCTTCACGGCCCGGCCCGTACCGACCACGGCCTGCTTGACCTGGGTGGGCGAATATTCGGCCACGGCCAGCTCGGCCGTCACCAGCGCGCAGATGGCCGCGCCGCGGGCCTGGCCCAGCAACAAGGTCGATTGGGGATTGACGTTCACAAACACTTGCTCGATGGCGGCGCAGTCCGGCTGGTACTGACTGGCCACCTGCCCCACGCCGTCCAGGATCACTTTCAGGCGCGTGGGCAAATCGCCCTCGCCGCTCTTGATGGTGCCCGAAGCGATGTAGCGCAGCTTGGCCCCCTGCTGGTGGATGACGCCAAAGCCGGTGGTGCGCAAGCCGGGGTCGATGCCGAGAATAATCATTCCCGGATTGTAACCGGGAAAATTGAATGCTGTATATAAAAACAGTGCGGCGGACCGCAAACGGCCCGCCGCACTGCAGGGACTACTTGCGATTAATGGCGGAAGTGGCGGGTGCCGGTGTACACCATGACCACGCCGCGCTCGTCAGCCGCGTCGATCACTTCCTGGTCGCGCATCGAGCCGCCCGGATGGATCACGCAGGTCGCGCCCGCGTCCACCACCACGTCCAGGCCATCGCGGAACGGGAAGAAGGCGTCCGACGCCACCACCGAACCGGCCAGCGACAGGCCGGCGTTCTGCGCCTTGATCGAGGCGATGCGGGCCGAGTCGATACGGCTCATCTGGCCGGCGCCCACGCCCAGCGTCATGTTGTTACCGCAGAACACGATGGCGTTGGACTTGACGTACTTGGCCACACGCCACGCGAACATCATGTCCTGCAATTGCTGCTGGGTAGGCTGGAGCTTGGTCACCACTTTCAGGTCGGCGATCATGACGTTCTTGGCATCGGCCGATTGCACCAGCAGGCCGCCGCCGACGCGCTTGAAGTCCATCGCGTTGACGCCGTTGCCCAGCGGGATTTCCAGCAGGCGCACGTTCTGCTTGGCCGACAGGATCTGCAGCGCTTCAGCCGTGAACGATGGCGCGATCAGCACTTCCACGAACAGCTTGGCCAGTTCCGTGGCGGCCACGCCGTCCACTTCCGTGTTGAAGGCGATGATGCCGCCGAAGGCCGAAGTCGGATCGGTCTGCAGCGCGCGCTTGTAGGCGTCCACCGCGTTGGCGCCCAGCGCCACGCCGCATGGATTGGCGTGCTTGACGATCACGCAGGCGGCGCTCTGGTCGAAACCGCCCAGGCTCTTCACGCATTCCCAGGCCGCGTCGGCGTCGGCGATGTTGTTGTACGACAGTTCCTTGCCTTGCAGCTGGCGGTAGTTGGCCAGTGCGCCGGCCGACGGTTGCAGGTCGCGGTAGAAGGCGGCGCTCTGGTGCGGGTTCTCGCCGTAGCGCATGTCCTGCACTTTTTCGAACGCCACGTTCAGCGTTTGCGGGTAGGTGGCGCGGCTGGCGTGGGCCTTGTCGGCGCCCAGGCTGGTCAGGTAGTTGGTGATGGCGCCGTCGTACTGGGCCGTGTGGGCGTAGACCTTGGTGGCCAGCTTGAAGCGGGTGTCGTAGCTGACCTGGCCGGGCGCGTTGTCGGTACTCTTCATTTCAGCCAGCACCACGCCGTAGTCGGCCGGGTCGCAGATCACCACCACGTCCTTGTGGTTCTTGGCGGCCGAACGCAGCATGGTGGGACCGCCGATGTCGATGTTCTCGATCGCGTCTTCCAGCGTGCACGTGTCCTTGGCCACCGTGGCCTGGAACGGGTACAGGTTGACCACCACCATGTCGATGGTCGGCATGTTGTGCTCTTCCAGCTTGGCCATGTGCTCAGGGAAATCGCGGCGGGCCAGGATGCCGCCGTGCACTTTCGGGTGCAGCGTCTTCACGCGGCCATCGAGCATCTCCGGGAAGCCCGTGTAGTCGGCCACCTCGGTCACGGCCAGGCCGTTGTCGGCCAGCAGTTTGGCGGTGCCGCCGGTCGACAGCAGGTTGACGCCCATGGCCGCCAGGGCGCGGGCGAAGTCCAGGACGCCGGTCTTGTCGGATACGGAGATGAGAGCTTGTTTAATCATGGCTATGGCTAGTTGGTTGAGGTTTCTTGGTTCAAGCCCACCGGCGCCAGCGGCCAGTCACAGCCACCGAGGTGCCGGAAGGTCGCGCGCGCTTACAGCAGGCCGTGCTCTTGCAGTTTCTTGCGCAGGGTGTTGCGGTTGATGCCCAGCATTTGCGCCGCATGCGACTGGTTGCCGTCGGCGCGCGTCATCACCACTTCGAGGATGGGTTTTTCCACGGTCAGCACGACCATGTCGTAGATATTCGATGCTTGTTGCTCGCCCAGGTCGTTGAAGTAATCTTCAAGGCTTTTCTGGACCACTTCCTGGATACTTTCTTTGCTCATTTTGTTACCGTTCGGCTAATTGATCTGTTATGACGCCATTGTCGCGGATCACGCGGCAGCAGCGTTTGCCCTTTTTTTTCTACCTTGTTTTGAAGCTCCGGAGCACCGTTATGCGGCCTCCGCTGGTTCCGGGAGGCGGTATTGTAACCGCTCGCCAAAACGCCACTGCGATTCAAAGAACTGGTCGACGAGCTGCAACTGCTCATCCGTCGACTCCAGCAAGTTCATTTGCTGGCGGAACGCTTCCCCGCCCTCCAGGTCGCGCACATACCAGCCGATATGCTTGCGCGCCGTGCGCACGCCCAGGTATTCGCCGTAGAACGCGTAGTGGGCGCGCAGGTGCTCGTCCATCAGCGCCCGCACCTCGTCCACGTAGGGCGCCGGCAAATGGGTGCCGGTGCGCAAATAGTGGTCGATTTCGCGGAAGATCCATGGCCGGCCCTGGGCGGCGCGGCCCACCATGATGGCGTCGGCGCCCGTCTGGTCCAGCACGTAGCGGGCTTTTTCCGGCGAAGTGATGTCGCCGTTGGCCACCACGGGGATGGCCACGGCGCGCTTGACGGCGGCGATGGTGTCGTACTCGGCGTCGCCCTTGTAGCCGTCGGCGCGGGTGCGGCCATGCAAGGTCAGCATGGCGATACCGGCGTCTTCGGCGATGCGGGCGATGGTCAGCGCGTTCTTGTTGGCGCGGTTCCAGCCGGTGCGGAACTTGAGCGTGACGGGCACGTCCACCGCACCCACCACGGCGTGCAGGATCTCCTTGACCAGCGCCTCATCCTGCAACAGGGCCGAACCGCACCAGCTGTTGCACACCTTTTTCACGGGGCAGCCCATGTTGATGTCGATGATCTGGGCGCCACGTTCCACGTTGAAGCGGGCGCAGTCGGCCAGGTCTTGCGGATCGGCGCCGGCGATCTGCACCGCCTTGGGTTCCATTTCGCCCGCATGGTCGATCCGGCGCGAACTCTTTTCCGTGGCCCACAGCCGCGGATTGGAGGCGGCCATCTCGGATACGGCGTAGCCCGCGCCGAGCTGCTTGCACAGCTGCCGGAATGGACGATCCGTCACCCCCGCCATGGGGGCGACGAATACATTGTTACGCAATAAATAAGGGCCGATTTGCACTGGACTTGCCTGAACGGGAACAAGGAACCCTCTATTTTAACCGAAGGGCTGCTCAATTTATAAGCACTATTTTTCAACAGAACCATCGCCCAGGTGCTTGACAGCCGCGAATTAATATTGCTGGCTTGGAAAAATAAGCACGCGCGTTCAGCTCAATTCATCGAGCGCGGCCGGGCTCAGGTGATCCACCTCGCCCCAGCTGGCCAGGGTCAGCTTGCCGTCACGCCAGGTGAAACGATTGACGCTGGCGTTCTTGACCTGGAAGTCGCGCGGGCTGTCGAGCGTCATGCCAATGGCTTCCCGGTAGGCGCATTCGAGCACGCCGCCATGGGCCACCACGGCGATGGTCTGGCCCGGATGGCGCGCGGCCCAGTGGCCGATATGATCGACGGCGCGGCGGTAGAACTGGCGGAAGCTTTCGGCCGGACGGGCGCCGGCCGGCATCACGGCGTCCACATCCCGCGCTTGCCACAAGGCATATTCGGCCGGGTAGCGCTCGGCGATCTCGGCATACAGCATGCCTTCGAACACGCCGTAGCAGCGTTCGCGCAGGCCGGGGTCGGTATGCACGGGCATGCCGTGCTGGCCGGCCACGGCATGGGCCGTCTGCAAGGCGCGCTCCAGATCGCTGGCGATGATGGCGTCCAGCCGCTCGCCGGCCAAGGCGCGGCCCAGCGCTTCAGCCTGGCGCCGGCCTTCCTCGTTCAATGCGATGTCGGTATGGCCCTGCAGGCGGCGCGCGGCGTTCCAGGCCGTTTCGCCGTGGCGAATCAGCAAGATATTCGTGTGTTTCATGGATTTATTTGTGCGGGGGCACCAGCGCCGGGTTGAGCGTGTAGGTGCCGATCAATTGTGCTTCATCAATAATGTGGCCGTGGATGGCGGCACAAGCTTCGGGGCCGGTAAAGCGCCCTGCCAGCGCCAGTTTCGGCACATCCAGCGCATACAGGCGGAAGATGTAATGGTGCAGGCGCAAGTCGTTCCACGGCGGACAGGGGCCATCATACCCGTAATAGTCGCCGGCCATGTCCGGATCGGCCGCGAACCAGCCGGTGTAATCGTTGATGCCCTGGCGCAGTGCGTGGACGGCGCCGTTGGCCGCCAGCGCCACGCCGGGGCCGGGCTTGCCGTGCGCCACCACACCGGATGCCAGCGCGCCCTCGGGCAGCGCGCGCACGGTGGGCGGCAGGTCGATCAGGGTCCAGTGGAAAAAATCGCCGCGCGCCAGTTCGAAGGGCAGCGTGTGGCCTTCCATGTTCACGTGACTGCCATCCTGGGGGGCGTCGCCGTCGATGCAGAACAGCACCAGCGATTCGGTGCCGGCAGGGACCTCGTCCCACGCCAGGTGGGGATGGCGATTATCCGACAGGCGCACCCGGCCGATGGGGTCCATCACCGCGAACGCGCAACCGGCGGGGATGGCGCCGCCATCGCGGAAAGTCTCGCTCCACAGTCTCATCGCATCCCCCCGCTCCGCTCCATATCCGCTGGCCAAATTCGCGTGCCGCTTTGCGCGCACGCAAACATCTTACTATTTGGCCGAAGTTTGCAACCAGAACGTCACCGGACCGTCGTTCGTCAGCGACACTTGCATGTCGGCGCCGAACTGGCCCGTGGCCACCACGGGATGGCGCGCGCGGGCCTGGGCCACGACATGGTCGAACAGGCGGCGGCCATCCTCGGGGCTGGCGGCCGGCGTGAACGAAGGCCGGCTGCCGGACTTGGTGTCGGCCGCCAGCGTGAACTGGGGCACCAGCAGCAGGCCGCCAGCCACGTCCGTCACGCTCAGGTTCATCTTGCCGGCGGCGTCGGCGAACACGCGGTAGCCAAGCAGCTTGGTCAGCAGCGCGTCCGCCTCGCGTTCCGTGTCGCCCCGTTCGGCGCACACCAGCACCATCAGGCCGGCGTCGATGGCGCCGGTCACGGCGCCCTCCACCACCACGTTGGCGCGCGTGACCCGTTGCAGCAGCGCGATCATGCGCTCAGCGTGACGCGCGCGAACTTGCGCTTGCCCACTTGCAGCACGAAGGTGCCCGCTTCGATCTTGACGGCTTTGTCGCTGATCACGGTGCCATCAAGGCGCACGCCGCCCTGGTCGACCATGCGCATCGCTTCCGACGTCGATGGGCACAGGCCCGCCTGCTTGAGCAGTTGGGCGATGCCCACCGGCGCGCCGCTCAGCGCCACTTCCGGCACGTCGTCCGGAATGCCGCCCTTGGAACGGTTGACGAAGTCGGCCAGCGCTTCCTCGGCCGCCTGCTGCGAGTGGAAGCGGGCCACGATTTCCTGCGCCAGCGCCACTTTGGCGTCGCGCGGATTCTTGCCGTCTGCCACTTCCTGTTTCAGCTGGGCCAGTTCGGCCAGCGAGCGGAACGACAGCAGCTCGTAGTAGCGCCACATCATCACATCGGAAATGCTCATCAGCTTGGCGAACATGGTGTTGCCCGGTTCCGTGATGCCGATGTAGTTGTTCTTGGACTTGGACATCTTGTCCACGCCATCGAGGCCTTCCAGCAGTGGCATGGTCAGGATGCACTGCTGTTCCTGGTCGTAATCTTTCTGCAGTTCACGGCCCACCAGCAGGTTGAACTTCTGGTCGGTGCCGCCCAGCTCCAGGTCAGCCTTGAGTGCGACGGAATCGTAACCTTGCATCAGCGGATAAAGGAACTCATGGACCGCAATCGGCGTCCCACTCTTGAAGCGTTTGCTGAAATCGTCGCGTTCCATCATGCGTGCCACCGTGTAGCGCGAGGCCAGCTGGATCATGCCGCGCGCGCCCAGCGGATCGCACCACTCGGAGTTGTAGCGGATTTCCGTGCGCGACGGATCGAGCACCAGCGAGGCCTGCTTGAAATAGGTCATCGCGTTTTCCTCGACCTGCTCGCGGGTCAGCGGCGGACGGGTGACGTTGCGGCCGGACGGGTCGCCGATCATGGAGGTGAAGTCGCCGATCAGGAAGATCACCTGGTGGCCCAGGTCCTGCAACTGGCGCATCTTGTTGAGCACCACGGTGTGGCCCAGGTGCAAGTCCGGCGCCGTCGGGTCCAGGCCCAGCTTGACGCGCAGCGGCACGCCGCTTTGCTCGGAACGCGCCAGTTTTTGCGCGAACTCGCTTTCGACCAGCAGCTCGTCGACACCGCGCTTGGTGATGGCAAGAGCTTCCTGGACGCGGTCCGACAGCGGCAGGACGGGAGCGGGGGCCTTCTTAGGCGATGCAGACGAGGTATCCATATGTTTGTAAACGATTTTCCGAAAAAAGTAGGCTGGCTCAGGAGTTTGTTATAATGCCCGATCCCATCAATCTTGCCGTATGAAAACGAACCGAATAAAGAATAAGAAAAATTAAACGTTCCTGAATAGTTCAAGCGGCAAATTTTAACTGATTGCATGAACCCTACAAACAAATTCACAAGCTCACGCTTGTTCACACTGCTAGGTTCGACGCGCAAGGCACGCATCATCAGCGCCTCCGCACTGTTTCTGGCAGTGTGCGCGTTTGGTGCGGCCGGCGTCGCGCCGCTGGCACCGGACGCTGCGGATTTGCCCGTGAAATCCGTGTCCGAGGAACTGGCCCTGCCCAACCTGTCCACGCAGATCGCCGCGCTGGAACAGCAACAGACCGACGCGCACTACATCCATGAGGAAAAAGTACGGGCCGGCGACACGCTGGCGGCGCTGCTGAACCGCCTGGGCGTGGACGACGAAGCGGCCGAAACCTTCATCAAGAAGGACAAGGTGGCGCGCGGCGTGATGCAGCTGACCACCGGCAAGCGCGTACAGGCGCAGACTGACGACGAAGGCAACCTGCAGTGGCTGCAAGCGACCGTGGTCGATGGCAAGGACATGCCCGTCAAGAACATCTCCATCACCCGCAAGGGCGACAGCTTCGAGGCCAAGGAAGAAGCGGCCAAGCTGGAGCGCCGCATCGAAATGCACGCGCGCACCATCACTTCGACGCTGTACGCGGCCACGGATTCGAGCGACGACGGCGCCAAGCTGCCGGACTCGATCGTCAAGCAGATCATCGAGATGTTCTCGACCAACATCGACTTCCGTGGCGACCTGAAGCGCGGCGACCATTTCAACGTGGTCTACGAAACGTTCTGGCAGAACGGCGAATTCGTGCGCGCGGGCCGCATCCTGGCCGGCGAATTCACCAACCACGGCACCACCTATCAGTCGGTCTGGTTCGAAGATCCGCAAAGCAAGCAAGGCGGCGGTTACTTCAGCTTCGATGGCAAATCGCTCAAGAAAGCCTTCCTCAAGTCGCCCGTGGAATTTAGCCGTATCTCGTCCGGTTTCGGCATGCGCGTGCACCCCGTGTTCGGCCAGTGGAAACAGCACAAGGGCACCGATTTCCCCGCGCCGACGGGCACGCCGATCCGCGCCGCCGGCGATGGCGTGGTCGAGTTCGAAGGCACCCAGAACGGCTATGGCAACGTGATCGTCCTCAAGCACTGGGCCAACTACTCCACCGCGTATGCGCACATGAGCCGTTTCGCGGCCGGCATCCACAAGGGCAGCAAAGTCAGCCAGGGTGACGTGATCGGTTACGTGGGCACGACGGGCTGGTCCACGGGTGCTCACCTGCACTACGAATTCCGCGTCGGTGGCGAAGCCAGGGATCCATCGAAGATGAACGTGCAAGCCCAGGCGCCGCTGACGGCAGCCGAAATGACCCGCTTCAAGGCCTACGCCGCCGACATGTCGCACCGCTTCGCGCTGCTGCAGCCGGTCGGTTCCGGCGGCACCCGCGTGGCGGCCAAGTAAGGCCGGCCAACGCCAACGAGAAAACAGGCCCGCGTGGCCTGTTTTTTTTCGCCCATCGGGATCGCGATTCTCAGCACAGGAACCCGGGCAGTCAGGCAAAATACAGCCTTTACGTTCAAGGATTGCTCCATGGCCCTGTACATCGGTCTCATGTCCGGCACCAGCCTCGACGGCGTCGATGGCGCGCTGGCCGACTTCGACGGCACCGCTGTCCACACCCTGGCCGCCGCCTACCTGCCGTTCCCGCCTGCACTGCGGGCCGAACTGATGGCGCTGCAAGCGGCAGGCCACAATGAAATCGAACGCGAGGCGCTGGCCGCCAATCAACTGGCCGCCTGCTATGCGCGCTGCGTGGCGGACCTGCTGGCACAAGCCAGCCTGGCGCCATCGGCCGTGCACGCCGTGGCCGTGCATGGCCAGACCATCCGCCACCGGCCTGAGCTGGGCTTCACCCGCCAGACCAACAACCCTGCCCTGCTGGCCGAACTGTGCGGCATCGACGTGATCGCCGACTTCCGCAGCCGCGACATCGCGGCCGGCGGCCAGGGCGCGCCGCTGGTGCCGGCCTTCCACCAGGCACTGTTTGGCTTGGCCGGCCAGGCGCGGGTGGTGGCCAATATCGGCGGCATTTCGAACATCAGCGTCTTGCACGGCGATGGCCGCGTGACCGGCTTCGATACCGGCCCCGGCAACGTGCTGATGGATGGCTGGATCAACCGCCACCAGGGCAAGGAATATGACGCGGACGGCGCCTGGGCCGCCAGCGGCACGGCCATCGCACCGTTGCTGCAAGCCATGCTGGCCGAGCCGTTCTTCGCCCTGCCCGCACCCAAGAGCACGGGACGCGACCTGTTCCACCTGCACTGGCTCGATGCCCATCTGGCGTCCTTCCCCAACGCAGCACCAGCGGACGTGCAAGCGACGCTGACGCAATTGACGGCCGTTACGCTGGCGCAGGCGATCCAACGCTACGGCGCGCAGGCGGACGCGGTCTACGTGTGCGGCGGCGGCGCCTGCAACGGCACCTTGCTGCGCATGCTGGCAGCGGCACTGGACGGCAAGGTGAACGTGGCGTCGACCGACGCGCTGGGCGTGGCGCCGAACCGGGTGGAAGCGCTGGCGTTCGCCTGGCTGGGCTACCGCTACACGGAGCGGCTGGCCGGCAACCTGCCAGCCGTCACTGGCGCGGCCGGGGAACGGGTGCTGGGCGCGCTGTACCCGCACTGAGGCAGCGGCCGCGCCGCCGTGGCAAGTGCGGGGCGTAAAAACAACAACGGCGGAGCAGCTTGCGCTGTCCGCCGTGGATGTGGAAACGCCACAGCCGCATCAGCGGCCGTGCGTTCGAGGCTTTAAGTCAGACCGAGAACGAGGAACCGCAGCCGCAGGTCGAGCTGGCGGTCGGGTTCTTGATCACGAACTGGGCACCTTCCAGGTCATCCTTGTAGTCGATTTCCGCGCCCACCAGGTACTGGTAGCTCATGGAGTCGATCAACAGCGTGACGCCGTTCTTGATCATGGTGGTGTCGTCTTCGTTGATGATTTCATCGAACGTGAAGCCGTACTGGAAGCCGGAACAGCCGCCACCTTGCACGAAGACGCGCAGTTTCAGATCAGGATTGCCCTCTTCCTCGATCAGCTGGGCGACCTTCTCAGCCGCGCTATCGGTAAAGTTGATAGGCGACGGGATTACATCTTGCGCTTCAGCAACAGCATTCATATCAGACTCCTACGTAAAATCATTCCGTACATTATAGACCTTTGGCGCAATTTATGTTCTCGACCACGCCATTCGTGGCGCCCTGATCCACCGCGCCGGCACCATCGCACCAGGCCAGCTTGCCCAGCACCTGGGCGCCACCGTGCATTTCCAGCACCTTGTAATAAACATCCCCTACGATACGGGCTTGGGGCTGAATTTCAACCCTTTCGGCCACATGGATAGCGCCGCGTATCTCGCCGTTGACGATCAGGTGGCCGCAGCGCACCTCGCCGTCGATGCAGGCATGTTCGGACACGACCAGGTAACTGTCCTGCCCCGGCTCCGCGCACACGCTGCCCACCACCTTGCCATCGATGCGCAGCCCGCCCCGGAACAGCACATGGCCGTCGATCCGGGTGGCCGGGCCGATCAGGCTTTCCATCGGATTACGGGCTTTGGCGAACATGGCACTCCCCGGCAAGGCCGGCACCGGATACCGGCATGCCTGACTATGCCCAAGTTTGCTGCCGTCCGCCTTGATCTGCCTCGCCGTTTTCCGCGCCCGCGCGTGATGCGCGTTACGGCAGCAGCGCCACCTGGTTCAGGCCCTTGCCCTCGTCCAGGCCGAACATCAGGTTCATGCACTGCACGGCCTGGCCCGAGGCGCCCTTGACCAGGTTGTCCTGCACCACCAGCACGATCACGGTGTTGCCGTTGCGATGCAGCGCCAGGCGCAGCATGTTCGAGCCGCGCGTGGAGCGGGTTTCCGGATGGGAGCCGAACGGCATCACGTCCACGAACGCCGCGTCCGCGTATTGCGCTTCGAACAAGGCTTGCAATTCCTCGTTGCTGATGTCGCGCGTCAGGCGCGCATACAGCGTGGAATGCATGCCGCGGATCATCGGCACCAGGTGCGGGGTGAAGATCAGGTTCACGGGCTGATCCGTGAAGTTCTGCAGCTGGGCCACGGTTTCCGGCGTGTGACGGTGGCCGGCCACGCCGTAGGCCTTGAAGTTGTCGCTCGCCTCGGAGAACAAGGTGGCGATCTCGGCCTTGCGGCCGGCACCGGACACGCCGGACTTGCAGTCGGCGATCAGGCCGCCCGCGTCCACCAGGCCAGCCTTGAGCAGCGGGTAGAAGCCCAGTTGCATGGTGGTCGGATAGCAGCCGGGGTTGGCGATCAGTTTGGCGCCCTTGATGGCGTCGCGGTTGAGCTCAACGAGGCCATACACGGCCTCTTTCAGCAGTTCCGGGCAGGTGTGGGGAATCTTGTACCACTGTTCGAACGTGGCCTGGTCTTTCAGGCGGAAGTCAGCCGCCAGGTCGATCACTTTCACGCCAGCGGCCAGCAGCGCAGGCGCCTGGGCCATGGCCACGCCGTGCGGGGTGGCGAAGAACACCACGTCGCACTGGGTCAGGTCGGCCTTGTCGGGCGCCGAGAACGCCAGGTTCACGCGGCCGCGCAACGAAGGGAACATGTCGGCCACGGGCAAGCCATCTTCCTTGCGCGAGGTGATGGCCGTCAGCTGTACATCGGGGTGAACGGCCAACAGACGCAGCAATTCCACTCCCGTGTATCCGGTGCCGCCGACGATGCCAACTTTGATCATGTTCTTTCCTTGAAAGTGAGGTGGAGGTGTGAGTCTGCCATTTTATCAGGCATGAACGGCATTCGTGCGGCGCCGCAGCATAAAACAAAAAGCCGCCTGGCAAACGCCGGCGGCTTTTTGGTACAGCGCACTGCAGGCAGTGCGCTGACATCGCGTGAAATTAACGCTTCGAGAATTGCTTTGCGCGACGTGCTTTGCGCAGACCAACTTTTTTACGTTCCACTTCACGTGCATCGCGGGTCACGAAGCCGGCGCGGGCCAGATCGCCCTTCAGGCCTGCATCGTAGTCGATCAGGGCGCGGGTGATACCGTGGCGCACTGCACCTGCCTGGCCGGACTCGCCGCCGCCGTGCACGTTGACCTTGATGTCGAAACGCTCGACGTTGCCGGTCAGTTCCAGCGGTTGACGAATAACCATCAGGCCGGTTTCGCGGGAGAAGTACTCAGCCGCTGGCTTGCCGTTGACGATGATTTGGCCAGTGCCAACTTTGATGAACACGCGAGCCACTGCACTCTTGCGACGGCCGGTGCCGTAATTGTAGTTACCGATCATGTCAGTTCCTTAGATTTCGAGTGCTTTGGGTTGCTGAGCAGCGTGCGGGTGCGAACCTTCGGCGTACACTTTCAGCTTCTTGATCATGGCGTAGCCCAGCGGACCTTTAGGCAGCATGCCCTTGACCGCTTTTTCCAGCGCGCGACCTGGGAAACGCTGTTGCATTTTCAGGAAGTTGGTTTCGTAGATGCCGCCTGGATAGCCCGAGTGACGGTAGTAGGTCTTCTCGGTGGCCTTGGTGCCGGTCACGCGCAGTTTGCCTGCGTTGATGATGACGATGAAATCGCCGGTATCGACGTGAGGAGTAAATTCTGGCTTGTGTTTGCCGCGCAGTCGGAGTGCCACTTCGCTGGCAACACGTCCGAGGACTTTGTCCGTCGCGTCAATCACGAACCAGTCGCGCTGGACTTCATGTCCTTTAGCGGAAAAAGTTTTCATGTTGACTTCCTAAATGAATTACACACGCTCATATGGTGGTTCCGCCATGACTTCAGCGGACTCGGCCTTTTTGTTGATTCTTTCCTGAGCGAACGGAAAGCCGGCAATTATAACCGCCGAACGACGGCCGGGTCAAGCGGCCCGCATGCATCATGGCCGGCGCGGCGCGGGCAAGAAACATGCTATTTCGACCATTTGTCGACAAAATGCAACCGATTGTCGCACATCAGTCTTACGGGTCTGCAATTATCAGGTAAGCTTCCCATATAGTTTCCACATGGAAATTACAGCACGCTGCGACCCAGTCGTGCATCTTCATCCACCGCCACCGGCCGCCGACCTCCTGGCCTGCTGGCGTTCTGGCATAGCCGGCCACCAGGCACCGGCAAAAAAACACGCCTCAGCGTGGTCAACTACACCTAGAAGCAATCAGGGAGACAATGCGATGAAATTCGAGAATCTAAAAGTCAGTTCGCGGCTCGCCATCGGTTTCGGCCTGCTGATCCTGGCCTTGATGGTGGTCAGCGCCACGGCGCTCTGGCGATTGAACACGCTTAACGACGGGATCGGCGAACTGGTCGGCAACCGCATGGTGAAGATGCGCCAACTCACCGAGTTGAAGGACAACCTGAACGCCATCGCCCGCGCCAACCGCAACGTCGCCTTGATCGCCGACGTCAAGGACGCCCAGGTCGAGGCCGATAAAATCCCCCCGCTGCAAGCGAGGAACAGGGCCATCCTCGATGAGCTGGGCAAGACCGTCAACCTGGCGCGGGGACTGGAACTGCTCAACGCGATCAACGAGGCCAGGCCCGCCTACAACCAGCGCCTGGACGAGTCCATCAAGCTTGGCCTGACGGGCAAGCCCGAGGATGCGCAGGCCGCCACCGCCATCATCATCGGCGATCTGCGGGGCAAGCAAAACGCGCTGTTCAAGGCAGTCGACGAATTTCTGGCCTTCCAGCAAGGGCTGGCCAAGGACATCGGCGAACAGGCTAATGAGTCCGTCGCCTCCGGCGCTCGCCTGGTGTGGGTCATCGCCGTGTCGGCGACCTTGCTGGGCCTGTTCCTGGCCTGGTCCATCGCGCGCGCCATCACCCGCCAGCTCGGCGCAGAACCGGCTGAGTTATCCCAGGTGGTGGGCCGGGTGGCCGACGGTGACCTGACTTCCAGCCTGCACCTGCGCAGCGGCGACACGCGCAGCGTGATGGCCGCCATCGGCCGCATGCAGCAATCGCTGATCACCGTGGTGTCCAGCGTGCGCCAGGGCAGCGAATCGGTGGTGTCGGCCAGTACCCAGATCGCCCAGGGCAACCAGGACTTGAGCGGACGCACCGAATCGCAGGCCAGCGCGCTGGAACAGACGGCGGCCAGCATGGAAGAGCTGAGCTCCACCGTCAACCAGAATGCCGACAACGCCCGCCAGGCCAACCAGCTGGCGCAAAACGCGTCCGGCGTGGCGGCCCAGGGCGGCGCCGTGGTGGCCCAAGTGATCGACACCATGAAGGAGATCAGCACCTCCAGCCAGAAAATTTCCGACATCATCAGCGTGATCGATGGCATTGCGTTCCAGACCAATATCCTGGCCCTGAACGCGGCCGTCGAGGCGGCCCGGGCCGGCGAACAGGGCCGCGGCTTCGCCGTCGTCGCCAGCGAGGTGCGCAACCTGGCCAGCCGCAGCGCGGCCGCCGCCAGGGAGATCAAGGACCTCATCAACAACAGCGTGGAACGGGTCGAGCAAGGCGCGGCGCTGGTGGACCAGGCCGGCGCCACCATGAACGAAGTCGTCACCGCCATCCAGCACGTGACCGACATCATGGCCGAGATCAGCTCGGCCAGCGTGGAGCAGAGCACGGGCGTGACCCAGGTGGGCGAAGCGCTCACCCAACTGGACGAGAACACCCAGCAGAACGCGGCGCTGGTGGAGGAGATGGCGGCGGCGGCCACCGCGCTCAACGGCCAGGCGCAGGACTTGCTGCAGGCGGTCGCCGTGTTCCAGCTGCATCAAGGCGCGGGCACCGCCACGGCAAGCGTCACGTCCCTGCCAGCCCGCGCAGCCGCCCAGGCCGCCAAACCGCTGCCATTGGCGCGTCCCGCCGCCGCGCCGGCCCGGCGCCCGGCGCGGCCACCGGTCAAGCTGGCGCATGCCAGGACCGGCGTGATGCCCGATCACGGCGAATGGGAAACGTTCTGAGACGAAAGCGCTTGCAGGCCGGCCGCGCCGGCCCACGCGACGCTGCCGTCATGTTGCAACGGCCGCTTAGGCAAAGCCGCCCGCCTCCCATTACAATAGCCGCAAGATTTTCTTACGGAGAGTGCAATGGAATGCAAAGTCAGTTGGAACGGCCCCTCGGGCATGAGTTTTTTGGCACAGACGGGCTCCGGCCACCTGGTCAACATGGATGGCGCGCCCGAGGGCGGCGGCCACAACCTGGCGCCGCGTCCCATGGAAATGGTGCTGCTGGGCACGGGCGGCTGCACCGCCTATGACGTGGTGCTGATCCTGAAAAAAGGCCGCGAGGACGTGCGCGGCTGCGAATGCACGCTGAAGGCCGAACGGGCCGACACGGAACCGAAGGTCTTTACCAAGATCAATTTCCACTTCACCGTGACCGGCAAGAACCTCAAGCCGGCCTCGGTGGAACGGGCGATCAAGCTGTCGCACGAAAAATATTGCTCGGCTTCCATCATGCTGGGCAAGACGGCCGAGATCACCCACTCGTTCGAGATCGTCGACGTCGCCTGACGTCGGCTGTGCGTTACAAGTAGTAGGCGCTGCCGGTCATGACCTTGGCCATGGCCGTCATGGCCAGCTTGACGGGCACGGGCGGCTCGATGGCGCCCAGCGCCTGGGCCGCCGCCCCGTGCGCCACTTCATCGACGCGCATCTGCTCGACGATGGCGCGCGACTTGGCGTCCTGCGGCGGCAGTTTTTCCAGATGGCTGGCCAGGTGCGCTTCCACCTGGCGTTCCGTTTCCACCACAAAACCCAGGCTGCGCGCGTCGCCCAGATAGGCCGCCACCGTGCCCAGCGCATACGCGCCCGCGTAGAACAGCGGGTTGAGCACGCTCGGCTGCGAACCAAGCTCGGCCAACCGCTGCGCGGTCCACGCCAGGTGATCCTCTTCCTCCCGCCCAGCCTGCTCGAACTGGGCCCGCATGGCGTCGCCGTGGGCGTAGCGGGCTTGCGCGTCGTACAGGGCCTGGGCGCACACTTCCCCCACATGGTTGACGCGCATCAGGCCGGCGCTGTGGCGCTGCTCGGCCTCGCTCAGCACGGCGTCGGCCGCGTGCGCGCCCGGCGTGGGGCGCGAGGCGGACGCCACGCCAGTGATCACGCGCAACGCCTTGTCGGCGCCGGCGATGAAACGGTCCAGGGGATGGTGATAACGGTTCGCTGCCATGGTCATAATCGCAATCGTTCGGAAAGCGCCATTATAGGACGATCACGGGAAGATGGCGCCCGGCGGGCGGGGCTCAGGTCTCGGCTTCCTCGCGCAACTGGCGCTGGCGCTCGATGTAGTCGGCCACCGGGCCGCGCACGTCGATGCCGGAGATGTCCTTGGCCACGCCCAGGTTCAGGCCCAGCAGGAAGGGAATGCTCTCTACCGGCACTTCGGGGCAATGCCTGGCGAATGCCTCAAGGAAGCGCCTGGATTCGACCACCCGCACCACGTTCTCCCCGCTCATGAATTGCAGCACGCTGGTGATGCTGTGCCCGCGGCCGATGCTGTGGTAGATGAAACGGTTGTAGGCGCGGTCGATCTGCTTGAAATCCAGCTTTTCCTTGGTCATCAGGCTGGCCAGGTAACAGAGGCCCGTGGCCACGCGGAAAAAACCGGTGCCCTCGCTCTTGCTGGTGCCGCAACGGGTCACGGCCAGGATGTTTTGCTGCAGTTGCGGATTCATGGGGCAGACTATAGCAAGCAATTCCGCGCTTGTGCCTTGCACGCCAGAATTTTTGCGTGCTACCCTACCTTACCGAGTCATGAGGAACGCCCGATGATCGAGGTAAAGGGCCTGGCCAAGCGTTTCCGCCTGCCGTCGCACAAAGGCACACCGTACCAGCTGCATGATCCGCGCGAACATGACGGCTGGTTCCATGCCGTGCGCGACGTCAGCTTCCGCTGCGCGCCCGGCGAGGTGCTGGGCCTGCTCGGCCCGAATGGCGCCGGCAAGACCACCACCTTGCGCCTGCTGTCGACGGCCCTCAAGCCCGATGCCGGCAGCGTCATGGCCAACGGCGAGGACTTGCTGGCCGACCCGCTGGCCGCGCGCCAGCGCATCGGCTTCCTGTCCGGCACCACCGGCCTGTACGGGCGCCTGACGGCGCGCGAGAACATCGAATACTTCGGCCGCCTGCACGGCATGAGCCCGCCCTACCTGAAGCGCCGCTGCGACGAACTGTTCGACCTGCTGCACATGCATGAATTCGGCAACAAGCGGGCCGACCAGCTTTCCAGCGGCATGAAGCAGAAATGCGCCATCGCCCGCACCGTCGTGCACGAGCCGCAAATCGTCATCCTGGACGAACCCACCACGGGGCTGGACGTGATGTCGTCCAAGATCCTGCTCGACTTCATCGCCAGCTACAAGGCGCTGCACATCCCGCTGATTTTTTCCACCCACCACCTGCACGAGGTGGAAAAGCTGTGCGACCGGGTCTGCATCATCAACCACGGCAAGACGGCCTTCCACGGCACCACGAAGCAACTACGCCACCTGGGCGGCAGCGCCGACCTGTACGACGCCTTCATCAGCGTCATCAACCACGGGGGCGCGCCATGTGGACCATCTACCTGAAGGAAATGCTGGAACTGGTGCGCGACCGCAAGACCTTCATCTTCACCGTCTTCATCCCCATCTTCGCCATGCCGCTGATCTTCACCGGCTTTGGCTACCTGTCCTCCTCCATGTTCCGCCACGCCAACACGGCGGAGATGACCTACAGCATTTTCGGCCAGCAAAACGCGCCCCAGCTCAGCGCCCGCTTCGCGCGCGAGAAGGGCTTCCGCGAAGTGAAGCTGGCCGGGCCGGACCAGATCAAGGCCGCCATCGCGGACGACCGCATCAAGTTCGCCCTGGTGATTCCGGACGGCTTCGACGACCAGCTGGCGCGCCAGCAGCAAGCGGCCGTCGCCCTGCACTACAACAACGCCACACCGATCGACGTCACCCGCAAGCGCGTGATGGCCGTGATCCACGCCCAGAACAGCGCACTGCGCGAACAGGTGTTGCTGGCCCTGGGCCTGAGCCAGAACCAGCTGCGCTTCGCGCTCGATCCGATCAAGCTGGAAGAACATTCCACGGCCGACAAGCGCGAGCAGATGGGCGCCCTGTTCGGCGGCTTTTTGCCCTACATCCTGTTGATGGTGTGCCTGATGGCGGCCATGTACCCGGCCATCGACACGGCCGCCGGCGAAAAGGAACGGGGCACGCTGGAAACGCTGCTGCTGGCGCCCGTGCCGCGCTCGGCCATCGTGGTGGCCAAGTTCCTGGTGCTGTTTACGATCGGCCTGACGTCGGCGCTGCTGATGGTGGCCAGCCTGGGCTTGCTGCTGTTTTTCTTCGGCCACGCCATCGAAGGCAACCTGGCCATGATGCTGCACGCCATCGGCGTGGCCGACCTGGCCATGGTGGCGCTGATGCTGATCCCCACGGCCGCCATCTTCGCCTCCATCCTGCTGGCCATCTCCGTCTACGCCAAGAGCTACAAGGAAGCGGCCGGCCTGATCTCGCCCTTGATCATCGTCACCATCCTGCCCACCATCGTGGCTTTGCTGCCGGGGGTGGAAATGAACTGGTTCTGGGCCATGGTGCCGCTGACCAATGTGTCGCTGGCCATGAAGGAACTGGTCAAGGGCACCATGGATTACCGCATGTTTTCCGTGATCCTGCTGTCGACCACGGTGACGGCCGGCGCCATGCTGGCCCTGTGCCGCTGGTGGTTCAATCGCGAACAGGTATTGTTCCGCAATTAAGAAGACGTTTCAACATGACCGTGGCGTCGTTGCAGCGCCTGGCCACGTCCATTTTGAAACGCCTTCTAAGGCGGCCCGCGCGCCCCGCCGGACGGCCCGCGTTCCAGTGCGCCGTTTGCGCACTCTGGCGCATCCTTCGCGCCGCCTGTCGCAATCGCCCCCCGCGGCTGTCGCAAATTCAATACAATGCACCATGTAAAAAGTGCTTATTCGTTCTGCAATGACGCCAACCGGCCGTTACAGAACCAGGACAGGAGTCACAATGGAATTGCGCATCAGCAACTTATCCAAGACCTACGCCAACGGCGTGGTGGCGCTGGATAATATTTCGCTCACGATCCCGGCCGGGATGTTCGGCCTGCTCGGCCCCAACGGCGCCGGCAAGTCGACCTTGATGCGCACGCTGGCCACCTTGCAGGAATGCGACAGCGGTTCCGTGTTCTTCGGCGAATACGATGTGCTCGATGAAAAGGATGAAATCCGCCGCCTGCTGGGCTACCTGCCGCAGGACTTCGGCCTGTACCCGAAGGTGACGGCCTACGAATTGCTGGACCACTTCGCCGTGCTCAAGGGCTTGTCGCAGCGGGGCCGGCGCCGCGAAGTGGTGGAAGGATTATTGCAGCAAACCAATCTGTACGACGTGCGCCACCAGCGCCTGGGCGGTTTCTCGGGCGGCATGCGGCAACGCTTCGGCATCGCCCAGGCGCTGCTGGGCGATCCGCGCCTGATCATCGTCGATGAACCGACGGCCGGCCTGGACCCGCAGGAACGGGTGCGCTTCCACAACCTGCTGTCGGACATCGGCGACGACCGCACCGTACTGTTGTCGACCCACATCGTCAGCGACGTGGCCGACCTGTGCGCCAACATGGCCATCATCAACCACGGCCACGTGCTGCTGTGCGGCCCGACCCAGCAGCTGATCGACGAGGTCAGCGACAAGATCTGGGTGCGCTTCATCGACAAGCGCGACCTGCCCTCGTTCCAGCTGCGCCACCCTGTCATTTCCTCGCGCCTGCTGTCGGGCCGCACCTTGATCCACGTCTACAGCGAGGACGATCCGGGCGACGGCTTCGAGGAAGCCATCGGCGACCTGGAGGACGTGTATTTCGCCACCATCGCCGGCCGCCACCGCGCCGCGCAACCCTGTGCCTAAGGTCGTCCCATGCTAGCCATCGCCCTGTTCGAGGCGCGCCAGCGGCTCAAGCTGCTGTCGACCTGGGTCTATTTCGGCATGTTCCTGCTGCTGGCCCTGCTGTGGATGGCCGCCGCCGGCGGCGTGTTCAAGGCCGCCGTGGTCTCGTTCGGCAGCGTGGCCATCAACGCGCCGCGCTCGGTGATGATCACCGTCAGCTACCTGGGCTCGCTGGGCGTGATCGTGATGGCGGCCATGATGGGCCGCTCGGTGCAGCAGGATTTCGAATATGACATGCACCACTTCTTCTTCAGCGCGCCCATCGGCAAGCACCAGTACATCTTTGGCCGCTTCCTGGGCGCCTTCCTGAGCCTGGCCGTGATCTTCACCAGCCTGCCACTGGGTGCCTGGCTGGGCACCTACTTGCCCGGCATCGACCTTGAACGGCTGGGCCATCCGGGCGTGCTGGCCTACCTGATGCCGTATGTGAGCGTGATGCTGCCCGACATCTTCATCTTCGGCGCCGTGTTCTTCATCCTGGCCGCGCTCACGCGGCGCATGCTGCCCGTCTACATCAGCAGCGTCGTCATGCTGATCGGCTACATCGTTGCGCCCGACCTGGCGCGCGACCTCGACTACAAGACCCTGGCGGCGCTGATCGACCCGTTCGGCACCACGGCCATCATCCGCCTCACCGAATACTGGCCCATTGCCGAACGCAACACGCGCATGGTGTGGCTGGAAGGGGTGTTCCTGCTCAACCGCACGATCTGGTGCGGCCTGGGCGCGGCGGCGCTGCTGCTGGGCTACTGGCGCTTCCACTTCATCGCCAGCGTCGACAGCGGCGCCGACCGGCGCGCCGACAAGGAAGCCGCGCCGCCCGCCGCGCCCGTATCGGCAGCCTTGGAAGAACGGCCCGATTTCGCGGCCCGCAACCTGGGCCTGCTGCTGGCGCGCATGAGCTGGCTGAACCTGCGCGAGACCACCAAGAACATCTATTTCCTCGTCATCGTGCTGGCTGGCGTGCTGATGATGTACGCGAGCGCGATCGACCTCGGCTCCATGTTCGGCACCAACACCTATCCGGTCACCTACATGGTGCTCGATGCCGTCTCCAGCATGTTCGCGCTGTTCATGCTGATCATCACCACCTTCTACGCGGGCGAACTGGTGTGGCGCGAACGCGAGGCGCGCATGGCGCAGATGCTGGACGCGCTGCCCATCCCGAGCTGGCTGCCGCTGATGGCCAAGCTGATCGCGCTGGTGGGCCTGCAAGCGTTGCTGCTGGTGGTGGTCATGCTGTGCGGCATGTCGATCCAGATCTTCAAGGGTTATTTCCTGCTCGAACCGGGCCTGTACCTGTTCCAATTGTTCCTGATCCAGCTGCCCGGCTATGCGCTGGTGGCGGTGCTGGCCATCACGCTGCAAGTGCTGCTCAACCACAAATACCTGGGCTACTTCGCCATGATCGTGTATTACCTGGCGACCATCACGCTCAGTTCCATCGGTCTCGACCATCCGATGCTGCTGTACGGTATCACCCCCACCCTCACCTACTCGGCCCTGAACGGTTACGGCCACGCGCTGGCACGCGCATGGTGGTTCGACCTGTACTGGGGCGGCGCGGCCATCGTGCTGGTGGTGCTGTCGCTGCTGTTCTGGGCCCGTGGCACCAATGCCGAATGGCGCCAGCGGCTGCAACTGGCGCGCCACGGCCTGACCGCCCCCGTGCTGCGTACATTGGCGCTCGGCTTGCTGGTGTTCGGCGGCGCCGGCGGCGTGCTGTTCTACAACATGCACATCGCCAATGAATACCATTCGACCTGGGGCAAGGAGCAACAGCGGGCCCGCTACGAGCGCCAGTACCAGAAGTTCGCCGCCCTGCCCCAGCCCCGCATCACGGACGTGACGCTGAACCTGGACATCATGCCGGAACAGCGCCGGCTGCTGGCCAAGGGCCGCTACCTGCTGCGCAACCGTAGCCAACAAGCCATCGCCACCGTGCTGGTGCAGCAGGACATGACGGCCACCATCCGCGCCATGCGCTTCAGCCAGCCCGTGCGGGCCGGCCTGCGCGATACGGAACTGGGTTTCTACAGCTACCAGCTGGCCACGCCGCTGGCGCCGGGCGCGGAACTGGCGCTCGAATTCGAGCTGGAATTCGCGCCCAAGGGCATCCTCGGCCTGGGCCAGGAGACGCCGGTGGCGGCCAACGGCACCTTCTTCAACAACGACGTGCTGCCCCACATCGGCTACCAGCAGCGGGCCGAGCTCGACGATGCGCGCGACCGCCGCCGTCACGACCTGCCCGCGCGCGAGCGCATGCTGGCGCGCGACGACCCGCGCGGCCTGGCCAACAATGAAGTGAGCAACGACGCCGACTGGATCAACTTCGACGCCACCGTCAGCACCAGCGCCGACCAGACCGCCATCGCCCCGGGCACGCTGGAAAAAGACTGGCGCGCCAACGGGCGCCACTACTTCCATTACAAGATGGACCAGCCCATGCTGAACTTCTACGCCGTGCAATCGGCCCGCTACCAGGTGCGGCGCGACTGGTGGCAGGACGTGGGCATCGAGCTGTACTACCATCGCGGCCACGAATTCAACCTCGAGCGCATCGCCCACGGCCTCAAGGACGGGCTCGACTACTGCACCCGCAATTTCGGCCCCTACCAGTTCAAGGTGCTGCGCGTGGTGGAATTCCCCCGCTTCGCCGCGTTCGCGCAATCGTACCCGAACACGATCCCGTTCTCGGAAAGCGTGGGCTTCATCGCCAAGGTGGACGACAGCAATCCCAAGGACATCGATTACCCGTTCTACGTGAGCGCCCATGAAGTGGCGCACCAGTGGTGGGGCCACCAGCTCGTCGGAGGCAATGCGCGCGGCGCCAGCGCGCTGAGCGAAACGCTGGCCGAATACTCGGCGCTGATGGTGATGCAGCAGCGCTACGGGGCCGGCAAGATGCGCCGCTTCCTGCGTTACGATCTCAACAAATACTTGCTGGGCCGCGCGCTGGAACGCAAGAAGGAATTGCCGCTGGCCGAAAATGAGCACCAGGACTACATCCACTACAACAAGGGCAGCCTGGCCATGTATCTGCTGCAGGACCGGATCGGCGAGGCGCGCGTCAACGCCGCGCTGCGCACGCTGCTGGCCGAGTATGGCAAGCGTAGCGGCCCCTACCCTGGCGTGACCGTGCTGGTGGACGCGCTGCGCCGCATCACCCCGCCCGAGCACGCCTACCTGATCGACGATTTGTTCGAGCAGATCGTGCTGTACGAAAACCATGCCGTGTCGGCTACGGCGCGCAAGCTGGCCGATGGCCGCTACGC
This sequence comes from Rugamonas fusca, assembly GCF_014042365.1. Lineage (GTDB taxonomy): Bacteria > Pseudomonadota > Gammaproteobacteria > Burkholderiales > Burkholderiaceae_D > Rugamonas > Rugamonas fusca. The sequence continues at coordinate 158,413 of NZ_JACEZS010000007.1, forward strand.
AGTGCAACTGGCCGTCAGCGCGGCCAAGGTGCGGGCCGACGCACAGGGCGCCGAGCGGGACGTGCCGCTGCACGACTGGATCGACATCGGCGTGGACGACGGCAACGGCAACCCGCTGCTGCGCCAGCGCGTGCGCATGGAGCGCAAGGACAACCGCTACACGCTGCTGGTGCAGGGCCGCCCGGCCCGCGCCGGCATCGATCCCGACAACAAGCTGATCGACCGCAAGCCGGACGACAACATGATCAACGTGGAAATGGAGGCCCGCTAGCCCGGCTCAGGCCGTTGCGAACAAGGTGCTCAGCAGGCTGGAACTGACGGAAGCCTGGACCACGGCGCCGGCCAGCGAAGGGTTGGTCTTGAGCAAGTCCGCCCAGTTGGTCGATGCCTGCGTGGACGGCAACCCCGCCAGCACGCCGTTGCCGTTGTAGATGCCGGAGGTAGCCGTGGTGCTGGTGCCGGTCAACGTGCCGATCACCCCGAGCTCGAGCGCCTGCTGGGCCAGGTTCGCCGTATTGCTGCCCGGCACAGGCACGGTGGCCGGTTGCGCCAGGATGCCGGCCTGCTGCAGCGATTCCAGCAGGCCGCTGGGCGTGTAGACGGTCACGCCCGTCGAGCCGCCCAGCGAGGCCACCACGGCTTGCTGCGCCGACAAGGCGACGGCGGCGTCGGGCAACCCCGCCGCGCCGTTGGTCTGCGCCGGCGGCACATAGGTCTGATACGGTGACGGATAGCGAACGGAATTGAGCGCGACGGTCATGGCTGGCTCTCCTGATCACTTCACTATAGGAGGCGCGGCCACCGCACGCAAGTGCCCGCAAGTGCTGTCAGGCAAGCCTTGCCTTGGCAAAGGACAACTCACTGGCGCGCTTGATCGACCTGGAGTTTGCGATAGATCAAGCGGCTTCCAATCTGCCCCTCCACAATTGATCGGCTCGCTTTGGTATGCCCGAGGCCAGGCGATCGCACTTGAACAATGTGGCGCCACCCTGGCATCAACGGGCATCGTTCCCCTGCCATATCGTTCATAGGATGCCACCATGCACAACCGCCCGCATCAATGGTCCCGTTGCCGCACCGTGCTCGCCGTCGCGGCGCTCGCTTGCCTGGCCAACGTGGCACAGGCCGTCCCCAGCTTTGCCCGCCAGACCGGCCTCGATTGCATGACCTGCCACCTGAGCTGGCCCGAACTCACCCCCACCGGCCGCCAGTTCAAGCTCAATGGCTACACGCTGGGCGACCGGCTGCGCCTGCCGCTGGCGGGCATGGTGCAGGCTTCGGCCACGTCCACCGCCAGTGTCGATCCGCGTGTGGCCGACAGCTTTCCCAAGGACCGGCAGGCGACGCTGCAGCAGGCCAGTGTTTTCCTGTCGGGCAAACTGGCCGACCACGTGGGCCTGTTCTCCCAGTACAGCTACGACGGCGTGGAACACCACGGCAGCATCGACAATGTCGACCTGCGCTATGCCAACCACGCGGGCCAGGGCAGCAGCAAGCTGGTGTACGGCTTCACGCTGCACAACAACCCCACCGTGCAGGATGTCTACAACACGGGGCCGGCCTGGGGCTTTCCATACGCCAGCTCGCCGGTGGCGGCCGCGCCCAACGCGGCCACGGCCATCGAAAGCCTGGGCCAGCAGGTGGCGGGCCTGGGCGCCTACGCCCTGTGGCGCGACACCGTGTACGGCGAGCTCAGTTTCTACCGCACGGCCGACGGCCTGTTCTCGCCGCTGCGCCTGGGCACGGACCATGCGGAAGATGCCGCTCTGAAAGGCTATCCGCCCTACTGGCGGCTGGCCCTGCAACACGACTGGGACCATGCGCACCACTCGGCCATGGTGGGCGCCTACGGCCTGGTGCTGGACCGCTATCCCGACAACACGGTGCGCAGCGGCCCCACCGACCATTACCGCGACCTCGGCTTTGACGCCCAGTACCAGTACATCACGGACCGGCACCGCGTGTCGGCCCAGCTGAACTACGTGCGCGAGCGGGCGCGCATCGGCGCGGCCAGCAACGCCAGCAATGACTTGCACAGCCTGCGGGCCAAGGCCACCTACTATTTCGACAGGAAATACGGTTTCAGCGTGGGCCGCTTCGCCACCCGGGGCACGGCCGACGACGCGCTGTACAACACGGGCGAGCCGGTCACCGGCAGCGCCACGGGCAGCCCCAACAGCGCCGGCTATTTGTGGGAATTCGACTACCTGCCCCGGCGCGACGTGCGCTTCATGCTGCAATACACGCGCTACAACAGGTTCAACGGCGCCGCCACCAACTACGACGGCCAGGGCCGCAACGCGCGCGACAACAACGCCTTATACCTGATGCTGTGGCTGATGTTTTGATTTTAAAAACGGTATAAACGGTATATATCAGACAGGAAGGGAGACTCCACCATGACCAAGCAAACACTATCCCGGCGCCGGGCTTTGCGCGGCGCGCTGGCATTGGCCGCACTGGCGGCGGCCGGTGGCCTGGCGCGCCCCCGCGTGGCATTGGCGGGCAACGGCGCCAAATCGGACTTCCAGTACCAGGACCATCCGCAGGATGGCCTGCGCTGCGCCCAGTGCGCCGCATTCCAGCCGGGCCCGGACGGAGCACCGGGCAGTTGCCGCGTCATCAGCGGCGCCATCAATCCGGACGGCTGGTGCATCGCGTTCTCGCCACGCTAAACCGTCAAACGTGCCAGGTCCCCATTTGCGGGCTCCATTCGCCCTGGCGCGAAAAAAAAACCGGGACACTGAGGTCCCGGTTTCGCTTTATTCCGCCGCCGCTGCCGTCTTCTTGGTTACGGCCTTCTTGGCCGGCGCCTTGACGGCTGTGGCCCGCTTGGCGGGCGCCTTGGCCTTGGTGGCGCTGGCCTTCTTGGCCGGCGCCTTGGCCGCCTTGGCCGGTGCCGCCGCTTCGTCCGCGCCCGCCGCACCGTCCGCGCCGTCCTCCGCTACCGCGCCGGCCTTGGCCTTGGCACCGGGCTTGGCCTTGCGTTCCTCGAACTCGAAGCTGATCTTGCCATCCTTGCCCCTGACCAGGAACGCCTTGAACGGCCGCCGCGTGCGCTGCGAGATAAAGCCCGGCAGCAAGTCCGTCTTGCCGTCGTTGAGCAGCTTGGCCATCTGCTCGGGCAGGATTTCCTGCTGCAGGATGATGCGGCCACTGCGGAAGTCGCAGGTCTTGGGCTTGGCCACGCTGTGCTCGCACACATAGGCCAGGCCCATCTCGTACACGCCGGCCGCGCATTTCGGGCACGGACCGAGCGGGGTCTGGCCGGTGAAGTCCACGCCCTCGCCATCTTCGCCGGCTTCATCGTTCTGGCCGAAATCGAATTCCAGCTTGAAGTTGTTGATGTCCTCGTCGCGCACGATGCGCAGGATGGCGGCGAACGGCCGGCCCATCTTGGAGCGGAAGCCTTGCAGCGGACCGATGGTGCGGTTCTTGAGCAGTTCTTCCACTTCCTCGATCTCGAACTGGCGGCTGCCCGGCGTCTTGCTCATCGAGAAGTCGCACTTGGTGCACGCGAAGCGGCGGTAGTTTTCCTTGACCACGCCGCCGCAGTTCGGGCAGGGCGTGCGCATGGTGTGGTAGTCGCCGGGGATGGTCTCGTTGTCGTATTCCTTGGCGCGCTTGACGATGATCTGGGTCATCTGGGCGATTTCGCGCATGAATTCCTCGCGCGAGATCTTGCCCTTTTCCATTTGCGACAGCTTGTATTCCCATTCGCCCGTCAGCTCGGGCGCCGTCAGTTCGTTCACGCCCAGGCCGCGCAGCAAGGTCATCAGTTGCGACGCCTTGGCGGTGGGGATCAGCTCCCGGCCTTCGCGCACCAGGTAACGTTCCGTCAACAAGCCTTCGATGGTGGCCGCGCGCGTGGCTGGCGTGCCCAGGCCCTTGCCGGCCATGGCGTCGCGCAGCTCGTCGTCCTCCACCAGCTTGCCGGCCCCTTCCATGGCCGACAGCAGCGTCGCTTCCGTGTAGCGGGCGGGCGGCTTGGTGACCAGGCCGTTGGCCGTGACCTTGTCGGTGTGCACGTTCTCGCCCTTGGCCACCGGCACCAGGTTGCCGCCCGTGCTATCGGCCTTGTCCTCGTCGGTCGACGCTTCCTTGCCGTAGATGGCCAGCCAGCCCGGATTGGTCATCACCTTGCCTTCGGTCTTGAACTGGTGGCCCGACACTTCCGTGTAGCGCGTCGTCACCTGGAACTCGGCCGGCGGGAAGAACACGGCCATGAAGCGGCGCGTGACCAGGTCGTACAGCTTCTGCTCGGGCTCGGACAGGTTCTTGGGCGCGATCGTGGTCGGGATGATGGCGAAGTGGTCCGAAATCTTGGCGTTGTCGAAGATGCGCTTGTTCGGCTTGACCCAGCCCTTGTCCAGGATCTGCTTGGCGAACTGGTGGTAGTTCGGATTCTCCTTGACCACTTCCAGCGCCTGCATCACGGTCGGCATGTAGTCTTCCGGCAGGTGGCGCGAATCGGTACGGGGGTAGGTCAGCACCTTGTGCTTTTCGTACAGGGCCTGGGCCAGGCCCAGCGTGTTCTTGGCCGAGAAGCCAAAGCGCGAGTTCGCTTCGCGCTGCAAGCTGGTCAGGTCGAACAGGGCCGGCGCCATCGAGGTGGTCGGCTTGGCCTCCTCGGTCACCTTGCCCTGCTTGCCCACGCAGGCCATGGCGATGGAGTCGGCCGCGGCCTTGCTCCACAGCCGCTCGGCCTTCTTCTCGGGGTCGCTGTCGTCCTTCTTGAACTTGGTGTCGAGCCAGCGGCCTTCATACACGCCGGCCGCGCACACGAACTGCGCGCGCACTTCCCAGAAGTCGCGCGGCACGAATTTCTTGATCTTGTCCTCGCGCTCGACGACGATCGACAAGGTCGGGGTCTGGACCCGGCCCACGGTGGTCAGGTAGAAGCCGCCCTCCTTCGAGTTGAAGGCCGTCATGGCGCGGGTGCCGTTGATGCCGATCAGCCAGTCCGCTTCCGAACGGCAACGGGCCGCGTCGGCCAGCGGCAGCATTTCCTCGTCGCTGCGCAAATGGGCGAAACCGTCGCGGATGGCGCCCGGCGTCATCGATTGCAGCCACAGCCGCTTGACGGGCTGCTTGGCCTTGGCGTTCTGCGCGATCAAACGAAAAATCAACTCACCTTCGCGGCCCGCGTCGCATGCGTTGATGAGGGTGGTGACGTCCTTGCGCTTGATCAGCTTATTGAGCACCTTGAGCCGCGCTTCCGTCTTGGCGATGGGATTGAGCGCGAAATACGGCGGGATCATGGGCAGGTGGGCGAAGCTCCACTTGCCGCGCTTGACGTCGTGTTCTTCCGGTACGGCAATTTCCAGCAAATGGCCGACGGCGGAGGACAGCACGTAATCGTCGGACTCAAAGTACTCATCGTGCTTGGTAAAGCCGCCCAGCGTCTTCGCGATGTCGTTCGCGACAGATGGCTTCTCGGCGATGATGAGGGTTTTGCTCATATTTTGTTGTCTCGTAGTTACTCTGGAGTGGGTACAGCATGCGCATCATACATGGGCAATGCGGCAAAGGCTGAATTTTCGCGGGCCCGGACGTTGACAACTTGTCAAAGCGCCAATAATAAACGGCTTGCGGCGCAAAGGGCAAGCATGCCGCGGCAACATCAGCGACAGCCCGAACGGTACGATGGAAGCCAGCGACGGCAGCGGTGGCCGGCGCGTCCTAGTGCAGCAGGCGCGGCGCCTGGTCTTCGTCGGAACCGAACAGGTCGTCGAACATCAGCGCGTCCGGCTCCTTGCCCTGGCTCCACAGCAACATCAGCACGATGACCTTGAGCTTGGCCAGCGAGACGGGCACTTCGTCCAGCGCCAGGGCTCGCTCGATGACGATCTCGCGTTGCAGTGGCGACAGCACCTTGGCCGATTCCAGGAACTGGATGAAGCCGATGGCGGCCGTGCCCAGCACGTCCTGCTCTTCGTCGACATAGAAACGGGTGCCGGTGGAGGCCGCCGTCAAGGTCTGTTCCATGCCGGCCATGGCCGTCAAGTCCGTCAACCATACGAGCGCCTCGGAAATCTCGACGTCATCGAAACCGACGGCCGACAGTTTCCTGGCCAATGCCTCCGGTTCCGGACAGGCATCGGGACGGTAATACGTCTCGTAGAGATAAACAAGGATGTCGAACATGGCGCTACTCTATCAGTTAAATCAGATCGGGCACAAGTGCCGCACGGGCCATGCAAGCCACTGCTTAACGCCCACAACGCTGGAACATGCCGCCTGGCAAACGCTCGACCAGGCCGGCCAGCTCCAGCGCCAGCAACTGGTTCTGTACGGCCGGCAAGTCCAGGCCGCGCCGCAGCGCCAGCAAAGCCGGCGTGGCGGGATCGTCACCGAGCGCCGCCAGCAGCGGATCGACGAAGCTGTCGTCGGGCGCCGCCCCGGCCACCCCCGGCGGCTGGCCGGCCAGCGCGGCCAGCACATCGTCGGCCGATTCAACCAGCCGGGCGCCCTCTTTAATTAGTATGTGGCAACCCTTGGCCAGCGTGGCATGGATGGAACCGGGGATGGCGTACACGTCGCGCCCCTGCGCCAGCGCCAGCCGGGCCGTGATCAGCGAACCGGAACCGGCCGCCGCCTCCACCACCAGCACCGCGCGCGCCAGCCCGCTGATGATGCGGTTGCGCTTGGGGAAGTTGGACGCGCGCGGCACCGTGCCCAGCGGATATTCGCTGACCAGGCAGCCTTGCCCGGCGATGCGGCTGGCCAGGCCCGCGTTGCGCCGCGGGTAGATCACATCGACGCCCGTGCCCAGCACGGCCACCGTGCCGCCTTCGCCGCGCAAGCCGCCTTCGTGGGCGGCCGCATCGATGCCCAGCGCCAGGCCCGATACGATCACCAGCCCCGTCGCCGACAGCGCCTCGGCCAGCCGGGTCGCGTTGCTGGCACCCTGGGCGCTGGCGTTGCGGCTGCCCACCATGGCCAGCGCATCGCGCGCCAGCAGTTCGGTGCGGCCATGCACATACAGCAACAGCGGCGCATCGGGCGTGGCCCGCAGCGCGGGTGGGTAGTCGGGGTCGTCCAGCGCCAGCACCCGGCGCGATGGTTGTTGCAGCCAGCCATGAATGGCGTCCAGCCCGGCAGCCACGGCGTCGGCCGTCTCGCCGCTGGTGGCAGTGGCCAGCGCGCGCGCCTGGGCGGCGTTGAGCCAGTCTGGCAGGCCGCCATGGCCGGCGGCGAAGATGGCGCCTGGCGAGGGGAAATCAGTGAGCAGGCGGTGCGCCGTCAGCAGCCCCACGCGCGGCGTCAGGCTCAGGCGCAGCCAGTCCGCCAGCGGCGCAGGGGACGCTGGCGGGGGGGCGGCGGGCTGGGTATCCGTGGCTTGCACGGCGCGGCTTACTCCGGCGACTGGGCAACGTCGCCCACTTCCACCGGCGCCGTGACCTGCATGATCAAGCCATAGGAAATATGCTTGAACACACGGAAGATAAACAAGCTGCCCACTTCCTCGTCCGGCAGCTTGACCTGCGGATCGCTCATGCCGTGCCAGCCCTTGCTGGCGCCCGGATCGCTGACGGTCCTGCCGGTATGGTACAGCTGCAGCACGGAGCCGATATCGAGTCCGTCAAGCTTGCCGCGATTAATGCTCACCACCTGGTTCTGGCCCGCATGGGTCACGCCGCCATAGATGGCCGCCACCCGCGCTTCCACCCGCTGTTCCGGCGGATGGGGCACGTAGTTGCGCATCGGCGTGGGCGGCGCCTGCATCAGCTGATCGCCCACCCCCATTTCCTCCTTGGCCGTGGCCACGGTGAAGGTGTGCACATCGCTGCCGGCCTTGGCCGGCGTGCGCAGCTTGAGCGTACCGAGGTAGAACGCCTCGTAGCCGATCACTTGCTTGGTGACCGGGTCCTTCAGCGCGTTGCCTGGGCGGAAGGCCTGGAACGAGGTGCCATCCTTCAGCTCGCCGCGCACATAGGCCTTGTCGTCCTTGCCCAGGAACACGTGGCCGTCCTGGGTGGCGATAATGCGCGGGGCGTTGTTCAGTTCATCGTTCTCGATGATCAGGGGCTGGGTCAAAAACGGCTCGATCACGCCGGACGGGATGGACGGCACGGCGTCCTTGCCCAGCCCCTCCGTGCGCACCTGGGGCGACAGGTGCAGCGTGTTGGCGTCGCTGCCGTCGCCGGCCTCGATCTTGTTGCCGAGGCGCAGGCGGCCGGCGGCGCGGTCGAACCAGATGATCTGGCCCGGATAAATCCAGTGCGGATTATGGATCTGTTCCTTGTTCAAGTCCCACACTTGCGGCCAGCACCAGGGCTTTTCCAGGAAACGGCCGGAAATGTCCCACAACGTGTCCCCTTTGACCACCAGGTGCTGGTCCGGCGCGTCGGGCCGGAACTGGCAGTTCATGGCGTGCGCCGGGAGGGCGGCGGCGGCCGAAAAAAGGGCCGCCACGAACAAGCGGGTGCCGACTGTGCTAAAATTTTTCATTCATAATGTCCGTTAAGTGCAGCTCGGCGCTGGGCCGGGAGCCGGCCCGCCACAGGGCAAACATGGCGGCGATACATGACCGTTTCGACCAGTGGGGAACGAGAAGGCTGGCCTTGGGCTTGCCATACTGAATCAAATTCTGCCCACAAAACCCTCAACTAGCAAGCGAAACCACGTTCACGCGGCGGGCGCGGCTGTTGCATTTTTGACGGGGCTGGAACACCATTTGCCGCACGCGACACCACGCCCGTTGTTAAGGCAATCACACAGTTATTAAATCGCTTAGTTAAAGTCAGTTAAAGTCAGCATGTCCATACTCAATATCCTGCGTTACCCCGACCCGCGCCTGCACAAGGTCGCCCAGCCCGTTACCCAGTTCGACGCCCGGCTCGAAAAGCTGGTGGCCGACATGGCCGAAACCATGTACGACGCGCCCGGCATCGGCCTGGCCGCCTCGCAGGTGGACGTGCATGAACAGCTGATCCTGGTCGACATCTCCGAAACCAAGGATGCGCTGGTGGCCTACATCAACCCGGAAATCATCTGGGCCAGCGACGAGATGCAGGTCTACGACGAAGGCTGCCTGTCCGTGCCCGGCATTTACGACGGCGTGGAACGCCACGCCCGCGTCAAGGTGCGCGCGCTGGACGTCAAGGGCCAGCCGTTCGAAGTGGAAGCGGACGGCCTGCTGGCCGTGTGCCTGCAGCATGAGATGGACCACCTGAAAGGCAAGGTGTTCGTTGAATACCTGTCGCCGCTCAAGCGCAACCGCATCAAGGCCAAGCTGCAGAAGGAAGAGCGCGGCATGGCGCGCGAAGCGAACCTGCGCGCCCAGGGCCGCCGCTACTGATTTCTCCCGGCCGCCCGGCGCGGCTCGCATCACCAAGGAACAATAAAAATGAAAGTGATCTTCGCCGGCACGCCGGAATTCGCCGCCGTGGCCCTGCAAGCGCTGCACGAGGCGGGCTTTGAGATTCCCCTGGTGCTGACCCAGCCCGACCGTCCGGCCGGGCGCGGCATGCATCTGCAACCGTCGGCCGTCAAGCAGTACGCCGTCGCGCATGGCATGGAAGTGCTGCAACCGCTCTCATTACGCATGGATGCGAAGGACCCGCAACGCGCGGCCGAGGCGAAGGCGGCCCACGAACGCCTGCTGGCCACCGAGTATGACGTCATGGTGGTGGCGGCCTACGGCCTGATTCTGCCGCGCAGCACGCTCGACATCAAACCCTGCCTGAATATCCACGGTTCGCTGCTGCCGCGCTGGCGCGGCGCCGCCCCCATCCACCGCGCCATCGAAGCGGGCGACGCGGAAACGGGCATCACCATCATGCAGATGGAAGAAGGACTGGACACCGGCCCCATGCTGCTGGTCGAGCACGTGGCGATCGGCGCCGACGACACGACGGGCACGGTGCACGACAAGCTGGCCGCGCTGGGCGGCAGCATGATCGTGCAGGCGCTGCGCAAGCTGGAACAAGGCAAGCTGGAAGCCGTGCCGCAGCCGGAAGCGGGCGTGTGCTACGCGGCCAAGATCAGCAAGGATGAAGCGGCGCTGGACTTCAATTTGAGCGCCGAGGAAATCAGCCGCAAGATCCGCGCTTTCAACCCCTTCCCCGGCGCGCATGCGAATGTGAACGGCGTCACCGTCAAGCTGTGGGGCGCCAAGGTGCTGGACCACGATTGCACCGCGCCGGCTGGCCATGTGATCGCAGCCGATCAAGAGCACGGCATCATCGTCGCCTGCGGCCGCGGCGCGCTGCGGTTGACGGAGCTGCAAAAGCCGGGCGGCAAGCGCATGCCAGCCGCCGAGTTCATCAAAGCCTTCCCGCTCGAAGACCAGCGCTTCGCGTGAATCCGCTTTCCTCCTCCCTCGCCTGAACGGCCGCATGGATCAACTGGCGGCCATGCGCGCCTTGCGCCGGGTGGTGGAACTGGGCAGCTTCACGGCCGCCGCCGAGGCGCTGGGCATCTCCCACACGGTGGTGTCGCGCCAGATCAGCCATTTGGAAGCAAAACTGGGCGCGCAACTGCTCAACCGCACCACGCGCCGCTTCGCGCTCACGGCCGCCGGCCAGGCCTACTACGAAGCGAGCCGCCACATCCTCGACGCACTCGACGATGCCGACCGCGCCGTCGGCCAGCACCAGGCCAATCCCGGCGGCACCTTGCGCATCAACGCGCCGATGGCCTTCGGCACCGAGGAACTGGCGCAGTGGCTGCCCCGCTTCCTGGCACGCTATCCCGACCTGCAGGTCGACCTGGTGTGCAACGACCGCGTCGTCGACCTGATCGAAGAAGGGTTCGACGTGGCCCTGCGGCTCGCGCGCGACCTGCCCGACTCGACCCTGGTCGCCAAACGGCTGGCCAGCAGCCAGGTGATGCTGGTGGCTTCGCCCGATTACCTGCGCCGGCATGGCACGCCGCGCACGCCGCACGACCTGCTGCAGCATAACTGCCTGACCTACAGCCAGCTGGCGCGGCCCCGCGCGTGGCGCTTCACGGCGCCCGATGGCGCGGAGGTGGCGGTGACGGTCCAGGGCAGCCTGCAGGCCAACAATGGCGTGGCGCTGCGCACGGTGGCGCTGGCCGGCACGGGCATCGCCACCACGGCCTCATTCATCGTCCATGAGGATGTGCGGCGCGGCGCGCTGGTGCGCGTGCTGCCCGACTACACGATCCGTCCGCGCGAGCTGTATGTGCTGTATCCACACAACCGTCACCTGTCGCCCAAGGTGCGGGTGTTCGTGGAATTCGCCAGCGCGCTGTACCAGGCGCGCGGTTGGGATTAGCCTGGATGCGCGCGCGACGTCGATTCCATATAGTCGCGCAACAATTGATTGATACGCCACTCATAATCAGGACCTTGCCGCCGAAACCAATCGTAGACATCGAGATCGATCAGCAACGTGTTTTTCTGTATCAATGCCTCCCGCATCGTGCCATGTTTGGCAGACGCTTCCGTGACTTCCGGAATATCGCTCAAGTCGATTTCTTCATCGGCGAGCTCGGTCCAATGCTTCCTGCTAGTAGCCTCGTTCATATTGCCGTTCCTCCTGGCGTGTCGCCTTCCTTGCCGAAATGATTCGCGTGAACTGCTCGCCTCGTTGAGCAAAGACCACAGTCGCCAGGGCCCCGTCGACAAAGCCAATCGCGATGTAGCGATCCTCTCCATACGGGCCGCCACGATCGAAGTAAGTCAGCGTCGGCTGCTCAAAAATCCTGGCCGCATCCTCAAAGCTGATCCCATGCTTTTGAACATTTCTGAGGTTCTTCAGTTCGTGCCACGCGAATAGCATCGCCTCACACCGTAGTATAGGACGCGCAACGGCGCGCACCTGGACCAGCGTGCGCGCCATTGCGCCGGCAGTGCTTGCGGCAAGTCAGCCGGCGGTTCAAGCCGTAACGGGCAGTTCCAGGATGGCGTTGGTGGTCAGCACCTGGGCGAAGTTGTCGGACAGGGCCGTCAGCGTCACGTGGTGCAAGTCATGCGCGCTGGTCACGCCGCCGTTCCAGCCGGTGATGTCGCGCGAGGCGCTGGCGTCGGCCGCCACCAGCACCTGGTAGCTCTGCGCGCCGAACTGGCGCGCGTCGCGCGTGGCGGTGGACACGCACATATGCGTCATCAGACCGGCGATGATCAAGGTGCGGATGCCGCGCGCCTGCAGTTGCGCGTGCAGGTCGGTGCCGGCGAAGCTGCTGACGCGGTCCTTGCGTACCACCACATGGTGCGGCCGCACGGCCAGTTCCGGGTGGATCTCGGCCATCACGCTGCCTTGCGCGAACACGGGCGCGGCCGGGCCGTTCACGTGCTGGATGTGGAACACGGGCATGCCGTGGGCGTCGGCCAGCGCGGCCAGGCGGTTGGCGTTGCGCAGTGCCGGCAGGCCGTCCGGAACCGGCACGCGGCCGCTGTAGTACTCGTTCTGGAAATCGATCAGCAGCACGGCGGTGCTGGCGGCGGCAAGCTGCCCGACGGGCTGGATGCCGGCGATGCTGCGCAGGGTGGCGGTCATGGTGTGCTCCTCGAAAAGTGCTCAGTGCCGCCATCTTATTTGCGCACTGAACGGTGCACCAGACGCTATCCATCACATTATTTGTGCATATTTTGCACAAATGATGCTGCTGCCAGACCGTTGTTGCTGCGACGCAGCAGCGGCCTGAAGCTTCCCCCGCGATGCCGTATAATTTTAGACCGCCGTCAACTTTTCCAGCGGCCGCCCTCCCGCCCAAAGAAAGTATCAAATGAACAATACCGTGTCCCATCCCGCCATGTCCAAGACCGATGCCCAACTGCGCGACATCCTGTCGCGCCGGATCATGATCCTCGACGGCGCGATGGGCACCATCATCCAGCAGTACAAGCTGGACGAGACGGCCTACCGCGGCGGCCCCGCCGGCCGCTTCATCGACTTCGCCGCGCCCGCCGACAGCGGCGCGCGCGAGCTGTTCGTCAAAGGCAACAACGAACTGCTGACCTTGACCCAGCCCCAGGTGATCCAGGAAATCCACGAACGCTACCTGGCCGCCGGCGCCGATATCATCGAAACCAACACCTTCGGCGCCACCACCATCGCCCAGGACGATTACCACATGGCGCACCTGGCGCGCGAAATGAACGTGGCCGCCGCCAGGCTGGCGCGCGCCGCCTGCGACAAGTACAGCAGCGCCGACAAGCCGCGCTTCGTGGCCGGCGCGCTCGGCCCCACGCCGAAGACGGCCTCCATCTCGCCCGACGTGAACGACCCGGCGGCCCGCAACATCACCTTCGACCAGCTGGTGGCGGCCTACCACGAACAGGTGGAAGGCCTGGTCGAAGGCGGGGTCGACATCCTGCTGGTGGAAACCATCTTCGACACGCTCAACTGCAAGGCCGCGCTGTTCGCCATCGACCAGTATTTCACGGACCACCCCGACGTGCCGCGCCTGCCGCTGATGATCTCGGGCACCGTGACGGACGCCTCGGGCCGTATCCTGTCGGGCCAGACCGTGCCCGCGTTCTGGAACTCCGTGCGCCACGCCAGGCCGCTCACGATCGGCCTCAATTGCGCGCTGGGCGCGGCCCTGATGCGCCCTTACGCCGAGGAGCTGTCGCGCATCGCCGACACCTTCGTCTGCATCTACCCCAACGCCGGCCTGCCCAACCCGATGAGCGACACGGGCTTCGACGAACTGCCGGCCGACACCTCGGCCCTGCTGCGCGAATTCGCCGACGCCGGTTTCATCAACGTGGCCGGCGGCTGCTGCGGCACCACGCCCGACCACATCCAGGCCATCGCCGAGATGCTGGCCAGCACGGCGCCGCGCACCGTGCCCACCGTGCCCGTGGCGCAGCGCCTGTCCGGCCTGGAGCCGTTCACCATCGACGACGATTCGCTGTTCGTCAACGTGGGCGAGCGCACCAATGTGACCGGCTCCAAGGCCTTCGCGCGCATGATCCTCAACGAGCAGTACGACGAGGCGCTGTCCGTGGCGCGCCAGCAGGTGGAGAACGGCGCCCAGGTCATCGACATCAACATGGACGAGGCCATGCTCGATTCGCAGGCCGCCATGACACGCTTCTTGAACCTGATCGCGTCCGAACCGGACATCTCGCGCGTGCCCATCATGATCGACTCGTCCAAGTGGTCGGTGATCGAGGCGGGCCTCAAGTGCGTGCAGGGCAAGTCCATCGTCAACTCAATCTCGATGAAGGAAGGCGAGGAGGAATTCATCCGCCAGGCACGCCTGTGCCTGCGCTACGGCGCGGCCGTGATCGTGATGGCCTTCGATGAAAAAGGCCAGGCCGACACCTTCGAGCGCAAGATCGAAATCTGCGCCCGCGCCTACAAGGTGCTGACCGAGCGGGTGGGCTTCCCGCCGGAAGACATCATCTTCGACCCCAACATCTTCGCCATCGCCACCGGCATCGAGGAGCACAACAACTACGCCGTGGACTTCATCAACGCCACGCGCTGGATCAAGGACAACCTGCCGCACGCGAAGATTTCGGGCGGCGTGTCCAACGTCTCGTTCAGCTTCCGCGGCAACGACCCGGCCCGTGAAGCCATCCACACCGTGTTCCTGTACCACGCCATCAAGGCCGGCATGACCATGGGCATCGTCAACGCCGGCATGGTGGGCGTGTACGACGACCTGCCGGCCGAGCTGCGCGAGCGCGTGGAGGACGTGGTGCTGAACCGCCGCGAGGACGCCACCGAACGCATGATCGAATTCGCCGGCACGCTGAAGGCGGGCGGCAAGCAGGAGGCGCAGAACCTGGAATGGCGCGGCCAGCCGGTGGAAAAACGCCTGGCGCACGCGCTGGTGCATGGCATCACGCAATGGATCACGGAAGACACCGAGGAGATGCGCCAGCAGGTGGCCGCATCCGGCGGCCGTCCTATCCACGTGATCGAAGGCCCGCTGATGGATGGCATGAATATCGTCGGCGACCTGTTCGGCCAGGGCAAGATGTTCCTGCCGCAGGTGGTCAAGTCGGCACGCGTGATGAAGCAGGCCGTGGCGCACCTGATCCCGTTCATCGAGGAAGAAAAACTGGCCGAGGAAAAGCGCACCGGCGTGGTGGCCAAACCGAAGGGCAAGATCGTCATGGCCACGGTGAAAGGCGACGTGCACGACATCGGCAAGAACATCGTCTCCGTGGTCCTGCAATGCAATAACTTCGAAGTGGTCAACATGGGCGTGATGGTGCCCTGCTCCGAGATCCTGGCGCGCGCCAAGCTGGAGAACGCCGACATCATCGGCCTGTCCGGCCTGATCACGCCGTCGCTGGAAGAGATGGCCCACGTGGCCAAGGAACTGCAGCGCGACGAGCACTTCCGCATGATGAAGATTCCGCTGCTGATCGGCGGCGCCACCACCAGCCGCGCCCACACGGCCGTCAAGATCGCCCACAACTACGAAGGCCCGGTGGTCTACGTGCCGGACGCCTCGCGTTCGGTGTCGGTGGCGCAGTCGCTGCTCACGCCCGAGAGCCGCGAGCAGTACATCGCCGAAGTGGCGCAGGACTATGAACGCATCCGCGAACAGCACGCCAGCAAGAAGGCGCTGCCGATGGTGACGCTGGCCCAGGCCCGCGCCAACAAGGCGGTGCTGCCGTTCGCGCCCGTCAAGCCCAAGTTCATCGGCCGCCGCGTGTTCAAGAACGTGGACCTGGCCACCATCGCCCAGTACATCGACTGGGGTCCATTCTTCCAGACCTGGGACCTGGCCGGCCCCTTCCCCGCCATCCTGAAGGACGAGGTGGTGGGCGAGGCGGCCACCAAGGTCTACGAGGAAGGCCAGGCCCTGCTCAAGAAACTGATCGACGGCCGCTGGCTGACGGCCAACGGCGTGGTGGCCCTGTTGCCGGCCAACAGCGTCAACGACGACGACATCGAAGTCTACACGGACGACAGCCGCCAGACCGTGGCCTTCACCTACTACGGCCTGCGCCAGCAGGGCGTGAAGCCGGTGGTGGACGGCGTGCAGCGCCCCAACCAGTGCCTGGCCGACTTCATCGCACCGAAGGCGTCCGGCGTGCACGACTACATCGGCATGTTCGCCGTGACGGCTGGCCTGGGCATCGAGAAGTACGAGCAGCGTTTCGAGGACGCGCACGATGACTACTCGTCCATCATGCTCAAGTCGCTGGCCGACCGCCTGGCCGAGGCGTTCGCCGAATACATGCACGAGCGCGTGCGCAAGGATTTGTGGGGCTACGCCACGGCCGAGACGCTCAGCAACGACGACATGATCGCCGAGAAGTACCAGGGCATCCGCCCGGCGCCCGGCTATCCGGCCTGCCCGGAACACACGGTCAAGGCCGACATGTTCAAGGTGCTGCAGGCCGAGGAGATCGGCATGGAACTGACGGAGTCGTTCGCCATGTATCCGGGCGCGGCCGTGTCAGGCTTCTACTTCGCGCACCCGGACGCGAAGTACTTCGTGGTCGGCAAGATCGGCCAGGACCAGCTGGAGGACATGGCGGCCCGCCGCCACGTCAGCAAACAGGATCTGGAACGCTGGCTGGCGCCGAATCTGTCGTAATCCCGGGCTGTCCGGTGCGCGGCTGCGGCAGCAGCCGCGAATCGGGCGGCAGGCTTGCCTGCAGCAGCTTGAGCGCCTCGGCCGTCAGCGCCACGAAGGCGTTCTGGTGCTCGGCCAGCTGGCGCGTCATCCACTGCCAGCCTTCCTCCGTTTCATGCAGCCATACGGTGCCGTCCGGGAACGAGGACGGCAGCGTATCCAGCCCGGCCCGCAGCACGATCTTGCTGCGCGGCCCCCACAGGTACTCGGGCGGCGCCTCCTTGCGCCACGGGTAGCCATTCTTTTCCGCGTAAGTGTGGTTGTGGCGGAACGTCAGGTCCACCACGTCCGGGTCGCCCAACCCATCGGCCGATTCGATCCAGCAATGGTAGGCGCCGCCGGCCGGATTGGCGAACGCGCCGTTATCGACCATGCGCATCAGTTGCCCGCCGCCGCAATCGACGGCCGCCAGGCCCGCCACGGGCCGGTACACGCGGTCCAGCACGATGCTGATCAAATTGGCGCCGACCACCGCATACACGTGACAAAGCGAACAATATTGCTGCGGGTAGTAGCTGCGGATGGTCTGGTTCACGCAGTGGGCGATCAGCGATTGGATGGTGCGGGGCATGGGACTGCTTTCGTGTGGTGCAGGTATCCTTATGTAACGGCATGTTTCAGAGAAACTGTACCCTGTGGCAACTCAATTACTGGCGGCAAGCGTGCGCCATGGGGTGGCGGGAACTGGCTACCATGGACCTTCCTACGCCCCCGGCCGGCCCGCTGCGGTGCACTGGCCGGGAACTTTGGGCGCCAACGCCGGCCTAATAAGCACAGGGCCGCAAGGCGCCGGCCCACTTCCCAAGGAGGCACTATGGCAACCAATCCAGATACCAATCCCGTTTCGGCCAAGCGATGGCAGGACCAGCTGATCCTGCTGCTGGGGCTGTGGCTGTTCATCACCCCATGGGTGTTTTCGTATGCGATTCCTTCGGCACCGGCCTGGAACGCCTTCATCTCGGGCGCCGTGATCGCAATCCTGGCCGCGTTCGAGCTGTACCGGACGTATTTCTGGGCCGTGCTGGTCAACCTGTTCGTCGGCATCTGGGTCGCCATTTCGCCATGGGTGCTGAAGGTGGCGGACCAGCGCCCGCTGATGTGGAACGAAGTGATCGTGGGGCTGGCCGTGGTCGTGCTGGCGCTGTGGGAAATGCAGACCGACCCCGAACTGCACAAGCACTGGCCGGGCGCCGGACATGCGACCTGAGGCCGCCTGAGGCCACGTGAACAGGCGTCCGGGCAAAAAAACGCCGCGCAGGGCGCGGCGGTCGGAGAAAAGCGGGCCGGGGTGCAGCGTCGTTACAGCGCGTAGCGCACCACGTTGTCGCTCCACTCGAAGGCGGCCATTTCCAGCTCCACCAGTTCATCGGTGGACATGGCCAGGTCGCGCAGGGTGGGAATGATGTGACCGTCCATTTCCTCGATGCGTTCGATGCATTCGGCCAACTTGAGCAAGTCGCCAAAGAAGCCACCGCGGAACATCAGGGCCTCCGCCACTTCATCATTGACGGGGATCTGCTGCAGGATGTCGGCCATGGGGATGCCGAACAGGGTGTCCATCAGCGACATGATGCCCACCGTGAAGGCGATATCGGCCGCATGGCGGTGGCTGGGGCGCAGCTTGCTGGCCAGCAGTTCCAGCAGGCGTCCCCGCGTGGTGGCCAGCATCAGCAGCGGGGTCATGCTGTGGCCCCGCTTGCTGGGCTCGGCGTACAGCATGATTTGCAGCCAGCGCTGCAACTGGCGCCGGCCCAGGATGGTGACGGCCTGGCTCAGCGAGTCGATGCGCTGGCGCGCGCCGACGGCCGGCGTGTTGACCAGGCGCAGCAGGTTCAGGGCCAGCGACACGTCGCGCTTGATGGCGCGCTCGATTTCCAGGTTGTCCGCGTCCGACGTCACCAGGGTCATCAGCTCCATCACGGCCAGCTGCGACGGCGACAACTTCTTGCCGCTCATGATGACGGGCTTGGCGAAGTAATAGCCCTGGAAGTAATCGAAGCCCAGGTCCAGGCAATTCTTGAACTCGTCGCGGGTCTCCACTTTTTCCGCCACCAGCTTTTTGTTGTCCTGGCGGAAGCGCGGGGCCAGCTTCATCAGCTCGGCCAGGGGCATGTTGCGCATGTCCATCTTGACATATTCCACCAGCGGCAACAGGGCCTGGATGTGGCCCGTGTCGGTCGTCACGTCATCGAGCGCGAAGCTGAAGCCCTGGCCCACCAGTTCCGTCATGCGTTGCAGCACGGGCGGCGTGAGGGTCACGGCATCGGTCACTTCCAGCACCACTTTCTCGCGCGGCAGGAAGGAAAAGATGTCGCTCATGATGACGTCGGCGTCGGCATGCACGAAACCGAGCGCATCGCCCACCACGCGCTCCATGCCCAACTGGGCGGCGTGGGCGATGACGGAGGCGGTGGCCGCAAGATCGTCGGTGACATGAGCCGGGCCCACGGGAGCGTTGCGGAACAACAGCTCGTAGCCGAACAGGGCCTGGTGGCGGTCCAGTATCGGTTGGCGGCCCAGGTAAAACTCGCGCACGCGCAAGCTTTGCGGGGACGTATCGTTGCGGGATAAATCGATCATTGCGAGCTCTGGTCGGGCGGCAGCGGCGGCGGCGGCGCACAGGCGACGCCTATCACCACTACGCGCGGTTGAAAACGGAGAATATCTCTACTTTACTGCATTTATTCCCTATTTCTAATATTTTGCCCTCCGTTTAGGCCCGATTCTTATACTATTTCAATGCTATCCCCTGCTTGCGGCATGCCATCTACAAATAGTTTCAGTTCGCCGGGCGCAAATGGGGTCCATTGCTCATTGGTTGTCAGCGGCTGGGTGACGATGATGGCGACCCGGTCATCGGGCGTCGTCACCTGAGAAAAGTCCACGCTCACATCCTCGTCGGACAGCTTGGCCGTGTCGAACGGGTATTGCCGCACCAGGTAGTACAGGGCCGTGGAACAGTGGGCGAACAGTTCCGTCCCACTCGACAACAGCATGTTGAACGTGCCATGGGTGGCGATCTCGCGCACCAATTCACCCAGGGCGGCGCGCAATTGGTCCAGCGGCGGACGGGTGTCGCCAAAGCGGGCGCGCAGTTGCTGCAACAGGTAGCAGAAGGCCCGTTCGCTGTCCGTGTCGCCCACGGGACGGTAGGCGCCGTCGAGCACGGGGGCGAATTGCTTGAGGTCGCCGTTGTGGGCGAACACCCAGTAGCGCCCCCACAGCTCGCGCACGAACGGATGGCAATTTTCCAGCGCCACCTGGCCCTGGGTGGCCTTGCGGATGTGGGCGATGACGTTCTTGGACTTGATGGGGTAGCGTTTGATCAGTTCGGCCACGGGCGAGGCGACGGCCGCCTGGTGATCGACGAAATGGCGCACGCCGGCGCCCTCGAAAAAGGCGATACCCCAGCCGTCGTGGTGGGTATCGGTCTGGCCGCCGCGCATGGCGAAGCCGGTGAAGCTGAACACGATGTCCGTGGGGACATTGCAGTTCATTGCGAGAAGTTGGCACATGGTTCAGTTGCGGGGGAGTTGCTGCAAATCCCAACCATACCATGAGCCGGGGACGGCGTCGCCGGAATCCGGCGCGCGCCCCCGTCCTCCGTCCGGGAACCGCTCAGTGCAGCAGGACGGGCTGACTCATCAGCGAGTCGTAATTGCCGAGGAATTCATCGATCTCGGCCATGGTGGGTTCGCCGGCGATCAGCTGGTTGACGTCGCGCCGGAACGATTGGGCCAGCACGCCCGCGATGAAAATCTCGCGCTTGCCGCCCTTGTCGACGATTTCATAGCCGCCAAACCGCAGGGCCTCAAGCTCCCGGTCGGCGCCGAATTCGACAACGCTGTATTGCTCGCTGTTGTAGATGAGGTTCATTTTGCTTCCTTCTCGCTAAGGGGCAGAACGCTGGCGATCCGCCTTCAGCACCAACTTGGGGCTGGCGGCGGGCGATTTCAAGGGGCGGTGGCCCCCGATGGGCAAGCGGCTTCAGGCCGCGATGTCGGCTTGCAATGCCAGCAAGGAACCGTAGGGCGCCCCGGAGAGCCAGCTGCGCAGCTGGTCGAGGTGGCTGGCCGTTGCCAGGCTGATGTAGAGCCGCGCGGGAGCTAGGCGCAGCACACGATGTAATGTTACGCGCAAAACGAGATTGCCGCTGCAATGGAGGCAGCCAGGCGCAATACGCAACACCTGCAGGGAGCGCGGCGGGTCCGCCGCGTCGGCCAGGTCGGCCAGGGCGGAGTTGCCATCAGTCACCCCTTCCAGGATGACGGTGGTGGCCAGGCCAGGTTGCAGGTGGGCGGCGATGGCGGCCTCGCGCGCGCCAGCCTGCGCGCCCGTAACCAGCCAGGTGGGAACGGCGGCCCGCGGCGCAGGGCCGCCGGCCGGGCCCGCTGCCGTCATGCGCCTTTCTTGGCCAGCTTGCCCGGTTCCACGCCCAGCTGCTTGAGCTTGCGGTACAGGTGGGTGCGCTCCAGCCCCGTCTTCTCGGCCACGCGCGTCATGCTGCCGCCTTCGCGGCCCAGGTGGTGCTCGAAATACATGCGCTCGAACGCGTCGCGCGCTTCGCGCAGGGGCAGGTCGAACGACAGGTTGAACAGGTGGTTGTCGCTGCCGCCGATGGCCGCGCCGGGACGGGCCGCAGCCGCCTGGGGCGCCTGGGCGCCAAAGCCGCTGCCGGCGCTTTCCTCAGGCTGCGCCTGCTGGGCGGGACGGGCCGCCACGACCGGCGCGCGCACGGTTTCCTGGGCCCGGGTCAAGCCCTGCTGCACGGCCTTGAGCAGCTTTTGCAGCGCGATCGGCTTTTCCAGGAAGTTCAGGGCGCCGATGCGGGTCGCTTCCACGGCCGTGTCGATGGTGGCGTGGCCCGACATCATGATCACGGGCATGGTCAGCAAGCCGTCGCGCTGCCATTCCTTGAGCAGGGTGACGCCATCCGTGTCCGGCATCCAGATATCGAGCAGCACCAGGTCCGGCGCCCCGCCAGCGCGCGCCTCGCGCGCCTGCTGCGCGTTCTCGGCCAGCTGAATTGCATGTCCTTCGTCGCTGAGGATTTCCGAGAGCAACTCACGGATCCCCATTTCATCATCTACTACCAGTATGTTTGCCATCTATCCCTGCCCTTCCTCATTTCGCCGCATTATTCGGCAATGATTTTTTGTGGTCATTGCAACGTTAGGTATTTTGCGTCGCCGGCGCTAACTTTAACAGCAAAATCAGCACGGACGCACCACTTCTATCGACATGGTTCTGGATATCGATCCGGCCGCCATGTTCGTCGATAATTTTTTTCACCATCGCCAGGCCCAGGCCGGTGCCGCGCGCCTTGGACGTGACGTACGGTTCGAACGCCCTGGCCAGGATCTTGGGCGCGAAACCGGGGCCATTGTCGGTGATGGCCAGCCGCACGGCCGTGCGCGTGCTGCCGTCCGCGCCCTGATAATGAATGGCTTCCGTGACGACGTCAATCCGCGGCGTCATGGCGCCCTCGGGCTGCTCGGCCATGGCGTCCTGGGCGTTCTGCAGCAGGTTGTGGATCACCTGGCGCAGCTGGGTGGCGTCGCCCATCACCAGCGGCAGGCCGGCGGCCAGTTGCGGATGGATGATATCGTCCCCTTCGCCGCTCACGTACAGGTGCAAGATCTCGTCCACCAATGCGTTCAGGTCCAGCGGTTCGAGCACGGCCGGCGGGGTTTTCGCGTAGTCGCGGAAGTCGTCCACCATGCGCTTCATGGCCGCCACCTGGTTGACGATGGTGGTGGTGCCCCGGTTCAGCAATTCCGCCTCGGGCGGGGCCAGCTTGTCTTCCAGTTTCATCTGCAAGCGCTCGGCCGACAGCTGGATCGGCGTCAGCGGGTTCTTGATCTCGTGCGCCAGGCGGCGCGCCACCTCGCCCCAGGCCACGGAACGCTGGGCCGAGATCACGTCCGAAATATCGTCGAACACGATGATGTAGCCGCTGCCGCTTTCCACCGGCAGGCGCGAGCCGCGCGTGAGCAGGGTCAGTTCGCTGTCCTCGCCGCCGCCAGGGCGGCGCGGCACTTCGATCTGGCGCTGCCAGTGCAGGCGGCCGGCGTTGCGGCCGGCGGCCGTCTGCGCGCTCTGGGCCGCGAAGGCGTTGACGATGGCGGCGCCAAATTCCTGCAGGCCGTCCACGTCCGTCAGCCGGCGCCCGATCAGGGCCGGCCCCGGCTGCTGCAGGATGCGCTCGGCCGAGTCGTTGCAGCTGACCAGGTGGAATTCGCCGTCCAGCACCACCACCCCGGCCGACATATTGGCCAGCACGGACTCCAGGTGGGCCTTGGCGTTCTGCAGCGCGGCCCGGTTGCGCTCGACGGCGCTGCGCGCCTCCGACAACTGGCGCGTCATGGTGTTGAACGACTGGGTCAGCGTGCCCAGTTCATCGGAGGTGGCCACGATGGGACGGGGCGACAGGTCGCCCTCGGCCACGGCGCGCGTGCCCTCGGCCAGCAGCAGCAGCGGCTGCGCCAGGTCGCTGGCGATCAGGAAGGCGCTGGCGATGGCGCCGAACACGGCCAGCAGCAGCGTCAGCGTCAGCGTTTCGATGTACATCTTGCGTAGGCCCACGCGGGCCACGAAGCGCTCCTTGTATTCACTGTAAGCGCTGCGGATGGTTTCGCCGTTGCTGGCCAGCTGGGCCGGCGCCAGCTGGATCAGCTGCAAAAAGCGCGGCGCCAGGTGGGTGCCGTTCGGTTGCACGTGGTCGGGAATGGCCATCAGCACGCGCAGGCGCAGCTTGCTGCTGGCTTCGGGCAGTTCACGCGGTGCCGCCGTCGTCATGTCGCTGCGCAGCTCGCTGCCGCCCTCGGCCGCGCCATACGAGGCGTCCGTCTTGGCCTTGTTCATCATCTCCGTGGTGGGCAGGTCGGCGCTCAGGTTGCCGCTGTTGTTGGCGCGCGCGCTGACGATCAGGCCGCCCTCGGCGTCGACGATGATGGCGTTCTGCATGCCCGGCTGCAGCTTGACCAGGCGCGCCAGCATGGCCGGTTCGCTGCCGTAGGGGTTGTCGGCCAGTTGCTGCACCGTCTTGCGCGCCGTGCTATCGAGTTCGGCCAGCACCGTGTCCAGCCCGGCCCGGCCCAGGTTGATACCCGATTCCAGCGCCTCTTCCACGTGCACGTTGAACCACGATTCGATCGAATGGGACACGAACTGCACCGAGACGAGGAAGATCACCAGCCCCGGCAGCACGCCAATGGCGGCGAACAGCAGCACCAGCCGCGTCATCAGGCGCGAGCCGAACTTGCCGCTCTTGAAGCGCGCATACAGCCGGAACAGCGACACGGCCACCAGCACCAGCAGGGCCACGGCCATGGCCGCGTTCAGGCCCAGCAGCCAGGAATAGTAGCGGTCGAAGAAGCCGGAATTATCGGAGGCCGAAGCGAGCAGGAACAACAGGATGCTGACGATGGCGCCGCCAACGACGAACAGATACCGCAGGGCCTTGGTCACTGACTTACTCCGCCCTGTACTGGAAGGTCTTCTTGTCTGACGCCAGGCGCCATTCGCTGTTGTTGAAGGCGTTGACCTGGATCGGCTTGGGCAGGTAGTCACGGTCCATACCCATGCGCAGCGTCACGTTGTAGGTCTCGCCCACCTTGAGCGCGCCGCGCGGCGCCACCAGCCAGCGGCTGGGCCGGCGGATCAGGAACAGCGCGTCCTCCAGCGACGAAAAGCTTTGCTGCACGCTGCCGATCACGGACACGTGGTACTGGCGCGTGAGCACGTTGTAGGAGATGCGGGCCGTCTGGTGGGCCACGATGGCCTTCTCGTCGAACCAGTACCAGCGCGGCCGGGTGAATTCGATCTCGGTGGTGAAATACAGCTGCACGCCGTGCTGGATGGCGTCTTCCAGACCGTGGTTGAGATCAAAAGCATAATTGGCGGCCAGCCGGTAGCCTTCGTCGGCCGCCTCGATGTAGGCGCGCTTGATCTCCACTCCCTCGGCCGCCCGCGCCGCGGGGGCCAGTGCGCAGGCCACCATCAGCAGCAATTGCCAGGCGATGAGTCGGAGGATGCGTCGTGTCACGAGTGGGCCGGTGCTCAGTAGATCCGTCGGAAAATGGCGGGCAAAACGGTCACGCATTTTTCTGGAACAGCGCGTAAAACAATCCATCGTGATCCTGCTCCTGGCCACCCACCGGCAGCAGCTGACCAGGCGCGTCCAGCCGCGTCGCCCCGTGACGGACGGCGAATGCGGCGGCTTGCGCCTCGGATTCCTGCGGCCACAAGGAGCATGTCACGAACAGCAATTTACCACCCGGTGCAAGCATCTGCCAAAGGTTGTCGAGGATTTTGGCCGAAAGTGTTGCAAGTTGGAGGGTGTCGCCCTTGCGCCGCAGCCAGCGGATATCGGGGTGGCGGCGCACGATGCCGGAAGCCGTGCAGGGCACGTCGGCCAGGATGCGGTCGAACGGGCGGCCATCCCACCAGCTGGCCGACTGGGCCTCGGCCGCCTGCAGCGTCGCCCGCAATCCCAGCCGCTCCAGGTTCTCGCCCACGCGCGCCAGGCGCTTGGGATCGGCGTCCAGCGCCGTCAGATCAGCATCGGCCAGCTCCAGGATGTGGCAAGTCTTGCCGCCGGGCGCGGCGCAGGCATCCAGCACGCGCATGCCGTTCGCCACGTCCAGCAGCGGCGCAGCCAGCTGGGCGCCCGCGTCCTGTACCGACACCACGCCATCGGCGAAGCCGGGAATCTGGGCCACGGCCACCGGCTTGGCCAGCCGCACGGCGCAGGGGCCGATCTGGGTGGCGGCCATGCCGGCCGCCTCCAGCGTGGCCAGATACTGGGCCACCGTGGCCTTGCGGGTGTTCACGCGCAAGGTCAGCGGCGGGGCCGTGTCGCCGGCCGCCAGGATGGCTTGCCATTGCTGGGGCCAGGCCGTCTTGACGGCGTCCAGCCACCACTGCGGGTAATTCCACTGCGCCAGCGGCTGCAGCCGGGCCGTGTCGAGCAAGGCCTGACGCTCGCGCAGGAAGCGGCGCAACACGGCGTTGACCATGCCTTTGGCGCGCGCCGTATCGGGATGGGCGTCGGCCGCCGTCACGGTCTGGTCGACCACGGTGAACGGTTCGTACGGCGCCACGGCGTCGGGCGCCGTCAGCAGGGCCAGCGCGCAGGCCAGCAAGGCCGCCACCAGCGGCTCGGGCGCCTTGGGCGCCATCAGGCCGATCAGGGCTTCGCTCTGGCCCAGCTGGCGCATGCAGCGGTAGGCGATGTCCTGCATGGCGCCGCGCGCCTGGGGCGGCGCGTCCTGCTTGGTGAACACGGTGGCCAGCGCCTGCGGCAAGGCCGTGCCGGTGCGCACCTGGGCCACGGCGTGCGCCGCGCCCAGCAGGCTGTAGGCCAGCGCATCGGGCTTGAGCGCCGTCTGGAAACCGGTCTGCAAGGCCGGTTTCAGGGCGCGCGCGTGGCTGGCGCGCAGCTTGGGCGCCGCCGGGGCGGAAGACTTCAAGGTGAGCGTCGGACGCTTGTTCATATGCTAATTCCAGGTGGGTTCCGCGCGCGATCCAGGGCGGGCCGGCAGCCGCGATCGCGCAGTATACAGCAGTGCCCGCAAGATGGGCCATGCGCGCGGCCCCGGTAGCGGGTTGGCACCGATGTTTTTACCGATAGTAGCAGCCCGCGGCCGGGTCGCCCGCTCCGCAGGCGCGCGCCCGGTCCGCGCGGTGACCCGGCAGCGGCAAACCAGTATAATTACCGCTGTTTGGCCGGTGCCCGTGCGCCGGCCGTTTTCGCTTACGGACGTTTCTTTAGCGCGGCCAAGCCGCCATTTCGCACATGCTCGCCCAACAAAAACAAGATATCACCGCCCTGTTCCAGGCCGCCCTCGCTCCCCTGCTCGACGGCACCGGCATCGCCGCCAACGTGGTGCTGGAGCGCCCGCGCGACCCGTCGCACGGTGACGTCGCCTGCAACGTCGCCATGCAGCTGGCCAAGCAGCTCAAGATGAACCCGCGCGAACTGGCCACCAAGGTGGTCGCCGCGCTGCTGGAGAACCCGGCCGGCAAGGGCCTGGTGGAATCGGCCGACATCGCCGGCCCCGGCTTCATCAACCTGCGCGTGACGGCCGCGTCCAAGCAGGCCGTGGTCAAGACCGTGATCGCGCAAGGCGCCAGCTACGGCATGAGCACGGCCGGCACCGGCAAGCATGTGATCATCGAATTCGTGTCCGCCAACCCGACCGGCCCGCTGCACGTGGGCCACGGCCGCCAGGCGGCGCTGGGCGACGCGCTGTCGTCGCTGTTCATTTCGCAAGGCTACCAGGTCACGCGCGAGTTCTATTACAACGACGCCGGCGTGCAGATCCAGACCCTGGCCACCTCGGTGCAGGCGCGCGCGCGCGGCTTCAAGCCCGGTGACGCGGAATGGCCCGAATCGGCCTACAACGGCGACTACATCCAGGATATCGCCAACGACTTCCTGGCCAAAAAGACCGTGTCGGCCTCGGACGGCGCGCCCGTCACCGGCTCGGGCGACGTGAACGACATCGAATCGATCCGCGCCTTCGCCGTGACTTACCTGCGCAACGAGCAGGATATCGACCTGCAGGCCTTCGGCGTCAAGTTCGACAACTACTACCTCGAATCGTCGCTCTACAAGGATGGCAAGGTCAACGCCGCCGTGGAAGCGCTGGTCAAGTCCGGCAAGACCTACGAGCAGGAAGGCGCCCTGTGGCTGCGCACCACCGAGTACGGCGACGACAAGGACCGCGTGATGCGCAAGTCCGACGGCACCTACACCTACTTCGTGCCCGACGTGGCCTACCACATCGTCAAGTTCCAGCGCGGCTTCACCCAGGCCATCAACGTCCAGGGTTCGGACCACCACGGCACCATCGCGCGCGTGCGCGCCGGCCTGCAGGCCGTCGGCATGGGCATCCCGCAGGGCTACCCCGACTACGTGCTGCACAAGATGGTCACCGTGATGAAGGGCGGCGAGGAAGTGAAGATCTCCAAGCGCGCCGGCTCCTACGTGACCGTGCGCGACCTGATCGAATGGTCCGGCGGCGGCGACATCGGCAAGGGCCGCGACGCCGTGCGCTTCTTCCTCATCTCGCGCAAGGCCGACACGGAATTCGTGTTCGACGTGGACGTGGCGCTCAAGACCTCGGACGAGAATCCCGTGTATTACGTGCAGTACGCCCACGCGCGCATCTGCCGCATGCTGGAACAGTGGACCGGCGACGAAGCCACGCTGGCCGGCGTCGACCTCTCGCCGCTGACGGCGCCATCGGAAGCGGCCCTGCTGGCCACGCTGGCGGCCTACCCCGAGGTGCTGGCGCGCGCCCAGGCCGAACTGGGCCCGCACCAGATCGCGTTCTACCTGCGCGACCTGGCCGCCAACCTGCACAGCTTCTACTTCGCCGAACGCGTGCTGGTGGACGACGAGGCGCTCAAGCTGGCGCGCCTGGCACTGATGGTGGCTACCCGCCAGGTGCTGCGCAACGGCCTGGCGCTGATCGGCGTCTCGGCTCCCGACAAAATGTAATTGCGAAGGATATCGCGCACAATGAATCACCGCTCCGGTTTTATCCCGCGTCAGCGCCAGCAAGGCAATTTCCTGATCGGCTTTATCAGCGGCCTGGTGGTCGGCCTGGCGATCGCCGTGGTGGTCGCCCTGATGATCACCAAGGGCGCCACGCCGTTCACCGACAAGGGCAAGACCGGCAAGGCGGCCGAACCGACGGCCGGCCAGGTGGCTGACCCGAACAAGCCGATGTACGGCAACAAGGACGCGGCCCGCGAGGCGGCCAAGGATTTCGCGCGCGAGCCTAAACCGCCGGCCGCCGATCCGCTGCAGCAGGCCGTCGACAAGATCCAGGCCGATAGCAATGCCGCGC
Organism: Rugamonas fusca; assembly: GCF_014042365.1. Lineage (GTDB taxonomy): Bacteria > Pseudomonadota > Gammaproteobacteria > Burkholderiales > Burkholderiaceae_D > Rugamonas > Rugamonas fusca. The sequence continues at coordinate 186,798 of NZ_JACEZS010000007.1, forward strand.
CCGCGCCCAAGGCGCCTGCACCGGCGCCGGCCGCACCTGCCGTAGCCGACAAGAGCAAACCCGCCCTGCCCGCCGCGGCAACCGCGCCAGCCGCCGCTGCGGCACCCGCTGCTGCCGCCACCGGCGAGGACAAGTACATCTACTATCTGCAGGCGGGCGCCTTCCGCGAACTGGCCGACGCCGAAAGCGCGCGCGCCAAGCTGGCCCTGCTGGGCTTCGAGGCCAACGTGTCCGACCGCAGCACGGACACGGGTGTGCTGCACCGCGTGCGCCTGGGCCCCTACACCCAGGTCGAGGCGATGAACCGGGTACGCAGCAAATTGTCCGAAAACGGCGTCGACGTGGCCGTCGTACGCAATCAAAAATAAACCACAGGAGTAGCAATGCGATTTCTGAAGCTGATTCTGGGCGCGCTGACTTTGAGCGCCATCGCCGTCACCGCCGCCGCCTCGCCCGCCGATCCCAAGGCGGGCGTGGAATACCAGGTGCTGTCCACGCCGCAGCCGACGGACACGGGCAAGAAAGTGGAAGTGCTGGAGTTCTTCGCCTACTACTGCCCCCATTGCTACGCCTTCGAACCTTCGCTCGAGGCGTGGATCAAGAAGCAGGGCGACAACATCGTCTTCAAGCGCGTGCACGTGTCGGGCGGCGACAGCGTGTCGCCCCAGCAGAAGCTGTACCTGACGCTGGACGCGATGGGCCTGATGAACGACCAGATCCACAACAAGATCTTCAACGAGATGCACGTGGCGCACAACCGCTTGAACCGCGACGACCTGGTATTCGACTTCGTGGCCAAGCAAGGCATCGACCGCCAGAAGTTCACCGACACCTATCGTTCGTTCGGCATCGGCGGCCGCATCCGCCATGTCAATGCGCTGATGGAAGCCTACCATGTGGACTCGTGGCCGATGGTGGCCATCGACGGCCGCTTCGTCACTTCCCCGTCGCTGGCCGACGCGGGCAGCAAGTCCGCCAATTCGGAAGCCCAGCTGCACGCCGAAGCGCTGCAGGTGATGGACGCGCTGGTGGCCAAGGCCAAGGCGGAAAAGAAATAACGATGGCGGCGACCGGCGCGAACGCGCTCACTTGCTCAGCATGACGCCGCAGCGCGTCTTCATCACCGGCGCCTCGAGCGGCATCGGCGCGGCACTGGCCGCGCGCTACGCCGCCGACGGCGCCACCCTTGGCCTGCTGGCGCGCCGCAAGGATGCACTGGACCAGCTGATCGCCACCTTGCCCCATCCCGAACGCCACCGCGCCTACGCGGCCGACGTGCGCGACCACGCGGCCATCGGCGCCGCCGCGCAAGCGTTCATCGCGCACGCGGGCGGTTGCGACGTGGTGATCGCCAACGCCGGCATCTCGGCCGGCACGCTGACGGAACACGCGGAAGACCTGGCCGCCTTCGAGGCCATCATCGCCACCAACGTGGTGGCCACGGCCGCCACCTTCGCCCCCTTCATCGCCACCATGCGCGCGCAATCCACGCCCACCCGGCTGGTGGGGATAGGCAGCGTGGCCGGCATCCGCGGCCTGCCGGGCGCGGAAGCGTACAGTGCCTCGAAAGCGGCCGTGATCAGCTATTGCGAATCGCTGCGGCTGGAACTGAAACCGTACGGCATCCGGGTGGTGACCATCTGCCCCGGCTACATCGATACGCCGATGACGCGCCACAATCCCTACCCGATGCCGTTCCTGATGCCGGTGGAACGCTTCGCGGCCGCCGCCGTGCGCACCATCGCGGCCGGCAATAGCTACGCCGTGATCCCATGGCAGATGGGCATCGTCGCCAAACTCCTGCGCCTGCTGCCGAATGCGCTGTACGATCTGGCCTTCGGCAACGCGCCGCACAAGCCACGCCGACCGGCCAACATCCTGTAACGCCATGAACAACACCGCATCGTCCCTGCTATCGGCCAGCGCCATCACGCAGCGCTGCGCGTCCAGCGCCAGCCATGTCGCCATCGAAGTGGTGGCCGAAACGGGCTCCACCAACGCTGACCTGATGGCGCGCCTGGGCCAGTTGCGCGGCCCCGTGCTGCGCATCGCCGAGCGCCAGACGGCGGGACGGGGCCGGGCCGGCCGCCCGTGGCTGTCCGCGCCCGGCGCCACGCTGACGTTCTCGCTGGCCTGGCACTTCAAGGGCGGCCTGCACACGATGGCGGGCCTGCCGCTGGCCGTGGGCGTGGCGCTGGCTGAAACGTTGGGTTCACTGGGCGTGCCAGTGCGCCTCAAGTGGCCCAACGACGTGCTGCGTGACGGGAAAAAACTGGCCGGCATCCTGGTCGAAGCCCAACAAGATACCAGCGGCGGCTACTGGGCCGTGATCGGCGTGGGCCTGAACCTGATCATGCCGGACGAACTGGAAGCGCAGATCGGTCGCGACGTGGCTGGCGCCCCGTGGCTGGCCCAGATGGAGCGCAACGAACTGATGGCCACCCTGCTCAGCCGCCTGGCCGCCGTGCTGGCCGAGTTCGACGACACCGGCTTCGCTCCGTTCTGCGAACGCTGGAACACACTGCACGCATGGCAGGGCCAGGACGTGACCATCGTCGATGGCGGCCAGGTGCTGCAACAGGGCCGCGCGGCCGGCGTGGACCACAGCGGCCGGCTGCTGCTCGACACGGCCCTGGGCCGGACCGACGTGCTGTCGGGCGACGTGTCGCTGCGGCTGGTGCAGCCATGATCCTGCTGATCGACGCCGGCAATACCCGCGTCAAATGGGCGCTGGTGGCGGCCGACGCGCCGCTGGGCGCGTGGCTGGCCACGGGCGCCGTGGCGCACGCGGAACTGGAACAACTGCCGGCCGCCTGGCAGCGGGCGCTGGCCAACCGCACCGTCAGCCGCGCGCTGCTGGCCAACGTGGCCGGCGCCGCGCTGCGCGAACGGCTGGAGCGTCTCCTGCCGGCCGGGCTGGCCGACGTGGCGTGGTTCGCGTCACTGCCGGAACTGGCCGGCGTACGCAACGGCTACCGCAATCCGGCCCAACTGGGCTGCGACCGCTTCGCCGCCGCCATCGGCGCGCACGCGCTGGCGCCGGGCCGTGACGTGATCGTGGCCACCTGCGGCACGGCCACCACCATCGACGCCGTCACGGCCGACGGCGCCTTCCTGGGCGGGATGATCCTGCCCGGCCTGGGCCTGATGGCCAGCGCGCTGGCGCGCAACACGGCGCAGTTGCCGCAGATCGCGCAAGACGGTAAGCTGCCCGCTGGATTTGCCGACAACACGGACGACGCCATCCTCAGCGGCTGCCTGGCGGCCCAGAGCGGCGCCATCGAACACGCCTGCACGCTGCATGGCGCCAGCCTGTGCCTGATCTCGGGCGGCGCCGCGCCGTTCGTGGCGCCCACGCTGAAAGTGCCGTACCGCGTGGTCGACAACATCGTGCTGACCGGCCTGCACGCGGCGTGCGGCGCCGAACCCGTAACCACCCTGGATAGCCCGTGCTGAAATTTATCTTCTGGTCCCTGTTGGCAGTCAATGGCGCGCTGTTCGCGTATGGGCAGGGCTACCTGGGCCACTTCAGCGGCAATGAGCGCGAACCGGCACGGCTCAAGAACCAGCTCAACGCCGACAAGTTGACCGTCATCCCGGCCGGGAAAGCGACGGCCGCCGCATCGGCCGCCGCCAGCGCGGCCGCATCGGCGGCAGCGTCCACCCAGGCCGGGCCACAAGCGGTGGCCTGCGTCGAGGTGGGCAATTTCGTGCTCGCCGAAGCGCGCCGCTTCGAAAAACTGCTGGAACCGCTGGACCTGGGCGACCGCCAGTCGCGCCACAACCTGCCCGGCACGGAAGCGTCGAGCTACATCGTGTTCATTCCGCCCCAGGGCAGCAAGGAAGGCGCCAACAAGAAAGCGGCCGAACTGCGCGCGCTGGGCGTGACCAATTACTTCGTGATGGCCGATTCGCAGACCATGCGCTGGGCCATTTCCCTGGGCGTGTTCAAGACGGAAGGGGCGGCCCAGAACCAGCTGGCGGCGCTGGTCAAGCAGGGCGTGCACAGCGCCCGCATCGAACCGCGCATGAGCGGCGGCAAACTGCTGGCCTTCCAGTTCCGCGACATCGACACCGACATCAAGGCCCGCCTGGACCAACTGCGGGACGGCTTCCCGAACACGGAAACGCGCGCCTGCAAATAAGAAAAATCGGGGACGGACTCCGGTTTTCCCGTGCGGGAAAACCGGAGTCCGTCCCCGATTTTTCAGCGCTGAATGACGATGGGCTTCAGGGCCAGCGCCACCGGCAGGGCTTGCGCCGCCTGCAACGCCGCCTGGCGGGTGGCGAACGGGCCGCTGAACAGGCGGTGTACGGTGCCGCCCTGCACCACTTCCAGCGAGCCCAGGTTGCCGATCAGGCGCGCCAGCCGGGTGCGCACGGCTTCCGCATTCTCGGCTCGGGCGAAGGCGCCCAGTTGCAGATAGAAGCCGCCTTTGTCGGTGCCGTTCGCGCTAGCGGACGAGGAACCGCCCTGCCCCGCGCCCTGCACCAGTGCTGCAAATTCCGGCGATCCGGCCGCCGCCGACGCGCCCGTGCTCGCCGTCGTCACGGGCTTGGGCGCCAGCACCAGCGGCGTGCTGGCCGGCTGCCCGGCCGCGCGCGCGGCCAGCATGCGGTCGATCTCGGCCGGCAGGATGCGTTCGATCTGCAGTTCATGGCTGCCCTTGCCCAGCAGGCCCAGTTTCAGCGCGGCCGTGTATGACACATCGATCGCCCGGTTCGAATGGAACGGTCCCCGGTCGTTGATGCGCACGATCACCTGCGTGCCCGTGGCCAGGTTGGTCAGCCGCGCATAGGACGGAATTGGCAGCGTGGGATGGGCGGCCGTCATCTTGTACATGTCATACAGCTCGCCCGACGAGGTGCGCTGGCCGTGGAACTTCTTGCCGTACCAGCTGCCGATGCCGCGCTGGACGTAGGGCTGGTCGTCCGTGAGCGGCGTGTAGGTCTTGCCGAAGACGACGTAGGGCCGGTTCGCGCGCGGCAGCAGCGGATCGTTGCGCACTTCCGCATCCGGCACCTCGGCCAGGTTGGGCGGCGGGTTGTCGCCCGGTCCATCGTCCTGGTAATAGCCGCCACGGCCGGAACCGGCTGCCGGCAGCACCGGCACGCCCGGTTCGGCGCGGGCGGGCGCCTTGGCCACACCACCCGGCTTGGGCACGGTGGCGGACGGCGCGCCTTGCTGCGGCACCGTGCCGCAGGCAGCCAGCGCCAGCATCGCCGCCAGGCCCGCCGCTTTCAAGTAACCGTTTTTGTACATAACCATCTTGCCATCCTTGTTATTTTTACCCGGGCAGCATGACGCCGCCGGCCGGCGGCGCATGCGCCGCCAACCGTGCATTATCGCTCAAACGGCCGGAAGGCCGCGCCACACTGGTTTTAGCGGCGCAGTCGAAGCTGCGCCGCGAAGGAAGGAATCAGGTCTGCACCAGCTTGCGGTGGCGCTGGATGCTCATCAGGATGCCGCCGCCCAGGCCCAGCGTGAGCAGCGCCGTGCCGCCGTAGCTCATGAACGGCAAGGGCACACCCACCACCGGCAGGATGCCGCTCACCATGCCCATGTTGACGAAGGCGTAGGTGAAGTAAATCATGGTGATGGCGCCAGCCAGCAGGCGGGTGAAGAAGTTGGGTGCGTTGGCCGCGATCATCAGGCCGCGCCCGATCAAGAGCAGGTACAGCACCATCAGGATCAGGTTACCCGTCAGGCCAAACTCCTCCGAGAACACGGCGAAGATGAAGTCCGTGGTGCGCTCCGGGATGAATTCCAGGTGGGCCTGGGTGCCATGGGTCCAGCCCTTGCCCGTCAGGCCGCCGGAGCCAACCGCGATGGTGGACTGGATGATGTGGAAGCCCTTGCCCAGCGGGTCGGAGGTGGGGTCGATCAGCGTCATCACGCGCTCGCGCTGGTAGTCGTGCATCACGGACCAGATCACGGGCAGGCTGGCCGCGCCCATCACGAACAGCGCCACCAGGGCCTTCCACGACAGGCCGGCCAGGAAGATCACGCAGAAGCCGGCCGCCACCACCAAGAGCGCCGTGCCCAGGTCGGGCTGCTTGGCGATCAGGCCCACGGGAATGGCCAGCAAAATCGCCGCGATCAGATAGGAATGCCAGCGCAGCTGGCCGGCGCGTTGCTGGAAGAACCAGGCCAGCATCAGCGGCATGGCGATCTTCATGAATTCGGACGGCTGGATATCGACGCCCACGTGCAGCCAGCGCCGCGCGCCGAGCTTGACGGTGCCGAACAGCGCCACCGCCAGCAGCAGCGCCACCGCCACCACGTAGGCGGGAACGGCGATGCGCATCATCATCTGCGGCGTGATATTGGCCACCATCCACATCACGAGGAAGGCCATGAAGATGTTGCGCAGCTGGTCCTCCACCTTGCCGGGGATACCGATGCTGGCCGAGTACAGCGTCACCAGGCCAGTACACAGCAGCATCAGGATGATGATGGCCAGCGGGCCGTCGAACACGGTGAAATAGGGACGCATGCGGCGCCACAGCGAGCGCCTTTCGTTGATCGGCATGATGGCTTCCTTACTCGGTATTGCCGGGCGTTTCGGCGCCGGGCTTGGGTTCGCCGCTCACGCCCTGCTCGGCCTTGATGTCTTCCACGGAACGCAGCTCGGCGTCCTCTTTCGGCACCTTGGTGGTCTCCTTCTCCTGCGGGCGCTTGCCCAGCAGGTAGAAGTCGAGCGCCTTGCGCACGATGGGCGCGGCCACGCCGGCGCCAAAGCCGCCGTTCTCCACCACCACGGCGATGGCGATGCGCGGCTTGTCGGCCGGGGCGAAGGCCGTGTACAGCGCGTTGTCGCGCAGGCGTTCGGCGATCAGGTTGGCGTTGTACTTCTCGTTCTTCTTGATGGCGATCAGCTGCGCCGTGCCGGTCTTGCCGCCCGACGTGTAGCCGGCGCCGGCGAAGGCCTTGGCCGCCGTGCCGCCCAGCGTCACGCCCACCATGGCGTTCTTGATGATGTCGATGTTCTCCTGCTTGAGCGGGATGCGGTAGCTTTCCTTGGGCACGGTCAGCTTGCGCGCGCGCGTGACGCCATCCTCGATGATCTTGACCAGGTGCGGCTTCATCACCACGCCGTTGTTGGCCAGGTTGGCGATCGCGTGGGCCATCTGCAGCGGCGTGTAGCTGTTAAAGCCGTTGCCGATGGAGACCGAGATGGTGTCGCCGCCCACCCACTTCTGCGCGGCCGGGTTCTTCTTGAAGCGGGCCCGTTTCCATTCCTTCGATGGCAGGATGCCGGCCTTCTCGTGTTCCAGGTCGATGCCGGTCAGCTCGCCGAAGCCGAACGGCTTCATGAAGTCGTGGATGGCGTCGATGCCCATGTCGTTGCCGAGCATGTAGTAGTAGGTGTCGCACGATTCGACGATGGACTTGTACATGTCCACCGTGCCATGGCCGCCCGGTTTATCGTCGCGGAACTTGTGGCCGCCCAGCGTGAATGAACCGGGATCGAAGATGGTCTGCCCCGGCGTGCGCTTGCCCAGCTCCAGCGCCGCCAGCGCCATGAAAGGCTTGAAGGTGGAACCGGGCGGATAGGTGCCCGACAGCGGGCGGTTCACCATCGGCTTGTCGAGCGAGGTGTTGAGGTCGGACCAGCTTTGCGAATCGATGCCGTCCACGAACAGGTTGGGGTCGTAGCCGGGGCGCGACACATAGGCCAGGATGTCGCCCGTGGCCGGCTCGATCGCCACCAGCGCGCCGCGCCATTCGCCAAACGCTTCCTCGATCACCTTCTGCAGTTCGATATCGATCGACAGGATCAGGTTGTTGCCGGGCGCGGCCGGGGTACGCGACAAGGTGCGGATGGCGCGCCCGCCGGCCGACACTTCCACTTCCTCGTAGCCGGTGGTGCCGTGCAGCTGGCGCTCGTAGCTTTTTTCCAGCCCTTCCTTGCCGATATGGTCGGTGCCGTTGTAGTTGGCCGCGTCGTCCGTGTCCTCGATGGCCTTGGCCTCGGCCTGGTTGATGCGGCCGATGTAGCCGATCACGTGCGAGGCCAGCTCGCCGAGCGGATACTGGCGGAACAAACGGGCCTGGATCTCCACGCCGGGGAAGCGGAAGCGCTGCGCCGAAAAGCGCGCCACTTCCTCGTCCGTCAGGCGCGAGCGCAGCGGCACGCTCTCGAAGTTCTTCGACTCCTCCAGCAGCTTCTTGAAGCGCTTGCGGTCCTTGGCTTCGATCTGCACCAGCTTGGCCAGTTCGTCGATGGTTTCATCGAGCGTCATGCGCAGCTTGGACGGCGTCACCTCCAGCGTGTAGGCCGAGTAGTTGCGGGCCAGGACCACGCCGTTGCGGTCCAGGATCAGGCCCCGGTTCGGCTCGATCGGCACCACGGCGATGCGGTTCTCCTCGGCCTGGGCCGCGTAGTCGCTGTGCTTGACCACCTGCAGCCAGATGAAGCGCGCCAGCAGCAGGCCAAAGCAGACGAACACCATCAAGCCCAGCGCCGTCAGGCGCAGGCGGAACAGGTGTAGTTCGCGTTCCGTGTTCTTCAGTTCAGTCATGCGGGTAAATCAGGTGCGTCAAATGGGGATCAGATCGGCCGCGTGTGATCGCGGTCGACGGCGCGCCGCTGGGGCGCCAGCAGCAGCCAGGTGGCCAGCGGCCACAAGGCCACGGCCACGGCGCTTTCCAGGAAATAGAACCAGCCGGGGAATTTACCCGACACCATGAAGCGTATGCCCAGCTGCACCGACTGCGCCATCAGCAGCAGCGGGAACACGTGCATGGCCTGCGTCATCAGCGGGAACCACAGCACGCGCCGGTGCAGCATGATGGCGAAATAGGACAGCAGCGTGTAGGCCAGCGCGTTCTCGCCCAGCAGCGTGGAATCATGCACGTCCATCAGCAGGCCGAGGAAGAAGGCCGTGCCGATGCCCACCTTGCGCGGCTGGTGCACGCCCCAGAACACCAGCACCAGCGCCACGAAGTCGGGCGTGCCGATGAAATTCCCCCATGGCAGGAGGTTGAGCAGGAAGGCGCAGAACAGGCTGAACGCGATGAACAGCGGGCTGACGGGCAGCAGGATGTAGTGGGGACGGTTCACTGCGCGGCTTCCTTCGGTTTGGACTGGACCGGGGCCGGCGTGGCGGCCTTGGGCGCGGCCGGCGAGGCGCCGGGCGCGACTGCCGGCCCTGCCTTCGTCGGCGCGGGTACGGCGGCACCAGGGATGGCGGCGGTGGCGCCCGCGGTGGCACCCGGCGTGGCCCCCACGATCGCGCCTGTCTCCTTGACGGGGCCCATCTTGCCCACGTGCTTTTTCGGCGGATGCACTTCCTCTTCCGGTGGCCGGGGCGGCATGTCCGGTGGCGTCATCAGGATCAGCAACTGGGTATGGTTGGCAATGCCGGCCAGCGGCTGGCATACGACGCCGCCGAACGAGCCGCCGGCGCTGTTTTCCACCTGGGTCACGCGGGCCACGGCCAGGCCGGCCGGGTACACGCCATCGAGGCCGGAGGTGACCACCACGTCGTTGACCTGGATGTCGGCGTTGGGCGCCGTGAAGCGCAGCTCCAGCATGCCGGACTTGCCGCGTCCATAGGCCACGCTGCGCAAGCCGGTGCGCAGCAGTTCGACGGGAATGGCTTGTTCCTTATCGGTCAGCAGCGTGACCTCCGAGGTGAACGGGAACACGCGCGTGACCTGGCCCACCACTCCCAGGTTGTCGATCACGGGCAGGCCGAGCGACACGCCCTGCTGGGTGCCCCGGTCCAGCACGATCTTGCGGCTGTTGGGGTCGCGCGCGTCGTACAGCACTTCGGCCAGCATGGACTTGACGGGCAGGCGCTGGCGCGCGTCCATCAGCTTGCGCAACTGGCTGTTTTCGGCCGCCTGGAGCTGGGCTTGCTGCAAGGCCTGGGCGCTGGCGATCTGCTGGCGTTTGAGCTCGCGCACCTGTTTTTCCAGCGACGACAAGGTGGAGAAATAATCACCGACGCCGTAGATGGCGTCGCGCGGCAGCAAGGCCGCCATTTGCAGCGGATACAGCACGGTACCGGCCACCTGGCGCACCATGGCCAGGGTATGCATGCGCGCATCGACCAGCAACAGCGCGATCGAAATGCACGCGAACACCGTCATCTTGACGCGGGCCGGGGCGCCTTGTTTGAATAGTGGCGGAGGACTGTATTCCATGACTTCCAATTATCCGGCGCTCGCGCGCCAACCAACTAACGGCCTATGCTCTTTCATTGGCCCGGCGCCACCGGCGGCGCCGGGCCTGGACATCATTCGTAGGAGAAGATCGAGCCCAGTTGGTCCATCCGCTCGAGCGCCATGCCCGAGCCGCGCACCACGCAGGTGAGCGGGTCTTCGGCCACCAGCACGGGCAGGCCCGTCTCTTCCATCAGCAGGCGGTCCAGGTCGCGCAGCAGTGCGCCGCCGCCGGTCAGCATCATGCCTTTTTCGGCGATGTCGGCGCCCAGTTCCGGCGGCGTCTGTTCCAGCGCGTTCTTGACGGCCGAGACGATGTTGTTGAGCGGGTCCGTCAGCGCTTCCAGGATCTCGTTGGACGAGATGGTGAACGAGCGTGGGATGCCTTCGGACAGGTTGCGGCCCTTGACTTCCATCTCCTTCACTTCCGAACCGGGGAAGGCCGAACCGATGGCCTTCTTGATCGCTTCGGCCGTCTGTTCGCCGATCAGCATGCCGTAGTTGCGGCGGATGTAGTTGACGATGGCTTCATCGAACTTGTCGCCGCCCACGCGCACGGAACCCTTGTACACCATGCCGCCCAGCGAAATGATGCCCACTTCCGTGGTGCCGCCGCCGATGTCGACCACCATCGAGCCGGTGGCGTCGGATACGGGCAGGCCGGCGCCGATGGCGGCTGCCATCGGTTCCTCGATCAGGTACACCTGCGAAGCGCCGGCGCCCAGCGCCGATTCGCGGATCGCGCGGCGTTCCACCTGGGTCGAACCGCACGGCACGCAGATGATGATGCGCGGCGAGGGGCGGAAGAACTTGGAGTCGTGCACCATGCGGATGAACTGCTTGAGCATCTGCTCGGTGACGGTGAAGTCGGCGATCACGCCATCCTTCATCGGGCGGATCGCCTCGATGTTGCCCGGTACCTTGCCCAGCATCTGCTTGGCTTCCTTACCGACGGCCTGGATGGTTTTCTTGCCGTTCGGGCCACCTTCCTGGCGGATCGCGACGACGGATGGCTCGTCCAGGACGATGCCCTGGCCGCGTACATAAATCAGGGTGTTGGCCGTGCCCAAGTCAATGGCCAGATCGGTGGAAATATACCTGCGTAAAAAACCAAACATGAGTATCCTGTGGCGCCTCTAAAGTGCGCGTAAGCCGTTATTAGGGAGTGTCCGCGCGCCCGTCCTCGGGGCGCCGCGCTATCTATTCCGACGCGGCGGCAGCTTCATTCGGCGCCGGCAACGCATCAACCCGCCATTCTACCTTATAATTTGAATGCGATTTGCCGAATATCCAGTCAAAAGTGTATCCCTTCAGGCCACGAATTAAGCGGCTTTCATGAACTTTTGGCGGCTGATTGCCGTACATTCCAGAATTTTATTAATATTACAATTAAACTGCGCGGCCCGGCCGCGCCACTCGCCATGTCCCTGACCCTATCCGACGTAAAACGCATCGCCCACCTGGCCCAGCTCGAGATGAGCGAACAGCAGTCCGCCACGGCGCTGGGCCAATTGAACGGCATCTTCGCGCTGGCCGAACAGATGCAGGCGGTCGACACCGACGGCGTCGCCCCGCTCAGCCATCCGCTGGCGGCCCACATGAACAATATCGCGCTGCGCCTGCGTGAAGACGTGGCCACCGAACCGAATCGCCGCGACGCCTACCAGGCCGTCGCGCCCAAGACCGAGGACGGCCTGTATCTGGTGCCGAAAGTGATCGAATAAAAGAGCGCCGCCGCGCTTGTTTTGCCGCGCCCCCTTGCCGCGCCTTGCCGCGCCTTTGCCAGGGCCACGCGGCAGCCGTCCGCCGAACCGCCCCCATTTGAAACGCCATGCACACCAAAACCATTAAAGAGCTGTCCGCCCTGCTGCAAAGCAAAGCGATTTCCGCCACTGACCTGGCCAAGCACTTCCTCGACCGCATCGAAGCGAGCGACCTGAACGCCTTCCTGCACGTGGACCGCGCGCTGACGCTGGCGCAAGCGGCCGAAGCGGACGCCCGCCTCGCCGCCGGCACGGCCACGCCGCTGACGGGCGTGCCCATCGCCCACAAGGATATCTTCGTCACCCAGGGCTGGCGCTCGACGGCCGGCTCGAAAATGCTGGCCAACTACGTCAGCCCGTTCAACGCCACCGTGGTGGAAAAACTCAACGCGGCCGGCATGGTCACGCTGGGCAAGCTCAATTGCGACGAATTCGCCATGGGCTCGGCCAACGAAAACTCGGCCTTCGGCGCCGTCAAGAACCCGTGGGACAAGACGGCCGTGCCGGGCGGCTCCTCGGGCGGTTCGGCCGCCGCCGTGGCCGCGCGCCTGGCGCCGGGCGTGACGGGCACCGACACGGGCGGTTCGATCCGCCAGCCGGCCTCGTTCTGCGGCATCACCGGCATCAAGCCCACCTACGGCCGCGTGTCGCGCTTTGGCATGATCGCGTTCGCCTCCTCGCTCGACCAGGGCGGCCCGATGGCCCAGACGGCCGAAGACTGCGCCCTGCTGCTGTCGGCCATGGCCGGCTTCGACGAGCGCGACTCGACCAGCCTGACGCCGGAACAGGGCGGCGTGGCGGAAGACTTCACGCGCGCGCTGAACCAGCCGCTGACGGGTCTGCGCATCGGCGTGCCCAAGGAATACTTCGGTGCAGGCCTGGCGGCCGACGTCGAGCAGGCCGTGCGCGCCGCGCTGGAACAGTTCGTGAAGCTGGGCGCCACGCTGGTCGACATCTCGCTGCCCAACACGGCCCTGTCGATTCCGGCCTACTACATGATCGCGCCGGCCGAAGCATCGTCCAACCTGTCGCGCTTTGACGGTGTGCGCTACGGCCACCGCGCGGCCGAGTACAAGGACCTGCAGGACATGTACAAGAAAACCCGCGCCGAAGGCTTTGGCGCGGAAGTGAAGCGCCGCATCATGGTCGGCACCTACGTGCTGTGCCACGGCTACTACGACGCCTACTACCTGAAGGCGCAAAAGATCCGCCGCCTGATCGCGCAGGATTTCGAAGCCGTACTCAATGGCCCCAACGCCGTGTGCGACGTGATCATGGGCCCGGTGGCCCCCACCGTGGCCTGGGACCTGGGCGACAAATCGGACGATCCGGTGGCCGCCTACCTGGCCGACATCTACACCCTGTCGACCAGCCTGGCCGGCCTGCCCGGCATGTCCATCCCCTGCGGTTTCGGCCAGGGCGAAAAGAACGGCAAGCGCCCCGTGGGCCTGCAGATCATCGGCAATTACTTTGGCGAAGCCAGGCTGCTGAACGTGGCGCACCAGTTCCAGCAAGCCACCGACTGGCACCTGCGCGCGCCGGCCGGCATCTAAGCTCCCAACAACGAATACATCAGCGAGAACACCAATATGGAATGGGAAGTCGTCATCGGTCTTGAGAACCACGTGCAGCTCACGACCGAATCTAAAATTTTCAGCGGTTCGCCGATCAAGTTCGGCGCCGAGCCGAACACCCAGGCCAGCGCCGTCGACCTGGCGCTGCCGGGCGTGCTGCCGGTGATGAACAAGCAGGCCGTGGACCGCGCGATCCGCTTCGGCCTGGCCGTGGGTGCCAAGGTGGCGCCGCAGTCCGTGTTCGCCCGCAAGAACTACTTCTACCCCGACCTGCCCAAGGGCTACCAGATCAGCCAGTTCGAAGACCCCGTGGTGCAAGGCGGCTCGCTCACCTTCGGCTACGAGAAGGACGGCGAATTCGTCACCAAGACGGTGAACCTGACGCGCGCCCACCTGGAGGAGGACGCCGGCAAGTCGCTGCACGAGGACTACCACGGCATGAGCGGCATCGACCTGAACCGCGCCGGCACGCCGCTGCTGGAGATCGTCTCCGAGCCGGAAATCCGCAGCGCCGCCGAAGCCGTGGCCTACGCCAAGGCCCTGCACTCGCTGGTGATGTGGCTGGGCGTATGCGACGGCAACATGCAGGAAGGCTCGTTCCGCTGCGACGTGAACGTGTCCGTGCGCCCCAAGGGCCAGAAGGAATTCGGCACCCGCTGCGAGATCAAGAACCTGAACTCGTTCCGCTTCATCGAGGAAGCCGTGCACGTGGAAGTACGCCGCCAGATCGAGCTGATCGAAGACGGCGGCAAGGTGGTGCAAGCCACCCGCCTGTACGACCCGGACCGCAAGGAAACGCGCGAAATGCGCAGCAAGGAAGACGCGCAGGATTACCGCTACTTCCCCGACCCCGACCTGCCGCCGCTGATGATTTCGCAGCAGTGGATCGACGAAGTGAAGGCCACCATGCCCGAACTGCCGGGCGCCATGCGCGCGCGCTTCGTGAGCGAGTACGCGCTGCCGGAATACGACGCGCTGGTGCTGACCCAGTCGAAAGCCATGGCCACCTACTTCGTGGCCGTGGTGGACAAGGCCGGCAAGGAGAACGCCAAGGCGGCCGCCAACTGGCTGATGGGCGACGTGTCGTCCACGCTGAACCGCGAGAACGTGGACATCGCCGACGCGCCCGTCACGCCGGCGCAGCTGGCCGGTATGCTCAAGCGCATCGCTGACGGCACCATCTCCAACAAGATCGCCAAGGAAGTGTTCGCTGCCATGTGGGAAGCCAAGTCGGCCGACGAGAACCTGGTGGACACCATCATCGAAGCCAAGGGCCTGAAGCAGATTTCCGACACGGGCGCGCTGGAAGCGATCGTCAACGACGTGATCGCGGCGAACGCCAAGTCGGTCGAGCAGTACCGCGCCGGCAAGGAAGCGGCCATCAACGCGCTGATCGGCCAGGCCATGAAGGCCTCGCGCGGCAAGGCCAACCCGGCCCAGCTGACCGAGCTGCTCAAGGCCAAGCTGGCAGGCTAAACCCACAAGGCGTCACGACATGGCCGGGGAGCGATCCCCGGCCATTTTTTTCGTCTCGCGTTGCAGGAATAAGCAATGCCATGGAGCGGCGGGCTCCGTGTGGATTTCGTTCTATTTCCGGGCCTGGATTCTTCGGCATTCTTCTATTTTCTTCGGCAAACGGGGAACAGGCCTACATCGAAGAAAGCAGAAGAAAAGAGAAGCGGAAATAGAACCTTATCCACATGGGTCCTGAACGCGGCGCAGGATCCGCCTAAGCAAACGAGAAATGGATAAAATAGTCAAATAGAAAATATTAATATTTGAGTATGCAAGTATCCGTTCGATCAGCCGCGCTTGTTGTGCTGATTACAGGAGTACACATTGGCGCGCTGTGGGAGCTGGGCCGGTTCGCCCCCACAACCGGCCACGCGCCGACCAGCCAAACGATGTCGCTCATTTTCTTGCGCACCCCAAGCACACTGATCCCGCGAAGTGCACCAGCGCCACAGCCAGCGCAACGCTCGCGCATCCACGAAGCGTCGCGCATCGGGACAACAACGGCCGTACCACCGCAGGAACTGCTTACGAATTTCCAAAGAGGGCGACCAGCTTCAATGCCCCATTCCGAAGTTGAGACTGTACTGGAACCGGCCCAGCTCCGGGACAGCGTCCCCGGCCTGCGCGATCGTGTGTTGTCGCAAGCACGCGAGATCGCCCACGAGATGGAGCCGCGCGCCCAAGTCATGCCCGCCCTCTCGCGTCAGGACCGGCTGGCGCAGGGCATCGCCGCCGCCTACAAGCCACGTACCACCACTTTCGAGGAATTGCGGGCAGCCGACGGCAGTCCCATCACAAAAGTCAGCGGACCGGCGGGCAGCTATTGCATCACGCGCGACGCGAGCTTGGGCAGTGGGCGCGACACGATACGCGACGGCGTGCGCGACAAGGTCGTGCATTGTCCCCATTGAGAAGACAAAAACAAAGGAAAGTTACGCCGCCGGCTTTTGCGCCAGCACGGCCAGCGCCTGTTCGGACCATTCGATCCAGAAGGTTTCCATCTTGATGCCGGCGATCAGCACGAGATGCTGCAATTGCTGTTCGCGGGTCTGGCCATTGGGAGGAAAGTCGCGCGCCTCGATCTGCCGGTACAGCGCCAGCTGCTGGCGGTGCATGTCCAGCCGGCGGGCGATGTCCTGATCCAGCCCGGTGGGGCCGATCACGGCTTCCGCGCGCAGGCGCAGCATCAGTTCATTGCGCATCGGCTTGGGGTCCTGGCTTTCGGCCGTCCAGCGCCGCAGTTCCTCGCGCCCGGACGGCAGCACGCGATACGCGCGCTTGCGCCCCCGCCCCGATTCCGGCTCCAGCGATTCCACCCAGCCGGCCTGCTCCAGGCGCCCCAGTTCACGGTAGATCTGCTGGTGCGTGGCGTGCCAGAAAAAACCGATGGATTTGTCGAAACGGCGCGCCAATTCCACGCCGGAGCAGGGACGCTCCAGCAAGGCCGTGAGCAAGGCATGGGGTAAGGACATGGTGTACGCAGGCGTGGCCCGATGTGGCAAAGGCGGCATTATCCCATGCCGCCCTCACCGTTGCAGCGAACCTAACCTTTGAACGCCGGAATCAGGTGGCCGATACGCTTGCCCATCTCCGCGCCCAAGGCTTGCAGGCCGCTCAACGGACGCACCATCACCTCGAATTCGACGATCTTGCCGTCCTCGTCGAAACGGATGAAATCGGCGCCCTTGAGCTGCTTGTCGCCTACGCGCGCACTGAACTCCAGCACCACGCTCAAGCCGTCGCCGGTGGCGAACTGGCGGTGGTAGACAAAGTCCTCGAACACATTGATCACCGTGCCCAGCACCAGCACCACGGCCTGCGCCGACTGGTAGGGTGTGAACGCCAGCGGCGAGCGGAACACGGCGTCCGGGTGGACGATGGACGGCAGCGCCGCCAGGTCGCGCCGGCGCAACATGTCGTGCCAGCTGGCCAGCGACGCGGCCACGGAAGGAAGCAAGGATGCGGGTTGCTCTGTCATGCCGTTCTCCACCAGTTCAGGGTTGGGCCGCTTGGCCAGGGTTAGATTGTCGCTGCCAGGCGCACGCCTTGGTCGATGGCGCGCTTGGCATCCAGTTCCGCCGCCACGTCCGCGCCGCCGATCAGGTGGGCGGCGCAGCCGGCCGCCTGCAGTTCGTCGTACAGTTCGCGCAGCGGGTTCTGGCCGGCGCACAGGATCACGTTATCGACCGGCAGCACCTGGTCTTCGCCATCGACCGTCACGTGCAGGCCGTCGTCATCGATCTTGCGGTAGCTGACGCCGGAGGCCATGGCCACGCGGCGCGCCTTCAAACCGGTGCGGTGGATCCAGCCCGTGGTCTTGCCCAGATTGGCGCCCACCTTGCTCTCCTTGCGCTGCAACAGGTAGACGCGGCGCGGCGACGCCTCCACTTCGGCCGCGCGCAGGCCGCCGGCCTCGCGGTAGGCCGTGTCGATGCCCCACTCGGCGTAGAACTTCTCCGGATGCAGGGTGGCGCTTTCGCCGCTGTGGGTCAGGAACTCGGCCACGTCGAAGCCGATGCCGCCGGCGCCGATGATGGCCACCGACTTGCCCACCGGCTTACGTTCACGCAGCACGTCCAGGTAGCCCATCACCTTGGGATGGTGCACGCCTTCGATGTCCGGCAGGCGCGGCGTGACGCCGGTGGCCACCACGATCTCGTCGTAGCCGCCCTCTTTGAGTTGCTGCGCCGTGGCGCGCGTGTTCAGCCTGACCTGCACGCCGCGCAGTTCGATCTGCTTGCCGAAGTAGCGCAGCATCTCGTGGAACTCCTCCTTGCCCGGCACCTGCTTGGCCACGTTCAGCTGGCCGCCGATCTCGCCAGCCGCTTCGTACAGTTCCACCGCGTGGCCACGTTCGGCGGCCGCCACGGCGAAGCTCAGGCCGGCGGGACCGGCGCCCACCACGGCCACGCGCTTGCGCTTGGCCAGCGGCGCGAATACCAGTTCCGTCTCGTGGCAGGCGCGCGGGTTGACCAGGCAGGACGTGATCTTGCCGCTGAAGGTGTGGTCCAGGCAGGCCTGGTTGCAGCCGATGCAGGTGTTGATCTCGTCGGCGCGGCCCTGCTCGGCCTTGACGACGAATTCCGGATCGGCCAGCAGCGGGCGGGCCATCGACACCATGTCGCTGTAGCCGTCGGCCAGCACCTGCTCGGCCACTTCCGGCGTGTTGATGCGGTTGGTGGCGATCAGCGGCACCTTCACGTGGCCGCGCAACTGCTTGGTGACCCAGGCGAAGGCCGCGCGCGGCACCTTGGTGGCGATGGTGGGAATGCGCGCCTCGTGCCAGCCGATGCCGGTGTTGATGATGGTGGCGCCGGCCGCTTCCACGGCCTTGGCCAACGCAATCACTTCGTCCAGCGTGGAGCCGTCTTCCACCAGGTCCAGCATCGACAGGCGGTAGATGATGATGAAATTGGGGCCCACTTTTTCGCGCGTGCGGCGCACGATCTCGACCGGGAAGCGCATGCGCTTCTCGTAGCTGCCGCCCCACTCGTCGTCGCGCATATTGGTGCGGGCGGCGACGAATTCGTTGATCAGGTAACCTTCCGAGCCCATGATCTCGACGCCGTCGTAGCCGGCCGACTGGGCCAGGCCGGCGCAGCGCACGAAGTCGGCGATGGTCTGCTCCACTTCCTCGCTGGTCAGCTCGTGCGGTTCGAAGGCGTTGATCGGCGCCTGCAGCGCGCTGGGCGCCACCAGGCCGGGCTGGTAGGAGTAACGGCCGAAGTGCAGGATCTGCATGGCGATCTTGCCGCCGGCCGCGTGCACGGCCGTGGTGACCTGGCGGTGGTGTTCAGCGTCCGCTTCCGTGGTCATCATGGAGCCGCCGCGCACGGGGCGGCCCGCTTCGTTGGGCGAGATGCCGCCCGTGACCATCAGGCCCACGCCGCCGCGCGCGCGTTCGGCGTAGAACGCGGCCATGCGGGCGAAACCGTTGGGCGCTTCTTCCAGGCCCACGTGCATGGAGCCCATCAGCACGCGGTTGCGCAGCGTGGTGAAGCCCAGGTCCAGTGGGGTCAACAGGTGTGGGTAGGCGGTCATGCGGGTCTCCGTTTATGCAATCAGTTGCACGATTGTAGGGCCGTTTATTTATTTGCGCAACCAGTTGCACAAATGGTTGCATGAATCCTCTAAACACGCACCGACCAGCCCCGCGCGGCTGGTCGGGCAGCCGCCGGTCAGGCCGGCAAGCCGTGCGCGCCCATCCAGCGCAGGATGGCGGCGAAGATCTGCTCGCGGTTGAGTTCGTTGAAGTTCTCGTGGTAGTTCTCCGGATAGCGGTGCAGTTCCACCAGTTCCGGCTTGATCGAGCGCAGCATGGCTTCGCCCGCGTCGGCGTCGGCCAGCCGGTCGTCGCCGGCGATGGCGGCGAACAGCGGGTAGCGCCAGGACGGCATGTGCGCGGCCAGGCCCGCCTGCGCCTGGTTCAGCGCATGGCCGAAGCGCACCGTCACTTCCGTCGCGCGCACGTGGTCGCGCTCGTCGGCGTGGTGGCGGGCCGTGATGGTGGCGTCGTGGGTCAGCACGTCGGTCAGCGAGTCGAGCGGCACCTTCATGCGCGGCAGCAGCGCGGCCAGTACGCCCGACAGCGCCAGCAGCACGGGCGCCACCTTGATGGCGTTGACGTAGTACGGCGAGGACAGGATGAAGCCTTTCACCGCCGGGTCGGCCGGAATCCGGTGCAGCGCCAGGTGGGTGGCGATCAGGCCGCCCATCGAGTGGCCCATGATGAAGATGGGCAGGCCCGGATACTGTTGCTTGACCCAGGCCAGCAGCAGTTCGCTCTCATCGAGGAAGACGTGGAAGCCGGGAATGTCGACCCGGCGCGCCATCTCGTGGCCCACCATGTCGTAGCTGACGGTGGCGATGCCGTGGGCGCGGAAGTACAGGGCCGGGGTCACATAATCGCCCGCATGGGCCATGCCGCCGTGCAGCGCCATGATGACGGCACGCGGCGCGGCCGGTTCCCAGATGTGGATCTGGCGCTCAGTCTGGCCGCCAACTGGCAGGCGGGCCAGTCTGTCTTCGGAAAATCGCATTACTACACTCCAGTTATGCTTTTGGCAAAACCGTTAGCTTAACGCAATTTCCGGGGCGCGGCGAGCGCCCGCCCGTCACTGCGTGGCGATACTGAGTGAAATACCCATGTCAACCAACAGCCGCAAGTCCGACAGCTCGAAATCGAGGCTGGGCACGACCGTTTCGCCGTCCGTGTGGCTGATGGCGATGCGCAGCTCGGCCGCCACGTCGGACCGTTCGAAGTGGATGCCGCGCGCCGAGCATTCGGCCAGGTAGGAACGGATCTGGCGCAGCAGCACGTCGGGGTCCTGGTGGGTGGCCACGCCCAGGTAAAAGCCGGAATCGATGCGCGCCCGGCCATCGGGGCGGGGATCGCCCTTGCTCCAGGTATGGTCGGGCTCAGTGGGCAGGCCGTCGCGGATGTCCGCCAGACCCTCAGCGTCGCCATGCACTTTTAAAGTCGCGATGTTCATCATTCAGCCTTTATTTCCTCGGCCAGGGCCGATAAGCGATACGCCTGCGGACTACGATTGAATGTTACGCCAAAGCAATTTCAAAGTCTACGCAGCGACGCTGCGCGGCATCAAGCGCCGGCCGCTACCCCGTAGCGTGCCCGGTAGGCGGCCACGGCGTCCTTGTACTGCTGCAGCTGGGGATCGGCGCCCGCGCCGTTCAGGTAGCTGAACAGGTCATCGAGGTTGCCGATCGAGATGACGGGGATGTTGTACGTCTGGCTCACTTCCTGCACGGCCGAATGGGCCGACAGCGCGCCATCCTTGCCCGAGCGTTCCATGCGGTCCAGCGCGATCAGCACGGCGCACGGTTCGGCGCCGGCAGCGCGGATCATGTCCACCGATTCGCGCACCGAGGTGCCGGCCGAGATCACGTCATCGATGATGACCACCTTGCCGTGCAGCTTGGCGCCGACGATGGTGCCGCCTTCGCCGTGGTCCTTGGCTTCCTTGCGGTTGAACGCGAACGAGGTGTTGCGGCCCTTGCCAGCCAGCGCCACGGCCGTGGCCGAGGCCAGCGTGATGCCCTTGTAGGCGGGGCCGAACAGCATGTCGAACTCCACGCCCGAGTCGAGCAGGGTCTGGGCGTAGAACTGGGCCAGCTGGGCCAGCGTGGCGCCGTCGTGGAACAGGCCGGCGTTGAAGAAGTACGGCGACTGGCGTCCTGCCTTGGTGGTGAACTCACCAAAGCGCAGCACGCCGGTGGCGACGGAAAAGGCGATAAATTCTTGCCGGAGGTTGCTGGTAGTGTTGCTCATATTGCCTCGTGTCGTAAAAGTGCCTGTATTTTAATCTGCGCGCACCGGCTGGACAATCAAAGCCGGCCGCGCCGGCCAGACTGTGGCGGCAAGGCACGCGGCGGGCCGGCCAAACGATGGCAAAATGATAGCGAAGTGATGGCAATACGGGCGCCGCCCGCCGTCCGCCGGCGCGGGCGGCCACGCGAACAAGGCCGCCCAAAACACGCTACACTGGCGGCTTTTCCTCTTGGGCATAGCCCGCCACGCCACGTATTCCCATGCCAAAAATTATCTCCGCCAATTTGAACGGCATCCGTTCCGCCGCCTCCAAGGGCTTTTTCACCTGGATGGCCGCGCAGGACGCCGATTTCGTCTGCGTCCAGGAACTCAAGGCGCAGCAAGCCGACATGACGCCTGAATTCCTCAATCCGGGCGGCTACCATGGCCATTTCCACTACGCCGAGAAGAAAGGCTATTCCGGCACCGGCGTCTACAGCAAGGTCGAGCCGGACCGCGTGCTGATCGGCTTTGGCAGCCCGGAATTCGACGCCGAAGGCCGCTACGTGCGCTGCGACTTCGGCCAGCTGACCATCATTTCCGTCTACTGCCCGTCCGGCTCGTCCGGCCCCGAGCGCCAGGAGGCGAAGTTCCGTTTCATGGACCTGTTCCTGCCGCACCTGGCGGCGCTGCGCGCCGAAGGGCGCGAAGTGGTGATCTGCGGCGACTGGAACATCGCCCACCACGAGATCGACTTGAAGAACTGGAAGGGCAACAAGAAGAACTCCGGCTTCCTGCCCGAGGAACGGGCCTGGATGACCCGCATCTTCGACGAGGTGGGCTACGTGGACGTGCACCGTGGCCTCGACAAGCGCGAGGAACAGTACACGTGGTGGAGTAACCGTGGCCAGGCCTGGGCCAAGAACGTGGGGTGGCGTATCGACTACCACGTGGCCACGCCCGGCATCGCGGCCCAGGCGCATACCGTGGCCATCTACAAGGATGAGCGCTTCTCCGACCACGCCCCGCTGACCATCGAGTACGCGGCCTGAGCGGCCGCCCCGCCAGCGCCAGCAGCGCGCCGGCTGCGGCATCCGCGGCGCGCGCGCCTACAGCGTGCGCCGGCTGAAGAACTGGCGCCGCTCGCCCGTGAACGGATCGTCGAACGCGATCGCGCGCGCCAGCAGTTTCAAGGGCTGTGACACATCGTCCTGCTTGCAGGGCAGCGCCACCGGATAGAACGCGTCGTTGACGATGGGGACACCCAGCGCCGCCATGTGCACCCGCAGCTGGTGCTTGCGGCCCGTGTGCGGACGCAGGCGGTACAGCGTGGCGTCGGCCCGGTGCTCGATCACGTCGATCACGGTTTCCGAATTGGGTTCGCCCGCCTCCTCCTTCATCACGAAGAATTTCTCGCCATCGACCATGCGGCTGCGGTAGGTGAACGGGAAGTCGTAGCCGGCCAGTGGCGCTGCCAGCGCCTCGTATTCCTTGGCGATGGCGCGCTTCTGGAACAGCGACTGGTAGGCGCCGCGCGTGACCTGGCGGCACGAGAAGATCACCACGCCGGCCGTCTCGCGGTCGAGCCGGTGGATGGGCGTGAGCTCTTCCATTCTCAGCTTCTTCTTCAACCGCACCAGCAGCGATTCATGCAAAAACCGCCCGGTCGGGATCATCGGTACGAAGTGCGGCTTGTCCACCACCAGCAAATCGTCGTCCTGGAACAGGATCTCCTCGTGGAACGGGATCGGCGTCTCCGTTTCGAGCTCGCGGTAGTAGAAGATACGGATGCCGCGCCGGTAAGGGCTGTGCGGCAGCAGCGGCGTGCCGCTGGCGTCCACCACCCCGCCCTTCTCCATGCGCGTGCGCCAGTCCTCTTTTGTCACGGCCGGAAAACGCTCGGCCATGAAGGTCAGCATGTCCGGCCAGTCGCCGCCCTGCAGCCACAAGTAGCTGGGCATGACGCCGTCGCGCATGGGCAGCGGCGGCTTGCCGTGCTTGTGTGCGTTGGCCGCCATGTCAGCGCCGGCTGATGGCCATCGAGTGATACGGCGGCAGCGCGTCCGGGTCCAACCCGCGCGCGCGTGCGAACACGGGCAGCACCAGCGGCATGTTGCGGTTCATGTCATCGATGCGCGAACTGCCGCTGGGGTGGGTGGACAGGAATTCCAGCGGCTGGCCCTGGTTCAACTGGCTCATCTTGGTCCACAAGGCCACGCCCGCGCGCGGGTCGTAGCCGGCGCGCGCGGCCAGGTCCAGGCCCACCTGGTCGGCCTCGCTCTCGTCCTCGCGCGAGAACTTGAGCACCGCCAGTTGCGTGACGGCGTTGGCGCCGGCGTCCGTCAGGCGCTGGTCCACGCCCAGCCAGGCCGACAGGCCGATGCTGGCCACGCGGCCGAACAGGTTGGCCGTGGTGGCCTTGCCGGCCTGCTCGCGGCCATGCTCGCGCAGCGCGTGGCCGATCTCGTGGCCCATCACGATGGCCACTTCGTCGTCCGTCAGATTGAGCTTGGTGAGGATGCCGCTGTAGAAGGCGATACGCCCGCCCGGCATGCAGAACGCGTTCACGGTGGCCGAATTGAGCAGGTTCACTTCCCACTTCCAGTTGGCCGCGTCCGGGTTCCAGCGCGTGGTGAACGGGATCAGGCGGCGCGCGATGGCGCGCAGGCGGATCACTTGCGGGTGGTTGTCCGGCATCAGCGCCTGCTTTTGCTGCGCCTGCCCCAGCAACTGCGCGTACTGCTGGCGCGACTGCTGGTCCACCTGCTGCTGGTCTTCGAAATTGCGGAATTTCGACATCGGCTTGACGGGGATGCCGTCCGAATAATTTTGCGTCGATGCCATCGGCGCGGCGGCCAGTCCGGCCACCAGCGCCAGCGCCAGTGCGCTACGTTTGAGGGTGTTCATGAGGTGCGTTCCATGGTGCGATTTTCGGCAGCATCATCATGGCAGGAAACGCAAGCACAAAGCACACGATAAAGAACGTGAACCAGCCCGTTTCGGCCACGATGAAGCCGACCGAGGAATTAATAAAGGTGCGCGGCACAGCGGCAAGGCTGGAAAACAGCGCGTATTGGGTAGCAGTGTAACGCGGATCGGTGGAACGCGAGATAAACGCCACCAGTGCGGCCGCGCCCAGCCCCGTGCTGGCGAACGCTTCGAAGCCATACACGGCGCTCAGCAGCACCGGATTGGCGCCCACCTGCGCCAGCCACGCGAAGCCCAGAATCGCCAGCGCCTGCAGCACGCCGAACACCCACAACGCGCGGTTGATGCCCAGCTTGACCATCCACACGCCGCCCACCACGCCGCCGGCCAGGCTGGCCCACCAGCCGGTGGCGTTGGCCGCCAGGCCGATCTGCCTGGTGCTGAAGCCGATATCGAGGAAGAACTTGGTCGACAAGGCCGTGGCCATGCTGTCGCCAAGTTTGTATAGCAGCACGAAGGCGATGATCATGAAGGCCTTGTTCCAGCCGTCGCGCCGCACGAATTCGCGGAACGGCAGCACAATGGCTTGCTGCATATTGCGCGGCGGCTCGCCATACACGGCCGGCTCCTTGACCAGCAGCGTGCAGGCCAACCCTGGCAGCATGAAGGCGGCCACGATCCAGAATACGGTCTGCCACGGCATGCTGTCGGCCAGCACCAGCCCCAGCGCGCTGGGCACCAGGCTGGCGGCCTTGTAGGCGTTGACGATGACGGCCGCGCCCAGCCCCTGCTCGGCATCGCTCAGCGATTCGCGCCGGAACGCGTCGATCACCACGTCCTGGCTGGCCGACAGGAAGGCCACGCCCGCCACGAACACGGCGATCAGGCCCAGCTGGGT
The DNA here is from genome assembly GCF_014042365.1 of Rugamonas fusca. GTDB lineage: Bacteria > Pseudomonadota > Gammaproteobacteria > Burkholderiales > Burkholderiaceae_D > Rugamonas > Rugamonas fusca. Next base: position 211,918 of record NZ_JACEZS010000007.1, read on the forward strand.
TTTCGGGTCCAGCATACCCATCGCGCCCATGGTCACGAACAGCAGCAGCTGGGTGAGCGCCATCCAGCCGCGGCGCCGGCCCAGCGGGCCCAGGCTGTAGCGGTCCATGAACGGCGCCCACAGGAACTTGAAGGTGTAGGGCGAGGTGACCAGCGCGAACAGGCCCAGCGCCTTGACGTCCAGGCCCGACGTGGCCAGCCAGGCCTGCATCAGGTAGATCAGCGTGTACAGCGGCAGCCCGGAGCTAAAGCCCAGAAACAAAATGGCCACGGTGCGGCCATTCAGGTAGGTGCGCCAGCTGGTCGCGGGTGCGGCCGGCTGGGGTGCCACGGGCTCCGGCGCCGCCATCAGGCCAGGGCCTTTTTACGCAGCCGGAACACGGCCAGGTCGCCGCGCAGGTTGGGCAGCACGGACACCTGCTCGCCGGCCGCCAGCGCCACGCATTCGAGTACTTCCAGCCCGCATTCCTCGGCCAGTTCGCGGAAATCGTTGATGGTGGCGCAGCGCACGTTGGGCGTGTCATACCACTGGTAGGGCAGCGACTTGGAGACCGGCATGCGGCCCTTGAGCAGCGCCACCCGGTGCGGCCAGTAGGCGAAGTTGGGGAAGGAGACGATGGCTTCGCGCCCCACCCGCACGATGTCGCGCAGCAGCGGCTCCACGTGCTTCATCATCTGCAGCGAGGACAGGCACAGCACCGTGTCGAACGAATTGTCGGCGAACAGGCCCAGGCCTTTTTCCATATCCTGCTGGATCACGCACACGCCGCGCCGGGTGCTGTCGAGCACCTTGTCGTCGGCGATCTCGATGCCGTAGCCGCTGCACTGGCGGTCGCTCTGCAGGTAGTCGAGCATGACGCCGTCGCCGCAGCCCACGTCCAGCACGTGCGACTGCTTCGGTACCCAGTGGGCGATGAAGGCGAGGTCGGGACGGGCGCTGCTTAACTGTTCAAAATTCATGCGTACTCCTTGTTGCTGCTCGCGGGCGCCGCCTGCGCGGGCGCGCCCAGCTCTTTCCACACCTGCTCGTAGTAAGCCCGCACCAGGTTCATGTAGCGCGGGTCTTCCAGCAGGAAGGCGTCATGGCCGTGCGGTGCGTCGATTTCGGCGTAGGTGACGGGACGGCGGTTGCGCACCAGCGCCTGCACGATCTCCTGGCTGCGCGCGGGGGAGAAACGCCAGTCGGTGGTGAAGGACGCCAGCAGGAACTTGGCCTTGGTGCCGGCCAGGGTCTTGGCCAGGTCGCCGCCGTGGGCGCGCGCCGGGTCGAAATAATCGAGCGCCTTGGTGATCAGCAGGTAGGTGTTGGCATCAAAGTATTCGCTGAACTTGTCGCCCTGGTAGCGCAGGTAGGATTCGATCTCGAAATCGACGCCGAAGCCGAACTTGTAGTTGCCGTCGCCGTTCTGGGATACGTCGCGCAGCTTGCGGCCGAACTTCTCGGCCATGTCGTCGTCCGACAGGTAGGTGATGTGGCCGACCATGCGCGCCACGCGCAGGCCGTTACGCGGCACCACGCCGTGCTCGTAGAAGTCGCCGCCGTGGTAGTCCGGGTCGGACAGGATGGCCTGGCGCGCCACGTCATTGAACGCGATGTTCTGGGCCGACAGCTTGGGCGTGGAGGCGATCACCACGCAATGGCGCAGCCGGTCCGGGTACATGATGCTCCAGGCCAGCGCCTGCATGCCGCCCAGCGAGCCGCCCATGACGGCGGCGAACTGCTGAATGCCCAGCCGGTCGGCCAGCAGCGCCTGCGACGCTACCCAGTCCTCCACCGTCACCACGGGGAAGGCCGCGCCATACGGCTTGCCGGTGGCCGGGTTGGTGTGCATGGGGCCCGTGGAGCCGAAGCAGGAGCCGAGATTGTTGATGCCGATGACGAAGAACTTGTCGGTGTCGAGCGGCTTGCCCGGTCCCACCATGTTGTCCCACCAGCCGGTGCTTTTCGGCTTGCCCTCGTATTCGCCGGCCACGTGGTGCGAGGCGTTCAGGGCGTGGCAGACCAGCACCGCGTTCGACTTGTCGTCGTTCAGGGTGCCGTAGGTTTCGTACATCAGCGTGTAGTCTTGCAGCGTGGCGCCGCTTTGCAGCGCCAGCGGCTGCGAAAAATGCATGGTTTGCGGCGACACGTATCCAATGGATGGCATGTGTTTTTTGGTTGTCTAGGGGGCGGCCCCACGGGCCAGATAATCAATGCGGAACCGCGAGGGTGGGTTCCGCAGGCTTGCCAGCAATGCAGATTGTACCGCGATGATGGTTACATCAGCTGCAATTGCTGGACCGCGTCGGCGATGGCATCCGGCTCCATCGACCGCATGATCTTGCGCGTCTGGGGCGCCAGCCGCGCCAGGTCGCTGTTCAGGATCTCCTGCTTGACCGACAACAGCTGCGCCGGGTGCATGGAGAATTCGCGCAGGCCCATGCCCAGCAGCAGGCGGGTGAGCTTGACGTCGCCCGCCATCTCGCCGCACACGGCCACGTCGATGCCAGCCTTGTGGCCGGCCGCGATGGTCATGGCGATCAGCTGCAGCACCGCCGGATGCAGGGGATTGTAAAGGTGTGCCACCTCATAATCAACCCGGTCGATGGCCAGCGTGTACTGGATCAGGTCATTGGTGCCGATCGAGAGGAAGTCCATGCGCTTGACGAACATGGGCAGCGCCAGTGCGGCGGCCGGGATCTCGATCATGGCCCCCACCTGCACCGTCTCGTCGAACTTGACGCCCTCTTCGCGCAGTTCGGCCTTGGCCTGGGCGATCATGGCCAGCGACTGGTCGATCTCGAACGCGTGCGCCAGCATGGGGATCAAAATGCGCACCTTGCCGAACGCAGAGGCGCGCAGGATGGCGCGCAGCTGCGCCAGGAACAGCTGCGGCTCGGCCAGGCAGTAGCGGATCGCGCGCAGGCCCAGCGCCGGGTTGAGGGCCGTGTGCTCGGTCTGGTCGAGCGGCTTGTCGGCGCCGATGTCGAGCGTGCGGATGGTGACGGGACGGCCCTTCATGGCCACCACGGCCCGCTTGTACTGCTCGAACTGCTCGTCTTCGGACGGGATGCGGCTGTTGCGGCCCATGAACAGGAATTCGGAGCGGAACAGGCCCACGCCGTTGGCGCCGGCCTCCATGGCGGCCGCGCAATCGTCGGGCAGCTCGATGTTGGCCAGCAGCGTGATGGGCGTGCCATCCTTGGTGACGGCCGGGGTTTTCTTGAGCTTGTTGAGCTTCTTGCGGGCCCGCTGCAGCGCGTTCTGGCGCTCGCGGTACTGCTCCAGCACCAGCGCGCTGGGGTTGACGATGACCACCCCGGCGTCGCCGTCGATGATGATCCAGTCGTCCTGGGCCACCAGGGTGGAGGCCTGCGACATGCCGACGGCGGCCGGAATGTCGAGGCTGCGCGCGACGATGGCCGTGTGCGAGTTCTGGCCGCCCACGTCGGTGACGAAACCGATGAAGGAGCGGTCGCGAAACTGCAGCATGTCGGCCGGCGAGATATCGTGCGCGACGACGATCATCTGGGCCTGGTATTCGCCGTCGCCGACGGCGGCCAGCGGCTGGGCACTGCCCATCAGCACCTTGAGCACGCGCTCGGCCACTTGCTGGATGTCGGCCTTGCGCTCGCGCAGGTAGGGGTCCTCGATCTCGTCGAACTGGGCCGACAACTCGTCGATCTGGGTCAACAGCGCCCACTCGGCGTTGTAGTGGCGGGTGCGGATGATGTCGAGCGGCGCTTCCGAGATCATCGGGTCCGACAGGATCAGCGCGTGCACGTCGATGAAGGCGCCCAGTTCCGTGGGCGCGTCCTTGGGCAGGTCCAGCCACAGGGTTTGCAGTTCCTTGTGCACGGCCACCAGCGCCTGCTGCAATCGCTGCACCTCGGCCTCCAGGTGCTCCTCGGCCACCAGGTAATGCTTGACGTCGAGCGCGGCCGCCGCCAGCAGGTGGGCCCGGCCGATCGCGATACCGCGCGATACGGGAATGCCATGTAGCGTGAAAGATGCCATGGGTGAACCTGTCGGGATACGTTGACGGCCGGGTTCCGCGGGCATTACTCGCCTTCGCCGAACTTGTCGTTGACCAGCGCGGTCAGCGCCGTGATGCATTCCTGTTCATCGGGGCCGTCGGCCTCCAGCGTAACTTTGGCGCCCTTGCCGGCGGCCAGCATCATCACGCCCATGATGGACTTGGCGTTGATGCGGCGGGCATTGCGGGTCAGCCAGACGTCGCTTTGATATTTTGCTGCCAGTTGGGTAAATTTGGCGGAAGCACGCGCATGTAAACCAAGCTTGTTGATAATCTCAAGTTCTTGTTGAATCATATTTTTCTATTCTCAATCAGGAATGCGCACTGCAAACAAGGCCGCCACCAGCCACAGCGGCGGCCACACTAAGAACCGGACCCGTTAGTTGGGGCCCAGCCGGATCCGGTTGTCGACCCGCACGGCGCCGCTTTGCGCGCCGGCCAGGGCCATTTCCACCACCACGTCCAGCGTATCGCGGCGGTAGGTGATGGCCCGCAGCAGCATCGGCAGGCTGATACCCGCGATCACCTCCACCCGGCCGGCGTCGGCCAGCTTGTTGCAGCAGTTGGCCGGGGTGCCGCCCTTGATGTCGGTAATCACCAGCACGCCGTCGCCGTCGTCGAGCCGGGCGATGGCCGCCGCCGCCAGGGCCTGCACTTCGGCCAGGTCCTGGTCCGCCACCACGTCGATCGCTTCCAGCCGTTCCGTCGGGCCGCGAAAAACGTGGGCGCAGGCAGCGATGAACGCCTGCCCGAGCGGCGCGTGTGTCATAAGCAGTATGCCTACCATAAGATTAAACCGCCAGTGAACGGCGCCGCTTTACAACGGCTGCCGTGTATTTTTTTTCAATTCGGGACTTCATGCCTGGGCCGCGCCCTGCTCCACCGCGTCGATGAACATGGCCGCCACGTTAAAGCCGGTCTGCTGGGTGATCTCCTGGAAGCAGGTGGGGCTGGTGACGTTCACTTCGGTCAGGTAGTCGCCAATCACATCCAATCCTACCAGCAACAGGCCACGGCTGGCCAATACGGGGCCCAGGGTCTCGGCGATCTCGCGGTCGCGCTCGCTCAGCGGACGGGCCACGCCGGTGCCGCCGGCGGCCAGGTTGCCGCGCACTTCGCCGGCCTGCGGGATGCGCGCCAGCGCGTAGGGCACGGGCTTGCCGTTGATGACGAGGATGCGCTTGTCGCCGTTGACGATCTCGGGAATGTAGCGCTGCGCCATGATGGTGCGGCGGCCGTTGTCGGTCAGCGTCTCGATGATGGAGCCCAGGTTCATGCCGTCGGCCTGGACCCGGAACACGCCGGCGCCGCCCATGCCGTCGAGCGGCTTGAGGATCACGTCGCCGTGGTGGGCCTGGAACGCGCGCAGGCGCGCCTCGCTGGACGTGACCAGGGTTGGCGCCGTGAACTGGCTGAACTGGGCGATGGCCAGCTTTTCATTGTGGTTGCGGATCGCGTCGGGCCGGTTGAATACGCGCGCGCCCTGGCGCTCGGCCAATTCCAGCAGGTAGGTGCCGTAGATGTACTCCATGTCGAACGGCGGATCCTTGCGCTGGATGACGGCGTCGAACTCGGTCAGGGCCGCCTCGTGGTGCGGCTCGAGCCGGTACCAGTCGTGGGCGTCGCCGGTGAGGATGACGCGGGCCGCGTTGGCGTACACGATGCCGCCGTCGAGCGCCATGTCCTTCTGCTCGAACGCGTAGACGGCGTGGCCGCGCGCGGCCGCTTCCACCATCATGGCGTAGGTCGAATCCTTGTAGGTCTTGAAGCTGGCCAGGGGATCGGCGAGGAATGCGATTTTCATGGACGTTTCCATTCTGGGTAATGCCTGATTTTAGCCGACAAGCGGGCCCGGCCGTGCGAGCCGGCCCCGCTCGGTCCGGTCAATACACTTCCGGGTTCGGATCGGTACGCTCCATTTCCAGCGAGGCGGCCAGCAGCGCCAGCCGCGCCACCACGCCGTACACGTAGAAGCGGTTGGGCGCGGCCGTGCCGGGCTTGGCCTTCAGGTCGGGCACGGCATGCTGCTGGGCGAACGCCAGCGGCACATATTCCGAGCCGGGCGCGTTCAGGTTCTGGTCCACGCCCTTTTCGGCGTGCACACGGTAGAAGCCGCCCACCACGTAGCGGTCTATCATGTAGACCACCGGCTCGGCCACGGCATCCTTGATGCTCTCGAAGGTGGGCACGCCCTCCTGGATGATGACGTCGGTGACGGCCTTGCCGTCCTTGACGACGGACAGCCGTTCGCGCTGCTGGGGCGTGAGCTGCTTGATCTCGGCCGAGTCCTTGATGGTCAGGATGCCGGTGCCGTAAGTGCCCGCGTCGGGCTTGACGATCACGAACGGCTTCTGCTCCTTCATGCCGTATTCCTTGTACTTCTTCTTGATCTTGGCCAGCAGCGTGTCGATGTTGGCGATCAGGCAATCTTCGCCCTCGCCCGTCTGGAAGTTCACCTGGCCGCACTTGGCGTGGAAGGGATTGAGCATCCAGGGATCGACGCCGATCAGCTTGCCGAATTTCTTGGCCACTTCGTCGTAGGCGTCGAAGTGGTTGCTCTTGCGGCGCAGGGCCCAGCCCGCGTGCAGCGGCGGCAACAGGCTTTGCTCGTGGATGTTCTGCAAAATGTCGGGGATGCCGGCCGACAGGTCGTTATTGAGCAGGATGGTGCACGGGTCGAAATCCTTCAGGCCCAGGCGGCGGCCGTTGGGCGAGCGCACCAGCGGCTCGACCACCAGCATATTGCCGTCAGGCAGAGCCAGCGGCGTGGGCTGGGTCACGTCCGGCGACAAGGAACCGAGCCGCACATGCAGGCCGGTCTGGCGGAAGATCTGCATCAGGCGCGCCACGTTCTGCCAATAGTGGGGGCTGCGCGCCTTCACTTCCGGGATCAACAGCAGGTTGCGGGCATCCGGGCAGTATTTGTCGATGGCGGCCATGGCGGCCTGCACGGACAGGGGCAGCATCTCGGTGGCCAGGTTGTTGAAGCCGCCGGGGAACAGGTTGGTGTCGACGGGGGCCAGCTTGTAGCCGGCGTTGCGCAAGTCCACCGAGCAATAGAACGGCGGCGTATGCTCCTGCCATTCGAGACGGAACCAGCGCTCGATGGCGGGCGTGGCGGCCAGGATTTTTTCTTCGAGATCGAGCAGCGGTCCGGTCAGGGCCGTAACAAGATGGGGAACCATGATCACTTCCTTAATTGATGCGGGAGGACGACCCTCCAGACATGCTGAACCGCCTATATTACCGTGCAACTATACCAAATCGGGGCAATATTGCCTTTTTAAACCCCCAATAACAAAAAAAGGCGCCTCTTGCGAAGGCGCCTTGTTGTGGCCCGCCAGCGGCGGGCCGGATGCGATGCTGCGGATCAGCTGTGGTAAGCCGATTCGCCGTGGCTGGTGATGTCCAGGCCTTCGCGTTCCTCTTCTTCCGGCACACGCAGACCGATGACGATATCGACCAGCTTGTAGGCGATGACGGACACCACGGCCGACCAGATGACGGTGGTGCCGACGGCCGTGGCCTGGGTGGTCACCTGACCGACGATGGAGTAAGCATCGGTCGACATCTTGTTGGTGACATAGTCGAAGATGCCCTGGCCGCCCAGCGAAGGTGCAGCGAACACGCCGGTCAGCAGGGCGCCCATGATGCCGCCCACGCCGTGCACGCCAAACACGTCCAGCGAGTCGTCGGCGCCGATCAGGCGCTTGAGGCCGTTCACGCCCCACAGGCAGACCACACCGGCCAGCAGGCCCATGATCAGCGCGCCCATCGGACCGACGTAACCGCAGGCCGGGGTGATGGCCACCAGGCCGGCCACGGCGCCGGAGGCGGCGCCCAGCATGGAAGGCTTACCCTTGTGGATCCATTCACCGAACAGCCAGGACATGGCGGCGGCGGCGGTGGCCAGCAGGGTGTTGATGAAGGCCAGCGCGGCCACATCGCCCGATTCCAGCGCGGAACCGGCATTGAAACCGAACCAGCCCACCCACAGCAGCGAAGCGCCGATCATGGTCATGGTCAGCGAGTGCGGCGCCATCGATTCGCGGCCGTAGCCGACGCGCTTGCCGATCATGATGGCACCAACCAGGCCAGCGACGGCGGCGTTGATGTGCACCACGGTGCCGCCGGCGAAGTCCAGCGCGCCCTTCTGCCACAGCCAGCCAGCCTTGGCCGTTTCGGTGGCCAGGGTGGCGGCATCCTTGATCGCGTCCGGACCGGTCCAGAACCAGACCATGTGGGCCACCGGCAGGTAGGCGAACACGAACCACAGCACGACGAAGGCCAGCACAGCCTTGAACTTGGCGCGCTCGGCGAAGGCGCCAATGATCAGGCCGCAGGTGATGGCGGCGAAGGTGCCCTGGAAGGCGACATACACGAATTCATTCAGAACCACACCCTTGCTGAAGGTGGCGGCCGTCGAGAACGTGGCTTTGACGGGGTCCCAGATACCATTCAGGAACAGACGGTCGAACTTGCCGTAGAAGGCGTTGCCTTCCGTGAAGGCCAGCGAGTAGCCGAACACGCACCACAGCACAATGATCAGCGAGAAGATCGTGAACACTTGCAGCAGGATGGACAGCATGTTCTTGGTGCGCACCAGGCCGCCGTAGAACAGGGCCAGGCCGGGGATGCTCATCATGATCACCAGCAAAGTGGACGTCATCATCCAGGCCGTGTCGCCCTTGTTGGGAGTGGGTGCTGGCGCTGCCGCGGCAGCGGGGGCGGCTGCGGCCTCCGGCGCCGGGGCGGCGGCCGGGGCGCTGGCGGCGGGCGCGGAAGCGGCCGGGGCGCTGGCGGCAGGCGCCGAGGCCGCGGCCGATGCTTGCGTCTCGTCAGCGGCCACGGCCGGCAGTGCGGCGCCCAGGGCGAACAGCACGGTCAACCCGGCCAGCCACGTTGTTATCGTTTTTTTCATTCATCTTCCCCTTAGAGAGCGTCGTTACCGGTTTCGCCGGTACGGATACGGATCACCTGTTCCAGGTTGTACACAAAAATCTTGCCGTCACCGATCTTGCCGGTGCGGGCGGCGCCTTCGATGGCCTCGATCGCCTGGTCGACGACAGCGTCATCGACGGCCGCTTCGATCTTGGTCTTGGGCAGGAAATCGACCACGTATTCGGCGCCACGGTAGAGTTCCGTGTGGCCTTTCTGGCGGCCGAAGCCTTTCACTTCCGTGACGGTGATGCCTTGCACGTTAATCGCCGACAAGGCCTCGCGGACCTCGTCCAGCTTGAACGGCTTGATGATGGCGGTAATCAGTTTCATGACAGCCTCGCTTAGAAGGTTTTCGTGATGGTCAGGACCGCGCCGGTCTTGGCCAGGTTCTTGCCGTTGGGAGCGATATACGCTTCCGTGTCGGCGTAGATGGCGGCTAGCGAGACGGAGGCGAAACCGAAGTCCTTGGTCACGCCAATCTTGTAGTCGCTGTAGCTGGAGGCGCCATTGTTCTTCACGTTCTGGTGGCCCACGTGCAGGTTCAGGTTGTAGCCGTCATACACCTCATAGTTGAAGGCCGCGTCCAGGTAGCCGCTGTTCTTGCTGTCGGTGAAGCCGAACAGGTTGGTGGTCGAGTGCGAATACTTGAGCGAGAACGGGCCGGCACTGAGCTGGCCATACAGTTCGAAGGTGTTGGCGTTCGGGTGCAGGCCGTTCGATGGATAGAAGTAATACAGGCCACCGACATCGTAGGAAATATCCTTGGTCACTTCGCCGCGCTTGCCGCCGTAGATGTCCCACTCGACATCGCCGCTGCCGCCGGCGTCCTTGGTCCATTTGATCGTCGACAACCAGGTGCCGGCGTAGAATCCGGTCGGGTTGTGGGTATAATCCGCACCGCCCTGCAGCGCAGGATTCAGGCGCGACTGCGAAATGCCGCGGTAACGGTAATCGCTGGCCAGGCCGACGTTGTAGCTGATTTCGTTGTCCGGCTTGGCCTCAGGTTTCGCATCTTCCGCGCGCGCCACGCCGGCGCCCAGGGAGGCGAATGCTACAGTCAACGCAGCGGCAAGAGTGAGCTTCTTGGTAAGGCATTTCATAACGATTTCCTTTAGGTTGAACTTGGATAGCGGTTGCGGTTTACAATTCAGGCTGAAAAACAAACGTTCTCCCTGTCTTTAGCAGAATGCGTGCCAGCTTGCGTTGGATCAAAGTACGCTATGAAAGAGGCAAGTGTGTGCCGCTTGCCGGGGCGGCGGACGGAATCCGCGCGCGGGCCAGGGAAACTCTCACAGAATTCGCACCATCTTAAAGCCGGGGTGCACTGCAATGGTGCGATGCATCGCCGGCAACATCAAGGACTATCATGGACATGAATACTTTTTTTAATGACTTGCAAAGCAAGATCAATCAGGCGATCGAGAATTCGCCGGCCAAAGATATCGAAAAGAACGTCAAATCGATGATGACCCAGGGTTTCGCCCGGCTGGACCTGGTGACGCGCGAGGAATTCGACATCCAGGCCCAGGTACTGGCCAAGACGCGCGCCAAGCTCGAAGCACTGGAGGCGCGCATTGCCGAACTGGAAGCGCGCTTGACGGCCGAAAAATAATTCCCCCACCGGCCGGCTGTTCACGCCGGCCCCCATCGGGCACCGGCCCCCCGCCATCGGCACATCCGGCCGCCTGGCCCCAACGGCTTCCGCGCCCCCATCACACGCTTGCGACACCCGTCTCCCTTGGGCCAGCTCAATATCGCGCCGCCATATCGTCCTACGATTTCAGCAGTCCATCTTCCCTCGACCCAAGGATACCGATGAGCTTAGCTGTGCTGAAAAGCCGGGCGCTGGCCGGCATGGAAGCGCCGGAAGTGAATGTGGAAGTGCATCTGGCCAACGGCCTGCCCTCTTTTACCATCGTCGGCCTGCCGGAAACGGAGGTCAAGGAAGCGCGCGACCGGGTGCGCGCCGCGATCCAGAACAGCGGCTTCGAGATGCCGGCCTACCGCATCACCGTCAACCTGGCGCCGGCTGACCTGCCCAAGGAATCGGGCCGCTTCGACTTGCCGATCGCGCTGGGCATCCTGGCCGCCTCGCGCCAGATGCCGGCCAACCGCTTGCAGCACTATGAATTTGCGGGCGAGTTGTCGTTGTCGGGCGAGTTACGGCCGATCCGGGGCGCGCTGGCCATGTCCTACGCCATGCTGCGCGGCGGCAACCGCTACGCCTTCATCCTGCCCCAGGCCAACGCCAACGAAGCGGCGCTGGCGGGCGGCACCGTCATTCATCCGGCGCTGACGCTGCTACAAGTATGCGCGCACTTTTCATCGACCGAGGCGACGGCGACATTGCCCAGGCATGTGGCGCAGATCCCCGAAGTCGGCCGCGATTACCTCGACTTCGCCGACGTTAAGGGGCAAAGCGTGGCGAAACGGGTCCTGGAAATCGCGGCCGCCGGCTGCCACAGCGTGTTATTGGTGGGGCCGCCCGGCGCGGGCAAGACTATGCTGGCCAACCGCTTCCCCGGACTGTTACCGGGCATGTCCGATGCCGAGGCACTGGAAGCGGCGACGGTACAATCGATCACGGGAGAATTCCGGGCCGAGCAGTGGAAACAGCGGCCTTTTCGGGCGCCCCATCACACATCGTCCGGCATCGCGCTGGTGGGCGGTGGCAGCGTGCCACGGCCCGGCGAAATTTCGCTGGCTCACCGCGGGGTGTTGTTTCTTGACGAATTGCCGGAGTTCGACCGCCGCGTCCTGGAAGTATTGCGGGAACCGATGGAATCGGGCCGCATCACGATTTCCCGTGCAGCCCGCCAGGCTGATTTCCCTGCCAGCTTCCAACTGATCGCTGCCATGAATCCTTGCCCGTGCGGCTACCTCGGGCATCCGGCCGGCACCTGCCATTGCCCGCCGGACGCCATCAGCCGTTACCAGAACCGCATTTCCGGGCCGTTGCTGGATCGTATAGACATGCAAATCGACGTCGGACCGGTGGAGGCGGAAGTGCTGGCAGCCGAGGTCGACGGAGAAGCGTCTGCCACCATCAAGGCCAGGGTGGAGCGCGCCTATCAACGCCAATTACGGCGCCAGAACAAGAGCAACCAACAACTGACAACGCGCGAGATCGACCAGTTCTGCAAGCTCGACCGCGCCTCCGAACTGCGGCTACGCACCTCCATGAAGCATTTCCACTGGTCGGGACGGGCTTATCACCGCGTGCTGCGGGTGGCGCGCACCATTGCGGATCTCGCCGGCAGCGAGGCCATCCGCAACGAACACGTTGGCGAAGCCATCCAGTACCGGCACGTGCTGCGCCCAGGCTGAAAGCCAGTTGGCGATTGCCTGGGCACCATCGCCCCTGCTACCATCGGACCATGCGAAAACTCTCCCTTCCCCTTCTCCTGACGACGCTGCTGGCAGCGGGTATGCTTGCCGCCTGCAGTCCCAAGTATGACTGGCGCGATTACCGTAGCGCCGACGCACCGTATGCAGTACTGTTCCCTGGCAAGCCGGCCAGCCAGACCCGCACCATCAACCTGGACGGCCAGGAAGTGAGCATGACGATGACGGCGGCGGAAGTGGACGGCGTCTCGTTCGCCGTCGGCAGCGCCAGGCTGGCCGACGCGTCCAAGGCGCCGGCAGCGTTGGCGGCCATGAAAACGGCGCTGGTCAACAATATTGGCGCGGCCATCGTGTCAGACAAGACTACCGCCACCTCATCCGGCATGGGCGGCCTGTCCGGACAGCAAACGATGGTGGAAGTGGAAGCAAAAGGAGCGCACAATGGCGAGGCGACGTTACTGATCGGTCATTTCATCGCCAAGGACAATCGGATTTACCAGGTGATCATCATGGGTGCGGAAAAACATGTCGTTCGCGACACGGTTGACACCTTCATGAGCTCCTTTAAACTGAACTAACAACTAAACGCGGGGAGAAACAATGATGAATAGTCTTGCAAAATCCGCCTCGCTGCCGGATGTTTGCCTGACCGGGAGTGGTTTGTCGGGACGTTGACGTCAATGTATGCGAACGGACAAGTCATGTTATCGTTATAAACAACAAGACTCGGAAAGTGCTTATGCTGATCACATTCAAATCCAAATCGTTGCCAGAAGTAATGATGTATCAGGAACATGCACAGCGCATCCTCGACCTGTTACACAAAAATCCCACCCGCGGGGTGATTACGGCGGCCGAAGCTGCCCAAGCATTATCTGTCCTGGAACACGAGGTCGCGCTGAGCAAACTCCACCCGGAAGTGGATGCCGAGCATGAGGTTCATACGCCCGAGCAAGAAGAGAGTGGAGACCTGCCCGAAAATAAGCTGAACTTGCGCGTCGGTTTTGCGGCACGGGCCTTCCCGCTATTGGAAATGCTGCGCAGTGCCAAGCAAGAAGGCCAGGACATCATCTGGGGAGTCTGACTGCCGACTACGTCGGCAAGCAAGACAAGAAGCGCTTCGTCATGAAGCGCTTTTTTTATGTCCGTAAAATCGAACGGGACAGACGAAAAAAAACCCCGCCAACACATGTCAGCGGGGTTTTTTCATAATAACTAGCTTGACGATAACCTACTTTCACACTGGTTGCAGCACTATCATCGGCGCAGAGTTGTTTCACGGTCCTGTTCGGGATGGGAAGGGGTGGGACCAACTTGCTATGGTCATCAAGCTTTGACTTGTACGAGTAGTCGCTCCCAATCGGGCAGCGTTACTCAGAATCTGGAAGAAGTAATTGGGTAATGAAGTTGTATCAACGAACGTTACAACGCACTTCTCATTCACCACAACCTGCTAAGGTTATAGGGACAAGCCGTACGGGCAATTAGTATCAGTTAGCTTAATGCATTACTGCACTTCCACACCTGACCTATCAACGTCCTGGTCTCGAACGACCCTTCAAGGAGCTCAAGGCTCCGGGAAATCTCATCTTAAGGCAAGTTTCCCGCTTAGATGCTTTCAGCGGTTATCTCTTCCGAACTTAGCTACCCGGCAA
>NZ_JACEZS010000080.1 GCF_014042365.1 Rugamonas fusca
CTCCCGGGGTTCTTTTCGCCTTTCCCTCACGGTACTGGTTCACTATCGGTCGATTACGAGTATTTAGCCTTGGAGGATGGTCCCCCCATCTTCAGACAGGATTTCTCGTGTCCCGCCCTACTTGTCGCACGCTTAGTTCCACACATCGCATTTCGAATACGGGGCTATCACCCGCTATGGCTCCTATTTCCAGAGGATTCTTCTATGCGTCATGCTAAAACGTGCAGGCTCTTCCCATTTCGCTCGCCACTACTTTGGGAATCTCGGTTGATTTATTTTCCTGCAGCTACTTAGATGTTTCAGTTCGCCGCGTTCGCTTTGCATGCCTATGTATTCAGCATGCAATGACCT
>NZ_JACEZS010000081.1 GCF_014042365.1 Rugamonas fusca
GCACGCCGGCGATGGCGTCCGAGCCGTACTGGGCGGCGGCGCCGTCGCGCAGCACTTGCACGTCCTTGATGGCCAGCATGGGGATGGCGTTCATGTCGGTGCCCGTGTTGCCGCGGTTGCGCGCGCCAAACAGGTTGACCAGGGCCGTCGTGTGGCGGCGCTTGCCGTTCACCAGCACCAGGGTCTGGTCCGAGCCGAGGCCGCGCAGGGCGGCCGAGTCGACCAGGTCGGCGCCGTCGGCGCCGGTCTGGCGGGTCGAGTTGAACGAGGGCGAAATATTGGTCAGGGTCTGGGCCAGGTCGAACTGGCCGCCCGATTCAG
>NZ_JACEZS010000082.1 GCF_014042365.1 Rugamonas fusca
CAACGCGATGCTCGATTGGTAGCCACGCTTGATGGCCGCGTCGCGCCAGGCCAGCATGCGCGGATTGACTTGCACATCCTGGTTCACGCAAGTCTTGCCGGTGCGAATGGCCGTGCCGGACGGCCCCTTGCCATATTCACTGTTGTCCCAAGAAATTTTGATACTGTCCAAATACCCATCTTCGAATCCGGACTGGGCGACAGGCCGGACTCGCTTGTCGCCGTCCTGCTCGGCCAGCCCCACCCAGGACATCAGGTAGCCGCCCGTTTCGACGCATAAGCGGCAAATCTGGTCGAGCAAATCATGCTCTTCCACAGCCT
>NZ_JACEZS010000083.1 GCF_014042365.1 Rugamonas fusca
GGCTGAAAAGCGTTTTTGTGCATTGTGCCATAACTTTTCAGGGAAGCTTCAGAACATGAAATTTTAACCTCCCACTATAGCAGAAAGGGTCTTTCTAGTAGTTGCACATCAAATCTAAGCTGTCTGAAGTGTTTTTCCAAAGTTATCAACATTTTTATGTTTGGCGTTCCGAAACCCACCTTATCTCAGGCTGAAAAGCGTTTTATGCATTGTGCCATAACTTTTCAGGGAAGCTTCAGAACATGAAATTTTAACCTCCCACTATAGCAGAAAGGGTCTTTCTAGTAGTTGCACATCAAATCTAAGCTGTCT
>NZ_JACEZS010000084.1 GCF_014042365.1 Rugamonas fusca
TTTCCATGGCCGCCACGTCGTTGGTCGACAGCGCGGCCACCTGGGCCGTGGACAGGGTGGCGGCCTGGTTCGAGGTCAGCGCCACCACCTGGTCGGTGCTCATGGCGGCGATGCTGCCGGTGGTCAGCGCGGCCACCTGGGCGGTGCTCAGGGCGCCGACCTGGTCGGTCGTCAAGGCGGCCAGCTGGGCCGTCTTCAGGGCTGCGATGTCAGCCGTCTTCAGGCCGCCGATGGTGGCCGTGGCGATGGCGGCCACGGCGGCCGTGGCCAGCGACGAGAACTGCGCCGTGCTCAAGGCGCCG
>NZ_JACEZS010000085.1 GCF_014042365.1 Rugamonas fusca
TCCTCAAGCGTTCACACTTATCGACTGTAAATCAAGAAGAACAGCATTTGGGGCTGTAGCTCAGCTGGTTAGAGCACCGTGTTGATAACGCGGGGGTCGTTGGTTCGAGTCCAACCAGCCCTACCAGTTATCAGAGTGGACGGAACTGAAGTTCCATCCCGCTAGGGTCACGATGGGGGATTAGCTCAGCTGGGAGAGCACCTGCTTTGCAAGCAGGGGGTCGTCGGTTCGATCCCGTCATCCTCCACCAAAAAGCTCAAACGTAAGCATGCGTGTTTAGGTTTGATCTTTTAGAGATCAA
>NZ_JACEZS010000086.1 GCF_014042365.1 Rugamonas fusca
CCTGCTCCGATGAACGTTGAACAGGAAACCTTGGGCTTACGGCGTGGGGGCTTTTCACCCCCATTATCGCTACTCATGTCAGCATTCGCACTTCTGATACCTCCAGCAGCCTTTACAAGCCACCTTCGCAGGCTTACAGAACGCTCTCCTACCATATGCTTACGCATATCCGCAGCTTCGGTGACTGGCTTAGCCCCGTTACATCTTCCGCGCAGGACGACTCGATCAGTGAGCTATTACGCTTTCTTTAAATGATGGCTGCTTCTAAGCCAACATCCTGACTGTTTTAGCC
>NZ_JACEZS010000087.1 GCF_014042365.1 Rugamonas fusca
CCTGCTCCGATGAACGTTGAACAGGAAACCTTGGGCTTACGGCGTGGGGGCTTTTCACCCCCATTATCGCTACTCATGTCAGCATTCGCACTTCTGATACCTCCAGCAGCCTTTACAAGCCACCTTCACAGGCTTACAGAACGCTCTCCTACCATATCCTTACGGATATCCGCAGCTTCGGTGACTGGCTTAGCCCCGTTACATCTTCCGCGCAGGACGACTCGATCAGTGAGCTATTACGCTTTCTTTAAATGATGGCTGCTTCTAAGCCAACATCCTGACTGTTTTAGCC
>NZ_JACEZS010000088.1 GCF_014042365.1 Rugamonas fusca
TGGCCGGCGAGGACACCGTGGGCCAGCTGGGCCACGGCATCGCCACCATGCTGGCCAACCTGCGCGCCCTGATCAACAACGTGCAAAAGGCCGGCATCCAGGTCGCCAGTTCGGCCACGGAAATCGCAGCCTCGGCCCGCCAGCAGGAGGCGACGGGTGTGGAGCAGGCCCAGACCAGCGTCGAGATCCTGTCCACCACCAAGGAAATCTCGGCCAACACCAGCGCCCTGCTCAAGACCATGGAACAAGCCACCGCCGTGGCCGACTACACCACCAGCGCCACGG
>NZ_JACEZS010000089.1 GCF_014042365.1 Rugamonas fusca
CAGGCCGGACTCGCTTGTCGCCGTCCTGCTCGGCCAGCCCCACCCAGGACATCAGGTAGCCGCCCGTTTCGACGCATAAGCGGCAAATCTGGTCGAGCAAATCATGCTCTTCCACAGCCTGCAGCATCGTCTGGTTGCAGCTGCTGAGCAGGCGTAGCGCACGGTTCAGGCGTGCCTGCCGCGCTTCGCTCTGCCTCAGGTCGGCCGTCATTTCCCTGGCCAGCTCAACCACGCGCCTGCGGCTTCCCAGTAACAGCCAAAGGGCCCAGGCCAATATCAGGC
>NZ_JACEZS010000008.1 GCF_014042365.1 Rugamonas fusca
TCATGATTTATGCTCCACGCTTCCTTCCCACAGTCAGTTACCCTTCCGCAGTTGCGCTTCACTTCGCTCACTGTGGTCAGCTCGCGGCGGGACTTGCACCCACAGGAGTGCGCCCATGCTGGGCGCACCAAAAACACCCCGCGTGCCAGGTGGCAGGCGGGGTGTGACGGCCGGGGATGCGGCGCTTAGTGCTTGAGGTAGGTATCGAGCCAGTCCAGCACGGTGTGATGCCACAACAGCGAGTTGGCCGGCTTGAGCACCCAGTGGTTCTCATCCGGGAACATCAGCAACTTGCTGGGGATGCCGCGCCGCTGCAGGGCCGTGAACGTGCCCAGGCCTTGCGTGGTGGGAATGCGGAAGTCCTGGTCGCCCTGCACCACCAGCATCGGCGTCTTCCAGTTCGCCACCAGGTGGACCGGATTGAACTTCTCGTGGTTCTGCGGCACGTTGAAATAGCTGCCGCCGTTTTCCCATTCCGTGAACCAGATTTCCTCGGTCGCATAGGCCATGCCACGTGTGTCGAACACGCCGTCGTGGTTGACGATGCAGCGGAATCCGTCCGACCAGTTACCCTGGATCCAGTTCATCATGTAGCCGCCGTAGGAGGCGCCCAGCGCGCAACTGCGCTGCGTGTCCAGCCACGGGAAGCGCTGGGCCGCCGCGGCCAGGCCCAGCTTGAGGTCCTGCAGCGGCTTGCCGCCCCAGTCGCCGCTGATGGCGTCGGTGAATTTCTGGCCATAGCCGGTCGAGCCGTGGAAGTCGATGAACACGGTGGCGTAGCCGGCGCCCGCGTACACTTGCGGATTCCAGCGGTAACCCCAGGCGTTGCCGAAGCTGCCCTGGGGGCCGCCGTGCACCAGGAAGGCCACCGGGTATTTGCCGCCAGGCACGGCGTTCCAGGGCTTGGTCACGTAGCCGTACACGGTGTCGCCATTGGCGCCCTTGAACGAGAACTGCTCGTACTCGCCCATCTTGACGTCGGCCAGGGCTTGCGCGTTGTTCCACGTCAGCTGCACGGCCGGCCCAGGGGCCGCGCCCAGTTTCTGCTTGTACAGCTGGGCGCCCGAGGCCAGGTCGGCATGGGACAGGACGATGGTGTCGTGGCGCACGTCAAAGCCGTGCACGGCGCCATTGCCGGACAGGGCGCTGACCTTGCCGCTGGCCGCGTCGATGGCGAACAGGCGGTGCTGGCCCACGTCGTCGGCCGTGGCCAGCAATTGCTTGCCGTCCGGGGCCCACGCGTAGTCGGCGATGGAACGGTCCCAGTCGCCAGCCACGGTGCGCTTCTTGCCCGAGGCCACATCCATCAGCACCAGGTGGAAGCGGTCGGCCTCGAAGCCGGGGCGGTCCATGGCCAGCCAGGCCAGCGTGCGGCCGTCGGGCGAGTAGATGGGCTTGCTGTCCCAGGCCGGGTTGTCGGCCGACAGGTTGCGCGGCGTGCCGCCGGCGGCCGGCACCTGGTAGACGTCGAAGTTGGTCGACCACGCTTCGGTCTTGCCGGCGATGCGGGCCGCGAACACGACGCTCTGGCCGTCCGGGCTGAAATGGTATTCATCGTGGTCGCCGAACGGCTTGGATGGCACGTCGCCATCGAGCGTGCCGCTCAGGCTGACGGGCGCGGCGCTGACCTTGCCGGCCGCGTCGATGGGCGCCGAGTACAGCACGGCGTTGCGGCCATCGCCCCAGGTATCCCAGTGGCGCACGAACAGGCGGTCGTACACGCGGCCGCTGGCCTTGTTCTTGGCTTGCGCGTCCAGCCTGGCCTTGGTGCAGGCCAGGTCGGCGCAGTCGCGGAACACGGCCAGGCTGAAGGCCAGCCGGTCACCCTGGGGCGACAGGCGGAAATTGTCCACATCGACGGGCAAGTCCGTCACGCGCACGGCTTCGCCGCCACCGAGCGGCAAGCGCCACACTTGCTGCGAACCGGAACGGGACGACAGGAAATAAATGGCGTCGCCCTTGGGCGACCATTCCGGATCGGTGCTGCTGGCCTCGCTCTGGGTCAGGCGCTGGGGCACGGGCTTGGCGGCGCGCAGGTCCAGCATCCACAGCTGGGTATTGCCACGGTTCTTGTCCAGGTTGGTCGTGCGCACCGTGTAGACGACGCGGCTGGCGTCCGGCGCCAGCACGGGAGCGCCCACGCGCTCCATGTTGACCATATCTTCCACCGTGAAGCCGCGCGGTGCGGCCAGCGCGCTGGTGGCCGCCATGGCGGTCCCCAGCAACAACAGACGTAATGTCATGGATTGATCTCCGACGTAAGTGAGCCGGCGGGTCGCCGGCCTGATATAAGCCAGCGGGTCGCCGGCAAGCCGGACATGATACCAAGTCCGCCACCGGCCCGCTGAAATCGGCCCCCTATCGCGGCCGCTGCTGGTATTGCTGGTAGTCCACGGACAGCCGGTACTGGCGCAACGACAGCCAGTAGGCGTCGATCGCGGCGCGGTGCTGCCCGTAATAGACGCGGTTGAGCACCAGGTACATGGGCGTCACATGAAACGGCTGGGGCAAGGCTTCGATCTCACCGGCGTAGCGGCTGGCGATCAAGGCGGCGCCCTCGCCTTCCAGCGCCACCACGGCCGCCACCCGGTGTTGCGCCAGCTTGCCCAGGTTATCGGCCGTGTTGAGGCTGGCCTCGTCCGTCACCACGCCCAGCTGGCGCAGCAGGTTGGCATGCAGGAAGGCGGGCTGGATGCCCACCGGCTGGCGCCCCAGGTTACTGAACTGGTGGCCATCCCAGTCCACCGCGCTGCCGTGGCGGCGGTACACCATGAAGCGCGCTTGCGCCACGGCCTGGCTCTCATCGGCCTGCTCGCCGGCCATGGGATAGGCCGCGTACGCGAGCCGCTCGGGCAGAAAGGCGCCCAGCATGGCGTCCACCTGGCCGCTTTGCAACTGGGCCAGGCAACTGGCGCGCGAGGCGGGCACGCTTTGGATGGCGATGGACGTGGAGCGGGCCGCGCGCCGCAGCAGTTCCTGCACCTGGCCGCTGCCGTCGGGCATGGTGATGGGGGGCAAGGGACGGTCGAAGATGCACAGCCGCAGCGGCAGCGCGGCGGCGGGGCCGGCCAGCGCCAGCAGCATGGGCGACAGCAGCGACAGCAATAACAGGGGCGACGGCGGCGGCCGTGACAACGGGCGGTGCATGGAGCTGCCTCGTACGAACAGGGGTCGCCTCACTATAGCGGCAGCGGCGCGGGCCTGTCCATCAACCGCATGCTTTTTCACGGTAGCGGGCCAGCTTGCGCCACGCCAGCCGCGCGGGCTGGCGTGGTGGCGGCGGGCGCGCGGCGGCGCCTGGCGCGTCAGCGGTTGGGCAAGGCGGTGCGCTTGCTGTCCATCATGTCGTGCGGATCGACCGTGCTCACGTTGTCGTTGCTCGAACAGTCCTTGCGCACGATGGAGGTGCCGGTGCGCGCTTCGCTGTTACGGCATTTGGCGGCCGGACCGGCTGGTTGGGCCGAGGCGACGGTGGTGTCGGCCGGCGCGCTGGCGCAGCCGGCCAGCAGCGCCACGGCGGCCGCCAGCGACAGGGGGAGGCGCAAGGTAGTGTGGGGCATGATGGTGACCTTCCATTAAAAATAGATGTAGGGGGGATGCAACGAATTATCATCTTAGCATCATTGGAAAATGATGATACATTTTTTGACTACCCTGCATCAAATCTGTCACATGACCACCCGCAGCGCAAGAAAGCGACGCCACCGCGCTGGCGCCGGTTCCAGCGCGATGGCAAGTCATGCTAATCTGCTACGGTCGCAATCGTCCGTCCCCACCGAGGCTTCCACAGGATCCGACTATGGCAACTGGCAAGTTGTTACGCGCGTGGCTAGCCCTTGCGCTGCCGCTGGCGGCGCGGGCGGTGTGCGCCGCGCCGGCGCCGCTGACCTTGTGTTTCGAGGACGTGGCACAGCGGCCATGGAGCATGCCGGCCGCCACCGGCCTCAATTTCGAGTTGCTCAACCGCGTGCAGGGCGCACTGGGCGAGCAGTTCAGCTATGCGGCCAAGCCGTGGCGGCGTTGCATGGAGGAACTGCGGGTGGGCACGGTGGATGGCGTGATCGCGGCGGCCGACGCCGGTTCGCGGCGCAGCTTCGCCGTCGTCCCCACGCTGCCCGACGGCAGCGCCGATCCGGCCCGCGCCCTGTATGTAGACGACGTCAATGTGTTCCTGCGGGTGGGCGGCCAGGGCCACTGGAACGGCCGGCAACTGAGCGCGCCGCGCGGCGAGGTGGCGGTGCAGTCGGGTTACCTGATCGGCGCCAACCTGCGGGCCCAGGGCTTGCAGCCGCGCGAGCTGGTCAAATCGGCCGACGACGGCTTGCGCTTGCTGGTGAGCGGCCTGTTCGACGTGGCCGTGCTGCAGGGCAAGGAAGCGAGCCGCCTGGTCCAGTCCGATCCGCGCTTTCGCGACCGCGTGCAGCAAGCCGCCCCGCCCTACGCGGCACTGGCCTTCCACCTGATGTTCAGCCGCCGCACCTACAGCCGTGATCCGCAACGCATCGAAGCGATCTGGCACGCCATCGGCCAGGTACGGCAGTCGGCCGACTACCGCCAACTGGCCGCGGCGGCCAGCGTGGCGCCCCCATGACGGCCACTGCAGCGCCGGCGCAACAGCGGCCAAAGCGGCCTGATCCCGGCCACGGGCGCGCGCGATTTTTTTTCGTACATTGCCGCCAAAACTAGTTTTTTCCTGCATCAATCGGGCGCATAATTGTTCGCTCATGTCCCAACATTGCGAGGCGCCTCCGCCGGCTTGGCGCCCCCGCAATACGTTTTACGTGCCGGTAATGCAAGCGCCAGGATGGCCAAGAAGTTCGCAGGTTTTTTTACCCAAGTTGTGCCACACGGATAGTTGTGAACAATTGTAAAGAGTCGTTGATGGCGTGCCCGACAGCGCTAAGGTGTTGGTTTTTCACCTGGCCCGGCCCCCACCAACGTATGCCTCGCAGCCGACGTCAGACGTATTCCGGGAAACGCTATGCTCACAGCAACCTATGTCCTGTTGACCCTATCAATCGAACAAAAGAAGGAACGCCACTTCATTGCGCGCCTGCTGCAGCAGGTGCGGAACATGGCCCGCAAGCCGCAGGAAGTCGATCCTGTGTATCTCCAGTCCCAGCTTGACGAACTGGCCCGCTTCGCCGAGGCGCGCCACCAGCGCAAGGTGGAAGCCTGCCTGATGCCGGCCGTGCGCAACGCCACCGGCGAGGCCGGCCCCCTGTTGGCCGACCTCGAATCGTTGAGCCGGCTGGGCCGCACCATGCTGGCGGCCGTACGCAAATGCCTGCGCCGCGCCATGCGCCGCAGTGCCGTGCACAGCACCTTCCTGTGCCGCACCATCGATATGTATTGCCAGAACCTGCTGCAACGGCTGGACAAGGAGGAACGCGAACTGCTGCCCCTGGCCCAGCGCGTGATCCGCAGCGAGGAGTGGTTCGAAATTGGCAGCATGTTCCTGACCCAGGATGAGGCCAACGATGGGGCCGGGCGCCAGCGGCCGGCGCCAGCGCGCCCCGGCTACCGGGGCGAGCAGCCACGGCTGATGCCGGCCGGCTGACACGGCCGGCCATGCACCGCACTGGCGCGCGCCAGTGTTTCCTCGCTGACACTGTTGGGCTAGAATCGTGGCCGCGTGGCGATCCCATGCTCCCGTTCACCCAACAGAATAGCGAACCCCACCATGCGTTTTGCTTTGCCTCTCGCCGCCCTGCTGGCGGCCGCCGCCGCGTCCGCGGCCGCCCCTGTCCCCATTCCCACCCCGATCACGCTGGACCAGGCCATGGCCAATCCCGACTGGATAGGCACGCCCGTCGAGGCGGCCTGGTGGGGCTGGGACAGCCGCCGCCTGTACTTCAGACAAAAACGCAGCGGCTCGCCGCTGCGCGACATCTGGCAAGCGGGCACGGGCGCGCCGGCCATGGTGGACGACCAGCAGCTGGCCGGCATCGACAGCCCGGCCATGGTCTACAACCGCGACCACACGCGCGCCATCATGCTGCGCAACGGCGACCTGTTCGAGCGCGACCTCAGGACGGGCGCGCTGGTCCAGATCGTGCGTGGCAGCACCCCGGCCGCCGCGCCCCAGTACGCGGCCGACGGTGCCCACGTGCAATTTCGCCTCGGCCAGGACTGGTACAGCTGGAGCCGCGCCGAGCGGCTGGTCACGCCCGTGGCCCAGTTGCGCACCCTCAAGGATCCGGACGCCAAACCGGAGCCGGACGCCCTGCGCGCGCTGCAACTGCGGTTGCTGAGCACGGTGGCGCGCCAGAAGCAGGAACGCGAACAGGAACGCGAGCAGGACCTGGCCCGGCGCCGCGCCGACGCCACCCGCGCCCCGCTGCCCGTCTACCTCGGTGACAAGGTCGAGCTCAGCGGCAGCGCGTTGTCGCCCGATGGCCGCCACCTGCTGGTGGTGACCACGCCGCGCGACGGCGCCAAGGCGCCGCGCGACAAGATGGCCCGCTTCGTGACGGAATCGGGCTACGAGGAAGCGGTCGACCAGCGCCAGCGCGTGGCCCACGATGGCCCCGTGCCGCAAACGCTCAAGCTGGTCGACCTGGCCACGCGCAGCGTGCGCGACCTGCCCTACGACAGTCTGCCCGGCATCGCGACCGACCCACTGGCCGCGCTGCGCGCGGCGCAACAACTGCCCGCGCTGAAAGGCAACCGTCCCGTGCGCGTGGACCCGGACGATGGCGTGCTGCAATGGAGCGCCGACGGCAGCCGGGCCGCCGTGATGGTGCGCGCCATCGACAACAAGGACCGCTGGATCGCCACCGTGGACCTGGCCCGCGCCACGCTGGCCAGCGTGCACCGGCTGACCGATCCGGCCTGGATCAACTACCGCGGCAACCACTTCGGCTGGCTGCCCGACAACAGCACGCTGTGGTATCAGTCGGAAGAAAGCGGCTATTCGCACCTGTACACGCTGCCTGCCGGCGGCCAGCCGCGCGCCCTCACCGCCGGCGCCTGGGAAGCGAGCCAGCCGGAATGGACGGCCGACGGCAGCCAGGTCTATTTCATGTGCAACCCCAAGCTGCCGGGCACGTATGAAGTGTGCGCCAGCTCCGTCAAGGATGGCGCGCTGCGCACCCTGACAACGCTCGGTGGCGTGGAGAACTTCGCGCTGTCGCCGGACGGACGCCAGCTGCTGCTGCGCTACTCGGCCAGCTATCTGCCGCCGCAACTGGCCACCATGCCGGCCACGGGCGGCGCGCCCACCGTGCTCACCGACACCCGCACGGCCGACTTCAAGGCCCGCAACTGGATCGCGCCGCAACTGGTGGCCGTGCCGTCCACCCACGGCGCCGCACCGATCTGGGCCAAGCTGTACCGTCCGGCCCGGCTGGAAGCGGGCAAGCGCTACCCCATCGTCATGTTCGTGCACGGCGCCGGCTACCTGCAAAACGTCAGCCAGCGCTATCCGCTGTACTTCCGCGAGCAGATGTTCCACAACCTGCTGGTGGAAAAAGGCTATATCGTGCTGGACATGGATTACCGCGCCTCGGAAGGCTACGGCCGCGCCTGGCGCACGGCCATCTACCGCCAGATGGGCCACCCGGAGCTGGAAGATTACCTGGACGGCGTGCAATGGCTGGTGGCGCAGCACCAGGGCGACCCGGACAAGGTGGGCATCTACGGCGGCAGCTACGGCGGCTTCATGACCTTCATGGCCCTGCTGCGGGCGCCCGACGTGTTCAAGGCCGGCGCCGCGCTGCGCCCGGTGACGGACTGGACCAGCTACGAGCACGACTACACGTCCAACATCCTCAACACCCCGGAGCTGGACCCGCAAGCCTACAAGATTTCGTCGCCGATCGAATACGCCGACCAGCTGCGCGGCAACCTGCTGATCGCCCACGGCATGGTGGACGACAACGTGTTCTACCAGGATTCCGTGCGCATGGCCCAGCGATTGATCGAACTGAAGAAGGACCACTGGGAACTGGCCAGCTACCCGATGGAGCGCCACGGCTTCGTCCAGCCGGAAAGCTGGTATGACGAATACCGGCGCATCTACCAGTTGTTCGAGCGCACGCTGAAATAAGCAGCTTGTGGCGGCGCCGGCAAATTCACCCTTGACGGCGCCCCACACCCACCTGCTATAATTTCGGCCCTTGGCCTGGTAGCTCAGTTGGTAGAGCAGAGGACTGAAAATCCTTGTGTCGGTGGTTCGATTCCGCCCCGGGCCACCAAGAACATAGTTCACGCAACGCCAACCATCACTGGTTGGCGTTCTTGTTTGGGGACCTCGCAGTCCTCGTGTCCGGTCCATGTCCGGCACTCGAAACAAAACCGCGACGGTTGACGAAGTCTCGACCGAATCGCCCAACTGTCCACGCCCCGCCCCATTCTTCTTCGCAAAAACCCAGAGTCGTCCTGCTAAACGCCGTTGATGTAGCGCGGCGCGTGATTTGGCACCGATTTGCAACTAATTTGGCATCGCCACTGCTGCCGAGATTCAACCTTATTTGCGCCACAATTGACACTTGGACTTAGGCTATACACCCGCCGAATCGCGGCAATGGTTTGGGCTGAGTCGGTCGAGCAAGCGGCACAGCAAGCAGCCCCAGCGGCGCCCCTCATCGCGCGCCCGGTTCGCCCTGGAACTGATTGTTTCAATGTCACGGCCGTTGGTAGCCTTGTTCCCGGCCCGATCCAGAGCAACAGCAATATCGAACGCCTCTCTTGGTTGGTAAAGATGCACCATGCCATACGGATCAGTATGAGCAGCGAGCCGAGGATGCAGGCCACCCAGATCATGGCGAGAATGAGGCGCCTCACGCGATCACCCAGATTGCTGCCTGGGCGGCGCCAGCCAATGCCAACGCCTCGATCAGATCCCCAACGCCAGCCTCGATCACTGAGTTGTCAGCCAGCACCCAGGTTACCGACTGCGCCCCTGTACCTTGTAGCGCGATGATGGCGCGCGCCATACGCCCCTGGCTCACCTCGTCGCCATCGAAAACGTGGCCGGAATTCGTTGTCACCGTAATCGAGTCCACCAGCACCTGGCGCTCGGCTTTCAGTTCCTCACGGGTTTTCATCACACCAGAGTCACACTCGATCCAGGTTCCATCACCGTTGAGCCGATAGAACTTGCCCTCAAGCATATTTTGGGGAGGATCGATCCTCACCTCGTCGGAGTCCCAGGTCGAGTATTGATCGGCCACACGATGGCCAGCATAAAACCCGTTTCTAATCTTGCAGATATTCATCTAAGTCCTTACAGGCCGGTTCTAACGTAAGAGGTAGCAACCTGAACAGCACTGCTATCGGTTGAAATTATCGGCGTCTTGTGCATGCCGTTAAACAGTTTTGCGTAAGGGGCACCGGAGCTGTCCACCGTGAGCAGATATCGCCCGTCGGGGGAAAACTTGGTGTCATATCCACGGCCGCTACAAGAGATCGTTTCCAGCAGCGTTAGCCCCGTGCCAGTGATGCGGAAGACCCTTATGCCTCCCGAATCACGAAACGCAAGGAAACGCCCGTCCGCCGAGAACCCTCCGGAATCGCCATATAACACTGCAGCTGGCGAACCGAATGCCGAAAACGTATCGCCAGACCGGCTGAACACCTGGTGGTACGGGGTGGCGTTAAAGCCCACCGAGAAGTAGTTCGCGCTGGGAGCCATTGCCACATAGTTGATTACGCTTGGTGAGTAACCAAGCGCCGGGGACGCAATGAAATTGAAGGTATCGGCTGTACGTTTCCAGATTTTGACTGACGGGCTGTTCGTGACCGCCAACAAATAGACACCGTCATCCGATAGTGCAATCGCTGGTGCGAGCGCTGTCGGGTTTGCAGGATTGGCGAGGATAGCAGCTGGGTCAGACCGGCGTGTAGCAAAATCTTGGGGGTGAACGGGTCGGTGACATACGGCTCTATGGAGTCGATCCGCACCTCTGGCGATACTGTGGCCGTCACGCCAACCAGGGGGAGCGGCACGCCTGCCTCCATGCCGGCGTTGGCGAAGGTTTGGCGCGAATGTTCGTAGGCGTTGTTGTTCTCGAACGCGATGGCGCGGCAACGGAACTCGCGCTGGAAGTCGATCAGGTCCGCCTCCAGCTTGGACGGCACCCGGCGCTTGATGGCCCCCGATATGACGTGCAAGCGCTTCATGCGCGGGTCGTAGCCGCCGGCCAGCAGCGCCGACGGGTCGGAGGTTTCCCCCTTGCCCATGGATGGGTCGCAGGAGCCGAACATGATCCATTCGGGCAGGCGTTGCACCCAGAATTGCACCTTACCGAAGACCTTGTCCTCATCGCTGCGCGGGTCGCCCTGCATCTCGGTGTCAAAAGCGCGCTTCGACACGGCCCGCTGGCGCATCAGCCAGAACAGCGGGCGCACTGATGGCCATGAGACTATGGCCCCAGCATCCATGTTGACCTTGTTCGCCAGGTAGAAACGGAACGACGGCAACCTGGACTCGTCCAGCACCTGGCCGGCCAGCGCCGCCACCTCGACCTCGCGCTTGTCATCGTTGAGCATCCGCTCCTGGCACTGCTCCCACAGGTCCATGTTGTCGGGCAGCTGGACGATCGCGCGGAAGTGGTGGACGATGTGGCCGATGGTCTTCTTGGCGCGACTGATCGGATCGTCCTTGTCCAGGATCGTACCGACCCCGCAGTATTTCACCGTGCCGTCCGGTGGGCCGAGGTAGTCGATGGCCTTGGTCAGCCACGTCCAGCGATTGTCACGCTCGGTCGGGCTTTTGGCTTCCGCGTCGGTGATCAGATCGTCGCCCAGCAGCAGCTTGGGCCGGCTGGCGCCATGGAACGTGCCGCGAATCGCCTGCTCGGCACCGAACGGCTCTACCTTGACGCCGGTCTTGGTGACGAATTCGCCCACCTTCCACGTCGGCCCCTTGCCGCAGACTTCGGGAAAATCCAGCGCCAGGGCGGCGTTGACGGTCAGCTCGGTTTTTGACACTTCGACCAGCTTGGTCGGCAGCCGGGTTTCAGCACCAAGCAGGATGATGTAGTCGATAAACGGCGGCAATGGGCCGGTGGCGCCGATCTCGGCCCGCACGTCGGGACGTTGGTGCAATGCCTGGACACTGCACCATACCGGACCGATCTTGGTCAACAGGGAGGACTTCGCTTCGCCGCGCGGCGCGATCCACCATTCCTTGACGCCGCCAGCCATACGCAGCAGTTGCGGGAAGCGGTTGCAGAACTGGTCATGGAACAGCGATGGCGTGCCCCGGATGTGATGCGGAAAGTAGGTGTAGGCGAAGAATTGAAAGTCGCCGTCCAGCACGCGCTTGCGCCTGGCCTTGATGGCCTTCTGTGATGGGTCCAGGCCGATGCTGTGCGCCTCGATGTCGCGGCGCAGCGAACCAACCAGTTCGCTCAGCTCGCTCTGGAATTCCTTGGTGCTTAGGTCGTTGCGTTTCATTTGGCATCGGCCAGTATCTTCGGCAGCACATCACCGAACGGTTCCAGAATCTCAACCAGGATGCTGCCGTGCTGCGGATAGCGCTCCTGTACGAACTCTGCCAGGCCGCGCAGCACGGTCATGCCGATGGACAGGCTGTTAGCTTCCGGCAGGAACTTGCGCATGGCGGACATGCTCTTGTGGATGTTGTCCATCAGGCTGGACATCAGCTCGACGCGCTTGGCTGCCGGCATGTCGATATCGGTCTTGATCATGTCGAGCACGGCATTAAACTGCACCAGCATTTCCGTCAGGATTTGCCGGGACAGCTGCTCCACGTCGCCGCCGGCCAGTGTGGAGGCGCTGCGCACCTTGTCCCAGTCGTCGCCGGCCGCCGCCGCCTTTTCTTTCCATCGTTTGGCCGTGGTGTAGGCGACGTTGGCCATACCCGCAGCCTGTTCCAGGGAGAGGCGGTCGAAGATATAGTGCCGACGTACCAGGGCATGGATTTCCGCACTCTTGGCCATTACTGCCCCAGCTTGCGTTTGAGCAGTTCGACCAGCGCGGCGATAGCCAGGCTGGAACCGATGCCGGCCAATACGCCGGCCTTGGCGGCGCCCCGTTCGAGCGCCTGGATGCGGTCCTCGTGCCCCTTGAACTTGTCGGCCAGTTGCTTGGGGTTGGCCACCTCCAGCTCGCGCAGACGCAAATCGTGCTCGGCGAACTGGCGCGTCACCTTGGCATCCAGATTCGTCAGACTGGTTTCGACCCGCAACGAGGTACTAGCCTGTTGGTCGAGTTTGGCTTCCATGCGGCCAAGAATACGGGCCAGATCGTCGTTGCTAATTTCCATTCGTGTTTCCTATTCAGGGTTGGCGCATCAACTTGCGCTGGGCCTCCGCTGCCATCTCGCAGGGCCGGCATCGGGTACAGCCTGGTGCGGCCTGGCGCCGGTCAGCCGGGATAGCGATACCGCAATCGCGGCA
Source organism: Rugamonas fusca (assembly GCF_014042365.1). Taxonomy (GTDB): domain Bacteria; phylum Pseudomonadota; class Gammaproteobacteria; order Burkholderiales; family Burkholderiaceae_D; genus Rugamonas; species Rugamonas fusca. The sequence continues at coordinate 12,369 of NZ_JACEZS010000008.1, forward strand.
GTCATACTCCACGCCGGCACGGCAGGCCAGAGCGATGGTCTTCAGGCGCTGGCGGCGGATGGCCACCTCGCGGTCCAGCTCCTCGCGTTTGCTGGCCTGTTCGCATTCGTCCGTCATTGCGTTGCCTCCGTTGAGGTGTACCAGTCAGCCCAGCCCTTCACCTTGTTGGCGCACATCTTGTACAGACGCGCCACTTCGATGTGGTTATTGACTGCGTTCTGTTGCGCCGTCAGGAGGGGCAGCGGCGGGCAGCCCGCCATCAGGTTCGCCTGGGGCTGCGCCGTCAGACTGCGCGTTTGCGTCGTTCCAGCGGCGCAGGCTGACAGGGTCAAGCACACAGCCAATACCAGGATTGCTCTTTTGCTCGGTTTCATATTCAGTGCGCAGGTTGTTGAAATAGTGATCGGTCGCGGCCTGGGCCTTCTCGGTACGCAGACCGGAAGCCACGGCCGCCGCATCCTTGCGGCGTTTCAGTTCACCGTCCTTGATCGCCGCCTTGACCTCGTTCATTGCCACGGCATTCTTCGCGCGCTCGTGTTGGTCGTCGATGGCGGCCAGCGTGGCCAGGACGATGGCGATGGCGGCGACACCCCAATCGGTGCGGGTTATCATCGCTGGCCCTCCAGGCAGACGGTGGCGCCCCACGCGGTGTACAGTCGCTGGTGCTGGAACAGGATCAGGCGGGGATAGCGGCGCGAGTAGTCGAAGTTTTGCGCGCTCTGGCCGGCATTGATATCCTCGGTGGCGCCGAACCAGGCGCCGGAGGTGGTGGAAAGGCGTTGCGCCTTGAGAACGTAGCCCAGGCCGCCGTTATAGCTCTTTAACGCGGCGCCCCAGCGCTCGCATTCGGTATCGCCCTGGACGCGCTTATGCAGCCAGCCGTCATAGCGCACCAGGGCACGAATGGCCCATTTCGGCGAATATGGATCGGGAGCGCCGATTTCGGGATACATGTGCGCGACCTGTTTGGATGTGTCGTCCATGAACTGGGCAAGGCCGCGCCCATTGTCCCAGGCGGTGATGGAGGCACGGCAGCTGCTCTCCTGGCGCAGCTGGGCTGCGAACATCGGCACCGGCGCCGCCAGACCATAGACTGCCTGCGCCTCACGCACCAGTGTTGGCCGGTATTGATCGCAGGCGTCGGTGGCGTGTGCCAGCTTGCCGGCGACGACCATGATCGCCAGCGCGCACAGCAAGACCGGAACCTTGACAGCCAGCCAGATCAGCGCCGCACGCATCACAGGCCCGTCGCCAATGTGTACATGGAGGCGGCCATGATCAGCGCCCGACGGATCATCACCAGCGGGGGAGAGTCCGGGGTGATCCGGTCACGGAACGCCATCCGGTCCAGCCAGTAGCCGATGAATGCTCCCAGCGTGCTGTGGCCGAGTTTCCAGGCCAGCGTTTGCAGTGGGCCGCTATAGTGCAGCTGCATCATGACGATGGCGGCGAGGTAGAAGACGGCCGCGACCAGCAGCCATTCGATCATGCGTAATTTGTTCAAAGCGTCCCCTTCGTTGCGTGGGCAGTTCTGACAGATGTCAGGCTTGCGACGAAGAGACTTTATGATTTACGCGCGAGGCAACCAAGCTTGACTAGTGTCAGCACCTGGTTGCGATTTGGAGGGAATTGAAACGAAGGAAACGGCGGGAATTGCTTAGATCAGACTCATCTGGCGCGGATCGGCCTGTTTGACCTCCCCGGTGGTTTTCAGAATTCGCCAGATGGTACGCTCGTGAATGTAAGGTGTAAACCGACGTGTGATTTGTGCCACCGCCATGCGCGCCGACATCCCTTCCTGCATCGTGAGCTTGTCGAACTCGGCCAACACCTCACGGTTGCGCACGTGGCGCAGGGCGCTGTGGCACAGCGGTACGGTGAACGGGGCATTGCCGTAGAACTTCAACAACTTCTCGGCGGCAGCGCGTCCGACAACTTCCGCCATGCGTTCCAGGCTGCGTTCGCTATGGTACAGGTTGACAGAATTTCCGCCGCAGGCGTCGACCAGGCGCAACGTCGCTGGCAGGCCGATCACCGCGATCAGTTTCTGCGCGCTCATCGGCAAGTGAGAGAAATCGGTTTGCATCATGTTTGTCACTTCAAGGTTTAGATGCGCGCGCGACCTGTGCGGCGCGGCGCTTGGCGTCGATACTGAGCGCGGCGATGATCTTGCCTAGCTGCTCGGCGTTCAGCCAGTCGATCTTGTCGATGTTGAACATCTTCTTCGCCATGCCGTGACCATACGACCAGGGACGGCGCGCGTCGGCCAACTGGGCTTCGATCTTTCCTAGCAGCCCACGATTGGCGGCGGCGGCATTCGGGCGCTTGCCACCGCCCGACGCCTTCGGCTTGAAGCCGCAGCGCTCCAGGTGGGCCAGCACCTTGGCCGCGCCGATCAGCGTCAAGTCCTTGGACGACGATACGCCGCCATGCGCCAGCAGCATGGCGCGGTAGGTGTCGTCATCCATAGCCAGCTGCTTCTTGGCGATGTGAATTTTCGCGAGATTGGCGTTGCGGCTCATTTCTTAGTCCAATTCCAGCGCGTTGAGCACCTGTTTTTGTTGAGGGCTGTCGATATCGAGCGCGGAACTTCCGAGTTCATCGGTCGGTGCCACTTCAACGGATTCGCAGACCTTGCACAGGTGGTTGATCGCGGTCTTTCCGCTCGACCAGTCTGGCAGGTAGACGGTGACGGAGCCGCTGAAGTACGGGTCTTTGGCGACGTAACGCTTACCCAGGCGCTTCTCCGCTTCCTTCCGTTTGGCAGGGCTGAGATTTGGCCGAACCAACTTGCGCATGAACTTGTGCTCTGGCACTGCCGGTTCGGCCATGCACCAAGCGCCCTTAAATACGCCATCGACGTACGTCATTACCCGGTAGGTCATTTGCTTGAACCTGCGCACCTGCAGCGATACCCGACGACCATCGCATAGCAACTCGACACTGCCCCATGGCATGGAAAGCTTGTCGGTTAGCTCCTGCTTTTGCTCTTTGCTCAATTTCATAAATTTCCTTGGTTGCTCATCAGTGCCCGGCCACCATGGCGGGCAGACCGGGCCGTGCTGACCCGGTTTCGCTTTTCGTTTTAGCGGTCGTGCTTGTCCTCCCACAGGAAATGAGGACCGCTGCAATAGGCTTTTACCTCGCCGCCGTCACCCAGGATGCGGAGCCGGCAGCGCTCATTGAGCGCGTACGCAAGTCGGGCGGCCCGCGCCCGGACCTCTCCCTCAACCACCACATCGAAGTTCGAGATATGGCGCCAGCTTCCTGCGTCGTTGATCTGCAGCTTCATACCTTGGCCACGTCCAGGGAAATTGGCGCGTATTCGCCGCTGTCGCCCACGCGCTCATAGAAGCGTACGTATTGCTTGCTGCCGATGACCTGTACCGATTCCCCGATAGCGGTCATGGCGCGCTGCCAGCGCTCGTCTTTGATGTCGAGGCGGCGCAGGCCCAGCACGCGGCCGGTGCTGATGTTTCCCTCCTTGTCGGCGTCGAATGCTTGCTGCACCAACACCTTGATTTCAGGGCCGCTATCTTTGCTCCAGTCGGCGATGCATTCATCAATCAGTGCCTTCGCAGCCTGCAGGCGCTCATCGAAGCAGATGTTGTCCGCGCTGGCCACGTTCACCTTGTAGCGGCCGTCAAAGCTCACCAGTGTCACGTTGCCCTTCTTGCCGCCGACAACAGCGTCGTATTCCTCTGCCGACATTTGGACAAATGCGGCCACGTCCCCGAACACACGGGCCTTGAATTCAGCCAGTTGCTGACTGGATGCCTTGGCGGCCGCGATCAGCTCCTGTACCAGGGCATCGCGCGTCAGGTCGATGGGTTTGATGGTGGACTCAGGGATCAGGTGGCCTTGTGCGTTCTTGCGGAAGCCGGCCGGCACGTCCAGGTTCTGTACGGTTGCGTTCATGTGTTGCCTTTCTTGCTGTTGAAAAAATGGTTAAGTTTTGGTGCTGCGCCAGGACAGTGCGCAGTCATCGATAAACAGGGAGCCTCCGGTGTGGTCCGAGAAGCAGCGCAGCCCGCGTCGGAATGCCTCACGGCGCAGCCATACGGCGGCCCGTTCTGACACCAGCACCGTCGGGGTGGCCGCATGGACATCCACTTGCAGGGCTTTAACGCCGTTTTTACGCAACCATCGGATGCATCGGTTAGTCACCTGCAGTCGGCGCAGCAGCGTGCTGTTGAACACCTGGGCACTCGATTGCGACTTGTTTGGCACAAGCTCAAGCGGGCGCGATTGAGGGGCGGACTGGTGGCTCATTTGTCCTCTCCGCTGTACATGTCGCATTGCTGGCATGCGCGCCAGTGCTGCATGGCGACGGGGTTGTGTGTCGGTGCACGCTTGGCGGCGAACTCATGGCACATGGTGGTCGGAAGGTTCAGCTGCAGGTATGGACAGGCCACGGCCATCGGCAGCTCCAAGGCGGCCAGCACCATGCGTTCCAGCTTTCCAAGGTCGCCAGGGTATTTCCCTGAGAGCGCCTGGCTAATGGCGGTGCGCGAATAGCCCACGCGCAGAGCGGCGCGGCCGATGCTCGTTTTCTCGGCCTCATCCCGCAGGAGCTGCAGCCATCGCGGATCAGAGGTCGTCATGGCTTTTCTCCTCATCTTTCCAGACGACCTGGGCGATATTGGGGTCGTAGACGGACTTGGTGCGCTGGATCATCGGCGCGCGCGGTCCAGTGTTCTTGCCCGGAGCGATGCGATAGCGCGCCAGGGATGGCGCTTTGCCCATTGCGGCCGGCTTGGTGACCACCAGATATCCAGCTGCATTGAGCGCGCTGATATAGGCCTTCGCGGTGCCTTCCGCCACCGGGGTGCCGGACGTCGAAGCGTAGGCCGCCAGGTCACGGAAGTTGAATTCGCCGATGATGCGCATGGAGCGCCACATCGCCTCGGTGCCGGCGCCTTGGGCGATGGGCTTACCTTCGCGTGTCAAACGTGGCGCTTCGATACCGTTGTCACGTGCCAGCTCCCATTTTTTCGCCGTACCGATTGTTGCGTTGGCTGGCATGTGGCCGGTCAAGAATCCGGCCTTCTCCAGCCCTTGAATATAGGTGTACAAAGTGCCCTCAGCGATCTTCGTTTTATGGGCAATTTCCAAACAGGTAAAAGTGCCGCTATGCTTTCGTATTGCTTCCCAGGCGATTTGCCGGGAGCCCTTGCCGCCAACCATTTCCATTTCCACTGGCTTGCGCTTGTTCTTTGTTGCTGACATCTAGTTCTATCCTTATGCTGCGCGACGTTTTGGTGCTTCGCCCGTGTACAGGGCGTTGTCGCCCCACTTGGCCAGCGTCATTTCGGTTTCGGCCTGCATCATTGCCTGTTCATGGATCAGCGTCAGGTTGACGCTGACGCGGCGCACGGACCCGTGGGCCAGTTCTACGATGTGGGCCAGCAGATCGGCGGAAATTGCCACGTTGGGGCAGTAGATCGGAGCCAGCTTCGCCGCGTCGGCGACGGACACCGGCAGCGCAGGTATCCACGCCATGACGCGGCTGTGGAAGCGCTCCCACTTCTTGAGCTTCTGCGGCAGCATTTCTTCGCCGACTAGCAGCAGCGTTCCCTGGCTGCCTTCGTAAATGTCGCGCACCAGCTCCACCATGCCGTCGCTACGCAGGCAGAAATCGAACTCGTCAATGATCAGAGGACGGCGGCTGGCGGCCAGCTGTTCGCAGATTACGTCCAGCATGTGGGCGATGGTGCCCGCTGGTTTGATCCCCATTTCAAACTGGATTTTCTCCAGCAGTGCCTTGCGGTTCCATGCGCTGCGCATCTGCACGTAGTAGCCCCGCGACTGGTTGGCCAGAGCCGTGCAGGCGATGGTCTTGCCGCGTCCGGCCTCGCCGTAGATGACGCCCATGCCCGGCAGACCGTCGACGCGGGAAATCAGCCGTTCAGTGGCGACGGCGACCAGGTCGAGATTGGAGATGGATGCAATGCGATTGACCATGGGATTCAGATTCGTCATACTTCGTCTTCCTTTTTTAGACCGACGCCGTTGCAGCGGCATCGTGTTGTTATGCGCCTTGGCGCTGGTTCGGCGGCGGCCTGTTTGGTGCCGCCGTTCTTCTTTTACTGTTTTGCTACTGGATGCCGCATGTCTGAAAAACTGGATGAGTTCATGCTCGTTACCGACGACCGACTTGAACAACTGGAAGGGCAAATCGAAGCACAGAAAATGGTTATTGCGTGGCTGCTAAGCCAGCTTGATCTGACTCATCACTTCCCGTCGGATGCGATTCCGAAGTTTCTAAGCCGTCAGGCGAATGAACTGGACGGAGACCCGAAATATGTTCCATGCGTTGCTTCAATCGATGAGCTGCGCGGGCTTTTCGCGTCTCTCGCACTTGTTCGAGATAAGCGCGGCTGATGACTTGTTGGTCCATTACCTGGTGCCTTTCTAATTAAGCGCACTTGCGCTGGTACATGCGGAACTCGGGGGTGGCTTGATACGTCTGCCGCCATCTTTTCTGCTTCTCACTGCGATCCTGCAGTTCTCCTTCCAATTCCATCCGTTGCCATTCGTCCCAGCGCTCTTGCGGGGTGTTTGGCACGCTCCATTCCGGCGCATCAGGCACAATCGGTTGGGCGGCGACGACCTCAACGTCGGTGAAATTCACCTCGGTGACATCAACCAGGGGCGCTTGCCTTGAACGCGCCAGTTCGTCGCGCGTCATGTTGATGAAACCGGGAATGTGTACGCTTTCCATGTTCTCCAGCGCTGGTGCGCCATGACGCTCTCGCAGAGCCGTGTCGTGCTTGACATCAAGACGCTTGATCTTTGCGTCCAGTCGCTTGTCACGGGCACGATCCGTTACAGATGGTGCGATGTAGCTGCGGCTGTTGCCATTGAGTTCGGCGGTGCAGACGAACCGGCCGTCAGGGTCGTACACCCACACTTTTTCCGGGTCGTGGATGTCATAGCCAATCCGCATTTGATCGGTATGGAATTCCTCCAGGTATTTCGAGGCATATCGGTTCCCGAATACCTCGATCTCACCGCGATGGACAGTGCGCAGCACCTGTGGCCTGAACAACGGGCGCAGCTCGTCGTCTGGAACCGTGTGCGGCTCGAACCCCTTGGCGACAGCCAGCTCCCAGGCCTCGTTCGGTGACATGTGGCGGCGCCGGCCGGTGGTGGGGTCTGTGATTTTTGCCAGTGATCGGTGCGGGCTGTTGTTGTATTCGTCGACCTTCAACTTGCAGAATTCAACGAAGCCGGGCCAGCCGATCAGCGGCATGGCGACCGTCTCGCCGGCCTTCTGCGCTTTGATCGCTTTCCGGGACAATTTGAACGTGTTCAGCTTCGCCTGGCGGTCCATGTCGTGACCGATGTAGCCTGGCAGCTGCTTAGCCGCATTGACCCAGATCGTCTTGTGCGACCGCTCGATGATCCCGCGCGCCTGGGAGTTATACGGCAGGCTGTTGATCATTTCCGTGCCCAGCCGCGCCATCAGGCCCGTGCCGGCGTCGGTCATCAGCTCGTTCTTGTAGCCGGAGCCGTTATCGACGTACAGGATCGCTGGGATGCCGCCGTTGACAACAGCATCGCGCAGTGCGTCCAGCACCGCGAAGGCACTCTCCGCAAGACCGACCGACCAGCCCACGGCGCGGCGCGTTGCCACGTCAAGGACGGACGTGATTTCCGGTCTGAACGGCTGGCCGTGCAGCGGGTGCTGTACCTCGGCGTCAAAGCGGTGGCCGTCGGCGGTGTACACGTCGCTGGGCAGCAGCGTGTCGAAAGTGCGGCGGATGAATGGCTTGATCGACTTGATTTCATGCGATCCCATGCGACCCATTTCCAGCGTAACCTTGCCGACCTTGTCCAGGAAGCGGCGCACCTGCCAAATGCTGGGCATGCCGCCGGCCTGACTGGCCGCCCACTCGGTGGCGAACATACGGTAGGCATGCTCCACAGTTGGCTTCTCCGGTTTCTGGTAATAGCCCAGGAAGGTCGGCGCCCAGTCCGGAACCGACATATCCCGGCCGCGATGGCGCGGGGTCAGCGCGGACGAGCGGTCATACTCCACGAAGCGGATCAGGCTACGCACCGATGGCAGGCCGTCAGGGCTTTGGCGTCCGCGTCCGTCCCGTGCCGCTTTGAGCATGGCGACCAGCTGCGGGTTGGCTTCGCCGGACTGGGCCATTTCAAGCATGACGCGCGCGGCCTTCTTCATCGCGTAACCAGAGCGATTCATCAGGGTTTGCAGCGCCAGCAATACGCCTTTCCGAGCATCGGCTACCAGCGCCTGGCTTTCGGTCGCGATCAGCGGGATTTGATTCTCCGGACCGACCTTGATGCGACGAGGCTCTACGGCGGCAACGACACTCTTCATAGCCTTGTCACTAATTTCCTTCAGGACTGACGGCGGCGGAGTATATTCGCGGCGAATACCGCCTTGGCCAGCGACTTCGACAAAGGGCCATCTTTCGCGCTCGGCCTTGACGCGCAATGCTGCACGTGTGGTTGGGACACTAGAGAGCGCATAGCTGGCCAACTCCGCTGCGCTATAGTGCTGCTTAACTATCAAGGCCGGCATTACATCGCTCCCTGAACTTCAAAGGATGCCGTTCTCGATTTGCCTACGCTGGGAGGAAGCTCGGGGCTGAATTCCCTTTTTTCGTAGCGCTGTGGCCAAATTTCATCGGCAGTGACGCCGATTGCGCTCGCGATGATCTCCTCAGCCTTCAAATAAGGCCGGTCCAAAGCGGATTTAAGTGTTCCTGCGCTCAACCCATTTTGGCGGGACAGCTCGCGTAACGACCATCCCTTTTTATGAAGAGCAGCGACCACATCCGCTCTATGCCAGTCAGTTCGGTTGGATTTTTTTTGATTGTTCAATACACTCATGGGATACTCCTATATGGTGGCTCCATGAGTGGATTGTAAGTGAGTTTAACTGGATGGTCAAACTGAATTCTTAAAAATCCACTTGTGTATTTGCTAATTTGAGGATGTAATTAGCATAGGTGTTTGATTTGTTTGGGAATTTGTAAGTGGATTGCTGCGCTTTTTTGTTGCGCATTCGAATCCACTTTTAATTGGAGAAGTGAATTGTGGAAAAGTTGCTGTCGGCCAGTGAGATCGCTGCACTAAAAATACCTGGGCTACCCACGACCAGGGCAGCTGTCAACGTTATGGCCAAGCGTGACGGCTGGGAGTTTGAGCTGGCCACCGGCATAGGAGGCACTAGGCGCCTTTACAGGCTACCAGCCAAGTACTTGCCTCCTTCAACCCAGGATTCTCAGCAAAGGCCTGCCGCACCCGTCGTTGGGACGATTGTGCGAGGTTCTTCCCAAGTGGATATGCACAAACTGGAACTTGCGATTAAAGCCGTGGACACATGGGAACAAACTAGGGATGCAAAAATTGATGCAGACCGGCGGCCGGCGGTGATCACAGTTCTCTATGAGTTCCTGGTTAAGTCGGAAGGAAGCGATGATGCCGCTATCGACGTTGTTCTGCGTGCACTAGGCTAGTGTGACAATTGGTTAGAATCTAAAAACAGCCATTTCGTTTCATTGCTAAAATTGTTGCTTTAAGGGAAGCAATTTTGCAATGAACATACGAAAAGATCAAAATTCCGCTTTAAATTTGCTGATGGGTATGATGGATAACGCTGTAGGCTACGGCGCCATGCAAGCCAAGAAGGCTTGGCTTACCTGCCTATCTGCAACTCAACGCAAGGCCAGCGCGAACGAGCCGCTTTACATGCCCGCTCGTTCTTTAGCGAAGAAGTACCGTAGAGGTGTCAAAAAAAGAGCAAAAGTCAGCACAATTCACTCAATTTTGAGCATTCCGTGCCAAAACGTTCTCAGTAAGGAAATTGGTCGCTATGCCGCATGGTTACTGGGTTTGCGGCCATTTCTCAACCCTTTGTCCCCGTGTCAAAACAAGCACTCCCCCACAGTTGATCGATGACCCGCGATCAGCGGCCTTTTCCGGAAATCGACTCAGCCGGACACGGGGCTGGCGTCACGGGCGCTCGGGGCGCAAATGATCTCACGAAATACTGTCGTCAGTTCAGGCCATCGTGGCTGCCACATGATCGAGCTCTTCGGTTCGAAACACGCTGGAATTAACAGAGCCCACAGGCATCCGCAGGCATCGCGCAGATTATTTTCTTAACGTGCCCGACGATAATCATAGAAAGTCAAGCGATTAAGCTGATCGAGGCGTGAGATCGATCACCAGCGCTTCCCCTGGGACTATAACTCTCCATGTTGCGCCTTACTTGGGTTTCTCACGACAGCCAGCCAGTAAGCCACACTTAAGGCGAGCATCAATGCGGCGGTGGCATAGACATAGTCTGCCCCGGTTTCTTTATAGTCGAGCACGATGACTTTTCTCGCGACAGCCATGAAGGCGGTCGACAGCATAATCTTGATATGGATCACATCTTCGCGCAGGTAGCTGACGATGTTGATGAATATCTCGATAGCGATTAGCACCGCCATGAACGTTCCGAAGGTAGCCAAGATGTCGCTGATGTTGAGCAACATGTACGGATGCGCGCTCATGCGCTCGTACAACTCATATATCACGTCCGCCACTCACCACCAAATCACCAGCATCATGAGAACAGACAGCGCGCGTACCGCCCAGCGGATGGATTCTCTCAGCCAACCGATAAAGGCATCGTCAAAATGAGCAGTTCGTTTGTCAGGCTCGTTCACGTGTTGGCTTTCGTAACGAATTGGCTGAACACTTGGGATCGCGTCTTCAGTTTTTATGACGTGATATGGGGTGACCCAGCTGCTTCTGGTTGGTACGTTGAATGCCCGGTCCTACCTCGCGCCACACCCGGCGAGTTCTGCATGGGCGCTCGTCAAGGACGTCGTTCGGTCAACCGATTTTACTGCGATTACAGCGCGATGCATTCATCAATCGAGGAATTTTGACGCTGGTTTGAGAAAGCTCATGATGCCGCTGCATGATATACGGTAACTGCAGGAGAAGTTTACGAGCAGCCTACCTTTCTGAAGAGAATAATTGAAATCCTTGTGTCGGTGGTTCGATTCCGCGCTGGACCACCAAGAATATTCAAACCGACGCGCCGATCTATGCGGATCGGCGTTGTTGTTTACACGGCGCAGGGCAGACATGCCCACCGCCGCACCACAACAATGCAGCCGGGCCCGCCATGGTGCATGACGCGCTCGCGCGCGCCAGAACAATGCGTCGCCGCACCGTCGCGGCGCCCGGAACCGCCGCAATTCCAATAGGCCCAACTATTGCTTGGTGATCGTAGGAAGTGTATCCGCACCGCGAAATACTTTACTGATCACATAATAATTTAAGGATAGGGAACAACATGGCATACCTGGCACCTTCAGAGTTCGTCACCAAAATGGTCGATGCGGGCGAGTCCAAGATTTACATGGCCACCCGCGATGCACTGATTCGCGCCTACATGGCTGGCGCCATCCTGGCGCTGTCGGCCGTGTTCGCCGTCCACTGCTCGGTGCAGACCGGCATCCCGCTGGTGGGCGCGATCCTGTTCCCGGTCGGCTTCTGCATGCTGTACCTGCTGGGCTTTGACCTGCTGACCGGCGTACTGGTCCTGACCCCGCTGGCCTGGCTCGACAAGCGCCCCGGCGTCACGCTGCGCGCCGTGTTCAAGCACTGGGGCGTCATCTTCGTCGGCAACTTCCTCGGCGCGCTGACGGTGGCCGTGCTGATGGCCATCGTGTTTACCAACGGCTTCCAGACCGAGCCGAGCAAGGTCGGCATGACCATCGCCGGCATCGGCGAGGCGCGCACGCTGGGCTACGCCAAATTCGGCGCCTACGGCATGCTGACCTTGTTCGTGCGCGGCATGCTGTGCAACTGGATGGTATCGACAGGCGTGGTCGGCGCCATGATCTCCACCTCCGTCAGCGGCAAGGTGATCGCCATGTGGATGCCCATCATGCTGTTCTTCGCCATGGCGTTCGAGCACTCGGTGGTCAATATGTTCCTGTTCCCGTCGGCCATGCTGATGGGCGGTCATTTCTCCATCCTCGATTACCTGATCTGGAACGAGATCCCGACCGTGCTGGGCAACCTGGTGGGCGGCCTGTCCTTCACCGGCCTCACCCTGTACACTACCCACGTCAAGACCTTGCCCAAGCGCGCGCTCAAGAAGGCAGCCTGAGCCTGCCGCATGCCGCGCGGGCCGGCGCCAACGCCGCCCGCGCGCATCCCCTTTCATGTCCAAGCAACTCACCATTTCCGCCGGCCAGTTCTCCTGCAAGGGACGCAAGGACGTCAACCAGGATTTTCACGGCATCTACCATGCCAGCGGCGCGCAACTGGGCCACAAGGGCATCGCCATCGCGCTGGCCGACGGCATCAGCGGCAGCGATGTCAGCCAGGTCGCCAGCCAGTTCGCCGTGACCGGCTTTCTGGACGACTACTACTGCACCTCCGACGCGTGGAGCGTCAAGACCGCGGCCGAACGGGTGCTGGCGGCCACCAATTCCTGGCTCTACGCGCAGACCCAGCAAGGGCGCGGCCGCTACGACAAGGACCAGGGCTATGTGTGCACGCTGAGCACCATGGTCATCAAGTCGGCCACGGCGCACATCTTCCATGTCGGCGACACCCGCATTTACCGCCTGCACGGCGCCACGCTGGAACAGCTGACGGTCGACCACCGCATCCAGGTCTCGCCCCAACAGAGTTACCTGAGCCGCGCACTGGGCGTGGACAGCCAGCTCGACATCGATTACCGCACCGTGCCCGTCGAAGCGGGCGACCTGTTCGTGCTGGCCACGGACGGCGTCTATGAATACGTCGACGGCGCCGCCATCGCCGCCGCCATCACCGCCACGCCGCAGCAGCTGGACCTGGCCGCGCAAGCCATCGTCGAAGAAGCCTACCGGCGCGGCAGCCCGGACAACCTGACCGTGCAGCTGGTGCGCATCGACGCGCTGCCCAGCCCCGAGGTCAACGAGCTGGTGCGGCGCTACGCCATGCTGCCCTTCCCGCCATTGCTGGAGCCCGGACAGATGTTCGACGGCTACAAGATCGTGCGCGAACTGCACGGCAGCAGCCGCAGCCACATCTACCTGGCGCACGACCCCGACAGCGGGCAGCACCTGGTCATCAAGGCGCCTGCCATCGACCTGCAGAACGATCCGGCCTATATCGAACGCTTCCTGATGGAGGAATGGGTGGCACGCCGCATCCACAGCCCGCACGTGCTCAAGCCGGTCGTGCTCGGCCGCACGCGCAACTTCCTCTATGTGCTGACCGAATTCATCGAGGGCCAGACCCTGGCGCAATGGCTGCAGGACCACCCCCGGCCCGGCTTGCCAATGGTGCGCGGCATCGTCGGCCAGGTGGCGAAAGGCTTGCGCGCCCTGCACCGGCTGGACATGGTGCACCAGGACCTGCGCCCGGAGAACATCATGATCGACGGCGCCGGCATGGTCACCATCATCGACCTGGGCGCCGCCAGCGTGGCCGGCATCAGCGAGTTTTGCGGCCCCGCCGAACAGGCCGGCTTGCCCGGCGCGCTGCAATGCACGGCGCCGGAATATTTCCTCGGCGAAGATGGCAGCGCGCGCTCTGACATCTATGCGCTGGGCGTGCTGGTCTACCAGATACTGACGGGAACACTGCCCTACGGCGTCGAGGTGCCCAAGGCCCGCACCCGCGCGGCCCAGCGCAAGCTGCGCTATGACCCGGCCCCGGAACGCAACCGCGACGTGCCGCCGTGGGTCGACGAGGCCATCAAGAAAGCGGTGCACCCGGACCCGCTGCGGCGCTACGACGACGTGGCCGAATTCCTGTACGACCTGGAGCAGCCGAACCGGGCCTTCCTCGGCCGCCAGCGCCTGCCATTGATCGAGCGCCACCCGCTGGCGTTCTGGAAAGGGATGTCGTTCGTGCTGGCCAGCGCACTGCTGCTGAGCCTGGCCTTCCGGGGACACTGACGCGCCCATCGTATGGTTCTGATAACATTAAGCGCCACCGACCATACGATCCAGCCAGCAACAGGAGAACACGCAGATGAGTGACCCGCAATATTTGCACGGAAGCTGCCTGTGCGGCGGCGTGGCCTACCGGGCCGCCCTGCCCGTGCGCGACGCCAGCCATTGCTACTGCACCATGTGCCAGAAACAGCATGGCGCGGCATCGGGCTCCTACGCCAACGTCGCCAGCGCCGGCTTTGCGATCGAGCGGGGCGCCGGACTGGTGACGGAATACGCCTCGTCCGACCATGGCCGGCGCGGCTTTTGCAGCGTGTGCGGCTCCACCCTGTTCTGGCGCAGCACCCAGGCGCCGGACCGCATCGCGATCACCCTGGGCACGCTGGAGCCGCCCTACGACGGCCCTGTCGAGCGTGAGCTCCATACGGACAACAAACCGGCCTGGCTGCCCAAGCGCTGACGGCGCCGCCTCGCTCATCATCCACCTCCCGGCGGCGGGGAAGTTCGCTTCCCCTGCCCGCATTTTAGTACCCCTCCTCTCAGCCCATCGGTTGACAACTGACCGCCAGTCATTAAACTAGCCATATTATGACCTTCAGTCATTTAACCGTGGAGAGTGGCGATGAGACAGGATCTGACCGGACAATGGGCATTGGTAACGGGCGCATCGAGCGGCTTCGGCGTGGATTTCGCGCGCCTGCTGGCGGCGCGCGGGGCGAAGCTGGTGCTGGTGGCACGGCGTGCTGAACCGATGCAGGCGCTGGCCCGCGAACTGGCCAGCCAGCACGGCACCGTGAGCGAGATTGAAAGCGTGGACCTGTCCCAGCCGGGCGCGGCCCACGCGCTCAAGGCCACGCTGGACGCGCGCGGCATCCGCATCGACATTCTGATCAACAACGCCGGCTATGGCTTGTGGGGCCCGTTCCTGGAGCAGCCGCTGGCCCGCACGCTCGACATGATGCAACTGAACATGGTGGCGCTGACCGAGCTCACCCACGCCTTCGCCAACGACATGGCGCAGCGCGGCCGTGGCAAGATCCTGCTGGTGTCGTCCATCGGCGCCTACCAGGCCACGCCGACCTATGCGGCCTATGCGGCCACCAAGGCTTACGTATTGCTGTTCGGCGAGGCGCTGCACGAAGAATTGAAGCGCAAGGGCGTCACCGTCACCGTGCTGTCGCCCGGCATTTCCGCCACCGGCTTCCTGGACGTGTCCGGCCAGCGCGCCACCCTGTACCAGCGCCTGCTGATGATGAAGAGCGCGGCCGTGGCGCACATCGGCCTGCGCGCGCTCGACCGGGGCCGCGCCTCCATCGTGCCGGGCTGGCTGAACGCACTCACGGTGCTGGGCAACCGCCTCATGCCGCGCATGGCGCAACGCCGTGTCGCCTACCAGTTGATGAAGAACTGAGACACGACCGATTCGTTGTAGAATCCGGAGCCATTTAACGCTAAGGAAACCCATGGGACGCCCCGTCCTGACCGAGCAACACCGGGAGCAGCGCCGCCGCGTGCTGCTCGACGCCGCCCACCAGCTCTACCGCGAGCGCAACGCCCTGCCGCCCGTGGCCGATATCGCCAGCGCGGCGGGCCTGGCCAAGGGCACGGTCTACCTGTATTTCCGCACCAAGGAAGAAATCTTCGTCGCCCTGCTGGAAGACAGCTTCGCGCAATTGTTCGCGGCGCTGGCGCCGCTGCTGACGGCGCTGGACATGGACCAGCCCGGCACGGCGGCCCGCTTCGCGCGGGCTTACACGCAACTGGTGCGCGACAGCGGCGACCTGCTGCAACTGGCCGCGCTGGGCAACACCGTGCTGGAAAAGAACCTGCCGCTGGAAGCCATGCAGCGCTTCAAGCTGAACCTGGCGCAAGGGATGACGCAGGCCGGCGCCCTGCTGGAACGCGGCACGCGCGCGCCCGGCTGGGGCGCCACCCTGCTGCTGCAAACCTATGCGCTGACCCTGGGGCTGTGGCAGGCGCTCGACTTTCCCGACGCGCTGCGCCCGCTGTTACAGCAACCGGCGCTGCAAGTGCTGCAACGGGATTTTCATACCGAACTGGAAGCGGCCATCGAGCGGCTGTGGTCGGCCGCGTTCAACTGACCGCGCCAGCCCGTCACCACATCAGATCGTCGGGAATCTGGAAGGCGGCGTAAGGATCGTCCTCATCGACGGCCGTGCTGCTCTTGCTGACACGCACCACCAGCGACGCGTCGCGCTCGGCGATCTTGTCGGCGATCACGCGCGGCACCAGCTCCACCGCATCGCCCAGGCACACGATCACCAGACGGCCCGCCACCAGGTGCTCACGGACGTCGGCCGACACGTAGATGCGCTCGATCTTGCTGCCATGGGTGAAGTTGTAGGCGATGTCGCCCTTGCCCTTGTTCTGGCGGTTCTTCTGCACCATCTGCACGATCTGTGCGTAGATGGCCTTCTGCGTGGCCGCCTCGTCGCGCTGCGCGTTCAGTTCGCGCGCACGCTCCGCGTTCTTGCGCTGGATTTCCAGCGCGGCCAGGCGCGCCTCGTCCACGCTCTGCGTGCCCGTGCGGCGCTCCTCTTTCTTCTGCTTGCTCTTGTCCTGGTTGACCTTCTTGACCTTGTTCTTGTCGACCAGGCCGGCCTTTAACAACTGCTCCTGCAAGGAAACCATGCTTACCACTCCGTCTATGGGAACGCCAGCCGGACCCAAACGCCGGCCGGCGCAAAGGCGCTAGCATAGCAAACTGGCGCTAGCCCAGCTCAAACGTCGTGATGCCGTACTGGCGCGCCATGTCCATGGCCGGCTGGCCTTTGGTGTACATGCGCGCCGTTTCGAAGCAGGGCCGCAGCTGGTGGCGCGCGGCCAGCGACATGGCGGCCGGGTTGGCCTCGGGCACGTCGAGATACACGGGCGCGCCCGGCGTCACCTGGCCCAGCAGATTGAGGAACAAGGTCTCGGCCTGCACCGCCGTGTCGGCGAACAGGGGGCCGATCTTGTAGCCGTTGCGGCACGGCCGCAGCACGGCATAGGCGGCCACGCCCGGCCCGCCCGCTGCGCCCGGAATGCCGACGGCGATGCAGTCCGGCTGCGTAATCCAGCATTGCAGAAAACGGCTGCGTTGCTCCGGGAAGCAGGCGCGGTCATACTGGTGCACCGCGTCAATCGGGAGCGACGCCAGCGGCACGGCCTCATTGTCCACGCCGGGCCGGCCATACGCCTCGTAGCGGATATTGCGGTGGGCCAACTGGAAGCCGGACTTGGTGTAATTGCCCTGCTGCGCCAGCACGCCGTCCAGGCCCACGTTGCGCCCCGCCAGCCGCGCCATACCGGCCCGCCACAGGGCCATGCCGTGTCCCCGCCCGCGCCATGCGGGCCGCACGATGTAGCCGCCGATGAAGCCGAAGGTGGTGCCGTATTGAATCGCGAAAATGCTGGCGACTGGCTCGCCGTTCACCACGCCCAGCAGGAAGCCGCCCGGATCGGCCGCATGAAAGCAGGCGGCGTCGTTGAGGCCAGGATTCCAGCCTTCATCGGCCGCCCAGTCCAGCACGGTGTCCAGCTCCTGCGCGTGCATGGGACGGATCAACATGGGTTCGGGCGTCATCCTGCGCTCCTGTGGCGTGCATCACTCAAGTCCTCACTGTAGGCCAATTCACGCTGCGGCGCTATGGCCGCACGCCCTCATCACAGTCCGCCCGGCCACACGCCTTGACATTGGCCCCCGGCGAACTAGGCTGATCTGATCGGACACTCCCGACACGACCATCCGCGACTGTCGCGGGGCGGACGACGATCAGGAGAGACGCCATGAATGCACAACAGAACAAGCAACTGGTGATGCAAGGCTACCAGCTGTTCCAGAGCGGCGACATCCGCAAGCTGATGGAGCTGTACCACGACGACGCGGAATGGATCAGTCCCGATTCCGAATACACGCCCTATGCCGGCAGCTACCACGGCAAGCAAGGCATCGCCCAATTCTTCGCCAGGCTGGACGCGGCGGTCCAGACCATCTATTTCCAGCCGCGCCAGTTCATCGCCGAGGGCGACACGGTGGTCGTCACCGGCGACGCCACCTGGATCGCCAAGCCCACCGGGCGCCGGTTCGACAACCCCTGGGTCCACGTGTTCAGCCTGAAGGACGGCAAGGTGGCCCGCTTCCGTGCCTATTGGGACACGGCGCCTGGCGACCGCGCCTTCCATCCCGAACTGACGGGCGCCGCCGCCAGCATGCCGCTGCACCACTGACGGCAACGCGCGCCACTACCGGCGCCGGCGCGGGCCACCACGGTCCGCCCGGCGCCGCGTCCGTCCTGGCCCCGATCGCCCGGCCCCCGCCTTGGGCCCTGGCCGTTTCGCCGCACCCCGCACGCTGAAGACGCCCACCTGCTACACTGCCCGTGCCGCGCGCGCACTGGCCGCGCATGGCGCACTGACTTAGTCCACGCCTTCAGGAACCTCACCATGTTGAATTTCGAGTATTACAACCCCACCAAAATCGTGTTCGGCGCCGGCACCACGGCCACCCTGTCGCGGCTGGTGCCGGAAACGGCCCGCGTGTTGCTGCTGTACGGCGGCGCCAGCGCTGAAAAAACGGGCACGCTGGCCGACGTGCGGGCCGCGCTGGCCGGGCGCGTGGTGCATGAATTCGGCGGCATCGAACCCAATCCCAGCTTCGAGACGCTGCAAGGCGCGATCGCCCAGGTACGGGCCGAACGGCTCGACTACCTGCTGGCCGTAGGCGGCGGTTCCGTCATCGACGGCACCAAGTTCGTGGCCGCCGCCGCCGTGTACGACGGCGACGCCTGGGACGTGGCCAGCAGCCGCGGCGCCGTGGTCCAGCGCGCGCTGCCGTTCGGCGCCGTGCTGACGCTGCCGGCCACCGGCTCGGAAATGAACAACGGCGCCGTCGTCACGCGCAAGGCGACCCACACCAAGCAGCCATTCCGCAGCGAACACCTGTTCCCCAAGTTCTCCATCCTGGACCCGACCCGCAGCTACACCCTGCCCGTGAAGCAAGTGGCCAACGGCCTGGTGGACGCCTTCGTCCACACCACGGAGCAGTACCTGACCTACCCGGCGCAAGCGCTGCCGCAGGACCGTTTCGCCGAAGGCTTGCTGCAAACGCTGGTGGAGATCGCGCCGCGCGCGCTGGCCGCGCCCGACGACTACGACACCCGCAGCAACCTGATGTGGGCCGCCTCGCTGGCCCTGAACGGCCTGATCGGCGCCGGCGTGCCGCAGGACTGGGCCACCCACATGATCGGCCACGAACTGACGGCGCTCTACAACATCGACCACGCCCGCACCTTGGCCATCGTGCTGCCGGCCCTGCTGCACGTGCGGCGCGACAGCAAGCGCGACAAGCTGCTGCAGTACGGCGCGCGCGTGTGGGGCATCACGGCCGGCAGCGAGGAGGAGCGCATCGACGCCGCCATCGAGCGCACCCGCACCTTCTTCGAAAGCGTGGGCATCCCCACCCGGTTGGCTGACTACGGCCTGGGCCAGGAGGCGGTGGAAGCCGTGCTGGCCCAGCTGGAAGCGCACGGCATGAGCAAGCTCGGTGAACGGCGCGACGTCACGCTGGAAGTCAGCCGCGCCATCCTGCAGCACGCCCTGTGAAAACGGGAACGTAAAAAACGGGGACGTAACACGATTTATCCTCAAAGCAAAATCGGGGACGTAACACGGTTTTTCTCTCAGGGAAAACCGCGTTACGTCCCCGATTTTTGTGCGGGGCAATATAAGTTGTTCGTCGGTTAGATTGACTGCCGCACGGCAGGCTGCAATACTGAAATGGACGCGCATATGGCAAGTCGTATGCAAGTCGATGCCCCCACCAGTGCCATGGAGACTGGCGCGGTGGGGCAGATTGTTGCTTCCTGCCCGCGTGCCATGACAGAACTACGCGCCTCGCTCAAAAGTAAGCACAAGTTTTCGCTCAACTGGAGCTATCTGAACGCGATCGCCAACGGCGTGTCGGCGATCGACCTGGGCGCCCTGGCCTTGCGCAACCTGCATGACGCGCGCCAGTTCGTGCGCGAATACGGCTTCGACCTGGACCAGCCGGCCGCCCCGGCCCACATCGCCCGCGTGCATCGCGAGGCGGTCGATTTCATCATCCACACCTTCCTCGAACCGAGCCAGGCCCAGCTGATTCCGGCCGCCGTGGCCGCGCCCGACGATCCGCTGCAACTGCTGGTGTACGCTTCCATGCGGGGCCAACATTCGGACTTGCTGCGCATGTGGTCGTGCGCCGTGCTCAAGGTCATGCACGGCATTTTCTACCTCGAGAACAACCTCAAGCTGCGCCACTTTTCCACCATCCGCGAGCAGGTGTTTGCCAGCCTGGACGAGGTGATCCATTGCGACGACAGCGGTCACCACTTCCTCACGGACGGCGAAGTGTGCCTGCCGCTGCTGCAGTTCGAGCGCAAGAACAACAAGGGCCGCCACAGCATCCTGCTCAAGCTGCTCCAGAAAGCCGGCTACCTGGCGGCCGACATCTATGACCACCTGGGCGTGCGGCTGATCTTCAACACCCGCTTCGAATGCCTGCTCGCGCTGCGCACCTTGCAGCGCGCCCACCTGCTGTCGGTCACCAACGTGGACGCCCAGCGCACCCGCAACACCCTGCTCGACCTGGAGGCGGCCAAGCAAGTGTTCAGCAAGTACCGTGCCGTGCTCGAGCACAGCGACGGCTACCCGGAACAGCTGTTGCAGCGCATGGACGAGGAAATGGCACAACTGGCCAAGCCGCAGACGCGCAGCGACAACCCGCACAGTGGCGCCGGCTTCAACAGCATCCAGGTCACGGTGCGCAAGATGATCCATTTGCAGCCGGACCCGGGCGCCGACATCGGCAATTACGATGTAGGGTTCTTCTTCGAATACGAGATCCAGCTGATGGACAAGGCCAGCCACGAGCGCAGCCTGAGCGGCCCGGCCAGCCACGAGGCGTACAAGCGGCGCCAGGTGGAAACGGCCCGCCTGCGCGTGCTGGGACGGGCCTTGCACGACTGGATCGCGGCCTGCCAGCCGCCGCTGGCCGCCACGGCGCCCGAAGCCAGCCCGGTGGCCGCCGGCTCCGCCCCCATCACCGCCCTGGCACATTGACGCGCGGCGCGCAGCGCCGGTGTGATCAAATTGCTACATGCAGGATCGCCGCAGCATTCGTTGCTGCATCGCACCATGCTAGAATCGTTGCATTCCCATCCACTCATGGACCAGCAGATGAAACGTGTGATCTTCAATCAGAAAGGCGGCGTCGGTAAATCGACCATTGCGGTGAACCTGGCCGCCATCGCGGCACACCAGGGCAAGCGAACCTTGCTGATCGACATAGATCCACAGTGCAATGCCAGCCGCTACCTGCTGGGCCAGGCGGCCGACGACGTGGCGCCCACCATGGGCGCCTATTTCGAGCAGCTGCTGAGTTTTTCCATGTTCGCCAAGGCGGCCAGCCAGTACGTGCACGAAACGCCGTTCGAGAACCTGTCCGTGATGGTGGCCCATCCGGAACTGGGCGACTTGCAATCGAAGCTGGAATCGCGCCACAAAATCTACAAGCTGCGCGACACGCTCAACGAACTGAGCAAGGACTTCGATGAAATCTTCGTCGACACGCCACCGGCCTACAACTTCTTCACCCAGTCGGCCCTGATCGCGGCCGACAGCTGTCTGATCCCGTTCGACTGCGACGACTTCTCGCGCCAGGCCTTGTACACGCTGATCAACAACGTGGCCGAGATCAAGGCCGACCACAATCCGGGGCTGGAGATCGAAGGCATCGTCGTCAACCAGTTCCAGCCGCGCGCCCTGCTGCCGCAGCGCCTCGTGGACGAACTCAAGGAGGAAGGCTTGCCGGTGCTGGACAACAAGCTGTCGAGCTCGATCCGCATCCGCGAATCGCACGACCGCAACCTGCCCATGATCCACCTGGACGCGCGCCACAAGCTGAGCCAGGAATTCCTGGCCCTGTACGAGGAATTGCAGGCGGCGTGACGCGCCAGGAACGCGCTAGGGGCGCAGTTCCTGCAAGATGCGCGCCGCCGCGCGTTCGGCCTCCGCCTCGGCGGCGGCCCGGTCCGCCAACGTCAGTTCCACCGACACGCGCCGCTTGGGATAGATGGTATGCATGTGCATGGGGTTATTCGACGGTGCGTTGATGCACACATAGGCGCCCCACAGCTTGGTCCCCTCCAGCAATTCCCCCGTGCACTCGACTTCATAGCCATCAATGTTTTTGAAGGGCATAGTCATTCTCCCGGAAGTGTCAGGCGCGGCCACTGGCCACGACACCGTCCATGCGCCACAGCGCCGCTCAGCGCAAGGTTTCGTTAACCACAGCATACCGCGCCGGCGGCCCGAAAGTCATCCGCGCGTCGGCCTGGCCATCAGCGCCGGAAACTCGGCGATGAAGGCGTCGCGCGCCAGCACGCCGGCCGGCACTTCTTGCGGATCGGTTTTCTCTTTACGGATCAGGCGCGCGAACGTGACCGTGCGAGCGCCCTTGGCGGCCCAGCCGACATACCAGCCATAGCCGGACGCGGCGCCATATTTGCCATGGATGTCCCAGCCGTCGGGCGCTATCTCGTAGTGCGTGATGGCGGCCGTCATGTCGTAGGCGTGCTGGCTCACGCCCAACTGGCGGTTCACCAGCTTGCGCAAGAACGCCAGTTGCTCCAGCGGCGAAATGCGCAGCGACGAGCCGATCCAGGACATGGTCAAGCCATCGTTTTCCGCATCGCCCGTGACGTCGGCATTCCCGTACTGGAACTGCCTGACGTAGGCGGCGAAACGGTCCTTGCCCAGCGCCGTGGTGATCTGCTGCGAATACCAGACCACGGAATCGCGCATCCACTTGGTCGGCTCGGTCGGGTGCAACCACGACGCGCGCCAGTCGACATAGCCTTTGCGGTAGGGCAGCACGGGATGCAGTTCGTCCTGCAGGAAGCCGGCGTCATAGCCCATCAGGCTGATGGCGAGCTTGAACGTGGAGGCCGGCGTCACGCGCTCCTGGCAGGCGCCACGTTCGAGCACGACATCGCCACGCTCGACGTTCGCGATCGCGGTACAGATTTCCGCCGCGTTGGCCGCGCAGATGACAGACCAGGAACAGGCGGCCAGCGCCGCGACTTTCAGCAATCTCATTGAATTCCTACTAAACAGTGTGCAGGGACCGGCCCGCGCCATGCGGCACCGCGGCGCGGGTGGCCACAGGTAAGGCTGGCCAATGCGGCCGGCCTCACGCCGCGCGGCGCATAGGCGTGGCGGGCCGCGCCAGCCGGAAGAACACGTCCTGGTCGTCGGCCAGTTCGCGCGTCCAGCCTTGCGTGGCATAGAAGCGCTCGGCCCGCGTGCCGGCGCCGGTGCTCAGGCGCACCTGGTCCGCGCCCAGCGCGAACAGCCAGTCAACGGCCAGCCGCAGCAAGGCCTTGGCATAGCCCCGGCCCTCGTGTCCCGGCGCGATGAACAGGGCCCAGATGGAGCAGTCCGTTTTGTCGGCGTAGCAGAATCCGACGACGGCCCCGTCCATTTCCACCACCCAGCCGCGGCCCAGCGCTGCCAGGTAATCGCGATACATCCGCTCCGTGATGCGGGCCGGGTTGGACAGGGCATTTTCAGTCACGCTCAGGCGTATGGCCGACATGGCGGCGATGTCGGCCGCACGGGCCTGGCGGAATAGCGGTGTGGCTGCGTCGGTCACGTGATCATCTGCTCCGTTTGCGGCCGCACGCGGCCAGGGGCGCACAGGATAGCATCTTGATCAATGTTGAAAATACGCAAATTACCACATCCCGCCAAGGTGGCGCGGACCAGGGCCAGACGCTAGCTGGCCGACACCCCTTCCCATGCCCCATGCGGCGCCGGCAACGTGCACTGTTCCGGCGTGAGCGCGCGCAGCATGGGCGGCGCCGGCTCGCGATCGGGCGGCGCCGCCGCGTCCGGCACCGGGTCCAGTTCGCGCAGCAGTTCCAGGCAAGCGAGCGCGGCCCGGTTCTCCACGTCCTTTTCCTCGTGCCAGGCCGACACGGAGACGGCCACGATGTTGTAGCCGCGCAGCGCGCGGAACAGCGCCCCCATGTCCGCCAGGCTGGGCCCGGCCTTGACGTGGTATTTCAAGGCCGGCATCTGGGCCTCGGCATCGATCACGTCCGTGTCGAAGTGCACGTACAGCCGTTCGGCCGGCGACAGGTGGCGCAGGATAGCGCCGATTTCGCACTGGACCAGGCCCGAGGCGGCCACCGCTTCGGCTTCGCCGGGGTCGAGGTCGCGCGCGTCCGACAGCACGATGCGCTGCTCGGGGAAGGGCGTCACGCCCACGGCCGAGCGCAGCGCGCCGATGGCGTCGCGGTTGTCGCGCCGGCGGTCGGGCCGGCCCACCAGCATGGCCAGCGGCATGCCGCCCAGGTAGCGGGTCTGGCTGGTGTTCCAGGTGTGGAAGTCACCATGGGCGTCCAGCCACAGGATGCGCTCGGGCGGGCGGCCAGCCTGCTGCAGCCCGCCCAGCATGCCCAGCGACGACACGCAGTCGCCCGAGATGCTGACTGGCATGTCGCCGGCCCGCACGATGTCGCGCACGGCCGCCGCCAGCCGGCCATAGACCTTGCCCATGCTGCGCATCTGCTCGCCGCGGTCGGCGATGGTGGTGGCCTGGCATTCGTCCACCTGCACCACCTGCCAGTCGTGGCGGTCCAGTTCACACACGCGGGCCAGGCCGTCGCGCCGCTGGCCCATCAGGAAAGGCACGAGCAGGCGCCGCTTCATAGCCAGCCCTCCGGGTCCATGCCGTAGTCCAGCGCGTCCATCATGGCCGCCACCTCGCCCTGGCGCCCCAGCGCCAGCAGCGCCTGCTCGCGCTTGCGCCAGCGCTGGCGGGCCGGCTGCTCGGTGGCCATGGTCACCGGCAGTTGCGCCTGCATGGCCATGGGCGGCAAGCCCAGGTAGCCCGTGACACGGCCCATGGCGGCCACCGGGTCGGCCAGGAAGTCCTCGAAACGCAAGCGCAGCGCCGGCACGCCCGCTTCCAGCACGGCGCGGTGCGGCGACAGCCACTGGTTCAGGCACACCTGCTCCAGCGGCGCGGCCGTGAATTGGCGCCAGTTGGGCGGCAGGTCGAACTTCCACCAGCGCCGCCCGAACGGCAGCACGTCCGTGTAGCCGACGATGCGCAAGTCCACGCCGGCCCAGCGCAGGTCGTGCGAGAAGAAGCCCACCGGCGACTGCCAGCCGTCGATCAGGCCGTTGACGGCCTGGGCGTAGCCGCGCGTGAGGTGGATGTACTTGATGTCGGCGTTGGGGAACAGCTGGCGGTACAGGCCCAGCCGGTAGACGTCGGGCGGGGTCTTGAACAGCAACACCTTGCTGGCCGCGTCATCGGCCCCGAACGGGCGCCGCTGGTGGCGCGGCATCACGAATGGCGGCTCCTCGAGCTTGAGCGGCACGTCGAAGCCGCCGGCCGCGCCGTCGCGCGCCATGCCGTCGTAATAGGCCATGCGCCAGCCGTCGTGGCGGAACACCTTGCCCAGCACGTATTCCTGCCAGGCCCGCTCGCCGCCGCAGCGCTGGGCCGCGCTGGCCGTCACGGCCTCGTCCAGCGACTGGCCCAGCCGGCGCAGTTCGGACGGCTGGGCGAACACGGACGGAAATTGCAGCAGCAGCCGGTTGCGCCAGCGCCGCTTGATCAGGTCCAGGTCGGGCGGGCCGTTATCGGCCACGGTCAGGTCGTCGAGCACGCAATCGGCCAGGGCAGCCCGGTTGGCCAGCGTGCCGATGGCGTCGCTGTTGCTGGAATAGCCAAAGCCGTTGCCGGTCAGGGCCAGGTAGGGTTCGATTTCGCCATCGAGCGTGGCGATGCCGGGGTGGCGCGCCAGCACGCTGGTAAGCAGGCTGGAGCCGGACCGTGGGCTGGTGAGGATCACGGCCACCTGGCGCACGGCGCCGCCCAGCTCGGACGGCGCCACGGCGCGGATCGAATTGACAGCGTCGATCAGCCCGTTCATGCGGGCCGAACCGGCGCGGCGCGCTGGATCAGGTACACGAAGAATTTTTTCATCTCGGCCTTGTCGGCGGCCGCGCTGTCGAGTTCGCGCACGCTGTAGCCGTTGGCTTCGGCCAGCTTGCGGGTCTGCGCGATGGCGCCGAAACTGGCCTGGGCGAAGTAGATGCGCCCGCCCGGCTTCAGGTAGCGCCCCACCTGCTCGAAGAAGCCGGTGTTGGTTTCGAAATTGGTGTCCCACTGCGAACGGGCCACCACGTCGTGGGCCGGCTTGTCGCGGAACGGCAGGTTGGCCGTGATGACGTCGAACTGCTCGTCGCCCACGTTCTGGAACAAATTCGATTCGCGCACTTCCATCACGTCCTCGAAGCCGTGCAAGGCCGCGTTGTAGGTGGCGCTGCGCAGCGCCGACGGGTTCACGTCCAGCGCCAGCACCCGGCCCGCGCCCGCGTAGCAGGCGTGCACGGCGATCACGCCCGAGCCCGTGCCCACGTCGAGCACGGCGTCGCCGGGGTCCACCTGCAGCTGGCGCACGAGCGGCTGGCTGTCCGTGAATGGCCAGAACGTGCCGGGGTAGACCATGAATTGTTTGCCCAGGTATTTGATCATGCGCCCCTCGGGCGGGATGGCCTTGAACGCCTTCTGGCGGTTCTTTTGCCAACGGTCGATCTGGGACAAGCCTGCAGCGTGTACGTGTTCCATGTCATTCCTTCGCAGTGGGTAACTAGTGAAACAGAAGTGAGCAGCGCCGGCCCGGCCAGGTCGAGTATAGCCAAGGCGGCGCCCGCGCCGAAATGCCGATTAGTTTTAAAATAACATGAAAACGTAGCTAAACAGCAACATACTTTTTGCAAGTGACGGCCGTTCATCCCGCCAAAGGCGCGCTTCGTCGCAGCGCGCGCCCCGGCGCCACAGGCACGCCGTACAATGGCTGGATGCCATAACAATAATGTTGTATTTGTACCCAACAAGGAGCGTTCCATGTGCCGCCTGTCCCTGTCCCTGCCCCTGCTTGCCACCGTGCTGGTCCCGTTGTCGCTGCTGCCGGCACCGGCCGGCGCCGCCGACAGCGTGCGCCAGTTGGCGCCATTCATCGCCATCAACTGCAAGGGGCCGATCAGCATCACGGTCAACGTGGGCCAGCCGCAATCGGTGACCGTCAGCGGCAGCGACGACTTCGTGTCCCAGCTCAAGACCGAGGTGGTGCAGAACGAGCTGACCATCTCGCTGCCCGAGCGCCACGGCGGCCAGGCCAGCAACGGCCATCCGCACGTGGCCATCAACCTGCCCTCGCTGAGCCGGCTGAAGGTGGAAGGCGCCGGCGAGACCATCGTGAACCGGGTGGCCGGCGAACGGCTCGACGTCAGCTACCTGGGCGCCGGCCACCTGGTGGCCAACGGCAAGGTCAAGCTGCTGCGGCTGGCCGCCAAGGGCGTGGGCGAAGTCGACACCCACGCGCTGCAGGCCGAGCGGGTGGACGTCAACTTCGAGGGCGTGGGCGCCGTCAGCGTGTATGCGCGCGACACCCTGAACGCCATCGCGCGCGGCATGGGCTCGCTGTCCTACTACGGCCACCCGCGCGTGATCAACAAGTCGGTGCAGGGCATCGGCAGCGTCAGCGCCGGCGACTGAGGGGCGGGCGCACGCCCACCACGCGCCCACAAGCGAGGTCAACCGGGACAATTGTCATGGTGACATGCCGGGCGTTTGCCAGTACCATCGGTAGCGAAAGTGAAGCTCCCGTCCGCATACCCTGGAGGCCGATACCGTGGCTGCGCCCGCCGCCCTCGCGCACTGGCGCGCGCAAATCCTCGCGCGCCTGCTGCTGATCGTGTTCGTGCTGGGGGTGGCCACCGCCATCCCCAGCGCGCTGCTGGCCGCGCGCGAAGGCATCTGGCTGATCGCCACCATCGACGTCGGCGCCATCGTCTGGATCGGCGCCATCTGGCGCCTGCGGCGCCTGCCCTACGCCACGCGCGTGTGGCACTTCCTGGCCGTGATCTACGTGGTGGGCGTGGGCCTGCTGCTCAAGGTCGGCCCCATCAGCCAGATCTACCTGCTGGCCATACCCGTGCTGGCCGCGCTGCTGCTGGGTTTCCGGAGCGCCCTGTGCATGCTGGCGCTGACCACGGCCACCGTGCTGGCCCTGGGCTACCGGGCCGACGCCGGCCTGCAGGTGATGGGCCTGCCCGCCTACGGCATGCTGCGCTCGTTCATCATCGCCCTCAACTTCCTGTTCATCGCCGCCGTGCTCACGCTGTCGTGCGCCGTGCTGCTGCGCCACCTGGCCCGCTCGCTCGACGAACTGGCCGCCAGCGCGGCCTCGCTGGAACAAAGCCGCAACCACCTGGTGGCCGTCAACGATGACATCCACCGTCTCGCGTTCTACGACGTGCTCACCGGCCTGCCCAACCGGCGCCTGCTGATCGACCGCATCGACACGCTGCTGGCCGCCAGCGCCCGCGACCGCCATTACAGCGCCGTGCTGTTCATCGACCTGGACCGCTTCAAGTTCATCAACGACGCGCGCGGCCACGGCACCGGCGACGCGCTGCTGCGGGCCGTGGCCGAACGGCTGCTGCCGCTGATGCGCAAGGCCGACACGGTGGCCCGCATCGGCGGCGACGAATTCGTCGTCGTGCTGCCGCACCTGGCCGTCGCGCTGGAGGCGGCCACGCTGGCCGCGCGCACGGTGGCCGACAAGATCCGGGCCGCCATCGCCACCCCGTTCGAGATCGACGGCCAGCGCTACAGCTGCTCGGCCAGCATCGGCGTGACGCTGCTGCCGCAAAGCGGCCAGAACGCGCTCGACTTGCTGCGCGAGGCCGACACGGCCATGTACCGCGCCAAGGCCGACGGCCGCAACGGCGTCGCGTTCTACGAGACGGCCATGCAGACGGACGTGGAACGCCGGCTCGACATGGAACGCGACCTGGCCGCCGCGCTGGCGGCGGGCCGGCTGGAGATGCACGCCCAGCCCCAGGTGGACCGCCACGGCCGCACCGTGGGCGCGGAAATGCTGATGCGCTGGCCGCTGCCCGGCGGCGGCGCCGTGCCGCCGTCCGTGTTCATTCCCGTGGCCGAAGAGTCGGGCCTGATCCTGCAGCTGGGCCAGTGGGCGCTGGAGCAGACCTGCGCCGCCGCGCTGCGGCTGGCGCGGGCCGGCCACATGCTGACCCTGTCCGTCAACGTCAGTCCCAGCCAGTTCCGCCAGGCCGGCTTCGTCGAGCAGGTGCGCGCCACGCTGGCCGCCAGCGGCGCCCCGGCCAGCATGCTGGTGCTGGAAGTGACGGAAGGGCTGCTGGTCGAGAAGATGGACGCCACCATCGAACGCATGCACGCGCTGGCCGCGCTGGGACTGCGCTTTTCCATCGACGATTTCGGCACCGGCTATTCCAGCCTGGCCTACCTGCGCCGCATGCCGCTGTACGAACTGAAGATCGACCGCAGCTTCGTGACGGACGCGCCGCATGACGCGGGCAGCGGCGCGCTGGTGCAGACCATCCTGGACATGGCGCGCCACCTGAAGTTGCGGGTGGTGGCCGAGGGCGTGGAGACCCAGGCCCAGGCCGACTTCCTGATCGGCCACCACTGCCATTGCATGCAGGGCTACCTGTACGGGCGCGCGGCGCCGGTGGAGGCGCTGCTGGCGCGACTGGCGGCGGGCGGCGTTCCGCCGGCGCCGGCGCCCGGCGCGCCGGCGCCCGCCGACGCGGCGTGATGCGCCGGCCGCGGGCCGCCACTGCCCCACCCGTGCCATGGGCCGGATTCAGGCCGCGCCGTCGAGCCGGTAGGCGGCGCTGTCGAACTGGCGCGTGATGCGGCGATACTCGAAGGTGAAGCCCGGCCACAGCGTGCTGTTCCGGCCGCCGCTGGTCAGGTACCAGCTCTTGCAGCCGGAACTCCACACGGTGCCGCGCAGGCGCCGCTGCAACTGGTCGTTGTAGCGGCGGCTGGCGTCGGCCCGCACTTCCACCGCGCGCAGCCCGCGCGCGCGGCGCAGCGCCAGCGCCTGCACCACGTAGCGCACATTGGCCTCGATCATGTAGATCATGGAGTTGTGGCCCAGGCCAGTGTTGGGGCCGATGATCATGTACAGGTTGGGGAAGCCGGCGATGGCCGCGCCCTTGTAAGCTTCCAGCCCGCCGCGCGCCGCCTCGCTCAACAGCACGCCGTCGCGCCCGCGCACGGCCACCGGGCCCAGCGCGTGCTCGACGTCGAAGCCGGTGCCGTAGATGATGGCGTCCACCGGCCGCTCGCGGCCATCGCGCCCCACCACGCTGCCGGCCCGCACTTCGGCGATGCCGTCCGTGATCACGGCCACGTTGGAGCGGGCCAGGGCCGGATAGTAATCGCTCGACAGCAGCAGCCGCTTGCAGCCGGCCCGGTAAGTGGGCGTGACCTTGGCGCGCAGCGCCGCGTCGTGCGGGATCTGGCGCGCGATGTGGCGCCGCGCGTGCCACTCCACGGCCCGCATCAGCCACGGCCACTTGGCGAAGGCCAGCAGGCGCGCTTCGTAGCGCACATAGGTCAGGCCCCGGTACAGCGCCTGCAGCGGCTTGACCCGGCGCAGCAGCCACCGTTCCACGGCCGTGATGGCGCGGTCGGGCCGGGGCAGCACCCACGGCGCCGTGCGCTGGTACAGGTCCAGTTGCGCCACCTGGCCGGCGATGACGGGCACGAACTGGATGGCGCTGGCGCCCGTGCCGATCACGGCCACCCGCTTGCCGCGCAAGTCGTAGTCGTGATCCCAGTGGGCCGAGTGGAACACCTTGCCGCGAAAGTTCTCCAGTCCCGGCACGGTCGGCATGGCCGGGCGCGACAGGGCGCCGGTGGCGATCACCAGGTTGCGCGCCGTCAGTTGGCCGCCGCTGGTGGTGAGCTGCCAGCAGCCGCTGGCAGCGTCGTAGTCGGCCGCCAGCAAGGCCGTGCCCAGACGGATGCGCTCGATCAGGCCGTAGTGGCGGGCGATGTGCTCCGTGTAGCGCAGCAGTTCGGCCTGGGCCGGGAACTTGCGGCTCCAGTCCGCGTTCTGGGCGAACGAGAACGAATACAGGTGGCTGGGCACGTCGCAGGCCGCGCCCGGATAGTGGTTCACGCGCCACGTGCCGCCGAACACGGCGTCCTTCTCCAGGATGGCGAAATTGCTGATGCCCGCCTCGCGCAGCTTGATGCCCATGCACAGGCCGGAAAAGCCACTGCCGATCACGGCCACTTCCAGAACCGGTACGGGCCCGTTGTCCACACCCTCGCCGCTTGCCATCGTCTCCATGTCGCCGCCTCCAGTTATCGTTATCTGACATTACTCAATGTCAGTAAAATGACTTTACAATTGACATTATTCAATGTCAACATAGATCCGATAGTGACATTGGACGATGTCAAACCAATGAGAGCGCGACGACATGAGCGGCAAGATGAAAATCACGACGGCGGCGGAAGCGGCCAAGGGCGAGCGGGTGTACCGTGGCGCCAGCAATGAACAGCGCGTGAGCGAGCGCCGCCAGCGCCTGCTGGCGGCCGCCATCCACTGCTTCGGCACCCACGGCTACCATCACACGACGCTCAAGATGCTGTGTGCCGAGGCGGGGCTGACGGAGCGCTATTTCTACGAATCGTTCAGCAATTTCGATGAACTGTTGTGCAGCGCCTACAACGAGGCGGCCGACACGATCCTGGCCAAGGTGACGGCCAAGGTGGCGCGCGCCGCGCCCAATCCGCATGACCGCATGCTGGCCGCGCTGGACGCCTACCTGGCGGCCGTGGCGGCCGACAAGGCGCGCGCGCGACTGGTGCTGATGGAGATCGAGGGCGCCAGCGAGGCGGCCAACGCCACTTACCGCCACCGGCTGGACCTGTCCACCGACCTGATCGAACAGGTGATCTGCGCCGATTTGCCGGCCAGGCCGGCCAACGGCCTGTCGCCGCGCCTGCTGTCGGGCGCGCTGCTGGGCGCCATCTACCAGACGGCCAAGAACTGGGCGCTGGCCGACTTCAAGCCGGCGCGCACCGTGCTGGTGAAAAACCTGCTGGCCATGGGCCTGGCCACGGCAGCCGTCTGGCAGGGCCCCGCCGCGCCGATTCCCCCCGCTGCCACCCGCCGCCGGAGCACCTGAGATGGATATGGTTGATACCGTTGCCGCAGTCCTGGCGGCGCTCCTCGTTGTGATCCTGCTGGCCAACCGGCTGGCGCCGCTGACGGCGGCCCGGCTGGGCATGGACCTGGAACGGTGGCGCGCCGGCCTGCGGCTCAAGCGCGCCGCCGTGCCGGGCTTCGTGATGCCCTACCTGGAAGGTGGACAGGGTGCGCCGCTGGTGCTGGTGCATGGCTTTGGCGGCGACAAGGACAACTTCACCCGCATTGCCCGCTTCCTCACGCCCCACTACCATGTCGTGATCCCCGACCTGCCCGGCTTTGGCGAAGCAACGCGCGACGCGGCGGCCAGCTACACCATCGCCGAACAGGTGGAACGGCTGCGCGCCTTCCTGGACCAGGTGGCGCCCGGTCCCGTGCACCTGGGCGGCAATTCCATGGGTGGCTTCATCGCCGCCCAGTTCGCGGCCACCTATCCGCAACGGGTGGCCAGCCTGTGGCTGCTGGACCCGGCCGGCACGGCCGCCGCCCAGAGTTCAGCGATCCTGGAGCGCTACCGCGACACGGGCGACATACCGCTGCTGCTGCGCCAGGTGGGCGACATCGACCGGATGATCGCCAGCGCCACCCACCGCGAGCCGTTCCTGCCCTACTGCGTGCGCAAGGCGCTGGGCCAGCGCGGCGTGGCCGACCATGCGCTGCACAGCCAGATCATGCACCAGCTGACCACGGCGCCGCTGCTGGAGCAGCAATACCGCGAGCTGGCGCCACCCACCCTGATCGTGTGGGGCCAGCAGGACCGCATCCTCGATCCGTCCGGCGCCGCCGCGCTGGGCGCCCTGTTCCGCCGCAGCCGCACCATCTTGATGCCCAATATCGGCCACCTGCCCATGCTGGAAGCGCCGCGCCAGAGCGCGCGCGACTACCTGGCGTTCCGGCGAGAGCGCGCGTGCGCCTGACGCGGCCACACGACAACGACACTGACAACGACAACAAGGGGAGACTGGCGATGCAGCACTACAAGGACAAGGTGGCCGTGGTGACAGGCGCCGGCAGCGGCATCGGCCGCCAGCTGGCGCTGCAACTGGCGGCGGCCGGCGCGCGGCTGGCGCTATCGGACGTGAACGAGGCGGGGCTGGCCGAGACCATGCGCCAGCTGCCGGCCGGCGCAAACGCGCGCAGCTACCGGGTGGACGTGTCCAGTCGCGAACAGGTATTCGGCCACGCGGAACAGGTGCGGCGCGATTTCGGCACCGCCCATTTTGTGTTCAACAACGCCGGCGTGACGCTGGCCGGCACCATCGCCCACAGCACCATCGAGGAAATCGAATGGCAGCTGGGCATCAACCTGTGGGGCGTGATCTACGGCTGCAAGGCCTTCCTG
This sequence comes from Rugamonas fusca, assembly GCF_014042365.1. Lineage (GTDB taxonomy): Bacteria > Pseudomonadota > Gammaproteobacteria > Burkholderiales > Burkholderiaceae_D > Rugamonas > Rugamonas fusca. The sequence continues at coordinate 45,764 of NZ_JACEZS010000008.1, forward strand.
CCCATGCTGCTGGCCCAGCGCGAAGGGCAACTGGTCAACATCTCCAGCATTTTCGGCATCGTCGCCTTCCCCGGCCAGGGGGCCTACAACGTCTCCAAGTTCGGCGTGCGCGGCTTCACGGAATGCCTGTGGCAGGAGCTGGAAGGCACGGGGGTGTCGGCCACCTCGGTGCATCCGGGCGGCATCCGCACCGACATCGCCCACGCGGCGCGCTTTTCCGTGAACGCCGACGCGACGGAACGGGGCTTCGTGGCCAAGGGTGACAAGCTGTTGAAAACGCCGCCCGAGGACATGGCGCGCGCCATCCTGCGCGGCGTGGCGCGCGGCCAGCGGCGCATCGTATTCGGCCACCTGGCCGGCCTGCTCAACGCGCTGCAAAAGCTGATGCCCGTGTCCTACGGGCGCGCCGTGCGCCTGCTCGAACGCATGGCCTGACACGCCACGCGGCGGTGGCGTGCGGGCGCGGGTGGCGTTTGATTTGCTTTGGCACAACAACAATGGCAACCGTGACACTGGCATTTGCTAGAATGAGGATCGGGCAACCACCGTCGCGTCCCATTACCCCATGAACCGAGTCCACGCCCTGCTGCTCCTGCTGTTTAGCCTGGCCATGTGCCAGGCGGGCGCGGCCACCGTCCAGGCTTGCGCCGACCAGGCGGAGATGCCGCCGTTCGTGTACGCCGAGCGCGTACACGGCCAGCGCAGCGGCCAGGTGGTGGGCGCCAGCGTGGACTTGCTCAACCTGATCGGGGCCCGCCACGGCTGGCAAGTGCAAGTGCAACTGCTGCCGTGGGCGCGCTGCCTGGCGCTGGTGGCCGACCACCGCGTGGCGCTGGCGCTCAACATCGGCCAGGCCGACGCCACCGCCAGCAAGCTGCTGCTCAGCGACGCCTACTTCACCATGCACAATGTGTACTTCTATTCGCGCCGGGCACGCCCGCAGGGCATCCATTTGCGGCAGCTGGCCGACGTGCACCGCTACCACCTGTGCGGCCTGGGCGGCTACCGCTTCGAGGCCTACGGCATCGCCACGGCCGACGTGGACCGGGGCGCCACCATCGGCTACGAGCAGCTGATCGGCAAGCTGCACCTGGGCCGCTGCGACCTGTTCATCGACAGCCGCGAAACCATGGCCGGCCAGTACCTGATCAACCCCACGCTGCGCGGCATGCTGGTCGATGGCACGCTGGTGAGCCAGCCCTTGCCCGGTTCGCCCTTGCGCGAACTGTATTTCGGCGTGGCCGCCAGCGGCGCCGGGGCGGCGCAACTGTTGCGAACCATAAACGCCGGACTGGCGCGGCTGGACAAGACCAAGGAACTCGATAAACTGCTAGCGCATTACCTGGAAGACTAACCCGCCCCGGAGTCCGGATGCCCCAAGCTCGCGCCGTTACGCCACGAACACCGGCCCTGGCCGCCCTGCTGCTGACGCTGGCCGGCGGCGCCGCGCACGCCGGCGAGCTGGCCACCAGCGCCGCGGACCATGACGGCGCCAGCCCGGCGGCATCCCAGCCCGCTGCCGCGCCGGACTATCCCGCGCGCCCGCTGCTGTCCGTGAACGGCTTTGGCACGTTCGGCTACGCCCACGCCGACCAGCATGGCGCCGACTATGTGTTCGACAACCTGCAGCCGCAGGGCACGGGCCGCAACCACCAGTGGAGCAGCGACGTGGACAGCCGGCTCGGGGTGCAGTTCACGGCCAATTTCACGCCGCAGCTGCAGGCCGTGGTGCAGGTGCTGTCCGAGTACCGCTGGAACAACAGCTACCAGCCCTTCATCAACTGGGCCAACCTCAAATATTCGATCACGCCCAACCTGAGCGTGCGGGCCGGCCGCATCGCGCTGGCCAGTTTCCTGGCCTCCGATTCGCGCCGGGTCGGCTACAGCAACGTGACGGCCCGTCCGCCGATCGAGGTGTACCGGCTGCTGGCGCTCAAGGAAAGCGATGGCGTGGACGCCTCGTACCGCGTGCGCAGCGGCGACACCAGCAACACCACCAGCGTCCTGTATGGCAAGCGCACCGTCACCAACACGCGCGGCATCGACGTCCATTCGAGCGCCGCGATGGGCGTGTTCGACACGCTGGAGCATGGCCCGCTGACACTGCATGCGGCGTACCAGCAGCGCGACGTGGACAACCAGAACCCGCCGCGCGGGCGCTTCTGGTCGCTGGGCGCGGCCTGGGATCCGGGCGACTGGTTCACATCGGCCGAGTGGGTGCGGGTGACCAATTACGACGCCAGGGGCATCGAGGCGGTGCGCGCCGCGTGGTATGTGAACGGCGGGGTCCGCATCGGCAACCTGACGCCGTACGCCACCGTGTCGGCCCTGAAGCCGCTGTCGGACACGGGCGCTCCACCGATCGCCCAGCACACCTATGCGGCCGGCGTGCGCTGGGACATGGCGCGCAATCTGGACCTCAAGCTGCAGTGGGACCAGGTGCACCTGGGCGCCGGCTCCTACGGCACGCTGCAAAGCGTGGCGCCGGGCACGCCGCGCGGCGGCCAGGTCAACGTGGTCAGCGCGCTGGCCGACTTCATTTTCTGATGACGAGGCCCTTCATGCACCTGCCCGTCTCCGTTCTCGTGCGCCTGCTGCTGGCCACCGTGCTGCTGGCCGGCGCCAGTTGCCGCGCCGACGTGGTGGTGATCGTCTCGGCCAGGAATCCGCTCAAGACGCTCAGCGGCGAACAGGCGTCCGACCTGTTCCTCGGTAAATCGGCCGACTTCCCCAACGGCCTGCACGCCGTGCCAATCGACCAGAGCGAAGGCTCGCCCGTGCGCGATGCGTTCTATCTGAAAACCAGCGGCAAGGCGCCGGCCCAGATGAAGGCGCACTGGGCCCGGATGCTGTTTACGGGACGGGGCCAGCCCCCCGTGGAATCGGGCGACAACGCGGCCATCAAGCGGCTGGTGGCCGACAATCCCAACCTGGTAGGCTATATCGACCGCAGCGCGCTGGACTCTAGCGTGCGTGCCGTGCTGTCGATACACTAGCGGGCATGCACATCACTTTTGAATCGCCGGACCAGCCGGCCGTGATCGCCCTGATCGCAGAACTCGACGCCTACCACCTCACCCTGTATCCGCCCGAAAGCGTGTACGCGCTGGACCTGGCCACGCTCAAGCAGCCGCACGTGAAGTTCGCCGTGGTGCGCGACGACGCCGGCACGGCCGTCGGCTGCGGCGCCGTGGTGCTGACGCCGGAATATGGCGAAATCAAGCGCATGTATTTGCGGCCGCAATGCCGTGGCCAGGGCGCGGCCGACCGCCTGCTGGACATGCTGGAGGATGCGGCGCGGGCGGCCGGCTGCCCGCGCATGACGCTGGAGACGGGACCGTCCCAGCCGCCGGCGCTGGCGCTGTACGCGCGCCACGGCTTCCGCCGCTGCCCGCCCTACGGCGACTACCGCGACGATCCGCTCAGCGTGTTCATGGAAAAGCCGCTGACCGGCCCCGCGCGGGCGCCGGAAGGCGAGCTGACGGCCCTGCGCGACGAGCTGCGCGCGTTCGCGCGCGAGCGCGACTGGGAGCAGTTCCACACGCCCAAGAACCTGGCCATGGCGCTGTCGGTGGAGGTGGCGGAACTGGTGGAGCATTTCCAGTGGCTGCCCACGGGCGTGGACGCGGAACTGGACCAGCAAAAGCGCACCGGCATCCGCCACGAGCTGGCCGACGTGCTGGCCTACCTGATCCAGCTGGCCGACAAGACCAATGTGGACCTGGCGGCCGCCCTGCGCGAGAAGATGGAACTGAACCGCCGCAAGTACCCGGTCGAACGGGTACGCGGCGACGCGCGCAAATACTCCGATTATTGAGCCGCCTCCGCGCCCTGGACACGCGGTGTGTGCGTCCAGCGCCGCCGTTACGGCTCCCTTCCCAGCGCCTTGCGAATCTGGCCATACACGATGGGCCAGCAGGGCGAACCGGCCGACACTTCGTCGTAATGGCTGCCGCCTGGCAGCACGATCACTTCGGCCGCGTCGCCGGCCGCGCGGGCGCGGCGCGCATAATCCTCGCCGGCACGCAGCGGCGAGATGGTGTCGAACTGGCCGTGGATCAGCACCGTGCGCACGCCGCATGGCAGCAGTTCGGCCGGTGACGTGTCGGCAAAGACGTCCGGCCGCGCCGCGCTGGGCTCGCCGGCCAGTTGCGCCGTGTCGCGCTCGCAGCTGCACAGGATCAGCGCGGCCTCGTTGCGCAGGTCGGCCAGGCCGCCCAGGCTGATCACGACCGGCACCGGTAGCGGGTGTTCCACAAACAAGGGGCTGCTGCGCGGCAGGCGCGCGCGCGCGGCGGCCCATTGCGCCAGGTGGCCGCCGGCCGAATGGCCCACCAGCGCCACCCGGGACAGGTCCAGATGATGAGGGGCCGCCAGCGCGCGCAGCCCATCCAGCGCGTTGGCCACGTCGTGATACATGCCGGGGTAGCCGCCGCCCGGCTGGTCGTGGCAGCGGTATTCGATGTTCCAGACGGCGATCCCCTGGCGCGCCAGTTCGGTCGCCATGTTGCGCATCTGCGTGATGCCGCCATACTGCACGGTCCAGCAGCCGCCGTGGATCAGGGCCACCACGGGGAACGGGCCTGCGCCCTGCGGCACGAACAACTCCGCGAACTGGGATGGGCCGTCGCCGTAATCCACGCGCAGGTCGGGCTGGCGGCCGCCCAGGGCCAGGTAATCGTCCAGCGTCATCGGCGCCGGGGCCGCGCCACCGGCCGCCGGGCTTGTGGCCCCGGCCATCAGGCGCTTGCGCATTTTTTTCAACATGCTGTCGTCCTCTCGGTGTCAGGTTGGATAAACCGGATAGGTTGAGCGGCATGCTACACGCATTTGGCGCGCTGGTGGCGCCACCAAAAACAACAGGGCCCGCAGGCCCTGTCGTTCACTACATCTCGTTCAGCTCACGTCGTTCAGCGCATGTCGTTCAGCTGACTTCGTGCTGGCGGCGTTCAATAGTCCTTGCGGGACTTGGCGCCCTTCGGTGCGGCCGGCCTGGCCTTGAACTTGTCGCCCTTCGCGCCCGGTGCCGGCTTCTTGGGCGGCGTGGACTTGCCCGATTCCGGTGGCATGTGGTCGGCATGGCTGATGCGCAGCTGCGCGCCGCCCACCCACACCTTGCCCAGGTGCTGGAAGATATCGTCCGGCATGCCGGCCGGCAGCTCCAGCATGCTGTAGGTGTCGAACACTTCGATGCGGCCGATGTACTTGGCTTCCAGCCCCGCTTCGTTGGCGATGGCGCCCACGATGTTGCTCGGGGTGGCGGCGTTGTTGCTGCCCACTTCAATGCGGAAGGCGCTCATGGGAATCTGCACCTTGCCCGGCTTTTCCTTTTTCTTCTTGGCCGGCGCCGCTTCCAGTTCGTCCGGCGCCACTTGCGCGGCCTTGGCCAGCGGCGAGGCCTTCTTCGGTGCGGCTGCTGGCGCGGCCGGCGCGGCCTTCGCGGCGGGAGCCGGCGTCACGCCGCCATCGTCACGGCTGATGCGCAACTGCTGGCCCGCCACCTTGATCGAAGCCAGGTGCTGCAGCACGTCGGCCGGCAGATCATCGGGCATGTCGAGCACGCTGTAGTCGTCGTAGATTTCGATGCGGCCAATGTGCTTGGAATCGACGCCGCCCTCGTTGGCGATGGCGCCGACGATGTTGCCGGGCTTGACGCCGTGCTGGTAGCCCACTTCGATGCGGTAGGTCTGCATGCCGGGATCGGCGGCGCGCACGATGCGCTCTTTTTTCGGGAAGCGCTCGCCGCGTTCCGGACGTTCGCCGCGCTCGGGGCGATCGAAGCTGTCCGCGCGCGCGGGGCGTTCTTCCCACGACGTGGTCAGCTGCTTTTTATCGAGCAGCAGCGGCACGTTCCCGCGCGCCATCTTGGCCAGCGCGGCCGCGATTTCGACGGCGGGGACGTTGTGTTCCTGCTCGTAGTCCTCGATCAGGCCCTGGAACTGTTCCAGCTCGCCCTGCGCCAGCGTTTCCGTGATCTGTTCCTTGAACTTGGCGATGCGCACGTCGTTCACGGCCTGGATGGTGGGCAGTTCCAGCATGCCGATCGGCTGGCGGGTGGCGCGCTCGATCGACTTGAGCAGGTTCTTTTCGCGCGGGGTGATGAACAGGATCGCTTCGCCGCTGCGGCCGGCGCGGCCGGTGCGGCCGATGCGGTGGGTGTAGCTTTCCGGGTCGTGCGGCACGTCGTAGTTGACCACGTGGCTGATGCGCTCCACGTCCAGGCCGCGCGCGGCGACGTCGGTGGCGACCAGGATGTCGATCTTGCCGTCCTTGAGCATCTGGATGGTGCGTTCGCGCTGGGCCTGCTGGATGTCGCCGTTGATGGCGGCGGCCGAGAAGCCGCGCGCCTGCAGCTTGGTGGCCAGTTCCTCGGTACCGAGCTTGGTGCGCGAGAAGATGATCATGCCGTCGAAGCTTTCCGCTTCCAGGATGCGGGTCAGCGCGTCGAGCTTGTGCATACCGCTCACCAGCCAGTAGCGCTGGCGGATGTTCTCGTTGGTGCCGGTCTTGGCGGCCACCGTCACTTCCTTGGGCTGGCGCAGGTAGGTATTGGCGATGCGGCGGATGGCCGACGGCATGGTGGCCGAGAACAGCGCCGTCTGGCGCGATTCGGGCGTCTCCTGCAGGATGCGTTCGACGTCGTCGATGAAGCCCATGCGCAGCATTTCGTCGGCTTCGTCCAGCACCAGCGTTTTCAGTCTGGACAGGTCGAGCGAGCCCTTGTCGAGGTGGTCGATCACGCGGCCAGGCGTGCCCACTACCACGTGCACGCCGCGGCGCAGGGCCGACAGCTGCGGGCCGTAGCTTTGGCCGCCGTAGATGGGCAGCACGTGGAAGCCGGGAATGTGGGCGGCGTAGGTCTGGAACGCCTCGGCGACCTGGATCGCCAGTTCGCGCGTGGGCGCCAGCACCAGCGCTTGCGGCGTGGCCTGCTTGATGTCGATGCGCGACAGGATGGGCAGCGCGAAGGCGGCCGTCTTGCCGGTGCCGGTCTGGGCCTGGCCCAGCACGTCCTGGTTATCGAGCAGGAAGGGAATGGTCGCGGCCTGGATGGGCGATGGCGACTCGTAGCCGACTTCGTTCAGCACCTTGATCAGCGGGGCACTCAGGTTCAGGTCGGAGAAAAGGGCAATTGGGGATGCAGACATGGCGTCACTCACAAAAATTGTTCGAATCGCCTAATTGCGAAAGAAATTGGTGCGTAGTTTACTCTCTCCTGGCCAGGTGGGCTGAATTAGCGGTATTTTCGAATGCCCACTCCGCTCGCGGCTGCGGGCAACATATGGATTCGTAGATCGAAAGAGAAGTGGAGGGACGCGCGCCCGGGGAGGGACGCGTTAAAAAAGGAGCGTAGGCTAACTCGGACTAAACAGGGCCGATGGGATCTAAACGGGTCTAGAATCGGGACGCCGAAGTCTAAAACGGTCCAGAAAAATCAAGCGCAAATCTAAATCGGTCGCTTTTTCGGAAGCGAAAATCTAAAGCGCACTAGAATTCCGTTCTCCACTTCAAGTTTTAGACTCGTCTGGCCGTCTGTCACGCGTGCCGGGCCGATGGCCCTTGCGCGTCGGCACGTGACCTGCAATCGGCGGCACGTATCCAATGGCTGTCGCCAGGGAGCGTACTAAAAGTTAGACAGCGGAATCGGAAATTGGTACGTTTTAGATTTTCATCTTCCAAAACGCGATCGAATTAGATTCGCATGTGGATTTTTTAGACCGTTTCAGGCAGCGGCTTGCCATTTCTGGAGCGGATTAGATTCTTTCCACGTCAATTAGACCGATATCGACGAGGGCCAAAATTTTAATAGCGGCCCCCTATGGCACATGACTCCGCGCTGGCAGCCGTCCTCGCAGCAGAAAAACAAAAGGACAGGGCGCGAACCCTGTCCTTCATCGCGACGATACCGCGCGGATTATTTCGTTGCCACTTTCGCTGCTGGCGCGGCTTGCGCCACCGGTGCCACAGGTGCTGCCGGAGCGGCCTTCGCTGCAGGAGCCACTGGCGCCGCCGACTCGCTCACCTTGGCCGCATCCTTGGCCGCATCCTTGGTCTCGGTCTTGGCCTTGGCGGCTTTCGCGGCCTTGTGGTGATGCGTTTTCACCTTGGCTTCCTTGGTCTCGGTCTTCGCGCCTTCCGTGCCCTCGCCGGTGGCGGCGCTCACCTTGGTGTCCTTGGCTTCCGCTTTGACGGCGGCAGGCTTGGCTTCGTTAGTGGCGACCTTGGCGGCGACGGGCGCGCTGCTGGCCGTAGCCGCGGTGGCGTTTGCGGCCGGTGCCGGAGCCTGGGCGAAAGCGGCGGTGGCGAACAGGGTAGCGATCAGGGCGGAGATAATTTTGCTCATGGTAGTAATCCTTTAAACAATTCAGTGTGCGTTATGTGTCGGTGTGTACTGCGTTCGAATCCGGTGCTGATTACTTGGTGATGACAGCTTCCTTGGCGGCCACCTTGCCTGCTTCGGCGGCGGATTTGGCCTTGCCTTCTTCTGCCTTCTTGTGTTCTTTGGTTTCCTTGGTTTTTTCAACCTTGGCTTCCGTCTTCACTTCGGTCTTGGCGGCTTTGGCGTCGGCCTTCACGTCGGCCTTTTCAAGTTTCGCCTCGGTCTTGGCAGCGGCCTTATCGGCTTTCGCTTCAGCCTTGGTGGCGGATTTGGTTTCCTTGACTTCGGCCTTGACGGCGGCCTTGCTGTCTTTCGCTTCGGCTTTCACCGCGACAGGTGCGCTGACGGCGGTGGTGGTGGCGCTGGCGGTAGGCGCTTGTGCGAAGGCAGCGGTAGCGAACAGGCCGGCGATCAGGGAAGCGATAATTTTGGTCATGATGTGTAATCCTTTTCTGGTTTCGGCGCCGGGACAATTCCCGTGTCACTGAGCAGAAAACGGCGCCCGCAACGGTCCAGTTGACGGGCTTTACAAGCGCTTACCGAGTCTTACAATCGCTTACAACCTGCCCTGTCAGCCGTGCGGCTTGCTTTCGTCCTTGAGCGCGGCCAGCGCCATGTTCTCCACCATGCCCGGCGCGATCAGCTTGAGCCAGCGTCCCAGCTTGCCCTTGGCCGACATGACGACCTCCCGCTTGCGGCGCTCCATGCCAACGATGATCAGGCGCGCGCACTCCTCGACCGGCATGGCGTCGTCGTCTTTCAGGCTGCTGTGGCCCAGCTCCGAACCGGCCGCGTTGAAGCCGCGATGGCGGATCTGCGTGGCCACCACGCCCGGATAGGCGATCGTCACGCTCACCCCGGCCGGTTTGAGTTCGGCCCGCAGCCCTTCGAAAAAGCCGCCCATGGCGAACTTGGTGGCGTTGTAGGCCGTGCGTCCCGGCACGCCGATCAGGCCCGCCAGCGACGACACGGCCACGATGCTGCCGCGCGATTGCTTCAGGTAAGGCAGCGCCGCGTGCGTGCACCACACGCTGCCCCACAAATTAATGCGCATCAGTTCCTCGTACCAGCCCAGGTCCTGCACTTGCTCGAACAGCGCGTGGGCCGAGCGGCCGGCGTTGTTGACCAGCGCGTCGATGCGGCCAAAGCGCGCCACGGCCGCCGCGATCAGCGCCTGGCATTGGGCCTGCACCGACACGTCCGTCGGCACCACCAGCGTGCAGGCGCCCAGCGCGTCGCACTGGCCGGCCACCTGTTCGAGCAGCGCCCGATTGCGGGCGGCCAGCACCAGCGCCACGTTCTTTTTGTACGCGGCGGCCAGCTGGCGCGCCATTTCCGCTCCGATGCCGTCAGAGCTGCCGGTGATGATGATGACTTTCATGGGGCCCCTTTTGGTTTGTTATCGCGTGATGCTAACTGAATCCGGCCGCGCCGGGCACTGGACTATGCAGTAAGATGGCAGCCCATATCCACTACACGTTGGAGCCGCCATGCGCCTTACCCCGTTCGCCATCGCCGCCGGACTTGTCCTGGCATCGTCCGCCATCCACGCCCAACCGCAGCAGCCGGTAGTCAGCGAAGCGCCGCTGCGCGCCCACCTGGCGTTTCTGGCTGACGACCTGCTCGAAGGGCGCGGCACGGGCCAGCGCGGCGGCGAGCTGGCGGTGCGCTACCTGGAAACGCAGGCGGCCATCATCGGCCTCAAGCCGCTGGCGGGCGCCGGCTACCGCCAGCCGGTGCGCATCGAAGGCAGCAAGCTGCTGGAAGGCAGCGCGCTGCGCTTCGACACGGGGCTGCAGGTGATCACGCCAGCCATCGGCACCGAGATCGTGTTCGGCACGGCCAGCGGCAAGAGCGAAGTGCAGTTCGATGCGCCGCTGGTGTTCGTCGGTTACGGCGTGCGCGCGGAAGAAGAACACTGGGACGACTACAAGGGCGCCGACCTCAAAGGCAAGGTGCTGGTCATGATGGTCAACGATCCGCAGCCAACGGCCGAGGAGCCGAACCGCTTCGCCGGCAAGGCCTACACCTACTACGGCCGCTGGCTGTACAAGTACGAGGAAGCTGTGCGCCAGGGCGCGGCCGGCGTGCTGCTGATCCACACCACGCAATCGGCCTCCTACCCTTGGAGCGTGCCGGCCAATGGCTTCAGCCACGAGCGCTTCCACCTGGCCGGCGCCGGCAATCCGGTCGAAGGCTGGCTGCAGGAGGACACGGCGCGCGCCCTGTTCGCGGCCGCCGGGCAGGACCTGGACGCGCTGCGCGCGCGGGCCGAAACGCGGGCCTTCGCGCCCGTGGACCTGCACATCAAAGTGCATGCGGAAGTGCATAGCGCCATCCGCCAAGTGGAGCAATTCAACGTGGCCGGCGTGGTGCCGGGCACCGATCCGAAGCTCAAGGCCGAAGCCGTGGTCTATTCGGCCCACTGGGATCACCTGGGCATGGATGAAGGGGCACGGCGCGACGATCCGACCGACCATATCTGGAACGGCGCCATCGACAACGCCTCCGGCAGCGCGGCGCTGCTGGCCATGGCGGCCGAAGCGGTCAGGCATCCGGCCCGCCGCAGCCAGGTGTTCCTGTGGCCGGCGGCCGAGGAACAGGGCTTGCTGGGCAGCGCGGCCTATGTGCAGCAGCCGCTGTGGCCATTGAACCAGACGCTGGCCGACCTCAACCTGGACAGCATGAACTTCGTCGGTCCCACGCGCGACATCGGCGTGGCCGGCGCCGAGCGCAGCACCTTGATCGACACGGCCGCGCAGGTGGCGCGCAAGATGGGGCTCAAGCTGGCGCCGTCCGTACCCGACCTGTCGGGCGCCTACTTCCGGGCCGACCATTTCAATTTCGCCAAGGCCGGCGTGCCCGCGTTTAACGTGGGATCGGCCGTGTTCTCGGGCGACGGCTATTTCGAGTTCGCGCGCGACCAGCAGGCGTCGAGCGCGAAAATGGTGGCGTTCAAGAAGGACTACCACCAGGTCAGCGACGAATACCATGCGGACTGGGATTTGTCGGGCATGGTGCAGCAAGCCCAGTTCACGCTCAACCTGGGCTACGCGCTGGCCAACGGCAGCACCATGCCGACCTGGAAGGCGGGCGACGCGTTCGGCAAGGTCAAGCGCTAGCGCGCACGGGTACGAGCACGGCAACGGGGCGCGCCCGCCCGCGCCGGCCGTGTTGTAAATGCCACAGGGCAACGGATGGAATCGGCCTATAATCTGGGCAGGCCAGTCCACCCGATCCCAACATGCCCTCTCTCCTGCCCCGCGCCGCGTTGCGCGCGCTGAGCCGCGCGCTGCGCCCGGCACTGCTGCTGGCCGCGTTGACGCTAGCCGGCGCCGCCCATGCCGCCACCGACACCTACGACGGCAGCCCCGTGGCCGGCTGCAGTTATGACGACGGCAGCACGACCTACACCTGCGGCGCCCTGTCTAACACCAACGACATCAGCATCGCCGATGGCTACACGGTCATTGTCAACAACTCGGCCAGCATCACGTCGGGCCAGACCCTGACCATGAGCGGCGCCGCCGCGCTGCAGATCGCCGGCTCCCTGAGCCTGGTCACCAGCAAGCTGGCGCTGAGCGGGGGCAGCCTGTCCGTGGGCGGCAGCCTGGCGCTGAGCATCGGCGCGGCCAGCCCCACCATCGCCATCAGCGCCGGCACCATCGCCATCAACAACAGCAACGGCGCCGTCATTCACGGCACCGTCACCAGCGCCGGCGACCTTGCGTTCCAGTCCAGCATGCGGGTGACAGGGCTGGTGACGGCCAACAGCATCAGCATCGACATGCACACGGACGTGGTGGCCAGCGTGCGGACCGGCACGCTGTACGTGGGCAAGCAGTCTAGCCTGTCGGGCAACGTCAACGCCAGCGGTGACGTGACCATCGATAACCACGCTTCCGTCTACGGCAACCTGACGGGATATAACGTGGTGCTGAAAAACGCCTGCGCCTACATCAGCGGTAACGCGGCCGTCAACGCGATTAACATCGGCGCCCAGGGTTTGGTCGGCCAGACCATCACCTGCACCGGGCCTGGCGCCAGCGGCAGCAGCTGCGTCACCAGCAAGAGTCACGGCAATCCCAACGCCTGCAGCCGCAGTGGCGGCGGCACCGTCAGCGACCTCGATCACATCCTGATCAGCCACCCGGGCACGGCCCTCACGTGCGAGCCGCAAACCGTCACCATCACGGCCTGCGCCGACGCGACCTGCTCGGCCTACTACACCGACCCGGTGGACGTGACACTGTCGCCGGGCGGCGCAACCTTCACCGTCACGGGCGGCAGCGGCAGCGGCAGCGGCACCGTGCAGCAAAGTACGGCCGGTTCGGCCACGCTGTCGGCCAGCGCGACGGAGGCCAACAATGCCAACACCTGCTACAACACGGTGACCGGCAGCAGCAGCTGCACCATGGTGTTTGCCGACGCCGGCTTCAGCTTCACCATCCCCGACCACCGCGCCGAACAGGTGCAAAGCTTCACGCTGCGCGCGCTCAAGGCCGGCAGCGGCGGCAACGTGTGCGTGCCCTTGCTGGCCAATGTCACCCACAACGTCAACTTCAGTTGCGCCTACAACAACCCGGCCAGCGGCACCGTGCCGGCACGGGTGAGCGGCGTGCCGCTGGCGGCCGGCGCAACGTCCAGTTGCAGCGCCGGCGGCGCCGTGGTGGCGCTGCCGTTCGACGCCAGCGGCACCGCCAGCGCCACGCTGCAATACGCGGACGCAGGCCGCGTGACGCTGAGCGCCCAGCTGATTCCGCCCAGCGGGCCGTACACGGGCCTGGTGCTCAAGGGCGCCAGCACCTTCGTGGCCGCGCCCACCAGCTTCCGCTTCACCGTCACCAACAATGGCGCGGCCAATCCGGCCGCCACCAATGACACGGGCCCGGTCTTCATCGGCGCCGGCCAGCCGTTCCAGGCCAAGCTGGAAGCGATCAATGCCGTCAACGCCGTGACGGCCAACTTCGGCAACGAGTCGCCGGCCGAAAGCTACACGCTGGCCCAGTCGCTGGTGGCGCCGGCGGGCGGGCGCATGGTGGCCGTGGGCGGCAGCCTGGCCGCCATGGTCAACGGCGCCACGCCACAAGCGACCATGAGCTGGGACGAGGTGGGCATCATCAACTTCGCCGCCGCGCTGGCCAACGCCAACGGCTATCTTAATTCCGGCATGGGCGTGACGGGCAACGTCAACATCGGCCGCTTCATCCCCGACCATTTCGACACGGCCCTGAACGGCACCGTGCCCATGGCCTGCCCCGTCAATCCGGCATTCGGCACGCCGTGCCCCACGCCCAACGCAGGCGGTAAGTTCGTGTACGCGGCCGAGCCGTTCGACCTGAGCGTGAAGGCCTACAACAAGAGCGGCGCCATTACGCAGAACTACGAGGGCCTGTATGCCAAGGCGGTCACACTGGCCGCCTACAACGGCGTGGGCGGCAGCGGCGCGGCCAACCAGAATCCACCCGCCGCACCGGCAGGCAACAGCCTTAATCCGGCCACCGTGGCCGCCGCACGCTTCGCCAAGGGCGCGGCCACGGCCGATCCGGCCAGCCTGCCGGCCTACCAGTTCGCCTACGGCTACCCGGCCACCTCCGCCCAGCTGGCGCCGCCGACCAACATCTGGCTGCGCGCCACCGATACGGATGGCGCCACCTCGCTGCGCGGGACCAGTACCAACGAGGCGCTGGTGAGCGTGGTCAGCGGCCGCCTGCTGGTGGCTAACAGCTACGGTTCGGAAGCGCTGCCCATGCCGGTGGGCGTACAAGCCCAGTACTGGAGCGGCACGGGCTGGGTCAACAATCCGGCCTACAGCAATGGCACGGCCGTGGCGCTGACGGGATTGGTCACGTTCAGCAACTGCCAGAAGAACCTGGCCAACAGCGGCACCAACACCTGCGCCGTCACGTTCACGCTGGCCAACGACAAGCTCACGTTCGCGGGCGGCACCGGCAAGTTCACGGTGGCCGCGCCCGGCAGGAGCGGCGCCGTCGACATCACGCTGAGCAAGGGTGGCACGCAAGCGATTCCCTACCTGCCCAGCACGACGGGGCGCGCCACGTTCGGCGTGTACCGGGCCGGCCCCGTGGTCTACCTGCGCGAAGTGTACTGACGGTGCGCGCCGATCTGCGGTAGCATGGCGCCTTTGCACCTCACGGGAGCCGCCATGGACACCACTTCCAGCTGGATCAACATACCGGCCGCCGACGGCCAGTTCGGCGCCTACCTGGCGCTGCCGCGCGGCGGCAAGGGGCCGGGCATCGTGCTGCTGCAGGAGATCTTCGGCGTCAATGGCCACATCCGCAACGTGGCCGACCAGTACGCGGCCGACGGCTACGTGGTGCTGGCGCCCGACCTGTTCTGGCGCCACGGCCCGCGCATCGAACTCGGTTATGACGACGCCGACTGGCGGCGCGCCGTCGAGCTGAAGAACGCCACCGACGTCGAACTGGCCCAGCAGGATATCGGCCACGCCGTGCACGCGCTGCGGGCACAACCGGGCGTGCAAGGCAAGGTCGGCGCGATCGGCTTCTGCTTCGGCGGCCTGCTCGCCTACCACACAGCCGCCAACGGCCAGGTGGACGTGGCCGTGGCCTACTACGGCGGCGGCATCCAGCACCAGCTGGCGCGCGCCGCGCAAGTGCGCATTCCGCTGCAACTGCATTTCGGCGCGCTCGACGCCCACATCCCGGCCGACGCCGTAGCCCGCATCGCCACCGCCTTCGACGACAACGACGCGGTGGAAGTCCATGTCTACGACCAGGCCCAGCACGGCTTCAACTGCAACCACCGCGCCAGCTACCAGCAGCGCGCGGCGGCCCAGGCGCACGGCAATACGCTCGTGTTCCTGAGCGAACACCTGTAACACAACCCGCAACCGGAACCGCCATGGCCCGCCTCGTCCTCGACTTTCCCGACCACCTGTTCTGCTATTCGACCCAGCTCACCGTGCGCGTGACCGACATCAACGGCGCCAACCACCTGGGCAACGACTCCATGATCTCGATGCTGTCCGAAGCGCGCGCCCGCTTCCTGTACGACGCTGGCGTGCCCGAAGTGCAGCCGGACGGCACCGGCATCATCGTCACCGACCTGGCCACCACCTACCGGGCCGAGGCGCACGCGCGCGACCAGCTGCTGTTCGAAGTGGGGGTGATGGACTTTAACAAGTACGGCGGCGACATCATCTTCCGCGTCACGCGCCTGCGCGACGCGGCGCTGGTGGCCATGGCCAAGTACGGCTTCGTGTTCTTCAACTACCCGGCCAGCAAGGTGGTGCCCATGCCGGAGGCGTTCGCGGCCCGCTTCCCGCAGGTGAACCGGCTGCCGTGACGGTATGGCCGCGCAGGCCGCCTAGCCAGCCTTGTGATCCGGTGCGAACTCCTTCTGGAACCAGTCGTCGAGCATCTGCTTCTCATAGCGCAGCGTATCGTCGCTCGGATAGCGGTTCATGCGGTCCTGGTACATCATGTTGGCCAGTTCGCGGTCACCGCTGCGCAGCACCTTGCCGTCCTGCTCCAGCGTAAAGCGCAGGTGCATATGCGGCCAGTCGGCGCCGCCGCGCAGCACGCGAATATCGTCCGGCCCCCAGCGGCGCGGATAGACCCAGCCCGCCAGGTCCACGTCCAGCACTTCCACCTTCAGGCTTTGCCCCGCCGGCAAACGCTTGCCCAGGTCGGTGAAATGGGCCGTCAGCTCCTTCATCACCTGCTCGCGTTCGCGCACACCGTAGGGCACATCACTGAACTGTTCCGGCTTGACGTAGGTGACGGTCACCTCGGCCAGCGCGGCGCCGGTCGCCAGCGCCAGCACCGCGGCGGCCAGGATACGGTAACGGGTAAGCATGATCGTTCTTCCTTTCACACGGAATAGGCGGACGGGCCGCATATTTTCACTATAGCGCGTTTGATGGCGGCCAATACGCATTGCATCACATTGTTACCAATGTCACGCGCCCGTCATATCAAAAAACTAAGATGCCGCTTATTGAGGTGCGCCACCGCCTCGCATGATGCCGCCGGCGCCGCGCGCGCGGCACGTGAAACGGCTTAACCCCGGTTTGTCACCACTACAGGATGTTCTTCATGCACGAGTCCCCCGATCTGTCCCGCCGCCGTCTGCTGCAATTCCTGTCCAGCGCGCCGCTGCTGCCGCTCGCTGGCGCGGGCAGCGCCTCCCTGCTGCTGTCGGCCTGCGGCGGTTCCTCCGCCAGCGCCGCGGCCGCGGTGCCGCCCACCGCCACCCTCAGTGCCGTCACCTTCTCCGGCATGCCGGCCCCGGTCCTGGCCGACGCGGCCAAGATGGCCACCACCACGGTCGGCTCGGCCCTGCAGGCCAGCTACAGCGATGGCAGCAAGCGCAGCTACACGCTGCAGTACCAGACCTTCTTCATCACGGGCGCCATGGTGCCCAACGGCAGCGGCGGCACCATCCTGGCCGGCGGCTACTACGACATCCACAACCAGCCCATCGTCGACAAGACGGACGCCGGCCAGCGCCAGTTCTTCTCCGACTGCCCGGACGGCACTTCGCTGCTCAAGCTGGATGCGCCCACCGTGCCCGGCGTGAAAGGCAACACCGTGTTCGCCGTGGTGCAGTTCGAATACACGACGCGCAACGTCGCTGGCACCTCCATGTACGGCATGCTGCCCTCGCCGATCGCCGTGCTGACGCTGGACCAGGACAAGACCACGGGCGCGCTGTCGCTGGTGAAGTACCACAACGTCGACACCAGCGCCGTGAACGGCCTGTGGATCACGTGCGGCGCCAGCCGCTCGCCCTGGAACACCCATTTGTCCAGCGAGGAATACGAGCCGGACGCCACCACCATCGCCAGCAACAGCCAGTTCGCCGCGTTCAGCACCAACCTGTTCGGCGACGCCACCAAGGCCAATCCCTACCACTACGGCCATCTGCCGGAAGTGACGGTCAACCCGGACGGCACGGCCAGCATCAAGAAGCACTACTGCATGGGCCGGCTGTCGCACGAGCTGGTGCAAGTGATGCCCGACGAACGCACCGCGCTGATGGGCGACGACGCCACCAACGGCGGCCTGTTCATGTTCGTGGCCGACCGCGCGCGCGACCTGTCCTCGGGCACGCTGTACGTGGCCAAGTGGGCGCAAAAGACGTCCGACAACGGCGGTTCGGCCGACCTCACCTGGATCAAGCTCGGTAGCGCCACGAGCGCCGAGATCAAGGCCCTGGCCGACACGCTCAAGGCGGCCGACATTGTGTCCGTCAAGACGGCCGACCCGGCCGACGCCAGCTACACCCAGATCCCGTTCAGCGGCAAGAAGAACTGGGTCAAGCTGATGCCCGGCATGGAGAAGGCGGCCGCGTTCCTGGAAACCCACCGCTACGCCGCGCTCAAGGGCGGCAGCATGGGCTTCACCAAGATGGAAGGCACGACCGTCAACGCCAAGGACAAGATCGCCTATTCGGCCATGAGCTACATCAACGGCGCCATGAAGGATGGCTCGGGCGGCGTCAAGGTCGCCGGCCCCAGCGCCGGCATCGTGTACGGCCTCAACCTCAAGGGCGGCCAGCAGGATACCAGCGGCGCGGCCATCAACAGCGACTGGGTGCCGGTCGACATGGCGGCCGTGCCGGCTCTGGTGGGCGAGGACCTGGCCACGCCGGACGCGCTGGGCAACCTGGCCAACCCGGACAAGGTGGCCAACCCGGACAACATCAAGTTCTCGGAAAAGCTGCGCACCTTGTTCATCGGCGAGGATAGCGGCCTGCACGTGAACAACTTCCTGTGGGCCTACAACGTCGATACCAAAGCGCTGACGCGGCTGCTGTCCACGCCGGCCGGCGCCGAATCGACGGGCTTGCACGCGGTGGACGACATCAACGGCTTCGCCTACATCATGAGCAACTTCCAGCACCCCGGTGACTGGGAAGTGGGCAAGGACGCGGCCGGCAACCTGACGGGCCTGCATGCCAAGGTGATGCCCACGCTGGACCCGCTGATCCGCGCCAACTACCGCGACCGCTTTGGCGCGGCCGTCGGCTACCTGACGGGCCTGCCTGTGCTGTCCTAAACCCAGCCCCGCTTGCGGGGAAGCAAAATCGGGGACGTAACACCATTTTTCACTGGTGCAACGTCCCCGTTTTCATTGCCGCACGGATAAATGGGGGTACGTCCCCGATTTTGCCGTCAAAAAATATTTGCTTGGAGATAGCAATATTGTCAAGAATGAAGTAAATTCTGGTTTGCATAGTGCGCCAGGGCGGAGTCTGGAATGGCAGGAAAATCCCTGCGCCCGACGGGGGATGTTGTTTGGGCAGCAGGAAACATTATTGCTTGTTGTTAATGACGACGGCTTGGGACTACAATCGAAAAAGTGTGCCTGAAAAACGCACACCGCGAAGTTTTGCCTGGAGTGAAATGCCCTATAGGCTGCGCCTTTAGTATTGAGTCAGTTGTGCCCTTTTGCGGAACTCGTTCTTATGTCTTTTTTGTCTACAGCGTCGCCGAAGCTACCTCCGTGGAAAATCCTGCTGGTGGACGACGAGCCCGATATCCATGACATCACCAAGCTGACCCTGTCCCGCTTCCGGCTCGAAGGCCGCGGCCTGACCTTCGTGCACGCCTACAGCGGCGCCGAGGCCAAGCAAGTGCTGGCGCGCGAGAGCGACATCGCGCTGGTGTTCCTGGACGTGGTGATGGAGCGCGAGGATTCCGGCCTGGAAGTGGCGCGCTGGATGCGCGAAGACCTGGACAACCAGTTCACCCGCATCGTGCTGCGCACGGGCCAGCCTGGCCAGGCGCCCGAGGAACGGGTGATCGTCAACTACGACATCAACGACTACAAGGAAAAGACCGAGCTCGACCGCACCAAGCTGTTCACCACCACCTTCGCCGCCCTGCGCGCCTACCGCGACATCATGAAGGTGGAGGAGGCGCGCCGCGCCCAGCTCAACTACCGCGAAGGACTGGAACGGGTGATCGCCGCCTCGGCCCACATCTTCCAGCAGCGCAATCTGAAGGATTTCGCCAACGGCTTGCTGCAGCAAGTGGTGGCCCTGCTGCGGCTGGAAAACAGCATGCTGCTGCGCCTGCGCGGCGCCACCGCCATCAGCGGCGAACATGAATATGAAATCCTGGCCCAGATCGGCGATGACGACGATTCCATCCTGAGCCCGGAGCTGCTGGCCCAGCTCGACGAGGCCGAAAGCAACAAGATCTCGCGCATCCAGGGCGATATCTACGTCGGCTACTTCCCCAATGCCAGCGGCAAGGCCTCGCTGCTGGTGTTAAAAGGCGTGGAGGAAATCTCCGAGATCGACGCCAAGCTATTGGAAGTGTTCTGCTCGGGCGTGGCAATCGCCTTCGACAACATCCTGCTCACCCAGGAAATCACGGACACCCAGGCCGAGCTGATCCTGCGCCTGGGCGACGTGGTGGAGTCGCGCTCGAACGAGGCCGGCAACCATGTGCGACGCATGTCCGAAATCTGCCATTTGCTGGCCACGGCGGCTGGCATGTCCGAGGACGAGACGGCCGTGCTGCGCCACGCCGCGCCCATGCACGACATCGGCAAGATCGCCACCCCGGACGCCGTGCTGCTCAAGCCGGGCAAGCTCGACGCGGCCGAATGGGAAATCATGAAACAGCACCCGGCCGTGGGCCTGTCCATCCTGGACGGCTCGCAACGCCCCATCCTCAAGGCGGCCGCCGTGATCGCCCACCAGCACCACGAGAAATACGACGGCAGCGGCTACCCGCAAGGTTTGAAGGGCGAGGACATCCACCTGTACGCGCGCATCGTGGCCGTGGCCGACGTGTTCGATGCGCTCATGCACAAGCGCTGCTACAAGGAAGCGTGGCCGGTGGAGCAGGTGGTGGCCCACTTGCGCGACGTGGCCGGCCAGCACCTGGACCCGGTCTATGTCGAACTGCTGTGCAAGAACATCGACAAGGCGCTGGCCATCAACGAACGCTTCCCCGACTAGCGGACCGCCTCACACCAGGCCGGCGCCCAGCCGGGCGGCCGGCGCCGCGCCCAGTTCCTGCATCAGAAATTGCTTCCACTGGCCGCGCCCGCCGTTACGCACGTGCAGCGGGCCGAAATAGCCCCGCAGCAGCGCTTCCAGTTCCTCGCGCCCCGTCAATCCCAGGTCTTGCCACAGGAAGCGCTGGCCCAGGCAGGCGGCCGCCAGCGCGCGCGCCAGCCAATCCACGTGGCAGGGGTCGGCGCCCGCGCCGCGCTGCGCCATCAGCAGCGCGTGCAGTTTGTGAAACTCGGGCGGGGCGCACGCCAGCAGCGCCGCGTATTTGCGCTCGGGGATGGGCTCGTGGTAGTCGAGCGCGGGAAAACAGCAACCGGCCATCCGCAACAGCGCCGACTGGGACATACCCAGCGTGCGCACGAACAGCGGCAATTCGCCCTCCTGGGCGCTGCGCAGCACGCCGGCCAGCGCGGCCAGCACCAGTGGTTCCGGCTTGAGCGTGGCGGTGGCTGCGGCGGGGTCGGCGGGATCGGCAAGGTCGACAGTGGGCAACAGCACGGCCGCCACGAAGGGAATGTTCCCTGTCATGGCGCGGCACGCTGCGCGCTAGCGCGTGAGGTCATGGCGTCTCCTTTATTGTGGTCGCTCCATATACGCGAACGCGTATCAGAGGCGTTTCACAATCTTAATATACTTGCTACACATTTCGTGTGAAACGTGAAGCTTGCAATTGTGAACACAATCAAATAAACAACACCGCCACGGCCGGCCATCCCGGCGTGCGCTATATGCGCGCGGCCATGTCAGCCCACGCGGGGCCGGACCGGCTCCACGTCAGGCCGGCAGGCGTCATGCCGGTTCCGCCTGCGCCACCTCCTCCGGTCCCTGCTTGCGGCGGGTGCGGGGGAAGCGCAGCTTGTAATGCAAGCCCATGCCCGGCGCACTCACCACCTTGACCGTGCCGCCCAGCGGCCCCGTCACCAGGTTGTACAGGATGTGCGCGCCCAGCCCGCTGCCGCCGGAACCGCGCTTGGTGGTGAAGAACGGATCGAACAACTGGGCCAGCGTGGTGTTGTCCATGCCGATGCCATCGTCGCTGTAGTCGAACAGCACATGGTCGCCATCGAGCTTGCCCGTGATGCGGATCTTGCCTTCCTGCCCTTCGCCGTAGCCGTGCACCAGCGAATTGACCACCATGTTGGTGACGATCTGCGACACGGCGCCGGGGAAGCTTTCCATGTGGATGTCGGGCGCGCAATCGATCTCCACGGCCACCTGCTTGCCCTTGAGCTTGGGCTGCAAGGACAGCAGCACTTCATCGAGGTACTTGCGCAGGTTGAAGGCGCGGATCTCGTCGGACGACTGGTCCACGGCCACCTGCTTGAAGCTGCGCACCAGGGCCGCCGCGCGCTGGGTGTTGGTGGTCATGATGCGCAGCGACTGGTCGACGATGTCGAAGAAGCTGTTCAAGCCCTCCTCGTCCAGCGTGCCGGCCGCCAGGTCTTCGCGCGTGAGCTTGAGTTCCTGCACCAGGTGGCTGGTGGCCGTCACGCAGATGCCCAGCGGGGTGTTGATCTCGTGCGCCACGCCGGCCACCAGCCGGCCCAGCGAGGCCAGCTTTTCCTGGCGCACCAGTTCCGACTGGGCTTCCTGCAAGGCCGTCAGGGCCGAGTTCAGGGCCGCGTTCTGTTCCTCCAGCGCTTCCTTGGCCTTGCGGATGGCGCGGTCGGCCTGCATGCGGGCGATGGCCACGGCCACGTGGTTGGCCATGAAGGCGAGGATGTCGAGGTCGGCCTGGGTGTAGCGCACGCCCTGATCGTAGCTTTGCACGATGATCACGCCATAGATCTTCTCGCCCAGCAGCATGGGCGCGCCCATCCAGCTGGCGATATCGACATTGCCCATCGGTTCGTTCAGCTCGCCGCTGGCCACCAGGGCCGCGTAGCCGGGGCCATCGAGCAACACGGCCTGGCGCTTTTGCAGCACGTAGGAGCTCATGCCCTGCCCGTAGGCGAAACGCTTGACGGGCGCCTGGGCGTCCTTTTCGTCAACGAAATACGGAACGGTCATCTCATGCCGGTCCGGGTGATACAGCGCCATCAGGAAATTACGGGCTGGCACCAGTTCGCCGATGATGTCGTGCAGCCGGCGGTTCAGCGTGGCGCCATCGACCGTGGTGGCCGACAAATCGGCCAGCTGGTACAGCGCGTGCTGGATGCTCTCGGCGCGGCGCCGCTCGGCCACCTCGTGCGCCAGCAGGGCGGTGCGCTCGCGCACGGCCCGCTCCAGCCGGTCCACGCTCTGCAAGCCTTGCAGCGCGCCCGACACGCTGCCGGCGATCAGTTCGAACAATGCCTGGTCTTCGGCGCTGAAGGTGTGTTCCTTGTCGTAGCTCTGGATCACGATGGCGCCCAGCGCCACGTGGTTCTGGTCCAGCAGCGGGCAGCCCATCCAGTGCTCGGCCGTGGTGCCCACGCCCCAGGTGCTGCCGGCGAACGATTTGGAGATGGCTTGCTCGGCCGTCATCACCAGCGGCACCCGGTGCAAGATCACCCACGCCGTGGGCGACTGTTCGGGCGAGGCCAGCTTGAACCAGGTGTCGCGGTCGGGCGCCGCGTCGGCCTCGTCGACGAAATAGACGAAGCGCACCTTGTTGTCCTCATCGCGGCCCTGGTCCGTCAGCGCGACGAAGAAGTTGGCGGCGTACATGATGCGGCCCAGCGCCGTGTGCACCCCTTCGAGGAATTCCGTGACATTGGTACAACGGCTCGACAGCCGCCCGATCTCGAGCAGCATGGTTTGCACGGCTTCCAGGCGGGTGAGGCGACTTTCCATCGGTTTTTCCTATGTTTGCAGATGCACACAGGAAATACTAGCAGGTCGCCGGCGCATCATGCCAGCAATCTTTGCGGCCCCGGCTGGGCCAGCGCGGCGCGGCAGCCCGCCGGCCCCGTCTTATGGCCGGCGGTAGTCGTTCGCGACCCACGCCTCGGCGCTGGCCACGGTCAGCTTGAAGGTGGGCGCCACGCGGACGCTGGCCAGCTGCTCGCCATAACTGTCCCACGCGCTCAGGGTGGCGTAGGGATCGTCCTCGTCCGGCACGATGTCCAGGTTGACCTTGAGCTGGCCCGTCTCCGTGCTGACGAACACGCTCTTGTGCAATTGCGCGTGCAATTGCTGTTCGTGGCGGCGCAACACTTCGTTGGCCGTTTTGACCAGCGTGTTGAACGCGTTCACGTCCAGCGGCTTGGGGTTCTTCTTGTCGCGGCCCATGGTCCACGGGCCCACCAGCGCCGGTTCCGGTTCGCCATCCTTGATCATGGCCACGGCCCAGCCCTCGTCCTCCTCGTTCTTGATCACGCGGGCGGTCCAGCCATTGCCTTGCCACACGCGGTCCTCTTGCACGAGGGCGTCATCGGGTTGCTCGAAATCTGGGGCGTCGGTAGGCATGGCGGGCGGCTCGTGAAAAAGGACGGGGCCGTCATGATAGTCGAAATCGGCCCTGGCTGTTGCCTCCGGCCGGCCACCGGCCACGCCACGCGCGCACGCGCACAACAGGAACCAGGCCGGACGGCCTGATCCTGTCGCGCCACCAGGCGATGGATGGGTGTACCAGCTCAGCCGCGTTGGCGCCTGCCCGCGCACGACAGCGCGGGCCGGGGCGGCGGCGTGATCGGCGGGCGCAATGGCGTCACACGCGGATCGATGGCCGGTTCGGGCATCTGGTAGACGAATGGATTGATGATAATGGGCGGTATCGTGGGTGGCGCCGAAGGCGGCCCCTTGGGCCCGTTGGAGCAGTACGGTGCGCTACGCTGGCGCCTTGCCCGGTTGCAAATCGAGGATATCGATTGACCCTCGCTAATCTCTAGCCATGCCATGTTGCCCTCCGTATGACTGATCAGACTTTCAGTATAGGCAGGCATGTCTTTAGTTCAAGGGAAAAGGCCGCCTGGACGGAGTCCTTTGCCGCCGGCTTGTCCACGATCAAGCGCCGCCGGCGGCCGTTGGGCGCCGCCAACCTACCGTCCATCCCGCCAAAGCGGCGCTCCGTCGCAATGGCGTGGCGTGCGCCGCCGCGCCACCCTACAGTACCACCATGCCTGATGCGCTTTGCGCCCGCCAGGCCAACCACATCACAACAAGAGGACCGCCATGAACTTGTCTGCCAAGAAACTGATCCCCCTGACCGTCTTTGCCCTGCTGGCGGCGGCCGTCTGGTACGCGCTCGCTACCGGCGACATGCACGTGAACGTGGACGGCGACGAGATCGACGGTCCGCTGGGCGCGCTGCTGGCCGTGCTGTTCGGCGGCGCGGGCATGGTGATCGCCGCCATCGCCCTCACCTGCGTGGCCGTGCTGGTGAGCCTGCTGTTCGCCAGCCTGGGCGTGCTGATGGTGGTGGGCTTCGCCCTGCTGACGCTGCTGCTGGTGGCGGCCATCTCGCCGCTGTTGCTGCCGCTGTTGATCCCGGTCGGCATGTTCTGGTGGTACGCGGCGCGCCAGCGCAAGCAGCGCCAGGCGCCATCGCTGGAACACGCCGTCTGAACCACAGGCGCGGCCGGGCCGCCGGCCGCGCGGGCCAGCGGACGGGCGGGCTGGCGGGCTGGCGGGCTGACGGACTGGTGGACTGGAGGCCGCCTGGCAGGCTGGCCGCCACGATAGCGGCCAACAGCGCCAGCCTCAGCCGGCCGGCATCCGCTCCACCCGGTTGCGCCCGCCCCGCTTGGCGCGGTACAGGGCCTGGTCGGCCCGGATCAAGGCCTGGTCCGCGTTGCTGTCGGCCGCGCTGAGGGCGGCGATGCCCACGCTCACCGTCACCGGCAACGGCTGGCCACGGACCTGCAACGGCGTATCGGCGATACGCTGGCGCAGGCGCTCGGCGAAGGCGCCGGCCGCGTCCAGGTCGGCGCCCGGCAGCAGGATGGCGAATTCCTCGCCGCCCACGCGGCCCAGGATGTCGATCTTGCGCTGGCTGTCGCGCATCAGGCCGGCCAGGTGGCGCAGCACGGCGTCGCCCGTGGCGTGGCCATATTCATCGTTGACGTGCTTGAACAAGTCCAGGTCCAGCATCAGCACGGCCGCGCAGCCGCCCACGTCGCGCTGCAAGCGGGCTTGCTCGGCATCGAGCTGGCGCATGAATTCGCGCCGGTTCGGCAAGCCCGTCAGGAAGTCCGTCGTGGCCAGCACCAGCAATTCGTCGTTCATGCGGCGCCGCTCCGTGATGTCGACCGTCGAGACGATGATGAAGTCCAGGCTCAGCGTGTGGCCCGGCATCACCAGCAAGGTCAGTTCGTTCAGCCGCGACTTGCCATCGAGGCGCTGGAAGCTGCCCTCGCAGGCGAACAGTTGCTGGCCGCCGGCCAGCGCCACCACGGCCCGCGCGAACGCCGGCATGGCGTCCGCGTCGAACAACTGGGCCAGGCTCAGCGCCGCCAGGTCCTTGCTGCCCGGCGCCGCCCCCACCTGGGCCAGCGCGGCGCCGTTGGCGTCCAGGATGCGCACCAGCCCGGCCAGCCGGCGCACTTCGCCCGGGTGGGCCTGCAGGTAGCGCGCCGGCTCCTCCGCCCCTTGCAAGGCCAGTTCCGACAGCGCCGCCCGCACGGCCGACCAGTCCTGCTCCCACAAGGCCACGGGCGCGTTGTCGTACAGGCTGCGGAAACGGGCCTCGCCCGCGCGCAGCGCCTGCGCGGCGCGGGCCTGCTCGATGGCGATGCCGGCCAGCCGCGCGGCTTGCTCGATCAGGGCGATGTTGGCCAGGCTGGGCCGGTGCGGTTCGCGGTGGTAGATGGCGAACGTGCCCAGCACCTTGCCGTTGGCGCCCAGGATCGGGTCGGACCAGCACGAACCGAGCCCGGCGCGCGCGGCCAGCGCCGCGTTGCCGGCCCAGGCCGGGTCGTGGCCGATATCTTCGACGATCACGCGCTGGCCGGTCTGGGCCGCGCGGCAGCAACTGCCTTCCGCGCTGTGGATGGACATGCCGTGCACGGCCGCGTTGAAGAAGGCCGGCAGGCTGGGCGCGGCGCCCACCAGCAAGTGCTCGCCGGCCTCGTCGAGCAGCAGGATGCTGCACATCATGCCCGGATGATCGGCCTCCACGCCCAGCACCACGCTCTCGAGGATGGTTTGCAGCGGCGCGCCCGTGGCCAGCAATTCGAGCACCTGGCGCCGGGTCTGTTCGCGCTGGGCGTTGCGGGTGGCCTCCGTGACGTCGCGGAACGACCACAGCCGCGCCACCACGCTGCCCAGCGTGAGGCTGCGCGTGACCTGCTCGATCACGCGCCCGTCCTTGGTGTGCAGCAGCGTGCTGTGCGGGCCGCGCCGCTCCACCACCGGCCCGCCGGCGGACGCGCCCGCGTGGCGCAGCGGCGCCTCCCCCACCAGCTGCGACGCCATGTGGGCCAGCAGCACGGCGCCGTCGGCCTGCCAGTCCAACTGTTCGGGCAAGTTCCACAGCTCGCGGAAGCGGCGGTTGGAATCGAACACGGTGCCGTCCGGGCTGTCGACGAGGATGCCGTCCACGGTGGAGTCCAGGATGCTGCGCAACATGGCCTGGCTGCGCTGGGCCCGCTCGGCCAGCTGCTTGAGCGACGCTTCCCCGTCACGCAGCTCGCTGGCCAGCCGGTGCGCCTGGGCCAGCGCCATGTTGGCCTGGGCCCGGCTGCGCGCCAGCAGCCACGCCAGCCCGGCCAGCAGCACCGACAGCGCCACGCCGCCGCCCCCCACCAGCTCGGGCTTGCTCACGCCACCCGAGGCGGCCGGCGTGGCGCCGATGCGCAGCGTCCAGCGGTGCCCGGCCAGCCGCATGCTCTGCACCGTGTGGCGGGTCCATGTCCCGTGGCCGGCCGCGCTGTCGTACATCAGCGCGGCCGGGTCGTACCCGTCGCCATCGTAGATCTCCACGTCCAGGCCCAGGCCGCGCCCCCGGTCCAGCCCCGCCATCACTTCGACCATGCGGAACGGCGCATAGACCCAGCCACGGATGGCGGCCCGGCGCTGGGCCGGCGTCGCATGGGGCAGGTGGTTGTGGTAATCGGGCAACATGATGAGGAAGCCGGACTGGCCGCCGCCGGCGCCCTCCTGCAGCAGCCGGATGCGCCCGCTCATGGCCGGCTGGCCCGAGTCGCGCGCCTGCACCAGCGTGGCGCGCCGCACGGGCTCGGACCAGGAATCGAAACCGAAGGCCAGCAGGTTGTTGCCGCTGAACGGCTCCAGGTACACCACGGGGGCGTACAGTTCGCGCTCGCCGGGCGGGAACAAGGCGTAATCGGGGTAGCCTTCGCTGCGCACGGCCGCCACATGGGCCGCGCGCTGGGCCCCGGCCACCAGCCGCATGTAACCCACGCCATGGATGCCGGGCAGGTGCATGCTCAAGCCCTGCCCTTCCAGGTAGCGGTGGAACTCGGCGCGGTCCACGTAGTCGGCACTGGCGAACAGGCCCTGCACGCCGTACAGCACCTGCAGGTAAGCGTCCATGCGCTGGGCGATGCTGTTGACCAGCTCACGCACGCGGAAATCGAATTCGATCTGGGCATCGCGCTCGGCGTCGGCGCGGGCGTCGCGCCACAGGCCGGCCGTGAGCACCAGTCCGCCGGCCAGGATCACGCCGGCCAGCACGGCCGGACGCAGCAAGGCCTGCAGCCACCGGACGACGGGAGGTCGGGAAGCGAGGGAGGTCATCTGCGATCGTCGCCTAAGGTTGGGAGCGGGAGCGGCACGCCGGCACGGGACGGCCGCGACCGCCCCGTCACCGATAGTACGTGAGAGACTGCCGCCATGCAACGCACTAGCTGCATGGCAGCAACAACCAGCGGAGCGCGCGGGCGCGGCGCGGGCTGCGCCCGGCGACGGGGGGGTCAGGCGGCCGGCGCCTCGGTGCCGGCGTACTGGCGGTAGCCACGGGCGCGCAGCGCGCAGGCCGGGCAGGTGCCGCAGCCATAGCCCCAGTCGTGCAACGCGCCCCGTTCGCCCAGGTAGCAGGTGTGGGTTTCGTCGCGGATCAGGTCCACGAGGGCGGCCCCGCCCAGCTCGTGGGCCAGCTCCCAGGTCTGGCGCTTGTCGCGCCACATGAGCGGGGTTTCCAGCTTGAAGCGGCTGTCCATGCCCAGGTTGAGCGCCACTTGCAGCGCCTTCATGGTGTCATCGCGGCAGTCGGGATAGCCGGAGAAATCCGTCTCGCACATGCCGCCCACCAGCACGCTCAGGCCGCGCCGGTAGGCCACGGTGGCGGCCACCGTCATGAACAGCAGGTTGCGGCCGGGGACGAAGGTGTTGGGCAAGCCGTTGGCCTGGGTTTCGATGGCGATGTCGTGCGTCATGGCCGTTTGCGAGATGGCCGAGATCAGCGACAGGTCGATCATGTGGTCCTCGCCCAGTTTGGCATCCCAGGCCGGGTTGTGGGCGCGCAGCTTGCTCAGCACGGTGGGACGCACGGTCAGCTCGACGGCATGGCGCTGGCCGTAGTCGAAGCCGATGGTTTCCACCCGGGCGTAGTGATGCAGGGCCCAGGCCAGGCAAGTGGTGGAGTCTTGCCCGCCGCTAAAGAGCACCAGGGCGGTATCGGTAGGTAGCATTGCGGTCTTTCTGTTGGGGTTGCGGTGGAAGGTGCAACATTATAAGTACGCCATCGCTTAAGGCAATCCGGTAACATGCGCATAGCGCACATCCCGATGGAGTCCCATGTTTCCGGCACCACCCGCCCGCACCGGGGCAGGATCACGAATTTTGGCACAACTGGCCGCCAATGTATCACCAGCGGTATCGCCGGCGGTATTGCCCGCGCTGGCGCGCGCCGCTGTATTGCTGGCGGCCGCCGTGCTCACCTGCGCCCCGGCCATGGCCGAGGGGCTGCGCTACCGCGTGCGCATCGACGCCCCGCGCCCGCTGGCCACGCTGCTGGAACAGAACCTGGACCTGGAACGCTTTCGCGGCAACGCGCGCATCGACCGCGAGCAGTTGCAGCGCATGGTGCGCGTGGCGCCGGCCCAGATCCGCACGCTGGTGGCCACGGACGGCTATTACTCGCCCGAAGTGAGCGTGCGGCTGGACGAGGCGGCGGCAGAACCGCAGGTGCTGATCCAGGTGCAGCCGGGCGAGCCGGTGCGCGTAGGTGACGTGGAACTGGAACTACAAGGCTTCGAACCGCCGCCGGGCCAGCCGGCCGACCGCCGCTACGACCGCGACGCCCTGCTGGCCAGCTGGGGCCTGCCGCGCGGCGCCATCTTCCGCCAGGCGGACTGGGAACAGGCCAAACGCGCCTTGCTGCGCCAGGTGGTGCAGACCCGCTACCCGCGCGCCCAGCTGACCGACAGCCAGGCCACCGTCGATCCCGACACCCACCTGGCGCTGCTGCGCGTGGTGCTCGACAGCGGCCCCGAGCTGCATTTCGGCGCGTTGCGCATCGAAGGCTTGAAGCGCTATCCGCCATCCATCGTGGCCAACCTGAACCAGATCAAGCCCGGCGATGACTACAGCGAAGCGGCGCTGCAGGCATTCCAGGGCCGGCTACAGGACAGCGGCTACTTCGCCACCGTGGAAGTGAGCGCCGACATGAGCGCCGTGCTCGGCGAGCAGCTGGCCGCGGCCGAAGCCACCCAGGCCAAGGCGCACGCCCCGGCGAACGCGCCCGACGCCGCTGCCGCGCCGCCGACCATGCCGGCGCTGCCGCTGCTGGTGCGGGTGACGGAGAACAAGCGCAAGAACGTCAGCGCCGGTCTCGGTTACAGCACCAACACCGGCAACCGGGCCTCGCTCACGTATGACGACCTGTCCATCTTCGGCTTGCGCATGAAAAGCGCGCTGACGCTGGAGACGAAAAAGCAAAGCGCGCACAGCGACTTCTACTACCCCGTCACGGCGCAGGGTTACCGTGACAGCATCGGCGCCTCGTTCGAACGCAGCGACATCCTGGGCGAGATCACCAGCGTGGCGGCCATCTCGGGCAAGCGCGCATGGGGCACGCCGCTGCTCGAACGCAGCCTGACGCTGGAGTTCCTCAGCGAGACCAAGACCATCGCCAACGTGGAGACGGGCAGCAGCAAGAGCTTGCCGCTGACCTACGGCTCCACCTGGCGCCACCTGGACAGCCTGCTGTTCCCCACCAAGGGTTACGTGATCAACGCCCAGCTGGGCGGCGCCCTGCTGCCCATCCTGACCGATGAAGCGTTCGTGCGCGGCTACGCGCGCGCCGTGCTGTACCACCCGCTGGGAGCGCACAACAACGTGATCCTGCGGGCCGAAGGGGGCGCGCTGGCCTCGCGCGAAAAACAGGGCGTGCCGGCCGTCTACCTGTTCCGTGCCGGCGGCGACCAGTCCGTGCGCGGCTACGCCTACCAGCAACTGGGCATCCAGGAAGGCACGGCCATCACGGGCGGGCGCTACCTGGCCACGGGCAGCGCCGAATTCCAGCATTGGTTCAAGCCCGCCTGGGGCGCCGCCGTGTTCTACGACGCCGGCAGCGCGGCCGACACCCTCAAGGACTTGCATCCCAAGTCCGGCTACGGCGTGGGTGGACGGTGGAAAAGTCCCGTCGGCCCCATCAACGTCGATCTCGCCTACGGCCACGCGGTGCGAAAATACCGGCTGCACTTCTCACTGGGATTCACGTTCTGATGTCCGACGCCGACCAACAAGCCGCAAGCGGCGGCACGCCGCCCTCCCCGCCGCCGCGGCCTCCACGCCGCTGGCTGCGCCGCACCCTGATCGGCGTGGGCGCGGTGGGCGTGGTGCTGGGCGGCGCCGTCTGGCTGCTGGGCCGCGAAAGCACCTTGCAGCAGCTGATGCGCCGCATCGCCGCGGCCAGCGGCGGCCAGATCGACGTGCAAGGCGTGAGCGGCTCGCTGTACCACCGCATGCACATCACGCGGCTGGTGCACCGCAGCCCCGGCATGGTGATCACGTTGGACGACCTGGACATCAACTGGTCGCCGCTGCAGTTCTTCTCGCAGGGCGTGGCCATCAGCGAGCTGCAAGCACGCGCGCTGACCGTCAACAGCAGCGGCCCGTCCACGCCGCCCGTGCTGCCCGCCTCGCTGGCCGCGCCATTCCGGCTGCACATCGCCGACGCCCGCCTGGGCCAGTTCACCCTGCTCGATCACGGCAGCCGCACGCAGCTGCGCCAGATCCGCCTGCGCCTGACCGGCGACGCCAACGGCTGGCAGCTGGACAACGGCGACGCCATGACGGACATCGGCCGCCTGCAGGCGCAACTGGCCGTGGGCGCCCAGCGCCCGTTCGCCGTCTCCGCCAAGGCCAGCCTGACGCAAACGGAAGGCGCGCCGCCCAACCCCGCCCGGCTGAACATGCGGGCGCATGGCGACCTGTCGCTGCTGCGGCTGGACGCCGACGGCACGGCCGGCACGGCCAGCGGCACGGCCACGCTGGCGCTGGCGCCGTTCGATCCCGTGATCCTGCATGCGCTGGAGTTGAAGGCTAGCGGCATCGACCCTTCCGGCTACCGCGCCGCGTGGCCGCACGCGCGGCTGGCCGTGCAACTGGCGGCCCGCATCGACGGCAAGCAAGCGCTGGCCGGCCAACTGGCGCTGCGCAATGAAGGCCAGCCCGGCCCGCTGGACCAGCAACGGCTGCCGTTGCAAGGCGCCACCGCAAAACTGGGCGGCACGCTGACGGCGGCCACCATCGAGTCCATCGCCATCGACCTGGGCGCGGCCGGCCGGTTCACGGGCGCGGCCAGCATCGCGCGCGGCGGCCCGCAGGCCGGCGTGGACAAGGCCAGACTCGCGCTGCGCGCCGAACACCTCAATTTGCAGCACGTGATCGGCAGTCTGCACGCCACCAATATCGGCGGCGACGTGACCGTGGACAGCGACAGCAGGCAGCAAACGCTGCGCGCCGCGCTGGGCCAGGACGGCCTGCGGCTGGACCTGCAGGCGACGCTGGCCGACGAGCTGCTGCAACTGCGCCAGGCCCGCTTGCAACTGCGCAAAGGCAGCGTGAGCGCCACCGGCCAGGCCAGCCTGCGCGACGCGCAAGCGTTCAAGGCCGGCATCAGCGCCGAACACTTCGACCCGTCCGCCTTCGGCAACTACCCGGCGGCCGATATCAACGCCGACATCAACGCCAGCGGCCATGTGTCGCCCGCGTGGCAGGTGGCGGCCGACTTCACGCTCAAGCCGGGCAAGCTGCTGGGCCAGCCCCTGTCCGGCGCCGGCAAGCTGACGGCCGACGCCCAGCGCATCAGCGGCGTGGAGGCGCGCCTGGCGCTGGGCCAGAACACGGCCGAAGTGCGCGGCGGCCTGGGCACGCCGGACCAGCAACTGGACTGGAAGATCGCCGCGCGCGACCTGAACACGGCCGGCGGCAAGCTGCTCGGTGCGCTGGCCGCCAGCGGCACGGCGCGCGGCACGCTGGCCGCGCCGCGCACCAGCTTCGACGCCACGCTGCGCGGCCTGGGCCTGGCGGCCGCGCGCCATCCCGTGCCCGACAGCGTGCTGCACGCCAGCGGCGAGGTATGGCTGGCCGGCGCGACGCACCAGGTGGAAATGAAAGTGGCGGGCAACGCCCAGCGCATCAACCCGGCCGCATTCGGCGCCTATCCAATCGGCGCCGTCAACGCTGAATTCAATGGGGACGCGACGCTGGGCGCCGACTGGCGCACCGCCCTCAACGCCAGGCTGCAACCGTCGACGCTGTCGGGCAGCGCGCTGTCGGGTTACGCGAAACTGGCCGCCGACCCGCGCCACATCGGCAACGCCGACATCAACCTGCAACTGGGGCCCAACAGCCTGCAGGCGCAAGGGGCGTTCGGCAGCCCGCGCGACCGGCTGGACTGGAAGATCGACGCGCCCCAACTAGCCAGCGCCGGCCCGCCGTTCGGCGGCACGTTGCGCGCGGCGGGAACGTTGTCGGGCAGCGCCGAACGGCCAGCGCTGACACTGAACGTGGAGGGCGCCAACCTGCGCGCACCCGGCCAGCAGCAAATCAAATCGCTGCGCGGCAGCGCCAGCCTGGGCGCAATCCCCGCGGCCAGCGCGGGCGCGGGCGCGGGCACGGCTGCGGGCACAATAACGCCCAGCGCGGCCAACAAAGCGGACAACCCCGTCACCCGCATGCTGGCCGGCGTGCGCGCGCTGGCAGGCGCGCGCGCGAACGACGCCGGCGACGACCCCGTGGTGGCCGACCTCGCCATCACCGGCTACGACTCGCCCGCGCTCACGCTGGACCGCGCCCGCCTGCAAGCGAGCGGCACGCGCGCGGCCCACGTGCTGCAACTGAGCGGCGGCAACCGCGACTTCGACGCGGCCGTGCGCCTCAAGGGCGGCTGGCGTGGCGACGCCTGGACCGGCGCCATCGACACCTTGCAAAACCGGGGCCGCTACGCGCTCACCCTGCAGGCGCCGGCACCGCTGCGGCTGGCCGCGCCGTCCGGCAGCGGCGTGGCCGGCCTGCTGCACCCCGAGCAGTTCGCGCTGGGCGCCACCACCATCGCGCTGCCGGCCGGTTCCATCCGCATCGACAGCGTGGAAAAGACTGGCCCGCAGTGGCGCAGCAAGGGCCAGGCGGCCGGGGTGCCCGTCAACTACCTGGCCCAGTTGTCCGACGCCTGGCGCGACAACATCAAGAGCGACATGACGGTGGGCGCGGCCTGGTCGCTGGCCGTGCAGGCCGCGCTGCCCGGCGGCGCGCCGGCCGTGGACGGCATGCTGCACCTGTACCGCGAACAGGGCGACCTGACCGTGACGGGCGCCGACGTGCCGCTGCCGCTGGGCCTGAAACAACTGGACGCGCGCGTGGACGCGGCCAATGGCGCGCTGCGCTTGCAACTGGCGCTCGACGGCAGCCGCGCCGGCCAGGCCCGGTTCGACGCCAGCGCCCAGCTGATCGACGGCAAGCTGGCCGACGCCAGCGCCTTGACCGTGAACGGCAGCGCCAACATGGGATCGCTGGCCTGGCTGGCGCCGCTGGCGGGCCAGCCGGGACTGGAGCTGGACGGCACGCTCAAGCTGGTCATGTCCGGCGCCGGCACCTGGGGCGCGCCGCAACTGAACGGCGACATCACGGGCGACAAGCTGGTGCTGAACTGGGCCGAGCAAGGCATCCGCCTGCGCAACGGCCAGTTGCAGGCGCGCCTGACGGGCGACCAGCTGCTGCTGCAAAAACTGGCGTTCGACGGCGCCGAAGGCCACGCGCTGGCCGAGGGCGCGATCCGCTTCGCCAACGCGCAAGCGAGCATGCAGCTCAAGCTGACGGCCGACCAGCTGGAAGTGCTGGCCCGGCCCGACCGCACGCTCGTCATCAGCGGCCAGAGCACGCTGGTGCGCGACAGCCAGCGCTTCCAGCTCGATGGCAAGTTCCGCGCCGACCGCGCCAACATCGAACTGGCCAGCCAGGACACGCCCACCATGAGCAGCGACGTGGTGATCCTCGGGCGCGGCGCGGCGCCCGTCAGGGACAGCAAGTCGCTGCCGCTCAGCGTGGACGTCGAGGCCGACCTCGGTGACGCCTTCACGCTCAAGGGCAAGGGGCTGGACGCGCAACTGGCCGGCGCCGTGCGCATCCGCGTGGCCGACCGCCGGCCGCCGCGCGTGACGGGCAGCATCCGCGTGGCCAGTGGCACCTACGCGGCCTACGGGCAAAAGCTGGCGATCGAAAAAGGCGTGATCAATTTCACGGGCGCGTACGACAATCCGGGCCTGAACATCCTGGCCGTGCGCAAGCGCCCCGAAGGCGAGGCGCTCAACGAGAACAACGTGGAAGCGGGGGTGGAAGTGCGCGGCACGGCGCTGGCGCCGGTGGCCAAGCTGGTCTCCACGCCAGCCGTCTCGGACAGCGACAAGCTGGCCTGGCTGGTGCTCGGTCACGGCATCGACAGCACGGCCGGCAACGACATGGCCCTGCTCAGCACGGCCGCCGGCGCCCTGTTCGGCGGTGGCCAGGGGCGGCTGGCCAACACGCTGGGCCTGGACGAACTGGGCGTGAGCCAGGCCAAGGGGCTGGAGACGACGGTGGTCACGGTGGGCAAGCGGCTCTCGTCGCGCGCCTACCTGAGTTTCGAGCAGGGCGCCAGTTCCGCCACCAGCCTGGTCAAGCTGCGCTACAAGCTCAACCCGCGCATCACGCTGCAATTCCAGACCGGCACCAACAACGCGCTCGACGTGCTCTACACCTGGGCCTTCGACTAGGCGGCAATGGGCGGCGGGCTGCCCCGCCCCGGATCAATCCCGTTCTGGCTGGCCGGCCGGATTATGGTCGGGCACCGGGTCGTCCTGCGGCACGGGGTGGGGCTGGTGCGGCGGCGGTTCCGGCACCGGGTCGTCGACCGGGGCCGGGTCCGGCGCGCGGTGGGCGTGGATGGCGGCACTGTGCATGATCTCCCTCCAGGGTAACTGGCGATGAGCTTCCATTCTACGCCGCTGCGGCCCCCGTTCCGCCCGATCTGCCTACAATTTGATCTGACTGCCGCTGCCGCCCCCTGCCCGGCGCCTCACTCGGCATGCTTGACGTATTTGTCGAGCCAGCGGTGGGTCTCGTACAGCATGTGCAGGATCGATTCGCGGGCCCGGTAGGCGTGCGCCTCGTTGGGCAGCATCACCAGCCGCGCCGTGCCGCCCAGGCCCTTGATGGCCTGGAACATGCGCTCGCTTTGCATGGGGAAGGTGCCGGGATTGCTGTCCTGCTCGCCGTGGATCAGCAGCATGGCGTCCTTGATCCTGTCCGCGTGGTTAAACGGCGACATGGCCTGGTACACATGGGCCGCCTGCCAGAACGGCCGTTCTTCGGACTGGAAACCGAACGGCGTGAGCGTGCGGTTGTAGGCGCCGCTGCGGGCGATGCCGGCCCGGAACAGGCGCGTGTGGGCCAGCAGGTTGGCCGTCATGAAGGCGCCGTAGGAATGGCCACCGACGGCGATGCGGCGCCGGTCGGCCACGCCGCGCCGCACCACCTCGTCCACGGCCGCCTCGGCGTCGGCCACCAATTGGGCCAGGTAGCTGTCGTTCGGTTCCGCGTCGCCGCTGCCGATGATGGGAAACGAGGGATTGTCCAGCACCGCGTAGCCGACGGCCAGGAAGGCGGCCGGCCCCCAGTAGCTGACGGCGTTGAAGCGGTACGGCGACCCTGTGGTCTGGCTGGCCGCGCTGGCCGACTTGAATTCTTGCGGGTAGGCCCACATCAGCATCGGCAAGGGGCCATCGCGCGCGGCGTCGTAACCGGGCGGCAGCATCAGCGTGGCCGTCAGCTCCACGCCGTCGTTGCGGCGGTAGCGGATCTGCTCCTTTTGCACCTCGCGCAGCTGCGGCGTGGGATGGGGGAAGTTGGTCAGGGCCCGCAGTTGCGCCTCCGGTGGCAGGCGCAAGTCGCGCACGTAGTAATTGGGGCGCTCGGTGGGCGATTCACGCGTCGTCAGCAGCAGCGTGCCCTCCTCGTTGAGCACGGCCACCGCGTTCTCGAAATACGGGGCCGCGCTCTGGAACAGCCGCTCCTTCTTGCGCGTGGTCAGGCTCAGGCGGTCGATGAAGGGGCGGTCGCCTTCCGGGGTGGCGCCGGCGCCATCGAGCAAAATCGTCGTGTCGGGCCCGATCACGAGGCGCGGGAAGCCGCTGGCGTCGGCCCGCAGCACGGGCGCGCCGGGGCTGTTGTAGCGGTCCTCGTAGGAACCTTCGTAGATCAGTTCCGGCGCCAGTGTGGGATGGTCGGGCGCGATCATCCACTGGCGCACGGCGCGCGTCTTGTGCCAGCGCTCGTTGAGCAGGGCCACGTCGCCCCGGCCCCAGGCGATGCCGGCGTAGCGCATGGCCAGCCGCGCCAGCACCTGCGGCGCGCCGTGGAACGGGGCCGCGTGCAGGTACAGCACGTCGCGGTGCTCCACGTGGCGGGCCGGGTCGCCGCCATCCTGGGCTTCGGCCCACAGCAGCGAGGCCGGCGCGTCGGCGCGCCACGACACGTGGCGCACGCCGGCCGACACGGCGTCGTTCCCCGGCGGCAGGCCCTCCTCCAGCGGCAGCATGGCCACCGTGTGCAGTAATTTGGCGTGCATGTCGCGCACTTCGATGCGCTCGCCGAAGCCGGACACGGGCACCAGGTAGGAGTAGGGCCGCATGATGCTCTGGGTGAGCAGGTACTGGCCGCCCGGCGCCACGGAAACGCGCGAAAACAGGTCCGGTTCACCCAGCAATCGCACGCTGCCCTGCAGGTCGGTGTGGGCCAGTTGCACGGTGACGTAATGCTCGAACAGGCGCGCATCGTCCTCGCTGCGCAGCAGATCCTGGTAAGTGCGCAGCTGGCGCACGGCGCCCTCGGCATCGCTGTCGAGCTGCACGGGGCCGGTCGGCACGGGATGGATGGCGGGCGGCTTGCTCATGCCGGCCGGGCGCAGTTGCAGCAGCAGGCCGCTGCTGTCGGGCAGCCACGAGAAACCCCGGCTCAACACGGCGGACAACGGTTGGCTCACCAGCCGGCGCGCGCGGCGGGCGGCGATGTCGACCAGCCACAGTTGCACTTCACCGCGTTCGCCCTTGTAGGCCACGTGGCTGAAGGCCAGGTGGCGCTGGTCGGGCGCCCAGCTCAGGTCCGACACGCGCAGCGCGCGCGGCAAGCCACGGATGCGGCTTTCCTTGCCGCTGGCGATGT
Organism: Rugamonas fusca; assembly: GCF_014042365.1. GTDB lineage: Bacteria > Pseudomonadota > Gammaproteobacteria > Burkholderiales > Burkholderiaceae_D > Rugamonas > Rugamonas fusca. The sequence goes on from NZ_JACEZS010000008.1 coordinate 83,691, forward strand.
CAAGCAGGGTCAGGTCGGCGCCGTAGGCGTAGCGGCTGGCGGCGCAGGTGCGGGGGTTGATGCGCAGCCCGGCCAGCTTCAGTTCCGGCTGCGACACTTCCTCGATGCCCGGCAGCGGCGGCGTCTGCACCATGGCGGCCAGGTCGCGGCGCGGGCTCAGGCTCAGGGCCGGCGCACGCGGCGCGTCCACGATGGCCTGCAGCGCGGGCGCGGGCTGCTGGTAGCGGCCATCCTGCGGCCCGCTGTTGGGCGAGGCGGCCATCAGGCCAATGCCGGGCGGCAAAGGAGGAATCAGTGTGCTCATGGAAGGTTGCGGTCCCTGTCTGTGCGGCGGTCGCCCCATATTGCTGATAGCTCCAGCGAAAGTCAATGCGCGACCGTTCTGGCTTACAATCGCGGGGCGCGGCACTTGGCCACGCTTGTCCCTGGAATGCTGAAATGGAAATTACGACGATCATCCTGCTGTTGCTGGTGCCCCTGCTGGTGTGGCGCATCTACTCCCGCCTCAAGGCGGCCATGGGCCGCAGCCAGTCCATCCTGTGGCGCCACTACGCCGTGGTGCTGCTGCTGGCGGCGCTGGTGGGCGGGCTGGCTGCCAAGGTGCTCGACAGCCCGCTGGCGCTGGGCGCGCTGGTGCTGGGCCTGGCCGGCGGGATCGCGCTGGGCTTGCGCAACATGCGGCTGAGCCGGCTGGAAAACACGCCCGAAGGCTATTTCTACACCCCTAACCTGCGCCTGGGCGTGCTGGTCTCCATGCTGTTCATCGCACGCCTGCTGTACCGCGGCTTCGAGCTGTACCTGCAGATGCACAACGGCACCCCGCTGCCGCCCGAGGAATTCCACCGCAACCCGCTGACGGTGTTGCCGTTCTGCCTGCTCGCGGGCTTCTTCGGCAGCTACCATTTGTTGCTGGCGCGCTGGCAGCGCGGCCAGCAACCCGTGCCGCGCGGCCCGCTGGACCGCCTGCTGTAACGCGAAAACCAGCCCCGTTCTGGCGCTGGCGGGACTATCATTGGCACTGGAAAGCGGTAATTTGATGGTATGCTTCACGTATCCATGAGGCAACTTTATTTTCCTTGAAGAAAACCATGCAAATGTACGCCAGTCGATGAAGACGTCCATCTACGACAAGACCGCCAAGGGGCGCGAGGAGATCGCCACCCGGCGCTACCAGCTGGCGCCGCGCCTGCGCACGCTGCTGGTGATGGTCGATGGCCACCGGCCCGAAGATGAGCTGTTGCGCAATGTGGCCGGCCTGGGCCTGACGGCCGACGCCATGCAGGAACTGCTGGCGCAGCAATTCATCGTGCTGTCGACCAGCTACAGCACCATCGACACGCCGCTGGTGGAAGCGGACGAGGTGATGGCCGCACCGGCCACTGCCGCCGCGCCGGTGCCGGCGCCCCTCATGCCACAAGCGCCCCCTGCTCCCGCCGCCGCTGCGCCGGCCACGCTGACCAAGGCCGAGCGATTCCAGGCGCTGTACGATTTCTACAACAAGACCATCAAGAGCACGATAGGCTTGCGCGGCTTCACCTTGCAGCTGAAGGTGGAGAAAGCGGCCTGCGTGGAAGACTTCCGCGACTTGCGGCGCCCCTATCTGGACGCCGTGTTGAAAGCCAAGGGCGGCGAACTGGCGCAGCGCCTCGGCGAACAGCTCGACCAGTTGCTGGGCGAGCGCAGCGACGACGACCTGGTGCGCTAAAGAAAAATCGGGGACGTACCCCGATTTTGGTTTAAGGAAAAATCGGGGTACGTCCCCGATTTTTCTTTGGTGCAGGGTCAAGCGGCCTTGGGAGCTTCGCTGGCGCGGCGCTGCAGCACGAAGATGGGCTGGGCCCACAGCGTGTCCTTCTTCTTCTTGCTCGTGATGAGCGTCAGTTCCGAAGGATCGTAGACGTCCGTGTTGTGCGTCAGCGGCGTCGTCATCAGGTATTGGGCCTCGGTGTTCTTGAGGAACTCGCCCACCAGCTGGATGTTGCGGATGTCCAGGTGGGCGAACGGTTCGTCGATGAACACGAAGCCGCCCGAGCCATCCTCGGACTTCAACAGGCCGATCAGCAGCACCAGCGACTTCATCACCTGCTGGCCACCGGACGCTTCGCCGTCGTTCATGCCGATCGGGCCCTTGCCGTCGAACTTGAAGCGCACATGCAGGCCGGCCTGGGCCAGCTGGGTGTCGTCGTTCTCCAGCCGCACCGGGTCGGCGTGCACTTCGATACCGGCCAGCTCGCCCAGCTCCTTGATGTTCTTGCTGTAGGTCTTGATCGTGTAACGCAGCCGCTCGATGTAGGCGCCGCGCGCGTTGGCCGTGGCCTCGATGGCGCGGTTGTTCTGGTAGCGGCGCTCTTCCGTTTCCGTCTGGCGGCCGTGCAGCTGCTCGTTGAGGCGCTGGTACTGGTCGATCACTGTGGCGTCCAGTTCCCAGTCATTACGGGCCAGGCTCGCTTCCAGGCTGTGGATGCGCAGCGCCACCTGGTGCGAGTTCTGGTGCTCGGCCACGAGACGTGCGCGGCGCGCCGGACGGCGCCAGCTCTTGGGCAAATGACGCCACGCGCGGCGCAGCGCCAGCAGCGCGCGCGCGTGATCGCCGCGCTGTTCGATCTGGCGCTTGTTGTTCAGGCGCAGGCCCGCTTCCGCCTCGGACAGCGCGAAGCGCGCGTTCTGCCACACGGTGTCGGTGCGGGTGCGCTGCACGGTGGCGTCCTTGATCAGCGCCGCCAGCTCGCCCAGGCGGGTGCCCACTTCCAGCCGTTCCTCGCGCAGCGGCACGGCATTGCGCGCCGCCTCGTCGAATTCCGCCTGGCGCGCGGCCAGTTCCTTGGCCGCGTCCACGCCGGCGATACGTGCCTTGAGCGCGCCCACTTCCGAGGCCAGCTTGCTGATGGCCAGCGTCAGCGCATCCTCCTGCGCCTCCAGCGCCGGCAGCGACTTCTGGATCGCTTCCATGCGCTGGGTGCGGCCGGCCGAACCGAAGCGGTAGCGCGACGCTTCCACGAACAGCGAGCGGCCGCCGCGGCGTTCGCGGTGGTAGGCCTCGGGCGTGATCCATTCCTCGTCCTTGCCCAGCTTGAAGCCTTCGTCCACCGTGTCCACGCGGGCGATACGCGACAGCTGGTCCACCAGCCATGCCGGCACCGGCGCCGAGAACTTCACCACCGACAGCAGGCTGTCATCCTTGATTGAGGGCGCCGTGACCAGCTCCGGCACGATGAAGTGGCGATAGCGTTCCTTCTCGGCCAGGCGGTAGGCGGCCGGCGCATCCTTGGCTTTGTCGAGCAGCACCACGGAGGCATAACCACCCAGCACACCCTCGACGGCGCCTTGCCAGCGCGCGTCCGTCACTTCCACGATGTCCGACAGCATGGCGTGGCCGATGCCGGCGTCGTTGAGCGCACGGCGCATGCCGCGCACGGCTTCCGGTTCCGGCATGGCCGTCTTGCCCTGCAGGGCGGCGATGGTGGCCAGCTCGCCGGCGATGCGGGCCGACAGCGCTTCGCGCGCCTGCTTCTGGCGCGCCAGTTCCGCTTCCTTTTGCTCCAGCTGCTGCGCCACTTCCGCGATGTCGTTGCCGGAATCGGCGGCCAGCTTCTGCAAGCGGGCCTTCTGTTCCAGCAGGCTGTCGAGCGGTTTCAGTTTGCCGTTGATCTGACTGAGGCGGCTTTGCAGCGCCGTCGATTCCTGCTCCAGCACCGTTTCGTGCTGCTGCGCTTCCGTCAGCGCCTTCGCTTGCGCGGCCAGCGCGTTGCGCTTGTCCGTCAACTGCTGGTCGGCCTGCGCCAGCGGCTTGCGCGCGTCGCGCAACTGGCGGCTGATGTTGGCGTGCTTCTCGCGGGCCTCGTGGTATTCCAGCGTGGGCAGCACTTCTTCCTGCAGATTGCGGCGTTCCTTGTTCAGGTCTTCCCACTGGTGGTAGTTGGCCACGCGCAGGCGCAAGCCTTCCAGGTTGGTCTTCGACGCTTCCAGCTCCGTTTCGAAGCGCTTCAGTTCCTCCTCCGTGTCGCGCTGGTGGCGCTTGGCCTCGTCGTAGGCGTCCAGCACTTCCTTGTCGCCGAACACCTGGAACACCAGGTCGAGCAACTGGCGCGGTGCATATTCGCACAGCTTGTCCGTCTCGCCCTGCTCCAGCGCCAGCACCTTGGCCATGGCCGGCGACAGGCCGGCGTTGGCCAGGCGCTTGCGGTAGTTCTCCACGCCCAGCCAGTCGTTCGCTTCCGTGATCTCCTCGATCTGCACGTTCCCGGGGCGCATCAGGTACTGGCGCTTCCAGTCGCCGCCGTTCTTCTGGATCTGGCAGAACAGCGTCACTTCGTCATCGCTGAAAAAGCCGGAGCTGCGGAACGGGCGATTCGACAACTGCTTGCCGACGTTCTTGTTGTCGACCACGGCGCGCAGCCAAGCCGTCTGCTGGCCCGAGTGGCGCGCGTAGTGCTTGTAGGTGCGGCCCATCGAGCAATCGAGGCCGAACAGGGTGCGCAGCGCGTCGAGCAGCGTGGTCTTGCCGGAGCCGTTCTGGCCGGCGATGGTGATGATCTTGGCGTCGAGCGGAATGTTCTTGATGCGCTGCCAGTAGTCCCAGTGCACCAGTTCGAGTGATTTGATGTGAAACATGGATTAGTCCCTGGCTGGAGTGTCGTCGGACGGCGCGCCGTCATTCTCGGCGGCGGTGACGTCGCTATCGGCGGCGTGGGTCTGGATCGCCTCACCGGCGGGCAGCGCCTCGCGGTGGATGGCGTCGGCCACTTCGAACGCGGGCACCTCGAAGGCCGGTTCCGGCTCCTCGTCGGCCGGCGCGGCCGGCGCCTCGTCCACGGCCAGCGGCGGCGTGGCGCGCGGCACGGGGATGATCTGGGCCGGGGCGCGCTTGAACACGTCGGCCAGCGCGCCGTTGATGATGCGTTCCTTGAGCAGGTCGGTGTCCATCAAGAGGTCCAGCAGCGGGCCTTCCACGATCACGTCGCCGCGCCGTTCGATGAAGCCCAGCTTGGCCAGGATGCCCAGGTTCATGTCGAGGCGGGTCTTCTTGCCCAGCTTGTCGCCGAAGTCGGCCAGCAGCGCCTTGTAGGCGATGCCGATCGATGTATCCTCGGCGCGCGGCAAGGGCTTCTCCACGCCGAACATGTCGTTCTGGTCGTCCTCGGCGTGCTGGTGGGTTTCCTGGCGCTCGCGCTTGGGCAGGATGATCTGCGCCCACAGCACCACCAGCAAGGCCACGCCGTCGCGCGACAGGCCGAAGTTGTTGTTCTGCCAGACGTCGCGCGCGCCGAAGATCTTCGGCTCGATGGCGCGCGTCAGGGCCAGCGTGACGTGATCGGCGTACACGTTGTCGAGCAGCTTGAGGCCGGTGGCCAGCAGGCGCGCGTCCACTTCGGCGCGGAACAATTCATCCGACAGCACGCGCTTGACCAGCTTGTCGTCGCGGCGCAGGGTCTGGTGCGTGAGCAGGCGCGCGATCAGGATTTGTGCATCGTCATTCATCGGTCTTGTCGCCTTGCGGATCGAGGGAGAGGGACAGCGTGGCCAGCGACATGGCCGCCACGTGCAGGTCGGGCAGTTCGATCATTTCGTCGGACGGGGTGAAGGTCACGGGCAGGCGGGCCAGTTCGGCCGTGGCGCCTTGCAGGCTGGCTTCGGAGGCGTCGCCCAGCAGCGGCAGCAGCGAGGCGCGGTACGAGGCCACGGCGAAGGTGGCCGGCAGCAGCGAATCCTGGATCGGAATCGATTTCGGCGCTTCCTCCGCGATGCTGGGGAAATTGCCCAGCGCGGCGAAGTCGGACAGGCGCGCCAGCCAGTCATCCAGTTCTTTTTGCATGGCGGGTGTGTCGTTGATGGTGGTGGGTGCATCCTGGCCGGCCGGCAGGCCGCCCGGCGCCGTGCCGGACACGCGGTCCGACAGCAGCTCGGTCTCGGCCACGTCGATCATTTCGGCCGGCGTGATAAACAGCGGCACGACCGGCTGGTCGATGGCGCCGTCGGCCAGCGAGGCCAGGTCTTCATGTTGCAGCAGCCAGCGCTTGATGTCGGTGGTCGACAGGCCGGACTGGCCCAGGTGCACGCGCTGGCGTTCGATCTGGTTCAGGGCGCGCGAGAACATGCCCTGCATGTTGAGCAGCGCGCTCTGGGCGCGGCCGATGGCCTGCGCCGCTTTATGGGTGGCGCTGTCCGCGTTCTCGTCGGACGTGATGGCGCGCAGGATCTCGGAGCCCTTCTCGACCCAGTCGCAGGCCATGTGCCACTTGGCCTGCGAGGCGCGCAGGCGGAATTCGGAACCGGAGGCGATGGCGTCGGCGAATTCCTCGGTCAGTTCGACCAGCCGGCCCAGCAGGTGCTGGAGCTGCTCGACGGTGACCCCGCCCACGGCCTGGGCGCCGGCCACCTGCGACAGCAGGAAACCCATTTCCGCCTCGTCCTCGTTCTGGCCCAGCGCCAGCAGGCCGTCGATGGCCGACAGCACGTTGCGGGCCATGGGCGTGACGCGGTACACGGCTTGCTGGGCGTCCCAGGCCAGGAGCTGGTTCGAGCGCAGGCGCATCAGCACCGTTTCCAGGCTTTCGGGCAGCAGGTAGGCCAGCCGGGTGTTGATGTCGGCGCGCGAAAACGCCGACGTGGCCGTGTCGGACGCCAGTTCGCGCAGCACCAGAAGGCGCACCAGCACGCCGTCGAAGCCGCCGTGGAACAGGGCCGTGAACACCTGCAGCAGCGGTTGCGCGCGCTTGAGGTGGTAGACCTGTTCGATCTCGTCGGCCGATACGTTGGGCTGGAAATGGGCTTGCAGCGTGTCCTGGTGCTCTTGGCCGCTGCCCGGTGCTTCCGCGGCCGCGGCCGCATTTGCCATTATTTCTATCATTCTGTGTCTTCTCGATGATGATTAAGATGACAACAGAATCCACCCTCGCGGGCCCGTCATCGTCATCGCGGGGGCGTCAGTATATCAGGCACGGCGGCTATTTCCTGCTGATCTTGTCCAGCGTCTGATCGACGAAGTCGCCGTCCGCGTCGGCGAAGCGGATGCGCACCGGATACCACTCCAGCGATGGCGCCAGCCACAGGTCCACCTGCTGGCCCTGGGCGTCCGGCGGCGGCGCCTTGACCAGGTGCAGCGCGTTCACGTCGCCCTGGCCCGTGTGCACGGTTTCCTGGTTGACCACCTTGAACACCCACGGTTCGGCGTCGTGCGAGCCGGCCACGAAATAGGCCCACTCCGTACCGGGCTTGAAGCGCTCCGGGTTGGCCCTGGCCTGGGCCAGCAGCTGCCACGGGGCGCTGGTGCGGTCCTGCTCCCCGCCCTTGAGCGGGTAGCTGTCGTCGCCCTCGGTGAACACGATGGTCTTGCTGTCGCGCTTGAAGGTAGTGGTGCTGGGGTCCTTGCGGAAGCGCTTCTGGTAGAACGTGACGGGCGCCAGGCCATAGCCGTCCACCAGCCCTTCGCTGCGATTCTCGAGGATCTTGCCGAAGATGACAGCGTGGCTTTCCGTGCTGATGCTGTACTTGCCCTCGCCCGTCTGCCACGCCACCACGGCATCGCCCGAGATGGGCAGACTGCGCTGGCGGGCCTGGATCGTGTAGCGCAGCTGGGCCGATGGCGGCAGACTGAAGGCGCGGCGCACGCTGGGGTGCTCGCTGGCGGCGGCGGCCGTGGTGCTGGTCGCGTCCGCGCCGGTGGCCGCGGCCTGCCGGCGCTGGGCGGCCGGCGCCGGCAGCGGCGCCGCCAGCACGGCGGCCGCCAGCAGCAGCGCCGCCGTGGTGTTCGAAGTTGTCATGGTCATTTTCCCGAATTGGTTATGGTGATTCTGGAGACGGTCTGCGTGGTCAGCGCGCCGCTCGCTTCCGTGTTGCGGATCTGGACCGGATACCAGTACTGCGATGGCGCCAGCCAGACGTCCAGCCGCGATGAATACGTGCCTGGCTTGGGCGGGCGGGTCAGGTGCCAGGTCTGCAGCTTGCCCAGCCCCGTTTCCAGCTCCTCCTCGCCCACCAGCTGGAAGCGGAAGATGTTCGCTTCCTTGTCCTCGCCCACCAGGATGTCGATATCGGTGCCGAACTGGTTGGGGTCGGCCCGGCCGATGGCGCCCAGCTGGAACGGCACCGTGGCCTTGTCCTGCGCCCCCACCAGCAGCGGGTAGCTGCGTTCGGACGCGGAGAACGTGATGGTGCCCTCGTCGCGGTTGAAGTGGGTGGCCGTTTGCGAGCGGCCGCTGCGCTTCTCGGTCGCCGTGACGGGCGCGATGCCGAAATCGTCGATGGTGCCGGTGCTGGTCAACACCAGCAAATTGAGGCGGGTGATCAGCATGCTGATGCCCGCTTCCACCGACAAGGTGTAGCTGCCGCCGTCAGTATGCCACTTCATGGCCGCCTCGCCCGTCCATTTGGTGCCGTTGGCGTCCACCCGGCGCACGTCGAGCAGGAAATCGGCCGATGGCGGCAGGTTGACCTTGTAGCGGCGCATGCCCTGGCCCGGCGCCTGCACGGGCGGGGCCGGTGGCGCGTCGCTGGTCTGGGCCGTGGGGGCCGGGGCCGCGCCCGGCGTGGCCTGGTCAGCGCCCGCTTGCGGCTGGGTGGCGGCCGGCGCGCTGTCGGCGCCGGCCTGGGCCTGGCCAGCGGACGCGGACAGGGCGTTGCTGTCGGCCACGGGCGGCGCCGGTTCGGGCGCAGGTGCGGGAGTAGGTGCGGGCGCAGGTTCCGGGGCCGGCGGCGGCGGCGCGGGCCGGCGGGCCGGCTTGGGCGCGGGCTTGGGGGCCGGTGCGCTCAACGGCTGCAATTCCGGCAACGGCGCAGCCTCGCGATGCTGCGGCAAGGCCAGGTGCAGCTGGGCCGTGACCAGCGACGGCGGCGGCCGGCGGCGCGCTTCGTGCTGGCCGAGCTGGGTGCCGACCCAGGCTATGGTCAGGTAGTGCAGCGCCACGGTGGCGGCGCCCAGCAGCAACCAGCGGCGGCGTGGGCGGAGGAAGGTGGCGATCGTCATGGCGCTAGTTTAACGTGTCTGCGCCCTGCTCCGCTGACAGCGCGCGGCGCGCCATGCGCCGGCGCGTCAAGACGGCGCGTCAAGACGGCGCGTCAATCAGGGCGCGAATGTTGTCAAAACCTTTTGAACGCCCTTGCGATATCTGCTACGCTAAACGTTCACTCACAGGAGAAACCAGCCATGTCGAACCCTCAAATGCCCAACATCCCCGGTGCTGCAGTCATGACGGACACCCTCGATTTCGTCAAGAACCTGTGGGGCAGCATGAGCGTGCCGGGCCTGACGGCGCCGACCCTGTCCGTGGATGAACTGGACAAAAAAATCAATGACTTGAAGGCCGTGGAAACGTGGCTGAACCTGAACATGAGCATGCTGCGCGGCAGTATCCAGGCGCTGGAAGTGCAGCGCGGCACCATCGCCACGCTCAAGTCGGTGGGCGCCAGCATGGCGGCAGCCGTCAACCAGGGCGGCGGCGACGCCAAGTCACTGCTCGACACGGTGCCGTATGCGTCCGTGTTCTTCCAGCAGGCGCAGGCCGCGATGCCGGCCAAGGCGCCCGTGAAGGAAACCCCGCCAGCGCCCGCCGCTGCGCCAACGCCGGCCGCGCCGGCTGCCAGCGCGGCATCAGCCAACACGGCGGCAACCATGGGCAGTACCGCCAAGCCGGCCGCCAGCCCGAACGCCGACGCGGCCGCCCAAATGGCCAATCCGGCCGTGTGGTGGAATCTGCTGCAGGACCAGTTCAAGCAGGCCGTCTCCAGCACGCTGGGGCCGGAGGCGATGACGAGCGCCGGCAAGATGGCGGCGGCGGCCACGGCGGCCGCCACCTCGGTGGCAAAATCGGCAGCCAATGCCGCCACGGCAGCGACGGCCGCCGCCAAACCAAAAACGGCATCTGCGGCGGAAGCGGCCAAGCCCGCATCGGCCAAGACACCGGCCAAGGCGGCCGCCAAACCACGCGCGGCCAAGGCCAAGCCGGCCGCCAAGCCATCGTCGGCGGAATAAAGTCTGGTGCACCGGCGGCGCGCGCCGCCGCTATCAGGACAGGCGCAGGATGCGGATGGCTTCGATCAGGCCATCCGCCTGGCGCTGCACTTTCTCGATATTGATCAAGCCTTCTTCGGCCAGCCGCTTCGCGTTGTCAAGCGCGCCTTGGAAGCTGTCCAGCGTGTCGCCCTTGGCGGTCACGGGCCGGATCCAGGCCGTACCGCCGATTTTCATTTTGTCATAAACTTCTTTGGCGATATCGCGCATGGGTGTGCCCTTCTCTTGGCTGGTGCTTATCATAGGGCGCGGACCAGCCGCAGGGGCTGCGGGCCGCGCCGGATTTTCAGTGTAATCATTTGATCGGTGGGAAACAAGCGCGCGCGCGTGGCCACCGTTGCGTCCATCCATCACTCGGATGAGGTCTGCTCCAGGGCCTCGGCCACGGCGTCCAGCGCGGCCACGGGGGCCGGCGCCAGCAGGGCCAGTTGCTCCATCAGCTGGGCGAAACGCTGCTGGCCCGGCGCGATGTGATCGACATGCATCAGCACGCCGATAGCCTCCTCCGACAGCTCGTGCGAGTAACCCTTCTGCTGCAGGTGGGAGATGATGATCTGGGCTGAATTGAACAGGATACGCATGTTGTTGGGCAGCGCCAGGCGCGCCTCGCGCATCCATTCGACGGCTTCATCCAGCTTGCCCGTCTTCCACAGGATCACGCCCTTGTTCATCATGTCGGCCGCTTCCTTGCGCGAGGACTTGATGAGGGCCTCACCCTCCTCGCCCATGCGCGCCTTGTCGAACACTTTCTGAATATCGTCCAGCAGCGGCTCATTGTCGTCGTTGTTGCGGGCCACGTAGCACAGCAGGTCCACCGGCGCTTCCTTCACGCCGACTGCGAACAGCAAGGTGGCCATCTCCATGCAGGTGGGCACGTCGGGGCGCAGCTTTTCCTCGACCAGCATCTGTTCCAGTTCGTCGCCGGATTTACGGGCGCGCCGGTAATCGCCGCTCTCGTGATAGACCAGGCCTTCCGTGATCTTGGCGCGCAGGTTCACATGGTCGCCCGAGAACTGCTGCAGCGCGGAGTTCAGCAGCCGCAGCGCCTCCTTGGTATCGTTCTTCTGGCCGTACACGCGGGCCAGGCCGAAATACGCGTCCACCGTCTTGAGGATGGAATATTCGCCGATCTCGATGCACTTGCGGAACGCGCGCTCGGCCAGCGGAATGTTGCCCAGCTTGAGCGCGGCCACGCCCAGGCTGCGCTGGCGCGGCACGGAATTGGGTGACAGCTTGGCCGCCTTTTCCAGCACGTCGCACGCTTCCTCCGTCTTGCCCATGCGCTGGTAGGCTTGCGCCAGCTGGTCGAACGCGTCGATGTAGAAACGGTTTTCCGCGATCACGCCCTGGAACATCTGGCGCGCCGCTTCCAGCTCGCCGTTGTTCATGCGGATCTTGCCCAGCCCCGTGCGGGCCCAGTTATATTCGCGCCCTTCGAGCACTTTCTCGTACACGGCGCGCGCCTGTTCCGGCTCGCCGGCCTTGAGCAGCAACGTGGCCTTCATGCGCAGCAGGTCAATCTCGTGCAGCTTGTTGTGGGCGATCTGCTGGTCGCACAGCCGGGCCGCGCGCAGGAAATCCTTGTCGCCGAAAGCCTGGTCGATGTCGCGGAAGATCTGCTTCTTGTGCCACACGCGGTTCAGACGGGTCAGCAGCACGCCTTCCGTGATGGGCTTGATGATGTAAGCGTCCGGCTGGTGCTCGGCCGCGCCCATCACCGACTCCACGCTCTTCTCGGCCGACACCATCAGCCACACGCTGCTGGGCAGCATCAGGTGCTTGATGCGGGCTTCCTCCAGCACCTGCTGGCCGTTCTTGCCCTCGCCGAGGTTGTAATCGCACAGCACCACGTCGTAGCGGGTCTTGGCCAGCAACACCATGGCCTCGCCGCCGCTGGCCGCCTGGTCGATATGCTTGGCGCCCAGGTTGCGCAGCGATTCGCGCAGCAGCTGGCGGATGCCGACAAAGTCGTCCACCAGCAGGTAGCGTTTTTCAGCCCAGTCGACGGCATCGATGGCGGCGGGATGGAGGGCGGCGCTGGTCATGGTATGTGGGGTTCCTAAGGCAAGCGCAGGACGAAGCAGCCGCCGCCCAGCGTGCCGCCGTTCGACAGCGCGATGCTGCCGCTGCGCTGGCGATGCTTGTGCATGCGCGCCACTTCGCGCGAGAAGTACAGCCCCAGGCCGCTGCTGTTGGTGAGGAAGTTGACGCGGCTTTGTTCCATCGGCGCGGCGCCCGCCTCCAGCATGGCGGGCGGGAAGCCGTCGCCGTTGTCCTCGACCCGCAGTTCCAGCTCGTCGCCATCGACGCGGATGGCCAGGCGCACGCGGTCGCGCGTGTAGCGGATGGCGTTGTTGATGGCGTGCACCAGCACGCCGATCACGAGGTCTTCATCGAAGCTCCAGATCAGCTCGGGCGCGTAATCGAGTTCCAGCGTGATGCCACGCGACTTGAGCAGGATGCGCGCCTGCGACGCCACCTGTTCGACCAGCTCGCTGATCTGCTGCGGCGCCGGGTCGAACGGGTAACCGGGCTTGCCCACTTCCTTGTACAGGGCCAGCAGCTGGATCAGGTTATCGTTCAGGCGGCGCGTCTGGTACAGCATGTGCGCCATCTGGCTGTAGGGCGTGGGTTCGGCGGGATCGGCGTCCGTCGCGGGGACGACGGCGGCGGTGGGCGCAGGCCCGGCCGACAGCAACTGCTCCAGCGTGCCGCTGAGCACACCGATCGAGTTTTTCATGTCGTGCACGGTCGAGGCCAGGAACAAAAACAGCTCGGGCGCACCCGCTTGGTCATCCATCATTCAGCTCTCCAGAAGGGGCCACGCGGCGCCCTTGGTGCCCGCATCGTTGGAGTTGAATTATATCCTGCTGACAAGTGCAATCGCGTGGAATTGCGCTGGAGCAATAGCCAAGTTGGCGCGGATGCAACGCTTGCCCGCGCCAGCGCGCAGGACTGGCGGTGCAGCGCTCGCACTACTGGCTGCGGCGGCGCTGCTTGAGCAGGAAGCGGCCCGGGTCGATGGCCTCGGCCAGCGTGGCTTCCACCGGCAGCGGCGTGCCCTCCAGTTGCGACACCAGCAGCTCGGCCATCAGCGGCGCCCAGATGATGCCGCGCGACGCGTAGCCGAGCAGGCAGTACAGGCCCGGATGGCGCGGCACGTCGCTCAACTGCTCGAGACGGCCGGCCGATGCATAGTCGGGCAGCGCGCCGGCCAGCGGCAGCCGGTCCGGCGCGGCGCAGCGGAAGCCGACCCGGCCCGCCAGCGGCGCGTCGTCCACCCGCACGCCGTCGAGAATCTCGGCCAGCCGCGTGAGGTTCTCCTGCTGGCAGGACGCACGCAGCGCGCGCTCATCGTCGGTGCCGTAGGTGGCGCCGGCGCACACCACGCCGTCCGACGGCGGCGTCACATACGCTTCGCGGCACACCACCAGCGACTGCGGCGGCACGCGCTCGGCCGCCAGGTGCGTGACCTGGCCACGCAAGGCCGACAGCGGCAACTCGGCCGCCTGCGCCAGCCGCGTGGCGCCCGTGCCATTGGCCAGGATCAGCGTCGGCGCTTGCGCCAGCAGCGCGCCATCGGCCGCGCGCACCTGCCATTCGCCATCCACGTGCGCCAGCGTGAGCGCCTCGGCATGAAACACGCGATGCAAGCGTTCACCGCAAGCGTCCAGCATGGCCTGGCACAGCGACGAGGGACGCGCCCAGCCACCCTGCCCGAACAGCCAGCCGCCATGCGGCGTGGCCGAACCAAGCAAGGCGCTGGCGGCCGGCGCATCGAGCCAGCGCACGAATTCCGGCGGATAGCCGCCCTGCTCCACCACCTCGCGCTGCACGCGCGCGTGGTTGGCGTCGCGCGCCAGTTGCAGCACGCCGCAGCTGGCGCCCCGGAACACCTGTCCCACGCCGCCCATGCGCTGCCATTCGCGCAGCGCGAACAGGTAGGCGGTGCGGGTCAGGCGGGTGGGGATGTTGTCGTCCTTCGACAGCAGTGGCATGAAGATGCCGGCATGGTTGCCCGACGCTTCCTGCGCCGGGCCATCGTGGCGTTCGATCAGCGTCACCTCCCAGCCGCGCGCGCACAGGCGGTGGCAGGCGGCCGAACCGGCCACGCCGGCACCGATGACGATGGCGCGCCGCACGGGTTCCGGCAGCGCCGGCGGCTGCGGACGGCCGCTGGCGAACCGCGCTTCAATATCGGGCACGGCATGGTCCCGCGTCGCCGCTGCGACCTTGCAGGAAAAACCGGCCGCCGTCAGCGCCCACACCAGCGCCTCATCGGGCGCCTGCGCCTGCAGCGTGGCGCCCGGTGCGGCCAGGCTGGCCAGTGCACGGGCCAGCGTGCGCGCGGGCGGCTGCTCGCCAACGGCGGCCGGCAGGTGAAATGCGTGTACCCGCGCCACGATCTGCGGCAGCATGGCTTGCACCGTCCCTACCATCAGATCGAGCGTGACGCGGCCGCCATCGAGCACGATGCGGTGCATGCCGGGCATGGGCAGCTGCCACAAGGCGCGCAGTTGCGGGTCGGCGATGTCCGATGCTTGCGGCGGGGACGGCGCGATGGCGAGGTAGTGCAGTTCGCCCATGCTGGCGGCCCACGTTGCCATGAAGTGGGCGCCATCACCAAAATCCGTCGCGAGGACGACGTGGCGCGCGCTCATGAATGGTGCGCCGCGTGGCGGAAGCAGCTTGGGTCGTGGTCATCCACCATGCCGATGCCTTGCATGTAGGCGTAGATGATGGTCGAGCCGACGAACTTGAAGCCGCGCTTGGCCAGGTCCTTGGAGATGCGGTCGGACAGGGCCGTCTTGCTGGGCCGTGGCTGCTCGGCGTTGACGATGGGTTGGCCATCGACGTAATCCCACAGCAGGCTGTCAAGCGAGCCGCCCTCCGCGCGCAGGCGCAGGTAGGCGCGCGCGTTGCTGATGGCGGCGGCCACCTTCAGGCGGTTGCGCACGATGCCGGGATCGGCCAGCAGCAGCGCAACCTTGGCCTCGTCGTAGGCGGCGATCTTTTCCGCGTCCCAGTTGTCGAACGCGGCCCGGTAGCTGTCGCGCTTGTTGAGGATGGTTTCCCAGCTCAGTCCCGCCTGCGCCCCTTCCAGGTTCAGCATTTCGAACAGGCGCAACTCGTCGTGGCAAGGCACGCCCCATTCATGGTCGTGGTAATCGAGGTAGCGGGGATTGGCCGGGTTGGCCCAGCGGCAGCGGGTAACAGTCATGGCGGCAAATTCAGGCGCTTCAGGCGCTCAGGCGCTAAGGGCGGTCAGTATAAATTATTTGGGCCATGCCGTACCGGCGCCGGATCATGGCTCAGGCGCGCGCCAGCAACTGCTCGGCCGCGAAGATCCCCGACAGCAGCGACGTGCTCACGCCGAAGCCCGGATACGACGTCTGGCCCGCCTGGTACAGGCCGGGAATGGGCGTGGCGTGCGGATACTGGGCGCGGCTGTCGGCGGCCGGCGACAAACCGTAGACCGCGCCCTCATACAGGAACATCTGGTCGCGGAAGTCGCGCGGCGAACGCACGCGGCGCACGGCCACGTCCAGCGGATGCAGCGCCGCCAGGGCTTGCTGCGCGGCCTGCGCCACTTGCTCGCTGCGCGCATCAGTCCACGCGTCAGGCGCCAGCGACTGGTCGATGGACGGGTACACTTCGATGATGCTGCCGCCACCGGACGCCAGGCCGGGCGCGGTGACGGTGGGCACGGTGTAGGCCAGGCAGGCCATGTCGCCGGCATCGAGGAAGCGGTGCTGCTGCTCCATCAGCGGCGTGCGGTAATTGAAATGGCTGACACCATCGATGCGGTTGCGCAGCCCGAACTGCACCGACACGGCCCGCTGCGACAGCGGCGCGCGCTGCGTCTTCCTGCGCATGGCGGCGGGCACGTCGGCCGGGTTCAGCAGCGAAGCGAAAGTGTGCATGCCGCTGACGGTGGAAACGATGGCGTCGTACGGTACGGCGCCACTGCCTTGCACCTGCAACGCGGCGGCGCGGCCATGCGCCACGTCGATGGATGTCACCTGCGTGCCGCAAACGAGCTTGCCGCCCAGCGCCAGCAGGCGCTGTTCCAGCACGGCCGGGATGGCGCCCATGCCGGCCACCGGCAGGTAGAACTGGTCGAGCAGCATGGCCATCGTGCCCACCATCTGGAACGCCGGCGTGCGCTCCGGCGCCAGCCCCGTGTACAAGGTGACGTTGGCCAACGCGGCGCGCAGCTTGGGATCGGCGATGTGACGCCCCAGTTCCTTGCCCACGGTGCCGGCCAGCTTGGGCAAATGGCGCCAGGTGGCCGCCAGCAGGCGCGGCACGGATAACGGCCGCACGATGATTTCACCCGTCAGCACGTCATACAGTTCGCGCCAGCGGGCCGCCAGTTGCGCCAGCTCCGCCCGCAGCGCGTCGGCGCGGCCATCGAGGCCGGGGCCTTGCGTGGCCAGCGCGCCGCCAACGCCAAAAGTGATGGCGCTGCCGTCGTCGAACGTGGAGGTCTGCATGCGCTCGATCTGGCGCAGCGGCAGCAGCGCGGCACGGTCCATGCCCAGCCGCGCGAAGCCCACGTCGAGGATGCCGGGGATGGCCAGGTACATGGCGCCGTCGTTGAACTGGTAGCCGTCAAGCTCCGTGGTGGTGCAGCAACCGCCCGCGCGCTCGGCGCGCTCGTACACGGTCACTTCGAGGCCGCGTTGGGCCAGGTGGATGCCGGCGGCCAGCCCGGCCACGCCCGCGCCGATCACGGCGACCGTTTTCGTCTTCATGCGCGCTCCTGGTAACAGCCCGGCCGCGCGAAAAGATCAGATCGGCCGTGGCGGCACACAATCTATCACTTTTTTGACAACATTGCAGGCCGCCGGCGCCGGCCTGCCCTGGCCGGTCTTATTTGCCCGGGTTTTTCAGCTCCCGCTTCAAGCTGTCGCTCATGGGGAATTTGAAGGTGGGGGTGAGGAACCACTTGCTGTAGATCTTGGTGAATTCGCCCGAGGCGCTCAGCTTGGTCAACGTGGCATCGACCAGCTGTTGCAGCGGCTTGTTATCCTTGCGCAGCATGATGGCGATCGGGTCGCTGGCCAGCGACTCCTTGAGCAGCACGAAGCCTTTGGGATTGCTGGCGGTGGCTGCCAGCTGCGCCAGCTGCACATCGTCGTGGACAAAGGCGTCCACCTTCTTTTGCTGCAGCGCGCCGAACGACTCCACGTTGTCGTGCGACTTGACGAACTGGATGTGCAAGCCCTGGTCCAGGTCAGCCTTGGCCAGCGCCGGCGCGCCAGACGCCCCCTGGTTGACGATCACGCGCTTGTCTTTCAGGTCGGCGATGTTCCGGATGCCGGCATCGGCACGCACCATGACCTTGGTATCGGAGTAGAAAATGGGCGTGGAGAACGCCACTTCCGTCGCCCGCTGCGCCGTGACCGACGTCGAGCCGCATTCCAGGTCGATGGCGCCCTCCTTCACTTTCGCGATCCGGTCGCTGGACGACACGGGCACGTAGCTCACTTTCAAGTCCGGCTGGCCCAGTTCCTTGCGGATGGCGTCGATGACGGCGCCGCACAGGTCGATGGTGTAGCCGGCCGGCTGATGCTGGGCGCCGGCGAACGAGAACGGCTGGGACGCGTCCCGGTAGCCTATCGTGATCGTGCCCGGCTTGGCCAGCTTGAGCTGCCCGCCCGTTTCGGCCGCCACCGCGTTGGCCATCATGCCCGCCAGCGCAATCGCCAGCACCCGTACTTTATCGCTTCGCATGGTTCGTCTCCTCTTGTCATTGCGACGTGAAACACGCAGAGACTGCAAGCGGCATGCCAGCGCCGGGCGGGCCGGCACCATTTTACAAGCCCTTGTTTTTACGACGGATTATCTCGCCAGCGGCGAAAAGGACAGCGTGCCGGTCTGAAAAACTGGACGATGCGGCGCCGGCGGCTATGAGTAGTTGGAATAGCGTGCCGCGCATGGCATCTGCGGCAGCCGCACCAGGCCGGCGCCCGCTCAGGATTCCAGGTCGCTCGACAAGCCCACGCGGCGCCGTTCGCCGCCCAGTACCAGCGGGCCGGCCAGGCTGCTCAACAGGCGCACCTCGCCCTCGGCCACGGCCTGGTCCAGGTTGTGCATCAGGCGCGGGAACAGGCCGTCCGGGCGCGATCCTTCCGTGCTGTACAGCGCGGCCCAGGCGTTGCGCCCGGAACGCTTGGCGATGTACAGGCCCTGGTCGGCCAGCTCCACCACCTGCGGCCACGGCAGCAGCCGCGGTTGCGATGGCAGGAAGGGATAGCAGGCGAAGCCGATCGAGCAGGTGCGCGCCAGCCGGGTGCCGTCCGGCAGCTCGAAGTCGCGTTCGGCCACGGCGCGGCGCATGCGTTCGGCCACCACCCGGGCCTCGTCGCGGTGGGTGGCGCGCGCCAGCACGAGGAATTCCTCGCCGCCCCAGCGCACCAGGTAATCGGATTCGCGGAATACTTCGCGCAGCCGCTCCTGCATCTGCACCAGCACCGCGTCGCCGGCCGCATGGCCGTACTGGTCGTTTACTTCCTTGAAATGATCCAGGTCGACCATGAAGAACACCAGGTCCTTGGGCGCCAGCAGCTCGCATTCCGTGGGCGCGCGGTGCGCCGGCTGGTCGTAGCCGCGCAAGCTCATGGCCACGTCGGCGTCCACGTTCTGCAGGAAGAAGCGGCGGTTGCGCAAGCCCGTCAGCTGGTCCGTCAGGCTCACGTCCTCGAGCGCCTTGTAGGCCCGCTCCAGTTCCAGGTTCTTTTCCAGCAGCTGCTCCTGGGTCGCGCTCAGGGTCTTGAGCGTGGCCGCCACCTGGCGGTAGGCCGCCGCGTTGTCGAGCGCGATGGCGCCATAGGCGCACAAGGTGCGGAAGATCAGCCGTTCCCGTTCGCCGTAGGCGTGCGCCTGCAGCGACTGCACCGTCATCACGCCCAGCACGCGCTCGCCCACGCGCAGCGGCGCGAACAGCAGGCTCAAGGTGGGCAAGGTGCCGGGGATCAGGTTGGGGGTCGCTTGCGCATCCTCGATCTCGACCAGGATCTCGCGCCGCTCGCGCACGCAGCGCGCGGAATTGGCGCCCGGCTCCGACAGCGGCACCCGCATGGCCGGCAGCGGCTGGCCCGCCTCCACGCCGAACACGCAGCTCAGCGTCTGGCCGTCCGGCTCCAGCAGGAACACGGAGAAGTGGGTGGCGTCGAGCAGGCCATGGACGTGGCGGTCCAGCGCCCCGAACACGGCCGCCGCGTCCAGGTGGGCCGTGATCTCCTGGCCGATGGCGCTCAGGTGTTCCAGCGTGGCGCTGGTCTGTTGCAGCACCTCGGCCCGCTGCGCCTCGGCCGCCGCCAGCTGGCGATGATGCTCGCCCTCGGTCTGGGCGCGCTCGGTCTGGTACTGCACCTGCATGGCGATGGCGCGGTTGGTGGCCTGCTGGTTGTGGATGCGCTCGCGCGCGGCGCTGGCCTGCAGCGCGATCTCGTAGGCGCGCGCATGGTCGCCGGTGGCCGCGTACTCGCGCGCGGCCGCGTCCAGCAAGGGGCCGGGCACGATGTAGCCATCGATGGTGGCGGCGATGCCCAGCGCCAGTTGCAGGTAGTGCAGCACGGCGTTGGCCGCGTTCATCGGTTGCGGGTCGGGCAGCGCGTGGCGCGCGTGGATGCGGGCCAGTACGTCGAGCGCGGCGATCTGGTTGGACGCGTCGCCATGCTCGCGCGCCAGTGCCAGCGCGGCGTCGGCGGCGGCCACGGCGTCGGCCGGACGGCCCAGCTGCGACAGGGCGTGCGCCTGGCCGCGCCGGGCGCTGCTCTGGAAGTCGGACTGGCACAGCGCGTCGCCGCGCTCGGCCAGCCGGGAAAAGCTCTCCAGCGCGGCCGGGTAGTTGCCCAGGTCCAGCGCCAGGTCGCCCTGGTATTCGAGCGCCACGGCGTAGGCCCGTGAACCGGACAAGGGCGCCAGCGTGTGCAGCGCCTCGCGCAGCAGATGCTGGGCCGCTTCGCGCTGGCCCAGGTGGCGCAGCGTCTCGCCGGTCTGCATCAGGCACAGGCCCACGCTCATGGGCCAGCCCGTGGGGCGGGCCAGGTCCAGCCCGCGCTGCATCCATTCCAGCGCCGCCTCGTGCGCGTTCAGGCTGGTGAAGGCGTTGCCGATGTTGGTGGCCACGATGATGGCGCGCCGCAGCTGGCCGGTAGCCAGCGTGGCCTCGTAGGCCCGCATCAGGTGGCCGATGGCGCGCCCGAAGTCGCAGGCCTGGTAGGCGCAGGTGCCGAAATAATCGTTGATCCAGCCGGCGGCCGCCACCGGCTTGCCGTCCAGCGCCCCGTCGAAGCGGCCGGCCCAGCGGGCGCTGGTGCTTTGCCAGTCGGCGAACACGGTGGTGATGGCGGTGGCCGCCTCGATCACGTCCAGGCGCGTGGCGTCGCCGCCGGCGCGGGCCGCGGCGGCGGCCTGCTCCAGGCAGGTCCGGGCTTGCGCGGAGCCGCCACGGTCGGTGGCGATCCAGGCCAGCAACCACAGCGCGTCGGCCTGGCCCGCGTGGTCGGCCGCCTGTTCCAGCGCGGCCAGCGCGGCGCGCGCCAGCCGTTCGGCGCCGTCCAGCTGGCCCCGCAGCCAGGTGGTTTCCGCATCGATCAGTTGCAGGCGGGCGGCCAGCGGCGCGCGCTCGGCGTCGGCCAGCTGGTGCAGGCCGACGGCCGCCTCAGCCGACCAGGCGGCCGCGCGCACGGGGTCGCGCTGGCGCATGTGCCAGGCCAGCCGCATCAGCAGCGCCAGCCGCACCTGCCCCTGGGCGCCGGACAAGTCCGCTTCCCATTGCGCCAACTCGTGATCGAGCGCAAACATGTCCACCAATTCCGTCCCCCACCTGTCGTGCCCCGCCCCGGGTCCCGGTGGCGCGGCGCTATTGCTCTAACGCATGTATACGTCCGTCAGCATTATTCCACAGTTTGACAGCCCCGCCGCGGCCTGGCCGTCTCCCGTATGGCGGCCACGCCACAAGCTATTGATTCGCAAGGCAATTTTAGTTCCAGAAAGAAATGAAGATTTATTCTAAGAATTATTGCAGCCAGTGTCGCGCGAGTGCCACGGCCCCCGAGAATGACAGGAATGACAACGCGGTCGAGACCAGGATGATGCGGGCGATGCGGCCCGTGTCGGCCCCGAAGCGCTCGGCCAGGATGGCCACGTTGCTGGCACTGGGCAGGCAGGCCACCAGCACGATCACGGCCAGCGCCTGCCGTTCCAGCGGCACGCCGAGCGCCCGCGCCCCCAGGCCCAGCCCCAGCATCAGCAGCGGATGCAGCAGCAGCTTCTTGAACGCCACCGGCACGTAGTCGCGCCAGTCGGTGGCGGCCGCGCTGCTCATCTGGGAGCGGGCCAGCACGGCGCCCATGGTAAACAGGGCCACGGGCGAGGCCGCGTCGGCCAGCAAGCCCACGGTGCGCATCAGCGGCCCCGGCAAGGTCAGCCCGGCGGCCGAAGCCAGCGCCCCCAGCGCGATGGCCCACGGCAGCGGGTTGCGCACCATGCCGTGCAGCGCATTGCGCAACGCAGCGCGGCCGTGACCGCTGCCCACGCGCGACAGGGCGATGCACAGCGAACTGGTGATCACCATGTCGATGGCGATGGTGACGATCACCGGCCCCGACGAGGCCGGCCCCAGCAGCGCCAGCAGCAGCGGCACGCCCATGAAGCCCGTGTTGGGAAACGCCGCCACCAGGGCGCCGAAGGCGGCGTCGTTCCAGCTGATGCGGTGGCTCAGGGTGACGGCCACGGTCAGCCCCACCATCAACAGCGCCCCCAGCAGGTAGACGCCGGCCACGCCGCCATCGAGCAGGCGGGCGATGGGGGTGCCGGCGCCAAAGCGGAACAGCAGGCACGGCAGCGCGAAATACAGCACGAAGGCGTTCAGGCCGGGAATGGCGGCCAGCGGCAGCAACGTGCGGCGGGCGGCCAGGTAGCCGCACAGCACCAGCGCGAAAAAGGGAAAGGTGACGGACAGGATGGCGAGCATGGCCCGCCATTGTAGCCGCAGCCGGGCCCGTCCACGCAAACGGAACCGGCAAGGCGCGATACGGCGGCTACAATATATTTGCCATGGACCGGAATAAAGGCCAGGGCCGCTTCGTATACGTCAGTGCAAGTCCGCTCACACTTCACCAACAACAAGGAAGCCATCATGCACACCACCACCCGCACCACCCTGGCCGCCGTGGCCGCCCTGCTGCTGTCGGGCGCCGCCCTGGCCGACGACGTCCTGATGAAAAAGGATGGCGTACTCGTCACCGCCACCGGCATGACCGTCTACACTTTCGACAAGGACGTGGCCAACAGCGGCAAGAGCGTCTGCAACGGCCCCTGCGCCGAGCTGTGGCCGGCCGTGTCGGCGCCGGCCAGCGTCAGCGCCCCGTATTCCGTCGTCACCCGCGACGACGGCGCCAAACAGCTGGCCTATAAGGGCAAGCCGTTGTACGTGTACGGCAAGGACGCGCCGGGCCAGCGCAACGGCGACAACTTCAAGACCATCTGGCACGTGGTGAAGGACTAAGCCCCCATGCACGACGACGGCGCCCGCCTGGTGGCCTGCATCCCGCGCCTGCGCCGCTACGCGCGGGCGCTGCTGGGCGAGCGCGACGCGGCCGACGACCTGGTGCAGGACACGGTCACGCGCGGCTGGGACCGGCTCGCCACGTGGCGCCGCGGCAGCGACATGCGGGCCTGGCTGTTTTCCATCATGCACAACCTGCATGTGGACCGCCTGCGCCAGCCCGGCCTGGCCACCGTGCCGCTGGACCCGGACGTGCCGCAGCCGGCCGATCCGGCCCAGCCCTCCGACCGCCTGGCCGTGCGCGACCTGGACGCCGCCCTGCAACAACTGCCGCCCGAACAGCGGGCCGTGCTGCTCCTGGTGGCGGTGGAGGAACTGAGTTACGAGGAAACGGCGGCCACGCTGGACATCCCGCTGGGCACGGTGATGTCGCGCCTGTCGCGCGGGCGCGAACGGCTGCGCCTGTTAATGCAGGGCCAGCCCGTGCCCGCCACGCTGAAAGTGATCAAATGAGCGCACCCGTCGTCGAAGCCGAACTGCAAGCCTGGGTCGATGGCTGCCTGGCGCCCGCCCGCCGCGCGGCCGTGGACGCCTACCTGGCCCTGCATCCGGACGAGGCGGCCCGGCTGCAGGCCTACCGCCAGCACAACGCGGCCCTGCGCGCGCGCTACAACCCGGTGCTCGATGAAGCGGTGCCGGCCGCGCTGGCGGCCCGTCCGCATGGCCGGCTGTGGCACGCCGCGCGCGGCATCATGGCCGCCAACGGCCCCTGGCGCCACGTGGCCACGCTGGCCCTGACCCTGGCCGGCGGCGTGGCCGGCTGGTGGCTGCACGACGTGGCGCCGGGCGGCGCGCCGGGAGCGGCGCCCGCCAGTGCGCTGGCCAGCGCGCGGCGCGCTGCACCTGCGCCGTCGTCCGCGCCGGCCCGTCCGGCCAGCGTCGCCGCCAGCCCGGCCGCCCGGCTGGCGACGGCGGACGTGCCGCCCACGGCCGAAGGCCGGGCCCTGGCCCGCAGCGCGGCCGTGGCGCACGCCGTCTACAGTCCCGAATTGCGCCACCCGGTGGAGGTGGGCGCCGACCAGCAGCAGCACCTGGTCACGTGGCTGTCCAAGCGGCTGGGCGCACCGCTGCATCCGCCGCAACTGGGCGCGCTGGGCTACGAATTGATGGGGGGACGCTTGCTGCCGGGCCAGAGCGGCCCGGTCGCGCAATTCATGTATGACAATGCTGGCGGCGGGCGCCTGACCTTGTATGTGTCAACGGAACAGCGCCACAACCGCGACACGGCCTTCCGCTTCGCGCAGGAAGGCCAGGTCGGGGTGTTCTACTGGATAGACGGGCGCTACGGCTACGCCCTGTCCGGCGCGCTGGACCGGGCGGCGCTGGCCAGGCTGGCCGACGCCGTCTACGCCCAGCTCGAGCCGCCCGGCTGAGGGAGTGGCCCGACAAGGGCTGCCCCCTGCAAGTCGCTTCAATCAGCCCATGGCCTCGTGGTGACGCCTCGCCATGGTCAGGTTGAACCGGCTTCCCAAGGCCGGGGTCAGGCGTGCTTGCCCACTTCGATCAGGCGCGAGCGCATCACCTCGCTGGCGGCCGGGCCGGGCGCGAACATGTAGTCCTCGTCGTTGATGGCCAGGCCGCTGTTGGCGTCCACCAGCACCTGGTCGGCCGGCTTGCCCGTTTCGCGGCTCACCACCAGCAGGCTGGCCCCTTCCGGCGCCAGGTGGTCGTTGCCCCAGGCGATGAAGGCCAGCAGCACGGGCTTGAAGTCGCGCCCGGCCTTGGTCAGCACGTACTCGTAGCGCGGGGGACGGGTGCTGTACTGGCGCCGCTCCATCAGGCCGCCTTCGACCAGGCCGGCCAGGCGGCGCGTGAGCATGTTGGGGGCGATCTTCAGACTCTTCTCGAACTCATCGAAACGCGTCATGCCATAGAACGCGTCGCGCAGGATCAGTATGCTCCACCACTCGCCGACCTTGCCCAGGCTGCGGGCGATGGGGCAAGGCATGCGGCCAAAATCAGTATGTTTCATAATTGACTCCGTAGCAGTTTCGGTCCAGGTGAGAATGACAGGGCGCAGTGCCGCGCCGCCATTCCATTATTGGCCTTTCACAAAAACCGTGCTTTTGCTGCAAGCGACTGCGCGTTTGCAAGCGGAGAAAACTATTAAATTTTTTAGAAAGATAGGCATAATAAGCAACATCACATGCTAGCTACTCACCCGACAGGCACCTGACCACCACCCATGCAACCGACCAGCGCCCCGCCCATGCGCAACATACTCGTCGTGGATGATTCCGCGTTCGAGCAGCGCATGCTGATGGACTTGCTCAGCGAGCAGCCCTATCGGATCTCGGTCGCCTTCAACGGCTTGCAGGGCTACCAACTGGCGCTGGCCAACCAGCCCGACCTGATCCTGCTCGACGTGCGCATGCCCAATATGGATGGCTACACGGCCTGCCGCCTGCTCAAGGCCAATCCGGCCACCCACAACATCCCCGTCATCTTCCTCAGCGGCGCCGGCGCCGACGAGGAACGCATCATGGGCTTGTCGATCGGCGGCGTGGATTATGTGTCCAAGCCGTTCTCGCCGGGCGAGCTGGCGGCGCGCATCCAGGTCCACCTGAACCTGGCCCGGCGCAACCATCCGCCGGTGATCGCCCCCGAACCGGCCACCGCCGCGCCGGCGCCGCCGTCCGATCCCGATGCCGTGCTGGTGGCGGCCGCCAAGCGCCTGATCGGCGACAACCTGGCCGACGTGCCGGCACTGGCCGAGATCGCCCGCGCCGTGGGCACTTACCGTGAAAAACTGTCGCAAGCGTTCCGCGCCCAGACCGGCATGACCGTGTTCGCCTACATCCGCGAACAACGCTTGCGCCGCGGCCAGCAACTGTTGAGCGAGTCCGACATGGATGTCCAGGACATCGCGTTGTTAATTGGCTTCAACAGCGCCGGCAATTTCGCCACCGCCTTCCGCGAACACAACGGCGTCACGCCCAGCGCCTATCGCCAGGCCATGCAGCAGAAAAAAGCGCCGGACGCCTGAAGCGCCTATACTGTCTGCCTTATTCCACTCCACTCCACTCCGCTGCGCCGGAAGGACTGGTTTCCTGCCGGCCTGCGCAACCCATTCGAAGCGTCCTCACCATGAAATCACGTTCCAACGGTGGCCTGGTCTACTCCACCGACGGCGGCCGCATGTGCCCCGCTTGCCGCCAACCGCTGGCCGCCTGCACCTGCCAGGCCAGCGCCCACGCCGCGCCGCAGGGCGACGGCGTGGTGCGCGTGTCGCGCCAGACCAAGGGCCGCGGCGGCAAATGCGTCACCCTGGTCAAGGGCGTGGCGCTGGACGCCGCCGCCCTCGCCGCGCTGGGCAAGCAATTGCGCACGGCCTGCGGCAGCGGCGGCACCGTCAAGGATGGGGTGATCGAAATCCAGGGCGACCATTGCGAACTGGTCATGGCCAAGCTGCACCAGCTCGGCCACCAGCCCAAGCGCGCCGGCGGCTAGCAATACCGGCGCCGGTCAGCCGAACAGCTGGGCCGCGAATGCCACGAACGCGTTGACCTTGGCGGCCCGCAAATGGCGCGGCGGGAAGATGACGCAAATGTCCGGCCCCGGCGCCTGCCATGGCGCCAGCACCGGCACCAGCGCACCGCTGCGCAGCGGCTCGCGCAGCGACACGGACAGCTGCTGGATGATGCCAGCGCCGGCCATCGCGGCCTCGACCAGGGTATCCACGTGGTCCATCGCCACCCGCCCCGATGGCGTGGCGGGAAACACGGCGCCCTCGCGCTGGAACAGCCAGGGACGGACCTGGCGCGACTTCGGATAGAGGAAGTTGAGGCAATCGTAGTCCGCCAGTGCATCGGGCGTGGACGGCGTGCCGTGGCGGCGCAGGAACTCCGGCGCGGCGCAGGTCACGTAGTCGGTCCGGCCCACTGTTTTCGCCACCAGGCCGGTGTCCTGCGGCGTGCCTATCCTGACCAGCACATCGACACCTTCCTCGGTCATGTCGATCATGCGGTCGGACGCCGTCAGCTTGAGCGTCAGATCGGGATACGCGGCCAGGAAACGCGGCAACGCCGGCGCCAGGTACAGGCGCGCCAGGATGCCCGCCATATCAACGCGCAGCGTGCCGCTGGGCGTCTGCGCCGATTCGCGCAGGCTGCTTTCGAGCTCGCCCATGTCGCCCACCAGCCGCAACGCATGCTCGTAGCAGCGCCGCCCTTCGTCCGTGAGCGACATGCTGCGCGTGGTGCGGTTCAGCAGCCGCACCTGGAAATGGGCTTCCAGCGCCGCCACCTGGTTGGTGACGGAGGACGTCGACACGCCCAGCCGCTGCGCGGCGCGCGCGAACGCCCCCGTCTCCACCACCGCGCAAAACACCCTGAGCGCCTCCAGCCTGTCCATCCCTGCTCCTCCGCATGATCGCTGATCGTGGCGACGATTATCCACGGTTTCGCAATACAGTCACGCGGCGCGCCCCGTTTTTCCGGCAACCGGGCTTGCCTACACTGGCCCTATCGATCAGCCAACCGGCGATCCCACCACCGGAAAGGAAACCCATCATGTCCACCTCCCCCCTGATGCAAGCGGCCGTGCTGCACACCTACGGCCAGCCACTCACGCTGACACACATCGCGCGCCCGCAGGCCGGCCCCGGCCAGGTGCTGGTGCAAGTCAAGGCCAGCGGCGTCAACCCGCTCGACCTCAAGATCGCCGCCGGCCAGGCGGCCCATGCGCGCATGGCGCCACCGGCCGTGCTGGGTATCGACCTGGCCGGCGTGGTGGCGGCAGTGGGCGCCAACGTCAACGGCTTCAACGTCGGCGATGAAGTGTTTGGCATGACGGGCGGCGTGGGCGGCATCCAGGGTTCGCTGGCCGAATACGCGGCCGTCGATGCCAGCCTGCTGGCCATCAAGCCCCGCAATCTCACCATGCGCGAGGCGGCCGCCCTGCCGCTGGTCTTCATCACGGCGTGGGAGGGGCTGGTCGATCGGGCCCGGGTCCGCGCCGGCCAGACGGTGCTGGTGCATGGCGGCGCCGGCGGCGTGGGCCATATCGCGGTGCAAATCGCGCACGCGCTGGGCGCGCGGGTGGTCGCCACCGGCAGCGCGCAGCAGCGTCAGGCCATCGAAAGCTACGGCGCGACCGCCATCGACTATCGCGCCGAGACGGTGGCGCAATACGTGGCCCGGCTGACCGACGACGCGGGCTTCGACATCATCTACGACACGGTGGGCGGCGCCACGCTGGACGCCTCGTTCGCCGCCGCGCGCCAGTACCACGGCCACGTGGTCAGCTGCCTGGGCTGGGGCACCCATGCGCTGGCGCCACTGTCGTTCCGCGCCGCGACGTATTCGGGCGTATTCACCTTGCTGCCGCTGTTGTCGGGCCAGGGGCGGGCCCACCACGGCGCCATCCTGCGCGAGGCAGCCGCACTGATCGAGGCCGGCAAGCTCACCGTCCATCTGGACCCGGCCCGCTACACGCTGGAGACGGTCAACGAGGCCCACCGTGCGGCAGCGAACGGCACGGCACGGGGCAAGCTGGTGGTGGAGATCGCGTAGGCGCGATGGGGCGGGCGCCGCTCAGGAGCCGGCCGCCCGCGCCGCCGGTGCGGGCCTGGCCAACGCCAGCGCCGCGTGCTGGCGCATCTGGCGCTGCCAGAACAGCCACGAGGCCACCGCGTTGATCCAGTAGGCCGCATACAGCACGGCCGTCAGGTACAGGCCGCGGCTGGCGTACAGGGGCACGGAGATGGTATTGACCAGCAGCCAGAACGGCCAGCTCTCCAGCCGCCGCCCCATCAGCAGCAGCTGGGCGACGATGCTGAACACCAGCACGGACGAATCGATGAACGGGGCGTAGGCATTGGTGTAGGCCTGCAGCAGCAGGCCGTAGCCGGCCGTGGCCGCCACGCCCGCCAGCAGCATGGCGCCCAGCGCGCCGGCGCGCACGCGCGTGATGGGCAGCGCGCCGCCCGCGCCGCCGCGCAGCCACTGCAGCCAGCCGACCAGGCAGGTGAGGATGAAGAACCCTTGCAAGGCCACGTCCGCGTACAGGTTGACGCGGTAGAACAGGGTGGCGAACATGGCGCAGCCAAGCGCGCCCAGCCACCACGAATGAACGTTGTTGCGCCCGGCGAGGAAGATGGAGACGGTCATGACCGCGTTGGCGGCGATTTCCAATGGCGAGGTCAAGACGGCTTCCTTGGCGGTGGGTTCAACGGGAGTGCCCCGGCGCCGTGCATAGCGCAGCCAGGCGCGGCGCGACATGGCAGCGCCGGCCGCTGCCGACTACCACGGCGGCGCCGCCATGGGCGGCTCAGTCGCCGCGGCAGTCGGGCGGCAGCAGTTGCGGCGGGATGTCCTCGCCGCCGCAATGCCAGGCGACCTTCTTATTCTCATCGAGCCTGGGCGTGAACGCAATAGCCTTGCCACGCAGGGCGGGATCGGCCGGGAACACCCGCACCACGCCATTGTCCGGGTTGACGCGCACGTCCTGCACGGCATGGCCGGGATCGGACAGGGCGAAGCCGGCCTGCTCGAGCGACGCCGGGCCGCTGCCATTGGCGTAGAAGTAGCGCTCCACCTTGGCGCTGGCGGCGCGCCCCACAACCACGGCCTGCGCCAGGCGCGCTTTGGACGTGTAATCCTGGTAGGCGGGAATGGCCACGGCCGCCAGCATCCCCACCACGGCGACCACGGCAACGAGCGCGCCGGCGCCGCCCACGCCCAAGCGCGGGATGAACAGGGCCAGCACATAGGCCAGCTTGCTGCGGCCCGGCTGCCTGACTTCGGTGCCGTGCGCCAGGCCCCGCATCACGGCCATGCGCTTGACCAGCCAGGGATAATCGCTGACCAGCTCATGGAACGACATCCAGAAGCCGGACGTCTGCTCGGCCTGTGCCGCATAATGGGCCACGTTCATCTGGCGCCAGCGCTTGCCGCC
Organism: Rugamonas fusca; assembly: GCF_014042365.1. Classification (GTDB taxonomy): domain Bacteria; phylum Pseudomonadota; class Gammaproteobacteria; order Burkholderiales; family Burkholderiaceae_D; genus Rugamonas; species Rugamonas fusca. The sequence goes on from NZ_JACEZS010000008.1 coordinate 113,177, forward strand.
GGCCGCCAGCGCGGCCAGGCCCAGCTGGGCGCTCTTGAGGTCGTCGCAGGCATGGAAGCCGTGGCGGTCGCAGGTGTACTCGCGGGCCCGCGCGTAGGCCGCGCCCAGCAGCGGGACGAGGGAGGCCGGCATCAGCAGCGCCGCCCAGCGCAGGTGGTTGCGCTTGATGTGGCCCAGCTCATGGCCGATGTAGAAGTTGATCGCGTCGGGCTTGGCTTCGAGCGCGTCAACCACGTCCGAATACAGCACGATGAAATTGCTGCCCAGGAAGCGGGTGGCGAAGGCGTTGAACACGCCGCCCATCTGCAACAGGTAGGCGTCCGGCACCTGCTCCAGGCCCAGCCGCTGGCAGCACTGGTCGATGCGTTCCTTCAAGTCCGGGAACTGCTGCCAGGTGATCTTGACGGCCGTCCCCTTCAGGTAGGAAATCAGGGCCGACTGGGCAAAGCAATAGGCGACAAAAAACAGCAGCAGATACACCAGCGCCCCCCCCACCGTGCCGACGATGAGGCCCAGCCAGATCAGCAGGGAGATGGCCAGCATCCAGCCGAACAGTGCTTTTTCATTCTTGTAGATTAATTCCATAGCGGATATTCAAAAAGTTTCCTTACGGCTATTTTAATTGATTATTTACGAAAAAGACAATTGTTTTTGCTAACTTTCCGGACGCCGGGCTGGATCGGATGGCAAGACCACTTGAAGTCTGGTCATTTAGTGGTAGCACACCTCCTGCTTGAAAGTTGCGCCACTTTTTGGGCGCCGGCCCGCTCCGCCCTGAATTGGTATTGGAAAAATCAGACATCCATAAAACCACTTGACCACCACTTTTCACGGTTCCATTCTCCCCGGTGCCATGCCGGAAAACCGTGCAGCGTCTGGTTTCCCGCTTGCGCAGGGCGAAGCGTTGCAATCAACCAGGGAGACGAGATGACTTATGCACGACAAGCAAATGGCCTGATCCTCATGCTGATCGGCGCCGCGCTGGCCGCCTGCGGCGGCGGCGCGGACGAGCACGCCGGCGCGTCCGGCACCCGGCTGCTGGGCCTCAGCGCCACCAGCGCCGACGCCAGTTGCCCGGCCTGGGTGGCGAGCCAGGTCTACACGGCGGGCAATTGCGTGACGTACCAGGACCAGGCCTACACGGCCAAATGGTGGACCCAAGGCAATGTGCCCGGCACCGAGCAATGGGGCCCATGGCAGGAAAGCACGGTCACACCGACGCCGACGCCGACGCCGACGCCGACGCCAACGCCGACGCCGACGCCCACCCCAACCGGCGGACGCGAAATCGGTTCCTACTTCGCCCAGTGGGGCGTGTACGGCCGCGGCTACGAAGTGGCCGACATCCACACCACCCAGACCCCGGTGGCCGGCGTGATGACCAGCGTGGCCGACCAGCTCACCTTCATCAACTACGCCTTCGGCAACATCTACGCCAAAAATGGCGGCTATGAATGCGACATGGTGACCAGGATGGAGACGGGCAACGACAACCCGCCGCCGGCCGACGCCGGCACCGGCGGCGATGCCTACGCCGACTACCAGCGCCAGCCCGCGCGCACGGTGGACGGCAAGACCATCGCCTGGGACGCGCCACTGACGGGCAACTTCGCCCAGCTCAAGCTGCTCAAGGCGGCCCACCCCAAACTGAAAGTATTCATCTCGCTGGGCGGCTGGACCTGGTCGAAATACTTCTCGGCCGCCGCCAAGACGGACGCGCTGCGCAAGCAACTGGCGCGCTCGTGCGTCAAGCAATTCATCGCCGGCGACTTGCCGCTGCAGGATGGGCGCGGCGGCCCCGGCGCTGCCAAGGGCGTGTTCGATGGCATCGACATCGACTGGGAATATCCCGGTGGCGGCGGCCAGCCCTACAACACGGTGGACGCGGCCAACGACAAGCACAACTTCACGCTGCTGATGGCCGAATTCCGCGCCCAGCTCGACGCCCAGGGCGCCGCCGACGGCAAACGCTACGCGCTCACGGCCGCCATCGGCGCCGGCGCGGAAAAGATCGCGCAGACGGAACCGGCCCTGTACAGCCAGTACATGGACTGGGTCAACCTGATGAGCTACGACTTCCATGGGGCGTGGGAAGGGTCCACCAACTTCCATGCGCCGCTGTACCACGATCCGGCCGACCCGGCCACCGGCGTCCTGGCCAAGTACAACACCAACGACGCCATCACGGCGCTGGTGGCGGCCGGTATGCCGCGCAACAAGATCGTGCTCGGCGTGCCGTTTTACGGCCGCGGCTGGAAAGGCGTGCCGGCCGGGCCCAGCGGCGACGGCCTGTACCAGGCGGCCACGGGTGGCGCCAGCGGCACCTATGAAGCGGGCATCGACGACTACAAGGTGCTGGTGAACAAGGCCGGCACGCGCTGGTACCACCCGGTGACGAAGCAGCTGTTCCTGTACACGGCCAGCGGCGAGTGGTGGAGCTATGACGACCCCACCGTCATCGCCACCAAGATGCAGTACATGCGCGACCAGGGCTTGGGCGGCGCGTTCTCGTGGGAGCTGGACGGCGACGCCAGCGGCACGCTGACCAGCGCCGTGTGGCTGGGACGCTGATCCCCGCCACCCGCCGGCGGCGCAGGCCGCGCCGCCGGCGGGTTTTTTCCTTCAGCGGCCACCCCGAGCACCACCATCCGGAGACTGCAATGATGAAAATACCCAGCCATTATCCGCTGCTTGCCCTGCTGGCCGCCACGCTGGCGGCCTGTGGCGGCGGCACCACCGAGCCAGCCAGCACGGCCACGGCGCGCACGCTGGCCGCCGTCACCACCGCGTGCAGCGCGTGGGACGCGTCGGCCATCTACACGCAAGGCAATTGCGTGAGCTACCAGGGCAAGACCTACACGGCAAAATGGTGGACGCAGGGGAACGCGCCCGGCGCCGACCAGTGGGGACCGTGGGAGGAAAGCGGCGTGACGCCCACGCCAGCGCCCACGCCAACACCCACCCCCACGCCAACGCCGGCACCGGCACCCGTCGCCTGCCGTCCGGACGGCCTGGCCTCGCCCGTCGCCAACGTCCCCTACTGCAATGCCTACGACCGAGACGGCCGCGAGATCATCGCCCATGGCCTCAAGCGCCGCATCGTCGGCTACTTCGCCAGCTGGCGCACAGGCGTGGACGGCAGCCCTAGTTACCTGGTCAACGACATCCCATGGGACAAGATCACCCACCTGAACTACGCCTTCGCCACCGTCGACAAGAGCAGCTACAAGGTGGTCCTGGGCGGCGGCGCTTCGAACCCGGACACGGGCCTGACCTGGCCCGCCATCCCGGCCGCCGCCATGGACCCCTCGCTGCCATACCAGGGTCACTTCAACCTGCTGGCCCAATACAAGAAAAAATACCCGGACGTGAAGATCATGCTGTCCGTGGGCGGCTGGGCCGGCAGCACCGGCTTCTACACGGCCACCACCAACGCCGACGGCACGCTCAACCAGGCCGGCATCGACACCCTGGCCGACTCCATGGTGGCCGTGCTGCGCCAGTACACCTTCTTCGACGGCATCGACATCGACTACGAGCACCCGACCACCAACAACGAAGCCGGCAACCCGCTCGATTTCAGCCTGTCCAAGCCGCGCCTGGGCGGGCTCATGGCCAGCTACAACGTGCTGCTCAAGACCGTGCGCCAAAAACTGGACACGGCCGCCGTGGCCGACCAGAAGTACTACCTGCTCACCATCGCCGGTTCCGCCTCCGGCTGGGTGCTGCGCGGCGAGGAAAACCTGTCGGCGCTCAAGTACCTGGACTATGCGAGCCTGATGTCATACGACCTGCACGGCGCCTGGAACCAGTACGTGGGCCCCAACGCGCCCCTGTTCGACGATGGCAACGACGCCGAACTCAAGGCCGGCAACGCCTACCAGTACGCCAACATCGGTTACCTGAACGTGGACTGGGCCTACCGCTACTATCGCGGCGCGCTGCAGGCCGGGCGCATCAACATCGGCGTGCCCTACTACACGCGCGGCTGGAAGGACGTGACGGGCGGCAGCAACGGCCTGTGGGGCAGCACGGCGCAGGTCAGCTCCACCACCACCTGCGCCGGCGTGGCCACCTGCGGCACGGGCGCCGTCGGCATCGACAACCTGTGGTACGACCTGGACGCCAACGGCCAGCCCGTGCCCGGCGGCGGCAACCCGCTGTGGCACGCGCTGAACCTGCAGCAAGGCATCGTGCCCGACTACCTGGACGCCTACAAGGTCAGCGACCGGACGCTGACGGGCAGCTACGTGGCCAACTACAGCGCCACCATGGCCGCGCCATGGCTGTGGAACGCCAGCAAGCGCGTCTTCATCTCGACCGAGACGGCGCAATCGATCGCCGCCAAGGCCAACTACGTGGTGGCCAACGACATTGGCGGCATCATGATCTGGGAGCTGGCCGGCGACTATGCGTGGCACGCGGGCCGCAACGGCGGCAAGGGCGAGTACTACATGGGCAACACGCTGACCAGCGCCATCTACAGCGCCTTCAGCACGGCCGGCCCATACGGCAACGTGCGGGCCGAGGGCGCCATGCCGGCCAGCAGCGCGCGCGTGGCCATCACGCTGGGCGGCTGGAAGCGCGGTGACGACAACTACCCGATCAATCCCGTGCTGACGCTCACGAACAATGCCACGACGGCCATCCCGGGCGGCGCGGTGGTGGAGTTCGACTACCCCGTCTCGGCCCCGGCCGACATGAGCGACCAGTCCGGCGTGGGCTTGCAGGTCACGCGGGCCGGTTACAGCGGCCCCAACAACATCGGCGGTTTCAAGGCCACCTTCAACCACGCCCGGTTCACGCTGCCGGCCTGGCAAACGCTGGCGCCGGGCGCGTCGCTGGCCGTCACGCTCAACTACCGCCTGCCCATCAGCGGACCATGCGCCTACACCATCACGGTCAACGGGGTGCGCTACGCGCTGGCCGACGAGTACCCTGAGCTGCCGGTGGGCTGGCCATAACCGGTCTTCATTCGATTAATTGGGGACGTAGCACAATTTAAAACGGTGTTACGCCTCCAATTCTTGCGAATCTTGCGCACACGGGCGGCGCCGGGGTGGGAAAAATGGCGGCATAGCCTGTATCATGGGCCATCCGCCAACCAATCCGTACCCATCATGAGCCGTTTCTGGAGTCCCGTCGTCCACAGCCTCACCCCCTACACGCCTGGCGAGCAGGTCAAGTTGCCCAAGCTCGTCAAGCTCAACACCAACGAAAACCCGTATGGCCCTTCGCCCAAGGCGGTGGCCGCCATGCAACAGGCCGTGGGCGACCAGCTGCGCCTGTATCCCGACCCCAACGCCAGCGCGCTCAAGGATGCCCTGGCCCAGTACCACGGCCTGACGCGCGCGCACATCTTCGTCGGCAACAGCTCGGACGAAGTGCTGGCCCACACCTTCCACGCGCTGCTCAAGCACGAATTGCCGCTGCTGTGCCCGGACATCAGCTACAGCTTCTACCCCACCTATTGCAGCCTGTACGGCATCGCGTACCGCGCCGTGCCCCTCAACGCGCACTTCGAGATCGAGGTGGACGACTACGCCCAGCCGTGCGGCGCCATCATCCTGGCCAATCCCAACGCGCCGACCGGCCGCGCGCTGGGCCTGGAGCAGATCGAACGCCTGCTGGCCGCCCACCGCGACCAGGTGGTGGTGATCGACGAAGCCTATGTGGACTTCGGCGCCGACAGCGCCATCACCCTGCTCGACCGTTACGACAACCTGCTGGTGGTGCAAACCTTCTCCAAGTCCCGTTCGCTGGCCGGCTTGCGGGTCGGCTTCGCGGCCGGCCATCCGGACCTGATCGCGGGGCTGGAGCGGGTCAAGAACAGCTTCAACTGCTACCCGCTGGGCCAGGTGGCCCAGGCCGGCGCCGTGGCCGCGCTGGAAGACCGGGCCTGGTTCGAGCAGACGCGCGCGGCCATCATGGCCAGCCGCGAGCGCCTGACGCAACAGCTGGCCGCGCTCGGCTTCGAGGTGCTGCCTTCTGCCACCAACTTCGTGTTCGCCCGCCACCCGGGCCATGACGGCGCACGCCTGGCCGCCGGCCTGCGCGAACAGGGCATCCTGGTGCGCCACTTCCGCCAGCCCCGCGTCGAACAGTTCCTGCGCATCTCCATCGGCACCGACGACGAATGCGCGCAGCTGGTGGCCGCGCTGACCCGGCTGACCGCTTGAGATGACGCCCGGCGCTGCCGACCATGTGACTATCTTGCCGAAAGGGCGTTGCATGGGCGGCCGCCTGGTCCTGCAGGACGCGATCCGCGCCCGCCATGACACCAAATGAAACTTGTTACAAAGATCATGACAATTGTCAAATGCAATTTTGCAATTGTTCTGGAAATACCACGTTGACAACAAGAAATATGTAAATGATAAGAAAATGACGGTATGATCGGTGCCTCCAGACGGTCCCGGCCATATCGACGCCCGCGCCCCCCCCCGCGCGGCGGCATGCGACAGGGACTGGTCATCGCACCTTGTTACGACAGAAAGTGCCCGCTATGCCGACCTTCCGTTCCGCCCTCGCCAGTGTGGCGTTCATCCTGGCCGCGCCCGCCGCGCTGGCAGGCAATCTCGTCATCAACGGCGATTTCGAAAACGCCGACACCAGCATGTGGCTGCAATCGGGCGATACTTCGGCCCAGTATTTCAGCGCCGACTGGAGCGGCTCGCCGCTGTCCAATAGTGCCAACACGGTGTTCGCCGATGGCGCCTACCCCGGCCTGGGCTACCTGGGCCAGAACATCGCCACCGTGGCCGGCGCCAAATACACGCTGGAATTCGACCTGCAGCGCATCAACAGCGCCAATGGCGGCCTGGGCCAGACGCTCAGCAATGAAGTGCTGGTCACCTTCGGCGGCAACACGGTGTTCCACCAGAGCGACACCAGCGGCGACTGGACCCACTACACGGTGAGCAACCTGACGGCCACTGGCGCCCACACCCTGCTGCAGTTTGGCGACAGCAACCACTACGATTACACCCAGCTCGACAACGTCTCGCTGGTGATGTCGGCCGTGCCCGAACCGGCCACGGCCCTGATGCTGATGGGCGGCCTGGTGCTGATGGCCACGCGCCGCTTGCGCCGTCCGCCACCGTTCTAAGCAAGCCCGGCCCGCGCCCGCGCGGCCCCGTTTTCCCCCATTCATCCACGGCCCGTGCCGGCGCTCGCCGCGCGGCGCCGTCATCCACGAGGAGCGCGCAATGTCGGAACCCTTTCTCGGCGAAATAAAAATGACCAGCTTCGGCTTCGCGCCGCGCGGCTGGGCCCTGTGCAACGGCCAGCTGCTGCCGATCAACCAGAACCAGGCGCTGTTCAGCATCCTGGGCACGGCCTACGGTGGCGACGGCCGCACCACGTTCGCCCTGCCCGACATGCGCGGTCGCGTGCCCGTCCATGGCAACCTGGTGGGCACGCCAGGGGGCGAGGCCCAACACACGGTGACGTCGGCCGAACTGCCGGCCCACAACCACGCCATGCTGGCGTCCACGGCCATCAGCCACGCATCCGATCCCACCGGCCGCGTGCTCGGTTCGGTGGAAGCGGGCGCGCTCAACATCTACCACACGGCCGACGGCTCGGCCGCGCTGCACCCGAGCACGCTGAGCCAGGCCGGCGGCAACCAGGCGCACAACAATATGCAACCGTACACCACCACCAATTTCATCATCGCGCTGCAGGGCATCTTCCCTTCGCGCGCGTGACCGGCCCATCCCAGGAGAGACCCCATGGCTGACCCTTTTATCGGCGAGATCCGCATGTTCGCGGGCAATTTCGCGCCCCAAGGATGGGCATTTTGCGATGGCGCCATCCTGCCCATTTCGGATTATGACGCGCTGTTCGCGCTGATCGGCACCACCTATGGCGGCGACGGCCAGTCCACCTTCGCGCTGCCCGACTTGCGCGGCCGGGTGCCCGTGCACCAGGGCAACCTGGCCGGCAACTTCTATGCGCTGGGCCAGCAGGGCGGCAGCGAAGACGTGACGCTGACGCAGAACCAGATCCCGGCCCACAACCACCTGATGGGCGCCAGCGGCGCCGTGCCGCCGGCCACCGGCACCGGCATCAACGTGACGGGCGCCGTGCCCTACGTGCCGGCCTCGCCCGGCGCCAAGCCCAAGCTGTACGTCGCGCCCGGCATGGCCACGCCCATGTACGCGGGCGCCGTGACGGCCAGCGGCGGCAGCCAGCCCCACAACAACATGGCACCCTACCTGGGCGTGCATTTCATCATTTCGCTGTTCGGTATTTTCCCGAGCCAAAGCTGAGGAGTTCGACATGGATCCATTCGTCGCCGAGATTCGCATGTTCGCCGGCAATTTCCCGCCCCAGGGCTGGGCCATGTGCGATGGCCAGCTGATGCCCATCGCCCAGAACACGGCCCTGTTCTCGCTGCTGGGCACCACCTACGGCGGTGATGGCCGGAGCACGTTCGCCCTGCCCGACCTGCGACAGCGCATCCCGCTGCACGCGGGCCAGGGCCCGGGCCTGACCGAGCGCCTGCTGGGGGAAATGGGCGGTGAAGCGAGCCACACGCTGAGCACGGCGGAACTGCCGGCCCACAGCCACGCGCCGCGCGCCTCGGGCGCGCCGGCCGCCACCGGCACGGCCAACAATGGCATGCTGGCCAAGACCACCTGCCCCACCCCGCCCTACCACGACCCGGTCGCGCTGCAGCCGATGGCGCCGGGCGTGATCGGCGTCGCCGGCGGCAACGCGGCCCATAACAACCAGCAGCCCTACCTGACGGTCAACTTCATCATCGCGCTGCAGGGCATATTCCCTCCACGCGCCTAAGCCACCATGGACTTCGACCACGCCATCACCTTGCGTCCGCCCACCGAGGCCGACCTGCCCTTCCTGCTGGAGCTGTACGCCAGCACCCGCGCCGACCTGGCCCAGCTCGATTCGGAAACGACGCGCCAGCTGATCGTGCGCATGCAGTTCGAGGCGCAGCAAAGCTGGTACCGGGCCCAGTATCCGCAGGCCGACGTCAACCTGATCCTGGCCGACGAGGTGCCGGTGGGCCGGCTGTACGTGGCGCGCGGTTCGGAGGAAATTCGTTTGATCGACATCTGCCTGCTGCCCGACTACCGGCGCCATGGCATCGGCGCGGCGCTGCTGCGCGAGCTGCAGGAGGAAGGCGCGGCGACGGCGCTGCCGGTGCGGCTGCTGGTGGCGATGGACAACCCGGCCATTCACCTGTACCAGCGCCTGGGCTTCATGCCGGTCGACCTGCGCGGCATGCACCGCGCCATGGAATGGCAGGCCGCGCAGAACGAGGCCCAAGCCGCCGTGCAGCGCGCCACCACTCACACTTCGTAAAGGACATCACTATGGAACGGCGTACCTTCATCCTGGCCACCGGCGGCCTGCTTGGCGCCAGCGGCGCCGGCCATGCGGCGCCGCTGGCCGCACTGGCCACGCCCGGCCTGGCCACCGCCACCGCCCTGCGCGCAGCCACCTTCGCGCGCCTGGTCAACCAATCGTTCAACGTGTACGCCAGCCAGCGCGGCGTGGCCATGCAACTGGTGGCCGTGAAACAGCAGCCATCGGGCGCCGGCCACGAGCAGTTCCGCCTGAGCTTCCACGGCGCCGGCGCCACCCTGCCCAGCGGCACCTACACGGTGGAGCACGCGGCCATCGGCCAGGTGCCCATGTACCTGGAAGCGACCGGCTCGGACGCCCAAGGCGCCAGCTACCGCGCCGACTTCAACCTGCTGGTCTGAGGCTGGTCAGAACTTCGCGTTCAAACCCAGCTTGACGGCGCGCGGCGAACCGGGCGAGATGTTGTCGTTGCTGTTGGCCGACGCGTAGTATTTTTTGTCGAACAGGTTCTCGACGTTGAGCTGCACCTGCAGCTTGCGGTTGACGGTGTAGTACAGCGCACCGTCGAAGCGGGTGAAGCCGGGCAGCACGACGTTGTTGGCCGTGGACGGGAAGATGCTGCTGCGGTACACGATGCCCAGCGCGGCGCCCAGCGCGTCGCTGAAATCGTAGCGGTTCCACAGCGAAGCGCTGTGCCTGGGCACCTGCGCCAGCACGGCGCCCGCGTACGGTCCCGTCCTGGCCACATCGGCCGTCAGCTTCGCATCCTGGTAGGCATAGCCGCCCATCACGCTCCAGTTCTTGCACACGTTGCCGCTCAGGCCCAGCTCCACGCCCTTGCTGCGCTGGCCGTCGGCCAGCACGGATTTGCTCGCGTCCGTGGGATCGGCCACCACCACGTTCTTGCGGTCCAGCCGGTAGATGGCCAGCGTGGCCGCCAGCTTGGGCAGCACGTCCCACTTCACGCCCACCTCCAGGTTCTTGAATTGCTCCGGATCGAAGGCCGCGTTGGTCGGCGTGAGCGACGCCAGCTGGTCGCCGGCGCGCGGCAGGTAGGCCAGGCTGTAGCTGCCGTAAATCGACACGGCTTCCACCGGCTTGTACACCAGTCCCGCGCGCGGCGAGACGGGGGTGTCGGTCACGCTGATGGTGGAGTTGTTGCGATGGTTCAGGAAGTCCACCTTGAAGCGGTCGTAGCGCAGGCCGGCGATGGCTTGCCATTGCGGCGAAAGCTGCAACTGGTCCTGCACGTACACGGAGGCGACCGTCGAGGTGCCGTGGTTGTCCGCGTCCGTGGCGGCCTGCCGGAAGGTGATGGGCGCGGTAACGATGGGGTTGGAGGTCGGCACGCTGATCGTGGTGGCGTTCGCGCCCACGGTCGGGAAGTAGCCGGTGTTGCGGTAGTTGTCCGTCACCTGCCGGCCCAGCTCCACGCCCGTGGCCAGCTTGTGCAGCAGCGCGCCCGTTTGCACGTCGAACGTGAGGTCGGTCTGGTTGAACAAATTGGTACGCTGGGTAGCGTTGTTGTAGGCCTTGATCTCCACGCTGGTGCCGGCCGCGTTGACGGCACCGGAGAAAGCATTCTGGTAGAACTTGTCGTAGTCGGCGTAGCGGGTGCGGTTGCGCAGCATGGCGCCGTGGCCCAGGTCATGCTCGATCACGGCCGTGAAGGCGTCCATGCTGGCCCTGGCGCGGCTCAGTTTTGCGTTGCCGAAGAAGGTGGACGGATCGGTGTCGAACGGCTTGCCCTGGTAGGACGGGATGCCGCGGTCGGCCGTGCGCTCGTCCTCGAAATGCTCGTAGCCCAGCACCACGCTGGTGTTGGCGCCAGCGCGGATGCCCACCGTCGGGTTGATGCCGGAACGCTCGACCGTGACGCCATTGCGGAAGCTGCCCGACTTCTCGTACAGGCCGTTCACGCGCACGGCCACGCCGTCGTTGACCACCTGGCCCACGTCGGCCGTCAGGCGGCGGTTGGCCCAGGAACCGAGCGTGAGCGACGCTTCGCGGAGATTGTTCCACTCGGGCTGCTTGCTGACGCGGTTGATCACGCCGCCCGAACCGCCCCGGCCGAAGATCATCGCGTTCGCGCCTTTCAGCGCTTCCACGCTGTCGATGTTGTAGAAGTCGCGGTAGTACTGCACGTCGTCGCGCATGCCGTCGATGAAGAAGTCGCCCGTCGAGCTGTTGCCGCGGAAGACGGCCGTGTCGCGGTTGCCCTCGCCCTGCGCCGTCACCACGCCGGGCACGTAGCGGATCACGTCGGCCATCGATTGCATGGCCTGGTCGCGGATCAGTTCCTTGGTCACCACCGTGATCGCTTGCGGCGTGTCGCGCAGCGCCGTGTCGGTCTTGGTGGCCGTGGTGCTGCGGCTGGCGCCGTAACCCGATTCGGCCGTGCCCGTGATCGTCACCTGCTGCATGGGCATGTCGTCATCCGCGCGCGCGGCCAGGTGGGCCAGCAGCGCGGATGCGCACGCGGCGCCGGCAACCAGCCGGGCGGCGTGGGCGATGGTGGACAAGCGGGGCTGGATGGCGGGAACGGCGGAGGCGCGGCACGACATGATTTCTTCCTTAATACAAATGAGAATGACTCGCATTATCAATTAAATTTTGAACAGAATCAACCACAATGCCCGCATGGCATCTCTGTGAAATCAAGTCCGGGAAGAAATCAGACAAACCGGGCCGCCGCGTCAACTGTGCCGTGCGCGGGAGTCGGCGGGCGCTTCGACACGCTCGTGGAGGCCGTAGTCGCGCACCACGGCGGCCACGCGCAGCCGGTAATCCGCGAAGATGCGCGCCCGGCCCTGCGCCTGCAGTTCCCGGTGCGGCCCGAAATTACGCCAGCCGCGCACCGCCTCCTCGTCCCGCCAGAACGAGAGCGACAGTATCTTCCCCGGCTGCGACAGGCTCTCAAAGCGCTCTATCGACAAGAAGCCATCCATCGCCTCGAGGTGCGGGCGCAGCATGGCCGCGCCATCCAGGTAGGCCTGCCGGTGCTCGGCGTGCGGCACAACCTCAAAGATCACGGCGAACATCGTGCGCCTCCTGATGCAGCGTACCGTCCACCACGTGCAGGAAGCTGCGCTCCTCGCGCAAGATGAAGCGTTTCTCCTGCGCCAGGCTGAAGTTGGCCCGCCCCTCCTCGTCGGTTTTCAAGCGCGCGCGGTAAGCCTCGTATGCCGCCAGGCTGTCGAAGGCGATCAAGCCCCACGCCACGTCGTTGCTGCCTTCGTGCGGCAGGAAATAGCCAACCAGGTTACCGCCGCAACGCGGAATGATGCGGCCCCAGTTCTCGGCGTACGCCTTGAAAGCTTCGCGTTGGAACGGATCGATCTGATAGCGGATGAAGCAGGTGATGGTCATGGTGCCCTCGTGGTTGTGCAGTGCGCCCACTATACGAGCTTGTCGCTGGCAGATGGTTCGACTAAGATCGAACCATGAAAGACGGCCCCAACATCATCGGCATCGCCGCGCTGATCGGCGACCACGCGCGCGCCGAAGTGCTGACTGCGCTCATGTCCGGCATGGCGCTGACCGCCACCGAACTGGCCGAAGTGGCTGGCGTGACCAAGCAGACCATCAGCAGCCACCTGGCCAAGCTGGTCGACGCCAGGCTGCTGGTGGTGGAGGCACAAGGCCGGCACCGCTATTTCCGCCTGGCCGATCAGGACGTGGCGCAATTACTTGAGTCGCTCATGAACGTCGCATTCCGCAGCGGCGCGGTACGCACGCGATCGAGCCCGCGCGAGCCGGCGCTGCGCAAGGCACGCGTGTGCTATGACCACCTTGCCGGCGAACTGGGCGTACTCCTGTACGACCAGCTGCTACGCTCGGACGCCTTCACCTTCGGCGCCCATGGCGTTGCACTGACACCGGCAGGCCATCAATGCGTGCGGGCGCTGGGCATCGATACACAGGCGCTGCACGCCAACCGGCGACGGGCCTTCTGCCGCACCTGCCTGGACTGGAGTGAGCGGCGCCACCACCTCGCCGGTTCGCTCGGCAGCGCGCTGCTGGCGCGCTTCGAGGCACTGGGCTGGGCGCGGCGGGCAACCGATTCCCGTGTCATCACATTCAGCGCCACAGGCGAACAGGCGCTGCGCGGCTGGCTGGCCGATGCCGCCGGCGAAGCGGCGCGCAGCGTGGCGACGCCCATCGCGCCAGCGTGATGCGGCGCCAAACCAGGCGTCCTCCGAACAACCTCGCACCTGGCGCCACAACGGAATAAATAGAGCCCGGCGTCTATCGCCGGGGCGCTATCATGACGTCGCTGATGAACTAACATGGGCCACGTATGGCAGATATGCTGATCAAGTTGCACCGCAATCCCCTCACCTCGCGCCTGGTCAAGGCGCTGGGCGTGCCCAATCCCGTCACGCTGGCGCGGGCCGATGGCGGCTATGCCGAGCGGCCATTCGAAGGCAAGCAGGCGCTGTTGTGCCGCAGTCCCGGTGGCTACGCGGCCGACGTCCTGCTGCATGCCCTGGCCGACGCCGGCGCCAGCCACGCCGACCGGCTGCCGCCGGACAGCACCGCGCGCGCCGACATCGTCGTGATGGACGCCACCGGTTGCGCCGCCCCCGCCGACTATCGCGCGCTGTACGACGCGTTCCACCCCATCATGCGCCGCATCGCCCGCAACGGCCGGGTGCTGCTGGTGGCGGCCAGCCCGGCCGACTGCACGACGCCGGCCGCGCTGGCCGTCTGCCGTGGCATGGAAGGCTTCGTGCGCAGCCTGGCGAAAGAACTGGGGCCGAAAGGCATCACCGTCAACCAGTTGTACGTGGAGCGCGCCGCGCTGGCGCGGCTGGCGGGGCCGCTGCGTTTCTTCTGCGGCGTGCCATCGACCTACGTGACGGGCCAGGTGCTGCACGTGACGGCGCAAGCAACGGCGCCAGCGGACACGCCGTTCAGCAAGGCGCTGGCCGGCAAGGTGGCGCTGGTGACGGGCGCGGCCCGTGGCATCGGCCGGGCCACGGCCGAACGGCTGGCGCAGGAAGGCGCCACCGTGGTGGCGCTGGACGTGCCGGCGGCCGAGGAGGAACTGCGGCGCGTCTGCGTATCGTTCGGCGGGGTGCCGCTGGCGATGGATATCGCGTCGGAAGCGGCGCCCAGAGAGCTGGCCGGCTTCCTGGCCGAGCGCTTCGGCGGGGTCGACATCATGGTCCATAACGCCGGCATCACACGCGACAGGACCTTGGCCAATATGACCGCGCCGCAATGGGATCTCGTCATGCAGATCAACCTGGCGGCCGTGATGGCGATCGACGCGCAGTTGCTGCAACGGGGCCTGGTGAAACAGGATGGACGCATCGTCTGCCTGTCGTCCGTGAGCGGCGTGGCCGGCAATTTCGGCCAGACCAACTACGCCACCAGCAAGGCCGCGCTGATCGGCTACGTGGCCGCGCAAGCGCCGCTGCTGGCCGCGCGCGGCATCTGCATCAACGCCGTGGCGCCGGGCTTCATCCAGACCGCCATGACGGACCAGATGCCGTTCCTGACGCGCGAAATCGGCCGCCGCCTCAATTCGCTGAAGCAGGCCGGCCTGCCGCGCGACGTGGCCGAGCTGATCGCCTTCCTGGCCACGCCGGGCGCTTGCGGCATCACGGGCAATACGGTGCGGGTGTGCGGCCAGGGGCTGATCGGGGCCTGAACGGAACGACGAGTGTTCAAAGGGCCGGCGCACCGGCCCCTGGTCTCACTCAAGCGAACTTCGAAAAATCCGGCTTGCGCTTCTCGAAGAAGGCCGTGAACGCTTCCCTCGCCTCCGGCGCTTCCAGCATGGCGCCGAACAGCTTGTTCTCGGCCGTCATGGTTTGCGTGATGGCGGCGTTGCGGCTGGCCTTCATCAACTGCTTGGTGGCGCGCACGGAGCTGGCCGGCAAGGCCACCAGCTTGGCCGCTTGCGCGCGCGCGAACGGCAGCAGCTCGGCCACCGGCAGCACTTTCGATACCAGGCCCATGTCCAGCGCTTCCTGCGCCGGGAACGCTTCGCCCAGCATCAGCTTCTCGGCCGCGCGCGGGTAGCCGGCCACTTGCGTCAGCAGCAGGCTGGACGCGAACTCGGGGCACAGGCCCAGCTGCGAGAACGGCATCGAGAACTTGGCGTTGTCGGCCGCGTACACCAGGTCGCAGTGCATCAGCAGCGTGGTGCCGATGCCGACGGCCGCGCCGGCGACAGCCGCCACCACGGGCTTGGTGGTGCCGCTCAGCGCCAGCATGAAGCGGAACACGGCGCGGTCTTCGAGCGCCACGCCATCGCTGCTGCGCGCGCTTTTCAGGAAGTCTTCCAGGTCGTTACCGGCCGTGAAAATCTCGGGCTTGCCGGTGATCAGGATGGCGCGCACGGACGCGTCACGCTCGCCGTCGTTGATGGCGTCGGCCATGCTCTGGTACATGGCGCTGGTGATGGCGTTCTTGCGCTCGGGGCGGTTGAATTCGATGGTCAGGATGCCGTCGGCCTTGCTGCTCAAAATTTCCATGTCGTCTCCAAAATAAGGAAAGGGCGCCGGGGAAAATCCGCAGCGCCCTTGATGCTCGCTATTCTAGCGTACCGGGTTTATACGCGCTCGAAGATACCTGCCGCGCCCATGCCGGCGCCGACGCACATGGTGACCATGCCGTACTTCAGGTTGTTACGGCGCAGGGCGTGCACCACGGTGGCGGCGCGGATGGCGCCCGTGGCGCCCAGCGGGTGGCCCAGCGCGATCGCGCCGCCCATCGGGTTGACCTTGGCCGTATCCAGGCCCAGGTCGCCGATCACGGCCAGCGCTTGCGCGGCGAACGCTTCGTTCAGTTCGATCCAGTCCAGCTGGTCCTGGGTGATGCCGGCCAGGCGGCACGCTTCAGGAATGGCGAACTTGGGACCGATGCCCATGATTTCCGGTGGCACGCCCTTGACGGCGAACGACGAGAACTTGGCCAGCGGGGTCAGGTTGTGCTCGCGCAGGAATTTCTCCGACACGATCAGCAGCGCGCCGGCGCCGTCGGACATCTGCGAGCTGTTGGCGGCCGTGACGGAACCCTTGGCGGCGAACACGGGCTTGAGCTTGCCCAGCGATTCGAGCGTGCAGTCGGTGCGGGCGCCTTCGTCGGTGTCCACGGTGCGCTTCTTGATGGTGATTTCGCCCGTGGCCAGGTCAGGCGTGCGGGTGATGATCTCGACCGGGGTGGTTTCGTCCTTGAAGAAACCGGCCTGCTGGGCGGCGATGGCGCGGCGGTGCGATTCGACCGAGAACGCGTCCTGCGCTTCGCGCGACACTTTCCACTGCTGGGCGACCTTCTCGGCCGTCAGGCCCATGCCGTAAGCCATGCCCACGTTTTCGTCGGTGAACATGTTCAGGTTCATCGATGGATGGTGGCCCATCATCGGCACCATCGACATCGATTCCACGCCGCCGGCGATCATGGCGTCGGCCTGGCCCACGCGGATGCGGTCAGCGGCCATGGCGATGGCGGTGATGCCCGAGGCGCAGTAACGGTTGACGGTCACGCCGCCGATGGTCTTGGGCATGCCGGCCAGCAGCACGGACTGGCGGGCGATGTTGAAGCCCTGCTCCGCTTCCGGGAACGAGCAGCCGATGATGGCGTCGGTGATCAGGGCCGGGTCCAGGCCAGGCGCCTGGGCCAGCGCGTTTTGCAGCACGCGCACCAGCAGGTCGTCCGGACGGGTCTTGTTGAACATGCCGCGCGGCGCCTTGCCGATCGGGGTACGGGTAGCGGCGACGATGTATGCGTCTTGAAGTTGTTTGCTCATTTTATTCTTTCAAAAATTTTTGATCGAAGTTCTGTCGAAGTTCTGTCGAATCTGTTTCACCAGCCCGGGGGCGCGGGTCTGCTTGGTCTCAGGCGCGCTTCTCGGACAAATACCAGTCCACTTGGACCTGTGCGGCCAGCGTACCGGCGGCGTCGAAAATATCGACCTCCACCGGGAACGCCACCTTGCCGGCCGATTTGAGCTCGGCCTTGAGCGCGGCCAGGTCGCCCGGTACCCGGCCTTCGGCGCGGGTGGCGCCCTTGGCGACCTTCTGGTACTGGATGCGCGACTCCTTGGCCACGGGGCGCAAGCCCACGATCAGGTCCGCGAAGCCGCCCGCCATGGCCGCGCCGGAAGCCGTTTCGGCCAGCGTGAACAAGGCCCCGGCGTGCTGCGTGCCCAGGTGGTTGTTGAGCTTCGGGTCTTCCGGCATCGACACCTTGGCGGTGCCGTTGCCGATTTCATCGATCCGGATCCCCAGCAAGCGCACGAAAGGCAGGGTGTCCATCATCTGTTGCTTGATACGTTCGTACACCATGCTCGGCCTCACGCGCAGTAAAACTTTGAATGCCAGGGACAGGATCGACATGACCTTAGTTGCGCACCGGCTTACCGGTTTGCATCATGCCCATGATCCGCTCTTGCGTCTTCGGATGGTTCAGCAGCTCCAGGAAGGCTTTACGCTCCATGTCCAGGAACCACTGCTCGCTGACGAACTGACCCTGGTCGATGTCGCCGCCCGACACGATCTCGGCGATCATCTCGCCCAGCTTGAAGTCGTGCGCGGAGATGAAGCCGCCGTCGCGCATGTTGACCAGTTGCGCCTTGATGGTGCCGTAGCCGTAGCGGCCGGTGATCTGCACCGGCGCCTGCAGCGGTGGACGGTAGCCCTTGTCGAACATGGCGCGCGCTTCCACCTTGGCCACGTGCAGCAGCTCGTAAGGGTTGAACACGATCACGTCGTCTTCCTTCAGGTAGCCCATCGCTTGCGCTTCCAGTGCCGACTTGGACACGTTGGCGGTAGCGGCGTTGGTGAAGCCGGCTTTCAGGAATTGCAGGATGTCGTTGCCCTTGGCTTCCTTGGCGGCGCGTACGGCCGCTTCCTTCAGGCCGCCGCCGGCAGGGATCAGGCCCACGCCCACTTCCACCAGGCCGATGTACGATTCGATCGAGGCCACGCGCTTGGAAGCGTGCAGCGCCATTTCGCAGCCGCCGCCCAGGGCCAGGCCGGCCACGGCAGCCACCACGGGCACGTTCGAATACTTCATGGCCATGAAGGTGTCTTGCAGTTCGCGGATGATAGGATCAACCGCTTTCGCGCCGCCCTGCATGAACGCAGGCAGTGCCGACTGCAGGTCGGCGCCGGCCGAGAAGGCGCCGCCTTCAGCCGCGTCGGCGCTCCAGATCACCAGGCCCTTGAAGTTCTTGGCCGCTTCATCCAGCGCCAGCTTCAGGCCCTTGATCACGCCGTCGCCGATCACGTGCATCTTGGTCTTGAGCGAGATCACCAGCACTTCGTCGCCCGAGTGCCACAGGCGGACCGAGTCGTCCTCGAACACGGTGGTGCCGGCGGTGCGGCCATCCACGGCGCCGGCGCCGAACACGGGTGCGCGGAATTCCTGGCGCTGGTAGACAGCCAGGTCGGAGCGCGGCACGAACGATTTCGAGACCGACGACCACGAACCTTCAGGGGTGTGCACGCCGCCTTTTTCAGCCACCGGGCCTTCGAACACCCAGGCTGGCAGCGGTGCGTCGCACAGCGCCTGGCCGGCGTCGATGTCTTCCTTGACCCACTGGGCCACTTGCGACCAGCCGGCCGCTTGCCACGTTTCGAACGGGCCGACGTTCCAGCCGAAGCCCCAGCGCATGGCGAAGTCGATTTCGCGGGCGTTGTCGGCCACGGTGTCGAGGTGGATGGCGATGTAGTGGAAGGCGTCGCGGAAGATCGCCCACAGGAACTGCGCCTGTGGATTGGTCGATTCGCGCAGGGCCTTCATCTTCTTGACCGGATCCTTTTCCTTCAGGATGCGGGCCACGATGTCGGCGGCCTTGCCGCCGCCGGTCACGTATTCACCGGTGGCGAAGTCCAGGCGCTGGATCTCCTTGCCCACCTTCTTGTAGAAGCCGGCGCCGGTCTTCTGGCCCAGCGCGCCCTTCTCGACCAGCTTGGCCAGCACGGCCGGGGTCTTGTAGACGGCGGCGAACGGATCGTTCGGCAGGTAGTCCTGCATGGTCTTGATCACGTGGCCCATGGTGTCCAGGCCCACCACGTCGGCGGTGCGGAAGGTGCCCGACTTGGCGCGGCCCAGCTTGGCGCCGGTCAGGTCGTCGACCACGTCGCACGACAGGCCGAACTTCTCGGCTTCATGCACGATGGCCAGGATGCCGAACACGCCCACGCGGTTGGCGATGAAGTTAGGCGTATCCTTGGCGCGCACGACGCCCTTGCCCAGGGTGGTGGTCAGGAAGCCTTCCAGCTGGTCGGCGATTTCCGGCTTGGTGGCGGCGGTCGGGATGATCTCGACCAGGTGCATGTAGCGCGGCGGGTTGAAGAAGTGCACGCCGCAGTAGCGCGATTTCAGGTCGGCGTCGAAGCCTTCGGACAGCTTGGTGATCGACAGGCCCGAGGTGTTCGAGGCGAAGATCGCGTTCGGGGCGATGTGCGGGGCGACCTTCTGGTACAGGTCATGTTTCCAGTCCATGCGCTCGGCGATGGCTTCGATGATCAGGTCGCAGCCGGCCAGCAGGTCCAGATTGTCTTCGTAGTTGGCCACCTGGATCAGCGAGGCGTGTTCCTTGTTGCCCAGCGGTGCGGGCGACAGCTTCTTCAGGTTCTCGATGGCGCGCAGCACGATGCCGTTCTTCGGACCTTCCTTGGCTGGCAGGTCGAACAGCACGACCGGCACTTTGGCATTGACGCAGTGGGCGGCGATCTGCGCGCCCATCACGCCGGCGCCCAGGACGGCTACTTTTTTAACGATGAAATTGGTCATGTCGTATCCTTAGTCTCTACTTAGAACAGGTCAGCGTCGAGTGCCATCAGGCTGGCGGAACCGGCACGGGCCTGGCGAATCAAGGTTGCGGTTTCTGGCATCAGGCGGGCGAAGTAGAAGCGCGCCGTCGCCAGCTTGGCTTTGTAGAAGTTGTCGCCGGAGCCTTCTTTTTCCAGCGCGATCTTGGCCATCTGGGCGAACAGGTAGGCGTAGATCATGTGGCCCACCACGCGCAGGTACGGTACGCTGGCGGCGCCCACTTCGTCCGGGTTCTGGAACGCCTTCATGCCGATTTCCATGGTCAGCTTGGTGACTTTGTCGCCCAGGTCGCCCAGCGGGGTGATGAATTCGCTCATGGCTTCATCGGTGCCGTTTTCTTCGACGAAGGCTTTGACCTTCTCGCCGAACTTGCGCAGCTTGGCGCCGTTGTCGCCCAGGATCTTGCGGCCCAGCAGGTCCAGCGATTGCACGGTGTTGGTGCCTTCGTAGATCAGGTTGATGCGGGCGTCGCGCACGTACTGCTCCATGCCCCATTCGGCGATGTAGCCGTGGCCGCCGTACACTTGCATCGCTTCCGAGGTGGCGATCCAGGCGTTGTCGGTGATGAAGGCCTTGATCACGGGGGTCAGCAGCGCCACTTCGTCGGCCGCTTCCTTGCGCACTTCTTCGTCCGGGTGGTGCAGTTCGCGGTCGATCTGCAGCGCCACGTAGGACGAGAAGGCGCGGGCGCCTTCGGCGTAGGCCTTGCCGGTCAGCAGCATGCGGCGCACGTCGGGGTGCACGATGATGGGGTCAGCTGGCTTGTCCGGTGCTTTCGGGCCGGTCAGCGAGCGCATCTGGATACGGTCCTTGGCGTACACCAGCGCGTTCTGGTAAGCCACTTCCGTCAGGCCCAGCGACTGCATGCCCACGCCCAGGCGGGCCGCGTTCATGAACACGAACATGGCGTTCAGGCCCTTGTTGGGCTGGCCGATGATCCAGCCACGGGCGCCGTCCAGGTTCATCTGGCAGGTCGAGTTGCCGTGGATGCCCATCTTCTCTTCGATGGCGCCGCAGGTGATCGGGTTGCGCTCGCCGACTTGGCCGTCAGCGGTGGGCAGGTATTTCGGTACCAGGAACAGCGAGATGCCTTTCGAGCCTTCCGGTGCGTCCGGCACGCGGGCCAGCACCAGGTGCAGGATGTTTTCCGACATGTC
Source organism: Rugamonas fusca (assembly GCF_014042365.1). Lineage (GTDB taxonomy): Bacteria > Pseudomonadota > Gammaproteobacteria > Burkholderiales > Burkholderiaceae_D > Rugamonas > Rugamonas fusca. Next base: position 134,461 of record NZ_JACEZS010000008.1, read on the forward strand.
GTGTTCGCCGGCCGAGATGAAGATCTTGTTGCCGGTGATCAGCCAGGAGCCGTCAGCCTGTGGCTCGGCTTTCGAGCGCAGCATGCCCAGGTCGGTGCCGCAGTGCGGTTCGGTCAGGCACATGGTGCCGGTCCACTCGCCCGACACCAGCTTGGGCAAGTAGATTTTCTTCTGTTCGTCGGTGCCGTGCTCCAGCAGGCACTCGTAGGCGCCGTGCGACAGGCCGGGGTACATGGTCCAGGCCTGGTTGGACGAGTTCAGCATTTCGTAGAACGAGTTGTTCAGCACGATAGGCAAGCCCTGGCCGCCGTATTCAGGCGAGCACGACAGGGCAGCCCAGCCGCCTTCCACGTACTGCTTGTACGCTTCCTTGAAGCCTTTCGGGGTGGTCACGGTCTGGGTCGCTGCGTCGTGGTGGCAGCCTTCGCGGTCGCCCGAGTGGTTCAGGGGGAACAGCACTTCCGAGGTGAACTTGCCGCCTTCTTCCAGCACCTGGTTGATGATGTCGGCGTCGACATCGGCGTAGTATGGCATTTGCTTGAGCTCATCTTCCACTTTCAGCAATTCGTGCAGCACGAACTGCATATCCCGGATTGGCGCGACGTATTGACCCATGATTTTCTCCTGATGGCGTATAGCTAAATAAGTGTTGAATGGCAGCGGTGACCGCGGCCGCTTACGTTTTTTCTGTTGCCTCCGCCTGGTGGGGCGGATGCGGGTTCCGGTAATTCTCGATCAGCCGGTTAAAGCCGATGCTGGCGCGGTCCAGGCTGCCCGGGATGCGCAGGAAGCGCGCATCATGGTGCAGGGCCAGGATCAGGCCGTACATCTCATAGACCAGCTGCTGCGGGTCGGTATCCGGCCGGAGGTCGCCGCATTCGATGGCCTGGCGTACGCAGCGCAGCAAGGCGCCCTGCCACGCGTTGACCATCGACATCAGCTCCTCCCGGATGGGACCGGGGCGGTCGTCGTATTCCACCGCGCCGCTGATGTAGATGCAGCCCGATGCGACTTCCACGCTCACTCGCTTGACCCAGCGCGCAAACATCGCCTTCAGGCGCTGCAAGCCACGCGGTTCCTTCATGCTGGGGAAAAACACTTCCTGCTCAAAGCGGTGGTGATACAGCTTGAGCACTTCCAGCTGCAAGTCTTCACGCGAACCGAAATGCGCAAACACCCCCGACTTGCTCATGTTCATCCTGTCCGCGAGCAAGCCGATGGTGAGTCCTTCGAGCCCGTCACGACTGGCCAGGTCCAGCGCCACATCGAGAATGGCCGCGCGAGTCAGTTCACCCTTACGCATAAATTTGATAGAAGTATTAATAAGTACACCCAAGGTAAAAATTCATCTGAAAGGAGAAAAGAACATTCTCTCGCAGTTGAATTTACTTCGTGTGAAAAGAATTGCGAACGCTCGTACTATTATCCAGCGGGTGGTAAAAGTCAAACAGTACCGTTAGAGGCGCGGTTCTATTGCTGCGTCGCAGCAGTATTGTGGGGAATGGGGGACACCGGCGGGGGCTGCAAGGCGCTGGCCTGGCCGGCCCGCCCGCTGCCGGACGGTCACACGGGCGCCGCGGCGGCGATGGCTGGCATCGCTTGATGGCATGGCGCAGGGACGGCCGCCGGCTCGCCGCTGACCACCCGGTCGCGGCCGCCCTGCTTGGCCGCATACATGCGCTGATCGGCCAGTTCGACCAGCCGTTTCCAGTCGCCAACATGGTCGGCCCGGCGCTCGGCGATGCCGATGCTGGCCGTCACCGGCCCGCCCTCGGGGCGCTCGCCGAAGCCGCTGCTGCGCAGCCGCTCGATGGCCGTCCGGGCCTGCTCCAGGCCCGTGCCCGGCATGATCAGCAGGAATTCCTCGCCGCCCCAGCGCGCCAGCACGTCGCCGTGGCGCATGTGCTGGCTGACCCGTTCGGTCATGGTGACCAGCGCCCGGTCCCCCGCCTCGTGGCCGTAACCGTCGTTGATGCGCTTGAAATGGTCGAGGTCGAGGAAGGCCAGGGCGAACGGCGCGTTGCCACGCTCGGCCATGGTGAAATGCAGGTCGAGGATTTCCATGCCGCTGCTGCGGGAAAAGGCATTGGTCAGCGGATCGCGGATGGCCTGGCGCACCAGCGCGATCATGAACGCGAGCTGGCAGATGCCGGCCAGCGCGGCCACGCCCGTGATCAGCACCAGCAGCCAGAACGCGCCGGTGAACGCGGGCCAGTCCATGGCGGCCCAGCGCAGGTAGCCGGACACGGCATGGCAGACCAGGATGGGACTGGCGACCACGAAGCTTTCGGCGATGGCCAGCGGGAACACCGCCAGCCCTCCCAGCAACACGAAGGGCAGGAAGGCGTAGCCGGCCCCGATCGCGGCGGACATGCCGGTCAGCTGGTAGTGCGTGAGCAGCGTGTGCGACGCGACATAGAACACGGTGGGGATGGCGAACAGCAGGGCCATGGCCCGGTAGGCGTTGAACAGGTCGCCGTTGGAGCGATAGTAGACCAGCAAACTGGCGAAGGCGGCGCTGGCGGCGAAGCGCATCAGCGCCAGCTGGCCCCACAGCGGGAACGGGAACACGATGAAATCGATGATGCTCCACAGCGGTGTGAGCACGGCGAACAGGAAGGCGAACAGGCGCACGCGGTTGACGATCAGCTTGGCGCGGCGCCGCGCCAGCAAGCTCAGATGGCGGTGCGGCGAAAATAACCAGCCCAGTTCGCTTTGCTTGAGCTCACCGGGCATCAGCCCCATCAAACGGTGCCAGAGCATTTCCGCAACCTGATTCATGCATGCCTTTTCGACGTCGCCGCAACGGGGACGGCGGCGCCCCCCTTGCCTGCTTGGGAATGGCTGGCCAGGGATGGATGGCCAGTGCTTGCCTTTCTTGCCAGCTAGCAATCCTAAGCCATGTCCATCGCGCTGTCACCGGCGCGACCGCCTTTCTTGACGCAAGACAGGTAAACCGTGGACGTTTTGCCGCAAGGGCAGCCGCGGCAGTGGCTCAGTCCGGATCGCCGAGCTTGCCCAGCTGGCGGCGGTCGCGTTTGGTGGGCCGGCCCTTGATATCGGCCCCCGGCTCGCGGAACAGGCGGCGCCGTTCGGCCGTCTCGGCGCGGGCCGCCACGCTGGCCGCCGTCTCCTCGTACAGGGTGCGGGCGATGGGCGCGGCCGCGCGCACGTCCGACAGGCCCAGCACCACCACTTCCCAGCGGTCCGCGCCGTTATCGATGAGCAGCTTGTCGCCCACGCGCAGGGCGCGGGCCGGCTTGATATGTTCGCCACCAAGCTTGACGCGGCCGCTGTCGACGGCGTCCGTGGCCAGCGAACGGGTCTTGAAGAAGCGCGCCGCCCACAACCATTTATCGAGTCTGACTGTCTCGTTCAAGCGTATTTCCCCACGGCAAAAATCCGCATCAGCAACTTGTAGCCCATGTAGGCCAGGCCATAGCCGAGGCGGCGCCAGCGGCCCACGTTGGCGAACTCGTGCGCATGCACCACCACGCCGTCGGCGATGGCTTGTTCGATGTGGGCCCGCAGGCTGCGGGCGAACACGGCGTCCTTGACGACCACGTTCGCCTCCTGGTTCAGGAACAGGCTCAGGCCATCGACGTTGCTCGAGCCCACGGTGGCCCAGTTGTCGTCGATCACGGCCACCTTGGCGTGCAACTGGGTCTTGTGATATTCCACCACTTTGACGCCGGCCGCCAGCAGTTTCGGATAGAAGGAGTGGGCGACCGCGTCCTGCAGCCAGAACTCGCCCACCCCGATCAGCAGCACCACCTCCACCCCGCGCTCGGCCGTGGCGGCCAGCGCGCGGCGGAACTTGCGGCCCGGCGCGAAATACGGATTGGCCAGCAGCACGCTCCTGCGGGCCCGGCCCAGCGCCTGCAGGTAGGCGCGCTGGATGGTGACGCGGTTGCGCAAATTGTCGCGCACCACGAAGCCGGCCTGCACCATGGCGCGGTTGGCCGCCTTGTTCAGCTTGCGCAAGTCACGGTACAGGCTGATGCGCTTGAAGAGGCCCAGCTTGCCCTGGCGCGCCCACTGGGCTTCCGCTTCCCGCTGGATATTGGCCACCAGCGGCCCGCGCACGGCCACGGCGAAATCCCAGCGCGGCGCGGCCAGCGCAATGTTGTGGTCGTAGTCGCAGAACAGGTCGTCGTTGATGTTGATGCCGCCGACGAAGGCGATGCCGTGGTCCACCACGCAAATCTTGCGGTGGGTACGCGTCATGCCGCGCCGGAACCACGGGTTGAAGATGCGGTGTTCGACCCGCGCCTCCAGCAGTTGCGCGTGCAGCCGGTCGACCCGGTGCCGGCCCGTGCCGAACCAGTCCGTGATCATGCGCACCTGCACCCCGCGCGCGGCGGCCCGCATCAGCGCGCCCTGCACGGCCTGGCCCGTCTCGTCGTCGGCGAAGATATAGGTCTCGAAATAGATCTCGTACTGGGCCGCGTCGATGGCCGCGATGAGGGCCGGGAAATACTCGGTGCCGCAATAGAGCAGCTCGATCTCGTTATTGGCCAGGAAATTAACGGAACGCATAGATCCTGTCAGGCCAGCGACAGCGACGCGACGATGGGCGCGTGGTCCGACAGCTTGGCCCACAGCGTGCCATGCAAGACCTCGGCCGCCTTCACGTCGAAGCCGCGCACGTAGATGCGGTCGAGCCGGAAAAATGGCAGCGCGGCGGGGAACGTGCGGGCCTGGCGCACGGCGTTCTTGCGGCCCAGCGCACGGCCCAGCTCGTCGAGCGTGGAGTTGGAACCGATCTGGTCGAACACTTCCACCACGCCCAGCGCGTGCCGCAGTTCGTCGCTGAGGTTGTTGCGCCAGTCGTTGAAATCGCCGGCGATGATGACCGGCTCGCCATCGGGCGCCGAGGTGCGCACGGCCTCGATCAGGGCCGCCGTCTGGCGCTTGCGGCCGCCCTCGAACAAGCCCAGGTGGACCACATAGCAATGCACCAGCATACGCGGCGTCCGCAGCTCGCAGTGCAGGATGCCGCGCTGCTCGAACGCGTGGTCGGACACGTCATGGTTATGGCTGTGGACGATGGGGAAGGCGCTCAGCAGCGCGTTGCCATGATGGCCATGGTCGTAGACGGCGTTCATGCCGTAGGCCGTGTGCTCGTGGCGCGATGCGCCGGCCAGGAATTCATGCTGGGCCGTTTCTGGCCAATGCTGCTGGCCGTGGTGCTCGGCGCCGTACTGGGCCGCATTGAGGTCGTGCCGGCCCTGCACTTCCTGCAGGAATACCACGTCCGCATCGAACAAGCCGATGGCCTGCTTCAGCGCGTGCACCCGCGGCAAGCTGCGGATGGCGGAAACGCCTTTGTGGATGTTGTACGTGGCGACGCGGATCTTCATGGGGTAATTCTACCCCCATCGGCCCGGTTTCCGGCAAGCCGTACTTATGCTCGCCTTAGCTGCTGCGGCAATTGCAGGATCGCTTCCGCGTTGGAGGAGGAGAAGCATTTATCGGCCGCTTCCAGGTAGGGCAGCCAGACGTGGTTCAAGTGTTCGCGCGGCGCCAGCGTGATGGGAATGTCGCGCGGGACTTCGACGCTGAATACGTGTTCCGTGTTTTCCGTCACGCCCGGCGCGTAGCGGTGGCGCCACACGGGGTAGATGGTGTAGATGTTCGACAGCATCCAGTCGCGCAGCACGATGCGGGTGCCATCGGCCACGATGCCCGTCTCCTCGTGCAATTCGCGGGTGGCCGTTTGCAGCAGGGGTTCGTCCGGCGCGTCCAGCGAGCCGGTCACGGATTGCCAGAAGCCGGGCCGGTCGGCCCGCTCGATCAGCAGCACTTGCAGGTCGGCGGTATGGATCACCACCAGCACCGATTCGGGAATCTTGTAGGGCTTCATGTTCCGACAATAAAAAAGGCGCAGTCACCCGCGCCTCTTGAACACAACGTGCGCCCGCCGAAGCGGGCGCGGGGCGCTATCAGCCGGCCACTTTCGGCTCGGCGGCGCGCAGGCGGATGTGCAGTTCGCGCAGCTGCTTCTCGTCCACTTCCGATGGTGCCTGGGTCAGCAGGCACTGGGCGCGCTGGGTTTTCGGGAAGGCGATCACGTCGCGGATCGAATCGGAGCCGGTCATCATGGTCACGATACGGTCCAGGCCGAACGCCAGGCCGCCGTGCGGTGGCGCGCCATACTGCAGCGCGTCCAGCAGGAAGCCGAACTTCAGGCGGGCTTCGTCGGCGTCGATCTTAAGCGCGCGGAACACTTTCGACTGCACTTCTTCGCGGTGGATACGGATCGAACCGCCGCCCAGTTCCCAGCCGTTGAGCACCATGTCGTAGGCCTTGGCGATGCAGGCGCCCGGATTGGTTTCCAGCATGTCCTCGTGGCCGTCTTTTGGCGCCGTGAACGGGTGGTGGGTCGCGGTCCAGCGGTCGTTCTCGTCGTCGTATTCGAACATCGGGAAGTCCACCACCCACAGCGGCGACCAGACGTCGTCGAACAGGCCGGCCTTCTTGCCGAATTCGCTGTGGCCGATCTTCACGCGCAGCGCGCCGATGGCGTCGTTGACCACCTTGGCCTTGTCGGCGCCGAAGAAGATCAGGTCGCCGTCCTGGGCGCCCGTCAGTTCCAGCACCTTGGCCAGTGCGGCGTCGTGCAGGTTCTTGACGATAGGCGATTGCAGGCCGTCGCGGCCCTTGGCCTTCTCGTTGACCTTGATGTAGGCCAGGCCCTTGGCGCCGTAGATGGCCACGAACTGGGTGTAGGCGTCGATTTCCGAACGGGGCATTTCGCCGCCCTTCGGTACGCGCAGGCCGACCACGCGGCCGTTGGGCATGTTGGCGGCGCCCGAGAACACCTTGAAGTCCACGTCCTTCATCACGTCCGTCAGGTCGGTGAATTCCAGCTTGACGCGCATGTCGGGCTTGTCCGAACCGTATTTGCCCATGGCGGTGGCGAAGTCCATCACCGGGAACGGGTTCGGCAGGTCGATCGCCAGCGTGTTCTTGAACACCTTGCGGATCATGTCTTCGAACAGGTCACGGATTTCCTGCTCGGTCAGGAACGACGTTTCGCAGTCGATCTGGGTGAATTCAGGCTGGCGGTCGGCGCGCAGGTCTTCGTCGCGGAAGCACTTGGTGATCTGGTAGTAGCGGTCGAAGTTGGCCACCATCAGCAGCTGCTTGAACAGCTGCGGCGATTGCGGCAGCGCGAAGAAGTTGCCGGCGTTGACGCGCGATGGCACCAGGTAGTCGCGCGCGCCTTCCGGGGTGGACTTGGTCAGCATCGGGGTTTCGATGTCGATGAAGCCCAGTTCGTCCAGGTACTTGCGCACTTCCATCGTCACCTTGTAGCGCAGGCGCAGGTTGTTCTGCATCTGCGGACGGCGCAGGTCCAGCACGCGGTGGGTCAAACGGGTGGTTTCGGACAGGTTGTCGTCGTCCAGCTGGAACGGCACGGCCACGGAAGCGTTCAGCACTTCCAGCTGGGTGCACACCACTTCGATCTTGCCCGATTTCAGGTTGGCGTTGACGGTGCCTTCCAGGCGGTCCTTGACCACGCCCGTCACGCGCAGGCAGTACTCATTGCGCACCGCTTCCGCGGCCTTGAACACGTCGGCCTGCTCGGGATTGCAAACGATCTGCACCAGGCCTTCGCGGTCGCGCAGGTCGATGAAGATCACGCCGCCGTGGTCGCGGCGACGGTGTACCCAGCCGCACAGGCTGACGGTTTGGCCAAGCAGGGCCTCAGTGGTGAGGCCGCAGTAGTGAGTACGCATGGAGGACATGTTATTTCTCAGTTCAGGTTAAATAGTTCAGTTTATTTATCGGGGCGCAGGCGCCCGTTTTATGGTTTGCCGGCCGTCTCGGCGCCGGGCACGTAATCAGGCGCCACCACGCCCATCGACACGATGTACTTCAGGGCCGCATCCACGCTCATGTCCAGCTCGACCACGTTTTCCTTCGCCATCATCAGGAAGAAACCCGAGGTGGGGTTGGGCGTGGTGGGCACGTACACGCTGACATAATCGCCCACCAGGTGGTTCTTCACGTCGCCGCCGGGCGCGCCGGTCAGAAAAGCGATGGTCCACGAATCGCGGTGCGGATACGGCACCAGCACGGCCTTGCGGAACGCGTTGCCGGACGAGGAGAACAAGGTGTCCGACACCTGCTTCACGCTCGAATACAGCGAGTTGACGATGGGGATGCGCTGCAACAGCCGCTCCCACAGCCTCACCACGTAATTGCCCACCAGGTTGTTGGTGAGCAGGCCGGTCAGGAACACGATCAATACCGTCAGCATGGTCCCCAGGCCGGGAATATCGAAGCCGATCAGGGTGCGCGGCTGCCACCGCAAAGGCACGAACAGCAGCGACTGGTCCATGGTGCTGATCACCAGATTCAGCACCCAGGCCGTGATGGCCAGCGGCACCAGGATCAGCAAGCCGGTAATGAAGTATTTACGCATTCGTGCTCTCTAGATGGAATAAAAATGCCGCCAGGCGGCATTGCCGATCAATCCGCCTTGTTGCCGCCGGACGCAGGCGCAGCCGGCGCTGCCGCCGGGGCGGCGTCGCCCTTGGGCGCGGCCGGGCCGCTGGACACGCCCGTGGCTGGCGGCGTACCGCCGCGGAAATCGGTCGCATACCAGCCCGTACCCTTGAGCTGGAAACCGGCGGCCGTCAGTTGTTTCTTGAACGACGACTTGCCGCAAGAAGGGCATTCCGTCAGCTGCGGGTCGGAAATCTTTTGCAAGACATCCTTGGCAAAACCACATTCCTCGCAGCGGTAAGCGTAGATCGGCATCTATTACTCCGCAAAAACAATCAAAAACCCTGAATTATAAAGCTTTTTTCGCCGCCCTCGCCGGTTTCAACGGCGCCGCCATTGCAGCCAGCGTTCCTTGCCCTGGAACACGGGGATGGAATCGGCCACGGCCAGATCGGCCTCGCAGTCGAAATACGGTGCCAGCAAGGCGTCCAGCTGCGCGCGCGCGATGCCGAACGGCGGGCCCTTGGGCGCGTCGTCGAAGAAAAAGAAGCCGGCCAGCAAGCCGCCCGCCGGCAGCAGCGCGGCCCAGCGCGCCGCCACGTCCGGCCAGCGTTCGCGCGGCATGGCGCACAGGAAGGCCCGTTCGTAGATCAGCTGCAAGGGCTCGGTGGGCTGCCAGGTGAAGAAATCGGCTTCCACCACCCGCTCGGCCCAGCGGCCCACGGCCGCCTTGCCGGCCGCCACGGCGGCCGGTGAAAAATCGATGGCCGTCGCATCCCAGCCGGCCTCGGCCAGGTACGCCAGTTCCCAGGCGCTGCCGCAGCCGGGAATCAGCGTGACCAGCGGCGCGGGCGCGGCGGCGACGAACTCGCGCAACGCCTGCGGCACCCCGCCCCGGTCCCAGGGCGTGAATTGCTTGTCAAAACGCTCATCCCAGAAAGCCGGTGAGCGCGGATCACGTTCATGAAATTCCTGCATGGTACGGCCACCGTTCTATAAACTTAATGCATGTTATGCATGCGCAGGTAGAGCTGGAAACCGGCCACACCGAGCCCGAAGGCGCCCGCGAAATAGACGACGAAACTGAGCAAGCGGTTGGTGCGCTGCTGTTCGGCGATCAGCACACGGATCAGCTCCCCGTCCCTGGCCGGCGGTTCGCCGGCCTGCTCCAGCGCCCGGTGCAACAGGCGCGGCAGTTGCGGCAGCACGTGGGTGTAGCGCGGCGCTTCGCCCTTCAGGCGCTCCAGCATGCCTTGCCAGCCCACTTGCGCCGCCATCCATTTTTCCAGGTAGGGCTTGGCCGTCTTCCACAGGTCCAGGTCCGGATCGAGCTGGCGGCCCAGGCCTTCGATGTTGAGCAGCGTCTTTTGCAGCAACACCAGTTGCGGCTGCACTTCCACGTTGAAGCGGCGCGAGGTCTGGAACAGGCGCAGCAGGATCTGGCCGAACGAGATGTCCTTCAGCGGCCGGTCGAAGATCGGTTCGCAGCAGGCCCGCACGGCCGACTCCAGCTCGTCCACGCGGGTGTCGCGCGGCGCCCAGCCCGATTCGATGTGGGCCTCGGCCACGCGCTTGTAGTCGCGCCGGAAGAAGGCCAGGAAGTTCTGCGACAGGTAATCCTTGTCGAAATCGTTGAGCGTGCCGACGATGCCGAAATCGAGCGCGATGTAGCGCCCGAAGCTGGCCGGGTCGATCGACACGAGGATGTTACCGGGGTGCATATCGGCGTGGAAGAAGCCATCGCGGAATACCTGGGTGAAGAAGATTTCCACGCCATCGCTCGAGAGCTTCTTCAAGTCCACGCCGGCCGCTTCCAGCCGGTCGATCTGCGACACGGGGATGCCATGCATGCGCTCCATCACGATCACGCTGCTGGAGCAGTAGTCCCAGAACATTTCCGGCACCAGCAGCAGGCTGGAATTGGCGAAGTTGCGGCGCAACTGACTGGCGTTGGCCGCCTCGCGCATCAGGTCCAGTTCATCGTGCAGGTACTTGTCGAACTCGGCCACCACCTCTTTCGGCTTCAAGCGCTTGCCGTCGGTCCAGATGCGCTCGATCCAGTCGGCCGCGATGTGCATCAGCGCCACGTCCTCGTCGATGGACTTCTTCATGCCGGGGCGCAGCACCTTGACGGCCACTTCCTTGCCATCCTTGAGCGTGGCGAAGTGCACCTGGGCGATCGAGGCCGACGCCACCGGAATCCGCTCGAAGGTGGAGAACAGCTGGTCCGGGTGGTCGCCCAGCGACTTGCGGATCTGGGCGATGGCCAGCTCGGAATCGAACGGCGGCACCCGGTCCTGCAGCTTGGACAGCTCCACCACCAGGTCGAGCGGGATCAAATCGCGCCGGGTCGACAGCACCTGGCCGAACTTGACGAAGATGGGCCCCAGTTCCTCGAGCGCCATGCGCAGGCGTTCGCCGCGCGGGGCGGAAATGTCGCGCCAGAAGATCACGGTATCGATCAGCTTGGCTATACGCGGCACTTTCAGGCCAGCGATGGCGATTTCATCGAGGCCATACTTGACCGACACCCGCAGGATTTTCAGCAGGCGTAAAAATTTCAATATCATCAAAGATCCAGTGTGTGTTACTTGGCGGCGCGGGCGGCCAGCAATTGTTCCAGCCTGGCCACGCGCTTGGCGGCGCGCTCGACGTCATCGCGCAGGCGCGACACGCCGGACGAGAATTCCGCCACCACGGGCGGGCGCAGCAGCACGGGCCGTTCCTCGGCCAGGAATTCGGCCACGTTCTCGGCCAGCTTGCGATGCCCGCTCTGCACGGCCGCAAACGCGGCGCGCGCGCCGGCCACCATGCGCACGGCCGCCACCGGGCCCACCACCTTCTCCAGGTCATGCTCGGCTTCCCAGCGCAGCGACTTGCTCAGGCCCGACAGGCAATTGGCGAACTCCGCGTCGCCCTCGATGCGCACATAGGAAAACGCCCGCTCGCGGTGTTGCACGATCAGCGGCACGTCCGCCAGCTTGACGTGGATGGTGACGCTGGCCGGCGTATCGGCCTCGGCCACGGCCAGGTAGCCATCGCCCGCCACGCGCAGGCGCACGGCCACGGACGGGGCATCGACGCAGGCCACACAGGCGACCTTGCCCGCATGGGGCATGAGCTCGCCGCGCGCCCACGGTTCCTGGGCCAGTAGATGGTTGAGAGTGGCGGCGAGCGGCGCCAGCAGCGTCGTCGCGGGAGGAAGCGGAAGGGAAGTGGAAGAAGTCACAGTGGTGTCGATAGGTGTCAGGCGGAGTCGATCTTACCAGTTCAAAGCAAAATCGGGGACGTAACACCATTTTTCCTGCAGGAATAATCGTGTTACGTCCCCGATTTTGCTTGTGGGGAAAACTGTGTTACGTCCCCGATTTTCAGGCCAGTTGCTGGATACCGGCCAGCAGCCAGCCCATGCTGCCGTTGACGGGCTTGGCCAGGTTCCACACTTCGTGGAACGGCTCGGCCGCCGCGCCCGGCGCGGAACGGATCATGCCGGTGAACTTGACGCTGGCCAGGTAATCCTGGTCCGACGTCTCGATGCCCAGCAGTTCGGCCTCGATGCTGACCACGTCCGTGAAATCGGCTTGCGCGCCGCGTTCCGTGATCTGCATCTTGAGCTCGGCGAACACTTCCGGCGTGGTGAATTCGCGGATGTCGGCCACGTCGCCCTTGTCCCAGGCCGCTTGCAGGCGGATGAAATTGCCCTTGGCCACGCGCAGGAAGGTGGCCGTGTCGAAGTCGGCCGGCACGCCCCAGGGCGCGTGCGGCGCGGCCTGCGCTGCCGCAGTGGCAGGCTGGGCCTCGAACGTGGCTGGCTGCAGGCGCGCGCCGATCTCCGGCGTGGCCACGTTGCCCTGGCCACCAAAGTTGCCGCCAGCGTTAGCGCCAAAGTTACCGCTGTAGACGGTGGCCGGCGCCGGCTTGGCGCCGCCGCTCAGGCCGCGCAGCATGCGGATGATGAGGAAGGCCAGCGCGCCCAGCATCAGCACCGTCAAGAGCGAACCGAACATGCCGCCGCCCATGCCGAAGTGCGACATCAGCGCGCCCATGCCCAGGCCCAGCAAGGCACCGCCCACGATGCCCTTCCATGGACTGGCCGGCTTGGGCGGCAACGCGGCCGGCGGCGCCACCGGCGCCGGCGCGGGCGTGGCGGCCTGGCGCGGCGCCGTGGGCGCCGGGGCCGGCGCGGGCGCCATGCGGCTCACGCTTTGCGACTGGCGCCCGAACGAACGGCCGCCGCCCATGGGACGGGCCGTCGCTTCGGCCATCAGCGAGAGGGCGGACACGGCCAGCATTGCGCCGACCAGGATCTTCTTCATGTTCATCATGTCTTTACAGTTTGATACCAGTGTGCAAAGCGGCCACACCCGCCGTCAGGTTGTAGTACTGGACCCGCTCCAGGCCCGCCTCTTCCATCATCTTCTTCAGCGTTTCCTGGTCCGGGTGCATGCGGATCGATTCGGCCAGGTAGCGGTAGCTCTCGGCGTCGCCGGCGATCTTCTGGCCCATCCATGGCAGCACGTGGAAGGAATACAGGTCATACGGTTTCTGCAGCGGCGCCGCCACCTTGGAAAACTCCAGCACCAGCAACTTGCCGCCCGGCTTGAGCACGCGCCGCATTTCCTTCAGTGCCTGGTCCTTGTGGGTCATGTTGCGCAGGCCGAAGGCGACGCTGACGCGGTCGAAGTAATTGTCCGGGAACGGCAGTTTTTCCGCGTCACACAGCATGGTGGGGGTCAGCAGGCCGCGATTCAAGAGGCGGTCGCGGCCCACGCGCAGCATGGATTCGTTAATGTCGGTCAGCCACACTTCGCCCGATGGACCGGCCTGCTTGGCGAAGGCCTTGGTCAGGTCACCCGTGCCGCCGGCGATGTCAAGCACCTTGAAACCGGGGCGCACGCCGGCCTGGGCGATGGTGAACATCTTCCACAAGCGGTGCAGGCCACCGGACATGACGTCGTTCATCACATCGTATTTGGCGGCGACGGAGTGGAAAACCTTGGCGACTTCGTGGACTTTTTCGTCTTCGGAGACGGTCTTGTAACCGAAATGGGTGGTGTTGGTCATGGTGGGCAGCCTGTTAGTGTGCCAGCATTATACTAGCGCGAGGGGCAAACGCAGCGTGGGCGGCGTCAGGCTTGCGCCAACGAGGCGATCGTGAAAACGGCGCCGGCAGAGGACGCGCTAGCGTTCAAGGCCCAGTTCGTGCGCCGGCATGTGGCGCGCGGCGAAGTCGTACAGGGCCACCCGGCTGCTCACGCCCAGTTTGGCGTAGATGGCCGTCAGGTGGTTGCGCAGCGTGCGCTCGCCGATCGCCAGGCGGGTGGCGATCGCGGCCGTGCTGGCGCGCGGGTCGCGCACCAGTTCGGCCACCGCCAGCCGCTCCTTGCGCGTGAGGCGGGCCAGCCTGGCATGGGCCGGATCTTCCTGCGCCTTGCTGCGGGCGATGGTCTCCAGGATGCGCACGGTGGCCAGACGGTCGACCCAGAACTCCCCGCCCCGCACTTTTTCGATGGCCTTGGCCAGCATCTCCACCGGCTCGCTCTTGCAGACCAGGCCATTGGCGCCGGCCAGCACGGCCTCGTCGGCCAGGGTGGACACGCGCGAACTGCTGATGGCCAGCACCTTGCCCCGAAAGCCGGGCAACAGTTCGCCAATCAGCGCCAGCGGGTTGGCGCCATCGAGGTCGTACAGCACCACGTCGACACCATGGCCGCGCAGGTGCTCGCGCGCCTCGGTCACCGTCGCCACGCTGCCGGCCAACTGCAACTGCGGCTGGCGGGACTCGATCAGCTGCGCCAGCCCCCAGGCCGTGATCGGCAAGTCGCAAATCAACAACACCCGGATCGGCTTATCGGGGCCGCGCGCGGCGGCGCTCATGGGACCACTCCCGGCCGCCCCGCCTTGCCACGCCGTACTGGCATTCCAGCCCTGCCGTTCATGCCGCCTCCCATGATGTTTGTCACAGTTTTATCACAGGAAATTGTAATTGGCTACCGGAAAAAAGAGCGGTTTCTCCCATGCGTAACTTGCAGCTTGAGCGTCAAATAGGTGGGACAGGGAAATAAAAATTTCCCGTCCGGAACTTGTGCCGTCTAACCACACAGTGAGAGCAAGAAGATCATGGCCACCATCCGCACCGTCTTTATCGATTCCGCCCTGTCCGATGCCGCGTCGCTCGCGGCGCAATACGACGCCAATGTCTTCGACGTCGTCATGCTCGACGGCGCCACGCCCGGGCCGCAACAGATCCAGGACTGGATCAGCGCGCACGGCGCGAGCACGGCCGCCATCAACGTGGTGTCGGCCAGCGCCAGCCTGAACGGGCTGTTCACGCCGCGCGTGGTGTTCGTCGACCCCAGCGTGGCGGACTACCAGAGCATCATCGCCGCCACCCCGGCCAACGCCACCATCGTAGTGCTGGATGCGGCCAAGGATGGCGTGCAGCAAATCCATGACTTCCTGGCCCACAACACGGGCCTGGTGGCGGCCATCGACATCGTCACCAACCTGGCCAGCGTGGACGTGGTCTCGCATGGCAGCCCGGGCGAAATCCATCTCGGCACCACCGTGCTGAACGCCGACAACATGGCCGCCTACAGCGCCACCCTGGCCGACATTGGCAGCCACCTCACGACCGGCGCCGACATCCTGCTGTACGGCTGCGACGTGGCGGCCGGCGCCACGGGCCAGCAATTCATCACCAGCCTGGCCGCCGCCACCGGCGCCGACGTGGCCGCCTCGACCGATCTGACGGGCGCTGCCGCCGCCGGCGGCGACTGGGTGCTCGAGGCCAGCACCGGCACCATCGAGACGGCCGCCATCAGCGACGCCACCTACTCCGGCACGCTGGACAACGCCACCGCCGTGACGGCCTTCACCATGTCGGCCGACAGCGGCACCTCCGCCACGGACTTCGTCACCAACGTGGCCACCCAGACCATCAGCGGCATCTTCACGGCCAGCACCAACAATTCGCAAGTGCCGACCGTGTATGTGTCCACCGATGGCAGCGGCGCCACCCGCACGGCTGCCACCGTCACCTACCCCACCAGCGCGGCCGCCGGCACCTTCACGGCCACCGTCACGCTGGCAGCGGGCGCCGGCAAGAGCATCCAGTTCTGGGGCGCGGCGAACGGCAACAACCCGCTCGGCTCGACCCACGCCTACACGCTCGACACGACGGCGCCCGCCACCACCGTCAACACGGTCGCCTTCAGCAATGACAGCGGCAGCAGCGCCAGCGACTTCAACACCAATGTGGCCGGCCAGACCATCTCCGGCACGCTCAGCGCCAACACGGCCAGCGGCGAAGTGGTCAAAATCTCGCTCGACAACGGCGCCAGCTGGCAAACGGCCAGCAACACGGTCGGCAGCAACAGCTACAGCCTGTCCGGCGTGACGCTCACCGGCAGCAACACGCTCAAGGTGCAAGTGGAAGACGCGGCCGGCAACGCCGGCCCGGCCCACGCGCAAGCCTATGTGCTCGACACGGCCGCGCCGGCCGCCGGCACGCTGGCCTTCACCAGCCTGGCCGACAGCGGCGCGGCTGGCGACGGCATCACCAACGACAACAGCTTCGGCCTGGCGCTGACGGGCAACGAGGCCGGTGCGGCCGTCGTGTACCAGGTATCGACGGACGGCGGCGCGCACTGGAACGCCACCGGCACCAACCAGACGGCGCTGGCCGACGGCAGCTACCAGTTCCGCGCCCAGGTCACGGACACGGCCGGCAACAGCGCCACGGCGGCGGCTATCAGCGTGACCATCGACACGGCGGCGCCCGGCGCGCCCGTCATCACGGGCTTTGCCGACAACAGCGGCTCGCCGGCCGACACCATCAGCAACGACAACACCCCCACCCTGACCGTGACGGCGGAAGCCGACACAACCGTTGCCATCTACCAGGACGGTGTGCTGGTGGGCAGCGCCACCCAGACGGCGCCCCACAGCGGCGTCTACACCTACACCTCGGCCGCGCTGGCCGACGGCAGCTACAACTTCACGGCCAAGGCCAGCGACGCGGCGGGCAACGCCAGCGCCGCGTCGGCGACCCAGCAAGTCAAGGTGGACACCACGGCCGACGCCGGCGCCGACCTGGCCGTCCACGTCAGCGACAGCCTGGTCAACAATGCCGAGAAAGGCGCCGTGGCCTTTACCGTCTCCGGGCTGGACGCCGACGCCAGCGCCACCACCACCTTCAGCGACGGCAGCCACACCGTCACCGCCAGCGGCACCAGCGGCACGGTCAACCTGTCCGCGCTGGGCGACGGCGCCATCACCGTCACCGTCGCCGCCACCGACGCGGCCGGCAACCACGCCAGCGGCGCAAGCGCATCCACGACGCTCGACACGACAGCCGATGCCGGCGGCGACCTGGCCGTCCACGTCGGCGACAGCCTGGTGAACAATGCCGAGAAAGGTGCCGTCGCCTACACGGTGTCCGGCCTCGACGCCGACGCCACGTCCACCGTCATCTTCAGCGATGGCACCAACACTGTCACCGGCAGCGGTGGCACGGCCGACCTGTCCACGCTCTCTGACGGCGCGATCAGCGTCACCATTTCCGCCACCGACACAGCCGGCAACCACGCCAGCGGCGCAAGCGCCTCCACCACGCTCGACACGACAGCCGATGCCGGCGGCGATCTGGCCGTCCACGTCAGCGACAGCCTGCTGAACAACGCCGAGAAAGGCACAGTCGCCTACACGGTGTCCGGCCTCGATGCCGACGCCACGGCCACCGTCATCTTCAGCGATGGCACCAACACCGTTACCGGCAGCGGCGGCACGGCCGATTTGTCCACGCTCACTGACGGCGCCATCACCGTGACTGTCGCCGCCACCGACACAGCCGGCAACCACGCCAGCGGCGCAAGCGCATCCACCACGCTCGACACGACAGCCGATGCTGGCGGCGATCTGGCCGTCCACGTCGGCGACAGCCTGGTGAACAACGCCGAGAAAGGCACAGTCGCCTACACGGTGTCCGGCCTCGACGCCGACGCCTCGGCCACCGTCATCTTCAGCGATGGCACCAACACCGTTACCGGCAGCGGCGGCACGGCCGATTTGTCCACGCTCACTGACGGCGCCATCACCGTGACTGTCGCCGCCACCGACGCGGCCGGCAACCACGCCAGCGGCGCAAGCGCATCCACCACGCTCGACACGACAGCCGATGCTGGCGGCGACCTGGCCGTCCACGTCAGCGACAGCCTGGTGAACAACGCCGAGAAAGGCACCGTCGCCTACACGGTGTCCGGCCTCGACGCCGACGCCTCGGCCACCGTCATCTTCAGCGATGGCACCAACACCGTCACCGGCAGCGGCGGCACGGCCGATTTGTCCACGCTCACTGACGGCGCCATCACCGTGACTGTCGCCGCCACCGACACAGCCGGGAACCACGCCAGCGGCGCAAGCGCATCCACCACGCTCGACACGACAGCCGATGCTGGCGGCGATCTGGCCGTCCACGTCAGCGACAGCCTGGTGAACAACGCCGAGAAAGGCACAGTCGCCTACACGGTGTCCGGCCTCGACGCCGACGCCTCGGCCACCGTCATCTTCAGCGATGGCACCAACACTGTCACCGGCAGCGGTGGCACGGCTGACCTGTCCACGCTCTCTGACGGCGCCATCACCGTGACTGTCGCCGCCACCGACACAGCCGGCAACCACGCCAGCGGCGCAAGCGCCTCCACCACGCTCGACACGACAGCCGATGCTGGCGGCGATCTGGCCGTCCACGTCGGCGAAAGCCTGGTGAACCATGCCGAGAAAGGTGCCGTCGCCTACACGGTGTCCGGCCTCGATGCCGACGCCACGGCCACCGTCATCTTCAGCGATGGCACCAACACCGTCACCGGCAGCGGCGGCACGGCCGATTTGTCCACGCTCACTGACGGCGCCATCACCGTGACTGTCGCCGCCACCGACACAGCCGGGAACCACGCCAGCGGCGCAAGCGCATCCACCACGCTCGACACGACAGCCGATGCTGGCGGCGATCTGGCCGTCCACGTCAGCGACAGCCTGGTGAACAACGCCGAGAAAGGCACAGTCGCCTACACGGTGTCCGGCCTCGACGCCGACGCCTCGGCCACCGTCATCTTCAGCGATGGCACCAACACTGTCACCGGCAGCGGTGGCACGGCTGACCTGTCCACGCTCTCTGACGGCGCCATCACCGTGACTGTCGCCGCCACCGACACAGCCGGCAACCACGCCAGCGGCGCAAGCGCCTCCACCACGCTCGACACGACAGCCGATGCTGGCGGCGATCTGGCCGTCCACGTCGGCGAAAGCCTGGTGAACCATGCCGAGAAAGGTGCCGTCGCCTACACGGTGTCCGGCCTCGATGCCGACGCCACGGCCACCGTCATCTTCAGCGATGGCACCAACACCGTCACCGGCAGCGGCGGCACGGCCGACCTGTCCACGCTCTCTGACGGCGCCATCACCGTGACTGTCGCCGCCACCGACGCGGCCGGCAACCACGCCAGCGGCGCAAGCGCATCCACCACGCTCGACACGACAGCCGATGCTGGCGGCGACCTGGCCGTCCACGTCGGCGACAGCCTGCTGAACAATGCCGAGAAAGGTGCCGTCGCCTACACGATGTCCGGCCTCGACGCCGACGCCACGGCCACCGTCATCTTCAGCGATGGCACCAACACCGTTACCGGCAGCGGCGGCACGGCCGATTTGTCCACGCTCACTGACGGCGCCATCACCGTGACTGTCGCCGCCACCGATACAGCCGGCAACCACGCCAGCGGCGCAAGCGCCTCCACCACGCTCGACACGACAGCCGATGCTGGCGGCGACCTGGCCGTCCACGTCGGCGACAGCCTGGTGAACAACGCCGAGAAAGCCAGCGTGGCCTACACCGTGACCGGCCTCGATGCCGATGCCACGGCCACCGTCATCTTCAGCGATGGCACCAACACTGTCACCGGCAGCGGTGGCACGGCCGATTTGTCCACGCTCTCTGACGGCGCCATCACCGTTACTGTCGCCGCCACCGACGCGGCCGGCAACCACGCCAGCGGCGCAAGCGCATCCACCACGCTCGACACGACAGCCGATGCTGGCGGCGACCTGGCCGTCCACGTCAGCGACAGCCTGGTGAACAACGCCGAGAAAGGCACCGTCGCCTACACGGTGTCCGGCCTCGACGCCGACGCCACGGCCACCGTCATCTTCAGCGATGGCACCAACACCGTTACCGGCAGCGGCGGCACGGCCGATTTGTCCACGCTCACTGACGGCGCCATCACCGTGACTGTCGCCGCCACCGACACAGCCGGCAACCACGCCAACGGCGCCGGCGCCAACGCCACGCTCGACACCACGGCCGACGCGGGTGCCAACCTGGCCGTGACCGTCGCCGACCATGCCATCAACAATGCCGAGAAAGCGGCCGTGGCCTACACGGTGCTGGGCCTGGACGGCGATGCCAACGCCACCATCACCTTCAGCGACGGCAGCCACAGCGTGCTGGGCGCGAACGGCGTCGCGGACTTGAGCACGCTGACGGATGGCCCCATCAGCGTCTCCATCAGCGCGAACGACCTGGCGGGCAACTCGGCGGCCGGCGCCGGCACCAGCCTGGCGCTCGACACCCACGGCCCCGCCTTCAGTTCCGCCAGCACGGCCTCCATTGCCGAGAACACGGGCGCCAGCCAGGTGGTCTACGCGGCCGCGGCCAGCGACGCGCATGCCATCACCTACAGCCTGCTCGGCAACAACAACGATGACGCGGCCGCCTTCACCATCGGTGCCAACGGCGCCGTCACGCTGACCGCCAATCCCGACTTCGAAACCAAGAGCAGCTACCACTTCACCGTGCTGGCCACGGACAGCTTCGGCAACGCGAGCCAGCAAGCCGTCACGCTGGGCATCACCGACGTCAACGAAGCGCCCACCGCCTCGCCCGTCAGCTTGACCACTATCGAGAACGCCGTCATCACCACCTCGCTCTCCAACGCCGTCAGCGACGTGGACGCGGGCGACACGCTGAGCTTCGCGCTGGCCTCCGGCACGGTGTCGCTGTCCTGGAGCGCGGACTCGACGTCGCAGTCGCTGATCAATCCCGTCACCCACGCGGCCGTCAGCCTGGCCACGCTGGCGGCGCAAGCCACATTGTCGGCCGATGGCAGCAACCTGACCATCACCACCCCGACGGAACTGGACTGGATGACCACCGGCCAGGTCATCCGCGCCACGCTGAACTATACGGTGACCGACCACGGCGGCCTGTCGGGCAGCGACAGCATCGCGCTGCTGATCAACGGTTCGACGGCCGACAAGGGCGTCAATCTCGTCGGCGGCAACGGTAACGATAGCTTGTCGGGCAACGCCACCAACAACGCGGAAGACGTGCTGCAAGGCGGGAACGGCAACGACACGCTGACCGGCTACGGCGGCACCGACGCCCTGTACGGCGGCAACGGCGACGACAAGCTGTCGGGCGGCGCCGGCATCGACTACCTGTACGGCGACCTGGGCAACGACACGCTCGACGGCGGCACGGAAGGCGATTACCTGTTCGGCGGCAAAGGCAACGATATTCTCACCGGCGGCAGCGGCGCCGACAAGTTCGTGTTCGAACCGCAGTTCGGCAACGACCGCATCACGGACTTCCACCTGGCCGAAGGCGACAAGCTGTATTTCGCCGACATCCTGTCCACGCCCATGACGGCCGACGCCTTCGTGGCGAAATACGTGACAGACACGGGCAACGACCTGCTGATCAGCCTGCCGGGCGGCTCGATCGTGCTGGTGGGCGTGGCCAGCGTTAGCGGACTGGCCGCCGCCATCAACTTCGGCATGCCATCGTAGGCGGGCCGGTCCGGGTGGGCGCCATGCCCACCCGGCCGCCTAGCTGTACTGCCCGGCCAGGCTGGCCACCACGGACAGCAGTTCGGCCGGGTCCACCGGCTTGGCCAGGTGCGCCTGGAAACCGGCCTTCAGGCTGCGTACCCGGTCCTCCGAGCGGGCGAACGCGCTCAAGGCCACCACTGGGCGCGTGTCGCCGCGCCCGCGCAGGGCGGCGATGAAGTCGTAGCCATCCTGGCCCGGCATGCCGATGTCGCAGATGATTACGTGGGGATCGCCGCGCTCCACGGCGGCCAGCGCTGCGTCCACCGAGGCGGCGCAGACGGGCTGGGCCCGCTGCTGCTGCAGCAATTGCTGCAGCAGCCCGCGCGCATCGGGCTCGTCGTCCACCACCAGCACCCGCAGGCCATCGAGCGCCGGCAAGGCTGCGGGCGCCTCGGTCCGGCTGCCGGCGCGCTCGCGCACGGCACGCGCCTCGGCCTCGTTGCGCACCCGGATCGGCAGGCTGACGCAAAAGGTGGTGCCCTGCCCCGCCCCCGCGCTGCTGACGCTGATGTGGCCGCCATGCAGCTCGATCAGGTTCTTGGCTACGGCCAGGCCCACGCCCAGGCCGCCATGCCGGCGCCGCGTGGACGAGTCGGCCTGGCTGAAACGCTCGAACACGAACGGCAGGAAGTCCTCGGGGATGCCTTCGCCCGTGTCGGCGATGGTGAGCACCATGTGGCTGCCGGCCTGTTCCAGCAGCACGCTGATGCGGCCCTGCCTGGGGGTGAACTTGACGGCGTTGGTGAGCAGGTTCCACAACACCTGCTGCAGGCGGGCCGGATCGCCGCTGACCAGGGGCGCGGCCGGGTCGGCCACGTATTCCAGCTCGATGTGCTTCGACTCGGCGGCCGGCATGATCGACTCCACGGCGGCACCGATCACCGTGGCCAGCTCAACCGGCTGCATCTCTAGCCGTATCTTGCCCGACGCGATGGAGGACAGGTCCAGCAACTCGTCGATGAGCCGGGTTTGCAGGCGCACGTTACGGTCGATCACTTCAATGCCTTTGCGCACGATGGCCGCATCCTCGTAATTGCTGTCGAGGATCTGGGTCCAGCCGAAGATGGAATTGAGGGGCGTACGCAACTCGTGCGACAACGTGAGCAGGAACTCATCCTTCATCAGGCTGACGCGCTCGGCCTCCTTGCGTCCGGCCCGCTCCTTGACCAGCAACTCGTTGACCTCGCGCTGGGCGGCCAACACTTCGGCCGTGCGCTCGGCCACGCGCAATTCCAGGCTTTCGTTCAGGGCCACCAGGGCCGTCTCGACCCGCTTGCGCTCGGCCAGCTCACGCTCGCGGTCCTGCAGGGCCTGGTTCAGCTGGCGCATGCTGGGGATCTGCAGCGCCTTGGGCACGAGCGGCCACAGCAGGATTGCCGTGATGATGGACACGGCGGCCGTGACGGCCTTGAGCAAGGCATCGACCCAGTAGTCGGGGTGCCAGATGGTCCAGACGGCCAGGAAATGGGTGGTGCCGCAGGCGAAAATGAAGATCGAGAAGCAAACGAAGATCCACGAGAATTGCAGGTCGCTGCGCTTGCGCACGAAATACAGCATGGCCACCGGGATCGTGTAATACGCGAGGCCGATCATGGAATCGGACACTACATAGGTCCACAACAAATCTGGCGTCCACAGGTAACAATGCCCGTGGGGCATGAAGCCGTCTTCGCTGAAGAAATTCGCCAAAAAGCCCAACATATGCCGTCTCCGCCTCGTTAATGCCTGCCGGATTGCGCCTGACGCCGTTGCTGCGAATACAGATTGTACTGATTTGTTACGCCATAAACAGCAATTTGGAGAATCGTGTCACACCATGGTCGTCCGTCTGTTTTATCATAGACAAACATGCAAGCATGCGCGGACGACAAGCCGCGCGACGACACCAACACGGGAGGAATCAGCCATGACACACGCCGCCTTGCCACCGAACGAGCTACCCATCTACCGCCTGCTGACGGGGCCGGACGATTCCGCCTTCTGCCGCCGCGTGAGCGAAGCGCTGGCGCTCGGCTACCAGTTGCACGGCTCGCCGGCAGCCACCTTCAACGGCAAGCAAGTGATCGTGTGCCAGGCCATCGTGTGGCCGGGAGCGGTCTAAGGAGAATCGGAGGGCCACCGCCGTGCGGTGTGGGCCAGCGCCAGTACCCATACAACATCGTCACGGATTTCGTAAACGAGCCGGAAATGGGCATAGGGGGCATGGGGTAACAGTTCGCGCGTGCCAGATATCTTGCCGGGGTGCCCCAGCTTTGGGTGTGTGGCCAGGTTATCCGCTGCGGCGCTGAACAACCCGTCCATGCGGATGGCGGCGTGCAGGCTATCGGCAGCGATATGATCCCAGACGTCGCAGCGGTCCTGCAGTGCTTGCGGCGTCCGGATGACCGATGCGGATGCGGATGCGGGAGCGCGTGACAGACGAAAAAAAGGCAGCGTCAGGCGCTGCCGTTGAGCTCAATGCCGGCCGCCGCAGCCGTGCGACTTGGGCGCCGAGGCGGCCAGCGTGGCGCCGGGCTCGCGGCCGCTGTCGCCTTCGAAACCGGCCGCGTGCAGACGGGCCAGGTAGTCGGTCCACAGTTGCGCCTGCTCGCGGCCCAGCTTGTACAGATAATCCCAGCTGTACAGGCCCGTGTTGTGGCCGTCCGTGAAGGTGGGCTGGACCGCGTAGTTGCCCACCGGGTCCAGCGCGGCGATGCCTACCTCGCGCTTGCCGACTTGCAGCACTTCCTGGCCCGCGCCGTGGCCGCGCACTTCGGCCGATGGCGAATACACGCGCAGCAATTCGAAGGGAATCGTGAAACTGGCGCCGTCGTCGAAGCTCACGTCGAGCATGCGCGACTTGTTGTGCACCGTGAGGCCGGTCGGCAGTGGGCTGTTACTCATGGCTCAGGTCCCTTTCAGCCGCCCAGGCGGGCGACGATGTCGGCATGCAGTTGCGGCAGCAGCGCGCGGCGCGCGGCCAGCACTTCCGGCAGCGAGCTGCGCTGGGCTGCAGCCCAGGTCGGATGGGGGAAATGGGCGTCGTCCAGGTAGCGCGGGATCACGTGCCAGTGTACGTGCGGGGTCTGGTTGCCGAAGCTGGCCAGGTTGATTTTCTCCGGCAGCATGATTTCACGCTGGGCCAGTTCGACTTGCCATACGACATCCATGATCCAGTGCCGCTCGCGCGGCATCAGGTCGCTCATTTCCTTCACGTGGCTGTTCCAGATCACGCGGCAAAAGCCCGGATACTCAGGCTCGTCCACGGCGATCACGGACACCTGGGCATCGCGCCAGACCACGGTGCCAGCCGGCGCCGTGCCCTGGTCGATGGCCGCGTTCAGCTTGCACAGGTGGCAATGCGTCGTCATACCAGCACCCTTTCAATACCGCCATCGTTGGCGCGCTTGACGTAGTCGGGCATCCAGTTCTCGCCCAGCAGGTGGCGGGCGATCTCGACCACGATGTAGTCGGCCGTCGTGCCCGAATCGTCATTGTAGCGCGACAAGCCTTGCAGGCAGGCCGGGCAGCTGGTGAGGATCTTGACGTCGCCGTTGAAACCGTCGGCGCGCAGCTTGTCGGCGCCCTTGACCATTTCTTCTTCCTTGCGGAAGCGCACCTGGGTCGAGATGTCGGGACGGGCCACGGCCAGCGTGCCGGACTCGCCGCAGCAGCGGTCGTTCTTCTCGATCTTCACGTGGTCCACGGTCTCGATCAGCGCGTTGACGGTCTTGCTCGACTCCTGCAGCTTCATCGGGTTGTGGCAGGGCTCGTGGTACATATAGCGCGTGCCCGTCACGCCGTCCAGCTTGACCTGTTTTTCCAGCAGATATTCGTGGATGTCCATGATGCGGCAGCCAGGGAAGATCTTCTCGAATTCGTAGGTGGCCAGCTGGTCGTAGCAGGTACCGCACGACACGAGCACGGTCTTGATGTCCAGGTAGTTGAGCGTGTTGGCCATGCGGTGGAACAGCACGCGGTTATCCGTCATCATCTTCTCGGCCTTGTCGTACTCGCCGCTGCCGCGTTGCGGATAGCCGCAGCACAGGTAGCCCGGCGGCAGCACGGTCTGCACGCCCACTTCCCACAGCATGGCCTGGGTGGCCAGGCCCACTTGCGAGAACAGGCGCTCGGAACCGCAGCCGGGGAAGTAGAACACGGCTTCCGTATCGGCCGTGGTCTTCTTCGGATCGCGGATGATGGGGATGAACTTGTTGTCCTCGATGTCGAGCAGGGCGCGCGCCGACTTCTTGGGCAGGTTGCCCGGCATCTTCTTGTTGATGAAGTGGATCACCTGCTCGCGCACGGGCGCCTTGCCGACCGTCGGCGGCGGCGCCTTGGTCTGCTTCTTGGCGAACTTGGACAGCAAGTCGTGGCCCAGGCGCTGCGCCTTGTAGCCCCAGCCTATCATGGCCGTGCGGGTGGCGTTGATGGTGGCCGGGTCGGTCGCGTTCAGGAAGAACATGCCGGCCGCCTTGCCCGGATTGAAGCTCTTCTTGTCCATCTTGCGCAGCAGGTTACGCATGTTCATCGACACGTCGCCGAAGTCGATGTTGACCGGGCATGGCGTGACGCACTTGTGGCACACGGTGCAGTGGTCGGCCACGTCCTCGAATTCCTCCCAGTGCTTGACGGAGATGCCGCGCCGCGTCTGTTCCTCGTACAGGAACGCTTCGATCAGCGACGAGGTGGCGAGGATCTTGTCGCGCGGCGAGTACAGCAGGTTGGCGCGCGGCACGTGGGTCGAGCAGACGGGCTTGCACTTGCCGCAGCGCAGGCAATCCTTGACGCTGTTGGCGATGGCGCCGATGTCGCTCTGCTGCATGATCAGCGATTCGTGGCCCATCAGGCCGAACGATGGCGTGTAGGCGTTGCGCAAGTCGGCGCCCATGCCGTCCAGGTTCAGCAGCTTGCCCTTGTTGAAACGGCCTTCGGGGTCGATGCGCAGCTTGTAGTCGCGGAATTCGCCGATCTCATCCTCGGTGAGGAACTCCAGCTTGGTGATGCCGATGCCGTGCTCGCCCGAGATGACGCCATTGAGCGAACGGGCCAGCTTCATGATGCGGGCCACGGCGTGGTGCGCATCCTGCAGCATTTCGTAATGGTCCGAGTTGACGGGCAGGTTGGTGTGCACGTTGCCGTCGCCGGCGTGCATGTGCAGCGCCACGAACACGCGCCCGCGCAGCACGCGCTTATGGATGGCGGTCGCTTCGTCGAGGATCAGCTTGAACGCGGCGCCGTTGAAGATCTGGCGCAGCTGGGCGCGGATTTCCTGCTTCCACGAGATGCGGATGGTGCGGTCCTGCACCACGTCGAACACCGTGGCCTTGGGCTGGTCCTGCAGGCGCTGCGCCAGCACGGGCGCCAGGTGCTCCAGGCCCAGCGCGGCCAGTTGTGCCGTCACGGCGGCCAGCGGCTGGTCCAGCTCCTTGAGCAGGAAGCTCCAGCGCGCCGTCACCTGTTCCAGCAGGGTGCTGGCCTGCTGGGCGCGGTCGCCCAGCATCTCGGCGTCGGTCACGCGGTCGTCGGTGGCGTCGTCGCTCTTGCCCACCGGCAGATTGCCGGCGGCGATGAAGGCGGCCAGTTCACCGGCCAGTTCCAGCTTGTTCTTGATCGACAGCTCGATGTTGATGCGCTCGATGCCGTCCGTGTATTCGCCCATGCGGTTGAGCGGGATCACCACGTCCTCGTTGATCTTGAAGGCGTTGGTGTGCTTGGCGATGGCGGCCGTGCGGGCGCGATCGAGCCAGAATTTCTTGCGCGCTTCCGGGCTCACGGCCACGAAGCCTTCGCCGACGCGGGTGTTGGCCAGGCGCACCACTTCCGAGGCGGCCAGCGCCACCGCGTTCTCGTCGTCACCCACGATGTCGCCGAACAGCGCCATCTTCGGCAGCACGCCGCGCTTGGACTTGGTGGAGTAGCCGACGGCGCGCAGGTAGCGCTCGTCCAGGTGCTCCAGGCCGGCCAGGCGGATGGTGCGGAACTGCTCGCCCTTGGCCGGCAAGCCGTCCAGGTAATCCTTGATTTCCACGATCGATGGGATGGCGTCACGCGCCTGGCCGAAGAACTCCAGGCACACGGTACGGGCGTGCTTGGGCATCTTGTGCAGGATCCAGCGCGCCGACGTGATCAGGCCGTCGCAGCCTTCCTTCTGGATGCCGGGCAGGCCGGCCAGGAACTTGTCCGTCACGTCCTTGCCCAGGCCTTCCTTGCGGAACTTGCGGCCGGGAATTTCCAGCATTTCCGTCTTGAACGGCTGGCCCTTGGCTTCGCCGCGGCCGTTCGGATGGGTCCATTCGAGCTTGAACTTGGCCACCGGCGCGTCGTGGATCTTGGACAGGTTGTGCTCGATACGGGTCACTTCCAGCCAGTCGCCGTTCGGGTCCACCATGCGCCACGAGGCCAGGTTGTCGAGCGCCGTGCCCCACAGCACGGCCTTCTTGCCGCCCGCGTTCATGGCGATGTTGCCGCCGATGCACGAAGCATGGGCCGAAGTCGGATCGACGGCGAACACGAAGCCAGCCTTCTCGGCCGCTTCCGACACCTTGTTGGTGATCACGCCGGCGCCCGTGTAGATGGTCGCGTATTCTTGCTCCAGGCCAGGCAGCACCTTCATTTCCACGGCGCCCATGTTGAGCAGCTTTTCCGTGTTGATGACGGCCGACATGGGCGTCAGCGGAATGGCGCCGCCCGTGTAGCCGGTGCCGCCGCCACGCGGGATGATGGTCAGCCCCAGTTCGATACAGCCCTTGACCAGGCCGGCCATCTCGTCTTCCGTGTCGGGCGTGAGCACGACGAACGGGTATTCCACGCGCCAGTCGGTGGCGTCGGTCACGTGGGCCACGCGCGACATGCCGTCGAACTTGATGTTGTGTTTTTCCGTGTAGCGGCCCAGCACCTTGGTGGCGCGCTTGCGCAAGTCCCAGGTCTGGCGGAATTCCTCGCCAAAGTCGGCCACGGCCTTGCTGGCCGCCTTCAGCAGCTGCTCCACGTTGGCGCTGCGGCGGCGGGCCACGTCGGCCGCCTCGCCCGCCTCTGCCGTATCGACCTGCAGGCGGCGCTTGTCCACTTCGGCCAGGCGGTGATGCAGGGCGTCGATCAGTTCCTGGCGCCGCTTGGGGTTGTCCAGCATGTCGTCCTGCAGGTAGGGATTGCGCCGTACCACCCAGATATCGCCCAGCACTTCGTACAGCATGCGGGCCGAGCGGCCCGTCTGGCGCGCGCCGCGCAGCTCGTCCAGCAGACCCCACGACGCTTCGCCCAGCAACCGGATGACGATTTCGCGATCGGAAAACGACGTGTAGTTGTAGGGGATTTCGCGCAGCCGGGTGGGCGCGGGACCATGAGGCGTATCGGCTAACAAAGCTTGGAGTTGTGCTGGGGCATTCATTGAGATTGGACGTGTAAACTGAACCCGGGAGGGTCATTCTAGCGTATTGCGCCGCACCATGCCGGAACAGCCTTAGCCTCGCTAAGGGCTATTCGTGACGTGTGATGCCGAAATTAATTTGCAAAACGACGAGATCGTTGGCACGTTTGCGCAAATTGCAATTTCACCAGCAAATATTATTCCGCTTTCAGTATAGTTTGCGAAATGACGTTTGCCAGCAAAATCAGCCCAGCAAGGCGCCGATCCGGTGCCACAAGCCGTCAGGGACGTACAACAAGGCCGTCGTCATGCAAATATAGCGCGCCAGCTTGCCGGCCGCCATATATGCCACGCTGGGCCAGAACGGCAGGCGCAGCCAGCCGGCCAGAGTGCACAGCGGATCACCCACGCCGGGCAACCACGACAGCAGCATGGTCTTGGCGCCGTAGCGCTCGAGCCAGTGGAACCAGCGGCTTGCGCGCTCGGCCGCGAAGGTCTCCTTGGCCTGGTAGCCCATCCAGTAATCGACCATGCCGCCCAGCGTGTTGCCGACCGTGGCCACGAGAATGACAGGCACGAACAGCGCGCCATTGGCCTTGATGACGGCGAATACGGCCGGCTCCGACCCCAGCGGCAACAAGGTGGCGGAGATAAAACTGACCAGGAACACGGACGTGAGCCCCACTTCGGGCGCGGCCAGCACGTGCAGCAGCCAACTGATGGCGGAAGCGATCATCGTGATTTTGAAGTTGGCGAAAGGTGTCCATTATAATTAAGCTCACCCGTTCAGCAGTACCAAGGAACAGTCCGGTTTTACGCCCACCCGCGCCACGCCGGCACCATGCCGCCCCCGGCCACCCGCCGGATACGAGAGTAGCTTGTCTTTGCATCGCCCCGGACTGGCATCCCCCGCCCGGCCCAGAATCATTTTGTTTGCAGACCATGACTATCGACTACCTGAAGAAGATCCTGACCGCCCGCGTCTATGACGTCGCCGCCGAAACCCCGCTGGAACTGGCCCCCACGCTGTCGCAGCGTTACGCCAATCGAATTTATTTCAAGCGCGAGGACATGCAGAGCGTGTTCAGCTTCAAGATTCGGGGCGCCTACAACAAGATGGCCCACCTGAGCGACGCGCAGCGCAAGCGCGGCGTGATCTGCGCCTCGGCCGGCAACCATGCCCAGGGCGTGGCGCTGTCGGCTGCGCGCATGGGTTGCCGGGCCGTCATCGTGATGCCGACCACCACGCCGCTGGTGAAGGTCGATGCCGTCAAGGCGCGCGGCGGCGCGGACGTGGAAGTGGTGCTGCACGGCGAGTCCTACACGGACGCCTACAACCACGCGCTGCAACTGGAAAAAGAACAGAAGCTGACCTTCGTGCACCCGTTCGACGATCCCGAAGTGATCGCCGGCCAGGGCACCATCGGCATGGAGATCCTGCGCCAGCACGCCGGCCCCATCCACGCCATCTTCGTGCCCATCGGCGGCGGCGGCCTGATCGCCGGCATCGCCGCGTATGTCAAGCAGATCCGTCCCGACATCAAGATCATCGGCGTGCAGAGCCTGGATTCGGACGCCATGGCGCGCAGCCTGAAGGCGGGCGAGCGCGTCACGCTGGCCGACGTGGGCCTGTTCGCCGACGGCACGGCCGTCCGTCTGGCCGGCGAGGAAACCTTCCGCCTGTGCCAGCAGTTCGTGGACGACGTGATCCTGGTCGACACGGACGCCATCTGCGCCGCCATCAAGGACGTGTTCACGGACACGCGCAGCATCCTGGAACCGTCGGGCGCGCTGGCCATCGCCGGCGCCAAGGCTTACGTGGAGCGCGCTGCGCTGACCAAAGATCCGATCGAGAACGCCACCCTGATCACGGTGGCCAGCGGCGCCAACATGAACTTCGACCGGCTGCGCTTCGTGGCCGAACGGGCCGAACTGGGCGAGGCGCGTGAAGCCGTGTTCGCCGTGACGATGCCGGAACAGCGCGGCAGCTTCAAGCGCTTCTGCTCGCTGATCGGCCCGCGCAACGTGACCGAGTTCAACTACCGCATCAGCGACCAGGACCAGGCCCACGTGTTCGTCGGCATCCAGATCGCCGACCGCGGCGAGTCCAGCGCCGTGGCCCGCAAGTTCGAGCAGAACGACTTCCGCACGCTGGACCTCACCCATGACGAACTGGCCAAGGCCCACATCCGCCACCTGGTGGGCGGCAAGAGCACCCTGGCGCAGGACGAGATCCTGTACCGCTTCGAGTTCCCCGAGCGTCCCGGCGCGCTGATGCGCTTCCTCGACAGCATGGCGCCAAACTGGAACATTTCGCTGTGCCACTACCGCAGCCAGGGCGGCGACGTGGGCCGCATCCTGATCGGCCTGCAAGTGCCGCCCGAGGAAATGGGCGAGTTCTCGCGCTTCCTCACCACGCTGGGCTACCGCTACTGGGACGAGACGGCCAACCCCGTCTACAAGCTGTTCCTGGGCTAACCCTCCCCTGCGGGGTCAACGCCACCATTCGTATGCGAGCGCATATAGGCATGTTGGCGTTGACCCCATGGGCATGGCCGCCGCCGATGCGCTACCATGCGCTTTTGCACATCGATTTCCTCACCGCCATGACCAATACCGCCGACCTCGCCGACCTGTCGCCGCTGGGCAAAACTTCCGCCTACCGCACCGACTATGCGCCCGAACTGCTGTTCCCCATCCCGCGCCAGGGCAAGCGCGATGAACTGGGCCTGCACGGCACGCTGCCCTTCTTCGGGGTCGACATCTGGAACGCCTACGAACTGTCGTGGCTGAACCAGCGCGGCAAGCCGCAAGTGGCCATCGCCCGCTTCACGGTACCGGCCGATTCGCCCAACATCATCGAATCGAAGTCGTTCAAGCTGTACCTGAACTCGTTCAACCAGACCCGCCTCGACAGCCCGGAAGCGCTGAAAGCCTTGCTGCAAAAGGATTTGTCGGCCGGCTTCGGCGCCAATGTGCACGTGGTGCTGACCTTGCCCGACGCCTTCTCCAGCATCGCCATGGGCGAACTGGAAGGCACGCTGCTGGACCGGCTGGACGTGGAGATCGACCACTACCGCCCCGCGCCCGAACTGCTCAAGGCCAACCACGACGAGTTGCCCGTGGAGGAAACGCTGGTGTCGCACCTGCTCAAGTCCAATTGCCTGGTGACGGGCCAGCCGGACTGGGCCAGCGTGCAGATCCACTACTGCGGCCCCCAGATCGACCAGGAAAGCCTGCTCAAATACCTGATCGGCTTTCGCGACCACAATGAATTCCACGAGCAATGCGTGGAGCGCATCTTTACCGACATCCTGCGCCAGTGCGCGCCCCAGCAACTGGCCGTGTACGCCCGCTACACCCGGCGCGGCGGTCTCGACATCAACCCCTGGCGCAGCAACTTCAGCAGCGCCCAGCGCCCGCCCAACCTGCGCGGTGCGCGCCAATAAACGCGGACCAGCGCCAGCCTTTTGCGCTGGCGCAAGCAGGCGCACGCCTGCCGTGGCGTGGCGCGCACGCCACCAGCGAAAGGAATACAATTTTCAATCAGACAATAAAACTTCGGCGTATGATGTGAAAATGGGCTGGACGAGGTTTGTTCCGGCACAGTTGCAGTGAAAACAGGAAAAAATCGGAAAAACCGGCCGTATCCTGTCGAATCAGCGGCGCTTTCCGAATTTTTCAAGCGGAAATGGCGTATGCCGAACGCAGTGTATTTTTTACAACAGCAAGACCTGCCCCGCGCACCTCGTGGCGGACACGCCAGTGCAAGCGAATTCATGTTACAAGGTGGTGAAACCAGCCTATAATTCTGCTCGCAAGCCACCACCATTGTGCGTTGCACCATATCTTGTCGTGTTATGAACAACCTCAGCAAAATACTTTCTCTTGAAAACGTCCTGCTCGATCTGGAAGTGTCGAGCAAGAAGCGCGCTTTCGAACAGGCTGGCCTGATTTTCGAGAACAACTGCGGCATCGCCCGCTCCACCGTCTCCGACAATCTGTTCGCGCGCGAGCGCCTGGGCTCCACCGGCCTGGGGCATGGCGTGGCCGTGCCGCACGGGCGCATCAAGGGGATGAAGAGCCTGAAGTCGCCGCTGGCGGCCTTCGTGCGCCTGGCTGAGCCGATCCCGTTCGAATCGCCCGACGGCAAGCCCGTCAACCTGCTGTTCTTCCTGCTCATTCCCGACCACGTGACCCAGCAGCACCTCGAGATCCTGTCTGAAATCGCGGAAATGTTCTCCGACGACGCCTTCCGCGCCGCCCTGACGACGGACCCGGACCCGAAATCGGTCCACTCGCGCATCATCAACTGGGTGCCCACCCTGCAAGCGACGGGCTGATCCGCAGCGGCGCCGGGGCTGCACTTTTGCCGCCATGCTAAACTACGGGCTGCCTATCACTCCTTGCAAAGAGCGCCCATGCTGCAAACCCCGCTGACGATACAAAGGCTGTACGACGACAATCGCGAAAGTTTGCAGCTCGGCTGGTTCGCCGGGTTTCCCGGCGGCGAACGCCTGATCTCCGGCGACGTGGCTTCGGCCGCCGACCAGGTGGGCCACCTGAACACCATCCACCCCGGCCGTATCCAGGTGTTCGGCCACCAGGAAATCAATTACTACCAGCGTTTGAAATCGCTCACGCGCACCCACGTGATCGGCGAACTGATCGCGGGCGGACCGCCGGCGCTGATCATCGCGCAAGGGCTGGAAACGCCGCCTGACATCCTCTCCATCTGCGACGAGAAGAACATCCCGCTGTTCTCCACCCCGCTGCCAGCCGCGCAAGTGATCGACTTCCTGCGCGTCTACCTGTCCAAGAAACTGGCCCAGCGCATCATCATGCACGGCGTGTTCATGGACGTGCTGGGCGTGGGCGTGCTGATCACGGGCGACTCGGGCCTTGGCAAGAGCGAGCTGGGCCTGGAACTGATCTCGCGCAGCCACGGCCTGGTGGCCGACGACGCGGTCGAGTTCTCGCGCATCGCGCCCAACATGATCGAAGGCCGCTGCCCGGCCCTGCTGCAGAACCTGCTGGAAGTGCGCGGCCTGGGGCTGCTCGACATCAAGGCCATCTTCGGCGAGACGGCCGTGCGCCGCAAGATGCGCCTCAAGCTGATCGTGCACCTGGTGCGCCGCAGCGCGCTCGAAGAAGAAGTGGAACGGCTGCCGTTCCAGTTCCCCACCGAGGACGTGCTGGGCCTGCCGATCCGCAAGGTCGTCATCCCCGTGGCGGCCGGCCGCAACATCGCCGTGCTGCTGGAAGCCGCCGTGCGCAACACCATCTTGCAACTGCGCGGTATCGATACGCTACAGGAGTTCATGGAGCGGCAACGACAAGCAATGAGCGGAGACTGATGCAGCCCACCAATCCTTAGGCTATCATCTCCCCCATGCGCATCGTCCTAATCACCGGCATCTCCGGCTCCGGCAAATCCGTCGCCCTCAATGTACTTGAGGACACGGGCTACTATTGCGTGGACAACCTGCCCCCTGCCCTGCTGTCGAGCCTCGTCACGACCTTGCTGGAAGAAGGCACGGAAGCGCTGGCCGTGGCCGTGGATGCGCGCAGTGCCGAGTCGCTGGCCACGCTGCCGGGCGACGTCAAGAAATTGCGCGAGGCGGGCCACGACGTCAAGGTCATGTTCCTGACGGCGAACACCCACTCGCTGGTGGCGCGCTTCTCCGAAACGCGGCGCAGCCATCCGCTGTCGCATGAAATGCGGCCGGGCCAGAACCCGGCCTCGCGCCGCACCCTGATCGAATGTATCACCGAGGAACGCGAACGGCTGTCGGCCATCGAACAGCTGGGCCACGTGATCGACACGTCCGAAATGAGCGCCAACAAGCTGCGCACGTGGATCAAGGACCTGGTGGCGATCGAACGGGCGCCGCTGACGCTGTTCTTCGAATCGTTCGCGTTCAAGGTGGGCGTGCCACTCGATGCCGACTTCGTGTTCGACGTGCGCGCCCTGCCCAACCCGTACTACGACCTCGCGCTGCGCCCGCTGACGGGCCGCGACGCGCCCGTGATCGCCTTCCTCGACGCCCAGCCCAGCGCGGCCGAACTGCTCAAGGATATCCGCGACTTCATCGAAAAGTGGCTGCCCTCGTTCAAGACGGACAACCGCAGCTACCTGACCGTGGCCCTCGGTTGCACGGGCGGCCAGCACCGCTCCGTCTACATGGCCGAACGCCTGGCCGCCTACTTCCACCCCACTGAGCGCGTCGTGCTGCGCCACCGCGAGCAGTCATAACAAACCGTCGTAACTTCCTGCCACCGGCTGGCAGGATTTGACTGGTTTTTGTCTTTTTTGCAGCACCCGCCTGCCCGATACTGGCGCTCATCTCGCCCCACCCTGAGCCGGAGTATCGTCATGCGCCCCATCCCACACGTCCTCGCCTGCGCCGCCCTGTGCGGCAGCGTCTTCCTGCTATCCGGCTGCGCCAGCGGCCCCGCCGCCATCGACGCCAACACCACGCTAGCCAGCACGCGCGACGGCGCCATCGCGCCCTACCATGCCCGCCCCGGCCATGCGAAGCCGCTGATCGCGGTGGTCGGCGACAACGCCAGCACGGAACTGAGCGACTACGTCGTACCCTACGGGATACTGACGCGTTCCGGCGTGGCTGACGTGATGGCCCTGTCCACGGCGGAAGGCCCGATCAACACCACCACCGACATGGGCAAACCCGGCTTTCGCATCGAGCCGGAAGCCACCATCGCCCGCTTCGACGCGCGCTTTCCCGACGGCGCCGATTACGTGATCGTGCCGGCCACGCGCAACTCGCCGGAACTGCGCAACTGGATCGCGCGGCAAGCCACCAAGGGCGCCACCATCGTCAGCATCTGCAACGGCGCGCAGATCGTGGCCAGGAGCGGCGTCATGGACGGCCGCCTGGCCACCGCGCACTGGGCTTCGGAACAGGAACGCATGGAGCAGCAGCCCGCGATACGCTGGGTCAGGAACGCACGCTACGTGGCCGACCGCAACTGGGTGTCAAGCGCCGGCGTGAGCGCCGCCATCCCCACCTCGATCGCGCTGGTGGAAGCGATCGCGGGCCGCGCACGTGCCGCCGCGCTGGCGGGCGAACTGGCCGTCGCCGACTGGAGCGCCCGCCACGACAGCGACGCCTTCCAGCCCCACCTTGGCCACAACCTGACGGCGCTGGCCACCACCGTCTACACCAATGGCTGGTTCCACAACGACGACGCGCTGGGCATCCGCGCCGCCGCCGGCGTGGACGAGGTGGTGCTGGCGCTGACCGTGGACGCCTATTCGAGCACGGGCCGCAGCCATGCCTGGCTGGTGGCGGACAGCGTCGCGCCGCTGCGCACCAGGTACGGCCTGCGGGTGATCCCCGACCGCAGCGAAGGCGAAACGGCGGCGCTCGATCAGGTGCTGGACCTGTCCGCCACCACGCTGCCGGGCCAGGCCGTGGACCAGGCGCTGGACGGCATCGCCAGCCGGTACGGCCGCGCCAATGCATACGGCGTGGCGCTGCTGCTGGAGTATCCTGGCTATCGTGATTGAACGACGGCGCCAACTCTGGGATGATGGCGCCATCGCCCATCACGGACAGCAGCACGCCATCCATGCCAGCCCAAGCCACCTGCCGCGTCGTCATCCTCGCACATGAGCACATGAATCTGCTCGACCTGACCGGCCCCGTGCAGGCGCTGGCCACGGCCAGCCGCCGCTGTTCCGGCAACGGCCCGCCACTGTATGAGATCACGGTCGCATCGGCCGAGGGCGGCCTGGTGACCACCAGCTCCGGCCTGCAGGTGATGACGACGCCCCTGTCGGCGCTGGACGGCGTGGCGATCGACACCATCATCGCGCCGGGCGGCTGCCAGGGACAGGAATACTTTTCGCCGCCACCGCTGATCGCCTGGGTGCGCGAGCGCGCGCCCACGGTGCGGCGCCTGTGCTCCGTGTGCACCGGCGCCTTCCTGCTGGCCGCCGCCGGTCAACTGGACGGCAGGCGTGTGACCACGCACTGGGAATGGGTGGAGCGCCTGGCCGCGCTGCATCCGGCCGTGCACATCGACGCGGACCGCATCTACATCCAGGACGGTTCGCTGTGGACTTCGGCCGGCGTCACGGCTGGCATCGACCTGACACTGGCCCTGATCGAGGAAGACTACGGCCACAAGGTGGCGATGGAAACGGCGCGCCAGCTGGTGGTGTTCATGAAGCGGGCCGGCGGCCAGTCGCAGTTCAGCACACCGCTGACGGCGCAGGCGCAGGAAGGCGATCTTTTCGGGGAACTGCATGCGTGGATGGCCGACAACCTGGGCGCCGACCTGCGGGTGGAACGGCTGGCCGAGCGGGCCGGCATGGCGCCGCGCACCTTCGCCCGCAGCTACGCGCAAAAACTGGGACGTACCCCGGCCACCACGGTGGCTTCGATGCGCATCGAAGCGGCCTGCCGGCTGCTGGAGGAAACCGACCAGCCGCTGAAGCGGATCGCCGCCGCCACCGGCCATGGCGATGAACAGAACCTGCGCCGCGTGTTCCTGCGGCGGCTGGCACTGAGCCCCAGCCAGTACCGCCAGCGCCACGCGGCGCGCACGGCGCGCGCGGGCGCCAGCGCCGGCGTTGGCGTCAGCCCAAATGACGCAGCGGGTGGGCGTAGTCCGGCCACACGGGCGTGAAGAAGCGCGCCACCATCTGCGGCGTCACGTCGGTCAGCGCGGCCGGTTTCCATTGGGGCGCGTTGTCCTTGTCGATCACCAGCGCGCGCACGCCTTCGAGCACTTCGCCATCCTCGAAGTTGTGGCGCACCAGCGTGCGCTCCATGCGCAGGCAGTCGGCCACGTCCAGCGCCGCGCCGCGCTTGAGCAGCTCGTGGGTGACGCACATCATCAACGGCGAACGTGTCTGCATGGCCGCCAGCGCCTTCTGCGCGAACGGATCGGCATCCTGCGCCAGCGAAGCCATGATGGCGGCCACGGTGGGTGCGCCGAAATGGCGATCGATCAGCGCGCGCCGGGTTTGCAGCACGGCCTCGCCGGCCTCGGCGCGGAACGGGGCTGCAAACGCCGCGATGGCGTCACGCAGCCGGGCGCCGGGCGTGGCCTCGATCAGGGCCGCCAGCGCGGCCATCTGCGCCGCCGGCACGAAGTGGTCGGCCAGGTTCACATACAGCGCGTCGGCCGCGCCGATGGTGAGGCCGGTCAGGCCCAGGTAGTTACCCAGCTGGCCAGGCGCGCGCGACAGGAAGTAGCTGCCGCCCACGTCCGGGAACAGGCCGATGTTCACTTCCGGCATGGCCATCTTGGTGCGCTCGGTGACGATGCGCACGCGGCAATCGGGGCCGCCCTGGGCCACGCCCATGCCACCGCCCATCACCACGCCATCCATCAGCGCGATGTAGGGTTTGGGGTAGTAGTGGATCAGGTGGTTGAGCGCGTATTCCTCGGTGAAGAAGTCCTCCAGCAGCGCGCTGCCGCCCTGCGGGCTGCCACGGCCCACGTCGTAGAAGAAGCGGATGTCGCCGCCGGCGCAAAAGGCTTTCTCGCTGGTGCTGCGGATGACCACCGCATCCACGTCCGCATCGTCGCGCCAGGCCAGCAGCGCCGCCGCCAGGTCGCGCACCATGGCCAGCGACAGGGAGTTAAGCGCCTTGGGGCGGTCGAGGGTGATGAAGCCGGTACGGTTGCTGACGCTGGTCTGGACAAATTCGCTCATGGCTGGAATGCGGAGAATGATCGGACTTGTATTCTAAACGGCTTCCGGCCTGGCGCGCGTGGCGCGACAGCGTTGATGCCTGACGACGCTAGACCAGTTTTTCAGCGATCAGCAGGCTGCGCAAGCGGCGCGCTTTCTCCACCTGAGCGGAGTTGTCCGGCGAAATGATGGTGGTATCGAGCGAAATCAGGGTGCCGCCGTCGGGGGGTTGATCAAAAATCAAATCACGAAGATCAGTACTGTGACGAAGTGCAGCGGCGCGCGGATCGCGCAAGTAAGTCAACCACCCGACGTAAGGCAGTCTCTCATCGGTAATTGCATCAGAGAACGAGTGTTGAGTAATCAAGCCCTCCATCGGCGCCCACAAGGCGACAGCTTTACAAAACAGGTTCTTCAAGAACGCATAGTCGTATAACTCGCGATGAAAACCTCGCTCGTCAACAATGGCGGGAAAAGAAACTGTGACGGAATTCGGTGTGCGACATTTGTAACTGCCGGCATGAATGCTAACGCCAACCCCTCCCGCAGATGCAGGCCTGCCGGTGTTATATCGCATCGAATATCCAAAAATGCTGGTTGATAGCCACGATGGTGTTCCATCCGGGTTCGCCAGCTCATACATGTTTCCCTTGCTGCCAGCGTGGCGAGAGATCAGCTCTTCCAAATTGCCTAATCCCGGCGAAACTTCTATCGCTGAGTTTGGACGGTCCCCGACCCAACTCAACGATTGAAAGACTGGATGAATGCGCGCCAGTTCCAAAAGAAATGCTTTTGAAGCATCTGCGTACTGGCGCAATGTCAACGATCTTTCAAACCAGTAAATTCCCAAATAGAAGTAATTCATCCAAGTTCCGTTCTATCGATTTGGTGTCAACACGAGCTCAATTTCCTCAATACGCTCATCGGCGAATACCCTACCGATGGCGACCTGTCCTTCCTTGGTGCTGACATGCCACTCAATCGGAATGCCTCCTGATGCATTGATTTGATTTCGCGCCTGTTTGAGCAAGTCTTCCTGCCAAAATACCGTATCTTTGAGTGGATACCCTCTCCAGTCCTTTGCATCAAGCAAAACCTTGCGCTCGGCATCGTAGCCGTCAAAGCTGACTTTACCCGACGGTACTCCGGCGCAGGGCACATCATATTCAATTCCACGCTGCACGCCCGTGATTTGTTCTTGATATACCTCACCGCCCGTGCGTTTAGGCGACAACTGCCATAAACCTGGACCACCTTCGGACTTGCCAACCACTTGCGCGGCATCGCGTAACAGCTGGCCCGACGGCTCGGCCGGGCGCGGTAATTTCACAGTTGAGCGGGGCCGAGACTGCGGCGCCTGCCCTGCCGATGCCGACGGCAGCGCGCCGTTGCCAGCTCCCTTGGCCCGCTCCTGCAGCGGTGGATGCCTGCTCAGCCTGTCCGCGTTCTGCTCCAGCCAGCCGGCCACTTTCGGCCCCAGGCGGGCGCTTTGCCGCACTTCCGCCAGCAGCGCCGGCAACTGGCCCTTGCCTCTGCCCAGATAGGCGACGATGCCCGCCAGCAGCGCGATGATCAGAATCTCATGGCCGCGCGCGAACGCGTGCGATGCCTGGTAGGTGCTGGCCCATTGGTCGTCAACGCAGTAGCCGGGGCTGTCGGCGGAATACGAAGACAGATCGGGCATCCTGCCCCAAGACAGCCGGAAGCCCTCCTCG
Organism: Rugamonas fusca; assembly: GCF_014042365.1. Taxonomy (GTDB): domain Bacteria; phylum Pseudomonadota; class Gammaproteobacteria; order Burkholderiales; family Burkholderiaceae_D; genus Rugamonas; species Rugamonas fusca. The sequence continues at coordinate 174,542 of NZ_JACEZS010000008.1, forward strand.
TAGGCGCGGGCGACGCGCGGCAAACTGTCGAGCATGAAGGCGAGCACCGACTTCAGGCCCAAGAAGCCAAGCAGCATGTTGCCGCCCTGCGCGCCCAATGTGGCGCCCACCGTGGCGCCCGGCACGGCCCCGATGCCGAACGCGAGCGCGCCCGCGCCACCGCCTATCATGCCTCCGACCAGCGCACCACCACCAGCGTACAAGGCCACATCGTGGCAAATGCCGCGCAAGACGGGCCAGATATCGGCCAGCGCGATGCCGCCGAGCTTGGCCCGTAATTCGCTCAGCGCGATCGCTTCGGATTGGCTGACGGCGTCGTACACGCGATGCGCGCGCGTACCCAGGCCGAACTGCCCGAGCGTGCGCCACAGCTCGTCGCTAGCTTGATGGTGATAGTCGGCGCGGCGGCGCGCGAGGATGGCGTCGTCCAGCCGGTCGTTGTGCCGCCGCAGGCTGGCGTAGTACGCGCTACGGTCAAACTGGAAGCTGCTCATGGGAAGCGGGCTGTGCGTTCACGTCCGCACAGCATGCGCTCCCATCAATCAGCGATATTGAGACGGCACAAACAGCTTAAACGCTGTCTGTCGCCATTTGCGCGGCGGCCCGGCCGAAGGCCAGGCCGCGCGCGGTGAGGCGCGGTGACGCGCCGCGAGCTTTAGCGCCGCTCGAGCAACTCAAACACGCCCATGCCCGCCACCATGGCGCCCACGAACAGCAGCGCCTTGGCGCCGCCCGTGGTGAGCGAGGCCAGCGCGGGGCCGGGGCAGAAGCCGGCCAGGCCCCAGCCGGCGCCGAAGATCAGCGCGCCCAGCACGAGGCGGCGGTCGATCAACTTGGTGCCGGGCAGGCTCATGGCCACGCCCAGCAGCGTCTTCGGATGGGTGCCGGCGTAGCGGAAGGCCAGCATGCCCACGCCGATGGCGCCGGCCATCACGAGGCCCAGCGAGGGGTCCCAGTTGCCGCCCAGGTCGAGAAAGCCCAGCACCTTGGCCGGGTTGGTCATACCGGAAATGATCAGGCCGATGCCAAAGATCAGGCCGGACAACAATGCGATTGCGATGGTCATACCGTTCTCCTTAACCGAACACGTGGCGTGCAAAATAGACGGTGATGAAACCGGCCGCCATGAAGGCGCCGGTGGCCACCATCGAGCGCGGCGACAGGCGCGACAGGCCGCACACGCCATGGCCGCTGGTGCAGCCCGATCCATAGCGGGTGCCGAAGCCCACCAGCAGCCCGGCTGCGATCAGCGTGCCGCTGCCGGCGTCGATCTGCACGGCGGGCAGGCCCGCCACCAGGCCGTAGACCAGCGGCGCGGCCACCAGCCCGCCCACGAAGGCCAGGCGCCAGCCGATGTCGCCCGCGCGCGGGCGCAGCAGTCCGCCCGCGATGCCGGCGATGCCGGCGATGCGGCCGTTAAACAGCAGCAGCAAGGCTGCCGACAAGCCGATCAGCGCGCCACCGATCAGCGCACCCCACGGGGTAAAGAGGTTCCAGGCGATAGTCATCATGTGGCTCCTTGGCCGTCGTCGTTACAAAACTGCTGGTACAGCACCTGCAGCACCGCCAGCGCTGCCGGGCTGGCGATCCGGTAAAAAATCTGCTTGCCTTCGCGCCGCGTGCTCACCAGTTCCTCCTGGCGCAGCACCGTCAGCTGCTGCGACAGCGTGGGCTGGCGGATGCCCGTCAACTCCTCCAGCATGCCGACGCTGTATTCGTCCTGCGTCATCTGGCACAGCAGCAGCAGCCGGTCCGGGTTGGCCAGCGCCTTGAGCAAGCCGCTAGCCTGGCCGGCCTTGGCCCGCAAATGGTCGATATCGATGGTCGCATCGTCCATGCACTACCTCCTTGCGATTGGTTACAGCGAACATTATACCTAAATATATATTATGTGCGCATAAGATTTCAAGTGGGCGTTTGGACAGGGCGAGCGAATGCTGGCACACTGCCAGCTTGCCAAACCCACAAGACCAAGGACTTCCCCATGACGCAATCGACCCTGGCCGTGCAGTTCGCCGACATCGCGGCGGCCGCGCAACGGCTGGCCGGCGTGGCCCACCCTACCCCGGTGCTGACTTCGCGCCAGGCCGACGAACGCAGCGGCGCGCAACTGTTCTTCAAGTGCGAGAATTTCCAGCGCGTGGGCGCCTTCAAGTTCCGCGGCGCCTACAACGCCATCAGCTGCCTGAGCGACGAACAGAAACAGCGTGGCGTGGTCGCCTTCTCGTCCGGCAACCACGCGCAGGGCATGGCGCTGGCCGCGCGCATGCTGGGCGTGCATGCGACCATCGTCATGCCGACCGACGCGCCGGCCATGAAGCTGGCCGCCACCCGCGAATACGGCGCCGAGATCATTCTGTACGACCGCCGCAAGGAAAACCGCGAAGAAATCGCGGCCCGCCTGGGCCAGGAACGGGGCCTGGCCGTGATCCCCGCCTACGACCATCCGCACGTGATCGCCGGCCAGGGCACGGCCGCCAAGGAGTTGTTCGACAGCGTGGGCGAACTCGATTACCTGTTCGTGAGCACGGGCGGCGGCGGCCTGCTGTCGGGCAGCGCGCTGTCGGCGGCGGCGCTGTCGCCGCGCTGCGTCGTGATCGGGGTGGAGCCGGAGGCCGGCAACGACGCCCAGCGCTCGCTGCGCAGCGGCCAGATCGTCCACATCGACGTGCCCGACACCATCGCCGACGGCGCCCAGACCCAGCACATCGGCAAGCTGGTGCTGCCCATCCTGCAGGCCCACGTGCAAGACATCGTCACCGTGACCGACGACCAGCTGCGCTCCCAGATCCGCTTCTTCGCCGAGCGCATGAAAATCGTGGTGGAAGGCGCGGGCGCGCTGGCGGCGGCAGCGGCCATGAACAACGTGATCGACATCCGCGGCAAGAAGGTGGGGGTGATCGTCAGCGGCGGCAACATCGACATGGCGCTGTTCGCCGATTGCATGGCGCGCAGCGCGCCGGCGCAATAGGACTCATTTATATGGTTTATACGATTTATACCGTTTAAACCATTTATCCGTATCGGCCGGAAATTCTGGCCGCAAAAAAGGGCGCCATATGCGCCCTTTGTTTGATGTGCCGGGAACCGTCTTAGGCGGTGGCGGCGGGTTCGAAGGTGTCCGGCAGATGCTTGATGGCATCGTGGCCGTGTTCCTGAACCTTGGATTTGTATTTCATGACCTGGCGATCGAGCTTGTCGATCAGGGTGTCGATGGCGGCGTACAGGTCTTGCGACAGGCTCTCCACATAGACGGTCTTGCCGGACATGCGCAAATTGATCTCGGCCTTCTGGCGCTTCTCTTTCTCGGTGAGGTTATCTACAGTCAGGATGACAGCAATATCAATCACTTGATCGAAGTGACGCTTGATGCGCTCCAGCTTGTTCTGCACGTAGTCGCGGATCGCTGGGGTCACTTCGAGATGATGTCCACTGATGGTGAGATTCATACACACTCCTAAAGATGATGTCGCTTACGGTTAGTGCCGCGCCCATTGGGGCCGGGCGCGCAGGAACCAGATAACTACAAAGACTTGCGGAGACTGACTGGCGGGATTTTCAACGCTTCGCGATATTTGGCAACAGTTCGTCGCGCAATCACCATGCCTTGTTCTCCCAGCATGTCCGCAATCTTACTGTCGGATAAAGGATTTTTAGGGTCTTCAGCTCCTGTCAATTGCACGATCAGTGCCCGTATCGCCGTCGAGGAGGCTTCTCCCCCCGCTTCCGTGGCGACATGGCTACCGAAGAAATATTTCAACTCAAACATGCCATGCGGGGTCAGCATATATTTTTGAGTTGTTACCCGAGAAATAGTGCTCTCGTGTAGTCCCAGTGTATCAGCTATTTCGCGCAACACAAGGGGCCTCATGGCGACGGCGCCATGGGAAAAGAAATTCTTTTGCCGCTCGACGATGGCCTCCGCCACGCGCAGGATGGTGTCGAAGCGCTGGCGCATGTTCTTGATCAGCCACTTCGCTTCCTGCAGCTGCGCGCCCATGGCGCCCTCGCCCTTGCCCTGCTTGAGCAGGTTGGCGTACATGGCGTTCACGCGCAGGCGCGGCATCACGTCATTGTTCAGGCTGACCTGCCAGCCGTTGCGGGCCTTCTTCACGATCACGTCCGGCACCACGTAGTCCGACACGTCCGAGGCGAACGCGGCGCCCGGATGGGGATTGCACTGGCGGATCACGGCCTGGGCTTCGCGCAAGTCTTCGTCGTCGCACTGCAGCGCCTTCTTCAGCTTGTTGAAGTCGCGCTGGGCGAACCACGCCAGGTGCTGTTCAACGATGGTCAGCGCCATGCGCCGCGTCACCAGCGGCACGTGCGGCATGCGCTTGATCTGCAGCGCCAGGCATTCGGAGGCGTTGCGCGCGCCCACGCCCACGGGGTCGAAGCTTTGCAACAAGGTCAAGGCCGTGTGCAATTCCTCCGGCGCGATTTCCAGCTCCTCGGGCAGGCGCGCAAAGATCTCCTCCAGCGGCTCTTCCAGGTAGCCGTTCTCGTCGAGCGCGTCGATGATGATTTCCACCAGCGCGCGGTCGCGCATTTCCAGCACCGTCACCCGCATCTGCTCCATCAGGTGCTCGCGCAGCGTGCAGTGGTGCGCCTCGAGCTGGGGGCGCGCGTCCTCGTCGTCGGGGGTCTTGCCGCGGCCGGCGTCGCCCCAGTCCATCTCGCCCTCGGGCGCGCCGTCGCCTTCGCCGCCCTCGTACGGTTCGGCCTCGGCCGGCGCGGCGGCGTCCTGCTGCTGGCCGGGCGGCCCTTCGGGCGCCGCCTCGGCCGGCGCGCTGGACTGGCTGATGGCGCCGTCGGCCAGCAACCGCACCGAGTGGTCGAGCGGATCGTCCAGCCGTTCCAGCAAGGGATTGTCGGTCAGCAGCTGTTCCAGTTCCTGATGCAACTCCAGGGTGGACAATTGCAGCAGCCGGATCGACTGCTGCAGTTGTGGCGTGAGCGCCAGGTGTTGCGAGGTGCGCAGTTGCAATGACTGTTTCATGGCTTTACTTACAACCTTACATACGGAAGTGTTCACCCAGATACACGCGACGCACCGATTCGTTGGCGATGATGTCGTCTGGCCGGCCTGACGCCAAAACCGTGCCCTGGTTGATGATATACGCGCGGTCGCAGATGCCCAGCGTCTCGCGCACATTGTGATCGGTGATCAGCACACCAATGCCACGTTCCTTGAGAAAGCGCACAATGCGCTGGATCTCAATCACGGCGATCGGGTCGACCCCGGCGAAAGGTTCATCGAGCAGCACGAAGCGGGGGTTGGTGGCCAGTGCGCGCGCGATCTCGACCCGGCGCCGCTCGCCCCCGGACAGGGACAGCGCCGGATTGTCGCGCAGTTTCTCGATTTGCAGGTCGGCCAGCAGGGTATTGAGCCGTTCATCAATTTGCGCCTTGGATAAAGGCTTGCCGTTCACTTGCTGGATCTCCAGCACGGCGCGGATATTTTCTTCCACCGTCAGCTTGCGGAACACGGATGCTTCCTGCGGCAGGTAGGACAGGCCCATCACGGCCCGCCGGTGGATGGGCAGCGACGAGATGTCGACGCCGGAAATGTCGATCGTGCCGGCGTCCGACGGCACCAGGCCGACGATCATGTAGAACGAGGTGGTCTTGCCGGCGCCGTTAGGGCCCAACAGGCCCACCACTTCGCCGCACTCGACCTGCAGCGACACGTCGTGCACCACCTGGCGCTTGCCGTAGCTCTTTTGCAGACCGCGCACGATCAGGGTGCTGCCGCAGCGTTGTGTCTCCATCGTCATTTCCCCGCCGCCGGCACGGACGCGGCTGGCGCGGCGTTCTTGTTGGACGGCTGGATCACCATGGTGCCGCGGCCCGCGCCCGGCTTGCTCTCGCCGGTGGCCGTGTTCTTGACCGAGAAGAATTCCTTGCGGCTGTCGTAGGAGATGAACTCGCCGCGCACCTCGTCGCTAGGCTTGCCCGCCTCCAGGCGCCGGATCTGGGCGTTGGAGAACAGCTTGACCAGTTCCGTCTTGCCGTCGTATTCGATGCGGTCGGCCTGGCCTTCCACCCACTGGTCGCCTTCGCCGTCACGCTTCTGGCGGAACGTGGCGGGCGTGCCGGGGGTGCTGGTCATGGTCACGTACTGGTAGCCTTCCGGGTCTTCCTTCATGACGGCCTTGGGCGACTTCATCTGCAGCGTGCCGCGCGTGAGGATCACGTTGCCGATGGCGGTCTTGGTCTGCTTGACGTCGTCCACTTCGAGCTGGTCGAACTTGATTTCGGTCGGCTTGCTGGAGTCCGCTTTCTCGGCGTGGGCCAGGCCGGCCGCCGCCCACAGCAGGGCGGCCGACAGGATTAATTTGTTCATTGCGAGTCCGTTCTATTCAATGCGCCGCCCGCGGCGGCAGGTGGATCTGGCCGCGCCCGCCCAGCTGGATCTGGCGCGTGGCGTTGTCGGCCTTCATGCCGGTGCCGCTGGCGCTGGACGCGCCCAGTTGCAGCGTGACCGGCTGGTCCGTTTCCATTTTCTCGTCGTCCGGGTACAAGGTCAGCGCGGACGTGTTCATTTGCATGGCCTCGCTGGTGGCCGTGGCCGGACGGTCGATGCGCACGTCCCCCGTGAGCTTGACGCGGCTGTTGTCCTGGTCCACGCGCGCCTGCCGGGCGCGCACGTTCATGGGCGGCTGGTCGCCCGACAGGCTGTGCACCGTCGGGTGTTCCACGTCGGACGAATCATCGGCCGGGTGGTGGGTCAGCTTGTCGCCGGCGATGATGTAGCTGGGCTGGCCGGCCTGGTTCAGGCGCACGAAGCTGAAGCGCTCGATGATGTAATCAGGCTCGTTGCGGTGGCTGTCCTCCTCGGCCTGGCGGCCGGCCTGGTTGACCACCTGTACCAGCCAGAACGTGCCGAGCGCGAACGCCACCCCGAACAACATGATCAGGGACAGGCGCCAGCGGTGTGCGGTCTTCTTATGCATGGTGTGGCCTCAGACCAGGAACTGCGCCATGATCTTGTCGTAGTTGCCCTGCGCGCGCAGCAGGAATTCGCACACTTCGCGCACGGCGCCGCGGCCGCCCGACGCTTCCGTCACATGGTGCGCGCGGCTCACCACGTCGGCGCGGCCATTGGGCACGGCCACGGCGAAGCCGACCCGGCTCAGGATGGGCAGGTCGACCACGTCGTCGCCGATGAAGCCCACCTGCTCGGCCGTCAATCCCGTCTTTTCCAGCAGGGCGTTGAACGGCGTGAGCTTGTCGTGCCCGCCCTGGTGCAGGAAGGCGATGCCCAGGTCGGCCGCCCGCTTGACCACCTGCGGCGACACGCGCGCGCTGATGATGGCCGTCTGCACGCCCGATTCCTGCAGCAGCTTGATGCCCAGGCCATCGTGCACGTTGAAGGTCTTGAGCGCCTCGCCGTCGGCGCCGTAGTGCAGGCTGCCGTCCGTGAGCACGCCGTCCACGTCGAAGATCATCAGCTTGACCTTGGCGGCGCGGGCCACGTTTTCCAGCTTGTAGGCGTCCTTCATCAGATCACCTTGGCGCGGGTCAGGTCGTGGATGTGCAGGGCGCCCACCAGCTTGCCCGCCTCGTCCACCACCAGCATCTGGTTGATGCGGAACTGCTCCATCACGGCCACGGCGTCCACGGCCAGCTTCTCGGCCGTGATGGAGCGCGGGTTGGCGTGCATGACGTCGCGGATCACGACCTGGGTGAAGTCCTGCACCTTCTCTATCATGCGGCGCAAGTCGCCGTCCGTGAACACGCCGATCGGGCGGCCGTCCGCGTCCACGATGGCCGTCATGCCCATGCCCTTCTGGGTGATCTCCAGCAGTGCGTCGGTCAGCTTGACGTCGGCCGTCACGCGCGGCACGTCGGCGCCGCTGCGCATCACGTCGCGCACGTGGGTCAGCAAACGGCGGCCCAGGGCGCCGCCCGGATGGGAGCGGGCAAAATCCTCTTCCTTGAAACCGCGCAGGTCCAGCAGGGCCACGGCCAGCGCGTCGCCCAGCGCCAGCGTGACGGTGGTGGAGGCCGTGGGCGCCAGGTTCAGCGGGCACGCTTCCTTGGCCACGGACACGTCCAGGTGCACGTCGGCCAGCTGCGCCAGGCTGGAGCCGGGCTTGCCCGTCATCGAGATCAGGGCGCTGCCCATGCGCTTGACGACGGGCAGGATGGCCATCAGTTCCGCGCTTTCGCCCGAGTAGGAAATGGCGATGAAAGCATCGTCGGCCGTCACCATGCCCAGGTCGCCGTGGGCCGCCTCGGCCGGGTGCACGAACAGGGCCGGGGTGCCGGTCGAGGCCAGCGTGGCGGCGATCTTGCGCGCGATGTGGCCGGATTTGCCGATGCCGGACACGACGACGCGGCCCTTGCAGTTGAGCAGCAGCGCCACGGCGCGGCCCACGCTGTCGTCCGTGGCCAGGCGCGCGTGCAGGGCGGCGATGGCGTCGCCTTCGATCTGCAACGTCTCGCGGGCCAGTTCCAGCGCCCGGCTGGCGGTGGCCGGGTCAATTCGATCAAAAGCTTTCAGCATTGTTTTTTCATGGGTTACACTCATGCCGAAAGTATAGCCGAATTGGGTAAGCAAAAAACTTGCCAGTGGTAACAAAGGCTGACAAACAACGGAATCCCCTACCCTTGAGTCGGATATAAATGTTTTCTTCCCTGGAACTGACACTCCTGTTGCTGGGCGCGGCCGTGCTCGGCGTGGTCGCCTTCCGGATGATGCACATGCCCCCCATGCTGGGCTACCTGGCCGTGGGCATATTGATCGGCCCCCACGCGCTGGGACTGGCCGAGCAGAATGAAGCCAGCCAGACGCTGGCCGAATTCGGTGTCGTGTTCCTGATGTTCTCGATCGGGCTGGAATTTTCCACCGCCAAGCTGATGGCCATGCGCAGCATCGTGTTCGGGCTGGGCATGGCGCAGGTGGGGTTCACCATCGCGCTGGCCATGGGCTTTGGCTGGGCCATCGGCCACGTGCTGCCGGCCAGCTTGCACCTGGGCTGGCAGGGCGCGCTGGCGCTGGGCGCGACCATGGCCATGTCGTCCACCGCCATCGTCTCCAAGATGCTGACCGAGCGGCTGGAGCTGGAAAGCGCCCATGGCCGCAAGATCATCGGCATCCTGCTGTTCCAGGATCTGGCCGTGGTGCCGCTGCTGATCCTGATCCCGTCGCTGACGGAGCAGCCCGACCGCCTGCTCGAAACGCTGGGCTGGGCCGGCGTCAAGGCCGTGGGCGTGCTGGTGCTGCTGCTGTTCCTGGGCCAGAAGCTGATGCGCGGCTGGTTCACCATCGTCGTCAAGCGCCGCTCGCAGGAACTGTTCATGCTCAACCTGCTCTTGGTGACGCTGGGCGCGGCCTGGATCACGGAGCGGGCCGGCCTGTCGCTGGCATTGGGCGCGTTCGTGGCCGGCATGCTGATCTCGGAAACGGAATACAAGCACCAGGTGGAAGAAGACATCAAGCCGTTCCGCGACGTGCTGCTGGGACTGTTCTTCATCACCATCGGCATGCTGCTCAACGTGCGCCTGGTGCTGGAGAACTGGTGGCTGGTGCTGCTGTTGCTGGTGGGACCCGTGCTGCTCAAGTTCGCGCTGATCGCCGGCCTGGCCAAGCTGTACGGCGCCACCGACGGCGTGGCCCTGCGCACCGGCCTGGCGCTGGCCCAGGCCGGCGAATTCGGCTTCGTGCTGCTCAACCTGGCCGGCGGCAGCCATGTGCTGGCGCCGGACGTGGTGCAGGTGGTGCTGGCCTCGATGGTGCTGTCGATGCTGGCCGCGCCGTTCATCATCGCCAAGTCCGACCAGATCGTGATGAAGGTGTCGAGCAATGAATGGATGATGCAGTCGCTGGCGCTGACCAAGATCGCCAGCCGCACCATGTCGACCCAGAAGCACGTGATCCTGGCCGGCTTCGGCCGCAGCGGCCAGAGCCTGGCCACCTTGCTGGGCGAGGAAAAGATCGCCTACCACGCGCTGGACCTGGACCCGGAGCGGGTGCAGGAGGCGCAAACGGCCGGCGCCAACGTGTCCTACGGCGACGCGGCCCGGCGCGAAAGCCTGGTGGCGGCCGGCATCTACCGCGCCAGCGCTGTCGTCATCACCTATGCCAGCACGCCATCGGCGCTCAAGGTGCTGCACCTGGTGCACGAGCTGGCGCCCACCTTGCCCGTGATCGTGCGCGCGCACGACGACACGGACCTGGACCGGCTGAAGGCGGCCGGCGCGACGGAAGTGGTGCCGGAACTGATGGAAGGCAGCTTGATGCTGGCCTCGCACGCGCTGGTGATGCTGGGCGTGCCGCTGCGGCGCGTGGTGCACCGGGTGCAGACGGCGCGCGAGGAACGCTACGCCTCGCTGCGCGGCTACTTCCACGGCGCCAGCGACAGCAGCGAGGAGGCGGACCTGGTGCGCCTGCATTCGGTCACGCTGAGCGAAGGCGCGGCCGCCATCGGCAAGTCGCTCGGCGAGCTGAAGCTGGAGGACACGGGCGCGGAAGTGGCCAGCATCCGGCGCGGCATGGGCCGGCTGGAAGTGGACGCCCAGACCATGCTGGCGCCCGACGATGTGGTGGTGGTGCGCGGCGCGGCCGATGCCGTGAGCCGGGCCGAAAGCCGGCTGCTGCGTTAAGCGAAAAGCGGGGTCAAAGAAAGCGGGGTCAGGTCCGGCATCGCGCCACCGATTTGGCAGGTTGCCGGACCTGACCCCGCTTTTCTCAGGCGGGCAAGTGGCGGATCACGCGATTGCGCCCGCCCTCCTTGGCCTGGTACAAGGCGCCGTCGGCGCGCGCGAGCAGGTCGCGCGCCACCAGTTCCGGTTCGCCCACGGCCTGGTCGGGATCAAGACAGGCCACGCCGATCGACACGGTGACGGACAGGCGCACTTCCTGCGTCAGGCCGATCAGCGTGCCGGCCACGCTGGCGCGAATGCGCTCGGCCACGAAGGCGGCGCTATCGAGGTCCGCATCGATCAATAACACAACGAATTCCTCGCCGCCAAAACGGGCCAGCGCGTCCGACAAGCGCAACTCGTCCTTGATGCGGCCCGCCACTTCGCGCAGCACATCGTCGCCGCCCTGGTGGCCCACGGTGTCGTTGACGCGCTTGAAGTGGTCGATATCGATGAACATCAGCGAGATCGGGTAGCGCTGGCGCCGCGCGCGCGCGATCTCCTCGAGCAGCCGCCGGTCCAGGTAGCGCCGGTTGTAGACGCCCGTGAGCGAATCGGTCAGGCCGATGTACTTGAGCATCTCATTACTGATCACGTTTTCCAGGCAGATGGCGATAATGGATGCCATGTGCTCGATGAAGTCCGTGCCCAGGCTGGGCGTGAAGCGGGTCGGGTCCACGCTGCCCAGATTGAGGCAACCGATGATGCGCTTGTTGCGCATCAGCGGCACCAGGGCCACGCTTTGCAGCCCGGCCGGCGCGTTGGGGAACGGCAGCGCGTGGCGCGCGGGATCGTACATGCCCAGCAGCGGCTTGGGCGCCGGCGTGCTGGCGTTACGCCGGCCCAGGTCGAAGCCCAGTTCATCGACCTGCTCGACGAAAATCAGATGCGGAAAATCAGCGAACACCACGCCCAGCTTGCCCATCACGGTGCGGATGTCGGCATCCTCGTCGATCAGGGTCAGCGTCACGCTTTCCAGTTCCGAGATCACGGGCAGGTTGCGGAAGATGGTGCCCACCAGTTCCGGGAAGGTGCCGGCCCCCACGATGTCGAGGTCGAACGCCTGGTGGCGGCACATGATCGAGTGGTTGCGCTCGGCCTGCTCCAGCAGGTAGGCCATGCGCGCGCGCAGCGCCTGGTTCTCCGCCGCCAGCTCGCTGGCCCGCGTGGCGGGATCAGCGTGGGACGGCATCGCGCCGGTGACAGTGTGCGTCATAAAAACCAACCCTTACTCGATAGCGACTATGACCAGTAACCAGGCCGGATCGTGACGGAATTGACCATCCGGCAGATTACAACATTACGCCAAGAAACAGAGGTTGGAAATGCCAAAAAGTAAATTCAATTACAAAAACGCCAATTCAACATCGACTTCCTGGCCCAGCCGTATGCGCTGGCCGGCGCCGGCCATGACGATGGCATTCATGCCGAAGCAAATCGCGCCATCGAGCTCCGGCTTGGCGCGGTAGCTGCGCAACAGGTCCACGGGATCGGGGCCGATCTGGGCCGTATCCTGGTCCACGGACGGGATCGGGCAGCGCGAGCACGGCTTGACGGGCCGCAGTTCCGCCTCGCCCAAACGGTAGGCGGCCGCGTAGTCTTCCTCGAACGCTTCGAGGCCGGCGATGACGAGATTGGGGCGGAAGCGGTTCATGGGCACGGGGTCGCGGCCGGCCGCCACCAGGCGCGCGTTGAGGTCGTCCAGCGAGGCGGCGCCGGCCACCAGCACCGGGTAACCGTCCGAGAACAGGGTGGTGGCAGCCACGCCCTGGGTCCACTTCTCGCTGACCTTGCGCAGCGCGTCCGCGTGGAAGCGCACCAGCCGGCACGGCACGCCGATGGCGTTGCTGAACCAGGTGGCCGTGAGCGCGTCACAATCGTAGGCCAGCACGCTGTCGTCCCACACCTGCACGGTGCGCGCGACGGCCTGCTCGGGATGGGGCAAGCCCAGTGGAATCTCCAGCCGCAGCATGCCGGGCGCGCGCAACTCCAGCGTTTCGCCCTTCAGGCGCGGCACGATCAGGGCCATGCGCGGATGCTCGCGCTGGGTCATGAAGCGCCCTGCTGCATCAACCACCATCCATTCGCGGTCGTAGATGTGCTGGGTCATCAGACCCGCTTCGGTCAGCGTGGCTTCCTGCAGTGACAGGCCGGCGCAGGATTTGATGGGATAGAGGGTGATGGCGGTCAGCGTCGGCATACGGCACGTGGCGGCGCAGTGAGCGCCGCGGCAAGGTTGTCCAAAAGTGAAGTATGGCAGAAAGCGCGCAAGGTGTCAGACCGTGGGGCCTGGCACCTTGACGTGACACCTGCACCGCCTTGCTGCGCCGGGCCGCGCAGCGCGGGCGCTTATGCTTCGGACTTGGCGTCCTTGCGCGGACGACGGCCGCGCGGCTGGGGCTTGCGGGCTGGCTTGGCCGGTGCTTCCGCCTCCTGCGCGGCGGCCGAAGGCGCATCCGCTGCCGGTGCGGATTCGGGCACCGGCGCGATTGCCGGGGCGGCAGCCTCCACCGCGTCCGCCGCTTCGGTGGCGGCTGGCTTGGCCTTGTCCTGGGCCGGGGACTTCTTCTTGGCCGCGACCTTGGTGGCACGGGCCCCCTTGGCTGGCGGCTTGGCGGCTTTGGCTGGCTTGGCCGGCTTGGCATCGGCCTCCGGTTCCACCGCCTGGGTCGCTTGGGCCGTTTGACTGACCGGCGCCTGGTCGACCGGGTGCGCCGGTGCCACGTCCTCGGCCGGCGCGGACGACTGGGCCGCCACGGCATCCACCGCCGCGCTGGCCGCTGCCTTGCCACCCTTGTGTTCCGCCTGCTTGCGGCCACCGCGCTTGCCACGGCCATGACGGCCTTCCTGGCGCGGCTCGACCAGTTCCGCCTCGATGATGTCGGCCTGGTCGATGACTTCGCCCTCTTCGGCCGGGGCCAGCACTTCGACCAGTTCCACCACCTCCACCACGTCCACCAACTCGAACGGTTCCGCGTCCAGCACTTCCGGTTCGGCGTCCATCGCCAGTTCCGTGGCGCTTTCCTCGGCACGCTCGCCGCGCTCCGCATGGCGGCCGGACTGGCCACGGCCACGACCGCGGCTACGACGGCCATCCTGGCGGCCTTCGTGACGGCCTTCCTGACGCGGGGCTTCCACCGTTTCCGCCGGTGCGGCCGCTTCCGCTACGCCAGCACCATCGGCCAGCACGTGGCCGTTGGCGGCACCGCTGCTGCGGTACACGTAAGCGCCCGACTTTTCATCGCGGCCGAATTCCAGCAGGCCGCGGGCGCGCGCTTCCTCCAGCAGGTTGCCGAAGGTGCGGAAGCCGTAGTACGACTCGCTGAAATCGGGCTTGCGGCGCTTGATCGCCTCCTTCAGCACGGAAGCCCAGATCTTGCCGCTGTCGCCGCGCTCGGACACCAGCGCGTCGAAGGTGCCGACCACGATTTCCATGGCCTGGTTGCGGCGCTTCTCCATGTCCTCGCGGCGGCGCTTTTCCTCCTCGGGCGTGCGCTTGACGGCCGGCTGCGCATCGCGCGAATCGCGCTTGGCGGCGCGGCGGCTTTCGCGCACCAGGTCGTCGTAGAAGATGAATTCATCGCAGTTCGCCACCAGCAGGTCCGAGGTGGACTGCTTGACGCCCACGCCGATCACCTTCTTGGCGTTCTCGCGCAGCTTGGAGACGAGCGGCGAAAAATCGGAATCGCCCGAGATGATGACGAAGGTGTCCACGTGCGACTTGGTGTAGCACAGGTCGAGCGCGTCGACCACCATGCGGATGTCGGCCGAGTTCTTGCCGGACTGGCGCACGTGGGGAATTTCGATCAGCTCGAAGTTGGCCTCGTGCATGGGCGCCTTGAAGCCCTTGTAGCGGTCCCAGTCGCAGTAAGCCTTCTTGACGACGATGCTGCCCTTGAGCAGCAGGCGCTCCAGCACCGGCTTGATATCGAACTTGTCGTAATTGGCGTCGCGCACGCCGAGCGCCACGTTTTCAAAATCGCAGAACAGCGCCATGCTGACGTTATCGTTGGGAGATGCCATGTGGAATGTGTTTTTCTAGTGAGGAGAGTGAGGCCGGCGCGGCAGCGCCAAGGCGGGACGCCTAAGACAATGGGGCGATTATACCGAACTGGCCTGGCGGCGTTGGTGAAATGACCAGCCGTGCCGCCGCCTGGCATCACTTACCACGCACTTGTGCGAACAAGCCACATGCAAGGAGCAACCGGAAGTAGACAATTGCATTTAAACCACAGTCCGGATAAATTCCCACCTGGAAATTAACTTTACGTACTAATAAGCCATTTTGGCAACGCCCGCCATGGCTTACGATGTGCTTTTGCGAACCACCCGCTGACCTTATCCAGAGAAGAATGGCATGCGTAAATCCGGCACCCCACCAACCCGGCCGCCCCGTGGCGCCACCATCCGTCCCCAACGCTACCGCGCGCTGGCGCCCATGCTGCCACTGGCCCTGCTGCTGGCCGGCTGCGGCACCACCTACACGGTCGATGACGGCAGCCCGGTCGACGAAAAACTGCTGGCCCGCATCCGCACCTACGGCAAAGGCCAGCAGGCGCTGCGCCCCGGCATCATCAAGACGGCCGAACTGAAGGACAAGGATTGCAGCACGCAATATGAACTGCCATTCGTGACGGCGTCGTCCTACGACCTGCCCAAGCAAAAGAAGATCGCCTGGGTGCGCGGCTTGCGGGTAGACGAGCGCCTGACCGTGATCGCGGCCACACGCGAATCGGGTCTGGCGCTGGGCGACCATATCGAGGAAGTGGACGGTTACTCGAAGGCCGATACGGCCAAGATGCTGGAGGAACTCAACAGCCTGCGCGACGACGGCCGTCCGTTCAAGCTCAAGCTGGCCGGCGGCCGCAAGGTTACCGTCACGCCGGTCGAAGTCTGCCGTGGCCACGTCAACATCGCCGCGCCGGAGGCGACGGAAGCGCAAGGCTACCACTGGCTGCAAAGCACCCACCCGCTGGACCTGTTCGCGCAAGACCTGACACCGGACGAAGCGCTGTGGATGGTGCTGTGGACCCAGGGCTTGTCCGAGGAGGCGGGCGCGCGCATGAAGGTGTACCACTACGGCATGAAGATCGTCAAAACCGGCATCACCATCGCCAGCGTCGTCAGTGGCGTGAGCGCGGTGGCCAGCTCGGCCAACGCGGCCGCGGCGGCGGCGGCCAGCGCCCAGGCCAGCCGCGCCGCCGGCCAGGCCGCGCTGGAGGCGGCGGCCAAGGTGGCGGCGGACGAGGCGGCCGCCTCGCTGCGGGCCAAGGCGCAGAACGCGCTGTTGACCGTCGCGCGCAGCCAGGCGCAATCAGTGGCGATCGATTCGCTCAAGGCCGCCAGCGTGTTCAGGGACAGCCTGAGCGGCGTGTCCTGGGTGGCCGGCACCGGCTTCTACATGGCCGACCAGTGGGCCATAGCCCGCATGGCCAAGCTGGGGCGCGACCCGATCGCCGCCTACACGCTGCACTACAAGCTGGCCTCGCAATCGATGGCGCAGAACGCCTTCGT
This sequence comes from Rugamonas fusca, assembly GCF_014042365.1. Taxonomy (GTDB): domain Bacteria; phylum Pseudomonadota; class Gammaproteobacteria; order Burkholderiales; family Burkholderiaceae_D; genus Rugamonas; species Rugamonas fusca. Next base: position 190,706 of record NZ_JACEZS010000008.1, read on the forward strand.
GTTCGACGAGGAACGCCTGAAATGGATGATGGGCTACGCGGACAAGAGCGGCAATGCCGAACGCGTGCAACTGGCCTTGAACGGCGAGGATCCGAATGGCCCCATCACCTACGCCGTCACCAACACGGTCGATCCGAACGTGCTGGAGACGTATGTGTCGGACGCGCCCCTGCCCGGCACGGCGGCCGCCGCCGTGGCCGCCGCCGCCACCGCACCCACTATCCGCGTGCAGGCGGGCGACGCCGTGATCGAAGGCGCGTTCGTGCTCGATGCCAACCAGGCCACCTACACCGGCAACGGCAAGGTGACGTGGGCCAACGGTGACGTGTACGTGGGCGACCTGGCGGCCGGCTACCGTACCGGCACGGGCCGCATGGAGTGGGCCAACGGCGACCGCTACGAAGGCCAGTGGCGCTCCAACCTGCGCCACGGCAAAGGCACGCTGACCTGGAAGAACGGCGACAGCTGGAGCGGCACGTTCCGCGAGGATGAACGCACGGAAGATGGCACGCTGTCGCGCAATACCGTCAAGCCGGCGCTGCCGGCCACGGAAAAGGACGCGTAATTGGCCTACGCCGCCAGTTTCTTGAACGCGGCGTGTATCCGGCTCAGGCCATCGAGCGCGCCCAGCGGAATGGCGATGTCGCGGCGTAGGCCCACTTGTGACTCGCCCGTGTTCACGCGGATCAGCGGGCAACCGATGGACTCACCGAACCTGCGCACGGTAGGAATGGCGGTGCCGGCGCCGATCTCCAGCACCACGGGACGCTGCAGGCGCGCCAGCCAGGTCTCGAGGCGGCTGATGGTGCGGTCCGCATGGTCCGCGATCCAGCCATCGTCGTTGAACATCAGGATGTTGGGACGGGCCACGCCGTGGCACGCGGGGCAGCGCGGCAAGGCTGATCGCAGCGTGCAGGTGGCGTTGTCGACGACGGGCACAAAATCGCCGGCCGGCCAGCGCGGCTGGCCACAGCCGGCCAGGCATTGCATGTGGTGGATAGAACCGTGGCATTCGGCCACGCGCTCCGGATCGAAACCCGCCTTCTGGAAATGGCCATCGACGTTGCTGTTGAAGACGAACGCGCCCTTGGGCATCGCGCTGGCCAGTTCCTTCAACATCCCAAAGCCGGCATGGGGCGCGGTGGCGCGGTACAGCGCCAGCCGGTGGCCGTAGAAGCCCCACGCCACTTCCGGCCGGTCGCGGAACGCGCGCGGATTGGCGATCTCGTGGAATCGCATGCCGAGCGTGCCCAGGCCGGGATAGGCGTGCCAGAAGCCACGGTCGCCACGAAAGTCGGGCATGCCGGAATCGATGGAGATGCCGGCGCCGGCCGTGATCAGCAGGCCATCGGCCTGCGAGATCAGCTCGGCGGCGTCCATGCAGGCGCGGGCGATAGTGTCCGCTTGCGATAGCTTCATCAGGTAATCCGTCCAGGTTTTTCGGCACGACAAAGAAACGCGACAAGAATAGCAAACCGCGTCGATGCGCGGCTTAATTTCTTTTGCGCCCCAACGGAAATCCGGCCATGCGCGACTGATTTATCCCGCCAGCCGCGCCAGCGCGAACAGCGCCAGGGTCACGACGATGGCGCCGCCGATGCGGGTGGCGATCTGCGCGAACGGCATCAGTTGCATGCGATTGGCGGCCGTGAGGATGGCCACGTCGCCCGTTCCGCCTTGTCCGCTATGGCAGGCGTTGACGATGGCCGCCTCGATCGGATACATGTTCATGCGGCGGGCCACCAGAAAGCCCGTCGCCATCAGGGCCGCGACCGTCGCCACGATGGTGGCCAGGTTGGCCAGCGTGAAGGCGGCGATCAACTTTTCCCACGGCGTCATGGCGGCGCCAATGGCGAACAGCAGCGGATAGGTCACCGCGGTGGAAAAGAATTTGTAGACCACCAGCGAACCCTGCTGCAACTGCGGGGACACCAGCCGCCCCAGCTTGAACAGGACGGCGACAAACAGCATCACCACCGGCGCCGGGAAGTCGAACAGCTTGGCCGACATCAGGCCCACCATGTACAGGGAGATCGCGGTCACGCCGGCGGCGGCCACCTGGGCCACATCGACCGTACCGGCGGGCAGCTCGACGACGCGCGCCTCGTTCTCGACGCCCGGTTGCAAGCGCCCTTCGCCGGTCAGCTGCGGGTAGCGCTTGCCAACGAAATTGAGCGTGCCCGCCATGAGGATGGCGCACAGGCTGCCCAGCATCACCGGCGGCAGCACCTGCGCGAACATATCGCCTTGCGCCTGGCCGAGGATGGCCGCGTAACCGATCGACAGCGGGATGGCGCCCTCGCCCACGCCGCCGGCCATGATGGGGACGACGATGAAGAACAGCGTGTGCTGCCAGCCCAGGCCGAGCATGGCGCCGACCAGCGTGCCCACCAGCGCGGCCACCACGGTGCCGGCCGCCAGCGGCGCGAAAATCTTCAGGAAACCCTGCACCAGCACCGTGCGGTCCATGCTGAAAATGCTGCCGACGATGATCGAGGCGATGAACAGGTACAGGAAATTGCTCACCTTGGTAAATTCCACCACGTTCTTCAGCAGCACGGGCGGTATCGCGTGCAGGTAGACCAGCAACGAAGGCACGAAGGTGGCGAAGATGGCGGCCGCGCCGATGTTGCGCAACAGCGGCATCCGTTTGCCGAACTCGGCGCAGGTGAAGCCGCCGACGGCCAGCACGGCGATCGACACCGAGATGTCGGTCGGCAGCTTGCCCAGCGCGATAAAGCCGCCGAGCAGCGCCAGCAGCAGCAAATAGATCGGCAATGGAATCAGGCCGACCCGCGTATCCATCACCCGCCACGCGTAAATATGCCATGGCGTCTTGCCATGCGGCTTGCCGGCGCTGTCCTCGAGCGGGGTGCGCGATGGGGGGAGTTGGGCGGGTGTACCGCCGTCGGCATGGCGGGCGTGGGAAGTATTCATGGGCTTACTGTCGTCTCTGGAAATTAAAATCTTCTGTTCACCTTGGGCATGGCCCCAGGGTCAGTGACGACTATATCGGCCCAACCTTTCAATCCGCTATCGGCCGCGGATCAGGCGCGCAAAGAAAAAGCCCCGGCACCTTGGCAGGAACCGGGGCTTGATCATTCGTTCGCATCCGCCGGGATGCGAACGGATGCTGACACGTTTAGACGTTGAACAGGAAGTTCAGCACATCGCCATCCTTGACCACGTATTCCTTGCCTTCGGCGCGCATCTTGCCCGCTTCCTTGGCGCCGGCCTCGCCCTTGTAGGCGATGAAGTCGTCGTAGGAGATGGTCTGGGCGCGGATGAAGCCGCGCTCGAAGTCGGTGTGGATCACGCCGGCCGCCTGTGGCGCCGTGTCGCCCGTGTGGATGGTCCAGGCGCGCACTTCCTTCACGCCGGCCGTGAAGTAGGTCTGCAGGCCCAGCAGCTTGTAGGCGGCGCGGATCAGGCGGTCCAGGCCCGGCTCTTCCATGCCCATGTCGGCCAGGAAGGCGGTCTTGTCAGCGTCGTCCAGGTCGGCGATTTCCGACTCGATGGCGGCGCAGATGGCCACGATGGGCGCGTTCTGCGCAGCGGCGAACTTGGTCAGCTGGTCCAGCAGCGGGTTGTTGGTGAAGCCGGTATCGGACACGTTGGCCACGTACATGGCCGGCTTGGCCGTAATCAGGCACAGCGGCTTGATCAGCGCCATCTCGTCGGCGTCCAGGCCCATGGTGCGCACCGGCTTGCCTTCGTTCAGGTGCGGCATCAGCCGTTCGCACAGGGCCACCAGCTTGGCCGCGTCCTTGTCGCCGGAGCGGGCTTTCTTGTTTTCGCGGTGGATGGCTTTTTCCACCGTGCCCATGTCGGCCAGGGCCAGCTCGGTCTGGATCACTTCGATGTCGTCGAGCGGGCTGATCTTGCCGGCCACGTGGATCACGTTGTCATCCTCGAAGCAACGCACGACGTTAACGATGGCATCGGTCTCGCGGATGTGGGACAGGAACTGGTTGCCCAGGCCCTCGCCCTTGGAGGCGCCCGCCACCAGGCCGGCGATGTCTACGAATTCGACGATGGCGTTGACCATGCGCTCGGGCTTGACGATCTCGGCCAGCGCGGCCATGCGCGGATCAGGCACTTCCACCACGCCCACGTTGGGTTCGATGGTGCAGAACGGATAGTTTTCGGCCGGGATACCGGCCTTGGTCAGGGCGTTGAACAGGGTGGACTTGCCGACGTTGGGCAGGCCGACGATGCCGCATTGGAGACTCATGAAAAACCTTTAATTAATCAATCATGCCGGCGAGCGGCACTGAAAAACGGCCGGCGAGGCGGCGTTTGCTGGAAATTGTGCTGTTTTGCAGCGTTCAAGGAACAATTGTAACTCTCTCGCCACCGCTATTCAAAAAAATACCCGACAATGGGCGCTAAAATGAAAGTTTTATTCACCAAACAGGAAATCGCATGATCTTGCGCAATGCCGGACGGGAGCAATTCCGCCACTTCATGACTATCCCCACGCGGTGGATAGACAACGACCAATATGGCCACGTCAACAATGTCGTGTACTACAGCTATTTCGACACGGCCGTGAACCAGTTCCTGATCGAGGAGGGCGTGCTCGACATCCACAACGACCAGCTGGTCGGTTACGTGGTCGACAGCGCCTGCGCCTACTTCAGCCAGCTCTCCTTCCCCGACCTGCTGCACGTGGGACTGCGCGTGAGCAAACTGGGCAACTCCAGCGTGCGTTATGAAATCGGCATCTACCGCAACGACGAGCCGGTGCCGGCCGCCGCCGGCCACTTCGTGCACGTGTACGTGGACCGCGCCACCAACAAGCCCGTCACCATTCCCGACAACGTGCGGGCCGTGCTGGCGAAGCTGTAAAGGCGCGATCTGGGGTATCCTGTCGCCACCCAAAAACAGGAGACCCTCGATGCCGCTTTCCCCTACCCGCGCCAGGCTGGCTACCACCGCCCTGCTCGCCAGCCTGATCGGCTGCGCACTGTGCAGCGCTCCCGCACTGGCCGCCGCGCCCGCCACGGCCATGGCCCAGTCGCCCGCGCAACAGAAGCTGAACCAGCTGGCCGACGCGTTCTACCAGGCCCGCGCCCGCTTCGATCCGCTGCTGTACGCCACCGCCAACGGCGACAGCCGCTACGACGACCAGATCGGCATGAACATCGTGCCCAAGGCGCGCGCCCGGCAGTTCGCGCTGTACCGCCGCATGCAGCAGCAACTGCGCGCCATCCCGCGCACCGCGCTGGCCGACCAGGATCAACTGAACTACGACCTGCTGGCCTACGAACTGCAATGCGCGCTGGACCTGGCGCCCTTCCCCGAACACCTGCTGCCGCTGGACCAGATGGATAACGTGCCCAGCACGCTGGCCAACTACGCGGGCGGCACCGGTTCGCAGCCGCTGTCCACGCCCAGGCAATACGACGCCTACCTGAGCCGCCTGACCCAGCTGCCCGGGTGGATAGACCAGGCCATCGCCAACATGCGCGAGGGCATGCGCACCGGCGTCGTGCAGCCGAAAGCGATCACGCTGGCCATGCTGCCCCAGTTCCAGCAACTGCGCAGCGCCACGCCGGAAACGAACATCTTCTACACCCCGATCAAGAACCTGCCGGCCGATTTTTCCGCCGCCGACAAGCAGCGCCTGACGACGGCCTACCGCCAGTTGATCGCGACAAAACTGGAGCCGGCGCTCGAACGCCTGAGCACCTTCCTGGAAAAAGAATACCTGCCCGCCAGCCGCACCAGCACCGGCTGGAGCGCCCTGCCGAACGGCGCGGCCTGGTACCAGGCCCGCATCAAGGACGCCACCAACCTGCCGCTGACGCCGGACGCGATCCACGCGCTGGGCCTGAAGGAAGTGGCGCGCATCCAGCAGCAACTGGTGGAACTCGGTCCCAAGCTGGGCTACGACGGCCCCGCCAAAGACCTGCCGCAGTGGGTCAGCGCGCAGGCGAAATACAAGCCATACACCAGCGACGCGCAGGTGCTGGACGCCTATCGCAAGATCAACGACACGGTGCTGGAAAAGCTGCCTGCCTATTTCAGCCTGCTGCCCAAGGCCAAGCTGGATCTGCAACTGGAGCCGGAGCTGACCCGCGCCACGGCGTCGGACCACTACACGCCGGTGGCGGCCGATGGCTCCCATCCCGGCGTGTTCTGGCCCGTGGTGAACGATGCGCACAAGTACAGCACGTTCGGCATGGTCAGCCTGTTCCTGCACGAGGGCTTGCCCGGCCACCACCTGCACGCGGCGCTGCTGAAGGAATTGCCGCTGCCGGACTTCCGCAAGTTCAACACGGAGAACCCCAACAGTGCGGCGTTCACGGAAGGCTGGGCGCTGTACAGCGAAACGCTGGGGCGCCAGTTCGGCCTGTACGCGCAGCCGGAGTTCTACTACGGCCACCTGAACGCGGAAATGCTGCGCGCCGTGCGGCTGGTGGTGGATACGGGCATGCACGCCAAGGGCTGGACGCGCGAGCAGGCGATCCAGTACACGATGGACACGCTGGGCTTCAGCGAAGCGCGCGCGCGCAACCAGATCGAACGCTACATGGCCACGCCGGCCCAGGCGCTGAGCTACAAGATCGGCGCGCTGAAAATCCTGGAACTGCGCGAGCGGGCGCAGCAGGCGCTGGGCGACAAGTTCAGCTATCCGGCCTTCCACGCCGTGGTGATCGGCGACGGCACGCTGCCGCTGCCTATCCTGGAGGCGCGGGTGGACCGCTGGATTGCGGCGACGAAGTAGGCGCGCAAAAGGTGAAGTGAAGATCCGCCAGTGAAGGTCCGGGCCGCGCCCCGGGGGCGCACAAGTCCGGGCCGCGGCCCGGACTGCCCGTACTATCAGGCCGTATGCAATTTCATGGTAGCCGCCTCGAATTTACCTTCGCAAATCTGCGGCATCACCAGCAAGCTTTTATCGATGGCTTGCTCGATCAGTTCCTGGTCTTCGCGGCGCGGGCGGTGCAGCACGAAGTCGGCCACCTGCTGCTGCAAGCTCAGGGAACGGGGATGGCCGATACCCAGCCGCAGCCGCCAGTAATCCTGCGTGCCCAGCGCGGCCGTGATGTCCTTCAGGCCGTTGTGGCCGCCGGCCGAGCCGCCCCGCTTGAGCCGCGCCACGCCTGGCATCAGGTCCAGCTCATCGTGCACCACCAGCACTTCCTCCGGCGCGATCTTGTAGAAGCGCGCCAGCGCGCCGACCGACTGGCCGGAACGGTTCATATAGGTTTGCGGTTCCAGCAGCCATACTTCATGGCCGGCGATGGCGGTCTTGGCCACCAGCGCGTTAAAGCGCGTCTCGCGCTGCAGGCGCGCGCCGGGCAGGCTGTTGGCCAGGTTGTCGACCAGCCAGAAGCCGGCGTTGTGGCGGGTTTGTTCGTATTCGGGGCCGGGGTTGCCGAGGCCGACGATCAGGCGGATGGGCATGGCGTTTCTATCGTTAAGAATTCTCATTGCGCGCAAAACGGCGCGCCGTAAAAAAACCCGCCAGGCTCGCGCCGGCGGGTTTTTCATTCACTTCCGCATCGCTGCGGCGTGAAGATTACTTCTTGCCTTTGGCGGCTGGCTTTTCTTCAGCGGCAGGCGCGGCGGCTGCTTCAGCAGCAACGTGGCCGGCTGGCACGGAAGCGGTAGCAACGGTCAGGTTCGAACCGTGGGTCACGGCGGTCACGCCGGCTGGCAGGGTCAGGTCGGCGATGTGCACCGAGTGGCCCACGTCCACGTTTGCCAGGTCAACGGTGATGAACTCTGGCAGGTCTTTTGGCAGGCACGACACTTCGATTTCGTTCAGCACGTGGCTGATGTTGGCGCCGTGCAGCTTGACGGCTGGCGACACGTCGGCGTTCACGAAGTGCAGGGCAACTTTCATGTGCACTTTGGCGTTCGGGTCAACGCGCTGGAAGTCAGCGTGCAGTACCAGTTGCTTGTATGCGTGGACTTGGAAGTCGCGCAGCAGCACTTGCTGGACTTGGCCGTCGATTTCCAGATCCAGGATCGACGAGTGGAACGCTTCTTTTTTCAGCGCGTGGTACAGGGCGTTGTGGTCCAGGGCGATGGTCACTGGGGCTTCGGTGCCACCGTAGACGATGCCAGGGGTCTGGCCGGAATTACGCAGGCGGCGGCTCGCTCCGGAACCTTGCAATTCGCGTTTGAATGCGACAACTTTCATGTGATACTCCAAAAAATACAGGGCTCGCGCCCCGTGTTAGGAAGCGCCCCGCGACCAGGGCACTTCAAGAATGAGCAAGCAACGCTCATGAATCCGGAAAAACACAACGGCGCTCGGCTAACAAAGCCAGGCGCCGCCGGTGTTGCTGATACTGTTGTCTATCTTAGTCGATAAACAGGGAGATCACGGAATCGCCCTTGATGATGCGTTTGAACGTCTCGGCCAGCAGCGGTGCGCAGGTCAGCTGGCGGATCTTGCCGCAAGCCTTGGCCGCGTCCGACAGCGGAATCGTGTCCGTCACCACCAGTTCATCGAGCGACGAGCTGGTGATGCGGTCGATGGCGGGACCGGACAGCACGGCGTGGGTGCAATAGGCGATCACTTTCTGGGCGCCGCGCTCTTTCAGCACTTCAGCGGCCTTGACCAGGGTGCCGGCCGTATCGACCATGTCGTCCATGATCACGCAGTTGCGGCCTTCCACTTCACCGATGATGTTCATCACTTCGGACACGTTGGCCTTGGGACGGCGCTTGTCGATGATGGCCAGGTCGCAGCCCAGGCGCTTGGCCAGCGCACGGGCACGGACCACGCCGCCCACGTCGGGCGACACCACCAGCAGGTCCTGGTAATTTTTCTTCTGCAGGTCGCCCAGCAGGATCGGCGAAGCGTAGATATTGTCGACCGGGATGTCGAAGAAGCCCTGGATCTGGTCCGCGTGCAGGTCCATGATCAGGACGCGTTCGACGCCCGCTTCTTCCAGCATGTTGGCCACCACCTTGGCCGAGATGGCCACGCGCGCCGAACGTGGGCGGCGGTCCTGGCGGGCATAACCGAAGTAAGGAATGGCGGCCGTGATGCGGCCTGCCGATGCGCGTTTCAGAGCGTCAACCATCAGGATCAGTTCCATCAGGTTGTCGTTGGTCGGAGCGCAGGTCGATTGCAGCACGAACACGTCCTTACCACGGACGTTCTCGTTGATTTCAACCATCACTTCGCCGTCCGAGAACTTCGAGACGTTTGCCTTGCCGAGTGGAATGCCGAGGTTTTTTGCGACTCCTTCTGCCAACGCAGGATTAGCGTTGCCGGTAAAAACCATCAGGTTTTCGTAAGCCATTGGGAGTCCCAGAGATAGAGTGTGAAAATTTCTGAAAAGTCGCCAGCGGTAAGCCCGCGTGGCGCTGTACTATGAATGACCCGCGTGGGCGGCATCATCTGCCTTCCCTCTGGCTGGAGGCCAACTTCGCCTCGACAGAATCGCAGAGAAAATGAATGGCAGGGGAACAAGGATTCGAACCTTGGTATGCCGGAATCAAAATCCGGTGCCTTAACCAGCTTGGCGATTCCCCTACGCAACTGACTGCTTGTCGTTACATGCCCGGCATTCTACCGGAAACTTCACGCTAAGCCAAATCTTTTTTCCTACTCACAACAAGCTGGCGATGGGATGCTTGTCCAGTGCTTTGGCTTTCCAGGCAACCCACTTGGCAGGCACATTTCTGAGCACCGCGTCCGCTTCGACTTCACTGCCAACCGCACAAAACACACAAGCTCCGGAGCCAGTCATCCTGGCGTCACCGTAAGCAGCGAGCCATTCGATCGCCTCGGCTACCGGCGGGAATAACTGCGTTGCCACTTGCTGTAAATCGTTCTTTCCGTACCCTTTCAAACTCGTTTGTTTTTCGAGGTAGCTGGAAAAGTCCGATATTATGACGGGCGGAGTATTCCTTGTCAAATGTTCCGAGCAAAAAATTTTCGCGGTCGGCACTGCCACGCCCGGCTCGATCACCACGTACCAGCAATCAGGCGCGCGCACCGGCTGCATGGCCTCGCCCACGCCTTCAGCGAACGCGGTCTGGCCGAAGATGAAGAATGGGATGTCGGCGCCCAGCGGCAGGCCCAGCGCCATCAGCTCCTCGCGCGTCAGGCCGGCGCGCCACAAATGATTGAGCGCCATCAGCGTGGTGGCCGCATCGGATGAGCCGCCACCGAGGCCGCCGCCCATGGGCAGGATCTTGTCGATGGCGATGTCGACGCCGGGCGGCAAGGCGCCCGTGCGGCGCAGCACTTCCGCTTGCAGCAGGTGGGCGGCGCGGATGATCAGGTCCTGCTGCTCAGGCACGCCGGCCACCTCCGTCACGCGATGGATTTCATGGTCGTCGCGCAGCGTGTAGTGCAGCGTGTCGCCGCGGTCGATCAGCTGGAACACGGTTTGCAGCAAATGGTAGCCATCGGCGCGGCGGCCATTCACGTGCAGGAACAGATTCAGTTTGGCCGGGGCCGGGCAATGGTTCAAACTAGGCATATCGCAATCAAATGGTGAAATTCAGGGTGCTGCCGGGGCATCGATGACGATGCGGATCTGCATGTCTTCCAGCCCCCCCACGGCGGCGCGCGCCACGTCGATGCGGCGTGGCCGGGGCACGGCGGCGCCGTCGTCCTGCCACGACACGTAATCAAGCTGCCAGCCATCGCGCGTGGTCACGCTGCTGTGCGCGGGACTGGCCGCGAACGGGCCGCCGTCGGCCGCCATGGCATGGCCTTGCAGCCAGTCGCGCAGGCCCGACACGGGCAAGGTCCAGCCCAGCGTCTGCGCGCTCAGGCTGTCGATGTCGTCGGCCACACGGGGCGGCTTGCCCGCTTCCGTCAGGCTGGCGTAGCCGGGCGCGACGGTGATGATGGCGATGGTCGAACCGAGCGGCGAGGCCAAGGTGACGTCGGTGCGGTTGGCCGTCTGCAGCCAGTTGAATCCGACCGACGCCGCCTGGCGCCGGCCATCCTTGAGGTAGTTGACCGACAGATGGCCATTGAGTTCGATGGCGGCCTGGTAAGGCGCGACGACGGCCGTGGACAGGGGCGCGGATGGCGTGGCGCAGCCAGCCAGCACAGCGAAGGAAACGAACGAGGCGGCCAGCGCGGCCAGCGGGGAGTGAAATTTGATCATCGGTCCTTACAGGCTCTGGTTCAGGCGCGCCAGCGTGCTCTTGAGCGCATCGTTCTTGGGGTCCTTGGCTTTCGCTTCGGACCACATCTTGCGCGCGCCCGCCTGGTCGCCCTTGACCCACAGCACTTCGCCGAGGTGGACGGCGATCTCGGGATCGCTGCGCAGGGCGTAGGCGCGGCGCAGCATGTCCTCGGCCTCGGTCAGGTGGCCCAGGCGGAACTGCACCCAGCCCATGCTGTCCATGATGAAGGGGTCGCCGGGCGCCATCTTGAGCGCCTTGTCGATCAGCGCGAACGCTTCTGTCAGGCGTACATTGCGCTCGGCCAGCGAATAGCCGAGCGCGTTCAGGGCGTGATGGTTGTCGGGCACCGTCTCTATCACCTGGCGCAAGCTCTTTTCCATCACGTCGAGTTCGCCCAGTTTTTCCGCCGCCAGCGCAAAGTCGTACAGCAGGTCGGCGTTATCGGGGAAGCGCTTGAGGCCGTTCTGCAGCACCGTGAACGCGGTGCGGGTGTCACCGGCGTCGCGCAGGATCTGGGCGTCGGTCTGGATGATCTGGGCCTGCTCCACGGGGTCCGACGTTTGCAGCGCGTCGAGCTGCTTGCGCGCCTCGTCCACCTCGCCCTTGCGGGCCGTGAGCTGGGCCCGTTTCAGGCGTGCCGTCAGGTACACGCGGCTGTCGTTCGCTTCCACCTTCTCCAGCCACTGGGCGGCCGCGTCGAAGTCGCCCCGTTCCTCGGCCAGCTGGGACAGGATCATCAACACCTTGGACGGGTCGCGCTCATCGGACGGATGGTCGCCCAGCACGGCGACGAAGCGCTTGAAGTAATCCTCGGCGCTGGCCAGGTCCTGGCTTTGCATGGCCGTCACGCCCAGTGCATACAGCGTGGCCAGGTTGTCGGGCTGGTCCTTGAGCAGCAGCAGGAACTGCTTGCGGGCCTCGTCGTACTGCTTGTTGTCGACCAGGATGCGGGCGTAGGCTGCGCGCACTTCGCGCGCGCCCGCGTGGCGCGCCAGGAAATCAGTCAGCACCTTGACGGCGCCTTCCACATCGGGCGCCACCTGGGCCTGGGTCAGCACGGCCAGCTCGGAGTCCGGGCGCAGCCGCAATGCGGCGTCCGCCTCGGCGCGGGCGCGCTCGTGGTCGTTGTTGGCGAAGGCGCTCTGGGCCAGGATCAGATGGGCTTCCAGCATGTCGCCATAGGGCGCCAGCACGCGCTCCGTCAGTGCGTAGGCGGCCGCCTTGTCCTTGGCGCGCAGCAGGAATTGCTGCATCTGGAACATGGCCAGGCCGCGCCCTGCCGGCGGCGCCGCCTTCAGCCGGTCGGCGAAGATCTGCTCCGCTTCCGACAGGTCGTCGTTGACGACGGCGAAGCCGAGGAAATACTGCACCGCCTCTTCCGAATTGGGCGCCAGGCCACGCCACAGGCGGATCGCTGCCAGCGCTTCCGGGCCCTGCTTGGCCGTGAGCGCCATTTCCGCCGCGCGCTTGGCCAGGCGCGGGTCGCGCGTTTGCTGGGCCAGCGTCATCATCGTCATGTACGGGCCCTGCCACTGGCCGCGCTTGAATTCCAGTTCCGCCTTGGTCAGCTTGTACAGCATGTCGCTGGTCAGCTCGACGCCGGGCAGCGCATCCTCGGCCGGCGCCGACGCCGGCGTGGCTGCGGACGCCGGCGTGGCCGCACCGTCTTCCGCCGTTGCCGGCGACGGCGGCGCGGCCGCCTCGCGCGAACCGCGCGGCGCGACGGCGCACGCCGACATGAGGACGGACAGGGTTACAATGGCGAAAGCGTTTTTCAAAGGGAAATCCTGGCAGGTCGGACGGAAGGCACTGGGGTGGCGCTAGTGACAGATTTTACGCTCAACGCGGCGCCCGCGTCTGCTCCCAGTGTAACGAAATATTCCACCCAGGCAGGACCAACTTCCCTGTTGCGCCCCTTTTACCAGCGAGACCTGTTCCCCGATGCCAGAATTGCCAGAAGTCGAAGTCACCCGCCGCGGCGTCGCCCCCCACCTGGAAGGCCGCACCGTGCGGGCCGTGGTGCAGCGCCGCGACGGTTTGCGCTGGCCGTTCCCGCCCCAGCTGCCCGCCACGCTGCCCGGCCACGCCGTGCGCGCCACCGGCCGGCGCGGCAAGTATCTGCTGCTGCATTTCGACCACGGCACCTTGATCATCCACCTGGGCATGTCGGGCCACTTGCGGGTGCTCCCCGAAGGCATAGCGCCGGGCAAGCATGACCATTTCGACCTCGTCGTCGAGGGGCCGGATGGGCGCCAGGTGCTGCGCCTGACGGACCCGCGCCGCTTCGGCGCCGTGCTGTGGCATGGCGCCGGGGACGGCGAACTGGCCCAGCACGTGCTGCTGCGCGGCCTGGGCGTGGAACCGCTGGAGGATGGCTTTTCCGGCCAGCTGCTGTACGCCCACACGCGCGGGCGCGGCGCGGCCGTCAAGCAGGTGCTGCTGGCGGGCGACATCGTGGTCGGCGTGGGCAACATCTACGCGTCCGAGAGCCTGTTCCGGGCCGGCATCAACCCGAAAACGCCGGCCCGCCGCATCAGCCTGGCCCGCTACGAGAAGCTGGCCGGGGCCGTGCGCGCCGTGCTGGCCGAGGCCATCGTCCAGGGCGGCAGCACGCTGCGCGACTTTATTAGCGTGAACGGCCAGTCCGGTTATTTCCAGCAGTCGTATTTCGTCTATGATCGTGCTGGCGTGCCATGCCGGGTGTGCGGCACGCCGGTACGCCAGATCAAGCAGGGCCAACGTTCCACCTTCTATTGCGTCGTATGCCAGAAATAGTGAAAACAACAACGGACCAGCCGGGCAAAGGGAGCATCATGGTGCGCGATTTCCAACAATACAGCGCGTGGCGCGAAGGCGTGGTGACGGCCCTGAAGCATTACCAGGCCTGGGTCAACAGCGCCGAACTGGCCGACCAGGCCGCCGAGCAGCGCATCGCGCGCACGCTGGCGCGGCTGGCCGACGACAAGCTGTCAGTGGCCTTCGTGGCCGAATTTTCGCGCGGTAAATCGGAACTGATCAACGCCATCTTCTTCGCCGACTACGGCCAGCGCATCCTGCCCTCGGCCGCCGGCCGCACCACCATGTGCCCCACGGAGCTGATGTACGACCCGGCCTTCCCGCCGTCGATCCGCTTGCTGCCGATCGAGACCCGGGCCGAGAACCTCTCCACCAGCGACTACCGCGACCAGCCCGGCGCCTGGACCGTCATCCCGCTGAACCTGGAGGCCGGCCAGGACATGTACGAGGCCTTCAAGCAGGTGAGCCTGACGCGCCACGTGCCCGTGGCCGAGGCCAAGCGCTATGGCCTGTACGACGATGAAGATCCGGACATGGCCGTCACGCTCGACAACGAGGGCCTGGTCGAGATTTCGCTGTGGCGCCACGCCATCATCAACTTCCCCCACCCGCTGCTCAAGCAGGGCCTGGTGATCCTCGACACGCCCGGCCTGAACGCTATCGGCACCGAGCCGGAACTGACGCTAAACCTGATCCCCAACGCGCACGCCGTGCTGTTCATCCTGGCCGCCGACACGGGCGTGACCAAGAGCGATATCGAAGTGTGGCGCCAGCACATCGGCGCCGGCGCGGGCCGGCTGGTGGTGCTCAACAAGATCGACAGCATGTGGGACGAGCTGCGCAGCGACGCCGAGGTGAACGCCGAGATCGAGCGCCAGCAGACCCACGCGGCCCACATGCTGGGCCTGGAAGCGCGCCAGGTGTTCCCCGTCTCGGCCCAGAAGGCGCTGGTGGCCAAGATCAACGGCGACCAGGCGCTGCTGGGCAAGAGCCGTTTGCCGGCGCTGGAACAGGCCCTGTTCAACGAGCTGATTCCGGTCAAGAAGGACATCGTGCGCAAGCAATTGAGCGCGGAGTTGCAATCGCTGAGCGCGGCCCAGCTGTCGATGATCACCACCCGCATCCGCGACATCGTCGAACAGCTGCACGAACTCAAAAGCCTGCGCGGCAAGAACCAGAGCGTGATCTCGCACATGATGCGCCGCATCGACGTGGAGAAGAAGGAATTCGACGCCAGCCTGTTCAAGCTGCAGGCCACGCGCGCCGTGTTCACGCGCCTGTCCACGGAGCTCTACACCTGCATGGGCATGGACCTGGTGCGCGACGATATCGAGCAGGTGCGCCAGCAGATGCAGCGCAGCCGCTTCTTCACCGGCGTGCGCGAAGCCGTGCGCCAGTACTTCGAGCGCATCCGCGCCAGCCTGGACGCGGCCGACGCCAAGACCGTGGAAATCGCCGACATGATGGGCGTGATGTACCGCCGCTTCTCCAACGAGCACGGGCTCACGCTGTCCATGCCGATGCCGTTCTCGCTGCAGCGCTATCGCGAGGAAATCGCCGCCATCGAAGCGATCTACGCGCGCCAGTTCGGCACGGCCACCCTGATCACCACCAGCCGCGTGGTGCTGATGGAGAAATTCTTCGACACCATCGCCTCGCGCGTGCGGGCCTGCTTCAAGGCCGCCAACGCCGATGCGGACGCTTGGCTCAAGGTCATCATGGCGCCGCTGGAGGCGCAGATCCGGCAGCACAAGGATCAGCTCAAGCACAGGCTCGCGTCGATCCAGCGCATCCACGATGCGACCGACAGCCTGGAACAGAAAATCGACGCGTTCGAAGCGGGCCAGCGCGAGCTGGAAGAACGCAAGGCGCGTCTCAACGAATTGGCGGGCAACATCAGCATCGCGATCAACGCGGAATTCGTCGCGCTCGACGCGGCCGCCTGAGGAACAGCATGACACGTATGACACACCCGCGCGCGCCGGCCGGCGCGGCGGACCTGGAAGCACTTTCCGATCCCTCCTTCTCCGACGCCATCATCGCCTGGCAGCGCCAGCACGGGCGCCACGCGCTGCCGTGGCAGAACACGCGCGACGCTTATCTGATCTGGCTGTCCGAGATCATGCTGCAGCAGACCCAGGTAAGCGCCGTACTCGGTTACTACGCGCGCTTCCTGGAACGCTTCCCTACCCTGCGCGAGCTGGCCGCCGCGCCCGTCGAGGATGTGATGGCGCAGTGGAGCGGCCTCGGTTACTACACGCGCGCCCGCAACCTGCACAAGTGCGCGCAGCGCGTGGTGGCCGAATACGATGGCGTGTTCCCATCCGACCCGCGCCTGCTGGCCGAACTGCCCGGCATCGGCCGTTCGACGGCGGCCGCCATCGCCGCGTTTTCCAGCGGCGCACGGGCCGCCATCATGGACGGCAACGTCAAGCGCGTGTTCGCCCGCGCGTTCGGTATCGCCGCCTATCCGGGCGAGAAGAAAGTGGAGGAAGCCATGTGGCGGCGCGCCGAGGCGCTGCTGCCGGAACAGGGCATCGAAGCGTACACGCAAGGGTTGATGGACATGGGCGCCACGCTGTGCACGCGCAGCAGCCCGTCGTGCGAACGCTGCCCGCTGCAGGCGCGCTGCGTGGCCCACGCCACGGGCCGCACGGCCGAACTGCCGGTGCGCAAACCGAAGAAGGCCAGTCCGGAAAAGCACGCGACCATGCTGGCCATCGTCGACCAGGGGCAGGTGCTGTTGCAGCAGCGGCCCGCCAGCGGCATCTGGGGCGGTTTGCTGTCGCTGCCGGAACTCGATGGCCACACGCCGGCCGAGGACGACAACGTTGCGCCGGCCGCCGACGCGGCCTTGATGCGGGCCGTGGCGCCGTTCGGCGACATGGAGTCGCACGAACGGCTGTCGACCATCACGCATGTGTTCACGCACTACAAGCTGCACATCGCGCCGTATCGCGTGACGCTGGCGCGCCGGCACGCGCTGGCCGCCGGCGACGGCCACCAGTGGCACGACGGCGCCACGCTGGCCGGGGCGGCGCTGCCGGCGCCGGTCAAGAAACTGCTGGTGGAGTTGCTGGGAGATGAGGCTGCGGCGCAGCGGCGCATGTTCTAGCGGATGTAATGGACGGTGGTGACGATAGCGACGAAAAAGGCTAAGTGGGTAGCCACCATCCACTTCAATATGGTGGCGCCCTGTTGGGCGATTTCGGCACGCACTTCACCAAACTGCCGCTGCACCTCGCCGAATTGGCGCTCCACCCCACGGAAATTTTCCGCCATTTCGACGCGCAAGGTGGCGAACTCATCCCGTTTAACGTAAGTGGACTGGATCACGGCCACCTCGGTTTCCACCGTACCGATCCGCTCCTCCACCGCATTGATACGCTCGCTGGTCTGCTCGTCCATGGCCACTCCTCCGCCTGAGACTTTCATCTTTATCCACAACGCGACAAAGATCAAGCGGCGCACCGGAGGCGTTTGCGCGGCGTCAGGCGAACCTACAATTCCTCGAGCGAGAACAAACGGCGGTGTTCGCGGATGGCGTAGCGGTCCGTCATGCCGGCGATGTAGTCGGCGATCTTGCGGGCCCGCTTGTCGGCTTCGCCCGACTTGTCCTGGTAATCGGGCGGCAGCAGCACCGGTTCGGCCATGAAGGCCTGGAACAGCTCGCGCACAATGCGGCTGGCCTTCACGCGCATGCGGTTGACCTGGTAATGCTGGTACAGATTGGCGCGCAGGAAGCGCTTGAGCTCGGTGGCATCCTTGCGCATGCCATCGGAAAAGCGGATCAGCGGCGCGCTGGCGCGCACGGCTTCGATATCGGCCGGCGCCGCGTCGGCCAGCAACTGGCCGGAGGTGGCGATCAAATCGTCGGCCAGCGCCGTGATCAGGCGGCGCAAGGTTTCGTAGATGGCGCGCCGGCCGGACAGGCCCGGATACGTGGCCTGCACATCGCGCCACAGGCGGGCGAAGAACTCAACTTGTTCAAGCTGCGCGATGGTGATCAGGCCCGAACGCAGGCCATCGTCGATGTCGTGGCTGTTGTAGGCGATTTCATCGGCCAGATTGGTCAGCTGCGCTTCCAGCGAAGGCTGGCTGCGCTTGATGAAGCGTTCGGCCACCGGCCCCAGCAAGCGGGCATTGGCCAGCGAGCAGTGCTTGAGGATGCCCTCGCGCGTCTCGAACATCAGGTTCAGGCCGTCGAAGGCGCCGTAATGCTCCTCGAGCTCATCGACCACGCGCAAACTTTGCAGGTTGTGCTCGAAGCCGCCGTGGTCCTTCATGCATTCGTTGAGCACGTCCTGGCCCACGTGGCCGAACGGCGTGTGGCCCAGGTCATGGGCCAGCGAGATCGCTTCCACCAGATCCTCGTTCAGGCGCAGGTTGCGCGCCAGCGAACGGCCGATCTGGGCCACCTCCAGGCTGTGGGTGAGGCGGGTGCGGAACAGGTCGCCCTCGTGGTTGAGGAAGACCTGGGTCTTGTATTCGAGCCGGCGGAAGGCCGAGCTGTGGATGATGCGGTCGCGGTCGCGCTGGAACTGGCTGCGCGAGGCGTGCGCCGTTTCCGGATAGCGCCGCCCCACCCCGCCCTCGCTGTGGGCGGCGTATGGGGCCAGGTGCGCTTCCGGATGCATCACTGCACGCAGGCCGCCAGCGTGGCCAGCAGCAACTCTTGCGGCGCGTTGGTGATGCTGGGCGCGCCCAGCGGCTTGAGCAGGATGAACTTGATGGCGCCGCCTTCGTTCTTCTTGTCCACTTCCATCAGCTCCAGCCAGCGCGCCACGCCCAGGTCGGGCGCCTTGACGGGCAGGCCGGCCGCCGTCACCAGCGCGCGCACGCGCGCCACGGTGGCCGCGTCCACCAGCCCCATGCGGTGCGACAGGTCGGCCGCCATCACCATGCCGCAGCCGACGGCCTCGCCGTGCAGCCACTGGCCATAGCCCATGCCAGCCTCGATCGCGTGGCCAAACGTGTGGCCGAAATTGAGGATGGCGCGCAGGCCGCCCTCGCGTTCATCCTGGCGCACCACGTCGGCCTTGATTTCGCACGAGCGGGCGATGGCGTAGGCCAGCGCGGCCTTGTCGCGCGCCACCAGCTTGCCGATGTTCGCTTCGATCCAGTCGAAGAACGGGGCGTCGATGATGGCGCCGTACTTGATCACTTCAGCCAGGCCGGCCGACAGTTCGCGGTCGGGCAGCGTTTCCAGCGTGGCCGTGTCGGCGATCACGGCGCGCGGCTGGTAGAACGCGCCGATCATGTTCTTGCCCAGCGGGTGGTTGATGCCGGTCTTGCCACCCACGGACGAATCGACCTGCGACAGCAAGGTGGTGGGCACCTGGATGAAGTCGATGCCGCGCATGTAGCTGGCCGCCGCGTAGCCGGTCAGGTCGCCGATCACGCCGCCGCCCAAGGCCACCAGCGTGGTCTTGCGGTCGGCCTTGTTGGCCAGCAGCGTGTCGAAGATGTGCATCAGGCTGGACCAGTACTTGTGCTCCTCGCCGTCCGGCAGCACGATGGAACTGACGTCCTTGCCGGCCGCGCGCAATTGCTCCTCCAGCCGCGCCAGGTACAGCGGCGCGATGGTGGTGTTGGTGACGATGGCCACTTTGCGGCCGCCCACGTGGCGCGCCAGCAGCGCGCCGTCGTGCAGCAATTGGGGACCGATCGCTATGGGGTAGCTGCGCTCGCCCAGGTCTACGTTTAACAGGATGGTGGTTTGTTCGCTCATCGATGGCTCGGCTTGTGTGACGCAATCCGGCGCGGCCTGGCATGCCAGGCGCTCCAGCTCGGTCAAAATGGTCTGAACCATCGATTGTACGTTAGGTCGGCCCGTATCGATCACCATGTGGGCCACTTGCTGGTACAGCGGGTCGCGCAAGGCCATCAATTCTTCCAGCTTCTTGCGCGGATCGGCCGTTTGCAGCAAGGGCCGGTTCTTGTCATGGGCGGTGCGGGCCAGGATGCTGTTGACGCTGGCGCGCAGGTAGATCACGGTGCCGCGCGCCTTCAGGTAGGCGCGGCTGTCGGGATTGAGGATGGCGCCGCCGCCCGTGGCCAGCACGATGCCTTGCTGGGCCGTGAGCTCGCGGATCACGTCCGCCTCGCGGCGGCGGAAACTCTGCTCGCCCTCGATCTCGAAGATCCAGGGTATGGAGGCGCCCGTACGGGCTTCGATCTCGTGGTCGGAATCGATGAACTTCAAGCCCAGCTTGCGGGCGAGGATGCGGCCTATCGTTGTCTTGCCCGCACCCATCAGCCCCACTAAAAACACATTTTGCATGGACTTCCGGACTTAGTTGGGGATCGTGCAGCCATTGGCCACGAACGCTCCGTTGTAGGTGTCGCCGGTGCGCACGGTGCCATACGGGCTGTAGCGGCCCGGCGGCGTGGTGGTGACGGAACTGTAGTCCGTGCTCAGGCCCGGCAGCTTGACGTAGCCCACATAGCTGGCCTCGGTGCCCGACACCTGGCCGCGGATGGTCAGGTCCACGTCCAGCCAGTTGGCACGGTCACGCGGGTAGATCAGCGACACGATGGCCTGGCCGTTGGCGTCCGTGGTGCCGCTGGAGGTCACGGTGATGGTGATGCCGGGATCAAGCCGGCCATTGCCGTTGATGTCCTCGCCCGTCTCCAGGATACCGTCGCTGTTGGTGTCCTCATTCAGGCAACTGGTGGGAATCTTGTCAACGTCGGTGCTGATGCCCCAAGGGCCCTGGATCCCCAGGAAGTACAGCTGGCCCTTGTAATAGTTGCGGGGACGCACGGAGCCGGTGATGTTCACGCCGGGCACGGCGTTGCCGGCCGCGTCGGTCACGAACACGGCGTAGTCCAGCTGGTAGGTGGCCGAGTTCGGCGTGCCGATCGTGGCGCCAGTGCCGGCGCCAATGAACAGCGACTTCTTGGCCACCGTCAGATTGACCAGGGCGCTGGCCGTGGAGGCGCCTTGCAGCTGGGCCTTGATGGTCACGCCGTCGAGCTTGGTGTCGGCGGTGCCGGCGATATAGCTGACCGAGGCGGAACCGTCGCTGGCCGTGGTGACCACGGACGGCTGGGTCAGGCTGCCGCCGCTGGGGTCGGTCACGATGGAGAACGCCACCTGGGCGTTCTTGACCAGGTTGTTGGCGGCGGTGCCATCGCGCACGATGGCGCGCAGCGTGGTCTGCTGCACGGTGCTGCCCGGCAGGTTGGCTCCCACCACGGCCGGGTCGGCCTGCACGCTGATCACGGCGCTGGCCGTCAGCGGGGCCAGGAACTCGAGCGTGCTCTGCACCGTCACGCCGCCCGCATTGGCCGTCAGCGTGGCCACGCCGGGGCTGGTCGCGGACACATAGCCGGTGGCGTTGCCGTTGACCAGGGTCAGCGGCGCGTTCAGGGCGCTGCCGCAGGCCGGGTCGCTGTAGACGGTGCCGCGCGAAGCGCTCAGCGCCACCGAGCCGGTCTGCGGCACGCCATTCACGTCGTAATGGATGGCCACGATCTGGCAGCTGTTGATATTGGCGCTGGTAATGGCGTTGCCCGAGCTGTCCACGGCCGCCACGTTGAAGTTGGACGAGCTGACGTTGATGCTGGAGCTGGCCGTCTCGCCCATGGCCTTGACGACGATGGTGTCGGGACCGGCCTTCATGGCCGAGTAGCTCAGCACCAGCTGGCCGGCCGTGTTGGTGACGGCCGCGCCGCCGCCCTTGACGGTCAGCGCGTTGGCGCCCGAGCTGAACGTGACGGCGCGGCCGGCCAGTGCGTTGCCCGCCGAATCGACCAGCTTGACGGTGACGTCGGTGCTGGCGCCCACCTTGACCGTGCTGCTGTTGTTGATGACCAGCTTGTTGCCCACCACGTTGACGACGGCCGTGGCGTCTTTCGCGCCCGGCGTGCGGGCCGTGACGGTGATGGTGCGCGAGGTCGGGTCGCCGCCCGTGCTCAGTTTCTCCGTGACCTTGCCGTTGGCATCCGTGATGCGGTTGGTCAGCGTCAGGCTGCCCGAGTCGGCCGACAGGTCGACCTTGACGCCGGCCATGACGGAATTGTTGGCGTCCTTGACCAGGGCCGTCAGGTTCACTTCGTTACCGGAGGCGCCAGCCGATTGCAGCACGCCCGAATCGGCCGTCAGCACCAGGGTCGGGGTGGCGGACACGACGGTCACCTTGATCGGGGCGGAGGTGGCGTTACCGGCGCTGGCCGTGATGGTGATCACGCGCGGCGTGGGATTCCCCTTGGTGTTGAGCTTCTCGACCACGGCGCCGCTGGAATTGGTCTGGCGCACGGTGTTGCTGACGGTGCCAGAATCGGCGGAGAAATTGACCGTCTCGCCGGACAGCGCATTGCCGTTGGCATCCTTGACGATGGCCGTCAGCGTCACTTCCGTGCCATCGATGCCGGATGAATCGATGGTGTTGGCACTGGCGATCAGCACCACGCTGGCGGCCTTGGACGGCGCCACGCCATTGCTGTTGGTGCCGGGCGAGCCGCCGCCGCCGCCGCAGGCGGCCAGTAAGGTCGAGCAGGCGAGCAGCGCCAGCCATCCGGTGAATTTTTTCATGACGCTCTTTTCCGTAGTGATCATCGCATTACCCTTGTTTACCGCGCAACATTGCCATTATCGCGTCGAGAGCCGCTCGGCGACAATCTTCGGCGTAATAAATACCAACAATTCCGTCTTGTCATTGGTGCGCCCCGTGGTGCGGAACAGGTAGCCCAGCACCGGCACGTCGCCCAGCAACGGCACCTTGCTCACTTCCTTGCGCTCCACTTGCTGGTAGATACCGCCCAGCACCACCGTGCCGCCGTTCTCCACCATGACCTGGGTCTTGACGTGCTTGGTGTCGATGGCGAAGCCGGCCCGGGTCTCCTGGCCCACGCTGTCCTTGTTGACGTCCACGTCCACCACCACGTTGCCGTCGGGCGTGATCTGCGGCGTCACTTCCAGCCGCAGGTTGGCCTTGCGGAACACGATCGAGGTGGCGCCGCTGCTGGTGGCCACCTGGTAGGGCAACTCGATGCCCTGCTCGATCAGGGCCACCGCCTTGTCGGCCGTGATCACGCGCGGGCTGGAAATGATCTTGCCCGTGCCATCGGCTTCCAGCGCCGACAGTTCCAGGTTCAGGAAGCGGTTGGCGGCCGACGAGAACAGGCTGACGGCCAGGTTGCCGGCCGAGACGCCGTTGATGTTGGCGGCCGGCAGGTTGATCATCTGGCTGTTGGTATAGCCATCGCCCTTGTCCGGGGTCTGGCCCGTCACCTGGCCCACGCCCGTGATGTTGCCGCCGATGGCCACGCGGGTGTTGCTGTTGCCGATCTGGTAGCCCGAATCGCCGCCGCGCAGCGTGCGCAGGTCGGCGAAGCCGAGCTTGGCGCCCAGGTTGCGGGTGAAGGTGTCGCTGGCCTCGACGATGCGGGCCTCGATCAGCACCTGCTTGGTGGCGATGTCGGTCTTGGCGATCAGCTTGCGGATATCGTCGAGCTTGGAGGCGATGTCGGTCACGAACAGCTGGTTGGTGCGCGGTTCGATGATGGCGCTGCCGCGCTTGGACAGCATGCGGTTCTTGTCGCCGGCGCCACCGCCGTCCAGGCCGAACACGGTCTTGAACGCTTCGGCCTTCTGGTAGTTGAGCTGGAAGATCTCGGACTTGAGCGGCTCCAGGTCGGCGATCTGGGCCTTCTGCTCCAGTTCCAGCTTTTCCTTGGTCAGCAGCTCATCCTTGGGCGCGATCCACAGCACGCTGCCATTCTTGCGCATGTCCAGGCCCTTGGCCTGCAGCACCACGTCGAGCGCCTGGTCCCATGGCACTTCCTTCAGGCGCAAGGTCAGGTTGCCCGACACGCTGTCGCTGGTGATGATGTTCAGGCCCGAAATGTCGGCGATGGCCTGCAGCGCGGCCCGCACTTCCACGTTCTGGAAGTTGAACGACAGCTTCTCGCCACGGTAGCCCTGGGTGCCCTGGGTCAGCTTGTTGGGGTCTTCCTTGATCGGCTTGACGTCGATCACCAGCTGGGTCTCGCTCTGGTACACGGTCTGCTCCCACAGGCCGCGCGCCTCGATCGTCATGCGCGTGTTCTCGCCCTGGGGCACGGTGGTGATCAGGTGCACGGGGGTGCCGAAGTCGCCCACGTCGAGCCGGCGGCGCAGCGTTTCGGGCAAGCCCGTCTTGAGGAAGTCGACCACCACGCCGGTCGCCACCTGGCGCACGTCGACGGCCACCTGGCTGTTGGGCAGGTCGACCACGACCCGGCCTTCGCCGTTGGCGCCGCGGCGGAAATCGAGGTCGCGCAGCATTTGCCGGCCGGCGGGCGCGGCCGCCTTGGGCGCCACCGGCAGGCCGCTCGCGTCCACGGCCGTGGCCACGCCGCCGGAACCGTCGATGGTGAGGATGATGGCGTTGCCGTCGATGGCGGTGGCGTAGTTCAGGCTGCGCTTGAGGTTGAACACCAGGCGCGAGCGCTCGCCGGCCTGCACCACGTTCACGCTGTGCAAGTCACCGAGGTTCAGTTCCTGGGTGGTCTTGCCGGTGGCGTTGACGGTGGCGCCGAAGTCGAGCGCGATGCGGGGCGGGTTGGTGATGGCAAAACCGATCGGCAGCTTGTCGGGCGCGTTGCGCAGCGCGATCTTGACGATCACGTTGGCGCCCTGCTGGTTGGCGGTGACCGACTCGATGGCGTTGGCGGCGGCGGCCGTGGCGGCGGCGGCCGGCTGGGCCTGCACTGCACCGGGCCAGACTGCGCCGCAGGCCAGCGCCAGCATCAGGCCAGCCTGGCGCGCGCGGGCGGCCAAGGTGGGGAGGAATGGGCTCATTTGGTGGTCTCCTTGCTTTCCTGCAGCTCCAACTTCGACATGCGTTCGACCCAGTCGCCGGTCGCATCCTGTACGATTTCCTTGATATTGACGGCGCCCTCGGTGACGCTGGTGATCAGGCCGAAGTTCTGGCCCACGTGCTGGCCGGGTTTGACCTGGTACACCGAGCGGTCGATCTGCAGCAAGGCGTAGATCACGCCGCCCTTTTGCAGCGTCCCCACCATTTTCACGGTGTCGAGCGGGAAGCTCTCGAGCAGCTCCTTGCGGCGCTCCATGTCGGGCCGCACGCCGCCGCCGCGGTTGGCGGCCTTGGCCAGCTCCACCAGCAGCTTGTTGGGATTGAACGGGTCGATGGCGTCGTTGGAGGCGTAGGCGAAGGGGATGAAAGTCTTCGGTGGCGTCAAGGGCGGCACGGCCACGCGCGCCTGCGCATCGACTTCCTTCATCCACTGCCGCACTTCCTGCTCGTCGCTGTTGCCGCAGCCGGCCAGCGCCACGGTGACGCCCAGCGCCGCCAGCACGGCGCGTGATCTGGAGAGATGAGTCATCATTTCTTCGCCGCCTTCTTCTTGTCGGCCATGGCCTTGCGCTGGGCCGCCACTTCCTCCGGATCGAGGTAGCGGAAGGTCTTGGCCACGGCGTCCAGCGTCAGGCCGCCATCCTTGCCGGCCGTGATGGCCATGTTGTTGAGCGTGACGATGCGCGGCAGGTTGGCCATATCGCCCGAGAAGGCGCCGATGTCGTGGTAGTTACCCGTGACCTTGATGTCGATCGGCAGCTCGGCGTAATAATCCTTGACCACCACCTGGCCCGGCTTGAACAGCTCGAACTGCAGGCCGCGCCCGAGGCCGGCCTGGTTGATGTCCGACAGCAGGGC
Source organism: Rugamonas fusca (assembly GCF_014042365.1). Taxonomy (GTDB): domain Bacteria; phylum Pseudomonadota; class Gammaproteobacteria; order Burkholderiales; family Burkholderiaceae_D; genus Rugamonas; species Rugamonas fusca. The sequence goes on from NZ_JACEZS010000008.1 coordinate 216,286, forward strand.
CGCCATCTCCGCCTTGCTCGGCAGCTGCTTTTGCAGCCGCTCCACATACTGGTCGACCTGCACTTTCTGCGCGCGCAAGGCGTCCAGGTTGACGGCCTGCCCGGCCTTGAAACGGTATTCGTCGCGCAGCTTGAGTTCCTGCTGGGCGCCCGCGTCCTGTTCCTCGAACTGGCTGTCCCAGTAGGCGAAATAGCCCAGCGCCACCACGCCCACCAGCACGCCCAGCGCGCACAAGAGGCGCGGCGCCAGCGGCCACTGGCCCGGATGCCGGTCGTTCAGGCCGCGAAACTGCGCCGCCAGCGACTCTCCCATTAATTTCAGATCGGCCATGTCGGTTCCTGTGTTCAAGGCTTGGCCGGCGGCAGGCCGGTCGCCGGTGCGCTGGCCGCGGCGGCCGGATTCAGAGCGGGATGCAAGCCCGGCCTGGCGCCCGGCTTGGCCCCCGGCTTGGCACCCGCCTCAGGCTGGTCCTTGTCGCGCGGACGCTTGATGTTGACGGTGAGGTTGAATTCGACCACCTTCTTGGCCGTCTTGCCCTGGCCCAGGCCGGTCGAGCGCACTTCGATCAGGTCGGGACGCTCCAGCCACGGCGAAGCGCCGGCCAGGTTGCGCAGCAGTTCGGACACCCGCTCCTGCGATTGCGCATACCCGTTGACGGACACTTTCTGGCCATCTTGCTTGAAGGCCTTCAGGTAGACCCCGGCCGGGGTCTGCTTGACCAGTTCGTCCATCAGGTAGACCGGCTGGTTGCGGTCGCCCTGCAAGTCCTCCACGGCTTGCTGGCGCGCCTTGAGCGCCTCGATCTCCTGCTTGAGGGTGGCGATCTCGGCGATCTTCTTGTCGAGCGAGACGATGGCCGCCTTGATCACCTGGTTGCGTTCGTTCTGGATCGAGATGCGGCGCGCGTTGTAGGCGCCCACCAGCAGCACGATGGCGGCGCCGGCGATGGCGCCCAGGCCCAGCAAGGCGAAGAAGGCCGCTTTTTTCTGTTTGCGCTTTTCCTCGCGGTGAGGCAGCAGGTTAATCCGTATCATCAGCCAAACCTCCGCAAGGCCAGGCCGCAGGCGACCAGGTAGGCAGGCGCGTCAGTGCGCAGCTGCGATTCACGCACGGATGGCGCCAGCGTCATGCCCTTGAACGGCGACACGACGGCGCTGGAAATCTTGGTGCGGCTGGCCACCAGGTCCAGCAAGCCGGGGATCAGGGCGCAGCCGCCGGCCAGGTACAACTGGTCGACCTTGGTGTAGGGCGTGGACGTGAAGAAGAACTGGATGGCGCGCGTCACTTCCAGCGCGGCGCTTTCCAGGAACGGGGTCAGCAGTTCATCGCGGTAGTTGTCGGGCAAGTCGCCGGACTTCTTGCGCGCCTCGGCCTCGTCCCACGCCATGCCGTAGGCGCGCACGATGTCCTGGGTCAGGGTGTTGCCACCGAAGGCCTGTTCGCGCTCGTAGATGGTGGCGCCGTCGAGCAGCACGGAGATGTGGGTGGCCTGGGCGCCGATCTGGAACAGCGCCACCACCTGGCCGGCGCCGGCGTCGGGCTGCAAGGCCATCACCCGGTCCAGCGCCGCGCGCGCCGCGTACGATTCGATGTCCATCACCAGCGCCTTCAGGCCGGAGGCCTCGGCGATGGCCACCCGGTCCTCCACCTTCTCGCGGCGCGAGGCGGCCAGCATGACTTCGATGTCTTCGGGCGAGCCGGCGGCCGGGCCGATCACGTCGAAGTCCAGGCTCACTTCATCGAGCGCGAACGGGATGTACTGGCTCGCCTCCGATTCCACCTGCACTTCGAGCTGGTCTTCCGACAGGCCGGCCGGCAGGATGATTTTCTTGGTGATCACGGACGCCGGCGGCATGCCCAGCGCCACATGCCTGGCGCGCGAGCCGCTCTTTTTCCACACGCGGCGCACGGCGTCGACCACCTGGTCCATGTTCTCGATATTGCCGTCCACCACGGCGCCGCGCGGCAGCGGCTCGGCCGCGTAGCGTTCCAGCCGGATGCCATCCTTGCCGGCCGGCGCCAGTTCCACCAGGCGCACGCTGGCCGTGCTGATATCGATGCCGACCAGCGGTGGATTGCTCTGGCCCAGCAGATTTTGCAGATCGATCATCGCCGCCCCCCGCGGTCATGGATGGCTGCATGGCGACGGCCACCGCCGCCGCCGCTGCGCTGCCTGACGTGCACTGGAACTGTTTGCATAGGGAACTCGTTGTAAAACCAGCGTTTAGACTGCGAACATAAGTTGGTACATTAAATGCTGGCAATATATGTGTAAAGGTATTTCTATTGCGCACAATTGGACGAGTGTGCCCCTTGCGCCACACTCGCGCGCCGCTCTGTGGCACCCTGAATAACTAAGTTGTTTTGTTGTTCACGTGGAAATTTCCCGTGCCGCGCCAGCATCGCGCCGCCGCCTCCGCCGCTCGCTTATAATGGCCCGCACTTGACACCGAAAGCGATCGCACGCATGACTTCCACCCCTACGACGCCCCCCGCCACCACCCCGCCCGCCGGCAAAGGCGGCCAACCCCGACGTTTCCTGCTGATGGCCGGCCTCACCATGGTGGGCCTGGGGGTGGGCGCCGTGCTGCTGGTGGTGCTGGGCCTGGCGCTGGCCTACCCCAACCTGCCCGAACTGGACACGCTGACCGACTACCGGCCCAAGATGCCGCTGCGCATCTTTTCCGCCGACAATGTGCTGATCGGCGAATTCGGCGAGGAGCGCCGCAACCTGGTGCGCTTCAAGGACATCCCCGACGTGATGAAGAAGGCCGTGCTGGCCATCGAGGATGACCGCTTCTACGAGCACGGCGGCATCGACTACATGGGCATCGTGCGCGCGGCCGTGCACAACCTGACGGGCGGGGCGCGCCAGGGCGCCTCCACCATCACCCAGCAGGTGGCGCGCAACTTCTTCCTGTCGAGCGAGCAGACCCTCAAGCGCAAGGCCTACGAGGCGCTCTTGGCCTGGAAGATCGAACAGAACCTCAGCAAGGACCAGATCCTCGAGGTGTACATGAACCAGATCTACCTGGGCCAGCGCGCGTACGGCTTCTCGTCGGCGGCCCAGATTTATTTCGGCAAGAACCTCAAGGATATCTCCGTGGCCGAAGCGGCCATGCTGGCCGGCCTGCCCAAGGCGCCGTCGGCCTACAACCCCGTCGTCAATCCCAAGCGGGCGCGGGCACGCCAGCAGTACATCCTGCAGCGCATGCACGAGCTCGGTTACATCACGAACCAGCAGTTCGAGCAAGCCAAGGCCGAGCAGCTCAAGGTCAAGACCGACAGCAGCGAGTTCGGCGTGCACGCCGAGTACGTGGCCGAGATGGCGCGCCAGCTGGTCTATGAACAGTTCAAGGAAGACACCTACACGCGCGGCCTGAACGTATTTACCACCATCACCAAGGCCGACCAGGACGCGGCCTACCTGGCCCTGCGCCGCGGCGTGATGGATTACGAGAAGCGCCACGCCTACCGTGGTCCGGAAGCCTACATCGACATCCCCAACAACAAGGAGGAGGCCGACGACGCCATCGAGACGGAACTGGCCGACCACCCCGACAGCGACGACATCGTGGCCGCCATGGTGCTGCAAGCGTCGCCGCAGAAGATCACGGCTGTCACCGCCTCGGGCGAGGAAATCTCGATCACGGGCGCGGGCCTGGAAATGGGCCGTTCGTGGCTGTCGGACAAGGCCGCGCCCAACAAGCGCATCCGCCGCGGCGCCGTGATCCGCGTGATGCAGGAAGGCAAGGACTGGCAAGTGACGCAGATGCCGGAAATCGAATCGGCCTTCATCTCGGCCAGCACCCAGGACGGCGCCATCAAGTCCATGGTGGGCGGCTTCGATTACAACCGCAACAAGTTCAACCACGTGACCCAGGCCTGGCGCCAGCCCGGTTCCTCGTTCAAGCCGTTCATTTATTCAGCGTCGCTCGAGCGTGGCCTGTCGCCGGCCACCATCATCAACGACGCGCCGATCTCGTTCGACGCGGGCCAGACGGGCGGCCAGGCGTGGGAACCGAAGAACTACGACAACAAGTACGAGGGGCCGATGACCATGCGCCGCGGCCTGACCAAGTCCAAGAACATGATCTCGATCCGCATCCTGCACAAGATCGGCGCCAAGTACGGCCAGGAATACAGCACCCGCTTCGGCTTCGACGCCGACAAGAACCCGCCCTACCTGACGCTGGCCTTGGGCGCGGGCAACGTGACGCCGCTGCAGATGGCCGGCGCCTACGCCGTGTTCGCCAACGGCGGCTACAAGGTCAGCCCTTACCTGATCGCCAAGGTGACGGACGCGGACGGCAAGGTGCTGTCGCAGGCCGCGCCCGACCTGGCTGGCGACGAGAAGAACCGCGTGATCGATGAGCGCAACGCCTTCCTGATGGATTCCATGCTCAAGGACGTGGTGCGCTACGGCACGGCCACCAAGGCGCTGGTGCTCAAGCGCCCCGACATCGCGGGCAAGACCGGCACCACCAACGATTCCATCGACGCCTGGTTCGCCGGCTACCAGCCCAAGCTGGTGGGCATCGCCTGGATCGGCTACGACCAGCCCAAGAACCTGGGTAACAAGGAAACGGGGGGCGGCCTGGCGCTGCCGATCTGGATCGGCTACATGCAGAAGGCCTTGAAGAGCATCCCGATCGAGGAACGGGCCGTGCCGGACGGCATGATGCTGGTGGGCGACGAGTACTATTACGCGGAAAATCCGCCCGGCACCGGCGTGCACAACCTGGACGGTCCGGGCCACGGCACGCCGGCCGAGGAAAAAGCCAGGGACACCGTCAAGAACGAGCTGTTCTGACGGACGCCCCGGCGCGGGGGCCAGATCAGTCCGCGTCCGGCGAGATCACGACGGGCGAGCCGGACTGGGCGGTCACCAGTTCCGACAGCGATGCGTACAGTTCCGAGTCATCGCGCGTGTTGCGCCACTGGCCGTCGCGCTGCCGGTAGTGGAAACCGCCGGCGCGGGCGGCCACCCACAGTTCCTGCATGGCGGCCTGGCTGTTGACGATGATCTTGGAACCGTTGTTGATGAACTCGATTTCAAGCACATTGCCGCTGCGGCTGCACTCGACATCGAGCATGTCCTCATCGTTCAAGCGGTCCAGCGCCGCCTCGATCGCATTCAGCGCGCTTTCCGCCTGCGCCAGGAATTCCGATTCGCCCATGCTACACTCCCATCTTCTCTAGTCAAACCATGATTTTAATCGTGAAGTCCTCCGTCGCGCGCATTCCCCGTGTTTTCGGCACCATCCTGTGCCTGTCCGCCTTGCTGAGCGCCTGCGGCCAACCCGGCCCGCTGTACCTGCCCAAGGCACCCGCCAAGCCCGCCACGAGCAACGGCCAGGCCCCCGCCGCACCGGCCCCCACCACCCCTGCTATCGACCATTAATCCATGTCGCAATTTGCTTACCATAACGGCGTGCTGCACGCCGAAGGCGTTCCCCTGAGCGCCATCGCCGAACAGTTCGGCACCCCGACCTATATCTATTCCAAGGCCGCCCTGCTGGGCAACTTCGCCGCCTATGCCGACGCCTGCCGTGGCCGCGACGCGCTGGTGTGCTACGCCATGAAAGCCAATTCCAACCTGGCCATCCTGGACTTGCTGGCGCGCCAGGGCGCCGGTTTCGACATCGTGTCCGGTGGCGAACTGCTGCGCGTGATCGCGGCCGGCGGCGACCCGCGCAAGGTGATCTTCTCGGGCGTGGGCAAGACCGTGGACGAAATGCGTTTGGCGCTCGAGCACGACATCCTGTGCTTCAACGTCGAATCGATCCCCGAGCTGCACCGCCTGAACGACGTGGCCGGCAGCATGGGCAAGCGGGCCCGCATCTCGCTGCGCGTGAACCCCAACGTCGATCCCAAGACCCACCCCTACATCGCCACCGGCCTGAAGGCCAACAAGTTCGGCGTGGCCTTCGACGACGCGCTGGCCACCTACCGCACGGCGGCCCAGTTGCCGCACCTGGAAGTGACGGGCATCGATTGCCACATCGGCTCGCAGCTGCTGGACGACGCGCCGCTGCTGGAAGCGCTGGACCGCCTGATCGAGCTGATCGACACGCTGGGCAAGGAAGGCATCGTGCTGCACCACCTCGACATCGGCGGCGGCATCGGCATCAACTACGGCGAGGCCGGCGAAGCATCGCCGGTGGCCGTGGCCGACTACCTGGGCCGCGTGTTCGCGAAAGTGGATGCGTGGCGCGCCGCGCGCCACCACGGCGCGCCGATCAAGGTCATCTTCGAGCCGGGCCGCTCCATCGTGGGCAACACGGGCGTGCTGCTCACGCGCGTGGAATTCCTCAAGCACGGCGAGGAAAAGAATTTCTGCGTGGTGGATGCGGCCATGAACGACATGATGCGCCCGGCCCTGTACGAGGCGTGGATGGACATGCAGCCGGTGGCCCCCGGCCAGGCGCCGGCCCAGACCTATGACGTGGTGGGCCCGATCTGCGAATCGGGCGACTGGCTGGCGCGCGACCGCAAGCTGGCCGTGCAGCCGGGCGACCTGCTGGCCATGATGCAGGCCGGTGCCTACGGCCTGACGATGGCGTCCAACTACAACACCCGCGGCCGCGCGGCCGAAGTGATCGTGGACGGCGACGTGTGCCACCTGGTGCGCCGCCGCGAAACCCCGGCCGAGCTGTACGCACTGGAATCGGTCATCAAGTAAGCAAGAAAGAACGGGGTCTATCATCGGATTTGTAAGGGGGCGACATCCCTGACGTTGGAGGTGTAATCTAGCCGATGACGGGGGTGTGGCTCACGGGGTCAGCGGTGGCTTTGGCCATCCGCTCGACATTGAAATGCCGCCC
>NZ_JACEZS010000090.1 GCF_014042365.1 Rugamonas fusca
TACCGCTATACTTGCTCATACCAGCCTCCCTGTACGTAAGTTCAACTCGACATTGAATGCTTACTGTACCCCCGGCGTATGCCGGAGGGAGGTTGGCTAGATGATTATCAGGTCCGGCATCACGCCATCATTTGGCAGATTGCCGGACCTAACATCCCGCCCGGATTTTCAAATGCTTTTTGGTTCGAAGCCAGGTAAGCGATACTCGCGTTGACCGTGCAGCATGGACCACAGTACTCGGCATAGCTGCCGTCCCAAGGCGCGTACAGCCTGGTTG
>NZ_JACEZS010000091.1 GCF_014042365.1 Rugamonas fusca
GCGACCTGCCGACCCCGGCCGGCAAGCTGTACTTCACGGCCGGCGCCCAGTCGCGTGACGCATCGAGCGCCGCCTGGGCCCGTGGCGGCGTGGGCTCGGACGATATCCCGTCGCGCAACTCGGCGGCGATGTACCCGAACGGCTTTGTCCCGTTCATCAACGGCAAGATCGACGACCAGTACGCCACCATCGGCCACCGCGGCCAGATCGGCGAATGGAACGCCGACTTCTCGCAGACCTACGGCTACAACAAGATGATGTACGACATCAGCC
>NZ_JACEZS010000092.1 GCF_014042365.1 Rugamonas fusca
GGCTGATGTCGTACATCATCTTGTTGTAGCCGTAGGTCTGCGAGAAGTCGGCGTTCCATTCGCCGATCTGGCCGCGGTGGCCGATGGTGGCGTACTGGTCGTCGATCTTGCCGTTGATGAACGGGACGAAGCCGTTCGGGTACATGGCCGCCGAGTTGCGCGACGGGATATCGTCCGAGCCCACGCCGCCACGGGCCCAGGCGGCGCTCGATGCGTCACGCGACTGGGCGCCGGCCGTGAAGTACAGCTTGCCGGCCGGGGTCGGCAGGTCGC
>NZ_JACEZS010000093.1 GCF_014042365.1 Rugamonas fusca
TGCGTTTGTTGATACATACAATCATTACCCATTACTTTGATTTTGACGTCAAAGTAATCAATAAATAATCTTTACTTTTACTTCTTCCAGATTGTTAAAGAACATACAGCACTTGATCTCTAAAAGACCAAACCTAAACCTCTGATGGCTTACGTTTGCGCTTTTACTTGAACCTTTGGTGGAGGATGACGGGATCGAACCGACGACCCCCTGCTTGCAAAGCAGGTGCTCTCCCAGCTGAGCTAATCCCCCCTGGTAGGGCTGGTTGGAC
>NZ_JACEZS010000094.1 GCF_014042365.1 Rugamonas fusca
GTCCAGACTCCTACGGGAGGCAGCAGTGGGGAATTTTGGACAATGGGCGCAAGCCTGATCCAGCAATGCCGCGTGAGTGAAGAAGGCCTTCGGGTTGTAAAGCTCTTTTGTCAGGGAAGAAACGGTGAGGGCTAATATCCCTTGCTAATGACGGTACCTGAAGAATAAGCACCGGCTAACTACGTGCCAGCAGCCGCGGTAATACGTAGGGTGCAAGCGTTAATCGGAATTACTGGGCGTAAAGCGTGCGCAGGCGGTTTTGTAAGTC
>NZ_JACEZS010000095.1 GCF_014042365.1 Rugamonas fusca
CACTCGCCGCCAGGTTGCCCCGCGCTGCCGTTCGACTTGCATGTGTAAGGCATGCCGCCAGCGTTCAATCTGAGCCAGGATCAAACTCTTCAGTTTAATCTCTGTTTGTTTGCGATTTCTCGCACCGCTATTGCTAGCGGGTCGCTCACTCAAAATACTGACAGGCTACTCTTGCGAGTATCCTATTTCATTACTTCTTGTGAACATTTGATATTTTAAGTATCGCGGAGACTAGCTCCGCGTGCACTTCCATCAAACGTCCAC
>NZ_JACEZS010000096.1 GCF_014042365.1 Rugamonas fusca
CAACTTGCTATGGTCATCAAGCTTTGACTTGTACGAGTAGTCGCTCCCAATCGGGCAGCGTTACTCAGAATCTGGAAGAAGTAATTGGGTAATGAAGTTGTATCAACGAACGTTACAACGCACTTCTTATTCACCTTAACCTGCTAAGGTTATAGGGACAAGCCGTACGGGCAATTAGTATCAGTTAGCTTAATGCATTACTGCACTTCCACACCTGACCTATCAACGTCCTGGTCTCGAACGACCCTTCAAGGAGCTCAAGGC
>NZ_JACEZS010000097.1 GCF_014042365.1 Rugamonas fusca
TACATACAATCATTACCCATCGTTCTACCTTTTACAGTAAAACGATCAATAAATAATCTTTACTTTTACTTCTTCCAGATTGTTAAAGAACATACAGCACTTGATCTCTAAAAGATCAAACCTAAACCGCTTATGGCTTACGTTTGCGCTTTTACTTGAACCTTTGGTGGAGGATGACGGGATCGAACCGACGACCCCCTGCTTGCAAAGCAGGTGCTCTCCCAGCTGAGCTAATCCCCCCTGGTAGGGCTGGTTGGAC
>NZ_JACEZS010000098.1 GCF_014042365.1 Rugamonas fusca
CCAGTATGGGTTGCAGCACCTGTAGCAGTGCCTGTTGGATCAGCCTGTCCGTCACCGTCGGAATGCCAAGCTCGCGCTCGCCACCGTCGGGTTTCGGTATCGTCACCCGACGCACCGGACTGGGCCGGTACGTCCCCGCCAGCAGTCGCGCGCGTATCCCCGGCCAAGCCAGCACCAGATGGCGGGACGTTTGGTCGATGTCCAGACCATCCACCCCGGCCGCGCCCTTGTTGCGGCGCACACGCTGCATCGCCC
>NZ_JACEZS010000099.1 GCF_014042365.1 Rugamonas fusca
GAGTGCCCTTTCGTAGCAACTAATGACAAGGGTTGCGCTCGTTGCGGGACTTAACCCAACATCTCACGACACGAGCTGACGACAGCCATGCAGCACCTGTGTGCAGGTTCTCTTTCGAGCACTCCCCGATCTCTCAGGGATTCCTGCCATGTCAAGGGTAGGTAAGGTTTTTCGCGTTGCATCGAATTAATCCACATCATCCACCGCTTGTGCGGGTCCCCGTCAATTCCTTTGAGTTTTAATCTTGCGACCGTA
>NZ_JACEZS010000009.1 GCF_014042365.1 Rugamonas fusca
ACTTCGACCGGTTGGGCGTACCACGCCTGTCTTAACCTCAACTACTCGAACCGCCCGGTGCGGACCCGCATGCCGGGTGGTGTGGCAGGGGACCGGTCAGCTATGCTGGCCGCCCCTATGCCGATTTTAAATCGCCCATCATGCATTTCACATTGTATTCCCGCAGTTATTGCCACCTGTGCCAGGACATGCTGGACGCCCTGAACCTGCTGCAAACGCCGGAGCGCCCCTTCACGGTGGAAGTGATCGACGTGGACGCCGACCCGGCCCTGGTCGAGCGCTTCGACGAACTGGTGCCCGTGCTGTTCGCGGCCCTGGACCAGCCCGAGCTGTGCCACTATTTCCTCGACGCCGAGCGCGTACGCCAGGCCCTGGCCAGCGAAATTGCTTGATTACTCAACTATTTCCCACCTGTACACGTCAATTTGTGCGGCAAAATATTGACGGTTTGATATTTTGATGGCTTTGCCACGTCATAACACGGGCTTTCCACTCTGAAATCCGGTAAAATGGCGGGTTAGTGAAGTTACTGTTTTGCTGCTGTTTTGCGTTTTCGTGGTAGTCATCAAGGCGCTCGCCAGGGCATTACCGCCCCGTACGGAGCGCTTTTTTTGTATGAAGCCCGGCCGTCACCTCGTCGTTTCAATCCGTTTTTGAATATTTGTTAATGAACAACATACGCAATTTCTCCATCATCGCCCACATCGACCACGGCAAATCGACCTTGGCCGACCGCATCATCCAGTTGTGCGGCGGCTTGTCGGACCGCGAGATGGAAGCGCAAGTGCTCGATTCGATGGATCTGGAGCGCGAGCGCGGCATCACCATCAAGGCGCAGACCGCGGCCCTGCAATACAAGGCGCGCGACGGCAAAACCTACAACCTGAACCTGATCGACACCCCCGGCCACGTGGACTTTTCCTACGAGGTCAGCCGCTCGCTGTCGGCCTGCGAAGGCGCGCTGCTGGTGGTGGACGCCTCGCAGGGCGTGGAAGCGCAAACCGTGGCCAACTGCTACACGGCGCTGGACCTGGGCGTGGAAGTGGTGCCCGTGCTAAACAAGATCGACTTGCCCAACGCCGATCCGCCAACCGCCATCGCCGAGATCGAGGACGTGATCGGTATCGAGGCCGGTGACGCCGTCCACTGCTCGGCCAAGACCGGGCTGGGCGTGGAAGACGTGCTCGAATCGATCATCGCCAAGGTGCCGCCACCGAAGGGTGACAAGGATGCACCGCTGCAAGCGCTGATCATCGACTCGTGGTTCGACAACTACGTGGGCGTGGTGATGCTGGTGCGCGTGGTCAACGGCACGCTGAAGCCCAAGGATAAGATCCGCCTGATGGCCACCGACTCGGTGCAGCTGGTGGAAGACATCGGCATCTTCTCGCCCCGTTCCGTGTCGCTGCCTGAACTGTCGGCCGGCCAGGTGGGCTTCGTGATCGCCGGCATCAAGGAATTGAAAGTGGCCAAGGTGGGCGACACCATCACCCTGGCCAGCCGTCCGGCCGAGGCGCCGCTGCCCGGCTTCAAGGAAGTGCAGCCGCAAGTGTTCGCCGGCCTGTTCCCGGTCGAGGCCAACCAGTACGACGCGCTGCGCGACTCGCTGGAAAAGTTGAAGCTGAATGACGCGGCCCTGATGTACGAGCCGGAAGTGTCGCAGGCGCTGGGCTTCGGCTTCCGCTGCGGCTTCCTGGGCTTGCTGCACATGGAGATCGTGCAGGAGCGCCTGGAGCGCGAATTCGACATGGACCTGATCACCACGGCGCCGACCGTGGTGTACGAGGTCGAGATGCGCGATGGCACCGTGCTCAAGGTGGACAATCCTTCGCGCATGCCGGACCCGTCGCGGATCCAGGAAATCCGCGAGCCGATCGTGACGGTGAACCTGTACATGCCGCAGGAATACGTGGGCTCCGTGATCACGCTGTGCATCAGCAAGCGCGGCGTGCAGATGGACATGAGCTATCACGGCCGTCAGGTCAAGCTGGTCTACGAGATCCCGATGGGCGAGATCGTGCTGGACTTCTTCGACAAGCTCAAGTCCACCTCGCGCGGTTACGCGTCGATGGACTACGAGTTCAAGGAATACCGTCCGTCCGACGTGGTCAAGGTCGACATGCTGATCAACGGCGAGAAGGTCGACGCGCTGGCCATCATCGTGCACCGCTCGAACGCCGCCTACCGTGGCCGCCAGGTGGCCGCCAAGATGCGCGAGCTGATTCCGCGCCAGATGTTCGACGTGGCCATCCAGGCCGCCATCGGCGCCAACGTGATCTCGCGCGAGAACGTCAAGGCGCTGCGCAAGAACGTGCTGGCCAAGTGCTACGGCGGCGACGTGAGCCGCAAGAAGAAGCTGCTGGAGAAGCAGAAGGCAGGTAAAAAACGCATGAAGCAAGTGGGCTCGGTCGAGATTCCACAAGAGGCGTTCCTGGCAATCTTACAAGTGGAAGAGAAATGAACCTGCAACTGATTCTGGGGAATTTTGCTTTAATCCTGTTCGTCCTGATGGTGGTCACCGGCGTCATCTGGTTCCTGGACGTGTTCTACCTGGCCAAGCAGCGGCGCCTGGCGGCTGACCGCGCGCTGGCCGAGTTCGATGGCCGCAACGCCAAGCTGACGGCCGACGGCATCAAGGTCGACCGCGCCGCCAACCGCAACGCCATCGAGCACGCGCTGCTGCGCCAGCCGACGTGGATCGAATATTCGGGCAGCTTCTTCCCCGTGATCGCGCTGGTGTTCTTCCTGCGTTCGTTCCTGTATGAGCCGTTCAAGATCCCGTCGTCGTCCATGGTGCCGACGCTGCTGGTGGGCGACCTGATCCTGGTGAACAAGTACACCTACGGCATCCGCCTGCCGGTGCTGAACAAGAAGATCATCGAGATCAACAACCCGCAGCGCGGCGACGTGATGGTGTTCAAGTATCCCAAGGACATGACCCAGGATTACATCAAGCGGGTCATTGGCGTGCCCGGTGATAAAATCACGTATGAAAACAAGCGCTTAACGGTCAACGGCAAAGCCGTCTCGTACGCGCCGATGGACGATTACCTCGATGACGAGCATCTGGTGTACAACAAGCAATACCAGGAGAACCTGACGGGCGTGTCGCACCGCATCCTCAACAACGAGCAGGCGCCGACGCTGAACCTGGCCGACGTCAAGCATTTCCCGCATGACGACGCGTGCACCTACAATTATGATGGCTTCACGTGCGTGGTTCCTGAGGGTAACTACTTCATGATGGGCGATAATCGTGATAACAGCGCCGACAGCCGTTACTGGGGTTTCGTGCCGGACAAGAATATCGTGGGCAAGGCCTTCTTCGTCTGGATGAACCTGAGCAACCTGCGCCGTATCGGCGGCATACACTAAGGAGCGAGCATGGTGGGCATCAAGCATAAGCGGCAGCATGGCATTTCCCTCGTGGGCCTGATCATCACCCTGGCCGTGCTGGGCTTCCTGGGTGTGCTGGCCATGAAGATCGTGCCCACCTACACGGAATACCGGGCGATCCAGAATGCCATCATCAAGGCCAAGAGTGCCGGCTCCACCGTGCGCGAGATCCAGGCGTCGTTTGACGCCAACGCCGACGTGGGTTACATCACCTCGATCAACAGCAAGGACCTGATCATCTCGAAAGAAAACAACGAGATGGAAGTGAGCTTCGCGTACGAGAAGAAAATCCCGCTGTTCGGCCCGGCCAGCCTGCTGCTCGAATACGCCGGCACCACGGCCAAGGGCGGCGTGCCGGCCAAGGCCGATCAATAAAGCTTCAAGCATTACAAACTAATACAACCGACGATGAATCTTCAGCTCTTGCAAACCCGTTTAGGCTATACGTTCCAGGATGCTGGCCTGTTGCAGCAAGCCTTGACGCACCGTAGCCACAGCAGTTTGCATAACGAACGGCTGGAATTCCTGGGCGACTCCGTGCTCAACTGCGTGGTCGCGTCCATTTTGTACGAGCGCTACATCGCAATTGACGAGGGCGACCTGTCGCGCCTGCGCGCCAACCTGGTCAAGCAGCAATCGCTGTACGAAATCGCCCAGAAGCTGGAACTGTCGCAGTTCCTGCGCCTGGGCGAGGGCGAGTTGAAATCGGGCGGCTTCCGCCGGCCATCGATCCTGGCCGACACGCTGGAGGCGCTGCTGGGCGCCATTTTCCTCGATGGCGGTTTCAATCCCGCGCGCGACGTGATCCGCGCGTTCTACATCCCCATCCTGGACTCGGTCGACCCGCAGACGCTGGGCAAGGATGCCAAGACGCTGCTGCAGGAATTCTTGCAAAGTAAGAAGATCTCGCTGCCGCAGTACAATGTGGTGGCCACCCATGGCGCCGCGCACAGCCAGGAATTCGAGATCGAATGCCTGGTGCCCAAGCTGGGCATCCAGGTCTATGGCCGGGGCGGCAGCCGCCGCGCCGGCGAACAGGCCGCCGCCAAGCTGGCGCTGGAAGTGGCCGAGCAGGCGCTGGTGAAAACCCCGGCCGCGGCCCGCAAGGCCAAGCCGCGCGCGGCCCAGCTTAAACTGGCCGGCATCGCCACTATCCAGAGCGACGCCGCTCCGGCCCAGCCGGAGGCCACCGCCTCCGGCAAGCAGGCCAACACGTAACACCTAGACAGAATCGAGCAGCATGACTACCGCACCCACTCCCGCCCCGTTCCGTTGTGGCTACATCGCCATCGTCGGCCGCCCCAACGTGGGCAAATCGACCTTGATGAATACCCTCATCGGCGCCAAGGTCAGCATCACCTCGCGCAAGGCGCAGACCACGCGCCACCGCATCACGGGCATCCAGACGCTGGACGACGCCCAGTTCATCTACGTCGATACGCCTGGCTTCCAGACCCGCCATTCGAACGCGCTGAACAAGACGCTCAACAAGACGGTGACCAACACCCTGATCTCGTCGGACCTGATCCTGTACGTGATCGAGGCGGGCACCTTCGGCCCGGCCGACCAGGAAGTGCTGGACCTGCTGCCCAAGCAAGTGCCGACCGTGCTGGTGATTAACAAGTCGGACCGCGTCAAGGACAAGGCCGTGCTGCTGCCGTTCGCGCAGAAGGTGGCGGCCAAGCACGACTTCGCGGCCATCGTGCCCGTGTCGGCCAAGCTGCGCTTCCAGCTGGACGGCCTGCAGAACGAGATCAAGAAATTCCTGCCCGAGAACGATCCCATCTTCGGCCCGGACGACATCACGGACCGCAGCGAGAAATTCCTCGCCTCGGAGATCGTGCGCGAGAAGCTGTTCCGCTTCGTGGGCGACGAGCTGCCTTACACCAGCACCGTGCTGATCGAGAAATTCGAGCAGGAGGGCGATTTGCGCCGTGTGTTCGCCGCCATCCTGGTTGAGCGCGATACGCACAAGTCCATGATCATCGGTAACAAGGGCGCGCGCCTGAAGGAAGTGTCCACCCAGGCCCGGCTGGACATGGAAAAACTGTTCGGCGGCCCCGTGTACCTGGAAATCTGGGTCAAGGTCAAATCCGGCTGGGCCGACAACGAGGCGGGCCTGCGCGCCTACGGCTACGAGTAAGCGCCAGGGGAGCCCGACACACGCATGTCCACGCTGACAGCAGACCACGATACGGCTGAGCCCGTGTCCACCCAGGCGCCTGGCGCCGGGGCGGACACGGGCTCAGTCGCTTCAACGGCCGTCCCGCCGGCAACGGGCGCCGCCGCGCGCCGCCCGCGCCCGCCGCCCGCGCGCGAGCGCACCGTGGGCACCAAGGTGGCTGGCCAGCCGGCGTTCGTGCTGCACAGCTATCCGTACAAGGAAACCAGCCTGATCGTGGACCTGTTCACGCGCGATTATGGCCGCGTGGCCCTGATCGCCAAGGGCGCCAAGCGGCCCCATTCCCAATTGCGCGGCGTGCTGCAAACCTTCCAGCCGCTGCAGGCCGGCTGGAGCGGAAAATCCGAACTGCGCGTGCTGACCGGCGCCGAGTGGGTGGGCGGCATGCTGCCGCTGGAGAAGACGGCGCTGCTGTGCGGCTTCTACCTGAACGAATTGCTGGTCAAGCTGCTGGCCCGCGACGACGCCCATCCGGCCCTGTTCGACCATTACGTGGCCACGCTCAACCAGCTGGCCCACGACGAACCGGCGCCCATCGTGCTGCGCAAGTTCGAGCTGGCCCTGCTCAAGGAAACGGGCGTGGCGGCCGACCTTACGCGCTGCACGGCCACCCGTGAAGCCATCGTGGCCGACCGTCTGTACGTGGTGGACCCGGAGCGGGGGCCGCGCCCGGAGCGTGCCAGCGACACTTGGCCGCGCGTGGCCGGCAAGACCCTGCTCGACATGGAGCGCGAGGATTACAGCGACCCGGCCACCCAGGCCCAGAGCAAGCAGCTGATGCGCTTCCTGCTGGCGCACCACCTGGGCGGCGCGCCGCTCAACACCCGCCAGATCCTGATCGACCTGATGCAGCTTTGAACAGATAACCCAAATAACCTGATAAACGGTATAAATCAATGAGCTTCCTCCAGCCTGCCGGCCCCGTCATCGACCTGGGCGTCAATATCGACCACGTGGCCACGCTGCGCAACGCGCGCGGCACCAGCTATCCCGATCCCATCCGCGCCGCGCTGCTGGCCGAGCAGGCCGGCGCCGACTGCATCACGCTGCACCTGCGCGAGGACCGCCGCCACATCAAGGATGCCGACGTGATCGCGCTGGCCCCCCAACTGCTCACGCGCATGAACCTGGAGGCGGCCGTGACTCAGGAAATGATTGATTTCGCCTGCCGCATCAAGCCGGCCGACGTGTGCCTGGTGCCGGAAAAGCGCACCGAAGTGACCACCGAAGGGGGCCTCGATGTCGTCACCCATTTCAATGCCGTGCAGGCGGCCGTGCGCCAGTTGCAGGGCGAGGGCATCCGCGTGAGCCTGTTCATCGACGCCGACGAGGCGCAGATCGCCGCCGCCGCCGAGATCGGCGCGCCCGTGATCGAACTGCACACGGGCCGCTATGCGGACACGGAAGGCGCCGGACAGGCGGCGGAACTGGAACGTATCAAGGCTGGCGTGCTGTTCGGCGTGGGGCGCGGGCTGAAGGTCAACGCCGGCCACGGCCTGCATTACACCAACGTGCAAGCCATCGCCGCCATTCCCGCCATCGCTGAACTCAATATCGGCCACGCCATCGTGGCGCACGCCGTGTTCGCGGGCTGGGAGAACGCCGTGCGCGAAATGAAGGCCATCATGGTCTCCACGCGGCTGGGGCAGGGCGCACAATGATCTACGGGATCGGCACCGACATCTGCCGCATCCCGCGTATCGCCGCCGCGCTGGAACGGCACGGCGACCGCTTCGCGCAAAAGATACTTGGACCGCAGGAGATGGAGAAATACCACGCCCGCAAGGCCAAGCATGAGGCGCGCGGCATCCGTTTCGTCGCCACCCGCTTCGCGGCCAAGGAAGCGTTTTCCAAGGCCATCGGCCTCGGCTTGCGCATGCCGATGACGTGGCCGGCGGCCCAGATGCTCAATGACGCCAGCGGCAAGCCCACCATCGTGTGCAGCGGCGTGCTGGCGCAGTTCATGCAGGACAAGGGCTTGACGGCGCAGGTGAGCATCAGCGACGAGGAGGAATACGCCGTCGCTTTCGTCATCGTCGAACAAGCCAGCTGACACAGGTAACAGGAATGGATGAAGTGAACGAGGGCGCGCCCGATCCGCGCGCGCAGGTGCTGGCCACGGTGGCCAAGCTGCCCAACCTGCCGGGCGTGTACCGCTATTTCGACGCGGCCGACAACGTGCTCTACGTGGGCAAGGCGCGCGACCTGAAGAAGCGCGTGTCGAGCTACTTCCTGAAGAACCTGTCCAGCCCCCGCATCGCCATGATGGTGGAGCGCATCGCGCGGCTGGAAACGACGGTCACGCACAGCGAGGCCGAAGCGCTGATCCTGGAAAATAACCTGATCAAGACGCTGCACCCGCGCTTCAACATCCTGTTCCGCGACGATAAGTCCTATCCCTACCTGAAGATCACAGCCGGCGACGCGCCGCGCATGGTCTACTACCGCGGCGCGGTGGACAAGAAGAACCAGTATTTCGGGCCGTTCCCCAGTTCCTGGGCCGTCAAGGAATCGATGCAGATCCTGCAGAAGGTGTTCCGCATCCGCACCTGCGAGGACAGCGTGTACGCCAACCGCACGCGCCCCTGTTTGCTGCACCAGATCGGCCGCTGCAGCGCGCCCTGCGTGGACCTGGTGAGCAAGGAAGACTACCAGGCCGACGTGGCCAACGCGGCCCGGTTCCTGCGCGGGCGCCAGAGCGAAGTGATGGACGAGTTGGAAAAGAAGATGCACGCTTACGCGGCCGACCTGAAATTCGAACAGGCCGCCGTGGTGCGCAACCAGATCTCGTCGCTGTCGCGCGTGCTGCACCAGCAAAGCATGGAGACGACGGGTGACGCCGACGTCGACATCCTGGCCGTGCTGGTGCAGGGCGGGCGCGCCTGCGTCAACCTGGCCATGGTGCGCGGCGGCCGCCACCTGGGCGACCGCGCCTATTTCCCGACCCAGGTGGGGGATGCGGCCGCCATCGCGGAAGAATCGATCGAAGTGGAAGTGCTGAGCGCCTTCCTGGTCCAGCACTACACGGAAAAATTCATCCCCGGCACGCTGATCCTGAACATCGAATTTGACCAGCCAGCGTTGATGCTGGCCTTGCAGGAGCAGTGCGGCCACCGCATCCACCTCGTGTTCCAGCCGCAGGACCAGCGCCGCAAGTGGCTGGAACTGGCGCAGAAGGGCGCCGAGATTTCGCTGGCGCGGCTGCTGTCGGAGCAGGGCTCGCAGCAGTCGCGCACGCGCGCGCTGGTCGATGCGCTGGGACTGGAACCCGAGGATATCGACACGCTGCGGGTGGAGTGCTTCGACATCAGCCACACCCAGGGCGAGGCCACGCAGGCGTCATGCGTGGTGTTCCATCACCACCAGATGCAGAACGGCGAGTACCGTCGCTACAACATCAACGACATCACGCCCGGCGACGATTATGCTGCGATGCGGCAGGTGCTGATGCGCCGCTACGAAAAGGTGGCCAACGGCGACGGCGTGATGCCGGACGTGGTGCTGATCGACGGCGGCAAGGGCCAGATCGAAATGGCACGCCAGGTGTTCGCCGAACTGGGGCTGGACATCAGCCTGATCGTCGGCGTGGCCAAGGGGGAAGGGCGGCGCGTGGGCCTGGAGACGCTGATGTTCGTGGACGGCCGGCCATCACAGGAGTTGGGCAAGGAATCGGCGGCCCTGATGCTGGTGGCGCAGATCCGCGACGAGGCGCACCGCTTCGCCATCACCGGCATGCGCGCCAAGCGCGCCAAGGCGCGCCAGACCTCGCGCCTGGAGGAGATCGAAGGCATCGGCGTCAAGCGGCGCCAGAAGCTGCTGGCCCGCTTCGGCGGCCTGCGCGGCGTGATCGACGCCAGCGTGCAGGATCTGATGCAGGTCGAGGGCATTTCCAGCGCGCTGGCCGAGGAAATCTACCGCCAGCTGCATTGATCGTCCGCGTTGTGTTGCGCCGCAGCGGTCATGCACTGCCGTCCTGGCGTGGCGCGGCTGCCGCCTGGCGCAGCCCGCGCTGGTTTAAAGTGCGCCCGCAAGGTAGACTAGCGGCGATATCAGTTTTTATAGTTGCAACATCACTTGACTCTATGCCTTTCAATATACCGATCCTGCTGACCTGGCTGCGCGTGGCGCTGATCCCGCTGGTCGTTGGCGTGTTCTACCTGCCCACACACTGGCTGCCGCTGGCCGACCGCAACCTGTCGGCCACCCTGGTCTTCATCATCGCCGCCGTCACCGACTGGTTCGACGGCTTCCTGGCGCGGCGCTGGAACCAGACCTCGGCCTTCGGTGCCTTCCTCGATCCGGTGGCCGACAAGCTGATGGTGGCGGGGGCCTTGCTGGTGCTGGTGCAGCTGGATAGGGTCAACGCGGTGCTGGCCTTCATCATCATCGGCCGCGAGATCGCCATTTCCGCGCTGCGCGAATGGATGGCGCAGATCGGGGCTTCGAAATCGGTGGCCGTGAGCTCGCTGGGCAAGATCAAGACGGCGGCCCAGATGACGGCCATTCCCATGCTGCTGTTCCATGACATCCTGCTGGGCGCCGTCGATACCCAGGTGTGGGGCGAGCGCCTGCTGCTGGTGGCCTGCGTGCTGACCGTGTGGTCGATGTTCTACTACCTGCGTCTGGCCTGGCCCATGATCAAGGAGCGTGCCGGTACGATCTGACGGCGGCCTTGGTATAAACAATTTTCACTATTTCCTTGTTGAAAAGGTTTTTACCATTGACAGTCCGGATAGTTCCTCTATAATGCTGGCCTGTTGTTGATGACGACGACGCGCTGAAAAGCACTGCGGGAGTAGCTCAGTTGGTAGAGCGCAACCTTGCCAAGGTTGAGGTCGAGAGTTCGAGACTCTTCTCCCGCTCCAGTTTTTCAGAATTGTATGAAGTCAGCGACAATAAGTTGCACTGGAAATACAAGCAGCAAGCTGCTACAATGTTGGACCAAATGCGGGAGTAGCTCAGTTGGTAGAGCGCAACCTTGCCAAGGTTGAGGTCGAGAGTTCGAGACTCTTCTCCCGCTCCATTCGGTTCAAATGGCAACGGCAGTAACAGTAACAACTCCTACGCGGGAGTAGCTCAGTTGGTAGAGCGCAACCTTGCCAAGGTTGAGGTCGAGAGTTCGAGACTCTTCTCCCGCTCCAGAATTCTCGCAGCAAGCAGCGCGCTTGCTGCGGCAAGAAAGCACCACCGCAGCTGTGCGGTAGTGCCCAGCAAGACCCTCTGGCGAGGTAGCAAAGAGGTTATGCAGCGGCCTGCAAAGCCGTCTAGGTCGGTTCGATTCCGATCCTCGCCTCCAGAACATCAAGGGTTTGCTGCCGTGTGCGGCAAATCGAATCAAGAGAAATCGCCGCTTAGCCGGCGATTTTTCGTTTCTGCATTGATCTTCTTCAGTGGCGGAGCCTCGTTTCGGTGCGTGCTGGTTCATCTTTGACGTTGGTTCGGTTCACGTCAAGGTCAGCCTTAGCGATTGAAACAACGATCCGGCACGTCTGTGCCAGCGATTATCGCAAGCTAGTAGCGCTGTTCAGTATGAAGGCATCCATATCGCGCAAGGCGAACTGATATTGAAGTCTTTGACAGTTGGCGTGCTTCACTAGCGGCTGGCGTCTCAACTGCTCGGCGTGATCATCCTCGCCGTTCGCGAATTGGGCCCTATGGCCGATAGAAGGCATCATTGCATATCATTCTTGAAAGCCCGCGGCCCCGAAACGGGGCGCGGGCACGGGGAACGCCAGCCTTTACGGCAGGGTCAGGATGACCTTGATAGTATCGTCCACTGCCGACTTGTCAATGTAACCGATTGCCTTGGGATCGGCAGCGACGGCTTTCTTGACCTCGGCGTTCGAGGCGCATTCCCTGGGCGGGGTGGCTTTGCCGGTAAACACCAGCTTGGACCAGATGGCCTTGACCTGGGCCGGATCCTTGTCGGCCGCCTTGTGGTAGAAGTCGGCGCGGATGGCCGACCCTTCGGCCTGGTCGATCGGCGTGAACATGGCCGATTTGCCGAGGAAGAACTGGGACGCCTGTTCCGAGAACATACGGGTGGCCGGGTTCTGCTTGTTCACGATGACGACCGTTTCGGCGCCGGCCGACAGGGCGGCGGCGGACAGGGCGCACAGCAGCGAGGCTTGGATCATCAGTTTCATGTCATCTTCCTCAGAATACGAAATCGAGCGAAGCGGCTGCCACGGTGACCGTATCCTTCCGGCCGCCCACTGGCCCATTGATCAGCAGGCCGCCCTTGGCCTTGGGCTTGACGCGGTCGACCTGGATTTTCAAGTCCACGTTCTTGGCGAAGTCCCAGCGCACACCGACCAGGTCGGTGCTCTGCTCGGCAGCCTGCATCAGGCTGTGTACGCCGGCCGACAGCGCGCCAGTCGTGGGGAAGCCGGCCGGCAGCGTGACAGACTGTGCATGCTGAGTGACGGTGGCATGGCTGTAGTACGGCAGCACCTTGCCAACGCGGTAGCCGACCATCGTGTACCAGGTATTGACGTCCGGGATGTAGACCGGGCCCTTGGCGCGGCGCATGCCATATTCGGCCAGGCCCACGATGTTGTTCCAGTCCAGCGTGGCACCCAGTTCCGTGAAGGTCACTTTCTTGGTGGTGTTGACGCCCAGGTCATCGGCTAGCGCAGGGTAGCCGGCCGCGCGCAGCGTCGCTTGCAGGCTGTTGAGCGGGGCCACGTCGTTGCTGTTCAGCTTAGCTTCGAGGTGGGCGATGCGCAGCATGGCGGGGCCGTGTTCCACCGCCAGGCTTAGGCCCACCACGGGCGCGCGGTAGGTCGCCACTGAGGTGCCTTCGTTCAATACCAGCTTGCCGCGGCTGACGCCGGCGATGCCCTGGGCCATGAAGTTGGTGCCGCCGATGGCGTGCTGGTAATTGAAGTCGACGCCATCGGCGTTCTCGATCGGATCCTGGGCGTACATTTCCACCGGCGGGCGCATCATCGTGTTGGCATAGCCTACGTTCTGGTAGTCCGAGATGAGAAAGGTGGGCAGCACGACGCGGCCCACACGCACATTCATTTCATCGTTGATCTTGTACTTCAGGAAGGCCCAGGTCAGGTCGGTGGTGAAGACGGTGCTGGTGTTCTTGCGGGTCAGCACCTGCACCGTGCCCGACAACTCGTCGTTGACCTTGTAGCTGGCCTGCAGACCCAGGTTGGTGTCGAGACCAATCCTGGCCTTGTCCTTGACCCCTTCGGCCTGGTTATAGCGGGTGAACTCCACCTTGTCGGTATCCGTCCTGGCCACGCCCAGGGTGGCGAAGCCGCCGATGGTGAGGTTGTCGTCGTCCAGTGCGCCCGCGTGGGCGCTGCCAAATGCTGCGCAAACTGCACTTGCAAGTATGAGTTTTTTCATAGTCCTCTCTTATTGTCCCTGTTGTTAGGAATATATGTTCCGGTGCGCATCGCCGTTCTTGCGGCACGCTTGCGCGCATCGATACTGATAGCGCCTGCCCCGGCCACGGCCAGGGACAGAAAGCCGCCAGCCATTGCGAGGTTCTTCATGAACATGGCCAGCTGCAGCGCATCCGCAAAATTGTCGTGAAACAGAACCGCGGAGACGACACAGAACATCGCCAGACAGAGCGCGGCCCAGCACGTGGCTGCACCCAGCAGGATGGCCAGTCCGCCGCCCAGTTCCAGGGCGATCACTGCCGGCAGCAGCGACCCGGTCACCCCGGCCGACTGCATCAGGTTGACGGTGGCGGCGTAACGGCCCATCTTGTCGATGCCGGCGCCAATGAAGATCAGCGCCATCAGGATGCGCGACACGAGCAGAATAGTGTTGCGATGCTTTTCCATGGGGTGGGACTCCGTCGTCAGGTGGTGTATTGGTCGGCTGGCCTTATTCATCGGGAGGTCTGCGCCTGCGTGCTGGCGTCGCGCGCCTTGAGGAGATCCAGCGCGACATCGACGATCATGTCTTCCTGCCCGCCGACCATGCGCCGGCGGCCCAGCTCGACCAGGATGTCGACGGCGCGCAAGCCATAGCGGGCGGCCGCCGCCTCGCTGTGGCGCAGGAAGCTGCTGTAGACGCCCGCGTAGCCGAGCGCCAGCGTCTCGCGGTCGACCCGCACCGGGCGGTCCTGCAGGGGGCGCACCAGGTCGTCGGCCGCGTCCATCAGGGCGAACAGGTCGCAGCCATGGTGCCACCCGAGACGGTCGGCCGCCGCGATAAATGCCTCGAGCGGGGCGTTGCCCGCGCCCGCGCCCATGCCGGCCAGACTGGCGTCGACCCGGTCGCCGCCTTCCTCGATGGTGACGATGCTGTTGGCCACCCCCAGGCTCAGGTTGTGGTGGGCGTGGATGCCGATTGCGGTGTCGGCGCGCAGCGCCTGTTTCAGCGCCCGCACCCGGGCGCGCACGTCGCTCATGCCGAGCGCGCCGCCGGAATCGACCACGTAGCAGCAGGTGGCGCCGTAGCGCTCCATCTTCTGCGCCTGCTCGGCCAGCGCCTCGGGTTCGATCATGTGGCTCATCATGAGGAAGCCGACCGCCTCCATCCCCAGTTCACGCGCGTATTCAATATGCTGGCGGGCGATATCGGCCTCGGTGCAATGGGTAGCCACCCGGACGATGCGCGCGCCGGCGTCATAAGCGGCGCGCAGGTCGTGGCTGGTGCCTATGCCCGGCAGCAGCAGGGTGGCAACCCTGGCGCGGCCGACCTGCTCGGCGACGGCGGCTATCCACTCGACGTCGGTGTGTGCCCCGAAGCCGTAATTGAAGCTGCCGCCCTGCAAACCGTCGCCATGGGCCACTTCGATGGAGTCGACTCCGGCAGCGTCGAGCGCGCGCGCGATGGCGCGCACCTGCGCCAGGCTGTACTGGTGGCGCACGGCATGGCTGCCGTCGCGCAGCGTGACGTCGGAGATGTAGATTTTCTTACGGCCCGCTTCCTGGTTCACTTTCTGGTTCATTTGCTGGTTCATACTGTTGGCTTCCGTTCGAGCATGGCGCTGGCCATGGATTCACCCATGCGCATCGCCGCGCTGGTCATGATGTCAAGGTTGCCGGCGTAGGCGGGCAGGTAATGGGCCGCGCCTTCGACCTCGATGAAGACCGAGGTCTTGAGGCCGTCCGCGAAGGTGCCGACGCCGGGGATATGGATAGGATGGTTGGCCGTGACCGGCTCGAACTGCACCCGCTGCTTGAGGCGGTAGCCCGGCACGTAGGCGCGCACCGCCGCCACCATGGCCTCGATGGACGCCTCGACCCGCTGCTGGTCGGCCGCATCGCTCAACACGTAGACAGTGTCGCGCATCATCAGCGGCGGCTCGGCCGGGTTGAGGATGATGATGGCCTTGCCCTTGGCCGCGCCGCCCACCGCTTCGATGGCGCGGCTGGTGGTCTCGGTGAATTCGTCGATGTTGGCGCGCGTGCCCGGGCCGGCACTGCGGCTGGCGATGCTGGCCACGATCTCGGCGTAGCGCACCCGCGCCACCTGGCCCACTGCCGCGACGATGGGAATGGTGGCCTGGCCGCCGCAGGTGACCATGTTGACGTTGTTTTGATCGGCGCAGGCGCCGCCGTTGACGACCGGGATGCAATAGGGACCGATCGCCGCCGGCGTCAGGTCGATATGGCGGATCCCCGGCCTGGCCTTGCGCAGCAGGGCGTCGTTGTCGATGTGGGCGGCGGCGCTGGTGGCGTCGAACACGATGTCGATCTGGTCGAACACCGGCATGCGCATCAGTCCCGCCACGCCCTCGTGGGTGGTGGCCACCCCCAGGCGCGCGGCGCGGGCCAGGCCGTCCGAGCCGGCGTCGATGCCGACCATGGCCGCCACCTCGAGCGCGTCGCCATGGCGCAGCAGCTTGATCATGAGGTCGGTGCCGATGTTGCCGCTGCCGACGATGGCTGCCTTGATTCTTTTCCGTTCCAAGTCCGTTCTCCTTAAGCCGACATGCGGCAGCCGACGCCGCCCAGGGCGCCGATGTGTACTTCGATCTGGTCCCCGGCGCCCACCGGCACCATGGGGCCGAGCGCGCCGGAGAGGATGACTTCGCCGGCCCGCAGGGTGTGCTCGCGGGCCAGCATTTCGCACACCACCCAGTAGGCGGCGCGCAGCGGGTGGTCGAGGCAGGCGGCGCCGCCGCCCACCGAGGCCACGCCGCCGTTGAGGGTGAGCTGCATGCCGAGCGCGCCCAGCGACACGGCGCCGACGGCCACCGGCTGGTCGCCCAGCACATACAGGCCGCAGGAGGCGTTGTCGGCCACCGTGTCGGCCAGTGCGATGTTCCAGTCCGCGATGGCGCTGTCGACGATCTCGATGGCCGGGAGGGCGTAGGCCAGCGCGCCCAGGAATTCGCCCCAGCTCGGCCTGGCCCCCTGCAGGTCGCGGCCCAGCACGAAGGCCACCTCGGCCTCCGCCTTGGGCTGCAGCAGGCGCGCCATCGGCACTTCGCTGCGGTTGAGCAGTTCCATGTCGTCGAACAGGATGCCGAAGTCGGGCTGGTCGACCCCCAGCTGGCGCTGCACGGCGCGCGCCGTCAGGCCCACTTTGCGCCCGATCACGCGCCGCCCCTCGGCCAGCCGCGCGGCGGTGTTGATCCGGGCCACGGCGTACGCCTCGTCCAGCCTTTCGATGCCATGGGTGGCGGAAATGGGCGCGATCGTGCGATGTTGTGCGCGGGCAGCCCTGAGGGCAAGCGCGGCGGCCTCGATGGCCTCGCCGCGCGCGCTACTGGTATGCATAGTCATGTTGCTTTCCTTGTCTGGATGATGGGGGATGGATGGGTGATAGTCCTAATTCGCGCATGATGGCGGCGGTGGCCGCGGGCATCTCGCCGGCCGCCGCCTGGCCGCAGACGAAGCGGTCCGGGCGCACCATGGTCACGCTGCCCTGGCCAAAGCCGGTGGCGCGCAGCCACGCCAGCAGCTGGCCGTCCAGGTCCTCTACCTCCAGCAGGCCGGCCGGTGTCTGGCGCGCCACGCTGCCCTGCGGCTTGGCGCCGAGCGGATAGACGGCCATGAAGCGCGTGTCCAGGCGCTGCCACTGGGCCAGCTGGGCCTCGTCGAGCGACTGGCGCGGATCGACGCCGACGCCGATGAGCGCGAAGCCGGCGCCGAGGAAATCGTCGAGCCGGTGGCGCTTGCCGTCCGGTCCGCGCACGTCCGGCTGCGGCAGCATGCGCCCGGAGCCGCCGCGCCAGCCGCGCGCCAGCCCGAAGTGCTGGCCGGCCACGTAGCGCGCCTGCGGGATGAAGCGCGCCTCGGTGATGTAGTCGCGCAGGCCGGGCGTGGCCATGGCCAGGCGGGTGAGGCCGTTGCGCAGCATGGTGGCCAGCGGATGGACCATCGAGACATAGTCCTTCATGCGCACGCCTTCGCGCGTCATGGCCGCCGCGTGCGGCTGGCGCTCGCGCTGGTAGGTGTCGAGCAGGCTGTCGGCCGCGACGCCCTTGATGACGGCATCGAGCTTCCATCCCAGGTTGAAGGCGTCGCGCACGCCGGCGTTCATGCCTTGGCCGATGAACTGCGGCGTCATGTGGGCGGCGTCGCCGGCCAGCAGCACGCGGCCCGCGCGCCAACGCTCGGCCATCAGCGCATTGAAGGTGTACACCAGCACGCGCAGCACCTCGAACTTGTCGACGTCGATCCAGCGCGACAGGTACTGGCGCACCGTGGCCGGGTCTTCCATGTATTCGCGGCTCTGGCCGGGCATGAGCATGAATTCGAAGCGATGGTGGCCATCCGGCTGCAGACAGCTCACGGTGGGACAGGCCGGGTCGCAAACGAAGCTGAAGTTGGGCAGGTGGCGCAGGCCGTCCGACGGGTCCTTGAGGCGGATGTCCACCACCAGCCACGGGTTGGGGAAGTTCTTGCCCTGCATGCCGATGCCCAGCTGGGTGCGCACCACGCTGCGCCCGCCGTCGCAACCGACCAGGTAGCGCCCGCGCACGCTCACGCCATCGCGCACCGCGTCGGCGGGCGGCGCCGCGTCGACCTTGTTGCGCTGGTAGCCGGTGGCCAGGGACGGCATGTGGCGCACCGTCACGCCGTCGGCGTCCTGCTCGAAATGGCACACCTCGCGCCCGCGCAGCACGCGCACGTTGGGGTAGGCCGCCAGGCCGTCGGCCAGCGCCGTCTCGAGCTTGGGCTGGTAGAAGAAGTTGTGGGTCGGCCAGCCGTAGGGGCGCTTGGCCGTCTTCAGTTGCAGCAGCACGCGGCCGTCCGGCAGCAGCATCTGCACGGCGGCGTCCTGGATCATGTCCTGCGCCAGCCGTTCGGCCATGTCGATGGACTGGAACAGGCGCATGCATTCGCCGTCCGTGTAGACGGCGCGGGCGTTGCCATAGAAGGCGGGCTCGCGTTCCAGCACCAGCACCTGCAGGCCGCGCCGGCCAAGGACGTGGGCCAGGGACAGGCCGGTGGGGCCGAGGCCGCAAATGACGACGTCGACCGGGGTGTCGTTATGGATGTTCATGGATGGCTCTTGTGTTCAGTGTCTGTTCGGTGCGCGTCATCGACAGCAGGGCGCGGCCGACGCGGCGCAGCTTGTTGGCGCGGGTCAGGTTTTCCGGGAAGTGTCCCCAGCGGCTGATGCCCTGGTAGACGGTGGTGGTCCAGGGCTGGTCCTGCGGCACCAGGCATGGCCGCCACCCCAGTTCCATCTCGAAGCCCGATGGCGTGACCACGTAGAACGACAGTTCGCGGTCGTTGGGGTGCTGGCCGATGCTGTTGGCGATCTCGAAGCCCAGCTGGCGGCAACGCAGCAGCGCGTCGGCCACGTCGTCGAATTCGGCCGCCTGCAGGTTGAGGTGGTGGATGCGGGTGCGGATCGGGTCCATGCGCGGCTTGCGGGTGGATGCGATGGCGACCGAGTGGTGGCGCTCGTTCAGGTGCAGGAAGGTGAAATCCATCTGCACGCCATCCAGCTTGTCCTCGATGTAGTCCGAGACGCGGGCGTCGAAGATGTCCTGCCAGAAGGCCAGCGCGGCTTCCGGTTCGCGGGTGGTGATGGCCACGTGGCCCATGCCGCTGGCGCCGGTGACGAAGCCGCCGCCGCGCACGCGCGGCGCCGACGGCGGTGTGCGGGCATGCACGAACAGCTCGATGGGCTGCCCTTTGGGCCCGGTGAAGCGCACGAAGCGCAGCACGCCGCGCAGGATGGCGTCGGCCTCGCTGCCGGTGTGCAGGGCGATGCCGCACAGTGCCAGGCGGCGTTCGATCTCGGCCAGCGCCGCCTCGTCGTCGACTTGCCAGCCCAGCGCCTGCACGTCCTCGGCCGGGCCGCGGGTGACGATCAGGCGCCGCAGGTGGGCATCAATGCGGAAGCCGAGGGCGTGCTCGCCCAGGCGCTCGGCCTGCATGCCCAGGCCCTCCGCGCCGAAGCGTTCCCACTGGTCGAGCTTTTCCGACTCGACCAGCACATAGCCGAGCCGTACCCGGCCAAACAGACTGGTTTTCATGCCGCCACTCCCTGGCAACGGGCATGCCGCAGAAAGAGACTGACCACGGCGTTGAACTCGGCCGCCCGTTCCCATTGCACCCAGTGGCCGGTGCGGCTGAACAGGTATTGGTCGCAATAAGGCATGGCCTGCTGCAGCAGGGCGCCGCCGCTGGCGGGGTTGACCTTGTCCTCCGTGCCCCACAGCACCAGCGTGGGCACCGGGCACTTGGCCAGGCGCGGATCGAGCAGGAAGTCGACCTTGGCGGGGTCCTCGATCGGCCCGATCAGGGGCGGGTTGGCCAGCACGTCGGGGTCGATGCTGGCCTGATAGCGCTGCTCGACCACGGATTCGGGCACGCCGCTGGCGTCGTACACCAGGTCGCCCTGCACGAAGGCGCGCAGCTTGTCCATGGTGGGGCCTTCGCCGGCGTAGTAGCCGAGCAGGCGTTTCAGGCCGGGCGTCGGTTCGGCGCGGCTCATGTTGATGCCGCCAGGGCCCATCAGCACCAGCCGCTCGAGCCGTTGCGGCTGGTCCAGCGCCATGCGCAGGGCGCAGGCGCCGCCCAGCGAGTTGCCGACCACGCTGACGCGCTCGATGTCGAGCGCGTCGAGCAGGCCGAACATGGCCGTGGCCAGGTCGCCGAAAGGATCGCCGCGGTCGAGCCCCTTGGTGGAGGCGCCGTAGCCGGGCATGTCCGGCACGATGACGCGGAAGTGGGCGGCCAGCGCCTGCACGTTGGCGGCGTAGTTGGGCATGCCTGAGGCGCCCGGGCCGCCGCCATGCAGCATCAGGACCACGGGGCCCTGTCCCAGCTCGGTGTAGGCGATCTGGCGATGGCCCACGGTGACGCTGGCGCTATGGGGGGCGTGGTGTTGGGGGGCGAGGTTGTTCATGGTCTCGTTTTCCTATGGGTTGAGTGTTAGAAGCGGCGCGCGATGGCGAGCGCGAACAGGTTCGGATTGATCCTCAAATCCTGGGTGCGCGTGATCGGGCCGAAGCCGGGCGTGTCGGAGGTGAGAGTGGCGCTGGTGCGGATGCCGTAGCGCTGGACGACGACGTCGGCGAACCAGTGCGCGTCGAGCGCGATTTCCGCGCCGATCTTGAAGACCGCGCCCGCTCCGCTGGAGAGCTTGCCCGAGGTGGCACTGGCATGGACGGCGGCGTTGTACGCATCCGAGATGCGGGCGTCGCGGAACCAGGTGTAGTTGACGCCGGCGCCGACGTAGGGGCGGATGGCCGCCTTCGGGCCGGCCAGCGCGTAGGCCAGCACCACGGCCGGGTAGTAGACCCTGGCGCGGCCCACCTCGCCCAGGCCGGCCGCGGCGCCGGCGCCGTAGACCTTGACGGTGGGCGGCAGGCCGGCGGCCAGTTCGAGTGACCAGTCCGGGCTCAGGCGGCGGCCGTAGATCAGGCCCAGCGCCGTGGTCGGGCCGGCGTCGCTCTTGATGCCAGGCGGGGTGGTGCCGGGCGGGCCGTTCAAGTCGCCCGATGCGGTGGCCGGGTGCACGCTGGCCAGGGCCACCTTGGCGTAGTTGTTGAGCGCTTCCTCGTCGGCATGGGCGGGCGCGGCCAGTGCGGCCAACAGCCCGATGGCGAGGGCAAATGATTGTGCGGCGGGGGTGGGCATGGTGTCTCCGTTATGGTTTTTGAATTGATCAATGCAGATCATTTTTGAACATCTGTGTTCAATCGTAGATTTCAAGACTTGCACTGTCAAGCCCTTTTTTGTACACTTGTGTTCAATTTATGATAGATCGGATATGACGATGCGCCCTCCCGCCGAACGGCTGAACCCAGCCCGCCAACGTATTTACGCGGCGGCCTTGCGCCTGTTCGCGGAGAAAGGCGCAACCCAGATCGGGGTGAGCGAGCTGGCCGCGGCGGCCGGTGTGGCGCGCGGCACGATCTACAACAACCTCAACGATGCCGACGTGCTGTTCGAGGAAGTGGCCAGGCAACTGATCGATGAGATGACGGAACGGCTGATGCAATGCTTCGCCGGGATGGAGGACCCGGCCGTCCGGATGGCGATCGGTGTGCGCCACTACGTGCGGCGCACCCATGAGGAGCCGGACTGGGCGCGCTTCATCACCCGTTTCGCGTTCAGCAACCGCGCCATGCAAGGCCTGTGGCTGGCGGGACCGGGCGAAAACCTGGGGCAGGGGTTGGCCGCTGGCCGTTATCGGGTGGCGGAAAGCCAGCTGCGCATCGTGCTGGGCATGGTGACGGGCGGAGTGATTACCGCCATGGCCACCGTGCTCGATGGCGAGGCGGTGTGGCGCAAGGCGGGCAGCGATTGTGCCGAGTTGGTGCTGGTCGCGCTGGGCATCGAGCCGGACGAGGCCCGCCAGCTGGCCAGTATGGAATTGCCGCCGCTGCCTGCGCTAGCGTAAGGGCAGGCGGTGTCGGTGGCCACGGCTTCGGCCGAAGCGCGAACCGCGCTGCCGCTGCGCCCCGCCTTTTATCGCGGCAGAGATTCGTTGGCCCAGCCGAAATCGTGCAAGCGCGCATGGCGGTTTTTTGGCGGGCTAAAAAAGCGCTTTCGGAATGCGATAGGTGCCAGCTTTTGGCTGGAATACCGCATTTCTACCAAATCCTTCATAATGGCCCGGACTCTCGCAGCGTGCTGAAGGAAGTTGGCTTGCCGTTTTATCTTCGTATGAGTGGTCGGGCGAAACTTCGACGAATCGTGGCATCTGATCCTGCGGACTGCGCCCGTGCTTTCTTTACAATCGCCCGCGCTGCCCATACATGCGGCACTCCGCGGCCAGGGCCAGCAGGTTGGGTGCGCGCTCGCGGTTGCGCGGCAGTAGCAAGGTGATGCGCTGGTGCGAAACGTAGCGTGCGTCCAGTGGTATCAGCTGGATGCGGGCGCTGAATTCGGCCACGCGTCCAGGTAACAGGCTGTAGCCGATGCCGCCGCTGACCAGGTTAATCAGCGAGAAGATGTCGCCCACCTGCATGACGGTCTCGGGCACGAAGCCGGCCTGGCGGAAGGCTTGCTGGAAGCTGGCCGAAGTCACGAAACCTTCGCCCAGGGTGATGAATTTTTCGTCGCGCATGGCTTGCAGGTCCACTTGCGTCAGGCCGGCATAGGGCGAGCCTAGCGGCGCCGCCAACTGCACTTCATCGTCGAACAGCGGCACCGACACCAGCTCCTTGTCGTCGATCGGGCCCTGCACCCCAATCACGATGGCGTCGAGCTTGCCGTCGGCCAGTTTGCGCAGCAGTTCCTCGTTCGAGCCCAGCGTCAGGTCCACCTGCAGCTCAGGCTTGCGCAGCTTGAGCGCGACCAGCAGCTGCGGAATGCAACGCAAGGTCAGCGAATACAGCGAACCTATCCGCATGCGGCCGGCGTCGAAGCCGGCCAGTTCGCGCACCTTGCGCACACCGTCCTCGCACTCGCCGACGGCGCGCTGGGCATGCTTGGCGAAGGCATAAGCGCTCGGCAGCGCGATCAGGTTGCGGCCTTCGCGCTTGAACAGCGGGCAGCGCAGGCCATCCTCCAGCGTGTGCAGCGCGCGATGCACGCTGACCGTGCTCTGGCCGAGTTCCTCTGACACGCGCGCCAGGCTGCCCAGTCGCATGAACGCCAGGAATACTTCCAGCTTCTTGAAGGTGATTTCTTCATCGATGGCCATGCTGCGATTGTAGCGGAATGTTTAACCTCAGAGTAAACGTTGAACGGTCATGCTGATTGTTCTGCTTGCTATTTCTCCCTATTCTGGTTTGACCAAACGCACAGTCGGAGGAGATCAGTAATGCAAACCACAACATCAGCCGCGGCCGCGCCAGTACGGCGCTGGGACACGCGGCGCAGCGAAAAGCAGCGCCGCCTGGCCGCCGTGGCGCACCTGTGCGACGGGCCGGTGCTGCGCAGCGACCGCATCGTCGAAGCCCTGGAGCAACTTATTGTCAGCGGCGACCGGATTGTGCTCGAAGGTAACAATCAAAAGCAGGCCGACTTCCTGGCCAAGGCGCTGGTGCGGGTCGATCCGGACCGGGTCAACCATTTGCACGTGGTGATGCCGTGCGTGAGTTTGCCTGAGCACCTGGACCTGTTCGAGCGCGGCATCGCCCGCAAGCTCGATTTCGCTTTCGCCGGCACGCAAAGCCTGCGCATCTCGCAGTTCCTGCAGGATGGCCTGCTGGAGCTGGGCGCCATCCACACCTACGTCGAGCTGTACGGTCGCCTGTTCGTGGACCTGCCGCCCAACGTGGTCATGGTGGCCGGCTACATGGCCGACCGTGCAGGCAACCTGTACACCGGCCCCAGCACGGAGGACACGCCAACCCTGGTCGAGGCGGGCGCCTTCCGCGACGGCATCGTCATCGCCCAGGTGAACAAGATCGTCGACGATCCCGGCGACTTGCCGCGGGTGGACATTCCCGGCTCCTGGATCGATTTTGTGGTGCAGTCGGACCAGCCGTTCTATATCGAGCCGCTGTTCACGCGCGATCCGCGCCTGATCAAGCCCCTGCACATCCTGATGGCGATGATGGCGATCCGCGGCGTGTACGAGCGCCACCAGGTGCAGTCGCTCAATCACGGCATCGGCTTCAACACGGCCGCCATCGAACTGATCCTGCCGACCTATGGCGAGCGGCTTGGCCTGAAGGGCAAGATCTGCCGCAACTGGACGCTGAACCCGCATCCGACGCTGATCCCCGCCATCGAGAGCGGTTGGGTCGAGAGCGTGCATTGCTTCGGCGCGGAGCTGGGCATGGAAGCTTACGCCGCCGCCCGGCCCGACATCTTCTACACGGGCCGCGACGGCTCGATGCGCTCCAACCGCGCGCTGTGCCAGCTGGCCGGCCAGTACGCGGTGGACCTGTTCATCGGCTCCACGCTGCAAATGGATGGCCTGGGCAATTCGTCCACCGTCACGCGCGGCCGGCTGACCGGCTTCGGCGGCGCACCGAACATGGGCCACGACCCGCACGGCCGCCGCCACGCCACGCCTGCATGGCTGGACCTGATCGAAACCGACGATCCGCTGGCGCGCGGCAAGAAGCTGGTGGTGCAGATGGTGGAAACCTTCCAGGATGGCGGCCAGCCGTCCATCGTCGAATCGCTGGACGCGGTGGCGGTGGGCAAGGCATCGGGCATGCCGCTGGCGCCGGTGATGATCTACGGCGACGACGTGAGCCACGTGCTGACGGAAGAAGGCATCGCCTACCTGTACAAGGCGCAGTCGCTGGAGGAGCGCAAGGCGATGCTGGCGGCCGTCTCCGGTGTCACCCCGGTGGGCCTGCGGCACGACCCGAAGGACACGGCGCGCCTGCGCAGCGCAGGGTTGATCGCGCTGCCGGAGGATATCGGCGTACAGCGCGGCGAAGCCACCCGCTCGCTGCTGGCCGCAAAGAGCATCGGCGAGCTGGTCGAGTGGTCGGACGGCTTGTACGATCCACCCGCCAAATTCAGGAGCTGGTAATGGGCACCCAACTGCTGTTCATCCGCGATGACGAATCCGATACCGGTGTCGCGCTGCCGGACTGGCTGGCCGATGCGGCCGTGGCGGCACTGATCGACGAAGCCATGCTCACCCCCAAGCCTGGCTTGGTGGACCTGCGGGGCAATGGCGCCCACGACGACCTGAACTGGTTGCTGATGTGCCATTCCGCCCGCACGCTGCGCCCGGCGTTTCTCGCCATGGCGCAGGCCGGCCAGCACATGCGGGACCACCAGGCGCTGCGGCGGCACATCGGCGCGGCCGGGCGCGACGGCGAACGGCTGATGATGCAGGCCACCGGCGGCGTCAACACCCATCGCGGGGCCATCTGGGCGCTAGGCCTGCTGGTCACGGCGGCCGCCCAGCCGCAGGGCGCCGGCCATGCGCAAGCAGTGGCGCAGCGTGCCGGCGCGCTGGCGCAGCTGCATGACAGCCATGCGCCCGCCGTCACCGGCAACAAGGGCGCGCTGGCCTGTCTGCGCCACGGCGTGGGCGGCGCACGTTCGCAGGCCCAGGCGGGATTCCCGCAAGTGACGCAGGTGGCGTTGCCGATGCTGCGCGCATCGCGCCGGCGCGGCGAAAGCGAAGATGCGGCGCGCCTGAACGCCCTGCTGGCAGTGATGATGCAGCTGGACGACACCTGCCTGCTGGCGCGCGGCGGACGGCCGGCGCTGGAAGCGGCGCAGCAGGGCGCGCGGCGCGTGCTCGATGCGGGCGGCGCCGGCAGCGCGGAC
Source organism: Rugamonas fusca (assembly GCF_014042365.1). Taxonomy (GTDB): domain Bacteria; phylum Pseudomonadota; class Gammaproteobacteria; order Burkholderiales; family Burkholderiaceae_D; genus Rugamonas; species Rugamonas fusca. The sequence continues at coordinate 25,168 of NZ_JACEZS010000009.1, forward strand.
GGCCAGGCGGCACTGCGTGCGCTGGACGAGGATTTGCTGGCGCGGCGCGTTTCCCCCGGCGGCGCGGCCGATTTGCTGGCGGCCGCACTGCTGCTGGACCAGATTGAAAACAAGGGCATCAACATGGAAGTGGAGCGCGAAAATGGAACAACTGCAGTTTGAATACGCGGCCGGGCAACCGGCCATGGGGCGCGCGCTGGCCGGCGTGGTCAGCTCGGGCGACCTGGAAGTCCTGCTGGAACCCGGCGTCGCGGGGCGCACCACGGTATTGGTGCAAACCTCGGTGAACGGTTTCGGCGCCACCTGGCAGGCGGTGCTGGACCGGCTGTTCTCGGCCGCGCCGCTGCCTGCGGCGGCCATCGAGATCCACGACAGCGGCGCCACGCCGGGCGTGGTCCGCATGCGCATCGAGCAGGCTTATGAAGAAGCGGGGCGGCCATGAATACCTCGGAACTCCTGGCACGCGACAGCTTCATCGAACGCAACGCCCGCAGCCGCGCCAAGGCGCTGCTGGACGAGGGCAGCATGACCGAGTTGGTCGGCCCCTTCGACCGCATCACCTCGCCCTGGCTGGCCATGCAGCAGTTGGTGGTGCAGGCCGATGACGGCGTGGTGGTGGCCAAGGGCACGCTGGAGGGCTTGCCCACCGTGGTGCTGGCCATCGAAGGCGCTTTCCAGGGCGGCAGCATGGGCGAGGTGGGCGGCGCCAAGATCGCCGGCGCGCTGGAACTGGCCGCCGAAGACAACCGCACCGGCGTGCCGACGCAGGCCGCGATCCTGTTCGAAACGGGCGGCGTGCGCCTGCAGGAAGCCAACCTGGGATTGGCGGCCATTGCCGAAATCCAGGCGGCGATCGTGGATTTGCGCCGCTACCGCCCGGTGATCGGCATCAGCGCCGGCACCGTGGGCTGCTACGGCGGCATGTCCATCGCGGCGGGCCTGTGCTCCTATCTGGTGCTCACCGGCGAGGCGCGCCTGGGCCTGAACGGGCCGCAGGTGATCGAGCAGGAGGCCGGCGTGGCGGAATTCGATTCGCGCAACCGGCCCCTCATCTGGAGCCTGACCGGCGGCGCGCAGCGTCACCAGTCCGGCCTGGCCGACCTGTGCGTCGAGGATGACACGGCCATCATGCGCGCCACCGTGGCGCGGCTGTTCCGGCAGGGCGTGCCGAAGCAGCATCGCAGCGCGCGCTACGCCGATTTCCTGGCCAGCCTGGCGCAGCTGGATGCATCCGTGCCGGCCACGGCGCAGCAGGTGCGCGCCATTTATACGAGGGGAGTACAGTCATGACTATGTATCTGAAACAGCAACTGGAGGATGGCGTAGCGGCTGCCGCGCCCGTGGCCGGCACCGGCTGCCGGGGTGTCCGCTGGCTGGCGGCGCTGACGGGGGACGCCCAGCTGGACGGGAGCTACTGCGCCGCGCTGCACGTGGCCGATGCCACGCTGGCCGGCCAGCCGGCGCGCTATATCGCGGTGGTGCCGGACCCGCATAACCGCTTTGCGCGGGTGCGCAACGGCGAAATCGGCCTGCTGGAAGGCTGGCAGTTGGCGCGCGCCGTGCATGAGGTCATCGAGGCCGATCGCGACGCGGCGGTCAAGCGGCCCATCGTTGCCGTCATCGACGTCGCCAGCCAGGCTTACGGCCGCACGGAGGAAGCCTATGGCATCCACCAGGCCCTGGCCGGCGCCGCCGGCGCCTATGCCGAGGCGCGGCTGGCGGGGCATCCCGTCATCGGACTGATCGTCGGCAGCGCCATGTCGGGCGCATTCCTGGCGCACGGTTACCAGGCCAACCGCCTGATCGCCTTCGACGACCCGAAAGTCATGGTGCATGCGATGGGCAAGGCGTCCGCTGCGCGCATCACGCTGCGCTCGGTGGAAGCACTGGAACAGCTGGCCGCCAGCGTGCCGCCGATGGCTTACGACATCCGCAACTATGCGTCTCTTGGCCTGCTGTGGCGGGTGCTGTCGCCGGCCGATCCGGACGCGCCGGGCGCGGCGGACCTGGCGATGGTGCGCCAGTCCCTGGAAGAGGCGCTGGCCGATATCGTGGCCAGCGGCCGCAGCGACCTGGCGGGGCGCCAGAACGACGGATTGCGGCAGGCGTCGGGCAAGGTGAGGGAACTGCTGCGCCAGCAATGGCAAGGCGCAGCGCGATGAACGTGCATTAACGAACCGCGCCGGCCGGCACAAAAAATATCAGCGGCCGAACGCCAATCTAACCTGGATGAGCTGGAACGAGGAGACATCATGATTATCTACGGAACCGCATTACTGGCTGTTTGCCATTTGCTGGGCATCTTCCTGGGCGACCTGCTGGGCGCCCTGATCGGCGTGAAAACCAACGTGGGCGGGGTCGGCATCGCCATGATCCTGCTGATTTTTGCCCGCCTTTACATGCACAAGCGCGGCCTGATGCCACAGAGCACGGAGCTGGGCGTGACCTTCTGGGGCGCCATGTACATCCCCGTGGTGGTGGCCATGGCGGCGCAGCAGAACGTGGTGGCCGCATTGCGCGGCGGCCCGGTGGCGCTGCTGGCGGCCATGGGGGCGCTGGCGCTGTGCGCCTGCGTGATCGCCCTGATCAACCGCACCGAAACGCCCGTCGCCGCCGCTGAAGAAGATGGCGCGCTCGATCCGAAGTCTGCCGCCCAAACGGCTTAAGGAGAACATCATGCTGGAAATGCTCGAAAAAACCGTGCTGCATAACGGACTGGTGACCGCGTTCGCCGTAGTTGGCCTGATCATGTACGTGTCGATGCTGGTGTCGCGCCACCTTACCTTTGGTCGCGTACATGGCTCGGCCATCGCCATCCTGATCGGCCTGGGGCTGGCTTACTGGGGCGGCCTCCACTCCGGTGGCCAGAAAGGGCTGGCCGACCTGTCCCTGTTCAGCGGCATCGGCCTGATGGGCGGCGCCATGCTGCGTGATTTCGCCATCGTCGCCACGGCATTCGAAGTGCAGGCCAGCGAGGCGCGCAAGGCGGGCCTGATCGGCGCCATCGCCCTGGTGCTGGGCACCGTACTACCGTTCATCGTCGGCGCCAGCGTGGCCTACGCGTTCGGCTACACGGATGCCGTCAGCATGACCACCATCGGCGCCGGCGCCGTCACGTACATCGTCGGCCCGGTCACTGGCGCGGCCATCGGCGCCAGCTCCGAGCTTGTGGCGCTCAGTATCGCCACCGGCCTGCTGAAAGCCATCATGGTGATGGTGGGTACGCCGGTCGCCGCCAGGTTCCTCGGCCTGAGAACACCGCGCTCGGCGATGGTCTTCGGCGGCCTGGCCGGCACGGTCAGCGGCGTGTCGGCCGGCCTGGCGGCGACCGACCGCAAGCTGGTGCCCTACGGGACGCTGGTGGCGACCTTCCACACGGGCCTCGGCTGCCTGCTTGGACCGTCGCTGCTGTACTTCGCCGTCAAGTCGCTGGTGGGCTGAACGATGCAAGCCGCCCCATACCGGCCGCATGACCTGCTTTGGGCGCCAGCGGCCAGCGTGCGGCTGGCCGGCGCGCGGCCGGAATGGGCTGATGCCGAATGGCTGAGTAGTGCGCCGCTCGTGGTGCGACGCGAGAGCACTGCCGCCGGCCTGGTGCCGGTGGGACTGCGCGGCAGGGCGCGCAGCCAGCGTTGCACGGCGTATGTGCCGCACGTAGCGGTGCGGCGCTGCGTAACGCCGGAGATGCTGGCGGCCACGCTGCCCACCGGCTGCGCGCAAGCCGGCGCCTTTGCAGTGCTGTCGGCGCTGCGGGAGGTCGCGCCGGCGCTCGATGCCACCGGCCTTGCGTGGGGACCGACCGGCGGCACAGGCTTTTTCCTGGCCACCGGATTGCCGGTGCTGCGCCCGGAGAGCGACCTTGACCTGGTGGTGCGCGCGCCGCAGCCGCTTGGCAGCGCGCAAGCGATGGCGCTCGTTGAAGTGCAGCGCCAATGCGCGTGCCGCATCGATATCCAGATCGACACAGGTCACGGCGCCTTCGCGCTGGCCGAATGGACCAGGGCCGGTGGCCGCGTCATGCTGAAGACGAACGATGGACCGCTGCTGTGCGCCAATCCGTGGGAACCGGAGCCATGAGCATACTCTTTAGCTTTCCCGGCCAGGGAGCGCAGAAACCAGGCATGCTGCACGCGTTGCCCGATCATCCGGAGACGGCGCGCACGCTCGCCGAGACGGCGGCGGTGCTGGAAGGCGATCCGCTGGCGCTGGACAGTGCCGACGCGCTGCAGTCGACGGTTGCCACGCAACTTAGCCTGCTGGTGGCGGGCGTGGCGATGGCGCGTGTCCTTGCTGCGCATGGCGCGGTGCCGGACATGGTGGCGGGCCTGTCGATCGGCGCCTATCCGGCCGCCGTTACGGCTGGCGTGATTGGCTACGCGGACGCGGTGCGGCTGGTGGAGCGGCGCGCACAGTTGATGGAGCAGGGCTACCCGCATGGCTACGGCATGTGGGCCATCAGCGGCCTCGATCAGGGGCAGCTGGAAGGCGTGATCGCCCGCATCCATGGCGCCGCCACACCCGTGTACCTGGCCAACCTGAACGCGCCGCGCCAGCAGGTGATCGCCGGCGCTGATGCCGCCTTGCAGCAGGCTGGCGCGCTGGCCCTGGAGGCCGGCGCCACCAGGGCCGAACGGTTGGCGGTTGGCGTGCCGTCGCACTGCGCATTGCTTGACCGGCAGGCGGCGGCGATGCAGGCGGCATTCGAGGGCGTGACGTTGTCCCGACCCAGGGCCGTTTATCTTAGCGGCAGCCGTGCACGGGCGCTGTTTGACCCGTTGGCAATAAGAGACGACCTGGCCTTGAATATGGCGCGCCAGGTCTACTGGTCCGATACCGCCCGCCATGCATGGGAAAGGGGGGCCAGGCTGGCGCTGGAAATGCCAAGCGGCGCAGTGTTGACTGGTTTGACTGCACCGGTTTTTGAAGACGGCCTCACACTGAGCTGCGAGGGCAATCGTATCGATACGGTACTTGCGCTGCTGACGCGGGAACATCAGTAATAGGTCCGACAATCGTCAGATTGCACGATTATGTTCCTTCAATCTACAAGCAGCCTTAAACGGTTGTGAATTTGTTGAAGGCATTTTGAACGGCTCGCGGGTGTCCAGCAGACTCGTGGCGATTCAGGGAGAGCAGCGGGATGTCGTTCTTCATGGCGGCTCCTTGTTTGGTACCGGCTAGTCGTCTGGACTTAGCCTAGCAGCGCTGGATTGCGCTGCCAGACGCTGAAGCACAGTACGCCGGCGAAGCTGACCCAGGCCAAGTATGGCAACATCAGCGCGGCCGCCAGTCGCTGGCAGCGGCCAAACAGCGCGATGGTGGCGGCGATCATCAGCCACAGCACGACGATGCAGGCCATCGCCAGCGCGCCGCGGTGCCAGGCGAAGAACAGCCAGGTCCACAGCGCGTTCAGGGCCAACTGGCACAGATACAGCGCCAGCGCCGGCCGCCGGCGCGGCGTGGCGCTGCCGCTCACGCGCCAGGCGGCGATGGCCATCAGCAGATACAGCACGCTCCACACCGGACCGAACAGCCAGGCGGGGGGCGCCCATGCGGCGCGCTCCAGTTGGCTGTAAAACGTGGCGGCGCTGGCCGATGCGATGGCGCCGGCTGCGGCAAAGGCAAAGGTCAGCAGCAGCCAGCCGAGCAGCGCCGGCCAGGTGGCGCGCACGGTCTTCAACGGTGCGGGTGGGTTCATGAGCGGGTCTCGCTGGCTGGATGGATGGCCGCCGGCAGCGGCACGCGGAAGCGCGCGCGTAGCCAGCGGATCGGCGCGCCGACCAGCGGCAGCTTTTGCAGCAGCTCCTCGGCCGCGTCCCAGTAGTCGCGGTGCATCACCACCAGCCCTTGCTGGTTGAAGCGCAGGTGGCTGCCGCCGACAATCTCGTACGGCCGTCCGCGCAGGCCGAATTCAAAGCGCCAGGTGACGAAGGCCTGGCCGTCCTGCTGCATGCGCTCGCCGATGATGAAGCGCGGGTTGTCGGTGTGAACGAACATGTGGCGGAAGATCGCTTCGATCGCGGCGATGCCGTGCACGTCGTTGAAGGGATCGCGGAAGTGGGCGTCGGCCGCGTAAAACCGGCCGGCTTGCGCAACGGTGTCGGGTGTCAGCGTGGCGTACCATGTCATCAGGGAATCGAGATTGGTCATTGTGGTATCAGGTAGTGGCCGATCAGGGCGAAGCGCAGCCGGTACGGCAGCCATTGCAATAGCTTGAGCAGCATGGTGAAGCGCTTCGGGAAATGGATTTCGAAGTCGCCGGCCGCGAAGCCGCGCCGGATCGAGCGCGCCGCCGCCTGCGGCGTTTGCAGCGCCGGCATCGTGAACTGGTTCTTGTCGGTGAGCGGGGTCTGCACGAAGCCTGGGTTGATCAGGTAGACATTCAGGCCGCGTGGATGCAGATCGGCATACAGCAGCTCGGCCAGGTTGATCAGCGCGGCCTTGCTGGGGCCATAGACGCTGGCATTCGGCAGGCCGACGTAGCCGGCCACGCTGGCGACGATGGCGATGCCGCCGCTGCCGCGCGCGAGCATGTCGGGCAGTACGGTTGCCAGGCCGGCGTAGACGCTGCCCAGGTTGACCCCGAGCGTGTAGGCCGCGCCGCCGGGACTGACTTCCCAGCTGCGCTCCGGGCGGTAGTCCGCGGCGCAGAATACGATCAGGTCGATGCCACCGAGCCTGGCGCGGATTTCGTGATAGCGCGCGCACCAGGCTTGCTGGTCGAGAATGTCGAATGGTGCTACCAGCGCTTGCGGATGGCCGGCCGCAACCTGCGCCAGCAGTTCGGCACGGCGCGCAGACAACGCCACGCGCGCGCCGGCCTGCAGCAGGTCGGCAGCCAGCGCGGCGCCGATGCCGGTGGAGGCACCGACCAGCCAGATGCGCTGCCCGGCCCAGGCCTCGATCGGCCGGTTCAGGGGGCGCATGCGCGCCTCCGGAACGTCAGCGTGACCTGGCCCAGTTCGACGCCCAGCTTGGTCATGCTGGCGCGGTTGATCATGGTGCAGTCGTCGATCAGGAACATCCAGTCGTCGAAGCGCATCTGGTAGGTGCTGCCGTCGACTGGCAGTAGCAGCGTGTATTGCCAGCGCAGCGCGTTGCCGGCCAGTTCGCCGATGGCTTCGCCCTTGACGTCGTCGGCGCGGCCGCGCCACAGGCCGTCGGCGCCGCGCACCAGGCGCCAGACGCGCTGCTGGCTGGTGCCGTCGCTGTAGCGGAACTGTTCGTCCAGCGTCAGCGTGCCGTCCTTGCTGGTGCCGGTGATGGTGACGTGGAAGCGCTTGACGACGTCGCCGCCGCGGCGCTGGAACATGCCCCAGGCGTCGGTGGTGCCGGTGAAGTAGGCGGCCAGGTCGAGTGCGGGTTGCTGCGCGCGGTATTGCTGCACGTCGGGACCGGCGCATCCGCCCAGGAGGGCCAGCACGGCCAACGCGGACAGTTTCAGGCGAGGCATCAGGGTTCTCATGGCGTGCTCCGGTAGTGTGGGGTGGGCGTGGTCTGCCTCAGCTGCCTGGGCACGCACCGAAGCGCCGCCACGGCCAGTAGTTTGAGCATGCAAGGCAGGCCTGCATAGACCAGTGCCATCGGGGCGCCGCCCGGCGTGCCGGGCTGGTAGCCAAGCGTGGACAGCAGTGGCAGCGCGAGTCCGGATAGCGCCATTGCCAGCTTGCCGAGCAGGGTTAAGACGCCGTAGTAGGCGCCGGGGGCATCGCCGGCGTCGAGCGTTTCGGCCAGCAGGACGGGTGGCAGCGCGAGGTCGGCGCCCAGCGCGGCCCCGGCGGCGATGCAAACTGCGAAGTAGGGCAGGACGTCGCCGGCGCCCAGCAGTCCGGCACCGGCAAAGCTGGCGATGGACAGTGCCATGCCGAGGCGCCAGCAGGGCAGCACGCCGAGGCGGCGCGCGGCGGCGCTCCACAGTGGCAGGCCGCAGGCGGCGGCGATGAAGTAGCAGCCGAGGAAGGCGCCCGCCAGCGACGCCGCGCCAATTTGGTCGCGAATGAAGAACAAAGCCAGCGTGGCCGGTAGCGCCACCGAGCAGGCGTTCAGGAAGTAGGGCAGCAGCAGTTGGCGGAAGCGGCGGTTGGCGGCCATGCGGCATAGTGCAGCACGCCAGTGCGCGTGCGGGCGCGGCGCCGCGGGCCATGCCGGTGCCAGTGTCAGGAGCGCTAGCAAGGCGACCAGCAGGATCAGGGCGAATGCCAGGCTGTAGACGGCCATACGATCGCTCATGCGGGCCAGATCGCCGCCGATAATGGTGGCCGGGACCACGCTGGCGAGCACCATGCCAGCCAGTCCCGCACCCTCGCGCCAGGCCGCCGCCGGCAGCAGCGCAGCGCTGTTGCGCGGGCCGCCGCCGCCCAGGTTCGCACCCCACGCCAGATAAGCGATATTCAGCATGCTGTGCGCGCTGTAGGCCAGCACCAGCATGGCGCCCAGCCACAGGGTGGCGGCAATGCGGTCTGCCGGTGGCAGCCACAGGCCGGTGAACGCGAGCGCCAGCACAATGGCGCCCAGCGTCAGCCAGCGCGCGATGGCGCCGCGACGGCGGTCGACCAGGTGGCCGAGCAGCGGGTCCTGCAGCATGTCGCACAGGCGCGCCGCGAACAGCACCCAGCCCAGCTCCGCAAGGCCGACTCCGCGCAGCGCGCTGTAGTAGGGGGCCACCTGCACGTAGACCGGTAGCGCGGCCATCGCCAGCGGCAAGCCGAGCAGGCCGTAAGCCGGCAGCTGCCACCAGCGCGTGACTTCGGGCGCGCCCGCTGCTGTCGCCGCCGTCATCGCAGACCTCCAGGCCGACGGCGGCCGTGCGCCCGCTGCGCGCCGCCAGCGGTGCGCGCCGCCGCTACGGACCGGGTTGCCGGTGCGGGCGTCATGGCGCGGTTCCCAACAGCTTGCTGCGCAGCCCCTGGTCGCGCGTGCTTTCGTCGAGCCAGATGCCAAAGAAGGCGCGCGCCAGCGGCACGTCGTCGATGTCGGCCAGCAGGCCCTGGCGGTTGTACATGCGCATGCCGTGGGCGGGGGCGTACACGCCGATCAATTCATCGTCTGGCGCGACATCGGTGAAGGCGCGGGTCAGTTTGCTCTCCCATTGGGTCAGCGTGGCGGCATCGACGTTGGCGCGGCCCAGTCGGCGCATTTCATCGAGGCTGGCCTGCACCAGTCGCTCGCGGCTGATGTTGCGGTAGTAGCGCAGCTGCAGCGCGAACGGGCGCTCCGGCTGGAACGGCCGCTGCCCCGCCCACAGCGTGGCGTGGTAGATGCGGAAGCCCAGCCAGCGCAGATCACCGCTCCCGAGCGCCACAGCCTGCGGCAACTCGTCGCGCCAGCCGACCGCGTGGCACGGCGCGCCGACCAGCAGCCCGGCCAGCAATCCAGCCAGCATCGCCAGCCGCAGGACGCGCGCCATCTCAGGCCTTCTGGAGCAGGAACTGGACCACATCGGTTCTGCCCTCGTCAAAGGCGGCTTCGCTGTAGGCAAGATACATCGACCAGATGCGCATGAAGTGCTGGTCAAAGCCCTGGCTGGCGATTTGCGGTTGATGGACGCGGCACTGCGCGTCCCAGCGCCGCAGGGTTTCCGCATAATCGGGCCCGAAGGCGTGGTGCGCGAGCGGCTGCAGGCCGGCGCGTTCGGCGTGGCGCTTGAATCGCTCCACGCTCGGCAGCATGCCGCCCGGGAAGATGTACTGCTGGATGAAGTCGGTGCTGCTGCGATAGCGCTCGAAATGCCGCTCGTCGATCGTGATCGACTGCACCAGCGCCTGCGCGCCCGGCTTGAGCCGTGCCGCCACAGTGCGGAAGTAATCGGGCCAGAACCGCTCGCCGACCGCTTCGAACATCTCGATCGACACCACAGCGTCATACTGCCCATTCAGGTCGCGGTAATCGCGCAGTTCCAGCCACACGCGATCCTGCAACTGGTGCTGCTGCACGCGGCGTTGCGCGATCTCCAGCTGCGACGGCGAGATGGTCACGCCATGCACCGCGATGCCCCGCAGCGCCGCGTACTCGGCGAAACCGCCCCATCCGCAGCCGATTTCCAGTACCCGCTGGCCGGACGTCAGCCGCAGCGTGTCGATGATGCGCTGGTACTTGCGTTGCTGTGCGGTTTGCAGCGGCAGGCTGAAGTCACCGTCGAACAGTGCGCTCGAATAGGTCCAGCTGGGGTCCAGCCACAGTTGATAGAACGCGTTGCCAATGTCGTAGTGCGCATGGATGTTGCGGCGGCTGCCTTGGCGCGTGTTGGGCCGCAGCCAGTGGCGCAGCCGGTACCAGCAGCGCGCCAGCGCGCCGCCAAACACCAGCGGCTCCAGCGCCGCCTCGTTGCGCAGCGCCAGCCGCAGCAGCGCCGTCAGGTCTGGGGTGTCGATGCGGCCGTCGGCATAGGCCTCGGCAAAGCCGATGTCGCCGGCGCGCAGGATAAGCTGGCAGGCGCTCCAGTCGTGCAGCGTCAGGCTGGCCGCGATCGGCGAGTGGGCATCGCCAAAGATCATCCGTGTGTTGCAGGGCGTGATCAGCTCGAGGTGGCCGGTGCGGATGCGGTTCAGCGCCGCCAGGAACAGGCGGGCGCCGGCCGGTGCATCATGTGGGTGGGTCGTCATGCTGCGGTTCATCGGGCAGTCTCCTGGTGCACGGTGGTGTGAAGGGCGGGGGCGGGCGGCTTGCTGAAGAACGGGACGCGTTTCAGCCACAGCCGCAATGCCTGCCAGTGGATACGCGCCACCACGCCGAGCCCCAGCAGGGGATAGCGCAGCAGCGCGGCGCGCAAGGCGCGGTCGGTCATCGGCATGGGCCGTCCGCTCAGGGCGGTACGAATCAGCAGGCCGTCATTGTCGTGGTAATCGAGAGTGGTGCAGTGGCTGGCGCCGCCCAGCCGGAAGCGGAAGCGATAATGGCCTTGTACCTGGCAGAACGGCGACACGTGCAGCTGCTTGACCGCGCGTGCGCTGCAGCTGGCTGGCGTGCCCGGTACGTGCGCAGCGACATGCAACAGGTAGCGGTGGTGCTCGCCGAAAGTGTTGTTGACCTCGGCCAGCACCGCGCACAGTCGACCGGTTACGTCGTGACAGTGCCAGAAGCTGACCGGGTTGAAGGCGTAGCCTAACACGCGCGGAAAGGTTTGCAGCCAGATCGCACCATCGGCCGCGATGCCGTGCTCGCGCAACAGCGCGCGCATCCACAATTCCAGGCTGGAACCGTCACGCGGGCCGTAGTCGCGGCGGCGCAGCGACAGTGGCCGCCAACGGTCCACACCGAACCAACGCGAATTGCACATGTCCAGCTGGGCGAGATCGAGGCGCACATAGAACAGCGGATAGGTGAAGCGGTGCGGCACCGGGCGCAGGCGCGCGTGCATCACCTGGCCATGCACCAACTGGGCGGGAGAAGGGTTCATGGCAGCGTCGCCCAGGTTGGCGCCACCCCGAAGGCGGTGGCGATGCGCAGCGCCGATTTCAGTCCATCCTCGTGGAAGCCGTAGCCGGTCCAGGCGCCCGCATACCAAATGCCGTCGACGCCCTGGATGCGCGGCAGCAGCTGCTGCGCGCGGATGGTGGGCTGGTCCATGATCGGGTGCGCGTAGTCGAAGCGCGCCAGCACGTGCTCGGCCGCCGGCGCGGCGGGCGGGTTCAGCGTCACCATCAGTGGCGTCTCGAACGGCAAGCCTTGCAACTGGTTGAGCCAGTAGCTGACGCAGACCGGGCTTTGGCCATCGGCCTGCGCGCCGGACAGGTAGTTCCACGCTGACCACACCTTGCGCCGGCGCGGCATCAGGCTGGTGTCGGTGTGCAGGTAGGCGGTGTTGGGCTGGTAGCGCACGCTGCCCAGGATGGCGCGCTCGGTGTCGCTGGGGTCCTGCAGCAGCGCCACGGTGGTGGGCGCGTGGGTGGCGAACACCACGGCGTCATAGTTTTCGCTGGCGCAGGCGCTATTGACGACCACTTCGCCGTGCGCGCGGTGCACGGCGCGCACCGGCGTATTCAGCCGGCAATCGGGTAGCGTGGCGGCGATGCGCGCGACATACTGGCGCGCGCCGCCGGCCACGGTGCGCCATTGCGGCCGGTTGCTGATCTGCAGCAGCGCGTGGTTGATGCAAAAGCGCAGGAAGGTCGCGGCCGGGAATTGCAGGATGTCGCCGGGCGAGCTGGACCAGATGGCGGCGGCCATCGGCAGCAGATAGGCATCGCGGAAGCTGGCGCCGTAGCGCTGCTGCTGCAGTAGCTGGCCCAGCGTCAGGCCCGACAGGCTGACTTGCCGCAGGAAGCGCTGCGCGTTCAGGTTGAAATGCAGGATGTCGCGCAACATACCGAGGAAAGCAGGCGAAGCGAGGTTGGCACGCTGCGCGAACACGGTGTCGAGGCTGCTGCCGGCCCATTCCAGCGCGCCGTCGCCGGCCGACACGCCAAACGACATGTCGCTGGCAATGCTGGCCACGTCCAGTTCCTTGAACAGGGCCACCAGGTTGGGGTAGGTCAGTTCGTTGTAGACCAGGAAGCCGGTATCGACACCATGGGTGCGCCCCTCCAGCGTCACGTCAACCGTGTTGGTATGGCCGCCCAGGTAGCTGCCGGCCTCATACAGCACCACATCGTGCTGGCGGTTGAGGAAGTAGGCGCTGGCCAGTCCGGAAATGCCGGAACCGATCACGGCGATGCGTTTGCGGGATGCTTTCATGGGCCTCGGGTGGTGAATTTGCGCCGTTAGCCTACCGGCGTGCTAATATTACTACCATCAAAGAATAAATGCTACTGATTAGTAGCGGAATTTACCAATGAGTATCATCCCGAAATTAAGCTTTAAAAATCAGGCATTTAAGCTGCGCGAGCACGCGATCCTCGATGCCGCGACGGCGGTGCTGAGCAGCAAAGGCTACGATCTGATGACCATGGATGATGTGGCCGGCGCGGTCGGCATCTCCAAGCCCAGCCTGTACAAGCACTTCAAGTCGAAGGAAGAGCTGGTCGGCGAGGCGCTGATCCGTCTGCTGGACGGGGCGCTCGAGTACGTCGCGGCGCTGGACCCGGGACTGGGGCCGGTGGACAAACTGTCGGCGCTGCTGGAATGGGCGCTGCGGGTGCGGCTGGACGGCGGGCTGCCATTCCTGCCGTCGACCAGCCCCCACGTGCGCGAGATGTTGATTCGCAACGTCAAGTACATGCTGCGGGTGGTCAAGTTAAATCGCCAGTTGGAAGGGATGGTCAAGCAGGCGCAGCAGCAGGGATTGCTGGACCGCGAATTACCCACCGACGTCATCCTGTTCAGCTACTACGCGCGCACTTGCGATCCGGCGGTCGAATATTTACAGAAGTACAGCAAGATGGCCGACGAGGACATTGTGCGGCACATGCTGAAGGTTGCGTTCGACGGCTTCCGCTGAAGCGGGCGTGAGACTAAGGCACTGCGCTGGCCGCTTGCAACGGAAGTGTCCACTATTGACAGCACACCGCACGGGCTTCACTGACCGGGTGAGACTAGCGCTGTCTGGGACGAGCGGCGTTTGTGACGGTACATGTTCTGGTCCGCCACCACCCACGCTTGCGCCAAGCCATGTGATTGAGTACGCATCGCCATCCCTAAGGAAGCCCGTACGTTGTGCTCAGCAAGGCTGGTCAGCAAACGCTGTCGCAGCAATAGGGCGCCAGCCTGATCGCATTCGACGGCGACGATGCCGAATTCATCTCCGCCCAGGCGCGCGACCATATCGATCTCGCGCGTTGCCGAACGCAGTGCTTGCGCTGCCGCCTGCAGCAGGCTGTCGCCAGCAGCGTGTCCTTCGGCATCATTGATCCGTTTCAGATCGTCGAGGTCGATGGAAAGTATTGCCGCTGGATGGCCGTAGCGCCGACAGCGTTCCTCTTCGCTGGACAGGAATTCACCCCATGCCCGGCGGTTTGCCAGTCCGGTCAGCGCATCGGTGTGGGCCTCCAGCCTCAAGCGCTCGCTCAGGCGCCGCTGCTCCGTCAATTTGAGCTCGTTGCTAAGCAACGTACTGAGAAAGGCCGCCACCAGTTCGATCAGAGCCGTCTCGTCAGCGATCTCGCTCGGCTGGGGCCGCGGATCGACTGCGCACAGCGTGCCGAACATGCTGCCATCGGCAAGCATGAGCGGCACGCCGATGTACGCCTGAATCGGCACTTGGCGCGTAATCGGCCGGTTCCGGTAAGCCGCCACTTCGGAGATGTCGGGCGCGATACGGGGTCCGTTGTTCTTGACCATTTCACAACACAACGAATCGCGCCAGCGCAGCACCGCCCCCGGACTGACCCCGGTACCATCGGTTTGCAAGATGATCCAGTCGTCGCCTTCGGCCCGGGTAATCATCCAGAGACCAAAACCCAGACGCTGCTTGAGAAACTGCAAGGCATAGTCGCCGGCGCTCTGGAAATCCGAAAAGAACTTCGGCGCATCAAGCACGCTCATGGTTTTCCCTTGGCCTGGGCCTGCCCGGGCAGCGCTAACGTACAAGCTAGGTTGATCATCAATGTGGCCTTTCTTGGATAATGTCTATCAATCATGCCGCCCGTTCAGGGATGCGCAGGTCCCGGGGCTGAGAATGTCAGCTAACCCATCGTCGCGATCCCATTGCGTCCAACTTTTCCAGCATTAACCAGCCTGCGCTGCGCAAGACTGATGGCCAGGCTGCAAGCTCAGTCCCAGGCCGACGGATCAATGACACCAATCGCCCGAAATGCCGGCTTGCAGAATAAATACCCCTGCATCAGCGCGATGCCGGCATCACGCAGGAAATCGCGCTCTGCCTTGGTTTCAATGCCTTCGGCCAGCACGCGCACATCGAGCGCACGGCAGATCGCCACGATGCCATGGACGATCGCCTGTTTTGGCTTGCTGGTATCGATGTCGCGTACCAGTTCCATGTCGATCTTGATGATGTCCGGTTGATACTCAGCCAACAGGTTCAAGCCCGCATAGCCGGCGCCGAAATCATCGATCGCGGTACGAAAGCCAAAGCGGCTGTACTCGCGGAATATATTGACCAGGTGCGGCCGGTCTTGCACTCGCTCGCCTTCCGTCACCTCGAAAATGATGCGCTCGATCGGAAACTGGTAGCGGCGCGCAGCCTCGAACGTGCTGCGGATGCACGCTGCCGGCTGATAGACTGCGTTCGGCAGAAAATTAATCGACAACAACTCCTTCAACCCCAGTTCCGCCGCCCCCCGGATGGCTTCGACCCGGCAAGCCTGATCGAACAGATACCGATTGGCGTCCGTCACCTGTGACAGCACCGAGAAGGCCGATTCGCCATTCGGTCCGCGTACCAGCGCCTCGTGCGCATAGATCGCACGCGTATGCATATCGACGATAGGCTGATAGGCGAACGCAATATCAAAGCCGAGTTGCTGGCCATCTTTGCATTTCTGGCAGCCGGCCGGCATGATGTTGTGCTGGACAGGGTAAGTCGAATTCATGCGTAACCTATCTTTCCTGCAGAATGGGCCGCAAGGCTATCCATGCTGTCTGCGACTTGCGGGCGCTGCTGCTTGCCGCGCACATCGAGGGCGATAACACGTGCCTGGCGGCGCGCCAACGGCTTGGCCGGCCCCGTCGCTTGCGCATGCCCGATCTTGAACACGCTGACCACTTGCGCCAGACTACCGGCTTGATCCTCCAGCGATACGGCCGCAGCGGCAGCCTCTTCCACGAGCGTCGCATTTTGTTGGGTCACGCCGTCCATCTCCGCGATGGCCAGGTTGATCTGTTCGATGCCGGCACTTTGCTCTTCGCTTGCCACCGTGATGGCAGCCATAATGTCCGTGACGCTACGAATACTGCTGACGACGGTCTGCATGGTCGCCCCGGCTTGCTCAACCAGTTTGGCGCCCAGATCGACTTTGTCGACCGAATCACCAATCAGCGTCTTGACCTCCCGGGCAGCGGCAGCGCTGCGCTGCGCCAGATTGCGCACCTCCGAGGCGACCACGGCAAAGCCGCGCCCCTGCTCGCCGGCGCGGGCCGCTTCCACTGCCGCATTCAAGGCCAGGATATTGGTCTGGAATGCGATGCCGTCAATCACGCCTATGATGTCGACGATCTTTCTGGACGAGGCATCGATCATGCTCATGGTGTCCACCACTTGCAACACGGCGGCACCACCCTGGGTCGCCGCATCGGAGGCGGAAATCGCCAGCTGGTTGGCACGCCGGGCGTGGTCGGCGTTCAATTTCACGGTATTGGTCAATTGCGCCATCGACGATGCCGTTTCCGCCAGCGAACTGGCCTGTTGCTCGGTGCGGGAAGATAACTCCAGATTGCCGCTGGAAATCTGCGTTGATGCGGTCACGATGGTATCGGTGCCGATGCGCACCTCGCCAACGATGTTCGCCAGACTGTCATTCATGACCTTCAGTGCCTGCATCAGTTGCCCCGTCTCATCGTCTGACTGGGGCTCAATCCGGCTGGACAGATCGCCGGCAGCGACCATTTGTGCAATCTTCACCGCTTCATTCAGCGGCCGCATGATCGAGCTGGTACTGAACCATGCAATGGCGCCGCCGGCCAGAACGGCAAGCGCGGTCAGCACCAGCATCAAGTCCTGCGCCGACTGGCGACTTGCCGCCGCCAACGCTTCGTCTTGCCGACTCTTCGTTTTTTGCAGCGCGACGAATTCCTGCAGCGAATTCTGCCAGGCATCGGATGTCGGTATGGACTCCGTCATGAGCACCCTGACGGCCTCCTCCAGGTTGCTCTTCGACAGCGCCATAAATTTGTCATTCGCGGCGCTGGCCAGGCTGGCCTGTTCCGCTATCCTGGCAACCAGGGCCTGGTCAGCATCATCCAGCGGCATTTTCTGCAAGGCGGCGTAAGCGGCATTGTATTTTTCACGGGCGCCGTCGATTTTCCTGCCCTGAACTTTGGCCTCAGCCTCGTCATGCAGCAGCGCGATGGTACGCACCACACGCGACACGATGTGTATCGACTGCGACATGTCTTCCAACAAGCCCATTTTTACAATGTTGTCGTCGACAATATGATGCATGGCGTCGTTGGAACGGTTCAAACCGTTGATGCCCAACATCGCCACGCCAGCCAGCAGCAACAGCACGGCGCCAAATCCCAGCTTGAGCCTGGTGCCAATTTTTACATTTGTGATATTCATCTTTTCTTTCGGTGACGGATAGTGCGTCACGACGGTTAAGCCTGCTCATTTATGGAAATGCAAAATTCTTTCGATCTGCCCATGTGACAGGTCATACGCATCTCGCTCCGGCCGCCATCGGCACTGGCGTTCCGCCAGCCGGCCTGCCCCAGGATGGATATCCGTTGGGCGAGGGCACACGTGTCGACTTGCACCTTCCTGGGCCCACATCGGCAAATCATTGCAACTTAGGCGCCAATGTATCATAATTTGTCTTAGACATTTCAATTAAAAGTAAGGACATTGTGTCGATATATTGCACGATTGCAACAATGGCGCTGGAAACCGGCCTTTCCAAGGAAGTGTTGCGCAAGTGGGAAGAGCGCTACGGCTTTCCCGTCCCGGAAAGAGACGCCAGCGGACACCGGGTCTATGCGGAGCAGCAGATGATCCGGCTCAAACTGATCAAGCGGTTGATCGATGCCGGCCTGCGTCCCGCGCAGGTGGTGCCACTCGATGAGGCGCAATTGCAGTCGTTGCTGCCGGCGCCGGGCAACTGGGCGCCGGCGGCGCATGTCAATACGCAAGTCGTTGCGGACTTGATGCGCCTGCTTTACGCGCGCCATCGCCTCTCGCTGGCCATGAGGTTGAGGCAGGAAATCACGCAACTTGGGCTGGAGAAATTTGTACTGGAAGTCATGTCCGAGTTGAACGACCAGGTTGGCGCCGCCTGGGAACGAGGCGAGATCGGCATACGCGACGAGCACATGTATTCGGAAGTGATCCAGGGGGTGATGCGGGAACACATCTCGCCTGTCGCCAGGCCGGATGGCCAGCCTTGCATACTCGTTACCACGCCGGACGGCGAATTGCATACCTTGGGCATCCTGATGGTGGACGCCCTGGTATCACTCTACGGAGCAAGCTGTATATCGCTCGGCGCCCAGACCCCGTTGGAGGAAATCCCCCATGCGATCAGCGATTATCACGCCGATATAGTCTGCCTGTCCTTTAGCGCCGCGTTTCCCAAGCGGCGCATCTTGCCACTGCTGAAAGTGCTGCGGAATATTGTTCCGAAATCGGTGGAAATATGGATAGGTGGAGCGGGGGCAATCGGACTGGACCGGTCGCCCAGGGGCATTAACGTACTGTTGACGCTGCCGGAGTTGATTGATGCGCTGCATAAGTACAGAAGGAGATCTGTTGCGGGATCGCGCGCGAATGCCATCGTGGCAGGCGAGGCTGTGTCTGGGATTGCGCGCGCATTGCCTGGCAACGTGAATATAACGGCGCAGTAAGCCGCAATTTACAGTCGGAAAAGTAGTAAAAAATGGAATGATATTTCCTCAGGCTCCCTGTTAACAAAGGAAAATATTATATTAATTGACGCCGGGGAGGACATTTCGGATATCTTTTCGATGCCAAATTCAATAATTTTAATTCGATGCGCAGTTTTGGATAATTTTGGTGATGTGTATGACACAAGGAGAATGTAAATGTCGATCAATCAGCTGGTTTATGTTAGTCAAGCGACGCGAAAAATGTCTCAAGAAGATTTAAATGAAATCCAGAGAATTGCCAAAAACAATAATCAGCTGATCGATGTTACGGGAAGCTTGTTCTATAATGGCGGCTGGTTTCTGCAAGTCCTGGAAGGGCCGCTGGAAACCCTGAACGCGCTGTACAAGAAAATTGAAAAAGATCCACGCCATAGGAATTCCCGGATTCTTTACAATGAGCCGGCAAAATTCCGTACTTTTACGCGGTGGAGCATGAACATGACTAATCTGGATGATCGGCAAGCTGATAAATATGATCAATTGGTTGAGGTCATAGATGCGGCGAAAACAGACCGAAAAATAGGCGCGGCGTCGCCAGCCGTGACTTTGCTTAGAATTTTTAAAGAGTAAGCCGGGCCTGCCCCGGACGGGGCAGGCGGCAGGGTTAGTTACCGATCAGGATGTCGCGCGACAGCACGGCGCCCGTCGGGCTGGTCGACACCAGCGTCACGGTGCGGCCGGAACTGGTGGTGCTGATGGTGGCGCTGGTGTTGCGGCAACCGACGGAGGCGACCACGATGAATTCACCGGCCGTGGCGGGGGCGAGCTTGGTGTAGGCCATGTGGTTTTCCGTGATGCCGGTCTTGGACGGGGCGCCCGTGCGCGGTTGCAGCGCCACGTCGGTCGACAGCGAATTGAGGCACAGGGTGCGGCCCTCATTGTTGATCCTGACCTTGAGTCCGGAGGTGGTAAACGAGCTGGTGCCGGCCGTGGCCGATGCCGTGCTGTACATGCTGTGCAGGTTCCACTCATAGGTGTGCGGCAGCGGCGCGTTGAGCTTGTCGACCACCAGCACCACGTCCTGGTCGCGCAGGTACCAGACTTTGCGCACGGCTTGCGACAGCACGGGACTGGTCGCCAGCGTGTCGTTGTAGGCGGCCGTCGCGTCACCCTCGACGTAGTCGAGCGTGGACGAGGTGCTGAAAGCCGTGATCTTGCCGTTGTTGAGCAGATTGCGCCAGCCATCCGAATTGGCCACCTGGCCCACGCCACCGTCGAAGGTGATGGCGTTCTTCGCCTTGGTGGTGCGGAACCAGCTGACCGCCAGCGGCGAGTAATAGTAGTCGGAATAGCCCGCTTCCGTCAGCAGCCGCTTGCCGCCCGAATCGATCACCAGGCTGTTCTGGTCCAGGTGGCTGTGGTTGTAGGAACCGTAGGGGCTGGACTTGAAGTAGACGGCCGTGCGGTTGGTGTTGTTGATGTCGCTGAGCATGGCGGCCCAGCCAATGCTGGGGTACAGCGCGCCATTGGGCGGCGCCGCCATACTGGTCGCCTTGGTCACCGGCAGTGGATACTCGGCCTCCAGCAAGGTCACCGCGTTCTCGGTGCTGCCGCTCAGGCGGCTCACATACCATGCCGCGTACGGGGTGCTGAAGCGCGACGCGAACGCCTTCATCAGTGTCGGCTGGGTCAGCACGTCGTGCTCGTCGCCGAACACATGGCCAGGCGCACCGGGCGGCTGGAAGTGCATGAAGAACTTCGACAGGCCCAGCGACCACGGTTTGCTGAACAGGTCGATGCCGGTGGCCTGCTTCAACGGTTGCCACAGTTGCAGCGAATAATCGAGCGAGTACTGGCCATAGGCGGTGCCGTCGGCGAAGCCGCCCTCGGGGCCGGCCCAGATCGACACCCAGTTGACATAGGCGCGGAACGAGCCGGTAAACCAGGTCATCGCGTTGGGCATGTTCGGTTCGCCCAGCGCCAGCGTCGAGATCGCGGCCGCATAGCCGAGCAGGGTCGAGCCGTGCGAGTCATAGGGGGCCTGGTCGAGACGGAAACTGTTGCGCGCCAGGTCGCCATAAATGTCGACCATGCGGGCATTGACGGCGTTCATCCAGTTGAGCTTGCGCTGCAGGGTCGGGGTCGCCGCGTCGGCCGCCTCGATCTCGGGCTTGAGGAAATCGTAAGCCTTCAGCAGCGCCAGCGTGATTTGTCGCGTGGCTTGATCCTGGTTGGTGTAGCTGGTGGGGCCCAACGGACTCAGTTTGGTCAGTTCATCGCCGCGCCGGAATGCTTCGTTCAGGTAGGTGGTGTTGCCGGTCAGCCGGTACAGCAGGGCCGACGCTTCCAGCTGGCGGCTCGCCAGGCCGATCTGGGTGCGCACGTCGTTCTGCTGGGCCACCATGGCCGACGTCAGCGGCGACGAGATCACCAGCGGCCACAGCGAATCGGACAGCGTTGCCAAACTGGTGATGCGCCCCGTCACCTCGGTTTGCAGGCTGGACAGGGCCGCGTCGCGATCCGTGTGCATGCCCGTACTCCAGCCTGACACGGGCGTGAAATTGCTGGGCAACTGGCGTGGGCGCGCGCGCGCCTGGATGGTGCCCGCCAGGCTGGCGTCACTCGGCACGATGAACATGGTCGCGGTGGCGTCGACGGTGAAGGTGCGCGGGTCGGACCAGGCCGTCGGCGCCGGCGCGCCCGTGCTCAAGGTGCCGGCCGGCGTCACTTGCCAGGTGTAAGTGCCGGTCGGCAACGGGGCCTCGGGCAGATAGAAGCTGCGCGACACCGTGTAGGTGCCCACCACGGTCGTGCCGGACATGATCTTGACGACGTACAGCGACGGATCATAGGGATATTTCGACCACGTGAAGGCGGGCGGATTTTGCGCCTGGACCTGGCCGCTGGCGGGACGCGGCGGGGTGTAATTGGGGTAAATCGACTGTGCCCAGTCCGCATACGAGGGTGCGGAGACGGCAGCCAGCATCAGCGCGAACGCGCCGAGAAATTGGGATTTGATCGGTTTCATACCACCTCCGGGCGGGGTGTACGCAGGGGAACGCGACAGTCATTCAGGAGCGTACGGTTTTTACAAGCACGCCGATTTGGGTCAGTGGCGCCCCGGTGTTCGAGCGTCGTGAAAATAGCGATAGCGTAGCGTCTGTTCACTATGACACATTTGTTGTCCGGCGCATAGATTCGGCTCGTCAATTAACTGCTCACGGCAAACTTTATGGCTGCGCTCCCCTATCGGACCGGTCGCTGTGCGGCCGCCGCGGCGTTGCCGACCCGCCACAGTCGCGGACTGCAAGCCGGACACGCTGACGGCGTGGGGCATCACCGCGGAATCGAGGTTTTGCCGCCGGGTTGGGCAAATCGTATCCAGAAGAATCGCCGCTCAGCCGGCGATTTCTTACTTCCACGTCGGTATTTTTCAGTGGGGGCCCCGTTGCTACAATGCTGCCTTTTTGCAAGTCGAGGTGAACAATGGCCGAAGAGGTAAAGGAACCCTGGTTGAATCGGATGGCGCTTGCCACCGTCGTGCTGGCCGTGTGCGCCACCTTGTCTACCTTCAAAGGGGGCGGCTATTCCACGCAGAGTGTGATCAACCAGGCATTGGCATCGGACCAGTGGGCGTTTTATCAGGCCAAGAGCACCAAGCAGCACTTATATGAGCTGCAAGCGGAGCAATTGAAATTGCAGGCGCTGGCACTGCCGGCGGCCAACCCCGCGACCGCCGCTTACGCCGCGAAAGAGGCGGAGTACCGTGTGGCCATCGGGCGCTACACGGCTGAAAAGCAGGCCATCCAGGCCAAGGCGCTCGCGCTGGAACAGCAGCGCGATGTCGCCAAGCAGCGTGGCAAGCCATTTGGCATCGCGGTGATTTTCCTGCAGGTGGCCATCCTCCTGAACTCCATCGCGGGGTTGATGAAGGCCCGGCGTATCTGGTGGGCCTCCATTCCTGTCGGGCTGTCCGGCCTGGCGTGCTTCATCGATGGTTTGCTGATGCTGGTTTGAGGCGCACGCGCGCTCGGTGCGCAATTGGCAGCGCGGCAGTGCTCCCCATCGCTTTGCCTGCCAGCATGTCCACTGTTGCCGGCGCAACACATTACCAAGCTGTAATGGCCCGAACGGCACTGGCCTGCCACGGCGGCCCTACAATCGAAGCGAGGCTGCTGTTGCCATTTGGAACCGGGCTGCATGGTTCGGCGCGCCGCCTGGCCGCTGCCGGATTCGGTTGAATGTTCACCAACAATAAAGTACGTTGTTTGAGAAGAAGTCTCATTGTCAGGAATTTGTCAGTAATTCTTCAGAGTAACGTCAGACTGTTGAGCTAGCATATTGCTTGTGAGTGTGACTATTGCTGCGGCCGCCAAAGTGCGGAGGCGGCGGGGAGCGGACAGATGCATGAGCTGAATGTGAACGGGGACGGCGGCGCCTGGCGGCGCGCTGCGCAAGGGGGATTCACGCTGATCGAATTGCTGGTGGCCATGGTTATCATCGGTATCCTGGCCGCGGTCGCCTATCCCGCCTATACCAGCCAGGTCGTCAAGTCGAACCGGGCGGCGGCGCAAGCTTACCTGCTGGACCTGGCCCAGCGCGAGACGCAATACCTGGCCGACTCCCGCAGCTATGCCGGCACCGTCGCCCAGCTCAATTTGCCCACCCCGGACGCCGTCGCGGCCAAGTACTCGATCGCGATCGCCACCCAGGATGGGCCGCCGCCCACGTTCACCATCACCGCCATGCCCCTCGCTGGTACCAACCAGCAGGCCGATGGGCCGCTGACAATCGACAACACGGGGCTCAAGACGCCCGCCGGAAAGTGGTGACGGCCGTGATGTCCGCGCGTTTCCGGCACCCCGTCGCCGATGGTGGCTTCACGCTGCCGGAGGCCCTGGTCGCGCTGGCCATCATCGCCATCCTGGCCGGCCTCGCCGCACCCTCGTTCAATCGCATCATCGCCACCCAGCGCGCCAAGAGTATCGCGGCCGACCTGATCACGGTGCTCACGCGTACCCGCAGCGAAGCGATCAAGCGCAATACGGATGTGGCGCTGATGCCAGTCAACGGCGGCCAATGGCAACAGGGGTGGGCCGTGCTCAATCCGGGCGCGGCGGGCGGCAACCTGGAGCAGCATGGCGCCATCGTCAATGCCACTGTGACCGGACCCGACAGTGTCGTGTTCCATGCCAATGGCAGGTTGCGCGGCAACACCACGCCCAGTTTCGACATCAGCGCCACCGGCAGCGCCGAGCACCGTTGCGTGATGGTGGACCTGAGCGGCCGGCCGTACGTGAAAACGGGAGGATGCTGACCATGCGCCGCCATCGCCACGCCGCGCCGGGCCGCATGGGCGGCACCACCATGATCGAGGTGCTGGTCACCCTGGTCATTCTCGCGTTCGGCTTGCTGGGCGTGGCCGCCCTGCAGGGCAAGATGCAGATGGGGACGATCGAATCCTATCAGCGCGCGCAAGCGGTGGTGCTGCTGGAGGACATGAGCGCCCGCATCCAGGCCAACGGCGCCAACGCCGCCAGCTACGCGCAGAGCACCCCGGCCGGCACCGGCGACGGCCAGCCCGACGATTGCAGCACGCTGGCGGCCGGCGCAGCGCGCGACGTGTGCGAATGGAGCAATGCCCTGAAGGGGGCGGCCGAACTGAAGGCGGGCGCCAAGGTGGGCGCGATGGTGGGCGCGCGCGGCTGCGTGCACCAGATCCAGGCGCCTGACCCCACCAAGGGCGTGTGCCGGCCCGGCATCTATCAGGTGACGGTGACCTGGCAGGGCGTACATAAGACCGTGGCGCCCGCGCTCACTTGCGCCACCGGCCTGTATGGCGACGATGGCTACCGCCGTGCCATCGCCGTGCACGTCACCATCGGCCTGCCGTCGTGCTCGTAGGAGAGACGTGATGTTCCGACCTTTGCATCAACAGCGCGGCTTCACCCTGGTCGAGATCATGGTGGCCGCCGTGATCGGCCTGATGGTGCTGGCCGCCATGACCACCATGTTCGTCAGCAATAGCCAGAGCCAGGCCGAGGTGGAGAAGTCGAACCGCCAGATCGAGAATGGCCGCTACGCGGTCCAGTTGCTCAGCGACGAGCTGCGCAACGCCGGCTACTACGGCGAGTTCGATCCCACCGTGCTGGCCAAGCCGGCCGCGCTGCCCGACCCGTGCTCGGTGGTGGTGGCCGACCTGCAGGCCGCCTTGCCACTGTATGTGCAAGGTTATGACAACGTGGCCGCCGGCCAGCTCAACTGCGTGCCCGATGTGCGGCAGGGCACGGACATGATCGTGGTCCGGCACGCCAGCTCCTGCCTGACGAGCGACCCTGACTGCGAGGTCAACAGCGCCGGCGCGCCCTGGTTCCAGGCTTCGCTGTGCGGCAACCTGAGCGAACTGGGCTCGGGCAGCAGCGCCGACTTCTATGCGCTGGGCGCCACCGCCGCCGACATGACGCGCCACCAGCGCGACTGCACGGCCACGGCCGGCAGCGGCACGGCGGCCGTGGTGCGCTACCTGGAAATCCACGTCTACTTCATCGCCAACAGTGATAACGCCGGCGACGGCATCCCCACCCTCAAGCGGGCCGAGATCGTCAACAATGGCGGCGTGCTGTCCGTGGCCATCGTGCCGCTGGCCGAAGGCATCGAGAATGTGCAGCTTGAGTACGGGCTCGACACCAATAGCGATGGCGCCACCGACGCCTACACGCCCGATCCGGCCAGCTATGGCGGTTGCGCCACCGCCGCCTGCGCCATCAACAACTGGACCAACGTGGTGTCGGCCAAGGTGCACGTGCTGGCGCGCAATATCGAGCCGAGCGGTGGTTATACGGACAGCAAATCCTATGTGCTGGGCCGGAACGCCGACGGCACGCCCAACGTGGTGGCGGCCAGCAACGACCATTACAAGCGCCATGCGTTCGACGCGACCGTGGTGTTGACCAATCCAGCCGGAAGGAAAGCGCCATGATCGCCCGTCGCCGCCCATGCCGGCCCGCGCGCGCCCGCCAGCGCGGCTTCACCCTGATCGTGGCGCTGGTGATGTTGTTGCTGATCACCATGCTGGCCATGACCAGCTTCAACCTGGGCAAAAGCAACCTGCAAGTGGTGGCCAATATGCAGCACCGCAATGAGGCGATCGCGGCAGCCGACCAGACGCTGGAAGAGGTCATCAGCAGCACCCAGTTCTTCACTACCCCCACCGATGCCGTGCCGTCACCGTGCAATGGCACGCCCAACACGCGCTGCGTCGACAGCAATGGCGATGGCAAGCCCGATGTCACCGTCGCCATCACGCCGGCGCCCAAATGCGTCAAGGCCCAGGCCATCAAGAACGCGGCGCTGGACTTGAGCAAGTCCGAGGACGTGGGCTGCGCGCTGGGCGCCAGCCAGAGTTTCGGCGTGGCCGGCAGCGTCACCGGCGATTCGCTGTGCGAGGACAGCGTGTGGGAAGTGCATGCGGTGGCCACCGACACGGTGACGGAGGCGGCGGTCGAAGTCACCCACGGCGTCGCCGTGCGGGTCGCGAAAGATGATGTGGCAACCAGCTGTCCGTGACAGCCGTTCCTGACATGAGGTGCAAGATGAAGCCGTTCACCGTTCCCCCCCTGCGCAGGCTGTGCCTGTGGCTGGCCCTGGCCGCGCTGCCGTCCTGCGCGCTGGCCGAGGATATCGATATCTTCACGGGCGCCTCGGCCGGCAGCGCCATCAATCCGCGCATCCTGATCGTGCTCGACAATACGGCCAACTGGTCGCGCCAGAGCCAGCAGTGGCCCGGTGGCGTCCAGCAGGGCCAGTCGGAGGCCAACGCCATCAAGACCGTGGTCTCGACATTGAACAGCACGGTCAACCTGGGCTTGATGGAATTCGTCACCGGCGGCACGGCCAACCAGAACGGCGGCTATATCCGCTTCGCCGTCAAGCCGATGACGGCCGCCAACCAGACCGCCTTCAGCAGCGCCCTGACCACCATCTACAACAACATCACCACGCCCAACGAAAAGCGCAACGCCAACACGCCGTACGGCAACCTGATGTATGACGCCTACAATTATTTCGCCGGCGCCAATGACTATTCGCCCACAGCCATCGTCACCAGCCTGGCCGACGCCGCTGGCTATGCCGTGCCCTACACCCGGTTCGCCGCGCCCCTGACGGCGGATGACACGTGCGGACGCAGTTTCATCATCTTCATCGGCAATCCGGACGCGCGCGGCCCGACGGCCGACGATGCGGCCAACACGGCGGCCCTGACGGCGCTGGGCGGCGTCAGCAAGCAGCTGGGCTTGCCCAATTTCACCACCAGCTCCACCAGCCAGTCCGCCAATCTGGGCAATACCCTGCAGTGCTACAGCAGCGCCAACGCGGCCCAGGCCGGCCTGGCCGACTATGCGACCCAGTGCGCCAGCTACACCCAGGGGTGCAGCATCGGCGCCGCCACCAGCGGC
The DNA here is from genome assembly GCF_014042365.1 of Rugamonas fusca. Classification (GTDB taxonomy): domain Bacteria; phylum Pseudomonadota; class Gammaproteobacteria; order Burkholderiales; family Burkholderiaceae_D; genus Rugamonas; species Rugamonas fusca. Next base: position 51,996 of record NZ_JACEZS010000009.1, read on the forward strand.
ACCCCGGCGTGTTCGCGCAACACCAGCCTGTACAGCGTGATCGGCACCAACACCACCATCACCAACACGCCCACCGGCACCAGCACGCTCGACAACAACCCGTTCAACGCCGACGAGTGGGCCCGCTTCATGCATGACAAGGGCGTGCCCGTGGCCGGCACCACCATCCGGCCCTATGTCACCACCTACACCATCGACGTCTACAACCAGCAGCCCAACGCGACCCATACCTCTTTGCTGATGAGCATGGCCAAGGCGGGCGGCGGCAAGTATTTCAACGCCACCAACGAGCAAGCCATCGTGGCGGCGCTCAAGCAGATCCTGGTCGAGATCCAGGCCGTCAACTCCACGTTCGCCTCCACCAGCCTGCCCGTGAACGCGACCAACCGTTCGCAGAACGAGAACCAGGTCTTCATCGGCATGTTCCGGCCCGACGCGGACGCCAAGCCGCGCTGGTTCGGCAACCTCAAGCGTTACCAGCTGGTGGCCAATGGCGCCGGCATCGACCTCGGTGACGCCACCGGCACGCTGGCCGTCAATCCGCTCACCGGCTTCATCACGCCGTGCGCGGCCAGCTACTGGACCAGCGACAGCGGCAGCTATTGGAGCGGCCTGGGCCTGAACCCCGATCCGGCCAGCGGTTGCAGCACCAGCGCGCAGGATCCGTATTCGGACTTGCCCGATGGTCCCCAGGTGGAAAAGGGCGCCGTGGCGGAAGTGCTGCGCAAGGGCAACCAGCCGCCCGGCACCAACACCACGCCAACCTGGGCCGTCAACCGCAATATGTACACGGCCTCCGGCACCAGCCTGACCAGTTTCAGCACGGCCAGTTCCGGCCTGTCCGACCAGCTGGTGCGCTTCATCCGCGGCGAGGACGTCAACAACGAGAAGGGGACGGGCGCCACCAGCACCACGCGGCCCTCCATCCACGGCGACGTGATCCATTCGCGGCCCTTGCCCGTCAACTATGGCGGCAGCGGGGTGACCGTCTTCTATGGCGCCAACGACGGCACCTTCCGCGCCGTGGACGCGGGCACGGGCGCCGAGCGCTGGTCGTTCGTGGCGCCGGAATTTTTCTCCCGGCTCGGCCGGCTGATGAGCAACAGCCCGCTGGTGGCCTATCCCAACCTGGCCGCCGGCATCGTGCCCACGCCCCAGAAGAAGGATTATTTCTTCGACGGTTCTACCGGCGTGTACCAGAACCAGGACAGTTCCAGGGTGTGGGTGCTGCCTACCATGCGCCGCGGCGGACGCATGATCTACGCGCTCGACGTGAGCAACCCGGCCACGCCGGTGCTCAAGTGGAAGGCCGGTTGCCCTGACCTGGCCGATGACAACAACTGCACCAACGGCATGAGCCAGATCGGCCAGACCTGGTCGACCCCGTCCGTGGCCTTCATCCGCGGCTATTCCACCACCCAGCCGGTGGTGGTGGTGGGCGGCGGCTACGACGGCTGCGAGGACGCCGACACCACCACGCCCGCCTGTGGTTCCACCAAGGGCGGCATGGTCTATATCCTTGACGGCAACACGGGCGCGGTGATTGCCTCGTTCGCCACCACCCGCGCCGTCGCCTCCGACATCGCCATGGTCGACATCGACAATGACGGCATGCCCGATTACGCCTACGCGGCCGACACGGGGGGCAATATCTACCGCATCGATTTCGTCGCCAATCCGGCTTCGGTGGCGCCGCTCAAGAGCGGCAACTGGAGTTTGCACCGGGTGGCCTACACCAATGGCGCCGGCCGCAAATTCCTGTTCGCGCCGGCCCTGCTGGCCGTGTCCGGCAAGGTCTACGTGGCCATCGGCAGCGGCGACCGCGAGCATCCGCTGCAGTCGCAATATCCCTACAGCTCCGTGACCAACCGCTTCTATGTCTACAAGGATGACTTGAGCAGCAACGCCAGCACCCCGGCCAGGAATCTCGATACCGACCTGATCGACTACACCACCAACACCACCTGCGACACCACGTCCGTGCTGCCCAATTCCAACCTCAATGGCTGGTACATGAACCTGAATCAGTTCGGCCAGGGCGAGCAGGTGGTCACCTCGGCCCTGATCGCCAGCGGCATGGTCACGTTCAGCACCAACCGCCCCGTGCCGGCCGTTGCGGGCACCTGCGCCACCCCGCTGGGCAAGGCGGAGGGGTATTGGGTCAACCTGTTCAACGGCTCGGGCGGGATCGACACGGCCGGCACCTGCAACGGTGCGCGCGCCAGCGAGTTCGTGGGCGGCGGCCTGCCGCCATCGCCGGTCATGGCGACCGGGGTACCCGTCAACGGGCGCCCGGTGTCGGTCGTCATCGGTGCCGTGCAGCGCGATGGCAGCACCAGCGCCGCCATCAGCCCGCAGAAGGTACGCCCGGCCATCGCCTCCAAGCGCAGGCGGGTCTATTCCACCGTGTCGGGCCAGTGAGGGCGGGGGCGTCCAGAGCTGGAATATCGGTCGGACAGGTCGCCAGTTGATGGTTTGTTAGGCCGCGTACAGAAGTTTTCCATCGCATGCCTTATGTTGATAGATCATACATGAGGCAGATGGGAAACCACCATGAAAACGCGCAGAGAGCATTGCCGCCTGTCCCTGGTTGCCGTAGCCATCGCACTGACATTTTCCGTTGGCACGGCGCTGGCGGATCCGCCCCGGCGTGTGGCGCGGCTGGCCTACGTGGACGGACCGGTCAGCCTGGCGGTGGCCGGCAGCAAGGACTGGGTGCAGGCTGGCATCAACCGCCCCCTGATGCCGGGCGATCGCTTGTGGGTCGCTGCCGGCGCCCGCGATGAGGTGCAGATAGGCGGTGCCGCATTGCGCATGGACGCCAGCACGCTGGTGTCCGTCCTGAACCTCGATGACCGCACCGCGCAGTTCCAGCTGACGCAGGGTCGGGCCTATCTGCGCGTGCGCCGGCTCGGCCCGGGCGAGGTGCTGGAAGTGGATACGCCCAACCTGGCGCTGACGATACGCCGGCCAGGCGTGTACCAGCTGGAAGTTGATCCGAACGGCGCTTCCACGGTGGTGGCGGTGCGCGGCGGCCAGGCCGAGGCTTATGGCGAGGGTAACGCCTACCTGATCGATCCGGGCCAGTCCTACCGCTTTGGCGGCACCAACCTGCAGGACTACCAGTATGCGTCAGCGCCGCCCGATGATGATTTTGAACGCTGGGCCGCGCAGCGTGACCAGCGCCACGACAGGGCGGTGACGCGCCGGTATGTGTCGCCCGAGCTGATTGGCTATGAGGATCTGGACGATCAGGGCAGCTGGCACACGGTGCCGGAGTACGGCAGTGTGTGGACGCCGGCGCACGTGGCGCCGGACTGGGCACCGTATCGCGATGGGCATTGGAGCTGGATCGCCCCCTGGGGATGGACCTGGGTCGACGATGCGCCCTGGGGCTTCACGGTATCGCACTACGGCCGCTGGACTCACCTCGACGCGGGCTGGAGTTGGGTGCCCGGACCGGCGCTGGAACAGCCGGTGTACGCACCGGCACTGGTGGCGTTCGTCGCTGGCGCGGCATTGGCGCTGGCGGCCGACCGCGGCCCCGGTGTGGCCTGGTTCCCGCTCGGTCCGCGGGAGGTGTACCGGCCGGCATACCAGGCCAGTCCTGCCTATATCACCAAGGTCAATGTCAGTAACACGGTAATTAACCGGAGTGAGATCAATCAAGTGGTCAACGTGACCAACGTGACCAACGTCAACTATGCCAACCAGCAGGTGCCGGGCGCGATAACGGCCGTGCCGGCGCAAGCCTTCGTGCGCGCGCAGCCGGTGCGCCAGGCCGCGCTGCCGGTACGCTGGCAAGCGTTGGCGGCGGCGCCAGTGACAAATAAGGTGGCGTTGGCGCCGCAGGCGCTGAGCCGGGTGATGAACCGCCCGGCGCGCAGCACGCCGTCACCGGCGGTCATGGCGCGCCAGGTGATCGCGCACACGCCGCCTGTGGTGCCGCCCATGCGCGACGTAGCACCGCCACACCCCGCAGCGCGCCCAGCGACGGTGGCGCTGGCCGCAACCGCGCCGCGGGTGAAGCTGCTGCCGCCCTTCAAGCCGGGACGGCCACTGGCGCCGCTACCACCCCCGACCAAACCGGCGGTGGCGACCACGCCGGGGGCCGCGCAGCGTGCGGCCGGCGCGCTGCCGCAAGCGGCGCCGCCGCCGGTCGTGGCAGGACATGCGCAAGTGGCGCGCCCGCCGGAGGCTGCCCATTCCGCACAGGCCGCGCATCCGCCACAGGGTGGGCAGCTGCCCGCCGTCGCCGCGCAACCGCCACGTTCGATCCCGCCACAACATGCCGAACCACGGCCGCAGGCGCCGCCGTCGCAAGGTCAGGCGCAAAATCTGGCGCAAGGTCCGGCGCAAAGCCCGCCAGCGCGGCAGGCGCGCGTGGAGGCGCCGCATCCTCCTGAACCGGCGCGACCTGCGGCGCAGCCGCCGCGCGAGCTGCCGCACCAGCTGGCACAAGCCAGACCTGTGGCGCCGCCGCACCCGCAATCGCCGGCACATCCCGCGCCGTCACATGCCGTACCGCCGCGCGAGGTGCAGCACCAGCCGCCCCAGGCCCGGGCCGCCGAGCCGCCCCATCCTCCGCCAGTGCATGCTGAGCCGCCTCATGCCGTGCCGCCGCGCGAGGTGCAGTACCAACCGCCCCAGGCCCGGCGGGCGGAGCCGCCGCACGCGCCGCCAGAGGGGCACCGGCCGCCGCCGCCGCCGCCACCTGGCGCGCAGCAGCAGCACCCGGCGTCCGTCAAGGCAGCTGATCATCACCCGCCATCGGAAAAGGCCAGGCGCAAGGACGAGCAGCAGTGAGCGTCCCGCATATTGAAGTGCAGTCTTGCGCATGGGTACGCGGCGCCGTGACGGTGCCGGACGCGATATCCTGGGTGGGGAAGCTGAGGAAGTGCCGCCGGTGCGGTGAGATGCGCCGGCGTCGCTTGCGCGATGTTCGGTTGCGCAGGGAGAAACCAACCATGCGCCAGGAAATCGTGGTGATCACCGGGGCCTCGGCCGGCATGGGCCGGGCGACGGCGATCGAATTTGCCAGGCACGGTTGGCCCGTGGCCCTGCTGGCGCGCGACGCGGGCGTCGTCGTCCAGGTCGGTTCCGCGCTCGCTTAGCGTCCCCGCTTGCGGGGGTAATGCCAGTTCCAGCGCGAGGCCGCCGTCGCCGTGCGTCCACGGCAGCGGTGCCGGCTGCAACTCGGCCGCGTCGATCCCGAGCAGGAAGTCGAACACCTGGTCGAGGTTGAAGAACGAGTACAGCATTTTCCGGGTGGCAGATCAGCGTGCCCATGTCGTCCGACAGCAGGCCGTGAAAGCGTACCTGGCGCACGCCCAGCTCGGCGTGCGCGCGGCGCAACCGGGCCTGCCAGTCGGCGCGCAAGGCCAGCGGCGCATGGCCGCTGCCCACGCATTCTTCCCACACATGGTGCAGCGGCGTTGCCGCCGCCGATACCTCGCATTCGAACGTCACCGTCATGCCGGCTCCGCCGTGGCCCGGTGCTGGCGCCGGGTTGCGACGATTATCCATCGACGCGCGAAAGCGGCGCGCACGTGACGGCGCCGGGAGTGGCATGGGCGGCCGCGCCACGACGGCCACGCTTGCAGGCCCGGCCAGACCGGCACCACGTTTGCGGGCGTTCTGCTATGATCGATTACATCACGCTTTCCTCGGAATGCGGTGCGCCATCGCGTCACTTTCGGGGCTGTGGCCAATGTTCTGGACAGATCGCCGATGGATCAGCGTAAGCAACGAGGCAGGCCGGGTCGCAGACCCTACACGGTTGGAAAATTGGTCCGGCGCCCGGCGCCGTCCCCTACTGAAACCCCGGGGTTCGACCAGCTCTTTGCGCACAGTCCCTACCTGGCATTCCTGCTCAACGTCGATGGCCGGCTGCTGGCCATCAATCCTTATGGCCGCGGGCTGCTTGGTCCGGCGGCGGTGGTGGGCGCCTGTGCGAGCGGCCTGTACGCGCCGTGGGCGGCCACCGTCGTCCTGGACGACGCGCTGGCTTTGTCCAGGATAAACGGCTTCTGGCGCGGCGAGCTGGACATGCTGGACGGGCAGGGCGGCGTGCTGGCCATGTCGCAGCTGATCGAATGGCGCGCCGGCGCCGACGGCGCCGGCCAGTTCCTCTGCCTGTCGTTCGACCTGGCCGACTATGACGTGTTCGAATCGCAGCTGCGCTTCAAGCGCCTGTTCGACCAGCACCCGCATCCCATGTGGGTGTATGAGCTGGCCAGCCTGCGCTTCCTGGTGGTCAACCAGGCCGCGATCCGGCAATACGGCTATTCGGAGGCGGAATTCCTGGCCATGACCATCGAGGACATCCGCCCGCCGGAGGAGTTGCCGCGCCTGCAGGACAACCTGGCCGGCGCACCGCGCCGCGGCGCCGAGCGGGCCGGTTGCTGGACCCACCGCCGCAAGGATGGCAGCCTGCTCCAGGTCGAGGTGTCGTCGCATTCGGTCACCATCGCCGGCAAGGCCGCGCGTTTCGTGCTGTGCCATGACGTGACGGCGCAGTTGCGCACGGAGGCGGCGCTGTACGCATCGCGCGAACTGAAGCAGCTGATCATCAACCAGATGCCGCACCAGATCTTCTGGAAGGACCTGGCGGCGCGCTACCAGGGCTGCAACAGCGTGTTCGCGCGCGCCGCCGGGCTGGCCCGCAACGAGGACGTGGTGGGCAAGACCGATGACGATTTCCCGTGGTCGCACAACGCCCCCCGCATCCGCGCCGACGACAGCGCCATCGTCAGCACCGGCCAGCCCTTGCTCAACCGCGAGGAATACATGGACCAGCCCGATGGCCGCCACTGGTACCTGATCAACAAGGCGCCGCTGCACGACCGCGCCGGCGCCATCATCGGCGTGCTGGGCACCATCGAGGACATCAGCGAGCGCAAGCGGGCGGAACTGGTCATGCAATTGCAGGCGCGGGCGCTGGACGCCAGCGTCAACGCCATCGCCATCGTGGCCAGCACGCCCGAGGGGGACCAGATCGAGTACGTCAATCCGGCCTTCGTCCAGCTGACCGGCTATGGCGAGCAGGAAGTGCGGCGCCGCAGCCTGCTGCTGCTCGACGGCGATGGCGACCCGGCCCAGCACGCGGCGCTGCGGGCGGCGCTCGATTCGCCGCACGAAGCGACCATCCTGCAGCGCTACCGCGACAAGCACGGCCAGCTGTTCTGGGCCAAGCTGCACGTGGCGCCCGTGCACGCCTACGACGAGCACGTGAGCCACCACGTGTGCGTGCTGACCGACATGACCGATACCATGCGCTACCAGCAGCAGCTCGAGCACCAGGCCAGCCATGACGCCCTCACCGATCTGCCCAACCGCAACCTGCTGGCCGACCGGCTGGAGCAGGCCATCGGCTATGCGCAGCGCTACCAGCACGCCGTGTGGATCGCCTTCATCGACCTGGACAACTTCAAGCTGGTCAACGACAGCCTGGGGCACCAGCAAGGCGACGTGCTGCTGCGCACCGTGGCCGCGCGGCTGCGCGCGTGCGTGCGCGACAGCGACACGGTGGCGCGCCTGGGCGGCGACGAGTTCACGCTGCTGTTGATGGAAACGCCCGAAACGCCGGCTGCCGCCAGCCTGCTGCGGCGGGTGCTGGAGGCGGTGACGGCGCCCGTCACGCTGGATGGCCGCCAGCACACCATCACCTGCAGCATCGGCGTCAGCGTCTGCCCGCAGGACGGGGTCGACGCGCAACAGCTGCTGCGCCAGGCCGACCTGGCCATGTACCGCGCCAAGGAGGCGGGCCGCAACCAGATCCAGTTCTATGAGGCGGCCATGCACGCCCGCGTCCACGAGCGCACCCTGATCGAGGCCGAGCTGCGCCACGCGCTGGAACGGGGCGAACTGAGTCTGCACTACCAGCCCAAGCTCAGCCTGCGCTCGGGCGAGATGCTGGGCCTGGAGGCGCTGCTGCGCTGGCAGCATCCGACGCTGGGCATGGTGGCGCCGGCCCGCTTCATCAGCGTGGCCGAGGAGACGGGCCTGATCGTGCCGATCGGGCGCTGGGTGGTGCGTGCGGCCTGCCAGCAAAACCAGGCCTGGCAGCGGGCCGGGCTGGCGCCGCAGCGCATCGCCGTCAACCTGTCGATGCGCCAGTTCAGCGATCCGGGCCTGGTCGACGGCATCATCGCGGCGCTGGCCGACAGTGGCCTCAAGCCGCACTTGCTGGAATTGGAGCTGACCGAAAGCCTGATGATGCACAACGTGGACGCGGCCGTGGAAGTGCTGGCGCGGCTGAAGAAGCTGGGGGTAGCGCTGTCGATCGACGACTTTGGCACCGGCTATTCCAGCCTGGCCTACCTGCGCCTGTTCCCGGTCGATTACCTGAAGATCGACCAGAGCTTCGTGCGCGACATGCTGGGCGACCCCAACGTGGCGGCCATCGTGCGCTCCATCATCGCGCTGGCGCACAGTCTCGATTTCAAGGTGGTGGCCGAGGGTGTCGAGACGGAGGCGCAACTGGCCTACCTGCGCCGCTACCAGTGCGACGAAATGCAAGGCTATCTGTTCAGCCGCCCCTTGTCGGCCGACGGCATTGCCGGGCTGCTGCGGCAGGAGGCCGGCCTGCCGGCCGCCGTCCAGGGCGGGGAAGGGGAGCGCACGCTGCTGCTGCTCGATGACGAGCCCAACGTGCTATCCGCGCTGACCCGCTTGCTGCGGCGCGACGGCTACACCATCCTGCGCGCCACCACGGCCGACCAGGCGTTCGAACTGCTGGCCATCCACGAGGTGCAGGTGGTGGTCAGCGACCAGCGTATGCCGGGCATGCACGGCACCGAGTTCCTCAGCCGCGTCAAGCAAGTGTATCCGGGCACGGTGCGCATCATCCTGTCGGGCTACACGGAACTGGAATCGGTGCTCAACGCCATCAACTGCGGCGAGATTTACCGCTTCTACACCAAGCCCTGGGACGACATGGAGATGCGCGACAACATCCGCGAAGCGTTCCAGTACCACCAGCTGATCCACGGCCAGCTCAGCACCGATTGAGCCCAATTCGGTGTCCAATTCGGTGTCAGGTCTGTCATTCGGACACGAAGACCGCACCTTTGCGTTCGATCAAGCGGCGTCGATATCACTTCTGATAGAAACCGCTCACTGAATCCACCTCGATAATCGCAATGCGCGCTACCAGAAAAATCAAAGATATGCACCGGCTGTCCGAATGACAGACCTGACACCGGTTATACGCCGCCATCCGCCCGGACGATCTCCAGGAACGCGGCCAATATCGGCGACACATCGTCCTCCCGGTAGATGCAGCTCAGGTCCACCACCGCATGCGGCGCGTTCTTCAACGGCCGGTAGACCACGCCCGGCAGACGCAAACTCGTGGCTGATTCCGGCACCAATGCCAGTCCGAAGCCACTGGCCACCAGCGCCACGCCCGTCACCGCATCACCCGCTTCCTGCGACACGTTGGGCACATAGCCTTCCTGCCGGCACAGGTCCATCACCCGGTCGATGAAATTGGGTTTGACGCCGGTGGGGAACATCACCATCGGGTGGTTCTTCAGCGCCGCCAATGGTATCGACTCCTCGGCCACCAGCGGATGCCCTTCCGGCAGCGCCACCAGCAGCGGTTCGGTCTTGACCAGCTCGATGCGAATGCCCGGGATACTCTCCAGCATGCGGTTGAAGCCAATCGTGATGCGGCGCTGGCGCAGCGCTTCGATCTGCTCGGTCTTGTTCATCGTGTGCAGCACGATGTTCACGTCCGGGTAGGCCGTGCGGAAGCTCAGCAGCAGCTTGGGAATCATGGACAGCACGCCGGAGCCGAAAATGCCCACGTCGATCCGTCCCAGCTTGCCCTGCGCGGCGCGCTGGGTGCGCTCGACCGCCTGTTCCACCAGCGACTGGATGTTCAGCGATTCCTGCAGCAGCAGTTCGCCGGCCTGTGTCAGCGTCACCCCTTTGGCCGTGCGCTCGAACAGGGGCGCGCCGATTTCCTCTTCCAGTTGCTGGATCTGGCGCGTCAACGGCGGTTGCGAAATGTTCAATGCGAGCGCGGCGCGGCCGAAATTGAGCTCCTGCGCGACGGCGACGAAGTATTTGATCTGTCGAAAATTCATGCTGGCCTTTGGGTGAGGGCGATCCGGTGCCGCGTGGCGGCGCCGCGACGCATGCCGATGGCGTCGCGTCTGGCGGCCAGCCATTTTACGCGCGATTTAGAGAGGAAACGTGCGAGTCATACCTTTTTCGTATCAAGTAGGCGTTCAGAAGGCATTGGACGCTCATTTTTTCGCAACATACCATGCAAAAAGTCCTGAAGTTTCGGGCCCGTCCGCGGCCTGCAAGCGTAGTTGGGAACCAAAAAAAGAGATTTCAACGGAGGAGACATGAGTAACAAGAATGCAGTTTCTGCAGGCGGCTTTGCGCTCGCGGCCGGCGTGGCCGCCATCCTGCAGATGGCGCAAGCCCAGGCAGGAACCATCGAAACGGGCCAGCCTGACCTGAAGGTGCGCTGGGATAACACCTTCAAGTATTCCGCCGCCTTGCGCGTGAAAGACGCCAGCCAGAACGTGGCGGCGTCGTACGCCAATCCCAACGTGGACGCCGGCGACCTGGCCCTGGACAAGGGCTTGATCAACAACCGCGTGGACTGGCTGACGGAACTCGACGTGGCCTACCAGGGCATGGGCGCGCGCGTGTCCGCCGCCGCCTGGTACGACACGGTCTACAACAAGAGCAGCAACGATTTCCCTGTCTCGATTCCCTTCCCGAACACGGCCAGTGCCCTGGCCGGTGGCCCCAACAACGTGTTCACGCCCGCAGCCAAGAAGCTGATGGGCCGCAAGGCTGAACTGGCCGACGCCTTCATCTACGGCAGCACCGACATCGGCGATGGCATGGGCCTGAGCGGCCGCATCGGCCGCCATACGCAGCTGTACGGCGAAACGCTGTTCCTGGGCGCGAACGGCATCGCCTACGCCCAAGGCCCGGTGGACCTGATCAAGCTGTTCTCGCTGCCTGGCGTGCAGTTCAAGGAAATCGCGCTGCCGGTGGGGCAGGTGTCGGGCAATCTGCAGATCAATTCTGATTTGTCCGTTGGCGCGTACTACCAATACCAATGGCGTCCATTGCGCCTGCCGGCGGCGGGCAGCTACTTCAGCCCCGCCGATTTCGTGGGCGATGGCGCCGATCTGCTGCTCACGCCCGTGGGCGGTGCGGCCAGCCGCACGCATGACCTGGAAGGCCGCGATTCGGGCCAGTTCGGTGCGCGCGTCAAGTTCAAGGTGCCGGGCAGCGATGTGGAATATGGCCTGTACGCGGCCAAGTACGACGACAAGTCGCCCATTCCCGTGCTGACCGTGACCGAACCGGGCGCCTACAACGGCGGCACCTATCGCCTGATGTACGCGCAGGACGTGAAAGTCTACGGCGCCAGCTTCTCGACCCTGATCGGCGAAACCAACGTGGGCGGCGAAATGTCCACCCGCCGCGACACGCCGCTGGCGCCGCTGGGCGACCTGGTGATCAACTTCGATCCCACGGCCGACAACCGCAAGAACTCGCCGTACGCGATCGGTAACAGCTTCCACGCCAACCTGTCCGCCATCACCGTGCTGGCCGCTAATCCGCTGTGGGACGCGGGCAGCTTCGTGGGCGAACTGGCGTTCAACCGCCTGCTGAGCGTGACGCGCAACCCCAGCAATCCCCTGTTCGCCAACGGTGTGCTGAACACCACCCACACCCGCGATGCCTGGGCCATGCGCATGGTGTTCCAGCCTGAGTACTTCCAGGTGATGTCCGGCCTTGATCTGCAAGTGCCGATTGGCCTCGGCTACGGCATTTCGGGCCGTTCGGCGGTGTTCCAGGTGGCGCCTGAACATGGCGGCGACCTCAGTATCGGCGCCAACTTCGATTACAAGAAGACCTGGCGCGCGGGCGTGCAGTTCACGCACTACATCGGCGCCGCCGGCGCGGCTCCGTCCCTGAACGCCGCCACCAACACCCAGGCCAGCTATCAGCAGTACTACAAGGACCGGGATTTCGTGACCTTCTCGGTCCAGCGCACCTTCTAATTACACAGCCGGAGACACACCATGCATACCCAACCCAAGCTGCTCGCCCTGGTCGCCTTGCTCGCCGCAGGCAAGCTGGCCATGGCCGCCGTACCCGCCGATGAAGCGGCCAAACTGAATGCCGTCCTCACGCCGCTGGGGGCCGAGAAGGCCGCCAACAAGGAAGGCACCATTCCGGCCTGGACCGGCGGCCTGACCAAGATGCCAGCCGGCGCCGTGCACGGCGACATCCCGGTTGACCTGTTCCCCGGCGAGAAGCCGTCGGTGCAGATCACGGCGAAAAACGCCGCCCAGTACGCGGCCAAGCTGAGTGACGGCACGCGCGCGTTGATGGCCAAGTATCCGGACAGCTTCCGCCTGGACGTCTATCCCACCCACCGCACGGCCGCCGCGCCGCAAATCGTGTATGAGCGCACGCTCAAGAACGCCACCAACTGCAAGCTGGTGGAAGGCGGCGCATCGGTGGAAGGCTGCTTCGGCGGCATCCCGTTCCCGATCCCCAAGAGCGGCGCGGAAGTGATCTGGAACTACCTGCTGCGCGTGGAACCCGAATCGGTGGCCTACGCCTTCCGCAACGTGGTCGGTTCGGCCGATGGTTCCGTCACGCTGGCTACCCGCAACGACATCTGGTTCCAGTATCCGTACTATCAAAAGGACGGCAGCGCGGAGAAATGGTCGGGCGAATACTTCCTGCAGCGCTTCATCACCACTGCGCCACCGTTCAAGGCCGGCGAATCGCTGGTGCTGCGCGACGGTATCAACGCCAAGGAGCCGCGCCAGGCGTGGCAGTACCTGGTGGGCCAGCGCCGCGTGCGCCGCGCGCCCACAGTCGGCTACGACACGCCAGACTTCGTCGCCTCCGGCGCCAACTACTTCGATGAAGTGCAGGGCTTCTTCGGTCCGCCGGACCGCTTCCAGTGGAAGCTGGTCGGCAAGCAGGAGATGTACATCCCCTACAACAATAACAACCTGATCAGCGCCAAGCTGGACGACGCGCTGGGTAAGCACCACTACAACCCGGACAAGATGCGCTGGGAACTGCACCGCGTATGGGTGGTGGAAGCGACCGTCGCACCGGGCAAACGCCATGCGGTGCCCAAGCGCCGCTACTACTTTGACGAGGACAGCTGGCTGCTGGCCATGGTCGATGGCTACGACACGGAAGGCAAACTGTGGCGCACCTCGCAGATGACGCCATTCGCCGCGCCATCCGTGCCGGCCAACCTGGTCAAGCCGGTGCTGGTGTTCAACCTGCAGGCGGGCACCATGAGCGGCGTGCAGCTGCTGAACGATGAGACCTTCCGCATCGTACCGCGCAAGCCGGAGAAGTTCTTCACGGGCGACGCCGTGGCGGCGGAAGCGGCGCGCTAAGCGCTGGCCTTGTTGCAGCGGGGCCGCCGACGCGGCTCCGCGCTGTTCCCGGTAATAGGTTTTTGCCGCAGGCGCGGGCCACCCCCGTTGCCGGCGGTCTTTTGGATTGCGTACCATGTTTACTTCATTAAGTCGAAATCGCCGCGCCGCCGCTGTCAGCCTGGCCTATGGCCTGGTCTGCGGCCTCGCGTCCACCGTCACTGACGCTATTGCCGCCAATGCGCCGGCCGAGAACGGCGTTGACCTGCTGGCCCGCCCAGCCGTCATCCGCCAGCATGCCGACACCTCCGTCATGCTGGCCGTCGCCAGCGCGGGCGCGCGGCTGGTTGCCGTGGGCGAGCGCGGCATCATCCTGCTGTCCGACGACCAGGGCAAGACCTGGCGCCAGACGCCGGCCCCCGTCAGCGTGGCGCTGACTGCCGTGCATTTTCCCGACGCGCAGCACGGCTGGGCCGTCGGCCATGGCGGCGCAGTGCTGGCCACCACTGACGGCGGCGCGACCTGGCACAAGCAGCTGGATGGCTTGCTGGCCGCCCAGATCGAACTGGCCAGCGCGCGCGAGCACGCGCCGCAGGACGGTGAGGCCGGCGTTTCACGCCTGCGCGACGCTGAACGCATGCTGACGGAAGGCGCCGACAAGCCCTGGCTGGACGTGCGCTTCAGCGACGCCCGGCATGGCCTGGTGGTCGGCGCTTACGGCATGGCCCTGGCCACCGTCGACGGCGGCGCCACCTGGACCACGCTGCGCGGCCAGATCGACAACCCGCGCGGCCACCACTTGTACCGGATCTACACCGGGGGCGGCCATACCTGGCTGGCCGGCGAGCAGGGCGCGCTGTACCGCGCCGCCGATGGCACGGCCATTTTCCAGGAAATCAAGACGCCTTACGCGGGCAGCTACTTCGGCATGGTGACCGGCCGCCACAGCGAGTTGCTGCTGTTCGGCCTGCGCGGCAACGCCTTCCGCTCCACCGACGGCGGCGCCAACTGGAGCAAGGTCGACACCGGCCTGCCGATCACGCTCACGGCCGGCCAACGGCTGGCGTCCGGCGACATCGTGCTGGCCGACGAGACGGGCCGCGTATTGAAAAGCCGGGACGATGGCGCGAGTTTCGCGCCCGTGCCGCTGTCGCAGCGCGCCTCCTTTACGGGCGTGGCGCAATCGGCCGACGGCAGCCTGGTGTTGTCCGGCACGCGCGGCATGGTGCGCATCGCCGCTGAAACTGTTTTAGGAGTCAAGAAATGAGCCACGGCCAACTGTCCAATGACGAACCAGTAATCCGCGACCTGCGCGACTTCGACGCGCGCTCCGGCACCCTGGTCGAACGCCTGCTGTTCAACAACCGGCTGGCGATCGCCGTGCTGTGCCTGATCGTGACGGTGCTGCTGGGCTACCAGGCGCTGGGCCTCAAGCTCAACGCCGCGTTCGAGAAGATGATCCCCACGCGCCATCCCTACATCGTCAACTACCTGGCCAACAAGGCCCAGATCGCGGGCCTGGGCAATGCGCTGCGCATCGCCGTGGAAGTGGAGCAGGGCACCATCTTCGACGCCCAGTACCTGGACACGGTGCGCAAGATCACGGACGAAGTGTTCCTCTATCCGGGCGTGGACCGCCCCTACATGAAATCGCTGTGGACCCCGTCCGTGCGCTGGACCGGCGTGACCGAGGACGGCCTCGATGGCGGCCCCGTGATCCCCGATACCTACGACGGCTCGCCGGGCAGCCTCGATCAGGTGCGCGTGAACGTCGAGCGCTCCGGTGAAATCGGCCTGCTGGTGGCGGCCAACTACCGCTCCAGCATCATCCTGCTGCCGCTGCAGGAAAAGGTGGCGGAAACGGGGCAGCCGATCGACTACCACGCGCTGTCCGGCCGCCTGGAACAACTGCGCGCCAAGTACGAGACGCGCAACATCCATATCCACATCACCGGCTTTGCCAAGGTGGTGGGCGACCTGCTCGACGGCCTGCGCGAAGTGCTGGTGTTCTTCGGCCTCGCCATCGCCATCTGCGCCGGCGTGCTGTACTGGCACACGCGCTGCGCCCGCAGCACGGCGCTGGTGGTGCTGTGCTCCCTCGTGGCCGTGATCTGGCTGCTTGGCCTGCTGCCCACGCTGGGGCTGGGCCTCGATCCGTATTCCGTGCTGGTGCCGTTCCTCGTGTTCGCCATCGGCATGAGCCACGGCGCGCAGAAGATGAACGGGATCATGCAGGACATCGGCCGCGGCACCCACAAGCTGATCGCCGCGCGCTACACTTTCCGCCGCCTGTTCCTGGCCGGGATGACGGCGCTGCTGGCCGACGCCGTGGGCTTTGCCGTGCTGCTGGTGATCGACATCCAGGTGATCCGCGAGCTGGCGCTGGCCGCCAGCCTGGGCGTGGCCGTGCTGATCTTCACCAACCTCGTGCTGCTGCCCATCCTGCTGTCGTTCACCGGCGTGAGCGCCGTGGCCGCGCAGCGCAGCCTGGCCGCCGAGCAGAGCGACGAAGCGGACAAGCATCCGTTCTGGGTCTTCCTCGACCTGTTCACCCGGCGCAAATGGGCCGCCGTGGCCATCGCCGCCAGCGTGGTGCTGGGCGCGGCCGGCTTCCTGGCCAGCATGCAGCTCAAGATCGGCGACACCGACCCCGGCGCACCGGAGCTGCGTCCCGAATCGCGCTACAACCGCGACAACGCCTTCATGGTGGCCAACTACGCGGCCAGCAGCGACACCTACGTGGTGATGGTGAAGACGCCGCAATTCTTCTGCGCCCACTACGACACGCTGCAACTGGTGGACGACCTCGAATCGCGCCTGCAGCAAATCCCCGGCGTGGAAGCGACCAACTCGCTGGCCGCGCTGGCCAAGCAGGCGGCGGCCGGCATGAACGAAGGCAGTCTGAAATGGTACGAGATACCGCGCTCGCAGAATATGCTGAACTCCATCATCACGCGCGCTCCGCGTGAGCTGTTCAACCAGAACTGCGACCTGCTCACCGTCTATGTCTACCTGAAGGATCACAAGGCCGACACCCTGACCCGCGTGGTGGACGCCGTGGACGCCTTCGCCCAGGCGCACGACAACGCCCAGATCCGCTTCCTGTCCGCCGCCGGCAATGCCGGGATCGAGGCGGCCACCAACATCGTCGTCAAGCGCGCCAACCTGCACATCCTGCTGCTGGTGTATGCGGCCGTGATCGTGCTGTCGTTCATCACGTTCCGCTCGTGGCGCGCCGTGATCTGCGCCGTGCTGCCGCTGATGCTCACCTCCGTGCTGTGCGAAGCGCTGATGGTGGGGCTGCACATCGGCGTGAAAGTGGCGACCCTGCCCGTGATCGCGCTGGGCGTGGGCATCGGCGTGGACTACGCACTGTACGTGATGACGGTCACGCTGGGCCAGCTGCGTATGGGCATGAGCCTGTCGCAAGCCTACTACCGCGCACTGCTGTTCACGGGCAAGGTGGTGGTGCTGACCGGCGTCACGCTGGGCATCGCGGTGGCCACCTGGGCGTTTTCCCCCATCAAGTTCCAGGCTGACATGGGCATCTTGCTCGCCTTCATGTTTGTCTGGAACATGCTCGGCACGCTGATCCTGCTG
The DNA here is from genome assembly GCF_014042365.1 of Rugamonas fusca. GTDB lineage: Bacteria > Pseudomonadota > Gammaproteobacteria > Burkholderiales > Burkholderiaceae_D > Rugamonas > Rugamonas fusca. The sequence goes on from NZ_JACEZS010000009.1 coordinate 68,993, forward strand.
CCGGCGCTGGCGCATTTCCTGCTGCGTCCCACGGCGCGGCAGGGGCAGGTGGAGGCCGAGGCGGTGGCCGAAGCCGGGCACAAGGCGCCCGCTGTGGCGTGAGTGACGCGTCCGGGGCAGCCCGGCATGGCTCCGGGCGGCTTTCTGCGTTAAAGTAGGGAAACGGATAATTCAGATGCGAGACATGGCAAAAGATAAGGCGCTCAGCGAAGTCTTCAACTTGCGCGCGCGCCTGCGTTTCGACACGGCACACGGCAACATCTGGCTCGACGAGAGCCGCATGATGCTGTTGCATACGCGCGCCTTCGGCGCCTTGCGCAAGGAATTATTCGACTCCCTGGGCGTGGAACGGGCGCGCGGCCTGCTGGTGCGGATGGGCTTCGTGGCCGGCCAGCAGGACGGCGAACTGGCCAAGAAACTGGCTGGCGACCGTCCGCTGGGCGAAATCTTCCTGCTCGGCCCTGAAATCCACGGGCTGGAAGGCATCGTCAAGACCCGGACCATCCAGTGCGATCTCGATTTCGAAAATGGCAACTTCTACGGCGAATTCACACTGGAGAACTCCTGGGAAGCGGAATCGCATCTGCAAATATTCGGCACCGGCGAGGACCACGCTTGCTGGAGCGTGATCGGCTACGCCTCCGGCTATGTGACGGCGTTCATGAACCGGCTGATCGTGTTCCGCGAAACGGCCTGCCACGCTGCCGGCGCCACGCTGTGCTCCATGATCGGCAAGAACGCCGAGGAATGGGACGAGGACTACCTGCGCTATTTCCATCCCGAGAACATCGCCGAACAGATGATCGAGTTGCAGCAGCAAGTGACGCAGCTGCGCGAGACGCTGGGCACGGCGCGCGGCGCCGACAACCTGGTGGGCGATTCGCCCGCGTTCAAGTCCGCATTCTCGCTGCTGCAACGAGCGGCCCTGAGTCCCATCAACGTGCTGCTGCTGGGCGAGACGGGCGTGGGCAAGGAACGCTTCGCCCGCTGGCTGCACGACAACGGGCCACGCGCCGACAAACCTTTCATCGCCGTCAACTGTGCCGCCATTCCGCACGATCTGATCGAATCGGAGCTGTTCGGCGTAACCAAGGGCGCGTACACGGGGGCCGAACAGTCGCGTCCCGGCCGATTTGAGCGGGCGCATGGCGGCACCCTGTTCCTGGACGAAGTGGGCGACCTGGCGCCAGCCGCGCAAGTCAAGCTGCTGCGGGTGCTGCAGACGGGCGAGGTGGAGCGCTTGGGCGACGACCACGCACGCAAGGTCGACGTGCGGCTGGTGTCGGCCACCAATGTCAATTTGCAGCAAGCCATCGGCACGGGCAAGTTCCGGGCGGACTTGTACTACCGGCTGGCGACCTATCCGGTCACGATTCCGCCGCTGCGCGAACGGCCCACCGACTTGCCGTTGCTGGTGGCCTCGTTCATCGAGAAGTTCAGCGCGCTCTATCCCAAGAAGGTGCTGGGCGTGACGGAGCGGGCCATGCAGATGCTGAGCCAGTACGCATGGCCGGGCAATATCCGCGAGCTGGAAAATGTGATCGAGCGCGGCGTGCTGCTGGTGCCGCCCGGCGGACGCATCGAGGCCAGCCATTTATTCGCGGAGCAGCAACAGTTCGAGCAGGAAGGCGAGGGTATCGATCAGGCGGGTAATCTGCCGGAACGCAGCGCTGCCAGGGAGCAGGTGTTGTGCGAGGAATTGCTGGGGCCGGAATTCAATCTCATCGCGCATGAGAATGCGCTGGTGGATCTGGCGGTCAAGAAGGCCAATGGGAACTTGAGCCAGGCGGCGCGGCTGCTGGGGATTACGCGGCGGCAGTTGGCGTATAAGTTCAACCGAAGCGGCGACTAGGGCGGATCTCTGGTCATCCGCCGCTCGCGTGAAGTCGGTGCATCGGGCTCACTCGTTTGTCGAATTTTTTATGTGTATCACTGCTGGCGGAGCTGAAAGTACAGGCTTGCCGTCGGGACCCAACATGGGCGGACTGGACTCGGGCTCGTGCGCGTTTGCCGGAATGGATTTTGGCAATGAGGCAGCCAGGGCGAAGAACTGTGCGCGTTTGTTTTCAAGTACAACGTTCGCATTGATCCACAATTCAAGGCCACGCCGGCCCTCTGTCCAGCTGAGGACGGAAACCGCTTTGCCGGACGTGGCTTGAAGCACCATCAGGCGCGCGGGTAGGCCGTTAATGCGCTCAGGCTCATCCTCCGGGCGACGATAACTGTGCGTCCCATCGGCAGACATATCGTGCTCAAACAACGTCAGTAAGTGCCCGTCGGGCTGTCGAAAACTTCTGTAGAGCCGCGAATTCACATTTGAGACGGCTTCTGCCAGGCCGCCGATATTCGTGAAGGAGCTGAATGGTGTGCCGGCCAAATCCAAGGGGCGAAATTGGAGCGCGGTGGTCATTGCCTTCAATGGCTGTAGCTGCGAAGTGACGTCATATCGCGCCAAGATGTCTTCGCAGGCCATCAAGTAACCCGTGCGCTTAATCTCTGCGGCTCGCTGTTCCTCGAACTTGGCGAAATTTGGGGAGCCTGGCGGCGGCCCGAATCCCGTGCACGCGGCGTTCTTGCCCGACTGGGCGGTGGAGAGCAGGGCATACCCGCACGCCGCTGCTGCGATGGCACCGGTAAGCACCCATCGTTTAAGTCGCAAAGGAATTCCTTGAGTTAGTGGTGGGTGTTAATTATTGCATAAAATCTAATATTTCTGAAGCGCCCAGGCTTCCCTTGACGCGAGGCGCGGCTGGCATTGACGGAACTCGCCGCAAAGGGGGGGCGATGCCGATTTCATCAAACAAACGCTGCAATTCGCCTAGCAACAATGGAGAGCTTCTGGGGCAGCTTGAAGAACGAACTGATGCATCACCAGCGCTATGCCACGAGGGCTGATGCGCAGGTCGCAATCCAGGACAGGACACATCAGTTGTACAGCAAGAGGCAAATGTGTTCAATTTTTTGCGGGGTAATAATGCCTTATAGGCAATAGAATTGATAGCCTATCTATTATTTCTTTTGCTCGTTCGAAGCCCATTTGTCTTGCAATGCCCACGGTGGCTGCCTTGATGCTGATGTGGCGCGAGGTTCCGGTCAAATCTCCATCGCGGCAAATGGAGAGCATACATATCCACTGCGGATTGTCCGAACGTCCAGAAGCCCGCTTTGGCTGGCAAAAGATTTCATGTCCCTTGTAATGCTTGGACTTAGACATTTGAGGTAACCCTGCGAACAACACAATCGATACATGGCTTTGGTGCGACCATGGATGCGATCAGATCACCCCGTGATTTCCGAAGTCATGAAACTTGTATAGCTCATTCAATATAGCATTGATGGTGACACGAGATGATTGCATATTACTATTGTCGGCAAGATGTAATCTTGCCCACCCGTATAATCGGACATAGCCTATCGCCTAGTTAACGCCGCTTTCCTGAGCCCGGCATGCCAGCTCAGCGCCTTGCGAAAGAGAGTCATGTTTGGTCTGGCTACGTCCGCAGCCGCAAGCAGTCGCAAGTGTAGGGCACCTCACGCTGAGGCTGATTGACAGCGTTTTGGCCTTACCGGGCTGCACCGCGCACGGCCGCTTCGATGCCGGCGATGTCGATCTTCTGCATCTTCATCATGGCGTCGAACGCGCGCTTCGCCACATCACCGCCCTGGACCATGGCGTTGGTGAGGACGCGCGGCGTGATTTGCCACGACAAGCCCCATTTATCCTTGCACCAGCCGCATGCGCTGGCCGCGCCGCCGTTGTCGATAATCGCGTTCCAGTAACGGTCGGTTTCAGCCTGGTCGTCCGTGGCGATCTGGAATGAGAACGCTTCGCTGTGCTTGAAGATATTCCCGCCGTTGCCTGCCGCGCTACGCAGGCAACCTGGACATCATGACGGCCGCCGCCACGCGCACGGCCGAAATGTTCGCCGAGGAGATCATCGCCGGCACCATCCAACTCTCTCCCTTGGAGATCGCATAATGAACGAGAACAGTCTGAAAGGCCGCAGGGTCGTCATCCATGACATGTGCCTGCGCGACGGCATGCACGCCAAGCGCGAGCAGATGACCATTGCCGACATGGTGGCCGTGGCCACGGCGCTGGACGATGCGGGCGTGCCGCTGATCCAGGTCACGCACGGCGGCGGCCTCGGTGGCAACTCGCTGCAGCATGGCTTCGCGCTGCACAGCAACGAGGAATACCTGAACGCCGTGGTGCCGAAGATGAAGCAGGCCAAGGTGTCGGTGCTGCTGATCCCCGGCCTGGGTACCATGCGCGAGCTGCAATCGGCCTATGACTGCGGCGCCCGCAGCGTGCACGTGGCCACCCACTGTACCGAGGCCGATACCTCGCCGCAGCACATCGCCTTCGCCCGCAAGCTGGGCATGGATACCTCCGGCTTCCTGATGATGGCGCACCTGAGCGATCCGGACGCGCTGGCCAAGCAGGCCCAGTTGATGGAGTCGTATGGCGCGCAGACCGTCTACATCACCGATTCGGCCGGCTACATGCTGCCGGAAGACGTCAAGGCCCGCGTCGGCGCGCTGCGCGCAGTACTCAAGCCGGAGACGGAAATCGGCTTCCACGGTCACCACAACCTGGGCATGGGCATCGCCAACTCCATCGCGGCCATCGAGGCTGGCGCCAGCCGCATCGACGGTTCCGTGGCTGGCCTGGGCGCCGGCGCCGGCAACACGCCGCTGGAAGTGTTCGTGGCCGTGTGCGAGCGCATGGGCATCGAGACGGGCTGCGACCTGTTCAAGCTGATGGACGTGGCCGAGGACATCGTGCTGCCGCTGATGGAGCATATCGTGCGGGTGGACCGCGCCTCGCTCACGCTGGGCTATGCGGGCGTGTATTCCACCTTCCTGCTGCATGCCAAGCGGGCCGCCGAGCGCTTTGGCGTGCCGGCACGCGACATCCTGATCGAGCTGGGTCGCAAGAAGATGATCGGCGGCCAGGAAGACATGATCATCGATACCGCGATGACCATGGCGCGCGAACGCGGCCTGCTATTGGGCGAAGCGGCTTGATGGCCTGACGGCGGGCCGGACGGGAGTGCGCGGCGGCTGCCACGGGGCGACTGTCCGTTCCGCCCGGCCTGCCATTTTCATCACTGGAACCACCATGAGCTATCCCATCTCCAAAACGACCATCGCAAGAAGACCTGTCCCCAACGGCGGCGAGTATGTGCTCGGCGAGTCGGACCTGATCATTTCGAAGACGGACCTCAAGGGCCACTTCACCTATGTCAATCCAGACTGTGAGCGCATCAGCGGCTATTCGGCCAATGAATTGATTGGCGCCCACCAGAGCATCATGCGCCATCCGGACATGCCCAAGGCGCTGGCAGAGGACTTCTGGCGCACGCTCAGCGCCGGCAAGACGTGGGTTGGCATGATGAAGAACCAGACCAAGGGCGGCGGCTATTACTGGGTCGAGACGAATGCCGCGCCGATGCTGGAGGACGGCAAGCCGGTTGGCTATGTGTCGATCCGCATCAAGCCGACGGCGCAGCAGATCAAGGCCGCAGAAGTGGCCTACCGGGCGCTGAACGGTGGCAGCAGGCACATGGAGATCAGGGGCGGCAAGGCGACGGTGCGCACCTTGTCGGCGCGGCTCAATCCATTCCGCAAGATGACCATCAAGGCCAGGCTGAGCGCAGCCGGCGGTGGGCTGGCGGTGCTGTCGCTGGTGACGGCGGCATGTGCATGGCCGGGCGCGAACGTGGGGGGATATTGGGCCAGTATTACGGCGACGGTGTGCGCGCTGACGGCGCTGGCGCTGATTCCGCTGCTGTACCAGGGCATCCTGCTGCCGCTGCAGCAGGCCAAGGCGGCCATTGAGTGCATGAGCGCTGGCGATTTGTCCGGCAAGATCGAGGCGGACGGCTACGATGAGCTGGCCGCCGTCATGCAGGCGCTGCGCATTTTGCAGACCAATATCAAGCTGCTGGTCGGGCAGATTCAGGAGGCGACGGTGCAGGTCAACCAGGGCGCCAGCGAGATCGCGGCCGGCAATGCCGATCTGGCCGGGCGCACGGAAGCGCAGGCCAGCGCGCTGGAGGAAACGGCCTCCGTCATGGAACAACTCACGCAAACCGTGCGCCAGAACGCCGACCACGCGCGCGACGCCAACAAGCTGGTGGTGACTGCCTGCGACAGCGCGTCGCAAGGCAAGGCCACCGTGGGCGAGGTGGTGGGGATGATGGGGCAGATCCAATCAAGCGCGCATCAGATCACGGACATCATCGGCGTCATCGACGGCATCGCGTTCCAGACCAATATCCTGGCCCTGAACGCGGCCGTGGAAGCGGCGCGCGCGGGCGAGCAGGGGCGTGGTTTCGCCGTCGTGGCGGTGGAGGTGCGCACGCTGGCGCAGCGCTCGGCCGCAGCGGCGCAGCAGATCAAGGGCTTGATCGAGGGCGCGGTGGCGCAGGTGGGGCAGGGCGGTCAACTGGCCGACGCGGCGGGCGACGCCATGAGCGGCATCGCGCAATCGATCGACAGGTCGGCGTGCATCATGGGCGAGATCAGCGACGCCAGTGTCGAGCAAAGCCAGGGCATCGCGCAGGTGAACCAGGCCGTGGCGCAGCTCGACGCGATGACGCAGCAGAACTCCGCGCTGGTCGAGCAGGCGGCCGCCGGGGCTGAGAACATGCGCCAGCAGGCCGTCCGGCTGGGCAACCTGGTGAACGTATTCCGGTTGGTGGCGCGTGACAATGTTTCGCTGATGGTGGAGCGACAGGCACGCAAAAGACACAGTGATGGGGGTCTTGACAGGCCGGCGCAGGTGTTGGTCAAGGCTGGCGCAGCAGGGCGGGGGTAAAACTCGAATATCGAAGGAGCCGTCTTGAGAAAACGCAAAGTCGTGTGACGGATGTCCGAATGACAGACCTGACACCGGTTTTGCAAATTCGGCAAATTCGGTGTCAGGTCTGTCATTTGGACTCATGGACAGTACCATTGAGCTTAATCAAACGATATGGACTTCGGAAGTGGTAAGCGGCTTCTCAAATTGGCTACTTAGCAAATCCAAGGGGCCGCCTTGAGAAAACTCAAAAGTGCGTGAGCACTGTCCGAATGACAGACCTGACACCGATTTTCTTTCAGCGAGCGTGCGGTATTTGCATGGTGCGGAACTGTCGGCGAAATGCGGTCGGTGTGTTGCCGATTGCCTGGGCGAATAGTCTGCCGAAGCTGACCTGATCCTGGTAGCCGACGGCTGCTGTGATGCGGCCGACGCTCAAGTTCGTCTTCAATAGAAGTTGCTTCGCTTTCTCTACCCGCGCTCGCTGCAGCAGGCCAAGCGGGGTTTCGGCCGTTTCCTGCTTGACCCGCCTCAGCATCGTGCGGGGGCTGACGTGAAACGCTTGCGCCAGCCGCGCCAGATCGTAGGGCTCCGCGATGCGTTTTTCGAGCCATCGCGAAACCGAGAGGGAAAACGAGGGCTCGGCTGGCGCATACATCGACACGTCAATAAACGGCGCCTGGCTGGCGCGCTGGTGCTGGAGCAGGGCCGCGCGGGCGGTGGTCGCTGCCACTGCGGCGCCATAGTAGCGCTGCGCCAGATGCAACGCGAGGTCGAAGGTGGAACTGACGGCGCCAGTGGTGATCACGCCGCTGTCTTCGACTAGCATGGCGTCGGCATTGATCCGGCTGTGCGGATAGCGCTCGGCCAGATTGCGTGCGAACAGCCATGCCGTGGTGGCCGTCCGGCCGTCCAGCAAGCCCGCCTCGCCAAGCAGGAAGGCGCCCACGCAAATGGATGCGAGCTGCGTGCCGCGTGAGAACGCTTGCTGGATGTAGTTGATCTCAGGCGTGAGCCGTGCCAGACGGGCCGGCCATCGCACCGCGCGGGACGTTTCCATGCCGGGTATGACCAGCACATCGAATTGTCCGCGCGGCCGCTTGAGTTTGATCCCGATGCCGCCCGCCAGATTGACCTCGCCATCACCCAGCGCCACGGTGTGAACCTGCACCTGAATATCGGGCGTTTGCGCAATGTCGGCCGCGATCCTGAGGACGTCGGCGATGCCAAACAATTGCGTCGGCATGCAGCCATGGTAACCAAGCACCGCGATGCGAATTTTCTTCATTGGCGGGAATCACCTGAATTTAGTCGATATGGGCAAGGCAATTTTGCGTCTGGCACGGCAAGATCGCATCTTATCACTATGTTTTGGAGGCCCAAGTTGAAGACGAAAATTGTTCGCGTCCCCATTCTGCCGTTCGGCATGGTCAACTGCCACCTGCTCGTTGGCGAGCACGGTTGTGTGCTGGTCGATGCGGGCTTGCCCGGTTCGGCCGGGAAAATCGGTTCGGCATTGCGCCAATGCGGCCGTAACTGGGAAGACCTGAAGCTGATCGTGATCACCCATGCGCACGTTGATCATGCCGGCAGCGCCGCTGAAATCCGCTCCCTGAGCGGTGCGCCCATCCTGGCTAGCGATGGCGACCTGGATTATTACGCCAGGCGTCGCCCAATGACGTTTTGCGATACGGGTTGGTTCGGCAAACTGTTTCTCAAGACTGGTCTGATTCTTCAGCCCTATGAGGGCTTCACGCCCGGCATTCTGTTGCGGCAGGGGGAGTCGGTCGATCTGCAAGCGTATGGCGTGGCCGGCAAGGCCGTGCATACGCCAGGCCACACGGCAGGTTCGGTCTCGGTGCTGCTGGACGATGGCAATGCCCTGGTTGGCGACTTGCTGGCATCGGGCATGCTGTTGGGCGGGCTGATACGCACCGGCCGCGCCATCCGTCCGCCATTCGAGGACGATCCCGCGCAAGTGGCGCGGCAGTTGGGGCATTTGCTGGCAGCAGGCTGCAATTGCTTCTACATGGGGCATGGCGGGCCGTTACCGGCCGATGAGACGCGGCGGCACGCGGAGCGGCTCGCCACGCTGGCGCGGGGTGATGCGCAGTGAGCGTGCATTGTGCACGATGACGCAGCGGATGCGCCATCCTCAATTATGGTCGAGGAATTGCGCCATTTCCGGGGTGATCGCGATCCGGTATTGTTCCAGCAGGTGGCGGTAGGCGCCGCTGGCCACGTAGGCTTTCAGCTCCTTGTCGAACTGGTCGCGCAGCGCCGTCAGCTGGCGGCTCTTGGCAAAGGCGATGTGGCTGGCGACGTTGTCGAGCGGGACGGGCAATTGCACCACTTCCGCATCGACAGCCGCGTCGTGCATTTTGGCCAGCGTGTAGCTGGCCGTGTAGACGTTGCTGGGCACGAGGTCGATGCGGCCCAGTAGCAGCTTGCGGAAGTTCTGCTCCAGGGTTGCCACTTCCTGGACCGTGAAGTGCGCGCGGGCCGCGTCGAATTTCTCGCCGTAGTTGACCTTCATGACAGTGCCGACCCGCCGTCCTGCGAGCGCGTCCAGGTCGCCGTTGAAGACCACGCCGGCATCCTTTTTCGCATAAAAATAAATCAGCTGGGGGATGATGGACTCCCTGCTGAAGTCCAGGTATTGCTCGCGTTCGGGCGTTTGAAAGATCGTGAACACGCAGTCGCGCTGGCCCAGCCTGACCAGCGTGAGCGAACGGGCCCACGGCATCACTTCCACCGTCATATCGTGACCCAGCCGCGCGAACACGGCGCGCACCACATCCACCGCCAAGCCATGCGCTGGGCCGCCGGCATCCTGCCGGATCAGCGGCGGATAGGCGAGCGACACGCAGTGGTAACTGTCGGCCACGGCGGGCGCGCTTGCCGTGGCCAGCGTCAACAGCGCCGGAAATAGGATACGATGCATGCCCGCCTCCTGGATTGCCTGTCGGGTTCTCGCCCGGATAGTCAATATAGCATCGTTCGCCCGCCACGCCGCATTTAATCGAGTTCCGTTACCACCAGCGACAAGCCGGCCGCGATCAGCATCGAGATGCCGCCCAGGACCAGCATCATCACCGCTTCGCCGTGGAAGTAATGGGCGAGGAAATAGCCCAGCGTCAGGCCGGAGACCACCTGCGGGATCACGATGGACATGTTGAACATCCCCATGAACATGCCCATTTTGTTGGGCGGGACGGCGCACGCGAGGATGGCGTAGGGCATGGACAGCGTGCTGGCCCAGGCCAGGCCGATGCCGATGAACGGCAGCAGCAGCACCGCGGGCGAGCTGACGAAGTAGATCGAGATGAAGCTCAGTCCACCCACGGTCAGCGCGATCGCGTGGGCCGCCTTGCGGCTGGTGCGGCGCGCGATCACGGGTAGCAGGAAGGCAAAGCCGATCGACGCCGCGTTGTAGACCGAGTTGCAAACGCCCCACCAGCTGGCGCCTTCGTTGAACATGGCCGATGTGGTGTCGGCAGTGTGGTAGACGTGCTGGGTGATGGCCGCTGTGGCGTAGGTCCACATGGAGAACCAGGTGAACCAGGTGAAGAACTGCACCAGCGACAGCTGCTTCATGATCTTCGGCATATGCACGTAGTCGCTGATGAAGCCGGCGATGCCGCGCCCGTCGGCCGTCGCCGCCTCCGGTTCCGGGTTGTACTGCCGCATTTGCTCGGGCGAGTATTCCTTGGTGCGGATCACGGTCCACATGACGGCGCCGAAATACACGGCCGCACCCAGGTAGAACGCCCATGTCACGGAGGCTGGCGCCTGTCCCGCCGGCGCCGTGTTGGCCACGTTGAACCAATGCGTCAGCATGTAGGGCAGGACGGAGGCGACCACCGCGCCCACGCCGATGAAGAAGGTCTGGAACGCATAACCCTTGGTGACCTGTTCCTTGGGCAGCAGGTCGCCGACGAAGGCCCGGAACGGCTCCATCGATATATTGATCGCCATGTCCAGCACCAGCAGTACGCCGGCCGCCATCCAAAGTGTACTGGCGTTGGCCATGCCGCACAGGGCCAGCGTCGCGGCCGTGGCGCCGAGCAGGAAGTAGGGACGGCGGCGTCCCCAGCGGCCCCACGTGCGGTCGCTCAGGTAGCCGACGATGGGCTGCACCAGCAGGCCAGCCAGTGGCGCGGCGATCATCAGGAAGCCGATGTCTTCCAGCCTGGCGCCCATGGTCTGGAAGATGCGCGGCACGTTGGCCTGCTGTAGTGCGAAGCCAAACTGTATGCCGAGGAAGCCGAAACTCATGTTCCACAGGTTCCAGAACGACAGGGTGGGTTTTTTCGGGGATGGACTGGCACCTTTGGCGTCCACTGTTTTCAACTGAGTGTGCATGTCTCGCTCCAGGGATTGCGTCATAGAGTGTAGTAAAATTTCATTTTGTTGTGCGGTGCATTGTAATTTATCACTTTCATCAGTAGAATATTCTGAAATTCGAGGGTATTTATGCTTATCCATGAATGCTCGACGTAAATTCACTACAATTTGGCGGGGCACATGGACGGTTCGAACGCACTGTATGACAAAGATGAATTGCTGGGCCGGGATATCCGCCAGCTGGGGCGCTTACTGGGCGATGCGATCCGCTCGCTGCATGGCGAGGACGTGTTCAAGTCCATCGAGGCGGTACGCCAGACCTCGATCGGCCTGCGCCAGCGTCCTTCGCAAGAGGGCCGCGACGCGCTGCAGGCGCAGTTGCACGCACTGAGCCCGGTCGATACCAAGCAGCTGATCCGCGCCTTCAGCTATTTCTCGCTGCTGGCCAATATCGCGGAAGACCAGCATCACACCCGCCGCAGCCGCGCCCACCTGATCGCCGGCACCGCGCCGCGCAACGGCAGCCTGGCGCAGGCGCTCAAGAACATCGTCGATGACGGCCACTCGGACCAGTTGCAGCACGTGCTGGCCGAAGCGTGCATCAATCCCGTCTTCACGGCCCACCCCACGGAAGTGCAGCGCAAGAGCATCCTGAACTGCCAGATGGCTATCGCCCGCCTGCTCGACGAGCGTGACCGCATCCAGATGACGCCGGAGGAGGAAGAGGCGAACGAGGAAGCGCTGGCGCGCGGTATCGTCACGCTGTGGCAGACCCGCTTGCTGCGCACCACCAAGCTGTCCGTGCTGGACGAGGTGGAAAATGGCCTGTCCTTCTTCGATCGCACTATCCTCAGCACCTTGCCGCAGCTGTACGGCAGCATGCACGACACGCTGGCCAAGCTGGACCCGGCCTGGCAAGGCCGCGAACTGCCCACCTTCATGCGCATTGGCAGCTGGATCGGTGGCGATCGCGATGGCAATCCCTTCGTCACGGCCGACGTTCTGCGCGCCACCTTGCAGCGCCAGGCCAATGTCGCGTTGTCGCACTACCTGACGGAGCTGCACAAGCTGGCCTCGCAGCTGTCGCTGGCCCAAGCGCTGAGCGGCAGCTCCGAAGCGCTGCGCCGCCTGGCCGACGAGGCGACGGACGGCTCGCCGCACCAGGTGGACGAGCCATATCGCCGCGCCCTGCACGGCATGCACGCCAAGCTGTCAGCCACCCGCGCGCTGCTGACCGGCGCCGCCGACGACGCGGACGCGCACTCGCATTACACCAGCGCGCAAGCCCTGCGCGACGATCTCGACATCCTGCACCACTCGCTGCTGGCCCATGGCGCCGGCGCATTGGCCAAGGGCCGTTTGCGCCATTTGCGCCGCGCCGTGCAGGTGTTCGGCTTCAGCCTGGCGCCGATCGATCTGCGCCAGAATTCGGACGTGCACGAGCGCGTGGTGGCCGAACTGCTGGCCCACGCCCGTCCCGGCTGCGACTACCTGGCCATGGACGAAGCCCAGCGCTGCGCGCTGCTGCGCGAGGAAATCGCCTCGCCACGGCTGCTGGTCAGCCCTTACCAGACCTATTCGGAAGCGACGGCCGGCGAACTGGCCATCTTCGCCCAGCTGAAACAGGCGCATGACACCTACGGCCAGGATGCGATCTGCAACTACATCATCTCCAAGGCCGCCAGCCTGTCGGACCTGCTGGAAGTGGCCGTGCTGTTCAAGGAATTCGGCCTGCTACGCCGCGAGACCGGTACGCTGGCCGTCAACATCATTCCGCTGTTCGAGACCATCGAGGACTTGCGCGCCGGTCCCGCCATCATGGAACAGGCGTTCAAGGTCCCCGAATATATGCGCCTGCTGCAGTCGCGCGGCATGCGCCAGGAAGTGATGCTCGGTTACTCGGACAGTAACAAGGATGGCGGCTACCTGACCTCCGGCTGGGAACTGTACAAGGCCGAGATCGAACTGGTGAAGGTCTTTGCGCACTACGGCGTCAAGCTGCAATTGTTCCATGGCCGCGGCGGTTCCGTCGGCCGTGGCGGCGGCCCAAGCTATGAGGCCATCATGGCCCAGCCTGCGGGCACGGTGCAGGGCCGCATCCGCGTCACGGAGCAGGGCGAGGTGATCACGGCCAAATACGCCAACGCTGAAGTGGGGCGCCGCAACCTGGAAGTGATGGTCGCGGCCACGCTCAAGGCCACCTTGTTGGGCGAGCGCCAGTTCCAGCCGGAGGCGGCGCAACTGGCGGCCATGGAAGCGCTGTCGGCATCGGCCATGCAGGCTTACCGATCGCTGGTGTACGAGACGGAAGGTTTCGACACCTATTTCTGGCAGTCGACCGTCATTTCGGAAATCGCCGCGCTCAATATCGGCAGCCGTCCCACCTCGCGCAAGGCGGCCGGCAAGATCGAGGATCTGCGCGCCATTCCGTGGGTGCTGAGCTGGTCGCAGTGCCGCCTGATGCTGCCGGGCTGGTATGGCTTCGGCTCCGCTGTCGCAGCCTTCCTGGCCAAGGACCGCGAACCGCGCCTGGCCATGCTGCGCCAGATGTACCAGGACTGGCCGTTCTTCCACTCGCTGCTGTCGAACATGGACATGGTGCTGGCCAAGAGCGATATCGCCATCGCCAGCGGCTACGCTAGCCTGGTGACGGATGTGGCGCTGCGCGAATCCATCTTCGGCCGCATCCAGGCCGAGCATGCGCGCACGGTGGACGCGGTCAAGCAGATCACCGGCCAGCGCGAGCTGCAGGACCACAACCCGCTGCTGCAGCGCTCGATCCGCAACCGCTTCCCGTATGTGGACTTGCTCAATCACGTGCAGGTCGAACTGCTGCGCCGCTATCGCGACAACAACGCGGATGCCGATACCCGTGTTGGCCTGCACCTGTCGATCAACGGCATCGCGGCCGGTTTGCGCAACAGCGGCTAAGCCTCCGCAAAAAAATGATGTGTCCTTCCAACCCAACCCCGAGGAACTGAGCATGACGATCAAAGTAGCAATCAACGGTTATGGCCGCATCGGCCGCAATGTGCTGCGCGCTTTCTACGAAGGCGGCAAGAAGCAGGATATCCAGATCGTGGCCATCAACGACCTGGGCGACGCCAAGTCCAATGCCCACCTGACCCGCTACGATACGGTTCATGGCAAGTTCCCCGGCACGGTCGAAGTGGACGGCGACAACATGATCGTGAACGGCGACGTGATCCGCGTGTTCGCGCAGCGTAATCCGGCCGAAATCCCATGGGGCTCGCTGGGCGTGGACGTGGTGCTCGAGTGCACCGGCTTCTTCACCACCAAGGAAAAAGCCTCGGCCCACTTGAAAGGCGGCGCCAAGAAGGTGATCATCTCGGCGCCAGGCGGCAAGGATGTGGATGCGACCATCGTCTATGGCGTGAACCAGCACGTGCTGAAAGCCACCGACACGGTGATCTCGAATGCATCCTGCACCACCAACTGCCTGGCCCCGCTGGTCAAGCCCCTGAACGACGCGATCGGCGTGGAGACGGGCCTGATGACCACCGTCCATTCCTACACCAACGACCAGGTGCTGTCCGACGTGATGCACGAAGACCTGCGCCGCGCCCGTTCGGCCACCATGAGCATGATCCCCACCAAGACCGGCGCCGCCGCTGCCGTGGGCCTGGTGCTGCCTGAGCTGAACGGCAAGCTCGATGGTTTCGCCATCCGTGTACCGACCATCAACGTGTCGCTGGTCGACCTGTCGTTCATCGCCAAGCGCGACACCACCGTGGATGAAGTGAACGCGCTGATGAAGGCCGCCGCCGAAGGCCCGCTGCAAGGCGTGCTGACCTATCAGACCGAACCGCTGGTGTCGGTGGACTTCAACCACAACCCGGCCTCGTCCAACTTCGATTCGACCCTGACAAAGGTGTCGGGCCGCCTGGTCAAGGTATCGTCGTGGTACGACAACGAGTGGGGCTTCTCGAACCGCATGCTGGACACCACCGTGGCCCTGATGGCCGCGTCCCAACAATAATTCCGTCCTCACCAGGAGACAAACGTGCCCAATACCGTTACCCATCGCGCGACCAAGATCGTTTCCACCATCGGCCCGGCCTCGAACGACATGGCCACGCTGGTCAAGATGTTCAAGGCCGGCGTTGACGTCGTGCGCCTCAACTTCTCGCACGGCCGCGCGCAGGACCACGTGGACCGCGCGCGCATGGTGCGCGAGGCCGCGCGCGAATGTGGCCGCGAAGTGGCCATCATGGCCGACCTGCAAGGCCCGAAAATCCGCGTCGGCAAATTCGAGAATGGCAAGACGGAGCTGGTGGCCGGCGCCAAGTTCATCCTGGACGCGGCCTGCGAACTGGGTAACGACGAGCGCGTTGGTCTCGATTACAAAGATCTGCCGCGCGACCTGAAGCCGGACGACGTGCTGCTGCTGAACGACGGCCTGATCGTGCTGGTGGTCGACAGCGTGGTGGGCAGCGCCATTCACACCACCGTGCGCATCGGTGGCGAGCTGTCCAACAACAAGGGCATCAATCGCCAGGGCGGCGGCCTGTCCGCGCCGGCGCTGACGGCCAAGGACATGGAAGACATCAAGACGGCCATGAGCTTCCAGGCCGACTATCTGGCCGTGTCCTTCCCCAAGAACGCGACCGACATGGAAATGGCGCGCCAGCTGGCCAACATCGCCGGCGAACCGTATGACCACAAGCCGTTCATGATCGCCAAGATCGAGCGGGCCGAAGCCATTCCGGCGCTGCAGGAAATCCTGGATGCGTCGGACGGCATCATGGTGGCGCGCGGCGACCTGGCCGTGGAAGTGGGCAACGCCGCCGTGCCGGCGCTGCAAAAGCGCATGATCAAGATGGCGCGCGCGTCCAACAAGCTGGCCATCACCGCTACCCAGATGATGGAATCGATGATCGTCAATGCCGTGCCGACCCGCGCCGAAGTATCGGACGTGGCCAACGCGGTGCTCGATGGGACGGACGCGGTGATGACGTCGGCCGAAACGGCGTCCGGCCGCTATCCGGTGGAGACGGTGGAGCACATGGCCGCCATCTGCCTGGATGCGGAAAAGTGGGATACCTGCCAGCTGGACGTGGATCTGTCCAATGCCTCGTTCAGCCGCATCGACCAGTCCATCGCCTACGGCGCGCTGTTCACGGCGCACCACCTGCGCGTGAAGGCCATCGCTGCGCTGACGGAATCGGGTTCCACGGCCTTGTGGATGAGCCGTAACAACATCGACATTCCGATCCTGGCCCTGACCCCGAGCCTGGCCACGCAACGCAAGCTGGCCCTGTACCGCAACGTGACGGCGCTGGAACTGAAGGTGGACGGCGGCAAGGAGCAGGCGTTCCGCGCGGTCGAGAAGCTGCTGGTCAAGCGCGGCGCCGTGAAGGCGGGCGACAACGTGGTGCTCACGTGGGGTGAGCCCATGGGTGTGGTGGGCGGCACCAACGCCCTGAAGATCCTGAAAATCGGCGCAGCCGCGCTGAACGACAACTGACTGGAGCTGTAGTTATGAGTGCAATCATCAATGTGACCGGCCGCGAAATCATCGACTCGCGCGGCAATCCGACCGTGGAATGCGAAGTGCTGCTGGAATCGGGCGCCAAGGGCCGCGCCGCCGTACCGTCGGGCGCCTCCACCGGCTCGCGCGAAGCGATCGAACTGCGCGATGGCGATCCCAAGCGCTATTTCGGCAAGGGCGTGCTGCAAGCGTGCGAGAACATCAACACGGAGATTTCGGAAGCCATCATGGGCCTGGACGCCAATGAGCAAGCCTTCCTGGACCGTATCCTGATCGACCTCGATGGTACGGAGAACAAGGGCCGCCTGGGCGCCAACGCCATGCTGGCCGTGTCGATGGCCGTGGCGCGCGCGGCGGCCGAGGAAGCGGGCCTGCCGCTGTATCGCTACTTCGGCGGTTCGGGCGCCATGCAGCTGCCGGTGCCGATGATGAACGTGATCAACGGCGGCGCGCACGCCGACAACAACCTGGATATCCAGGAATTCATGATTATTCCCGTGGGCGCGCCATCGTTCCGCGAGGCGATCCGCTACGGCGCCGAAGTGTTCCACACGCTGAAGAAAATCCTGCACAAGAAGGGTTTGACCACAGCCGTGGGCGACGAGGGCGGCTTCGCGCCTTCCGTGGCCAGCCATGAAGACGCGATCAAGCTGATCATCCAGGCCATCGAGGAAGCCGGCTACGAGCCAGGCACCCAGATCGCACTGGGCCTGGATTGCGCCGCCTCCGAGTTCTACAAGGATGGCAAGTACCAGCTGGAAGGCGAAGGCCTGAGCCTGACGGCCACCGAATTCACCAACCTGCTGGCCACCTGGTGCGACAAGTACCCGATCATCTCGATCGAAGACGCGATGGCTGAAGGCGACTGGGACGGCTGGGCGATCCTGACCAGGGAACTGGGCAAGAAGGTGCAGCTGGTGGGCGACGACCTGTACGTCACCAACACCAAGATCCTGAAGGAAGGCATCCAGAAGGGCATCGCCAACTCGATCCTGATCAAGATCAACCAGATCGGCACCCTGACCGAGACTTTCGCCGCCATCGAAATGGCCAAGCGCGCCGGTTATACGGCCGTGATCTCGCACCGCTCGGGCGAGACGGAAGACGCGACCATCGCCGACATCGCCGTGGGCTTGAACGCGCTGCAGATCAAGACCGGCTCCATGTCCCGTTCGGACCGCATGGCCAAGTACAACCAGTTGCTGCGCATCGAGGAAGACCTGGGCGATGTGGCCTCCTACCCAGGACGCGAGGCGTTCTACAACCTGAAGTAAGCGTGCAACAGTAACAGCACAAAACGGCCGGAGCGATCCGGCCGTTTTGCTTTGTGGATGGGTAAATGGGGTACGTCCCTGATTTTTCTCGATATCAATTTTGGTATCGAAATTGAAAAATAAGTAATTGGAAAGGAATCGTTGCAGCCACTAGTATCAAGCTCGGCATCTGAACCGCATGCGGTGATACCAGTCCAGTGCGACAACCGACCATTTCAAAAACAAAGAGGAGACAACCATGAAGCAACGCATCCTGACCATGCTGCCGCTGGCGCTAGCCATGACGCTGGCCGGCAACGCCGCCCGCGCCGACGCCGGCCACGACGAGGAAGGCTTCCACGGCTACCTGCGCGCCGGCGTGGGCAGCAGCCACGGCCCGCAGAACTGCTACAGCCTGGGTGGCAACACGATGAAATACCGCCTCGGCAACGAATGCGACGCCTACTTCGAAGGCGGCTACACCAAGGAATTCGCCAAGACGCCCGATGGCGTGAGCTTTGTCGGCACGCTGTGGGCCAACGAGTGGAACTCGGGCTCCGAGTTCGGCGACGCCAAGCTGGGCCTGGCCAAGGCCTACGTGGAAGCGAAGGGCATCGATGTGCTCAACGGCGGCGTGGCCTGGATCGGCAAGCGCTATTACTACCGTCCGGACATCCACATGCTGGACCTGCAGTTCATTAACCTGAACGGCACCGGCGGCGGTATCGACGGCGTCAAGGCCGGTCCCGGCAAATTCAGCTACGCCGTCTTCAAGGACAACGACAGCATCACCACCAACCCCACCACGGGCCTGGTGACGGACAATAAATCGGCGCTGCGCCAGAACCTGATCTACGAAGGCTTGCCCGTCAACCCGGGCGGCACCATCGACATCGCCACCTCCATCATCACGGCGCAGGGCAAGGACAAGCACAATGGCTGGCAACTGACCGTGCTGCACAAGCAGGACAAGGTACTGGGCGGCGGCAACACTTTCGGCATCCAGTACGGCGTGGGCCCCGGCACGGGCATCGGTGTGGGCAATGACCGCATCGGCGCCTCCGGCAGCACCACGCTGGGCAGCGACGTGAAGCGCACCCGCATTTTCAACGACCTGGTGATGCAGCCGACCCCGGAATTCAGCATGGAGTTCGTGGTGCTGGGCCAGCGCGACAAGTCCGACGCCGGCGGCTCCAGCACCTGGACCACGCTGGGCGCGCGCCCCGTCTACGCGCTGAGCGAGCATTTCAAGCTGCAGGCGGAACTGGGCACCCATCGCGTCACCCAGCCGAACGGCGGCGAGACGCTGCGCCTGAACACGATCACCATCGCGCCGACCATCACGGCCGGCAAGGGCTACTGGTCGCGTCCTGAACTGCGCGCCTTCGTCACCTACGGCAAGTGGAACGACCCCGCCACCGCCGCGCTCAACGCCAGCAACAACGCCGGCCCGGCCTTCGGTTCGGCCACCAACGGCACCTCGGTCGGCCTGCAGGTCGAAGCCTGGTTCTAAGACAGGGCAGGGCGCCGCTTCGCTCTGGCGTGGAGATGTCCAGAGCGGGGCGGCGCCTGGCACCATTCCCATGTTCGCCTCACCACTCCCCAGCATCACCCGCGCGCCGTTCGGCCAGTTGCCGGACGGGCGCGCGGCCAGCCTGTACACGCTCGATAACGGTTGCGGCCTGACGGTGTGCATCAGCGATTTCGGCGGCATCATCACGGCCATTCATGCGCCGGACCGGCATGGCGTGCGCGCCAACGTCACGCTCGGGCACGCGACGCTCGCCCCATATCTGGACGACCGCGGCTACCTTGGCGCCCTGATCGGCCGCCACGCCAACCGCATCGCCCACGGCCGCTACGAGTACGACGGCCAGCAGGTGCAGCTCGACGTCAACGATGGCAAGAACCACCTCCATGGCGGGCGCCATGGTCTGCACACGGCCTTGTGGCAAGGTGCGCCCAGCGCCAAGGCCAGCGCGGCACGGCTGTCGCTCACGCACGTGAGCCCGGACGGCGACCAGGGCTACCCCGGCGCCCTGGCGCTGACCGTGCTCTACGAACTCAATCGCGCCAATGAATTGTTGATCCATTTTCGCGCCGAGTGCGACCGGGCCACGCCCGTCAGCCTGACCAGCCACGCTTATTTCAACCTGGCGGGGCAGGGTGATATTCTCGATCAGCGGCTGATGATCGCCGCCGATCATTACACCCCGGTGGACGCGGCCTTGATACCCACCGGCGCCATCGTCCCGGTCCAAGGCACGCCGTTCGATTTCCGCACGCCGCACGCGGTCGGTCAGCGCATCGCTGCGGACCATCCGCAACTGGCGCTGGGCGGCGGCTACGACCACAACTTCGCGCTGCGTCCGCGCGCGTATGCCCACCCCACGCTGGCGGCGCGGCTGCATGATCCCGGCTCGGGCCGGGCGCTCGACGTGTCATGCACGGCGCCGGGCTTGCAGTTCTACAGCGGGAATTTCCTCACAGGCGGCGCGGGCCAACACGGCTACCGCGCTGGCTTGTGCCTGGAACCGCAGCAGTTCCCCGACAACCCCAACCAGCCAGCCTTCCCCAGCGCCATGCTGCGGCCTGGCCAGGTCCATCGCAGCAGCATCACCTACCGATTCCACCTTGTTGATTGATATCCATTTCGATATCGAATACGAGGAATAAGTGATTGGATTGTTATGGATGGCCGCACTACCATCACTCATCGCTGCGCGGACGGTCACGCATGCCGCGCGCTCAACCAGGAGGAATGCATGTCCGCGACAAAGAAAACCAAGCTGCGCTCGGCCGAGTGGTTCGGCACCCAGGATAAGAATGGCTTCATGTACCGCAGCTGGATGAAAAACCAGGGTATCCCCGATCACGAATTCCAGGGCAAGCCCATTATCGGCATCTGCAATACCTGGTCCGAACTCACGCCGTGCAACGCCCACTTCCGCCAACTGGCCGATTACGTCAAGCGCGGTATCCTCGAAGCGGGCGGCTTCCCGGTCGAATTCCCCGTGTTCTCGAACGGCGAATCGAATTTGCGCCCGACCGCCATGCTGACCCGTAACCTGGCCAGCATGGACGTCGAGGAATCGATTCGCGGCAATCCGATGGACGCCGTGGTGCTGCTGGTTGGCTGCGACAAGACCACGCCGGCGCTGCTGATGGGCGCGGCCAGCGTGGACCTGCCCACCATCGTCGTCAGCGGCGGCCCGATGTTGAACGGTAAGCTCAATGGCAAGGACATCGGCTCCGGTACGGCCGTGTGGCAGTTGCACGAGCAGGTCAAGGCCGGCACCATCACCATGCATGAATTCATGCACGCCGAATCGGGCCATTCACGCTCGGCCGGTACCTGCAACACCATGGGCACCGCGTCCACCATGGCCTGCATGGCCGAGGCGCTGGGCACCAGTCTGCCGCACAATGCCGCCATTCCGGCCGTCGATTCGCGCCGTTACGTGCTGGCCCACATGAGCGGCATCCGCATCGTCGAGATGGTGCACGAGGACCTGCGCCTGTCGAAGGTGCTCAAGCGCGAGAATTTTGAAAACGCGATCCGCGTCAACGCCGCCATCGGCGGTTCCACCAACGCAGTGATCCACCTGAAGGCGATCGCTGGCCGCATCGGCGTCGACCTGGCGCTGGAGGACTGGACCCGCGTCGGCCGTGGCATGCCCACCATCGTGGACCTGATGCCGTCGGGTCGCTTCCTGATGGAGGAGTTCTACTACGCCGGCGGCCTGCCAGGCGCCATCCGCCGCATGGGCGATGGCAAGCTGCTGCCCCATCCCGATGCGCTCACCGTGAACGGCAAGACGCTGTGGCAAAACTGCCAGGATGCGCCCGTGTATGACGACGAGGTGATCCGCCCGCTGGACAAGCCGCTGCTGGACGATGGCGGCATTTGCATCCTGCGCGGCAACCTGGCCCCGCGCGGCGCCGTGCTCAAGCCGTCCGCGGCCACGCCGGCGCTGATGCAGCACCGTGGCCGCGCCGTCGTGTTCGAGGACTTCGACCACTACAAGGCCCGCATCATCGACCCCGAACTGGAGGTGGACGCCAACTCCGTGCTGGTGATGAAGAACTGCGGCCCCAAAGGCTATCCCGGCATGGCGGAAGTAGGGAATATGGGCCTGCCGCCCAAGTTGCTGGCGCAAGGCGTGACGGACATGGTGCGCATCTCGGACGCGCGCATGAGTGGCACGGCCTACGGCACGGTGGTGCTGCACGTGGCGCCCGAAGCCATGGCCGGCGGCCCGCTCGGTGTGGTGCGCGACGGCGACTGGATCACGCTCGATTGCGCCGGCGGCGTCCTGAACCTGGAGATCAGCGATGCGGCGCTGGCCGAGCGCCTGGCCGAACGGGCCGCGCGCCAGCCGGCGACGGCCAGGAGCGGCTACCAGCAACTCTATATCGACCATGTGTTGCAGGCCGACGAAGGATGCGACTTCGATTTCCTCGTCGGGAACCGTGGTTCGGAAGTACCCAAGCATTCACACTAAAACAAGCGGGAGACACCATGTTACTGGTTCAATTCAAGACTGAAGACGGGACGCGCCGTGTGGGCGTGCTCGAACAAGACACCATTCGCGTGATCGACGGCTACGACAGCACGTATGCGCTGGCCCAGGCCGCGATCCGCGCCAAGCGCAGCCTGGCCGCACTGGCTGCCGAAGCGGCGGGCACGATGGCCCAGGACTACGCCACTGTGGCGAACGCTGGCCGCCTGCTGGCGCCGATCGACCATGCCGACCCGGCGCATTGCTACGTGACCGGCACCGGCCTGACCCACCTGGGCAGTGCCGACACGCGCGACGCCATGCACAAGAAAATCGGCGGCGCCGTCGAAAACCTGAGCGACAGCATGAAGATGTTCCGCATGGGCGTGGAAGGCGGCAAGCCGCCGGCCGGCACGGCCGGCGTGCAACCGGAGTGGTTCTACAAGGGCGACGGTTCCATCGTGGCCGCCAGCGGCCAGCCCTTGCGCATGCCCGAATTCGCGCTCGACGGCGGCGAGGAACCGGAAATCGCCGGCCTGTACGTGATCGGCGACGATGGCCAGCCTTACCGCGTCGGCTACGCGATCGGCAACGAATTCTCCGACCACGTGACGGAGCGGCAGAACTACCTGTACCTGGCCCATTCCAAGCTGCGCGCCTGCGGCCTGGGCCCGGCGCTGCTGGTGGGCGAATTGCCGCCGCATGTGGAAGGCACCTCGCGCATACTGGACGGGCAAGGGCAGGTGCGCTGGCAGAAGGCGTTCGTGAGCGGTGAACAGAACATGTCGCACACCATCGCCAACCTGGAACACCATCACTTCAAGTATCCGCTGTTCCGCCGCGCCGGTGACGTGCATATCCACTTCTTCGGCACCGCGACACTGAGTGTGGCCGACAACATCGCTGTCCAGCCCGGTGAAACGTTTGAGATCGAAGCGCCGGCGTTCGGGCCAGCGCTGCGCAACACGCTAGCCACGTACCCGGCCGGTATCGCCAAGGTGACGCCATTATGACAATCAGCGGCGAAGCATTCATCGGCGGCATGCCGGTGCGCGGCAAGGGCCAGCCATTCACGGCCTGGAATCCCACGGAGGGGCAGAGCATGGAACCGGCCTTCCATGCGGTGGACGCAGCCCAGATCGACCTGGCCTGCCGGCTGGCCGAGGCAGCGTTCGACGGTTTCCGCGCCAGCAGCGACGAGCAGCGCGCCACGCTGCTGGAAACCATCGGCCACCAGATCGAGGAACTGGGCGATGAACTGATAGCACGCGCCTGCGCGGAAAGCGGCCTGCCGCGCGCCCGCATCGAAGGAGAGCGCACGCGCACCGTCAACCAGCTCAAGCTGTTCGCCAACCTGCTGCGCCAGGGCGAATGGAACGAGGTGGTGATCGACCGCGCGCTGCCCGATCGCACGCCGCCGCGTCCGGACCTGCGGCGCCGCATGATCGGTCTGGGGCCGGTCGCCGTGTTCGGCGCCAGTAACTTCCCGCTGGCGTTCTCGGTGGCCGGCGGCGACACGGCGTCGGCGCTAGCCGCTGGCTGCCCGGTGCTGGTGAAAGCCCATCCGGCCCATCCCGGCACCTCCGAACTGGTGGCGCACGCCGTGGCCAGGGCGTTGGCGCAGTGCCACATGCCGGCCGGCGCGTTCGCGCTGCTGACGGGCGCCGGCAACGAGGTGGGACAGGAACTGGTGCGCCATCCGGCTGTGAAAGCGGTGGGATTCACCGGCTCGCGCGCGGGCGGCCTGGCGCTGATGGCGCTGGCGGCCGCGCGGCCGCAGCCGATTCCCGTGTATGCGGAAATGAGCAGCATCAACCCCGTGTTCCTGCTGCCGGCCGCGCTGGCGGCCCGTTGCGGTCAGATCGCCACCGACTTCGCGGCCTCGCTGGCGCTGGGCGTGGGCCAGTTCTGCACCAATCCCGGCCTGCTGCTGGCGCTGGATGGCCCGGACGTGGAACGCTTCGAACTGGCGGCGGCGCTGGCCGTGGCCGAGGGGCGGGCCGCGCCCATGCTCACCCCCGGCATCGCCCAGGCCTACCAGCGCGGCATGCGCCAGTTGGCCGAGCATCCGCAAGTGGCCACGTTGGCCATGGCCGGCCAGCACGACGGCAAGGGCGCGCCGGCCCTGTTCCGCACCAGTGCCGACGCCTTCCTGGCGCAGCACGCACTGGCCGATGAAGTGTTCGGCCCGGCCGCGCTGCTGGTCGTTTGCCGCGACATGGCGCAGATGCGCCAGGTGGCCGAAAGCCTGGAAGGGCAGTTGACGGCGACCTTGCAGATGGAAGCGGACGACCTCGATGCGGCCAAGGCTCTGCTGCCAGTGCTGGAGCGCAAGGCCGGCCGCATCCTGGCCAACGGCTTCCCCACCGGGGTGGACGTGGCGGCCGCGATGGTGCATGGCGGGCCGTTCCCGGCCACGTCGGACGGGCGCAGCACATCGGTGGGCACGGCGGCGATCCAGCGTTTCCTGCGGCCCGTGGCCTACCAGAACCTGCCGCACGCGTTGCTGCCTTCCGTGCTGCGGGATGATAATGACGCATAAAAGTAACCAGCAAACCTTGGAGACAGACATGAGACAATTGGCCACCTACGGCAGCCTGCGCGGCAAGCGGGTATTCATCACCGGCGGCGGCAGCGGTATCGGCGAATCGCTGGTCGCTGCGTTCGCGGGGCAGGGGGCGCTGGTGGCCTTCGTCGATATCGCGCGCGAGGCAAGCGAAGCGTTGTGCCAGCGCGTGACGCAGGCGGGCCACCCGGCGCCGCAATTCCGTTACTGTGACATCGCCGATATCGCCGCACTGCGCCAGGCCATGGCCGAACTGGCCGGGCCGGACGGCGTCGATGGCGATTTCGATATCCTCGTCAACAACGCCGCCAACGACCAGCGGCACCAGACTGCTGAAGTCACGCCCGAATACTGGGACCAGCGCATCGCCATCAACCAGCGCCCCATGTTCTTCACCTGCCAGGCCGTATTCGAGGGCATGAAGCGCAAGGGCGGCGGTTCCATCATCAACATCAGTTCCATTTCGTGGCACATCAAGGGCGCCGGCTATCCGGTCTACACGACGGCCAAGGCGGCCGTGGTCGGGCTCACGCGCGGGCTGGCGCGCGAGTACGGCGCGCACGGCATCCGCGTGAACACGGTCACGCCGGGCTGGGTGATGACGGAGCGCCAGCTGGCGCTGTGGGTGGACGCGGCGGCCGAGGAGGAAATCAGCAAGAGCCAGTGCCTGCCCGGCAAGCTGCTGCCCGAACACATCGCCTCCATGACGCTGTTCCTGGCCGCCGATGATGGCGCCATGTGCACGTCGCAGGAATTCATCGTCGACGCCGGCTGGGTCTGAACCCCGCCGCGCCATCGTTCACCCCTTGCCAGCCGGCTGCGCGACCCGCAGCCGGCTTTTTCGCATTCCAGACCAGAGACTGATAATATTTGCCTATGGACATCAACCCCAACTGGTTTCTGCAAGCCCGCCTGAAGACCCGGCAACTGCTGCTGCTGATCGCGCTCGACGAGCAGCGCAACATCCACCGCGCCTCGGAAGAGCTGCACATGACCCAGCCGGCCGCCTCCAAGCAGCTCAAGGAGCTGGAGGACATGCTGGGTGTGCAGTTGTTCGAGCGCCTGCCGCGCGGCATGGAGCCGACCCTCTACGGCGAGACCATGATCCGCCACGCGCGCATGGCCTTGAACAGCCTGTCGCTGGCGCATGACGACATCGTCGCCGTCAAGTCCGGCCTGCAGGGCCAGGTCGAAATCGGCACCATCATGACGCCCGGCCTGGTGCTGCTGCCGCGCGTGCTGACCATGGTGAAGGAACAGGCGCCCCGGCTGCGCATCGGCGTGCAGATGGAGCAGAGCAATGTGCTGCTGGACCAGCTGGAGCGGGGCCGGCTCGATTTCATGATCGGCCGGATACCGGAGCGCGTCAGCGCGGCCGGCCTGCGGTACGAGGAGTTGACGGACGAACCGGCCTGCGTGGTGGTGCGGGTGGGCCATCCGCTGCTGGCCGTCGATGGCCTGCAATTGAGTGACATCGCGGACCGGCCGTGGATACTGCCGCCCCAGGGCAGCATCCTGCGTTCGCGCTGCGACCTGATGTTCCGCCGCGCCGGCCTCACGCCGCCATTGAACGTGATCGACACCACGGCGCTGCTGCTGGTCACGGCCCTGCTGCAGCAGACCGATTCGCTGCACGTGATGCCGATCGCCGTGGCCCGGTACTACGAATCGCAGAACGTGCTGAGCGTACTGCCTATCGACCTGCCATGTCGGATGGATGCCTACGGGATTGTATCGCTGGATGGTCATCTGCCATCGCCCGGTGCGGAGCTGCTGCTGCGTGCCGTGCGTTCAGTGGCCAGGGAGATATTCTGAAGGGCGTTAACAAAGCCGGCTAGTGTTCATGCTGCCAATTCCTGGCTGTTGTCGCTGCCGGGGTTACGCGGCTCGATCTCATCTATTATTTTTTGCATGGACAGTCCGGCGGCCATTCTCAAATCGTATGCTTGTTGCAGGTTGAGCCACGACTGCGGATCGCCGCCGAAATAGCGCGCGAGCCGCAGCGCGGTATCTACCGTTATCCCACGCTTTTCGTTGATGATGTCGTTGATACGGGACGGCGTCACATGAAGCGCCTTCGACAGCGCATGTGCCGTCATCCCTAATGGGGCAAGAAACTCCTCCCGCAAGATTTCGCCGGGATGGATGGGGCGCATTGCATTCTTCAGCATCTCACAGCCTTCATCAGTTAGTGATAATCAACGATTTCCACGTCTTTCGGCCCGTTTTCTGTCCAGGTGAAGCAAATTCTGAACTGCGCATTCACCCGAATGCTGTACTCGCCTTGGCGCTCGCCGCTCAGTGCCTCCAGATGATTTCCCGGCGGAGAGCGCAAGAAGTCCAGGGTGGCCGCGCTGTCCAGTAGTTGGAGTTTCCGTTGCGCGCTGGATCGGAAGTTCGCAAACCGGGGCACGGCCTTTCCTTCGAACAGTTGTTTGGTCTGTTTGGATTTGAAGGAGAGTATGGCCATATTGTAGCCGTTTATCGGAATGCGGTAAGCAAGCGTAACGCTTCTTCAGTACGGTCCAGATGCGCCAGGTCAGTGCTGCTGACCGCTGTGGCTGCTGGCCGCCGTGACGTGCTCTAGCGGCTGGATATTGGCGCGCGTTGGACCGCGGATCGCCCGGCCGTTCGCGTTCGACGCCCCCATGATTGTCGCGCGCTAGCAGGCGTGCTTGGCCCCGATGCTGTGATGCATGACACGGATGTGCCAGCGCGCCTGGTCGAACAACTTTGGTTAACTTAGCGACATGACGGTTTTTCGCGGCTGTTAGGCCGTTTTATGCTCACGGTATTCTGCATGCCGCTTGCTCAAACCGGCATTATCTGGCAAGGTTGATGTTTTTAAAACGTCAAAATGACGTCCACTTTACGTTAGGCTATCCGAATGGATGCACAAGACCTTTGGATCAGTTTGAGGAATGAACAGCCTGAGCGTGTATCGAGGGTTGCAGAAAAGTTCGAACCTATTGAAGGTACAGCTTTGCATTTGGTAGAAAAGCTTATGGACCTCCGTTCTCTTGTATCAATAGCCAACGACAAATGCGGGACTATCGGCAATCCTTACGAACAACCGACTGAAGATCTCGAGGTTCTGCTTTCTATCGCGCGCCGTTTGTCGGGTATCCGCGGCAGGAACAAATGGGAGCGAGGATGACGGTGCCGCTGAACATTCACGTTGTACGTCTAACCAATGGTCCCCATCGGTCAGTGAAGCGGAGAGCTTTTCCAAATTTATCGTTGATAGTGCTGCGTACCGTGCCGTCCACGCAAACAAGCCAAGTAAGGTCACCGCTAGCTGGGCCATGGCTGCCAGTGAAAAGCAGGTCTCCATTCTCCGATGTGCTGCAGGAATCGGGCGCAATGGGATGAAAAAAACCCGGCAAGCGGGCGCTTGCCGGGCCAAGAGGGGAGAAATGTTCGTTGCTTATTTGTTCTTGTGGTAGACGTCCACGAACACGGCCGCCAGCAGCACCAGCCCCTTGATCACCTGCTGGTAATCGATGCCGATGCCCATGATGGACATACCGTTGTTCATCACGCCCATGACGAAGGCGCCGATCACCGCGCCCATCACCTTGCCTACGCCGCCCGAGGCCGAGGCGCCGCCGATGAAGCAGGCCGCGATCACGTCCAGTTCGAAACCGGTGCCTGCCTTCGGCGTGGCCGTGTTCAGGCGGGCCGCGAAGATCAGGCCGGCCAGCGCGGCCAGCACGCCCATGTTGACGAAGGTGGCGAAGCTCACGCGCTCCGTCTTGATGCCCGACAGCCGGCTGGCCTTCTCGTTGCCGCCCACGGCGTACACGCGGCGCCCGATCACGGTGCGGTTGGCGATGAAGGTGTAGGCCATGATCAGCAGCGCCATCACGATCAGCACATTGGGCATGCCCTTGTACGACGCCAGCAGGTAGCTGAAGTAGACGATGGCAGCGGCCAGCAGCACGTTGCGCACCAGGAAGAAGGCCAGCGGTTCATCGGACATGCCGCTGCCCACCAGCCGCGCGCGGGCGCGCAGCTTCACATAAGCCAGCGCCACGGCAGCCACCACGCCCAGCAGCAAGGAAGTAAGGCGCAAATCGCCGCCACTGAACAGCTCCGGGATGAAACCGGAGCTCAGGTGCTGGAAGCCATCCGGGAACGGGCCGACGGACTGGCCCTGCAGCAGCGCCAGCGTCAGGCCCTTGAACACCAGCATGCCGGCCAGGGTGACGATGAACGACGGGATCTTGGCGTAGGCGACGAAATAGCCTTGTGCCGCGCCGATCAGGCCACCCACGGCCAGGCATAGGACCCCGGCGGCGATGTAGTTCAGGTTGTAGTTCACGATCAGCACGGCGGCCAGGGCGCCGACGAAACCGACCACGGAGCCCACCGACAGGTCGATGTGGCCAGCCACGATCACCATCAGCATGCCGAGCGCCATGATGACCACGTAGCTGTTCTGCAGCAGCAGGTTGGTGATGTTGAGCGGCTCCATCAGCGTGCCGTCGGTCATGAGCTGGAAGAAGCCCATGATGAGCACCAGCGAGAACAGCATGCCGTATTCGCGCAGGTTGTTCTTGATGAAGCCCAGCGCCGAGGCGCCCGTGGGCGGCGCATGCTGCTGCGCGGCTGAAGTGGCCGATGTTGGCGGCGTCGCCGAGGCGGCCGCGGTGGCAGCGGTGGCCGGCTTGGCCAGGTTGGCCAGTTCGCCGGCCACGCCGGCTTCGATGTGATTACCCATGTTGCTTGTCTCCGTTTAATACAATCGCGCGCATGATCTTTTCCTGCGTCGCTTCGGCCGCGCTGAATTCGCCCACGCAGCTGCCTTCATTGATGACCATGATGCGGTCGCACATGCCCAGCAGTTCCGGCATTTCCGACGAAATCATGATGATGCTTTTGCCCTCCGCCACCAGCTGGTTGATGATGGTGTAGATCTCGAACTTGGCGCCCACGTCGATGCCGCGGCTCGGTTCATCGAGGATCAGCACGTCCGGTCTGGAGAACAGCCACTTGGCCAATACCACCTTCTGCTGGTTGCCGCCCGAGAGGTTGAGCGTTTGCTGGAACACGTCGGCGCAGCGGATGCGCAGCTTGGCGCGGAAATCGTCGGCCACCTGGAATTCGCGGCCCTCGTCGATCACCAGGTGGCGCGCCACGCCATTCAAATTGGCCAGGCTGGTGTTGCGCTTGATATCGTCCTGCAGCACCAGTCCCAGTGCCTTGCGGTCCTCGGTCACGTAGGCGATGCCGTGGCCGATGGCCTTTTGCACCGTGCTCACGTCGATCGCCTTGCCATCCTTGAACGCCTGGCCGCTGATCTTCTGGCCGTAGGAGCGGCCGAAGATGCTCATGGCCAGCTCCGTGCGGCCCGCGCCCATCAGGCCGGCGATGCCCAGCACCTCGCCCTTGCGCACTTTCAGGTCGATGCCCTTGATGACCTGCCGTTCCGCGTTTTCCGGATGGTGCACGCGCCAGTCGCGCACTTCGAAGCAGGTGTCGCCGATGTTGGGCGTGCGGCGCGGATAGCGTTCGGCCATGTCGCGGCCCACCATGTGGCGGATGATGCGGTCTTCGCTGATCTTCTCGGTGCGGCAGTCGAAGCTGTCGACCGTGTTGCCGTCCCTGAGCACCGTGATGGCGTCGGCCACCTTGGCAATCTCATTGAGCTTGTGCGAAATGAGGATGGAGGAGATGCCTTGCGCCTTCAGTTCCAGCAGCAGCGAGAGCAGGGCGTCGCTGTCGCTTTCGTTCAGGCTGGCCGTCGGCTCGTCCAGAATGAGCAGCTTGACCTGCTTGGACAGCGCCTTGGCGATTTCGATCAGCTGCTGCTTGCCCACGCCGAGCCGGTTGACGGGGGTGTCGGGCGCTTCGTTCAAGCCCACCTTGCGCAGCAGTTCGCGGGTCTTCGCGTGGGCCGCATGCCAGTCGATGATGCCGTGGCGGCCAGGTTCGTTGCCGAGGAAGATGTTCTCGGTGATCGACAGCAGCGGCACCAGCGCCAGTTCCTGGTGGATGATGATGATGCCCGCGTGTTCGCTGTCGGCGATGCCGCGAAAGGCGCGCACCTGGCCTTGGTAGTGGATGTCGCCGCTGTAGCTGCCGTGCGGGTAGACCCCGCTCAGCACCTTCATCAGCGTGGATTTGCCGGCGCCGTTCTCGCCGACGATGGCGTGGATCTCGCCGTCGCGCACCTTCAGGTTCACATGGTCGAGCGCGACTACGCCCGGAAAAGTCTTCCTTATCCCGCGCATTTCCAGGATGGTATTGGTCATATGGTTTCTCGGACTGTCTTGCATGAATGCCCCGGCGGCGCTGCACACCGCCGGGGCGCGCCGCTTATTTGAACTGCGACTCGCTGTAGTAGCCGCTGCCGCTCACCAGCACCTGTTTCCAGTTGTTGATGTCCACGCTGACAGGCTTGAGCAGGTAGGCCGGCACCACCTTGACGCCGTTGTTATAGGTCTTGGTATCGTTGATCGGCGGGGTCTTGCCGTTCAGGACCGCGTCCACCATGTTGGCCGTGACCTTGGCCAGCTCGCGCGTGTCCTTGAAGATGGTGGAGCGCTGCTCGCCGCGCAGGATGGACTTGACCGAGGCCACTTCCGCGTCCTGGCCCGTCACCACCGGGAACGGCTGCTTGGGTGTGCCATAGCCCACGCCCTTGAGCGAGGACAGGATGCCGATGCTCAGACCATCATACGGCGACAGCACGGCGTCCACGCGGGCCTTGCCGTAGTTGGCGCTCAGCAGGTTGTCCATGCGGGCCTGGGCCACGGCGCCGTCCCAGCGCAGGGTGGCTACCTTGTCCATGCCGATCTGCTTGCTGCGCACCACCAGCTTGCCCTGGTCCATGTAGGGCTTGAGCACGGACATGGCGCCGTTGTAGAAGAAGAAGGCGTTGTTGTCGTCGGCCGAACCGCCGAACAGTTCGATGTTGAACGGGCCCTTGGCGTGTTGCAGGTCCAGCGCCTTTTCGATGTACTGGGCCTGCAGCACGCCGACCTGGAAGTTATCGAAGGTGGCGTAGTAGTCCACGTTCCTGGAATTGCGGATCAAACGGTCGTAGGCGATGACCTTGACGCCCTTGTCGGCCGCCTTTTGCAGCGCGCCGGCCAGGGTGGTGCCGTCGATGGCGGCAATCACCAGCACCTTGGCGCCCTTGGTGATCATGTTTTCGATCTGGGCCAGCTGGTTGGGAATGTCGTCCTCGGCGTATTGCAGGTCGGGCTTGTAGCCTTTTTCCTTGAATACCTTGACCATATTGTCGCCGTCGGCGATCCACCGGGCCGACGACTTGGTCGGCATCGAGATCCCGATCAGTCCTTTATCTTGCGCGCTGGCGTTGGAGACGGCGCCCAGGGCGCCCACCATCATCAGGGCGGCAAGCAGTGTCTTCATCTTCATTCGTAGTCTCCAGAATCTTATTGGTTTGGTCATGTGGGCCAGGCGGGATAGCCGGCTTACGGTGATCGCGCTTGCGGCGGTATGACACAGGCTGCGATGTGTGGATCATAAATATTTCACAGCGCATTACTAATGACTTTTTCCGCGAAAGCGATATCGAAATGGATATACATGCACGCGGCAGCCCTGTCCCCCGGGGCAAACACGGGGCCGCAGCCTGGGCGGGAAATGGTAGCAGATATCGAAAACGATATCGGAAGTCGAAAATTTCTCATTAGTCAGCCATGAGCGCCGGTCCTAAGATGTGGCTTCTTCCAGCATAGATAACCAAGCGCGCGCCATGAACATTATCACCATCGATTCCGGAACCACCAACAGCCGCTGCTATTTGTGGCGTGACGGGACCCTGCTGGCGCAGGCCGCGGCGGAGGTGGGCGTGCGCGACAGCGCCATCAGCGGCAGCAAGGACGCCCTCAAGCACGCCGTGCGCGACATCATCAAGCTGACGCTGGCCCAGGCCGGGCTGGAAGCGCACGACGTGGGCCTGGTGCTGGCCAGCGGCATGATCACGTCCAGCCTGGGGCTGGTGGAAGTGCCGCACCTGACGGCGCCCGTCGGACTGGCCGAACTGGCGCGCGGCATGGTGCGCATGGAGATGCCGGAAGTATGCGCCCAGCCGATCTGGTTCATTCCCGGCGTGCGCAATCAGGGCCACAAGGTCAGCCTGCTCAATCACGAGGCGATGGACATGATGCGCGGCGAGGAGACGGAAACCATGGGCCTGCTGCGCCGCCTGGACCTGAGCGGCCACGCCTTGCTGGTGCTGCCCGGTTCGCACACGAAGCTGGTCAGCATCGACCAGGCGCAGCGCATCACCGGCTGCGCCACCACGCTGTCGGGCGAGCTGCTGCAAGCGATCACCCAGCACACGCTGATCAGCCAGTCGCTGGGTGCCCAGTTCGGGCGCGAGCTGCGGCCCGAGATGCTGCTGGCCGGCGCCTCCACGGCCCAGCGCACGGGCCTCGCGCGAGCCTGCTTCAGCGTGCGCACGCTGGCCCAGTTCACCGACCTGCAGCACGACGAGCGCGCCAGCTTCCTGCTCGGCGCCGTGCTGTCGGACGACGTGCTGGCCCTGAAAAACAGCAGCGCCATCCAGATGCGGCCCGACACCACCATCGTCATCTGCGGCAAACCCATGCTGCGCGACGCGCTGGCCCTGCTGATCGAAGATAACGGATTCTTTTACGGCCGGCGCATCGTGGCCACCGACGCGCAGCAGGCCGGCTTGTCCGGGGCCGGCGCGATGGCGGTGGCGGCGGCGCGCGGGCTGGTGCCGGCTGCCGCGGAACTGGCGCTGTGACCGGCACCTTCATTCACCTCACCACCCAGACATAACATGACCGAGACGAAAAAACGCACGTTGCGCTCCCAGCACTGGTTCGGCGGCAACGACAAGGATGCCTTCATTCACCGCAGCTGGATGAAGAACCAGGGCATACCGGACGACGCCTTCGACGGCCGGCCCGTGATCGGCATCTGCAACACCTGGTCCGAGCTCACGCCCTGCAACGCCCACTTCCGCGACCTGGCCGAAGCCGTCAAGCGCGGCGTGCTGGAAGCGGGCGGGCTGCCGGTCGAATTCCCCGTCATGTCGCTGGGCGAATCGAACCTGCGGCCCACGGCCATGTTGTTCCGTAACCTGGCCAGCATGGACGTGGAAGAATCGATCCGCGCCAACCCGCTCGACGGCGTGGTGCTGTTGACGGGCTGCGACAAGACCACTCCGGCGCTCCTGATGGGCGCGGCCAGCGTGGACTTGCCCACCATCGTGCTGTCGGGCGGTCCCATGTTGAACGGGAACTATCGGGGCAAGCCAATTGGCTCGGGCACCGACGTGTGGAAGTTTTCCGAGGAAGTGCGCGGCGGCCGCATGACGCAGACCCAGTTCAAGGAAGCCGAATCGTGCATGTCGCGCTCGGCCGGCCACTGCATGACGATGGGCACGGCATCGACCATGGCCGCCATGGTCGAAGCGCTGGGTGTGGCGCTGCCGGGCAACGCCGCCATTCCCGCAGTGGACGCGCGCCGCAAGCTGCAGGCCCAGATGACGGGGCGGCGCATCGTCGGCATGGTGCACGAGGATGTGCGCCTGTCGCACGTTCTGACGCGCGCCGCGTTCGAGAACGCCATCATGGTCAACGGCGCCATCGGCGGTTCCACCAACGCCGTGGTACACCTGCTGGCCATCGCCGGTCGCATCGGCGTGGAACTGACACTGGCCGACTGGGACCGGCTGGGGCGCGACATGCCCTGTTTGCTGAACCTGATGCCGTCCGGGCAGTACCTGATGGAGGACTTCTACTACGCCGGTGGCCTGCCCGTGGTGATGCGCGAAATGCTGGGCAAGCTGCACGGCGCGGCCTTCACCGTCACCGGCGCCAGCGTGGCCGAGAACGTGGCGGACGCGGAAAACTTCAATCCGGAAGTGATCCACCCGCTGGCCGCGCCGTTCAAGGACGATGGCGGCATCGCCGTTTTGAAGGGCAACCTGGCCCCGCGCGGCGCCATCATCAAGCCGTCGGCTGCCTCGCCCGCGCTGATGCGGCACCGGGGCAGGGCGGTGGTGTTCGACAGCATCGAGCACTACAAGCGCCGCATCGACGATCCGGAACTCGACATCGACGCCAACAGCGTGATGGTGCTGCAGAACTGCGGTCCCAAAGGTTATCCCGGCATGGCCGAAGTGGGCAACATGGGCTTGCCGAAAAAGCTGCTGACGCAGGGCGTGACGGACATGGTGCGCATCTCGGACGCGCGCATGAGCGGCACGGCGTTCGGCACCGTGGTCCTGCACGTGGCGCCGGAAGCGGCCATGGGCGGCCCGCTGGCGCTGGTGCGCGACGGCGACATGATCGAGCTGGACGTGCCCAACCGCCGCCTGCACCTGGACGTGGATGACGCCGAGCTGGCGCGCCGCAAGGAAGCCTGGCGCGCGCCGGAACCGGCCATGCGCGGCGGCTACCAGTCCATGTACACCGAGCACGTGCTGCAGGCCGACCAGGGCGTGGACCTGGACTTCCTGGTCGGCTGCCGCGGTTCGG
This sequence comes from Rugamonas fusca, assembly GCF_014042365.1. GTDB lineage: Bacteria > Pseudomonadota > Gammaproteobacteria > Burkholderiales > Burkholderiaceae_D > Rugamonas > Rugamonas fusca. Next base: position 104,471 of record NZ_JACEZS010000009.1, read on the forward strand.
CCGTGCCGCGCGAGTCGCACTGATGGTCGCGCCATTGACCTTGCTGGTCGATGCCGGCGACGAGCTCGGTGAGGGCGTGCTGTGGTGCGACCGCAGCGCCCGCGTCTACTGGACCGACATCCAGGGTGCGCGCCTGCACGGTTACAGCTTGGCCACGGGCGAGCACCGGCTGTGGCACTTGCCTGAGCGCCTGTGCAGCTTCGCGCTGACGGATGATCCCGACCTGCTGCTTGCCGGTCTGGCCTCGCGCCTGGCGTGGCTGGACCTGCGCGACGGCACGGTGAGCACCATCGTAGCGGTGGAACCCGAGCTGGCGCACACCCGCGTCAACGACGCACGTTGCGACCGGCAGGGGCGCTTCGTCTTCGGTACGCTCGACGAGCGCGCCGACAAGGAGGCCATCGGCGGCTACTACCGTCTCAATACCGATCTGACGCTGGAGCGGCTGCCGCTACCCGGCTGCGCCATCGCCAACAGCATCTGCTTTGGCCTCGATGGCGACACCATGTATTACAGCGACACGCAGCGCCAGACCATAGTACGGTGGGACGGTTATGGCAGCGGCGGGCCGGCCCGCACCACCATGTTCGCCGACTTGCGCGGCAGCGATGCCTGGCCCGATGGTTCCGTCATCGACGAACAAGGTTATCTGTGGAACGCCCAGTGGGGCGCCTCGCGCGTGGCGCGCTACGCGCCCGACGGCACGCTGATGGCGACCTGGCCGCTTCCTGTCACGCAGCCCAGTTGCCTGTGCCTGGGCGGCGCCGGATTCAATCAACTGTTCGTCACAACGGCATGGGAAGGCCTTGGCGCGCAAGCGCGGGCCGCGCAACCGATGGCCGGTGGCCTGTTTGGCGCCGAAGTGGCCGGCGTGCGCGGCCTGCCGGAATCGCGCTTTGGCGCCTTGCCTTGAACTGCAACGAAGGGATACCCGATATGCACAAACACGAATTGATGCAAACCCTGCTGCGCCGCCCGATGGTGGCGATCGTGCGCGCCGCTTCGGCCAACGAAGCGCTGGCACTGGCAGAAGCCTGCATCGCCGGCGGCATGACGGCGCTGGAAGTGGCGTTCACCACGCCGGACACGCTGGACGTGCTGCGCACGCTGCGCCAGCGCCATGGCGACAGTCTGCTGCTGGGCGCCGGCACGGTGCTGGACCCGGAGACGGCGCGGCTGGCCATCCTGGCCGGTGCGCGCATGATCATCTCGCCGGCCGTCAACCTGGACACGATACGCCTGTGCCAGCGCTACCAGGTGCTGTCCATGCCCGGCGCCGTGACGCCGACGGAGATTGTGGCGGCGATGGAGGCGGGCGCGGACCTGGTCAAGATCTTCCCGGCCGAAACCTTGGGCCCCGCGTACCTGAAGGCATTGCGTGCGCCGCTGCCGCAGGCGCCGTTGATGCCCACCGGCGGCGTCACGGTGGAGAACCTGCCCGAATGGTTCGCCCATGGCGCGCTGGCCGTCGGCATCGGCGGCAGCCTGACGGCGCCGGCGGCGCAAGGGGACTACCGCGCAGTGACCGAGCGGGCGGCCCGCTTTGTCGAACGATGGGGGCACTGCGCCGGTCCGGCCGCGAGAGACGGCGCCTAGGATACTGAGGCCCCGCGCCAAAGAAGAATGCCGTTCAGCGTGAGCTGAACGGCATTTGCGCTTGTGGCGCTCGGTAACCGGCGCCGCCGGCTACCTTGGCCTTATTTGCTGCTGATCGCCAGCAAGCCTTGGCCGCCGGACGACTGCAGTGCTTTCAGGCGCAGCGTGTCGTCGCTGGCTGCCAGTCCATCGCTGGCGCCCAACGGCTGGCCGTGCGCATCGAACTGCTTGAGCGCGTCGGCCATGCGGGCCGCGCCGCTGGCGAGGGCGACGGCCGGCTGCTGGTCCACGGCCAGGCTGGCCGCCGCCACGCCAGGTGCGCTGGCCGGGGCGTTGAACGCGGCCATGGCCTGCACCAACTCCGTGACCTGGCCGCGCAGGTCGGCCGGCGCCGCCGCCAGCGACTGCGCGAGCGCATGTGGCGCCAGCGGCGCGGGCGCACCGACCGGCAGCACCGCCAGTTGCGCGGCCGACAGCGCGTGCACCTGGTCGGCCGTCATGGCATGCGCTTGCGCGTGGCTGATGCCCTTGAGCTGGGACGTGGTCAGCGCCGCCACCTGGCTGGTGCTCAGGCTGGCGAACTGGCTGGTCGACAGGGCGGCCAGCTGGCTGCTGCGCAGGCCGGGGATGTCGCGCGTTTCGATCGCCGTCAGCTCGTTCGTGCTCAGGGCCGCCACCACGGCCGTGCCCAGCGCGCCGACCTGGGCCGACGACAGTGCCGCGATCTGATCCGTCGTCAGGTGATCGCTGGCGATCTGGGACGGCGCCAGCGCCGCGATCTGGCGCGTGGCCAGGGCGGCGATCTGGCCGGTGCCCAGGGCCGCCACCTGGTCGGACGTCAGGCTGTGGATGACGGCCGTAGTCAGCGCGGCCAGCGCCGCGCTGTTCAGGGCGGTCAGCGCGGCCGGTCGCAACTGGGCCACATTCTGGGTTTCCAGTGCCGCCGCCTGGGCCGTGCCCAGTGCGGCCAACTGCGCGGTGGTCACGCCAGACCAGAAGGTGGTCGTACGGGCGAAGCCGGTGAAGGCCGCCTGGTTGAGGGCCGCCATGTCGGCCGGATCCAGCGTGCCGAACGCTTGCGTGGACAGGGCGCTCAGCTGGGCGCTGGTCAGCGCCGATGCCTGGCGCGTGGTCAGCGCGGCCAGTTGGCCCGTGCTCAGTGCAGCCACCTGGCGCGTACTCAGGCCGGCGATCACGGCTGCGTTCAGCGCGGCGAAGTCGTTCGTCTCCAGCGCCGCCAGCGCGGCCGTGGACAGTGCGCCGACCTGCGCGGCCGTCAGGATGGCGGCCTGTTTGGTCGTCAGGGCGACGGCCTGGGCGGTGGTCAGGCCGGCCAGCGCGTTGGTGCGCAAGGCCGCGATCTGGGCCGTACCCAGCGTGCCGAACTGGCTGTTGCCGCCATCGTCATTGCCCAGCGCAGCCAGTTGGGCCGAGCTCAGGCCGGCCAGCGCGGCCACGCTCAGGCCTGGCAATTGGGTCGCATCGAAGGCCGCCACGCCGGTCGTGCCGAGCGCGCTGACCTGGGATGAGCCCAGCGCGCCGAGCTGGCTCGAACTCAGCACGTGGACTTGGCCGGTGCCCAGCGCGTGCATGGTGGCCGTGCCCAGCGCGTGGATCTGGCGCGTGGCCAGGCTGGCCACTTGTTCCGTGCTGAGCGCCGTCACCAGTGACGCCGGCAGGCTGGCGATGGCGTTGGTGCTCAGCGCGGCCAGGTCGGCCGTCGTGAAGCCGGCGATCACGGCGGTGGGCAGCGCGGCCAGCTGGGCGCTCGACAGGATGCCGGTCTGGCTGGTGCTCAGCGCGCCGATCTGGGCGCTGCTCAGGGCCGCCATCTGGTTGCCGGTCAGGCCCTGGATGGCGTTCAGGCGCAGGGCCGCCACGTCGGCCTCGTCGAGCGCGTGGATGGCCGCCGTCGACAGCGCCGCGACCTGGGCACTGCCCAGGCCGGCGGCCTGGGTCGTACTGAGGCCGGCCGCCTGGGCCGTGCTCATGCCGGCGATCACGCCGGCGCGCAGGCTGGAGAACTGGGCGCTGGTGAGCGCGTTGAGCTGGCTCGTGCCCAGCGATGCGAACTGGGCCGAGTTAAGGCCGGCGATGGCCGCCGTGCTCAAGCCGGCCAGGTTGGCCGCGTCGATGGCGGCCAGGCTGGCCGTGGCCAGCGCGCCCAGTTGTTGCGAGTTCAGCGCGCGCAACTGGACGGAAACGAGCGCGGCCAACTGGTCGCTGCTCAGGCGGTTCAGGCTGGCCGTGCCCAGCGCGGCGATCTGGCGCGTGGCCAGGCTTTGCACCTGGCTGGTGGTCATGGCCGCCAGCAGGGCGGGGTCGAGGGCACGGATGGCGGCGCTGCCCAGCGCCGCCAGGTCCGCCGTTTCCATGGCCGCGAATGCGGCCGAGGACAGGGCGTTGACCTGGCGGCTGTTCAACATGGCCGCCTGGCCTGTGCTCAGCGCGGCCACTTGCTGCGATGCCAGCGCGTGCAGCTGGTCAGTGCGCAAGCCCGTCACGGCCGCCAGCTTGAGGGCGGCGACATCGGCGTCATCGAGCGCGGCGATGGCGGCCGTGGACAGGGCCGCCAGTTGCGGCGCCGTCAGCGTGGCCGCCTGCGTCGTGCCCAGCACGGCCGCTTGCGCGCTGGTCAGGCCGGCCAGCGCGCTGGTGCGCAGGGCGGCCAGCTGCGCCGTCGAGAGCAAGTTGAACTGGTTGTCGCCACCGTCGTTACGGCCCAGCGCCGCCAACTGGCTGGAACTGAGCGCGGCGATGGCGCCCGTGCGCAGGGCGGCCAGCTTGGCGCCGTCGATCAGGGCCAGGTCGGCCGTCGACAGGGCGCCCAGTTGCTGCGAGCCGAGCGCGCCCAACTGGGCCGAGGTCAGGGCCTGGAACTGGGCGCTGCTGAGCGCGTTCAGGCTGGCGCTGCCCAGGGCGGCGATCTGGCGCGTGCTCAGCTGGGCGATCTGCTCCGTGCTGAGGCCGGCCAGCGTGGCGCTCGACAGGCTGGCGAAGGTGGCCGTGTTGAACGCGGCCAGGTCGGCCGTGTTCAGGGCGGCGAAGGCGGCGCTGCTGAGTGCGCGCAACTGGCTGCTGCTCAGCGCGGCCGCCTGGGCCGTTTGCATGGCGGCCGCCTGGGCCGTGTTCAGGGCGGCCACTTGCTGGGTCTTCAGGCCGGTGATGGCGGCGCTTTTGAGGGCGGCGAAATCATCGGCCGACAGGGCGGCGATGGCGGCCGTGGACAGCGCCGCCAGTTGGGTGCTGGTCAGCGACGCGGCCTGGGCCGTCGTCAGCGCGGCCGCTTGCTGCGTGCCCAGCGTGGCCAGAGAGGCCGAGCGCAGCGCAGCGATCTGGGCCGTGCTCAGGCCGGCCACGACTTCGGTGCTGAGGGCGGCGACCTGGCGGGTGGCCAGCGCGCCGATGACCGCGCTCGACAGGCCGGCGATGGCCGCTGCATCAAGGGCGGCGATCGCTTGCGTCGACAAGGCGCCGAACTGCGGCACCGACAATGCGCCCAGCTGGCCGCTGCCCAGGCTGGCCGCCTGCTGGGGGCCGAGCGTGGCCACCTGGGTGGTGCTCAGCCCGGCCAGCGCGGGCGTGGCCAGCGCGCGCAAGCCTTCAGTGCCCAGCGCCGCCAGGTTGCTGGTGGACAGGGCGCCAACCTGGCGCGAATTCAGTGCGTGCAGCTGGGCCGAGTCCAATGCCTGCACCTGGGTGCTCGACAGGGCGGCCAGCTGGTTGCCCGTGAGGCCGCCGATGTCACGCGTTTCGATGGCGGCCAGCGCGTCCGTGCCCAGCGCGGCGATGGCGGCGCTGTTGAGTGCACCCACCTGGGCCGAGGACAGGGCCGCGATCTGCTCCGTCGTCAACAGGTCGCCACCGGTCAGCGCGGCGATCTGGCGCGAGGCCAGCGCGGCCACCTGGCTGGTGCTGAGCGCGTGCAACTGGTCCGTGCTCAGGTTGGCCACGGCCGCCGTGCCCAGGGCGTTCAGGCTGGCCGTGCCCAGGCTGGGCAGGGCGGCCGTGGACAGTTGCTTGATGGCGCGGGGGTTCAGGTTGGCCGCCTGCACCGTGGTCAGGCCGGCCACTTGCGTGCTGGTCAGGGCGGACATGAAGTGGGTCGATTGCGAGGCGCCGGCGATGGCAGGGGCCTTCATGGCGGCGATGTCTTCGCGTGCCAGGGCCGCGATGGCGGCCGTGGACAACGCTTGCAGCTGGGTGCTGCTCAAGGCGGCCGCCTGGGCGGTGGTGAGGGCGGCCGCGTGGCTGGCCGGCAGTTCGGCCAGGTCGCTGGTGGTGAGGGCGGCGATGCTCTGGGTTGGCAAACCGGCAAACTGCGCGGTCGTCATATTGCTGATAAAGCCCATGGGTAGACTCCTTTGTCAATGTTGCTAAAAACTATAACATAGAAAAGAAGAAATTTCCCATAGGCAATTAGCTATTTTAGTAAGATTATTCTGATTTTAACTTTCCCGGCGGCCCGCGCGGGGCGGGGTGGGGCTGGCGTTGTCTCGCCGCCCGATCTCGTGGATAATTGCGGCCTATGAACGATACCTCCACTCTCCCCCCATTACCCGACCGCCTGTCGGTCGATCCGCGCAGCCCCTTCCACAACGTGGACGTGCTGCAGAACGATATCGGCATCAAGATCAACGACAAGGAACGTCGCGACGTCGAGGAATACTGCATCAGCGAAGGCTGGATCAAGGTCGCCGCCGGCAAGACGCTGGACCGCAAAGGCCGCCCCATGCTGATCAAGCTGACGGGCCGTATCGAAGTCTTCTACAAGTAATCCTGCCTATCCGGCGACGGCCGGAAGGACCTGGCCCGGCCGGGTCCAGCCCGCCGTCGCGGCCGCCGCCATCAGCAAGATGGCACAAATGGCCATCACGATGCGCACGCCGGCCGTCATGGCCGCCGCGTCGCCATGGGCCACGATGGCGCCAAACATGGCCACCCCGGCCGCGCCACCCACCTGGCGCGCCGTGTTCAGGATGGCCGACGCCGTACCCGCCTGTTCCTTTTCCACACTCGACAAGATCGCCGTCGTCATCGGCGGTACGGCCAGCCCCATGCCAGCCGGAATCAGCACCAGCCCTGGCAACATGGCCAGGAAGCTGGCCGCTGGTCCCATGCCGCATGCACCCAGCAGCGCGTAGCCGGCCCCGCAGATCAAGCCGCCGGCCACCATGGGTGGTCGCAATCCCGACCGTGCCACCAGCCGCCCGCTGGCGATGTTGGAAAAAATGAAGGTGCCCGTGAGGGGCAGGAAGGCGAGGCCGGCCTGCATCACCGTGTAGCCGCGCACCCGTTGCAGGTAGAAGCTGAGCACGAAGATCATGCCGTAATAGGTGAAGTTGACCAGCACCCCGAACAGCACGGCGCCCGAGAACGGCCGGCTGGCGAACAGGCGCAAGGGCAGCATGGGCGCGGCCGCGCGGCGCTCGACGGCGATGAAGGCCGCGCCGGCGATCAAGGCCAACAGCAAGCCGCCCGCCACCACGGGGTGGGTCCAGCCCAGCGCAGGCGTCTCGATCATGGCGGCGATCAGGCCGGCCAGCGCCACGATGACCAGCAACTGCCCGGCCACGTCCAGGTGGCGTGCTGGTGCCCTGGCGGTCGCGCGCGGCACCACCGTCCATGCCAGCGCGCAACCGGCCAGGCAGATCGGCACGTTGACCCAGAAGATGCCGCGCCAGCCGCCCATGGTCAGCAGCAGGGCGCCCAGCACGGGGCCGGCCGCGATGGATACGCCGCCGGCGGCCGTCCACCAGCCGATGGCCTTGGCCAGCCGCGTCGGATCATGCCGGTAGGCCGCGTTGAGGATGGCCAGTGAGCTGGGCACCAGCAGCGCCGCGCCCACGCCCTGCAGGGCGCGCGCGACGTTCAGCAGCAGGGCCGTGGGCGCCAGCGCGCAAGCGGCCGAGGCCAGCAGGAACAGGATGAAGCCGGCCAGGAACACCCGGCGCGCACCGAATTTGTCCCCCATCACGCCGGCCGACAGCAGGAATACGGCAAAGCCCAGGGTGTAGGCATCCACCACCCATTGCAGGGCGCCCACGCTGGCGTGCAGGTCGGCCCCCATCCGGGGCAGGGCCACGTTGACGATGGTGACGTCCAGTTGGACGATGATGAAGGCGAAGCTGCAGGCCAGCAGCAGGGCCGGTGTGGCGGGGCGGTCGGTGGACAAGACGGTTCCTCGATAGTGGCGGCGCGGTTGTTGATCCCACTATACGGTGGTTTGACTATTTAAAAAAATGAATAATAATGATTAGACCTATCGTTTTTTGAGAATTCAGGAGTGACATGGAGTTGTCCGCCTTGCGCATCTTTAAAGCCGTGGCCGAGGAAGGCAGCGTGACGCTGGCGGCCGCGCGCCTGAACCGGGTGCAGTCGAACGTGTCGGCCCGGCTCACGCAACTGGAGGAATCGCTGGGCGTGACCCTGTTCCACCGCGCCGGCCGTGGCTTGCGCATCACGGCCGAAGGCGACCGTTTGCTGGCCTACGCCGACCGCTTGCTGCAACTGGCGGACGAGGCGCAGGCGGCCATGCGCCTGGACCAGCAGCCAGCGGGCCAGTTGCGCATCGGCGCCATGGAAACGACGGCGGCGGCCCGCTTGCCCAAGGTGCTGGCGGCATTCAACCGCGCGTATCCGCAAGTGGACCTGGTGCTGGAGACGGGGCCGACCGACCACCTGCTCGACGGCGTGCTGCGGCACCGGCTCGACGTGGCGCTGGTGGCCGCGCCCGTGCCCCATGGGGAGCTGGAACAACAGCCCGTGTTCGCGGAAGAACTGGTGCTGATCACCGGCCCCGCGCATCCGGCCGTGCATGGGCCGCGCGACGTGGCGCGCCGCAACCTGCTGGTGTTCCGCTCCGGCTGCACCTACCGCCGCCGGCTGGAAGCGTGGTTCGCCGAGGCGGACGTGGCGCCCGGCCGTATTTCCGAATTCGGCACCTTCGAGGCCATCATCGGCTGCGTGGCGGCCGGCATGGGCGTGGCGCTGATGCCGATGGAGATCATCAGCCAGCGCAAGCTGGGCCGCACGATCAGGGTGCATACGCTGCCGCCCGCCGTCGCCCACGTCGAGACCATGCTGGTGTGGCGCAAGGACGTGCTGCACCATCCGGCGCGGGCGGCGTTCGCGGCGTCGCTGGCGCCCGCGAACTGACCGCGCATCGGCCTTTTCAGGAAATTTTGTCGAAAGCGCTATCGGGCACTTGAAAAAACGTGCGGCCCTCTGCTATAGTTCTGCCTCCACGCGGGAGTAGCTCAGTTGGTAGAGCGCAACCTTGCCAAGGTTGAGGTCGAGAGTTCGAGACTCTTCTCCCGCTCCAAACGCTACACGGCGGATGGCAGCGCGCGGTGGACGCAGTAATCAACTCCTATGCGGGAGTAGCTCAGTTGGTAGAGCGCAACCTTGCCAAGGTTGAGGTCGAGAGTTCGAGACTCTTCTCCCGCTCCAGAATTCTGCACAGGGAAGCCGTTCGGCTTCCCTTTTTGCTTTTCCAGCCAGCAATCTTGTTGCGCTGCCTACAAAGCGGGCAGTTTATATTTTCCCCTTAAGAATCAATCGCTTGATACGGGCTGGATGGGCTTGTTAACAAGCTTATCCACAGAAGCTGTTAACAAGCCCGAGCGAAGCCGCAGGCGAAAACCAGCCGGCCGGGCCGGACCAGGTCCGCCACGCCGGCCGTTCATGCCGGCGTAATGCGGACCGCCGTCACCTTGTACTCGGGCGTGTGCACCAGCCGGTCGCGGTGCGGCGACGTGAGCTGGTTCACGTGCAGGTCGGGCCGGTGGAAAGTGGTGAACAGTTCGCCCGGTTTGACGCGGGGGCTGATCCGCAGCGGCAGTTCCACTTCGCCGTAGCGGCTGCGCACCCGCACGCGCATGCCGTCGGCCAGGCCCAGGCGGGTGGCGTCGGCGGCCGCCATGTCGAGCACGTCGCTGGCCTGCAACTGCGCGTTGGCGCCGCGGTAGGTCATGGTGCCGGCGTTGAAGTGGTACAGGCCGCGCCCCGTCACCAGCGCGAACGGGTAGTCAGGATCGCACTGTTCGGGCGTGGCCACGAACGGGATCTGCGCCAGCCGCGCGCGCGTGGCGCCGGCGAAGCTGGCGCCATGCAGGACGGGTGTGCCGGGATGGGCGTTGTCATCGCGCTGGGGGCAGGGCCAGTGCAGGCTTTCCGCTTCCAGCCGGCGGTAGCTCAGGCCGGAGCCGGCCGGCCACACGGCCCGCACTTCGTCCCAGATCGCTTGCGGCCCGTCGAAGCTGAAGCCTTGGGCGTGGCCCATGCGCCGCGCCAGTTGCTGGATGATCCACCAGTCCGGGCGCGCGTCGCCGGGCGGCGGGACGGCTGCGCGCACGCGCTGCACGCGGCGGTCCGAATTCATGAAGGTGCCGTCGCGCTCGAACACGCTGGCGGCGGGGAAGAATACGGTGCCGAACGCGCGCGCCGTCTCGTTGAGGAATAGGTCCTGCACGATCACGCAGTCGAGCTGGCCCAAGGCCTGCGCGCTGGCGTGCTGGTTGGCCATCGACATGTAGATGTCGTAGCCGAAGGCCCACAGCGCTTTTACCTGGCCGGCCGCCGCGCCATCGAGCATCTGCATCAGGTCCAGGCCTTGCGTGGTGGGCAGGGCGCCGCCCCAGGTGGATTCGAACACGGCGCGGGCCTGCGCGATCGGCTGCGATCCTGTCAGCGTGGCCGGCTCGCAGCCCATCTGCGCCGAGCCTTGCACGTTGTTCTGGCCGCGCAGCGGGTTGATGCCGCTGCCGGCGCGTCCCAGGTTGCCCGTCAACAGCGCCAGGTTAATCAGCGTCATCACGCCTTCCGTGCCCTGCGTGTGTTCCGTCATGCCCAGGCCGTGGAAGCACATGGCCGGCGCGCTGCCGGCATATAGTCGTGCGGCGGCGCGGATGTCGGCCGCGTCCACGCCGCACTGTGCGCTGACCGCTTCCGGCGCGTACGCGCGCGCGAAGGCGGCGAATTCGTCCAGGCCATCCACGCGTTGCGCCACGAAGTCCGCATCCACCAGGCCTTCTTCGATGATGGTGGCGGCCATGGCGTTGAACAGCAGGACGTTGGCGCCGGGCCGCACGGCCAGGTGGAGCTGCGCGTATTCGGCCAGTTCCGTGCGGCGCGGGTCGACCACGATCAGCGCCGCGCCCTTCAACACGGCCTGCTTGATGCGGGCGCCGACGATGGGATGGTTCTCGGTGGGATTGCAGCCGCACAGCAGGAAGCAGCGGGTCTGTTCGATATCGTTGAAGGCGTTGGTGGCCGCGCCCGTGCCCAGCATGGTCTTGAGCGCCTTGGCCGACGGCGTGTGGCACACGCGCGCGCAGCAGTCGACGTTGTTGGTGCCGATGACCATGCGCGCGAACTTCTGCGCCAGGTAGTTTTCCTCGTTGGTGGCGCGGGCCGAACCGAGTACGCCGATGGCGTCCGCGCCGTGCTGGTCGCGGATGCGCAGCAGGGTGGCGGCCGTATGGTCCAAGGCCTCGTCCCAGCTCGCGGCGCGCCAGCCATCGCCCTCGCGCAGCATGGGCGTGGTGACGCGGTCCGGCGCGTGGTTGTATTCGTACGCATAGCGGCCCTTGACGCACAGGTGGCCGTGGTTGACCGGATGCTCGGCCGGCCGCACGGCCACCACCTTGCCATCGCGGCTGCCCACGTCCATCTGGCAGCCGACGCCGCAATAGACGCAGGTGCTGCGCGTCCATTGCGTGGCCGCCGTCGCCGCGCCGTCGCGGTCGAAGATGGCGCCGGTGGGGCAGGTGTCGGCGCAGGCGCCGCAGGACACGCAGCCGCTGTCGATCAGCGAACCGCCCAGCGCACTGCCCACGTGGCTGCGTTCGCCGCGCTGCCAGACCTGCCACACGAACTGTCCCTGCAGCTCGTCGCAGATGCGCACGCAGCGGTTGCACGAGATGCAGCGGTCCATGGCCACACCGAGCCGGGGATGGCTGTCGTCGGCATAGCGTTGCTGCCACGGTGCGTCGCCCGCCGCCACGCCGTAGCGGGCCAGCAGCCGGTGGAAGGGACGCTCCGGCTCCGCTGCCACGGCGGCGGCCGGGTAGCGTGCCGCCAGCAGCGACAGGTTGGTGTGACGTAGCGCCTCGATGGCCGGTGTGGCCGTGCGCACGGCCATGCCTTCGGTGACGACGGTGGTGCAGCTGGACACGGGGCGCGGCTCGCCTTCGATCTCCACCACGCACATGCGGCACGCGCCCGATGGCTGGACGCGGTCGTCGTGGCACAAGTGGGGAATGTCGCGCCGGGCCGCCAGCAGCACGTGCAGCAGCGTGTCGCCAGCTTGCGCCGTGTGCGGCACGCCGTCGATGGTCAGTTGAAGCATGATGCCAGCTCCTCGGGATAGTGGCGGGCGATCGATTGCGCGAATTCGGCCAGGCCCCGGCCATGCCCGCACAGGCTGGTGGCGGCCAGCGCCTCGACCAGCGCGCGCCAGCGCTGGCCGTCGCCGCGCTGGCCGGCCGCCGCCTGCGCGGCCATGCGCGCCAGCTCCGGGCTGCCCAGGTGGCAGGGCGTGCATTTGCCGCACGATTCAAGTGCGCCGAAGCGGAACACGTGGGCCACCAGTTCCGCGATGGAGGTGGCGTCCGTCACGGCCAGCACGCCGCCATGGCCGACGGCGCCGCCGGCGGCCTGCATGGCGCCATAGTCGAGCAGGGTGTCGAATTGCGACGGCGGCAGCAGGCCGGCCAGCGGCCCGCCCACCATGATGCCTGTCAGCCGGCCGCGCCGCACGCCCTGGCCCAGCATCTCCACGATGGTGCGCAGGCTGATGCCGAATTCCACTTCGTACAGGCCGGGCCGGCGGAACAGGGAACTGAGCGAGAGCAGCTTGGTGCCGGTGCTGTCGGCCGTGCCCAGCGCCGCGTAGCGCGCCGCGCCGTGCGCCATGATCCACGGGATGGCGCACAGCGTTTCCACATTGTTGACCAGGGTCGGTACGCCGTGCAGGCCACGGTCCGTGATCTGCGGCGGCCGCAGCCGCGCTTCCGGGCGCCGGCCTTCGATCGCGTTGAGCATGGCGGTCTCTTCGCCGCACAGGTAGCTGCCGTGGCCGACCACCAGTTCCAGGTCGAAGCATTGGTCCGAGCCGGCGGCCCGCTGCCCCAGCCAGCCGGCCGCGTAGGCCTGGGCCAGCGCATCGCGCAGCACGGCGGCGGCGCCATCGTATTCCTGGCGCAGGTAGATGATGCCGTGGCTGGCGCCCACCGTCGTGCCGGCGATCAGCATCGCTTCGATCAGGCGGAACGGATCGGCCTCCATCAGCATGCGGTCGCTGAAGGCGCCGGGGTCGCCTTCGTCGGCGTTGGCGACCACGTACTTGCTGGCCGTGTCGTGCTGCACCACCTTGCGCCATTTGGCGCCGGTCGGATAGCCGGCGCCGCCCCGGCCGCGCAAGCCCGATTCGTCCAGTGTCCGCAGCACGGCCTGCGGCCCCAGCGCCAGGGCCTGGCGCAAGCCGGCGCCGCCACCGCCAGCCTGATACTGTTCCAGGTGACGCACGCCGCCGGCCAGCACATTGCCCAGCAAGACGGTTTCCTCCGCGTGCACTTCGCAGTAGGGCGGGGTGGTGTTGCCATGGGTGGCCGGGGCCTGGTAGCACTGGCCCAGGCAGAACACGGGCGCCGGATCGTGCGCCATCCTGGCCCAGCGCACCGGATCGGCCGCGCGCGCCAGAAAGCAGGCCAGGCCCTGGCAGGCCTTGCCCTGCAATCCGACGTGCTCCAGGTGGTAGAAGCTGTGCGCCGCAAGATCGCGATGGATGGGTATCATAAAGGGCCCCGTCTATGATTATGTCGCCAGCCTACGCGGTTGGCGTGCCAATTTGGCTGATCCAGATCAAATTTATTCTAGTAAATAATTGACAATGGCTAGCCGCTTGCAACTTGACGCGCCGGCCCAGTGTCGTACCGGCGCTGGCTTATAATGGCGGCTCGCAACGGCCACGCCGTCCAACAACACTCTCATCAAGCAAGCCACCACACATGCAAACCCCCTTCGTCTGGACCGACCTGTTCAAGCTGGGCCTGGCCCCCATGGACGACACCCATGCGGAATTCGTGCAACTGGTGGCCGAGATGGAAGGCGCTGACGATGCGCAATTCGTGGCTGTGTTCGAGCGCTTCGTCGCCCATGCGGAGGCCCACTTCGCCCAGGAAAAGCAGTGGATGGAGGACAGCGCCTTTCCCCCGCGCGACTGCCACATCCAGGAACACGCGCGCGTGCTGCACGCCCTGTACGAAGTGCGGCCCGTGCTCAACACCGGCCGCATCGACGTGGGCCGCTCGCTGGTGCAGGCCTTGCGCGAATGGTTTCCCAACCATGCCGATTTCATGGACGCGTCGCTGGCCCAGTGGATGGTCAAGCGCCAGGCCGGCGGCAAGCCCGTGGTGCTCAAGCGCGGCGTGGCCCAGAGCGTGCCTGCCGACAACACCGAAGTAGCCTGACGCGGCCATGGCGCGCCAGCGGCGCAGCGCTATTGCGCGCCGGCCTGATCTGCGTCACTTGTACGCTGGCGTACGCGCCGCAACAGGTTCAGAATAGCTACTCGGTTCGCCGTTCCAGCGGCGGGCCAGCGTCTTCATCATGACCCTGTCACCGCGCGGCGACGCGCCCACTACAAGGAGAACTGAGATGCAAAGACTAGCATTGGTGACCGGCGGCACCCGTGGCCTGGGACAAGCCATTTCGCTCGCGCTCAAGGCGGCGGGGCACCGCGTGGCGGCCGTCTATCACGACAACGCGGAGGCGGCGCAAGCGTTTTCGCAATTGTCCGGCATCCCCGTGTTTCACTGGGACGTGTCAGTGTATGCGTCCTGCGGGCTGGGCGTGGCCGAGGTCGAGCACGAACTGGGGCCGATCGACATCCTGGTCAACAACGCCGGCATTACCGACGATGCCGTCATGCACAAGATGACGCCCGAGCAGTGGTGGAACGTCATCAACACCAACCTCGGTTCCATGTTCAACATGACCCGCCATGTGCTGGAAGGCATGCGCGAGCGCCAGTACGGCCGCATCATCAACATCAGTTCCATCAACGGCGAGAAGGGCCAGATCGGCCAGGCCAACTACGCGGCGGCCAAGGCCGGCATCCTCGGCTTCACCAAGGCGCTGGCGCTCGAGTGCGCGCGCAAGCACATCACGGTCAACGCCATCGCGCCCGGCTATTGCGATACCTCGATGGTGGCCAAGGTGGCGCCGGACGTGCTGCACACCATCGTTGACGCCATTCCCGTGGGCCGGCTGGGTACGCCCGATGAGATCGGCCGCGCCGTCGCCTTCCTGGCCGACGAAGGATCGGGCTTCATCACGGGCGCCACGCTGGACGTGAATGGCGGGCAGTACCTCGGTTAGCGACGCGGGTAGCGGAAGGGGCGGGCCGCCGTGCCTGGCCCCGCCGCGGTGCGGCCGCTACACGCCGGCCGGGAAGGTTTCCGGCGCCTCGCCCGGTTCCGGCTGGCGGGCGCCCTCGGGGCCATCCAGCGGCGTAAGCGCGTGGCTGGTATCGATGTGCAGCACGGCGTCGAACTGTTCGGCCAGGCGGGCCGTCAGATAATGGCTGTGCAGTTCCGTGGCCGGCTGGTAGATCACGCCGATGGCGCGCTGCAGGTGCTCCCTGGGCAGCAGGTGGCCGGCGCCGCCTTCGCCGTGCAGCGGCAGCAGCATGCGTTCCACGCCGGTCCGGTGCAGCAGGGCTTCGTAGCTGTCGGCATGGGCCGGCCGCACCTGCATGGTTTCCCACGCGCCATTCCAGCTGGAGGCGGCCGTCACGGTGCCCTGGTAGGTGCTTATGCCGACCGCATACACCTGTTTGTCGTACAGCTGGCGCACCAGCTGGCCCACGTTCCACTGGCCCTGTTCGGCTGCGTCCGTGGCACGCGCGTCGCCCAGGTGCGAGTTGTGGGCCCACACGACGATGCGGGCCGCCTCGCCATTGCGGTGCGACAGGTAATGCTCGAGCGCTTCCAGCGTCATCGTCATGTGGCGGTCGCGCACGTTCCATGACGCCACCCGGTCCTGGAACATGATGCGGTAATACTGCTCGGCGTTGGCCACCAGGCTGGCGTTCTGCTGCGCGTAGAAGAAGGCGTCGCTGCCTTCGGCGTCCGCGTGGTGCAGGTAGTGCGCGCCCTGGCGGTGCATGTCGCGCAGTTGCGCCAGCACGGCCAGTTCGCACGACGGGCTCAAGCCCAGGCCGGCCGCGTAGCCGTAATCCTGGCTGTCGTGGCGGTAGCGGTCGAAGCAGGCGTAGCGCTGGCGGGCCCGTTCGGCCGCCGCCGGGTCGGTCTGGTCCAGGTAGTGCAGCACGGCTTCGATGGAGGCGAACATGCTGTACAGGTCCAGGCCGTAGAAGCCGACCGGATGGGCGCCCGGCAGCAGCGCGCTGTTGTAGTCGCGCAGCCAGTCCACCAGGTCCGCCGTTTCCGAATTGCGCCACATCCAGGTGGGGAAACGCTTGAAACCGGCCAGCGCGCTTTCGGCGTCCGCGTCATCGCTGCAGCCGCGCAGGTAGCGGTGCACGCGGTAGGCGTCGGGCCAGTCGGCCTCGACGGCGACGGCGGAGAAATTGCATTCGCTGATCAGCCGTTGCGTGATGCGCGCGCGTTCGTGGTAGAACTCTTGCGTGCCGTGGGTACACTCGCCCAGCAGGACGATGCGCGCCTCGCCTATCCGTTCCAGCAAGCCGTCGTAATCGCCTTCCTCGCCGCTGATGATGTGGGCACAGGAAGCGATAGCCTGGATGTTGCTCATGATGTTCTCCCGCTGGCAAAGCTCAGCTTGCACGCTCAGCTTGCACAATAAGACCAGAGGCGGTCTGGCGCAGCCGGGAAATGTGACGCAAATCAGGTGCTTGCGTAAAACCGCCCATGCCCCATTCTACGCCGCCATGCGTGACAAGGGCCAGCGCGCAACGTGGTTGTGCGGCGGCAGGGAAAGATGCGGAAAATTCACATGCTTTCTGATCTAGGTCAAACGCGGTGCTGCGCGCCGGGCTGGCCGCGCCCACAATGAAGCAACGGTATCAGTTCAGCGTGCGGCGGGCCTGTATCCAGCGGTGGATGTCTTCCCGCACCAGCACATCGCGACTGGCATCGAGCACGTATTTGTAGCCCTGGAACAGGAAGTCGTCGTTGGCATCGCAACCGAGTGCGCGGGCGCCGTGGATCTCCACCGGCGCGGCGCCGGACAGGGGGCATTCGCGCAATAATTGCTGCAATGAGGGTTGGGCGTTCGATGATGTCGTATGCATGGCTGGCTGCTCGCGTAGGTGAGAAATCAACGGGCTGACGGCTTCACAATATCACCGCCCATCACGCGTGGAAATAGCGGCACGATAGAAAGCGGCAGTAAAAAAATCATGGGTTTTTTGATGACGATCAAAGTTCAAAAATGCATGTGACAGGCGTGTTTTGCGCCGACGGAAAACAGTCGTTTAGATTCATCGGTTTAGGGTGGAAAGCGCAGACAACACCTGACATGACGCGCGGCGATGTTGCGTGACGATTAGCAACAGCCGGTGGCGCGCAGGCCGTTGCGCTGCGACGGAAATGCAACGTTTATTTTATCGATGCACCAGTTTGAATCATCTTCCCAGGGAGCATGCCATGAACGATCATCATTTGACGGAACCTATCGCAGCCATGGTGTGGCGGGCCCGTTATGGCGGCGGGCCGGACGGCGACGCCAACGTCCAGGCCAGCTGGTCCCGGGTGGCGCTGGCCCTGGCGGCGCCCGAGGCGCGCGACCGCGACGCGTGGCGCGCCCGCTTTGAACAGGTGCTCACGCAGTTCCGCTTCCTGCCTGGCGGACGCATCCTGGCCGGCGCCGGCCGCACCCATGGCGCCACGCTGTTCAACTGTTTCGCCTCCGGCACCTTGCCCGATGCGCTGGACGGCATCTTCTCCGCGTTGGGCGAGGCGGTGGTCACGCTGCAGGCCGGCGGCGGCGTCGGTTGCGACTTCTCGCCCGTGCGCCCGGCCGGCGCGCGCGCCGAGCGCAGCGGCAATACGGCGGCCGGCCCGCTGGCCTTCATGCGCGTGTGGGACGCGGCGGCCAGCGCGCTGTCCCAGCCGGGCGGACGCGGGCCGGCCATGCTGGCGGCCCTGCGTTGCGACCATCCCGATATTGAAGCGTTCATCGACGCCAAGCGCGGCGGCACGCTCAGCCATTTCAACCTGTCCGTGCTGGTCACCGATGAATTCATGCGCGCCGTGGAGGAAGATGGCCCATGGTCGCTGGTGTTCCCGGCCAGCGGCCACGCGCCGGTGGCGGACCTGCCTGTCTGCGAGCGGGTCTGGTCCGGCACGGATGCGCCCCAGCCATGCCAGGTGTGGGCCACGCTGCCGGCGCGCGCCTTGTGGCAACGGTTGTTGCGGGCCGCGTTCGACAGCGGCGAGCCGGGCGTGATCTTCATCGACCACGTGCAGCGCGCCAACAACCTGCGCGGCCATGAGCAGATCGCCGTGTGCAACCCGTGCGGCGAAGTGCCGCTGCCGCCGCATGGCGCCTGCAACCTCGGTTCGCTCAACCTGACCCAGTTCGTGCACGAGCCGTTCGGCCAGCATCCCAAGCTGGACCTGGCCGCGTTGGCCGACGCGGCCACGGTGGCCACCCGCATGCTCGACAATGTGTATGACGTGTCGGCCTGGCCGCTCAAGGCCCAGTCCACCGTGGCCCATGCCACGCGCCGGCTGGGCTTGGGCATCACGGGACTGGGCGATGCGCTGGCCATGCTGGGCGTGCGTTATGGCGACGATCACGCGCTGGAACTGGCCGACGTCATCATGCGCACGGTCAGCCATGCGGCCTACCGGGCCTCGATCGCGCTGGCCGATGAGCGCGGCGCGTTCCCGGCCTACGACGCGGCCAGCTACCTGGGCAGCGATTTCATCCAGACGCTGCCGCCAGAGTTGATCGACAGTATCTGGAAGCACGGCATCCGCAACAGCCACCTGACGGCGCTGGCGCCGGCCGGCGGCATCAGCGTGCTGGCCAACAATGTGTCGAGCGGGGTGGAGCCCATCTTCGCGTTGCGCCAGCAGCGCACCATGCGCCGCGACGATGGCAGCCGGCACACGGTGGACGCCGCCGATTATGCGTGGACGCTGTTCCGGCGCCTGCACGGGCAAGGCGCGCCGCTGCCGCCGGCGCTGGTCGAGGCGTGCGACATCGATCCGCTGCGCCAGTTGCAGATGGTGTCGCGGTTGCAGGCCCACGTGGACCAGGGCATCTCGAAGACGCTCAACCTGGCGCCCGGCACCAGCTTCGCGGAATTCGAATCGCTGTACATGGAGGCGTGGCAGCTGGGCTTGAAGGGTTGCACCGTGTACCGGCCGGAGGCGGCCATCGGCGACGCGCCACTGCGCATGGCCGAGACGGGGTGTGGCGGCTGAGGCGCGGGTGTGCCCGGAATGGCACGATGGCGGGCCCGGCAGTGCGTCCGGGACAAACAGCTATTTCGATTCTGGGCATTTCAAGCGATAATCGAGTCATGCCAGCAATTATCGCCTTCCTCCGCCTGTCCGTTCCGCCGTTGCGCCGTTCGTCCCCGCCATTGTTTCGCGCCCCGGCCTTGATGCTGGCGCTGGCCGCCTGCGCGGGCGCGCATGCGGGGCCTGCCAGCGTCTACCTGGAACAAATGACGTCGCCCGAACTGCGCGAGCGCATCGCGGCCGGCGCCAGCACCGTGCTGGTGCCCGTGGGCGGCACGGAGCAGAGCGGCCCCTACATCGTGCTGGGCAAGCACAATGGCCGCGCGCACCTGCTGGCCGGCCGGATCGCCGAACGGCTGGGCAACGCCGTCGTCGCACCGACGGTCAGCTACGTCCCGGAAGGCAGCATCCGGCCGCCGGCCGCCCACATGCGCTACGCCGGCACCATCTCCATTCCCGACAGCGCGTTCGACGCCATGCTCGACGCCACAGCGCGCAGCCTGTGCCAGCACGGCTTGCGCCAGGTGGTGCTGCTGGGCGACCATGGCGGCTACCAGAAGAACCTGGAGCGCGTGGCGCAGCACGTGAACAAGGCCGGCGACGCCGGCTGCCACGTCTATGCGCCGCCCGAGTATTACCAGGCCGCGTCGGAAGGCTTTGGGGCGCTGCTGCGCAAGCGCGGCTACAGCGCCGCCGAAATCGGCGCCCACGCGGGGCTGGCCGACGTGTCGCTCAGCCTCGCGCTCGACCCGGCTCAGGTGCGCAGCGCCGCGCTGGCCCATGGTCCCACGCCCGGCGATGGCGTGGCCGGCGATCCGCGCCGCGCCAGCGCCGAGCTGGGCCAGTTGGGCGTGCAGCAGATTATCGAGGCCACGGTGGGGGCGATCAAACGCTTGCCGCCGGCCCATTGAATACCGCATATTGAACGCATATTGAACTAACTGTTTATCGAGGAAACCCAGGATGCATTTACCTGTCAAACACACCGCACGCATTCCCGCCCGCCTGGGCCTGGCCGCGCTGGCCATTGCTGCCATCGGCGGCGAGGCCGGCGTGTACGCCGCCACCCAGGCCAATTCGTCGGCCCCGGCCGGCCCTGCGGCATCGTCCGCACCGGCGACCGTGGCCGGCATGCCGCCCGTGGTCGATGCCAGCAACCTGTACAGCGAAACCGGCTCCAGCCACGTGAGCGCTGCCGTCAAGGGCGACCTGGAACGCATCTACGTGCCCAACCTGCGCTCGAACGACGTCAGCGTGATCGACCCGTCCAGCATGAAAGTGGTGGACCGCTTCAAGGTAGGCCGCGCGCCGCAGCACATCGTGCCGTCGTGGGACTTGCGCACGCTGTGGGTGGCCAACAACGCCGAGCGCTATGACGACGGCAGCCTGACCCCGATCGATCCGCGCACCGGCAAGCCTGGCGCGGCCATCAAGGTCGACGATCCCTACAACCTGTACTTTTCGCCCGACGGCAAATCGGCCATCGTGGTGGCCGAAGCCAAGCACCGGCTGGACTTCCGCGATCCGCGCACGCTGGCGCTGCAGTATTCGATCGAGACGCCCAAGTGCGGCGGCATCAACCATGCCGACTTCTCGATGGATGGCAGCTACGCGCTGTTCACCTGCGAATTCGACGGCAGCCTGGTCAAGATCGACCTGGTCAACCGCAGCGTGCTCGGCTACCTGAAGCTGAACATGCCGGCTACCCGCTACAAGGACGTGCCGACCCTGGCCGGCCCCGGCGCCACGGAAATCTGCAGCTCGAAGAAGGGCATGCCACAGGACATACGCATCTCGCCTGACGGCAAGCGCTTCTACGTGGCCGACATGGAGGCGGACGGCGTGCACGTGGTCGATGGCGCCACCTTCAAGGAGACGGGCTTCATTGCCACCGGCGTGGCCGCGCACGGCCTGTACCCCAGCCGCGACGGCAAGAGCCTGTACGTGGCCAACCGCGGTTCGCACAAGATCCACGGCCCGCGCAACGGCAAGGGCAGCGTGACGGTGATCGATTTCGCCAGCGGCAAGATCACGGCGCAGTGGCCGATTCCCGGCGGCGGCAGCCCGGACATGGGCAACGTGAGCGTGGACGGCAAGTCGCTGTGGCTGTCGGGCCGCTATGACGACGTGGTGTATCGCATCAACACGGAAACGGGCGCCGTGGCCAAGGTCAAGGTGGGCCAGGAGCCGCACGGCCTGACCGTGTGGCCGCTGCCGGGCCGTTATTCGCTGGGCCATACGGGCAACCTGCGTTAATCGCATCGCATCGCCCCGCCGGCGCCAGTTGGCGGGGCATGGCGAAACTGGGGAGGGTAGGGCATGCAAGCAAGCGAGCAATCGTGTGACCCGGCCGGCCTGCCGGCGCCACTGCGGCGCTGCGTGGACGGTTTCACGGCGCTGGCCGACGCCGGCGCTACCGAGCAGGAATTCGTGCAGCAGGGCGGCGCGCTGCTGGCCGCGCTGGTGGCCCGCGACGACTGGCTGCCGCCAGCCCAGGCCCGGCCCGATCCCCTGTATTACCGGCAATACCTGCTGTACCGCGATCCGGCCGCGCGCTTTTCCATCGTCAGCTTCGTGTGGGGGCCGGGGCAGCACACACCCGTCCACAATCACACGGTGTGGGGCTTGATCGGCATGCTGCGCGGCGCGGAGACGGCCCAGGATTTCGCGTTCGCGGCCGATGGCAGCCTGGCCCCGAGCGGCCCGCCGCAGCGGCTGGCGCCGGGCGCCGTGGCCGCTGTGTCGCCCACGCTGGGCGATATCCACCAGGTGCGCAACGCCCATGATGACCGGGTCTCGATCAGCATCCACGTGTATGGCGCCGACATCGGGGCGGTGGACCGCGCCGTGTTCGCGCCTGATGGCACGGCCAAGCCGTTCCGCTCCGGCTATTCCGTGCCCGACTGAGGTCGCGCTCATGCGTGCCCATGGCTTGCCTGTCGTGTCGCGCGGTATGCTGGCGCGGCTGGCGGCCGCGGCATGCGCCGCCCTGGCCGCGCCGGCACTGGCGGCCACCATCCTGTTTCCCCGTCCCTTGCTGGAAAACGATCCGCAGACCGACTATCCTGTCGCGCTGCTGCGGCTGGCGCTGGAAAAATCCGCGACCCCGTATGAACTGAAATTCGCCCCCGTCGTCATGACCCAGGACCGCGTGCTGCTGGAAATCGCCAAGGGCGATGGCGGGGTCGATATCATCGCCACCATGACCAGCCAGGAGCGCGAGAGCAAGATGCTGGCCGTGCGCATCCCCATCGACAAGGGGCTCTATGGCTGGCGCATTCCGCTGGTGCGGGGCGATCGCCAGGAGTTGTTCGCCGGCGTGCGCGACCTGGCGGGGCTGCGCAAGCTGCGCAGCGGGCAGGGACACGACTGGCCGGACACGGGCATCCTGCGCGGCAATGGCGTGCCGGTGTCGGCCAACTCCAGCTACGAGGCGCTGTTCAGCATGCTGTCGGCCGGCCGGATCGATTATTTTCCCCGCGCCGTGATCGAGATCGGGCCCGAGGCCGCCGCCCATCCGGGCCTGGCCATCGACCGCTACATCGCCATTCATTACCCGACGGCGCTGTATTACTTCGTCAACCGCAACAACGTCCAGCTGGCCGACGCCGTCAAGCGGGGACTGGAGGCGGCCATCGCGGATGGCTCGTTCGAACGGCTGTTCAACCAGCGTTTCGGCGCCGCCTTGCGCGCGGCGCGGCTGGACCAGCGGCGCGTGATCGAATTGGTCAATCCGCTGCTGCCGGACGGCCTGCCGCAGGAACACCGGGAATGGTGGCTGGCGCCGGCGGCGGCCCCGCACGCCAGGCCGGGCGCCAGGGCGCAGCGCCGGGCGCACTGAAGGTTAGGCAGCGGGCGTGCTGAAGCCGAAGCGCCACGCGCGCTGAAGCCGACGCGCCAGACGCTTCAGCAGCGGCCGCGCTCCGGACTGGCCGTGCGTCAGACCAGCAGCGCCGCGCTCATGGCGGCCGCGTCGATCTCCGACTCTTCCAGCATGGACTTGAGCTTGTCCTCATCGATGAACAGGTCGATGGCCGAATCGGAATGGGGCGGGATTTCGCGCTGCGGGCCGGCCAGCGGCGATGGCACGGGCGACAGGTGGTTGGCCAGCAGCAGCGTGTCGAGCAGGTTGTCGGGCGGGATGGACAGGAAGCCGTCGCGCAGGCCTTCGATGGCTTCGGCCACCGGCTCCGGGATGCTCAACTTGTGCATCACTTCGCGCGTGATGATCTCCTCGCTGGCCGGCTGCCAGTTTTCGGGATCGTCTTCGAGCAGGCCGGGGAATTCGTCGGCCCGCGACAGCAGGTAGAAGCCGCCCACCTCGTGCACGATGGCCGCGAACAGCGCCGTGTCGGGATTCACGCCCGTCACCTGGCGCGCGATGATGCGGGCCAGCGCGGCCACGTGGATCGTGTGGTCCCACAGCTGCTCGGCCTTGGCGCGCACTTCCGGATCGGTGATCTTGCTGCCGAACTGGCGCACCACCATGGCGGCGGCCAGCGCGTACAGGTTGTGGTAGCCGATGCGGATGATGGCGCCGCGCACGTTGGTGATGGCCGGCGCACCGCTGCGGTTGAACATGGCGGAGTTGGCGATCGCCACCGTGCGCGCGGCCAGGATGGGCTCGGCCAGCACCAGGCTGATGGCCTTGTCGATCGGACATTCGGGATCGTCCAGCGCCAGTTGCACGCGGAGCGCCGCGTTGACGCTGGTGGGGAACACCAGTTCGCCACGAATGGCCAGGGCAGCGATATGCCCGAAAGCTTCCAGTTTATTCATGTCGAAATTATACGCATGCCCGCGTCCAATCTCAACGCAAGGATGGGCCGAGGCCGTCCTCTAAAAGCGACGGTCCCGGCGTGCCTGTTTTGCCTCAGGCGTTGACCAGCTCCGGCTGGCGTGGGGCGTCCTGGCGGCTGTAGCGGCCCACGGACAGGTCGTCGGCCCGGATCGCGGGGCGGCGGGACGAAATGATATCGGCCAGCAGCTGGGCCGAGCCGCAGGACATGGTCCAGCCCAGCGTGCCGTGGCCCGTGTTGAGGTAGAGGTTGCGCAGGCCGGTGCGGCCGACCACGGGCGTGCCGTCCGGCGTCATGGGCCGCAGGCCGGTCCAGAAGGTGGCGGCGGCCGTGTCGCCGGCGCCGGGGAACAGGTCGTTGACGACCATTTCCAGCGTCTCGCGGCGGCGCGGGTTCAGATGGAGGTTGTAGCCGGCGATTTCGGCCATGCCGCCCACGCGGATGCGGTCCTCGAAGCGGGTGACGGCGATCTTGTAGGTTTCGTCCAGGATGGTCGAGGTGGGCGCGGCGCCGCCATCGACGATGGGCACCGTGATCGAATAGCCCTTGAGCGGATAGACGGGAATCTCGACCAGGTTCTTCAACAGCGTGGTCGAATAGGCGCCCAGCGCCACCACGTAGGAGTCGGCCCGCACGGTCTCGGCGCCGCACTGCACGCCCGCGATGGCGCCAGCGGCCACGGTCAGGCCCGTGATGTCGACGTTGTAGCGGAACTTGACGCCCAGTTCCTGGGCCATGGCCGTCAGGCGGGTGGTGAACAGCTGGCAGTCGCCCGTCTCGTCGTTGGGCAGGCGCAGGCCGCCCACCAGCTTGTGGCGCGAGGCGGCCAGGCCAGGTTCGGCGTGCACCAGCTGGTCGCCGGTCAGCAGCTGGAACGGCACGCCCGTTTCCTCCAGCACGCGGATATCCTTGGCCGCGTCGTCGAGCTGCTTCTGGGTGCGGAACAGCTGGGTCGTGCCTTGCTGGCGGCCTTCGTATTCGATGCCGGTGGCCGCGCGCAGGGCCTTGAAGCAATCGCGGCTGTATTCAGCCAGGCGCACCATGCGTTCCTTGTTCACGGCGTAGCGCTCGGGCGTGCAGTTGCGCAGCATCTGCCACATCCATTGCAGCTGGAACTTGGTGCCGTCGGGCGTGATGGACAGCGGCGCGTGGCGCTGCACCATCCATTTCATGGCCTTCAGCGGGATGCCGGGAGCGGCCCAGGGGGACGCGTAGCCGGGCGAGATTTGCCCGGCGTTAGCGAAACTGGTTTCCAGCGCGGGGCCGGGTTGGCGGTCGAGTACCGTGACATCGTGGCCGGCCTGGGCCAGATAGTAGGCGCTGGTCACGCCGATCACACCGCTGCCGAGAATAACGACTTTCATAAAGCTGTCCCCATGTTTTTGGATTGCGCCAGATATATTGCTATGGTATTGTCGTTTGACTAGTAATTGTTACTGTATAACGATAGAAATTTAGTGGATATTCATGCGTACACAGAAGGAATCCGTCCGCAGCCTGGACAAGCTGGACCGCAAGATCTTGCGCATCCTGCAGGACGATGGCCGCATTTCGATGAAGGATTTGAGCGAGCAGGTGGGCCTGTCGATCACGCCGGCCATCGAGCGCGTCAAGCGCATGGAGCGCGACGGCGTGATCACCGGCTACCACGCGCGCATCTCGCCGCCGGCGCTGGGGGCCAAGCTGCTGGTGTTCGTGGAGATCACCCTGAACCAGAAATCGGCCTCCGTGTTCGAGCAATTCCGGCGCGAAGTGCTGCGCATTCCGGAGGTGCAGGAATGCCACCTGGTGTCGGGCGATTTCGATTACCTGATCAAGGCCCGCATCCATGAAATGGCCGAGTACCGCAAGCTGCTCGGTGAAATGCTGCTGCAACTGCCCGGCGCGGCCCAGTCGAAAAGCTATGTCGTGATGGAGGAGATCAAGGAGACGCTGGTGCTGTCGACGGAAGTGCCCCAATAACGTGGCCTCGTGCCGATCCGGCGGCCCGCGCTTCAGGTAGAATCGCGGCATGGCACCCGTTATGGAATGGAGCAGCCGTGAACAGCATGCATGAAGGCGCCGCTGGCGCCGAGTCCCACCACGAGCATATTGTCGCCGTGCGCACCCTGGACGAGCATCTGTCGTCCGACCAGAGCTTCAGCTCCGCCTACGCGCGCACCCTGGGCGCGCTGGCCGCCGCCGACGGCGCCGTCACCCTGGCGCAATTTGCCGCCGTCACCGAGATCGCCGGCGAGGGCAAGGCTTCCGCCGTCTTTACCGCTTTGGTGCTGAACGCCATCGAATCGGGCGTCAGCGTGGACTGGGCCTACGCCGCACTGGGCCGCGCCGGCGCCGGCACGCCCCAGCCGGCGCGCGACGCCGCCTTTTCCATGGCCATCCCCTTGCTGGCGCTGCTGGGCGCGAACGCGCGTCCGCTGGCGCAGCGGCTGGCCAAGGCGCTTAATGTCAAACCCACGTTCGAGGAGCTGGACGGCTTGCCGCCGGAAGAGGAACGCGGCTTGCTGGCCAGCCTGGGCGAACAGGCGCGCAGGTTGATCAAGGGCCGCACGCTGGCCGACGCCGTGGCCGACTTTGGCCGCAGCTCCGGGCAGCCGGCCCTGATCGAACATGCCCGCGACTACCAGGCCGGCGTGATCGGGCTCGATGCGCTGCGTGAACACGTGGGCGCGGCCACGCGCGCCATCAGCCAGGATATCGCCTCCTACATGGACCATGCGGAATCGATGGCGGCCGGCGAGGCGGGCGCGGAGGCCGTGGCCACGGCCGCGCAGGAGATGCGCCACCAAGTGGTGCAGCGGCTGACCCTGATCGACGCCCGCATCGCGCACGAACGCTCGCTGCTGCTGGAGGAAATCGACGACGCCGTGCATGACGCGGGCAATGCCATCGAGCTGGCCATCGCCGAGCGGCTGCGCGCGGACCAGTGGAAGGACGTCGACGTGTGGGACAGCATAGGCCGCAACCAGTTCGGGCAGGAGATGGAGCGGCGGCTGGACCGCCTGGTGCGGCGCAAGGAACAGGCCCTGCACCTGCTGCAGGAGGACTTGCGGCTGTTCCAGTCGGCCATGCGGCTTAGCCAAACCACCGTGTTCCAGCGGCAGCACCACTCGGCCCTGGCCAGGCTGATGCCGCGTTTGCGGCTCGGCACGCGCATTGCCAACGGGGTCGATACGGCGGCCAATGTCACGCTGGTCAGCGGCGCCGTGGCGGCGGCCGGCACGGGTACGGCCGCTTATCTGTTCGGCGCGGCCGTCGTACTGCCGGTGCTGGTGCCGGTGGCGCCGTTCGTCGGCGGCGCCGTGCTGCTGGCGGGCGCCGTCAAATGGTTCAGCGACGGCGGCAAGCGCAAGCGCATGGAAATCCGCGACAAGCGCGCCGCGTTCGAAGCGGAATTGCGCAAGCAGTTGCGCGAGGCCGAGCTATCGTTCAACGCCCAGCTCGACCTGGTGGCGGACGGCTTTCACGAATCGGCGCTGCAACTGCTCACGCCCACCTTACTGGAAGCGGAAGCGGCCAGCCGCGTGGCCGGCATGCGGCTGCGCATCGCCGACCGCGCCATCGCCCAGGCCCAGACCGCCATCCACCAGCTCGACGCCGAACTCGCCGCGCCCGTCCCCCAACCCCGGACGTAACAAGGTATTTCCGCAAAAGAAAATCGGGGACGTAACACCATTTTTCCGCACGGGAAAATGGTGTTACGTCCCCGATTTTGCTGGGTGGAAAAACCGGGGTGCGTCCCCGATTTTTACTTGAGGTTGCGGGCGATGATGGCGTCGGCGGCGCTGGCCGCTTGCGCCAGCGGTTGCGCCAGCGCGCGCGTGGCGTACACGGGGCCGGCGGCCGTGGCGGTGCCCAGCATGGGGCCGCTCGTGTCGCTGATGTCGACCACCACCGTCGTCGATAAACCGACCCGCAGCGGGTGGCTGGCCAGCTCTTTCGGGTCGAGCGCGATCCGCACCGGCACCCGCTGCACCACCTTGATCCAGTTGCCGCTGGCGTTTTGCGCCGGCAGCAGCGAGAACGCGCTGCCGGTGCCGGCCGACAGGCCCAGCACCTTGCCGTGGTAGGTCACTTTGCTGCCGTACAGGTCGGCCGTGACCGTGGCCGGCTGGCCGATGCGGATGCCGCGCAGTTCCGATTCCTTGTAGTTGGCGTCCACCCACAACTGGTCCAGCGGGACGATGGACAGCAGCGGCGTGCCGGCCGCCACGTGCGCGCCCACCTGCACGCTGCGCTTGGCCACGTAGCCCGTCACGGGCGCGA
This sequence comes from Rugamonas fusca, assembly GCF_014042365.1. Taxonomy (GTDB): domain Bacteria; phylum Pseudomonadota; class Gammaproteobacteria; order Burkholderiales; family Burkholderiaceae_D; genus Rugamonas; species Rugamonas fusca. The sequence goes on from NZ_JACEZS010000009.1 coordinate 132,594, forward strand.
GGATGGCGTTGCGGCGGGCGGCCAGCCACGCTTGCGCGTAGTCGGCCTTGGCCGCCAGCACGGCCGGGTGCTGGGCCAGCGCCACGCCGGCCACACCCGCTTGCGCCGCTTCGGCCTGGCGCTCGGCCACGGCCAGCGCCGCGCGCGCGTTGGCGACGGCCTGGCCGGCGTGTTCCACTTCCTCGCCCGACACCGTGTGGTCGGCCGCCAGCGGCTTGCGGCGCGCCAGGTCCGCTTCCGCCTCGCGCAGCAGCAGGCGGCGCTGGGCGATGGTGGCGTCGTACTGGGCGACGTCGGCGTAGCGCTGGCGTTGCTGGCGCACGGTGGCGCCCAGCCGGGCTTCGGCCTGGCTCAGGGCGACGTCGGCGTCGGCCGCGTCCAGCTGGACGATCGGGCTGCCCGCCTGCACCAGCTGGGTGTCGTCGGCCCGGATGTCCTGCACGTTGCCGGCCACTTGCGAGGACAGCGTGACGAGGTTGCCGCCCACGTAGGCGTTGTCCGTTTCCTGTTCCTTCGATCCGATCAGCGTGTAGTAGGCCGCGTAGGCCGCGCCGCCCAGCAGGAACAGGGCGGTGATGGCCAGCAGGACGCGCTTGCGCTGGCGCTCGTTGTTGTTGGTGTTGTCGGTGCTCATGGGGATTCCTGTTATGCGGTGCGGGTCAATTGGTGGCGGCTTCGTTGCGGTAGCCGCCGCCCAGCGCCTGGGTGAGGGCCACTTCGGCCTGCACCTGGGCGTGCGTCAGGGCCAGCGCGCTGTCCTGCTGGCGCAGCAGGGTCAGTTGCGCGGCCAGTTCGCTGCGGTGGTCGGCCAGGCCGTGCGCGGCGCGGGCTTGCACGCTGCGCAGCTGGGCGCTGGCTGCCGCCGTCGCGTCGGCCTGGCGGGCCAGTTGCTGTTCCAAGCCTTGCAGCGCGAGGCTGTCCTGCGCCACCTCGCGCACGGCTTGCACCACGGCCTGGTTGTAGGCAGCGACCTTTTCATCGCGCGCGCTGCGCGCGCTGGCCAGCTGGGCGTTCAGGCGCTTGCTGTCGAACAGGGGCAGGTTCAATGTGGGCGCCAGGTACAGCGTGCGGCTGGCGCCTTGCAGCAGATGCTGGTACGAGATCGAGTCCAGGCCGATGGCGGCGCTCAGGTTGATGTCGGGGTAAAACGCGGCCTGCACGGCTTCCGTCTGGCTCAGCGCCGCCTGCACCTGCCAGCGGGCCGCCTGCAGGTCGGGACGGCGCGCCAGCAGTTCCATGCCCAAGTGCGCGGGCAGGGCGTGCGGCGTGGTGGCCAGTGCGTGGGGTTTGAGGTTTTCCAGCGCGCTGGCGTCCGCGCCCAGCAGGGCGCGCAAGGCTTCGCGGGCGGCGCCGGCGTCCGCTTGCAACCGGGCGCGCTGCTTGCGCAGTTGTGCGAGGTCCGCTTCGGCGGCGTGCGCGCTGTCGCTGCTGGCCAGGCCATGGGCCATGCGGTTGGCCTGGTCCTGTACCAATTGCGCCTGGATGGCGATCTGGCGCTCGGTGTTGTCCAGCCGCGCCCATGTGCCTTGCAAGCGGAAGTAGGCTTGCGCGGTGGCGGCGGCCAGCACCTGTTCGGCTTGGGCGTAGCTGGCGCGCTGCGCGTTCAGCTCACCGACGGCGGCGGCGATCTGGGCGCGGTTCTTGCCCCACCAGTCGAAGTGGTAGCGTGCTTCCAGCCGCACGTTCTCCTCGGTGAAGTAGTTGCCGCCGATGGGCGCGGGGAACAGGCCGGTGCCGGAATAGCGCTGGCGGTTGATGTCGGCGTGGCCGTCCAGCTCCACGCCCAGCGTGGCGCTGCTGCTGTCCAGGGCGGCGTGCGCGCTGCCGATGTGGGCGGCCGCCACCTCCAGGCTGGGGGCGGAGGCCAGCGCCTGCGCCATCAGCGCGTCGAGCTGGCGGTCGCCGTAGCCGGTCCACCAGCGGGCGGCCGGCCAGCCATCGTGGGCCAGGCGGATGTCGGCGGCCAGGCTGGCGCCGGCCACGTCGCGCTGGGGCAGCGGGGCGCTGTCGTGCGGGATGTGGGCGCAGCCGGCCAGGGCCAGCGCCAGCAGCATGCGCAGCGGCGCTAGTGCGATTTGAGAGCGGTGGAGTGTCGTCATTGGTCTTGTTTAGAATCCGTGGCGGCGTGGGCGGAGGTGGGCGCTGGCGCCGGCGCGGCCGGCCTGGCTGGCGGGCGTATCAGCAACAGCAGGGGAATCACCAACAGCGTGAGCACCATCATCAGCCAGAAGTCGTCCACGTAGGCGATCATCGAGGCCTGGCGCGTGATTTCGTTATTGAGCGCGGTGGCCGCTTCGGGCGTGGCCAGGTTGTAGACGGGGCTGTCGAGCAGGGCGGGATTGCCATAGGTGACCTTCTCGGCCAGCGCGGCGTGCATGGTTTGCGTATTGCGCACCAACAGGGTTTGCACCAGCGCGATGCCGATGCTGCTGCCGATGTTGCGCACCAGGCTGTAGATGGCCGTGCCTTCGGCCCGCATTTCCGGCGACAGCGTGGCGAAGGTGGCGGTGCTGAGCGGTACGAACACCAGGCCCAGTCCCAGGCCTTGCACCACGCCGGGCCACACGATGTCGCCGCGCGACAGCACCAGCGTGTAGCCGCTCATCGACCACAGCGACAGGGCCGTGATGGCGAAGCCGGTGCCCAGCAGCAGGCGCAGGTCGAACCGGCCCACCAGCCGGCCCACCACCAGCATGGCGAACATGGTGCCCAGGCCACTGGGCGCCGTCACCAGGCCGGCCAGGGCGGCCGGGTAGCCCATCAGCCCTTGCAGCATGGTGGGCGTGAGCGCGCGCGTGGCGTACAGCACCAGGCCGACGATGAAGATGAACAGCAGGCCGCTGGCGTAGTTGGCGTTCTTGAGCAGGCGGTAGTTGAAGAACGATTTGCCGGCCGGGCGCAGCGCCGTGTGGGCGACGAAGTACGCGAAGCTGAGCGTCATGACGATCGCTTCCACCCACGTTTCGGTAGCGGCGAACCAGTCGTTCTGTTCGCCCCGGTCCAGCAGCATCTGCAGCGCGCCGATGGCCAGGCTGAGGGTGGCGAAGCCGAAGCCGTCGAAGGCCATCCGGCGCGCGGCCGGGCTGGGGCGGATGTATTTCCAGATGCCGTAGAAGGCCAGCGCGCCCACCGGCACGTTGATGAAGAACACCCAGCGCCAGTTGTAGCTGTCGGTCAGCCAGCCGCCCAGCGTGGGGCCGAGGATGGGGCCGATCATCACGCCCATGCCCCACACGGCCATGGCCGAGCCGTGCTTCTCGCGCGGGTTGATGTCGAGCAGCACGGCTTGCGACAGCGGCACCAGCGCCGCCCCGAACACGCCTTGCAGCAGGCGCGCCGCGACGATCTGGCCCAGCGAGGCGGACAGCCCGCACAGCACGGAGGCGGCCGTGAATCCGGCCACGGCCGACAGGAAGATGTTCTTTTGCCCGTAGCGGTCGCACAGCCAGCCGGTGAGCGGCGTGGCGATGGCGGCGGCCACGATGAACGAGGTCAGCACCCACGTGATCTGGTCCTGCGAGGCCGACAGGCTGCCCTGCATGTGGGGCAGCGCGACGTTGGCGATGGTGCCGTCGAGCGCCTGGATGATGGTGGCCAGCATGATCGACAGCGTGATCATGGGCCGGTTCAGGCCATCGTCGGCGCCGGCGGCTGCCGTGCCGGTTGCGCTCACAGCTGCGCCTCGATGCCGGCCTGCAGCGTTTCCAGCACTTCCGTCGCCAGTCGCAGCGCTTGCGGGTCGATGTGGCGCAACAGGTCGGCGCGCAGCACGTCCGATTCGGCCTTGAGGGTGCGGTAGATTTCCTGGCCGGCGTCCGTCAGGCTCACCAGCTTGACGCGGCGGTCGGTGGGCGAGGGCGTGCGCAACACGTAACCGGCCTTCACGAGGCGGTCGATGGTGGCCACCATGGTCGGATCTTCCACCCCGACCAGCGCGGCCATCCGCGTCTGCGACAGCGGTGTGGCGGCCTTGGCCACGATGGCGATGGCCATCCAGCTGGCCTGGCTGATGCCCAGGTGCTTCAGGCGGCGGTCCACGGCCAGGCGCCAGCCGCGCGCGGACGTGTGCAGGGCGGCCGAGAAGCGGTCTTCGATAGAGGACAAAAGGTTTGCTCGCAAATGGTTAGAGATCAAACGATTAGCATAGCAGTGTTTTTTCTGTCCAGCAAGTTTGCATCGGTGCTTGGGCCACCCCGCGATCAGTGTTAGGCTGCTGGCTGAGAAGCAACTAATCAGTGGTGAACTATGCAAAGGAGACCAGCATGATCCAACGTCAAGCCGCAAGCCTGCTGGCCCTGGCCGCGCTGGCCGCGGTGGCCGCGCCTGGCCGCGCCGATGACATGCAGCCGGTCACGCCGTACCGGCCGTCCGTGTCCAGCCCGGCCCAGCTGCCGTATCCGGGCCAGCTGGAACTGGAAGTGGGCGGCCTGGCCACCAGGGCCGATGGCGGGCACCGCAACAGCTTGCCTTACGCGCTCAAGCTGGGCTTCAGCGACAGCTGGGGCGTGGTGGTGGGCGGCGAGGCGTGGGTGTCGGCCCCCGATGATCACGGCGGACGCGCGCACGGCGTGGGCGACACCACCTTCGTGCTCAAGCGCGCCTTCCTGGTCGACAGCGCCACCGCCTTCGGCCTGGAGCTGGGCGCCAAGGCCCCCACGGCCAGGGACAGCATCGGCAGCGGCCGGGCCGACTACAGCGTCAACGGCATCTACAGCCACGATTTCGACCTGGTGCACATGGACGCCAACGTGAACCTGACCCGGCTCGGCGTGTGGGACGACGGCAGCAGCCGCACCCAGACCGGCCTGTCGGCCTCGTTCTCGGTGCCGGTGTCCGAGCGCTGGGGCGTGACGGGCGAGCTGTCGGGCACGCGCCGTGGCGGCGTTGACCGCACGGCGCAGGCGCTGGTGGCGGCGGCCTACAGTCCCAGCAAATACATGACGCTGGACGTTGGCCTGGCCAAGGGCTTGAACCGGGCCTCGGCTGACTGGTCACTATTCGGCGGCGTGGTGTTGCCGCTGGCGCGATTGTGGTGATATGTTCGTTCGCGTACGGTGCGGCGCTTGTCCGACGGTTAAAATGTGATTCTCGCCGGCATCGCGCGATTTTTAATTATTTTTATAACAACGGGAAACAACCTCAATGAAACCTCTGATTCTTGCCGCCAGTCTGCTGGCCCTGTGCTCCACCGCAATGGCGACCGACGTGGGTGTGTCCATCAGCATCGGCGAGCCTGGTTTTTACGGCCGCATCGACCTCGGTAATTATCCGCAGCCGCAAGTGCTGTACCGCGAACCTGTGATCGTCCAGCGCCCCACGCGCTACGTGGAGACGGCGCCGATCTACCTGCGCGTGCCGCCTGGCCACGCCAAGCACTGGGACAAGCACTGCCAGGAATACCATGCCTGCGGCCAGCGCGTGCTGTTCGTGGACGATAACTGGTACCAGAACGAATACGCGCCCCGTTACCGCGCCGAGCACGGCGACCGTGGCCGTGACTATCGCGATGACCGCCGTGACGACCGCCGTGATGATGACCATGGCCCCGGCCGTGGCAAGGGGCATGGCAACGGCAACGGCCGCGGCCACGGCCACGGCCGCGACGACTGATCCTGCCCCGGCACGGGGCGGCCGCTGCCGCCCCGGCGCGGGCTGACCAGCGCCCAGGGTGGACAGAGCGCGGCCGGCCGCTGGTCAAGCTGCACTGAAGGGCTTGGGCAGCACCACTGTCAGTTGCACGCCACGGGGGCCGTTGGCGGCTACGGTCAAGTGGCCGCCCAGGTGGGCCGCCCGTTCGCGCGCCATGCGCAGGCCATACTTGCCGTGGACCGGCAAGGCGCCGCCAGGCGGCAGGCCCACGCCGTTATCGCGCACCGTGAGCACCAGCTGTTCGTCGTTGTCGTCCACGATCACGTCCACGGCCGTGGCGTCCGCATGGGCGGCCACGTTATCGAGCGCTTCCTCCAGCGCGCGCAGCAGCACCACGCTGTGGCTGCGGGGGCATTCCAGTTCCTCGTCGGGCAGGCTGCAATGGACCTGTAGTTGATGGCTGGCGCTAAACTGGGCCACCTGCTCGGCCAGCGCCACGCGCACGCCGAGAAACTCCAGCTTGTCGTTCCATAGCCGGTGCTGCATGTCGCGGTTGGTTTCCACGATCTGGTGCAGCAACTGTTTCATGTGGGCGGCCCGCTCCTGCAGGGCCGGTTCCTGTGGCATCTTCTGCATCAGCAGGCCCAGGTGCATGGTGAGGGCCGTCAGCGACGAGCCCAGGCTGTCGTGCAACTGGCGCGACAGCGAGCGCCGTTCGTCGTCCCAGCAAGTGTGTACATGGCCGAGCAGTTCGCTCAATTCCGCAGTGCGTTGCGCCTCTGGCGCGGCCGGATCGGTAGGAGGGGGGGCCTGAACGGGCATGGCATACTCGGTTGGTGGTGGAACAACATTTGAGGCGATCATACCTGAGGATGGGAAACTTTGGCGCACTGCGGGCGCGACAGTGGCAACGGCGCCGTCAGTCCACGCTGTCAGTCCACCGCCTGGCCCATGCAATGGCCTATTACTTGCAGCAAGTGCTCGACGTCGACCGGCTTGACCAGGTGGCGGTCGAAGCCGGCGTCGAGCACGCGCTGGCGGTCCTCGGCCTGGCCGTAGCCGGTCAGCGCCACCAGCTTGATGTCGCGCGTGGCCGGGTCGGCCCGCAAGCGGCGCGCCACCTCGTAGCCGTCCATGGCCGGCAGGCCGATGTCGATCAGGGCCAGGCCCGGCTGGCAGCGGGCCGCCAGTTGCAAGCCCAGGCCGCCCTCGGCCGCCTGCTGCACCGCGTAGCCATAGCAGCTGAGCATCATGGCCATCATTTCGCGGCCATCGTCATTGTCTTCGATCAGCAGCACCATGGGCTTGCCGGCCGGCGCCAGGGCTTCCGGGGCCGGTGCGGCCGGTTCGCCGTGCGCCACGCGGGGCAGGCGCAAGGTGAAGGTGCTGCCGGCGCCGTCGCCGTCGCTGTCGGCCTGCACGTGGCCGCCGTGCAATTCGGCCAGCCGGCGCACCAGCGACAGGCCGATGCCCAGCCCGCCCTGGGCGCGGTCCAGCGTGCTTGCCCCTTGCACGAACACGTCGAACACCTGGGGCAGCAGCTCGGGCGCGATGCCCACGCCGGAGTCATACACGGTCAGCACCGCGTCCCCGCCCTCGCTGCCGGTGCGCACCGCGATGCGGCCGCCGGGCGGGGTGTACTTGAGGGCGTTGTCGAGCAGGTTGCTGACGATCTGTTCGAGCCGGGTGGCGTCGCCGTCGACCCAGGCCGGTTCCAGTTGCTGGTGCAGCGTGTAGCCGGCGGCGCGGCCGGTGGCGCGGCACGTTTCCAGGCAGGCCGCCACCAGCGCCGCCAGGTCCAGCGGCGCGCGGTTGAGCAGGATCTTGCCCGACATGGCGCGCGACAGGTCCAGCAAATCATCGACGATGCGCCCCAGGTGCTGGCTCTGGCGCTGGATGATCTGGCGCGCGCGGGCCGCCCCCTCGGGCGACACGCCGGGCAGGCCGATCAGCGTGGCGGCGCTGCTGATGGCGCTCAGCGGGTTGCGCAGTTCGTGGCCCAGCATGGCCAGGAATTCATCCTTGGCGTGGTTCTGCCGTTCGGCCGTCTTGCGCTCCTCGATCTCGCGCGTGAGCCGCTTGTTGGTGCCGGTCAGGGCCGTCGTACGCAGGCTCAGTTGGCGGGCCTGCAGCCGCAATGCCTCGTTCTTCATGGCCAGCGCGACGAACACGGCTATCTTGGCGTGCAACACTTGCGGGATCACGGGCGTAAACAGGAAGTCGACGGCGCCGCGCTGGTAAGCCTTGAGCCGGTCCAGTTCGTCGGCCAGGTAGGCCGTGATGAAGATGATGGGAATGTTGGCCGAGCGGGCCCGCTGGTGGATCGCCTCGGCCGTCTCGAAGCCGTCCATGCCGGGCATATTGACGTCGAGCAAAATCACGGCGAAATCATGCCTGAGCACCTGGCGCAGGGCGTCCTGGCCGCAACTGGCCGGCAGCACTTCATAGCCTTCCTGGTCGGCCCACTGGGCCAGCAAGCTCGTCAGCGCGAACAGGCTGGCGGCGTCGTCGTTGACGACCAGGATCTTCGGTTTCTGCAGTGTGGGCACGGGGTCAGGCCTGTCGGTCAGTGCGCTGCGCTGGGCGGCGGGCAGGGCAGCCGTGGTGGGGAGGGCTGTCATGAGGCCGCCAGAAAAGTGCTGATCGATCATAGCAATAGCATTTACGAATGTCAAAACCGTAGCCCTATCGTACCCGCGTCAGGTCCAAGGGCACCGTTCGCTGCCGCACAGACGGCGGAACGCGCGGCCACCATAGTGGCGAGGTAGCCAGGCTGGCGCAGCACCGCCCCAGCCCAATCGTGGAGGAATGGCATCATGAACCTGAAGACCTTGATCAACGATGACTATGCGGACCTGGGCATGCGGGCGCTGGCCGAGGCGCCCGTCACGGCCTTGCGCAGCATGAGCGCGCAGGGCGCCGCGGCGCTGGCCCAGGTGTTTGGCGTGCACAGCGTGCGCGACCTGGCACGGCTCGATTGCGTCAAATGGGCCACCGTCATCACGGCGCTGGCCGACGAGGAACCACCCACGCCGGTGGAGCAGGCCAGGGAGACGCTGCTTGACGAGGCGGTGGAAATGACGTTTCCGGCCAGCGACCCGTTATCGGTCGATGCCAGCGTGACCCGCATCGAAGTGGCGCCGGAAGTGGTGGACGGACATGGCGATCACCAGCACGCGGCGCAAGTGGAGGAAAGCACGGCCCATGGCTTGCAGCATGGCATGCCCAAAGGCGGGCGCACGGCGGCCACGCCGGCCCGCCGCCATTAGCGGGGCAGTTTGCGGTCCGGTACGCGGTCCGGCTTGCGGACCAGCGGGGCCGCGGCCTGCGGGGGCACAGGCGGGTCCGGCGAACATGGCGACCGGGCGGCCGGGTTGGAACGCCGGGGCGCCGCCAGGGTGCCCCGCTCAGGCCGGGGTGGACAGCATGCTGTGGTGGGCCGGCGCGCTGGGCAGCGGGGCCGCCAGCGACGCCGCGCAGCAGCGGTTCTTGCCCGAGCGCTTGGCTTGGTACAGGGCCATGTCGGCCACCCCGATCAGGGCGTCCACGTTGTCCGCGTCGTCCGGGAACAGGCTGATGCCGATGCTGGTGGATAGCTTGAGCGTGAGGCCGTTGATCTGGTATGGCTCCGACACGGCCTCGATCAGCTTGGCGGCCGGTTCCTGGGCGTCGCGCAAGGTGGTCACATCGCCCAGCACGATGACGAATTCGTCGCCGCCCACGCGGGCCACGGTGTCCTCCTTGCGCGAGCAGCCCGTCAGGCGTTGCGCCACCATCTTGAGCACTTCATCGCCGCAGGCGTGGCCGTAGGTGTCATTGATGCCCTTGAAACCGTCCAGGTCCAGGTACATGACGGCCGCCTTGGTGTGCTGGCGCACGGCGTGCTGCAGCACGGTGGCGATGCGGTCCTCCAGCAGGCGCCGGTTGGGCAGGCCCGTGAGCGGATCGTGCAGCGCCAGTTCCTGTTGCTGCTTGCTGTATTGGGCCAGTTCCTTGTACAGCAGGCGCACTTCCAGCATGTTGTGGATGCGCTTGTGCACTTCGAGTAGGTCGAACGGCTTGCTGATGAAGTCGCGCGCGCCCGCTTCGAGCGCGGCGATCTTGAAACTGGGCTGGGCCGTCAGGGCCAGCACGGGCAGGTAGCCGCCCTGCTCGATTTCCTTCAAGCCCTTCATGACCTGGAAACCGTTCAGGCCCGGCATTTGCAGGTCGAGCAGGATCAGGTCGTAGCAATGCTGGCGGTGCAGCGGGCAGACCTGTTCTGGCAACATGGTCGATTTCACGTCCGTGTAGCCGGCGTCGCGCAGGATTTCCAGCATCAGGTCGATATTGTCGGCGCAGTCATCCACCACCAGTATCTTGGCGTTCAGGATTTCATCTCGACTCGGCATAGTGTTCTCAGTCATTGCACACGCCACGGCACCCCGCCAGTGGCGTAATAAATCGATAATAGCGCGCCCTGCCGGGACATGGCGCACGCGAGAGCAATTATTTCCACATGGAAATTATTGTACCGCGTTTTGATCCTTTTTGAAGTGTAGCAAACGCACAGAAAGTTGCTGTAGGACAGTGCCGCATGCGCGGGTAGGAATTGACTGTTGCTATTTGGCAATCTGATCCGGCGCAGCGAAACCGTATCCGGTTCCGTTGATCGTCAGGTATTGTTTAATTATAAACCAAACCGGCAACGGACTGTCCCGGCCGGCCCTTCAACGGGCCTCCGGCCCGCTGCCGTGGGCCAGCGGCAGGCGCACCGTGAAGCAGGCGCCGCGGCCTTCGCCTTCGCTGGCGGCGCCGACGGTGCCGCCGTGCTGTTCCACCAGGTGCTTGACGATGGCCAGGCCCAGGCCCAGCCCGCCGTGGCGGCGCGTGGTGGATGCGTCGCCCTGGCGGAAGCGCTCGAACACGTGGGCCAGGAATTCGGCCCGGATGCCCATGCCGTCGTCGCTGACGGCGATCTCGAGCTGGCCGTCCGCCTGGCCCACGCGCACGGTGACGGTGCCGTCGCGCTCGGTGAACTTGAGGGCATTGCTGAGCAGGTTCCAGATGATCTGCTGCAGCCGGCTGGGGTCGGCCGCCACCAGCCCGGCGTGCCGGTCGAACTGGCGCTCGATGCGGATCTGGCGCGCGTCGGCGGCCGGTTGCACGGCGTCGATGGCGGCCTCGGCGATCGTGTGCGCCGCCAGCACCTGCACCTCCAGCCGCACCTTGCCGGAGGTGATGCGGCTCATGTCGAGCAAGTCCTCGATCAGCTGGGCCTGGGCGCGGGCGTTGCGCTCGATGGTGTGCAGGCCGCGCTGCACGTCGGCCACGTCGCGGTTGCCGCGGCGCAGCACCTGGGCCCAGCCGAGGATGGCCGTGAGCGGGGTGCGCAGTTCGTGCGACAGGGTGGCCAGGAATTCATCCTTGAGGCGGCTGGTGCGCTCGGCTTCGGCGCGCGCGCAGCGTTCGCTGTCGAGCAGCACCTTGCGTTCCTCGGCCGCGTGCTGGGCCGCCGCGTACAGGCGCGCGTTGTCGATCGCCACGGCGGCCTGGGCCGCGATGCCGCCGATGATGCGCTCGGTGCGCTCGCTGAACATGTCCGGCTCCGGGTGGCCGAAATACAGGCTGCCCACCACTTCGCCCGAGCGCGACACGACGGGCACGGCCAGGTAGCTGCGGATGACGGGCAGGGCGGCCGCCTGTTCGCGCATGGCCTGGGCATGGCGCGGGTCGCGCAGCAAGTCGTTGCTGCGCACCGTGCCTTCGCCGCGCAAGCCGATGCCGAACAGGGCGCTGGCGCGGGGCCGGCCGAAGCTGGGGAATTGCTCGGGCGCGCTGCCGGACAAGGCGTGCAGCATCTGGGGCGCGCCTTGGCCGTCGCCGCTGTGATAGTAGAACGCGCCGAAGCGGGCGCCGCTGATGCGGGTGGCCGCGTCCGTCACCTCTTGCAGCAGCGGCGGCAGGTCGCGGGTCGAAGCGAGCGCGCTGCCTGTGCTGTTGAGCAACTCGAGCACGGCCGTCTCATCGCGCAACGCTTCCTGGGCCCGCTTGACCTGGTCCACGTCGGTGCTGGTGCCGAACCAGCGCAGCGCGTGGCCGCCGCTGTCGCGCACCGGATTGGCGCGCGTGAGGAACCAGCGGTATTGGCCGTCGGCGCCGCGGATCGGCACTTCCATCTCGAATGGCTGGCCGCTGGCCAGCGAGGCATGCCAGCGCGCCATCAACTGCGGCAGGCAGTCCGGCGCGTACACGGTGGGCCAGCCGGCGCCGGCCAGCTGGTCGGGCGCCGTGCCCGTGTAGGCATACCAGCGCTCGTTGCACCAGATCATGTTGCCATCGCGTCCCGCGATCCACGCCAGTTGCGGCATGGCGTTGGCCAGCGCCCGCATTTCCTCCTCGCCCACGCGCAAGCGCTCTCGCAAGGCTTGCTCGTTGCGCAGCAGGGCCATGTTGCGCTCATCGGCCAGGCGCAACGATTCGCGCAGCGTGGCGATTTCAGCGTCGTGTTCGTCACTGGCGGCGGACTGGACAGTTTTTGCCGGGGCGAAACGATAGCTGCCCGTCGGCTCGGTAGAAAAAGTCATGGGTGGGTCGTTGCCCTTGTGAGTCGCTGCAACTGCTGCTTGGCCAACGGGGCAAGACACGCGGTGTGCATATGTCGATGACAATATTGTAGCGGACCGGTGTCCGCCTGGCCTGCACGATAGCGCCACCATGCTGTCAGATTAGGGCGCGGCATCGTGTAGGCGGCGGCTGATGATGGCCAGGGCTTGCTGCAATTGCGCCAGTTCATAGGGCTTTTGCAAGGTGGTGACGGGCCAGGGCAGGTGGCGCGTGAGCGCGTCGCCGTAGCCGGACACGAACAGCAGTTCCAGGCCCGGATGGCGGGCCAGGGCGGCGCGGGCCAGTTCCACGCCCGACATGCCCGGCAGGCTGACGTCGCAAAACAGGATATCGACCGGCCCCTGTTGCAGCGCCGGCAAGGCCGCTTCGCCGCTGGCCACGGCATCGACCTGGTGACCCAGCGCGCGCAGCGTTTCGCAGGCCAGGTAGCGCGCGTCGGCATTGTCCTCCACCACCAGGATGCGCAGTGGCGCGTGGGGCGGCACGCTGGCCGGGGCCGGGGCGGCCGGCGCGAGCGTGCACAGGATGCCGGCCACGGCGCCGTCGGCAGCCCGTACCGGGGTGAAATACAGGTCGCAGGGCAGGCGCAGCGGCGCACCGTTGCGCCACACGGAAAGCGGCTGGGCCCGGTAGCTGGCGCTGTGGCCGGCCCATGCGTGCTCGATGGCCGCGCCGCTCCAGCTCCAGGCCGGCGGCGACACGGGCGGCACCTTGCCGCCCGGCGCCTGCAGGTTGGCCGTGCCGTTCAAGGCGACGTAGGCTTCGTTGTAGACCATGATCTGCTCACGGCTCCACATCAGCAGCATGGGGGCGGGGCAGTTGAGCAGGATATCGATTACTTGACGTAATTCCGGCGGCCAATGGACGGGCTCGCCCAGACGGGTGAGGGACCAGTCCGGGGCGGGGGGCGTGACATGGACGGGCAGCTTCATGCGGGCGGCGCTTGGGTGGCGAGGATGAACCATCCTACACCAATTGGCGGCCTGGACCTATGGACAAAAAAAAGCCCGCTGCGGGAGCGGGCTGAATCTATTTCCTTGGAGGAGATAGAGGAGACAGGTGCATGATGCCGGAATGCGGTTATACAAGCCAATTTAGAGTTGTGATGCACGGCATCACCGGCGTGAATGAGGCTGGCGGGGCGGGCCAACCCGCCCACCGTGAACGACATGGGCAAATGGTGCTGGACAAGGACGCTGAACCTCCCTATAATCTTGCTTCTTTCGGACGGCAAGCCTTCTGAAAGAGGCAATAAACGCGGTTTTTACGTTATTGCGGAGTAGTTGATTCGGTGGTTGTATCGCCAGGCCAACTAAGCGATTGAAAATATCGCACTTTGCAAAATTTAATTAATGCGTTACAATGTTGCTTAAGCGGCTGTAGCTCAGCTGGATAGAGTACTTGGCTACGAACCAAGGGGTCGTGGGTTCGATTCCTGCCAGCCGCACCAGAATATCGGCATCAGATCGTCGGGTCTGATGGTAGTGTTAAGTAGTGCCGGGGTTCGCCCCACAGGGAGCGCGTCACCATCGTATGACGTTGCATGAAGTAACGTGTAGTATTTCTTCAAGGAATACTTCGCGATACGGAAAACCTGTTATAATGTTGTTTTTTGCGGCTGTAGCTCAGCTGGATAGAGTACTTGGCTACGAACCAAGGGGTCGTGGGTTCGATTCCTGCCAGCCGCACCAGAATATCGGGGTCAGATTGCAAAATCTGACCCCTTTTTCTTTTCCGAATCAGCAGCGTCGCCAGGGGAGGGGAAAGTGAAAATCTCCTATTGGCATTCAGAAACACCCCTGCTATAATCTTGCCTCGCGCGGCTGTAGCTCAGCTGGATAGAGTACTTGGCTACGAACCAAGGGGTCGTGGGTTCGATTCCTGCCAGCCGCACCAGAACATCGGTAGTAGAAGGGCCTGAAGATGCAAGTCTTCAGGCCCTTTTGCTATGCGCGCCCGTTGCGTCTCAATGCACCAGCGACAGGCGCGGGCTGTCCGACCCCGCGCCCCGGCCTGGCATGCAAGCGTGTTGCCGTACCAGTTGCGCGAACGCGTCGGCCGGCAGGGGGCGGCTGACGATATAGCCCTGGATCACGTCACAGCCGTTATCGCGCAGGAACGCGAGCTGGGCGTCGTTCTCGACGCCCTCGGCGATCACCCGCAGCTTGAGGTTGTGGGCCAGCGCGATCACGGCGCGGCAGATGGCGATGTCGTCCTCGTCGCAGGGCAGGCCATCGACGAAGGATTTATCGAGTTTCAAGGCGTCAATCGGGAAGCGCTTGAGGTAGCTCAGCGACGAATAACCGGTGCCGAAATCGTCCACGTCGATATGGATCACGCCCTTGGCGCGAATTTGCATCAACATCTCGACGGCGTACGGGGCGTCATGCATCAGCATGCTCTCGGTCACTTCCAGCTCCAGGAAGCGCGGATCGAGCCCGGTGGCATCGAGGATGGTGCCGATGGTGCTCGCCAGGTTGTTGCGCTGCAGCTGGCGGCCGGACAGGTTGACGGCCACGTTCAGGGGCGGCAGGGCGGCGTCCTGCCATTGCCGCAGCTGGGTGCACACGGTTTTCAGCACCCATTCGCCGACCTGTTCGATCTGCCCGGTCTCTTCCAGGATGGGGATGAACTCGACGGGGGAGACCGGCCCCCGTTCCGGATGGTTCCAGCGCAATAACGCTTCGGCCCCGATGATGGCGCCGCTTTCGAGGTCCATCTTGGGCTGGTAATACACGGCGAACTCCTCGCGCTCCTGGGCGCGGCGCAAGCCGCTTTCCGTTTCCAGCCGGCCCACGGCCAGCGTGTTCAGTTCCGGCGTGAAGAAGCGGTAGCCATTGCCGCCTTCCTGCTTGACCCGGTACATGGCCGTGTCGGCGTTCTTGAGCAGTTGTTCGCTGGTGGTGCTGTCGCCCGGATAAATGGTGATGCCGATGCTGGGGGTGACGAAGGTTTCCTGGCCGCCCAGCATGATGGCCGGGCTCAGCGCCTCGACGATCTTGCTGGCGACCATGGCCGCTTCCTCCGGCTTGTTGATGTGTTCCAGGATCACGGTGAATTCGTCGCCGCCCAGCCGGGCCACCGTGTCCTCGGCCCGCACGCAGCGTTGCAGGCGGGTGGCCACTTCGCGCAGCAGGTTGTCGCCGGCGTCGTGGCCCAGCGTGTCGTTGATGGTCTTGAAGCGGTCCAGGTCCAGGAACATGATGGCCACCAGGCTCTTGTGGCGCTCCACCCGCGTCAGCGCCTGGCCCAGCCGGTCGCGGAACAGGTCGCGGTTGGGCAGCAGCGTCAGTGTGTCGTAGTGGGCCAGCACTTGCAGCCGGGCTTCGGCCTGGCGCCGCTCGATGGCGATGCCGGTCAGGTGGGCGGCCACCCAGATCAGTTCGCGGTCGTGGCGCGGCTGGTCGTCCGGCTTGCGATAGTGCGCCACGATCACGCCCAGCAACTGGCGGCTCGACGACAGGATGGAGACGGCGAAACAGGCGCACAGTTGATGGCGCGACAGCAGCTCCCGATAGCGGCGCCAGGCGGGGTGGACCTCGATGCCTTCGATCACGCCACTGAATTCATCGGACAGGCCATGGTCCTGCGCGCCGCCCTGGCTGGCGGCATGGGCGAAGATGTCATTGAGCGCCCCCTGGCCCTGGTGGGCGATGGCGTCCGTCACCGCGCGCGGCAGGCTGGGGCCGGTGGCATACAGCAGGTTGCTGTCCTGCTCGCTCTCGCGAAACAGGATGGCGCAGAACATCTGTCCCGACAGCATTTCCACGTGGCGCCCCAGTTCCCCCAGCGCCGCTTGCAGGGAGTTGCCGCAGACAACCATCTCCAGCACTTGCTTTTCCGCCGCCAGCAGCGACTCGGCCCGTTTGCGCTCGCTGATGTCGCGAAAGCTCGACACACGCCCGGCCACGCTGCCGTCCACGTACTGGGGGCGCGAATTCCACTCGAACAGGCGGCCGTCGCGCAGTTCGAGGATGGCGCCCTGGTCGTCGCCGATGTGCCGCGTCAAATCCTTCTGCAGCGCCAGGAACGCTTGCGGCTCGCGCAATTGATCGGCCAGCAGGACCAGCATGTCGAGCGCGGCCACGCCCGCGATGGCGGACTTGGGCAAGTTCCACAGGTCGAAAAAGCGCTGGTTGGCGACGATGGGACGGCCCTGCACGTCGGTGACGAAGATGCCATCGGCCGTCGATTCCAGGGTGGCCGTGAAGATGGACAGCGACTTGGCCAGCCTTTCCTCGGTCCGCTTGCGCACGGCCACTTCTTGCAAGGCCAGGTGGAAGGCGCGCATGGGCACGCTCTTGAGCGAGGTGAAGGCGAGCAGGCCCAGCAGCAGCCCGGGGGCCAGCATGAACAGGGTCATGGTGGCCAGCGGCAGCAGCGAATGGCGCAGTTCGAGCCGCAGCGGCGCGCCGCCGTCGCCCTCCAGCATGACGGACCTGGTCAGGCGCGGCAGGCCCGGATCGGCTGCATTGGCGGCCAGCAAGCGCTGGTTGGCGTCGAGCAGGCGGATCGCGGTGTCGTCCCCCAGCCAGGACAGTGCCTGGACGACCGCTTGCGGCGAGCGCGCCGGGGCAGATTGCGCTGGCGCCGCGCCGGCGTAGCCGCGCGCGCCGAGCCGCAGCGCCACCTCGAGCGGCGCCACCTCGCCCTGGTAGGCGACCACGAAGAACACCAGCGGCACCAGCAAGGCGACGAGGGCGCCGCCTATCCACGCCAGGCGGATGATGACGCCCGGCAGATCGGGCGAGGATTCCTGCATTGGTGCAGTGGGATCAATAGACATGGTCGATAGGCGAGACAAGAGGATTGACGGAAGATGCGCCTCCTGGCGCGCATCGCGAAACAATCTGTTGTTCCAGCTGCAGCCCAGCGCCGCACGACTTTGCGCGCTGCACTGCCGCATATTTAAGCACATTTTGTTTTGCAAGATGCCGCGGGTGTTGCGATGCAGCATCATCAATTTTTCATATGCAATTTCGTGCGACGCTTGGAGCCGACTATCGGCTGGTTCGCACCTCCCTGTCGCGGGACGGGAGCGGCGTGGCCGGTGCCATGTCAGTCCACATTCTAGTTGGCAGACGCGGCCAAATCGAAGATGATTTGGAGCATCGTTGATATGAAAGCTATTATGGCCATCATCACCTGCATCGAGGATTTGCGCGTGCTGGCGCAAAAGCGCGTGCCGCGCATGTTCTACGACTACGCTGACGCCGGTTCCTGGACGGAATCGACCTACCGGGCCAACAGCAGCGATTTCGCCGCCATCAAATTCCGGCAACGGGTGGCCGTCAACCTGGAAAACCGCACGCTGCAAAGCACAATGGTGGGGCAGCCAGTGGCCATGCCGGTGGCGCTGGCACCCACCGGGCTGACGGGCATGCAGCACGCGGACGGCGAAATCCTCGCTGCCCGCGCGGCCGAGCGCTTCGGTGTGCCGTTCACCTTGTCGACCATGAGCATCTGCTCGATCGAGGATGTCGCCGCCCACACCAGCAAGCCGTTCTGGTTCCAGCTGTATGTGATGAAGGACCGCGATTTCATCAACCGCCTGATCGACCGCGCCAAGGCCGCGCGCTGTTCGGCGCTGGTGCTGACGCTGGACTTGCAGGTGCTGGGGCAGCGCCACAAGGATGTGCGCAACGGCCTGTCGGCGCCGCCCCGGCTGACCCTGGCCAACATCCTCAACCTGGCCACCAAGCCGCGCTGGTGCCTGGGCATGGCGGGCACGCGCCGGCGCAGCTTCGGCAATATCGTCGGGCATGCGTCGTCCGTGTCGGATATGTCCTCGTTGTCGGCCTGGACCAGCCAGCAGTTCGACCTGAGCTTGTCGTGGCAGGATGTGGAATGGATCAAGCAGCGCTGGGGCGGCAAGCTGATCATCAAAGGCATCATGGAAGCGGAAGATGCGCGGCTGGCCGTCGACAGTGGCGCCGATGCCTTAATCGTCTCCAACCATGGCGGACGGCAACTCGATGGGGCGCAATCGTCGATCGGCGCGCTGCCTGGCATCGTGGAGGCGGTCGGTAAGCGGATCGAAGTGCACATGGACGGCGGCATCCGCTCCGGCCAGGACGTAATCAAGGCGCTGGCGCTGGGCGCGCGCGGGGTCTACATCGGCCGGCCGTTCCTGTACGGGCTCGGTGCGATGGGCGAGCCGGGCGTGACCAAGTGCCTGGAGATCATCCGCAATGAACTCGATCTGACGATGGCGTTTTGCGGACTGCGCGATGTGCAGAAGGTGGACAGGAATATTCTGTTGCCGGGGACGTTATGACGACGTGCGCGGCGCGGGAGCATGGACCGACCATGAAAAGTATCGTGCTTGCCGCGGTATTGAGCCTGGTCGTCGCGCCGGCGCAGGCCCAGGCATTAACGACAGCTGCCGCCGACCCATATGCGCTAAGCCAATTTACTGCCTCTGACGGTGCATTCCTCGTTCAATCCAGTCAACGGAACAGCAAGAGCGTATGGGATCCGGCCCCGGATGAAGTCCCAAAACCGGCAACGCGCGTGATGGCCAATCCGCGCGCGCCCGAAACGGCGCTAACCGTTGCACTAGGGCGAGCCTGGAAGCGGGGATTTATAGTTGAGGGCGTGGAAGAGTCAAGGAAGGTGTTATTGGAATGCCAGCGTGAAACGTCGGTTGCATGGACCACGCCGTTTATGCGAAGTGACGCACAGCAAGACCACTGCTACAGGTTTTGATCGTTTCGGAATATTGCTTTAAATTCGGTGTCAGGTCTGTCATTCGGACAGCTGTCGCGCCTTTTTGAGTTTTCTCAAGACGCGACTGTCGATTATCAAAACTTATGTAGTAGGAGGCCATTCACCATATTCGACCTCTTTGCAGTTTGATTAAACTCAAAGATATTGTCCTTGTGTCCAAATGACAGACCTGACACCGAATTTCACTCTCACCAAGGAAACCATGATGCCTCAACTTAAACTGACCTACTTCGACTTCCACGGCGGCCGTGGCGAACCGGCGCGCCTGGCGCTGCATATCGGCGGCATCCCGTTCGAGGACCATCGTTTCGCCTTCCCCGAATTCGCGGAACTGCGCAAGAGCACGCCGTTCGGCCAGGTTCCGGTCCTGCATGTGGACGGTGTGCAGGTCTCGCAGTGCGACGCCATCCTGCGCTACGTCGGCAAGCTGGCCGGCCTGTATCCGACCGATCCGTTCCAGGCCTTGCTGTGCGATGAGGTGACCTATGTGGTGGAAAACGCCAACGACAAGATCAGCCCGACCTATCGCATGACGGGCGAGGAGCAGAAGGCGGCGCGGCTGGCGCTGGTCAACGGGTCCATGCCGGTCTACCTGCGCTGGCTGGAGGCGCAATTGCTGGCCCATGGCGGCGACTACTTTGCCGACCACCGCCTCACCATCGCCGACCTGAAAGTGTTCGTCGATGTGCGTAACCTGAACTCGGGCCGCCTCGACCATGTGCCGACGGACCTGGTGCAAAGCGTGGCCCCCGCGCTCAACGCGCACCAGCAACGTATCGCCGCGACGCCGGCCATCCAGGCTTACTACGCCAGCTTCAACGCAAAGTAAGGCGACAGCAGTGTCGCCAGTCCCCAGGCGATGAACACGACACCGGTGGCGCGGCTGATCCAGTGGCCCGCCGGTGTCACCTTTTCCACCAGCACGTAGACGGCCAGGCCGGCGATCCAGGCCAGGTTCATCACGCCGCCCACGAACAGCAGCAGCATCAGCGCCCAGCAACATCCGACGCAGTAGGCGCCGTGGCGCATGCCCATCCGGAACGCGCCCATGTTGCCAGTGCGCCAGTTGGCCAGCACGAAGTCGAGCGGCGACTGGCAGTGGGCGAGGCAGGCGGATTTGACGGGCGTCCACTGGTACACGCCAGCGGCGACCAGCGTGGCGCCCGCCAGTACGACGCTGGTGCTTTCCATCATGGGCGACAGCAGGGCCACCCGTTCCAGCAGATATTGGAGCGCGACGGCCGCCACGCTGAATCCGCTCCACACGGCCACATACGCCAGCCCGAACAGCGGTACGGCCCATGCCGATCCTGTCACCATGCCCCGCACGGCGCCATGCCTGCGCGCCATGGTCGCATAGAGCAGCAGCATGGGCAGCGCGCTGGGCAGCATCATGGCCACCATCATCACCACCCACATGACCAGCATGACGAGCGCATGGGAAACGGTCCACGGTCCCGTGCTCATGGGCATGAGCATGCCGTCCATTTCCGCCATCGTCCCGGCGCCGGACAGCAGATAGGTCCACGCCAGCGCGGTGACGAGCGCCACGGCCAGCACCGGCAGCGCCCGTTCGTGGTGCAGCACGCGCGCCAGGATCGCCGCGCTCATGGCCTGCGCCGTGTCAGCCCAGCACGCCCGCCGGGCTCTGGATCACGTGGGCCAGCGTGCTGTGCTTACCCTTGGCGACGAAGGGGATGGCGCCCAGGCTATCAATGTCGGCCGACGCGATCTGGCCTTCGCGGTGCTCGAAGCCATCGGGCAGCACGACGGCGCCACGGAACGGCGCGCCCGTCACCGGGTTCCTGATCGGTTCCACGCTTGTCGTCAGCACGCCGGGGATGACCACACGGGCCTGGCGTTCGCGCAGGTCGAATTCGAAGCGGAACGGGGCGAACACGGGTTCGTGCATCCGGGTCACGATCAGGCTGAAAATGTGGAACAGCGTGCCTTCCTGGGAGTTCTGGCCGGACAGGATGGCGAACAGGGCGTCGCGTTGGGCGGGCGTGGCGCGTTCGTCGATGATGGGCTGGGCCTCGCCATTGCCTTCATGCAGCGCGCCGGGGAAGTGCACCGTCACGCAGAATGACAGGCCGTCCAGCCGCGTCCCTTCAAAATAGCCGGAAGTGATATGCATGGCGACCAGCCCCTTGCAATATCCTTCGGTAGGTCTTGCGTTAAAGTCGCATGGGCATCCATACGCGCAGGTGCAATTTTTTACCCAGTCGCCTTCCAGGCGCCAGTCTGCGGTTGCCATGATCGCCTCCCCGAATGTGGTATTCGTGCTGTCTTTGCACTCTTCACTGTAGGTCGCATCGCGGCAAACACAAGTCCATCCTGCCGCCGCCCCGCGCACGATTGCATGGTGTAGCAATGCACGGATGAGATGCGTGCACTATATTGAAAGCGACGTTCATCCAACTTCAGCAGGAGGGCAGGGACGCGCCCACGTGCGTCCGTTAGCATCGGGGAGAACAAGATGTGCAAGCGAACTGTTTTAATGCTGTTGCTGGCGCTGGGTTGCGTCGGCGCCAGCATGAGCGCACAGGCCCAATCGGGGCAAACGGCGTTCGGCCGGGCGACCGTGGAGCCGGCCGTGAACGATGCGGATGGCAGCACCGTCTATCTGTTGACGCCCACCAAGGCGCCGTTCCCATCCATGGCCAACCCGCGCGCGGCCGCGCCGCTCTACCTGCCGGCCTATCCCGCTAACTCGACCATCAACCCGGCCACGCTGAACTGCCAGCCGCACAATTGCGACCACGTCAACGTGCTGCCGTTCCCGGCGCCCGGCTATCCCAATGGCGGGGCTGCCTGCGTCGAGTACGGCTATCCTGCCAACCAGTGCGCGCTGTTGATCGGCCATGACCACCTGATCGGCGTGCCGCACACGGGCGACTTCAACGTGGCCTGGTCCGTGGTCCTCGTGGTGTTCACGCCGGAAGGGCTGGCCGCCGGCGCCGGCAATCACCGCGTGCTGACGCTGATGGACATTGCCACCCTGGTGACCAAGGGCTGGGCGCACGAGGTGGCCACGCCCATCACCTTCAACTGCAGCATCGTGCCCGCAACGGTCTACTACAAGGGTACGCCGCAAAGCTTCTAACGGATGCGCCAGCGGGCCCGCTCACGCCACCACGTTGCGCGGCGCGCCCGCTGCCCACGCTTCGATGTTGTCGATCAGCTGGTCGGCCAGCACCTGCATGGCCTGGCCGCTGGCCCAGGCCGTGTGCGGCGTGAGGATGAAGTTGGGCAGGCGCAGCTGGAGCAGCACGTTGTCATCCGGGGGCGGTTCCTGCGTCAGCACGTCGAAGCCGGCGCCGGCGATCACGTGGTTGTGCAGCGCGTCGGCCAGCGCCTGTTCGTGCACCAGGCCGCCGCGCGCCGTGTTGATCAGCAGGGCGCTGCGCTTCATGCGGGCCAGTTCGGGCGCGCCTATCATGTGGCGCGTCTGTTCCGTCAATGGCAGGTGCAGGCTGATCACGTCCGACGTTTGCAGCAGCTCGTCCCAGCCGACCTGGCGCACGGTGGAGTCGTTCACGGGCGAGCGCGTGTGCACGCATACCTCCATGCCGAACGCGCGCGCCAGCGCGGCCACCGATTTGCCGAGCGCACCGTAGCCCACCAACCCAAGGCGGCTGCCGGCCAGGTCGCTGATCGGATGGTCGAGCAAACAGAAGCGGCCCGCATGCTGCCAGCGGCCCGCTTCCACGTCGGCACGGTAGGCGATGAGGTTGCGGCGCAAGGCCAGGATCAGCGCGAACGTGTGCTCGGGCAGCGTGTGAATGGCGTAGTTGCGGATGTTGGAGACGACGATGCCCCGTTCGCGGCAGGCCGCCAGGTCCAGGATGTCGGTGCCGGTGGCCGCCACGGCGATCATCTTCAGGTTCGGCAACCGGGCCAGGTCGGCCGCCCGCAGTGGCACCTTGTTGGTGATGGCGATGGTGGCGTCGTGCAGCCGCTCCACCACATCGGCGTGGGCCGTGGCCGGGTACTGGTTCCAGTGATGGGGGAAGGCGGGCAGGCGCACGCTGGCGATCAGGCTTTCGCGGTCGAGGAAGACGATGCGGTGCGGGGCATTGCTCATAGGGTGGACTCCGTGTTAAGGGGACGCAAGGTCTTGGGCAGGCGCATGCCGGGGTGTTGGGCGAACAGTTCGGCCACCCATTCGACGAACACGCGCACCTTGGCCGACAGGTGGCGGTTCTGCGGGTAGACCACGTGGATGGGAATCGGCGCCGAGGTCCAGTCGGGCAGCAGCAGTTCCAGCTTGCCTTGCTCGATCAGCGGTTCCAGCACGAAGCGGGCGGTCTGGATGATGCCCAGTCCGGCCAATCCGGCGCTCAGGTAGGCGTTGGCGTCGTTGACGGCGATGGAGCCGGGCAGCAGCGTCTGCACCAGTTCGTCGCCGCGGGTGAAGTCCCATTCGTAGATCTTGCCGGTGCGCGAGGAAAAATAGTTCACGCAGCGGTGGCGCGTCAGCTCGTTCGGGTGCTGGGGCCGGCCGTAGCGCTCCAGATACGATGGCGCGGCGCAGGTGAGAAAGTGCAAAAAGCCGACCCGCCGCGCGATCAGGTTGGAGTCGCCCAGCGCGCCGCCGCGCACGCAGCAGTCCACGCCTTCCTCGATCAGGTCCACGGTGCGGTCGCTGCTGCCCAGTTCCAGTTCGATGTCGGGATAGCGGGCGAAAAAATCGGGCAGGGCCGGCACCAGCACTTCGCTGGCCAGGCCCGTGGGCGCGTCCACCCGCAGCCGGCCGCTGGGGCTCAGGCGGGTGCGCGACAGCGATTCCTCCGCCTCGCGCACGTCCGACAGGATGCGCAGACAGCGTTCATAATAGGCCGCGCCGTCGGCCGTCACCGTCACCTGGCGCGTGGTCCGGTGCAGCAGCTTGACCTTCAGCGCCGCTTCCAGCGACTGGATCAGCGTGGAGACGGTAGCCTTGGGCAGCTGCATGTTGTCGGCCGCGCGGGTAAAGCCGCCGGCGTCCACCACCTGCACGAACACTTCCATCGCTTGCAGTTTATTCATCTTCCTATCTCATTGTTCGGATTCATGAACAATCAATTCGACATTGCCACATTTATCTTATTGTAGTTGAAGTTTATGATTGCCGTACTGCAGCATGGAATACCGCCCCGTCGGGCCGGAAGCTGGCAGTTTGGGAGGGAAAACAGCATGGCATATCGGACTGAAATCATGGCGCTGTTAGGACTCGCGCTAGGCGCGGCTGCGCTGGCGGCCATCGTCACCACCGATACCTACGCGCAGGCGGCCCAGGCCGAGGCGAGCGGCGTCCATGCCCTGACCCAACAATGGCAAGCCGATGGCGAGCAGCTGGCCTGCGCCGCGGACGCGGTACGGACGGTGCACCAATGAACGTGCTGTCCGACCAGCTCAAGAGCCGCAACCTGGACGTGCGCGGCGTGGACGGCATGCTGCCCGCGCGCCTGTACAGCTACGGCCCCGCCGGCACCAGGCGCGACGCGCTGATCGTGTTCTTCCACGGCGGCGGCTTCGTGACGGGCGGGCTGGAGGACAGCGATATGTTCCTGCGCCACCTGGTGAACGACAATCCGGAGCAGCTGGTGCTGGCGGCCAGTTACACGCTGGCGCCCGTGCGCCCGTTTCCGGCCGCCGTCGAAGATGCGCACGCAATCTTGAACTGGGCCCGCAAGAACAAGGCCAAGCTGGGCTGGACGGGCAAGCAGATGATCGTGGCCGGCATTGAAGCGGGCGCCAACCTGGCCGCCGTCAGCGCGCTGATGTCGCGCGACCGTGGCGGCCCGCCGCTGGCCGGACAATTGCTGATCATGCCCATGCTGGACCCGGGCCTGAGTACCGGCTCGATGCGCTGCAACAGCGCGGCGGCCGACATGGTGGACGTGGCCGACGCCTGCGCGGCCGGCTACCGCGGCTATCTGCCCAACGCGGCCGACCGCACGCACCCGTACGCGTCGCCGCTGCAATCGAGTCGTTTGAAGAATTTGCCGCCGGCATTGATCCTGTCGGCCGAGGATGATCCGCTGCGTGATGAAGCGGAACTGTATGGCGCCAAGCTGATCGCCTGTGGCACCAGGACCACCGTCAGCCGGCTGCCGCCGGCGCCCCTGCACGAATCAGGGGCCCGTAACGAATGCGCGTGCAAAGTCCACGCGCTGGGAGAAATCGCCAGCTTCATCGCTGGCCTGGACCGGACCGAGACGCCGCCAGCCGCATAAGGGATACCCCGCCATCTTAGCAAGACCTGCTTGACGCTCTGCGTGGCCTGCCACCGGGGCGGTAGTGCCGTGTTTTCTCGAATTTTGTCCGAGTCGCCCGGCTCCGCCATCTCTATTAAAGATTTTCATAGAAAAAGGATTTAACATGAAAAACGCGAAATATTTGACCGCTGTAGCCCGGCCCCTGATGGCCGCTATGGCACTGGCGGGGCTGGCCGCGATCGGTCTGACAGGGTGCGATGAAGCAACCGGCAAGCCGGCTGAGGCGCCGGCTGCCGGCGGCCCGCCCATTTCCGCCGCCGTCGTGGTGCAGAAAGCCGTGACGGAAACCCAGGAGTTCTCGGGCCGGCTGGAAGCGGTGGAACGGGTCGAGATCCGCTCGCGCGTGAGCGGCTTCATCACGGCTGTCAATTTCAAGCCGGGCAGCGAAGTCAAACAGGGCGACGTGCTGTTCGTGATCGACCCGCGCCCGTACCAGGCCGAGAAGGACCGCGCCGAGGCGGCCGCCAGTTCGGCCCGCGCCAAGGCCGACCTGGCCAAGCTGGAACTGGTGCGCGCCGAGAAGCTGCTGGCCGATAAAGCCATCGCCCAGCGCGAGTACGACGAAAAGGCTTCCGGCCTGAAGGAACTGGACGCCAACGCCCGCGCCGCCCAGGCCCAGTACGAGGCGGCCAAGCTGAACCTGAGCTACACCCAGGTCCGTGCGCCCATCAACGGCCGCGTGAGCAAGGCCGAAATCACGCTCGGCAACCTGGTCGATGCGTCCGCCGTGCTCACTTCCGTCGTCTCCACCGACCGCATCTACGCCAGCTTCGACGGCGACGAGGACACCTTCCTGCGGGTGGGCGCCATGTCGCACAAGGGCCAGCCGGTGGCGGTGAAAGTGGGCCTGGCCAACGAGAGCGGCTTCCCGCACGAGGGCAAGCTGGAATTCGTCGACAACCAGCTCGATCCGCAGACGGGCAGCGTGCGCATGCGCGCCACCTTCGCCAACGCCGACCGCACGCTGGTGCCCGGCCTGTTCGCCCGCGTCCAGC
Source organism: Rugamonas fusca (assembly GCF_014042365.1). GTDB lineage: Bacteria > Pseudomonadota > Gammaproteobacteria > Burkholderiales > Burkholderiaceae_D > Rugamonas > Rugamonas fusca. Next base: position 158,776 of record NZ_JACEZS010000009.1, read on the forward strand.
TCGATGGCGGCGCCGGCGGCAACGGCGGCCAGTCGCAGGCCATCCTGATCAATGAACGGGCCGTGGGCACGGACCAGAACCGCAAATTCGTGTTCGTGGTGGGCGCCGACAGCAAGGCGGAATACCGCCCGATCAAGCTGGGGCAGACGGTGGACGGCATGCGCGTGGTGCGCGAGGGCTTGAAGCCGGGCGAGAAGATCATCGTCAATGGCCTGCAGCGCGTGCATCCGGGTGCGCCCGTCACGCCGCAGGTGGTGGCGATGGACTTCGATCCGCTGGCGGCCAACGTGGCCAAGCCGGAAGCGAAAAAAGCAGACAAGGTAGCCGCCGTCAGCACCGGCGACGCTGCCACCAAGAAGGAATAAATTATGAACATATCGCGTTTTTTCGTCGACAAGCCCATCTTCGCCGGTGTGCTGTCGATCATCATCTTCGTGGCGGGCCTGATCGCCATCCTCAAGCTGCCGATCTCCGAGTATCCGGACGTGGTGCCGCCATCGGTGGTGGTGCGCGCCCAGTACCCGGGCGCCAATCCGAAGATCATCGCTGAAACCGTGGCCGCGCCGCTGGAAGAACAGATCAACGGCGTCGACAACATGCTCTACATGTCGTCGCAGAACACCTCGGACGGCGCGCTGGCGCTGACCGTCACGTTCAAGATCGGCACCAACGTCGAGCAGGCCGAGACGGCCGTGCAGAACCGCGTGCAGCGCGCCTTGCCGCGCCTGCCCGAGGAAGTGCGCCAGATCGGCGTGACGACCGTGAAGTCCTCGCCCAACCTGACCATGGTGGTCCACCTGCAGTCGCCCAACGGCCGCTACGACGACCTGTACCTGCGTAACTACGCGGTGCTCAACATCAAGGACCAGCTGGCGCGCCTGCCCGGCATGGGCGACGTGCAGCTGTTCGGTTCCGGCGACTACGCCATGCGCATCTGGCTCGACCCGCAGAAAGTGGCCGCGCGCGGCCTGACGGCGGGCGACGTGGTGGCGGCCATCCGCGAGCAGAACGTGCAGGTGGCCGCCGGCGTGATCGGCGCCGGCCCCACCAGGAACGCGGACTTCCAGCTGACGGTCAACACCCAGGGCCGCCTGCAAAGCGAGGAGGAATTCGGCAACATCATCATCAAGACCAATGCCGATGGCGCCGTCACGCAGCTCAAGGACGTGGCCCGCATGGAGCTCGGTTCCAATTCCTATGCGCTGCGCTCGCTGCTGAACAACAATTCGGCCGTGGCCATCCCCATTTTCGAGGCACCGAATGCGAACGCGCTGCAACTGTCGCATGACGTGCGCGAGACCATGGCCCGCCTGTCGAAAGATTTCCCGGAAGGCGTCACGTACAGCGTTGTATATGACCCGACCCAATTCGTGCGCGAATCGATCCGTGCCGTCATCCACACCCTGGTCGAAGCCGTGATCCTGGTGGCGCTGGTGGTGATCGTGTTCCTGCAAACCTGGCGCGCCTCGGTGATTCCGCTGCTGGCCGTGCCCGTCTCCATCATCGGCACCTTCGCCGTGATGCTGGGCTTCGGCTTCTCGATCAACACGCTGTCGCTGTTCGGCCTGGTGCTGGCCATCGGTATCGTGGTCGATGACGCCATCGTGGTGGTGGAGAACGTGGAGCGCAACATCGCCAACGGGCTGTCGCCGCACGATGCCACCATCCAGGCCATGAAAGAGGTAAGTGGCCCCATCATCGCCATCGCGCTGGTGCTGTGCGCCGTGTTCGTGCCGATCGCCTTCGTGTCCGGCCTGTCGGGCCAGTTCTACAAGCAGTTCGCGCTGACCATCGCCATTTCGACTGTGATCTCGGCATTCAGCTCGCTGACGCTGGCGCCGGCCCTGGCCGCCTCGCTGCTGAAACCGCACGACGCGCCCAAGGACAAGCTGACCCGCCTGATGGACGCCGTGTTCGGCCGCTTCTTCACCTGGTTCAACGGCTTCTTCCACCGCACCTCGGACAGTTACCAGACCGGCGTGACGGCCATCCTCAAGCGCAAGGGCGGCGCGCTGGTGGTGTACGCCGTGCTGGCCGTGGCCGCGGGCTTCATGTTCAAGCTGGTGCCGCCGGGCTTCGTGCCGGCCCAGGACAAGCAGTACCTGATCGGCTTCGCGCAACTGCCGGACGCCGCTTCGCTGGACCGCACCGATGCCGTGATCCGCAAGATGTCGGACATCGCCAAGGACGTGCCGGGCGTGGAAGCATCGGTTGCTTTCCCTGGCCTGTCGATCAACGGCTTCACCAACGCGCCCAACGCCGGTATCGTGTTCACGCCGCTGAAGCCGTTCGAGGAACGCACCAAGCCGAGTGAATCGGCGCAAGCCATCGCGGCTGAGATCAACAAGCGCATGGGCGCGATCGAAGGCGCGTTCGTGATGGTGCTGCCGCCGCCGCCCGTCAATGGCCTGGGCACCACGGGTGGCTTCAAGCTGATGCTGGAAGACCGCGACAACCTGGGCTACGATGAGTTGAACAAGGCGGTGCAGGCGGTGCAGATGAAGGCCTGGCAGAATCCCAAGCTGGCCGGCGTGTTCTCCAGCTACCAGATCAACGTGCCGCAGCTGTTCGCGGACGTGGACCGGGTCAAGGCCAAGCAGATGGGCGTGCCGCTGCAAACCATTTACCAGACCTTGCAGATCAACCTCGGCTCGCTGTACGTGAACGACTTCAACCAGTTCGGCCGTACCTACCAGGTGCGGGTGCAGGCGGACGCCAAGTTCCGCTCGCACGCGGAGGACATCGCCCAGCTCAAGGTCCGCAACGACAAGGGCGAGATGATCCCGCTGTCGTCGCTGATGCGCGTGAAGGACAGCTATGGCCCGGACCGCGTGCAGCGTTACAACGGCTACGTGTCGGCCGAGATCAACGGCGGCCCCGCGCCTGGCGTGTCGTCCGGCGAGGCGCAGGCTGAAATGACGAAGATCGTCAACGAAGTGCTGCCGAAGGGGATCCACTACGAGTGGACGGAACTGGTGTACCAGGACATCCTGTCCGGTAACACGATGGTCTATGTGTTCCCGCTGTGCGTGCTGCTGGTGTTCCTGGTGCTGGCCGCCCAGTATGAGAGCTGGACCCTGCCGCTGGCCGTGATCCTGATCGTGCCGATGTCCATCCTGTGCGCGCTGCTGGGCGTGAAGCTGACCCACGGCGACAACAACGTGTTCACCCAGATCGCACTGTTCGTGCTGGTGGGGCTGGCGTCGAAGAACGCGATCCTGATCGTGGAATTCGCCCGCGAGCTGGAACACCATGGCCGCACCATCGTGCAGGCTGCGCTGGAAGCATGCCGTCTGCGTCTGCGTCCGATTCTGATGACGTCGATCGCCTTCATCATGGGCGTGGTGCCGCTGGTGTTCTCGCACGGCGCCGGCGCCGAGATGCGCCATGCGATGGGCGTGGCAGTGTTCGCCGGCATGCTGGGCGTGACCTTCTTCGGTCTGTTCCTGACGCCCGTGTTCTACGTCCTGCTGCGCATGCTGGCCGTGCGCCTGGAGAAAAAATCCGCCCCGGCCGCTGTCGCCGTCGCGAAAATGGAAGGAACCCACTGATGAAACCGAACCTGATCGCCAGGGGTGTGGCCCCGCTGGTAGCGGCGCTGCTGCTGACCGCCTGCGCCGCGCCCGAATTCAAGCAGCCGCACATGGACGTGCCGGCCGCGTTCAAGGAAAGCCAGACGCCAGCCGACACGCAAGTGCACACGGCGGCCGATGGCAGCACCTGGAAGCTGGGCCAGCCGGCCGAGCGCCAGCCGCGCGGCGAATGGTGGCTGGCCTTCCACGACCCGGCCTTGAATGAGCTGATCGCGGAAGCCACCAAGGCCAACGCCAACCTGGAAGTGGCGGCGGCCCGCGTCAAGCAGGCGCGCGCCATCGCCGGCATCGCGGAAGCGGACCGCATTCCGCAAGTGGGCGTGAACGTGGGGGCGCAGCGCAACCGGGCTTCGGCCCTGTCGCTGGGGCTGCCGGCCGGTACGCCGGTGGCGCCGGGCACGGCCTACTCGGCCAACCTGACGGCCAGCTACGAGGTGGACCTGTTTGGCCGCGTGTCGTCCAACGTGAGCGCGGCCCGCAACGACGCCGCTTCCGTGGAAGCCATGTACCGCTCGGTGCTGCTGTCGGTGCAGGCCGATGTCGCCCAGACTTACTTCCGCCTGCGCGCCACCGACGCTGAACTGGATACGCTGAACCGCACCGTCAGCCTGCGCGAGGAGAGCGTGAAGGTCAACCAGCGCCGCTTCGACCTGGGCGACATCGGCGAATTCGACCTGTCGCGTGCCAAGACGGAGCTTTCGACGGCGCGTGCGGAAGCCATCGGCCTGCAACGCCAGCGGGTGACGACCGAGCATGCGCTGGCCGTCCTGCTGGGCAAACCGGCGGCCAGCTTCACGGCCGCCGCCAGCCCGCTGCTCGACTCGTCGCTGCTGCCCGTGATCCCGGCCGGACTGCCATCGACGCTGCTCGAGCGCCGGCCCGACATCGCCGCCGCCCAGCGCAGCATGGAAGCGGCCAACGCCCGCATCGGCGTGGCCCGTTCCGCCATGTTCCCGGCGCTGACCATCAGCGCCAATGGCGGCGGCGCGGCCGGCACTTTCGCCGACGTGTTCAAGTGGAGCAGCCGTTCGTGGATGCTGGGCGCGCTGATGTCGATGCCGCTGATCGACGGTGGCCGCAACAGCGCCAACATCGCGCGCAGCGAGGCGGCGTTGCAGGAATCGGTGGGCAGCTACCGCCAGAGCGTGCTGACGGCGTTCGCGGAAGTGGAAGATAACCTGGCCGGCCTGCGCATCCTGTCGGGCCAGACGGCGCAGATCGACGATGCCGTGGTGTCGGCCCGCCGTTCGGCTGACCTGGCGCAGAAGTTGTACGCGGCCGGCCGTTCCAGCTACCTGGACTTGCTGGACGCGCAGCGCAACCTGGCCACGGTCGAGCGTAACGCCGTCCAGTTGCGCGGCAACCAGGCCGTGACGACGGTGGCGTTGATCCGCGCGCTGGGCGGCGGCTGGGATGGCGCCGAGCCGGCGACCGCGCAACTGCCGCAGGCGGCCATGCAGGCATCGAACTGACACTGAGCGCGTAACAAAGAAAAAAGGCAGGGCGGTGACGCCCTGCCTTTTTTACGTTATGCGCGCGATTACTGTTGTCCGTCCGAGAATTGCTGGGACAAGGTTTGTAACGGTACGCCGGACGCGGCCGGCGCCTTGGCGCCCGGCGGCGTCACCCGCACTGGCTGGCTGCCCGCGTGCGCCGTATGCAGGACGTTGCCGGCCGTGCCGCAGGCCGCGTTCCATACCGGCGCATCGAGTCCTTCGAACACGCTCTTGAGCTGGCGGCCCCAGGTGCTGCGGATCATCTGGAAGTATTCGTTGCGCTCGTCGATGGTGACGAAACGGGTCACGGCCAGCCGGTCGGTCTCGTACACCAGCAAGTCCAGCGGCAGGCCGACCGAGATGTTCGAGCGTAGCGTCGAATCCATGGAGATCAGCGCGCACTTGGCGGCGTCGTCGAGCGAGGTGGCCGGGGTGATCACGCGGTCGATTATGGGCTTGCCATACTTGGCTTCGCCGATCTGGAAATAGGTGTTCTCGTCGTGCGATTCGATGAAGTTGCCGGCCGAGTAGATCTGGAACAGGCGGCAGCGTTCGCCCTTGATCTGGCCGCCGAAGATGATGCTGACATTGAATTCGATGCCGAACCCGGCCAGCGACTGCGCGTCGCGCGCGTGCACCTGGCGCACGGCCTGGCCCAGGATGCGGGCCGCCTCGTACATATTGGGCGCGTTCCAGATGCTGAGCCCGTCGTCGGTGCGCAGCTCGTTGACGAGCTCGCGTATCGATTGCGAGATCGACAGATTACCGGCCGTCATCAGGACCATCACGCGCTCGCCCGGCGCTTCAAACACGCTCATCTTGCGGAACGTGCCGACCTGGTCGACCCCCGCGTTGGTGCGCGAATCCGATAAAAACACCAGTCCGGCGTTCAGCCGCATGGCAGCACAATAAGTCATGGTGGTATGGTGTGGATGGAAAGTAGCGTCATTTTACAGGTCACTGGGGCACGATCTGGACGTCCACGTTCAGCGATTCGGTGCCGCCGCCGCGCCGCATGCCGCGCACCGGCGCCGCGCTGTCGTAGTCGCGGCCCACGGCCAGGCGGCAATAGGCGTCCGTCATCAGGCGCGCGTGGGTGACGTCGATGCTGACCCAGCCGCTGTAATCGCCGTCGTCGGCCCAGGCGTCCACCCAGGCGTGGCTGGCCGCGTGGCCGCTGTTCTCCGGATCGATATAGCCCGACACATAGCGCGCCGGGATGCCATGGGCATGGCAGCAGGCCAGGAACAGGTGCGCGTGGTCCTGGCATACGCCCTGGCCCAGCGCCAGCGCATCGCTGGCCGCGGTGTCCACGGCGGTCGCACCTTTTTGATACCGGACCGCACCAAAGATGTGCTCGGCCAGCCGCAGCAGGTCGCGCGTCATCGCCTTGCCGTCCGGCAGGCACGAGGCGGCCAGCGCCAGGACGCCAGGCCCGGCCGCCGTGAGCCGGGTCGGCACGGTGAAGATCAGCGGCGACAGCGTGCCGCCGTCGGCAATGCGGCCCCGGTCCGGGGCGCGGGTGTCGAGCACGCCGTGGGCGACGATGGACAGCGCCTGGTGCGGCTGGTTCATCGTCATCGTGTGCGACAGGTTGCCGTAGGCGTCGGTGTAGGCGTGCACATGGCCGGGCGTGGCCAGTTGCCAGGACAGGACCTGCTGCTGCGCCTCCACGCGCGGCGTCAGGTGCAGCTGCTGGATGGTGTAGGCCAGCGGCAGCGTGTAGCTGTAGCGGGTCTCGTGGCGTATGGTCAGTCGCATCGCATCGCTTTCCGTCTAGGCCGCCAGCGGCACCAGGAAATCGCGGCTGACCCGATTGCCCAGTTCGTAGATATCGGCCAGGAAGCGGGTCAGCGTGTCGTGCAGGCCGTGCGCCAGGATGTCGTCGATCCGCCCGAACTGAAGCTGCGCGCGCAGCCGGCCGGCGAAGCGTTCCGTGTCGGCCGAGACGTCGTTGCGCACGGCGTGCAGGTTCTGGACCACCTCGTCCATGCAGGCCAGCAGCGAGCGCGGCATGTCGTCGCGCAGGATCAGCAGTTCGGCGATACGGGCCGGCGTGATCACGTCGCGGTAGACCTTGCGATAAATTTCGAAGCCGGACAGTGAGCGCAGCATCGCCCCCCAGTAGTAGAAGTCGCGCTGGCTCATGCCTTGCTGGGCCTCGGCCACGCTGCCGAGGTCGCCGTGGTATTTGACGTCCAGGATACGCGCCGTGTTGTCGGCCCGTTCCAGGAAGGTGCCGAGACGGATGAAATGCACGGCTTCGTCGCGCAGCATGGTGCCCACCGTGACGCCGCGCGACAGGTGGGACCGAAACTTCACCCACTCGAAGAATTTGCTGGGATCGGTCTCCAGCAGGTCGCTCTGGAGGCGGCGCTGCATGTCCAGCCAGGTCTGGTTCTGGATTTCCCAGACTTCCGTCGTCAGCGTGCCGCGCACGGCGCGGGCATTTTCACGGGCCTGGGTCAGGCAGGCGACGATGGAGGACGGGTTGTCCGGATCGCGCACCATGAAGTCGATCACTTCGCGGCCTTCGAGCGAGCGGTATTTCTGGTCAAACGCGGCCTGCAGCTCGGAAATGCCGAGCAGGGCGCGCCAGCCCTGGGCGTTTTCTGCGTCCGATTGCGGCAGCATGGAGGTCTGCACGTTCACATCGAGCATGCGCGCGGTATTCTCGGCGCGCTCGGTGTAGCGGGCCATCCAGAACAAATGGTCGGCGGTACGGCTCAGCATAATCTCTCCCTCAGGTTGATCTTTGATGCGCTCAACGTTCCAGTATCCAGGTATCCTTGGTGCCGCCGCCCTGCGACGAATTGACCACCAGCGAACCTTCCTGCAGCGCCACGCGGGTCAGGCCGCCCGGCACCATGGAGATGGTCTTGCCGGACAGGACAAACGGCCGCAAATCGATGTGGCGCGGGGCGATGCCGTTTTCCACATAGGTCGGGCAGGCCGACAGGGCCAGCGTGGGCTGGGCAATATAGCCGTCCGGCCGGGCCAGCAGGCGCTGGCGGAAATCCTCGATCTGCGCCTTGGTCGATGCCGGGCCGACCAGCATGCCGTAGCCGCCGGCGCCATGCACTTCCTTGACCACCAGCTCCGGCAGCTTGGCCAGCGTGTAGGCCAGATCTTCTTGCTTGCGGCACTGGTAGGTCGGCACATTGTTCAGCACTGGCTGCTCCGACAGGTAGAACTTGATCATGTCCGGCACGTACGGGTAGATCGACTTGTCGTCTGCCACCCCGGTGCCGATGGCGTTGGCCAGCGTGACGCGGCCGGCGCGGTAGACCGACAGCAAGCCGGGCACGCCCAGCGAGGAATCGGCGCGGAAGGCCAGCGGGTCGAGGAAATCGTCGTCCAGGCGGCGATAGATCACGTCGACCCGTTTCGGCCCGCGCGTGGTGCGCATGAACACGGTGTTATCGCTGACGAACAAATCCTTGCCCTCGACCAGTTCCACCCCCATTTGCTGGGCCAGGAAGGCATGCTCGAAGTAGGCCGAGTTGTACATGCCCGGCGTCATCACCACCACGGTGGGATCGTTGATGCCCAAGGGCGCGACCGAGCGCAGGTTATCGAGCAGCAGGTCGGGATAGTGATCGACCGGCGCCACGCGGTTGCGGGCGAACAGCTCCGGGAACAGCCGCATCATCATCTTGCGGTCTTCCAGCATGTAGGAGACACCGGACGGCACCCGCAGATTATCTTCCAGCACGTAGAACTCGCCCTGGCCGGCCCGTACGATATCGACGCCGGCGATGTGGGCATAAATGTCGGACGCCACGTTGATGCCCTGCATCTCCGGCCGGTACTGGGCGTTCCGGTAGATCTGCTCGGCCGGGATGATGCCGGCCTTGATGATGTTCTGGTCGTGATAAATGTCGTGGATGAACATGTTCAACGCCTTCACGCGCTGCACCAGTCCAGTCTGTAATTGCGTCCATTCGGCCGCCGGAATGATGCGCGGGATGGTATCGAAAGGAATCAGTCGCTCGGTACCGGCATCGTCGCCATAGACGGCGAAGGTGATACCCACGCGCCGGAATGTGAGATCGGCTTCGGCCCGCTTGCGCTCGATGACGTCGGCCGGCTGGCGTTGAAGCCAGCCGCAGAATTCGCGGTAGTGTTCTCGTACATCGGCGCTAGCGTCATGCGCCAGGCCGTCAGTGGTCATTTCATTGAAATAGGTCGCCATGTCGTACATTCCCTGTTGAGCACGCTTGATCAACAATCAAGAAGTGTGCCAGCGGAAATGCGCGATTTTGGTGCGGAAGCGGGAGCGCCGGCGGCGCACCAGTGGAGGGCGATGGGCCCGGCACGCGCGGGCGGTGGGAAGCAGCGAGCGGGACCCGGCCAACTGACCGCGTCCCGCTCGCAGGAGGCAAAGGCGGGGGACGCCTTATTTGGCAGCGGCTGGTGCCGATGCGGCCGGGGTTTCCGTCTTGGCGGCTTCCTTGTGGGCCTTGGCATGCTTGGCCTTCTTGTGGGCCTTCACCGGAGCAGGCTTCTCTTCAGCCTTGGCGCTGGCGGCGGTGTCCTTGGCGCTGGCGCTGGCACTGGCGCTGGCGGCAGGCTTGGCTGGCGTCGCAGGCTTGGCTTCCGATTTGACGGCGGCGGGGGTGCTGGCCGTGGTGGCACTGGCGGCGGGCGCCTGGGCGAAGGCCGCGGTAGCGAACAGGCCGGCGATCAGGGTAGCGATAATCTTGGTCATGATGTCATCCTTCAGGTGGTTTATACAGCCGGGACAATTCCCGTGTCAGTGAGCAAGAAACGGGATTCCAGCGAGCGCCGTTGACGGCTCTTACATCCGCTTACAAGCGCGTGCGATCGCTTACATATTGCGCGCCGTGTGCGCTGGCGTACTATCGGCGGCCCACCGGCGCGCTATCCTGTCAGGCATGGCGGACCCACTTCATCACTACCAATCGAAACGCGACTTCTCCAAGACGCCGGAACCGGCCGCAGGCGGGGAGGGCGGGGAAGCGCTGTCGTTCGTGGTGCAGAAGCACTGGGCCAGCCATCTGCACTATGATTTCCGGCTGGAGCTCGACGGCGTGCTCAAAAGCTGGGCCGTGCCCAAAGGGCCCAGCTACGATCCCCAGGTCAAGCGCATGGCGATCGAGGTGGAGGACCACCCGCTGGCCTATGGCGGTTTCGAAGGCACGATACCGGAGGGCGAATATGGCGCGGGCGAGGTGATCGTCTGGGACCGGGGCAGCTGGCTGCCGCTGGGCGAACCGCATGCGGGTTTGGCGAAAGGCCATCTGAGCTTCGAGCTGCACGGGCACAAACTGCGCGGCAAATGGGCACTGGTGCGGATGCGGCGCGGCGAGCAGCGCCAGGCGGCATGGCTGCTGATCAAGGAGCATGATGACTATGCGCGGCCCGAGGCGGAGTTCGACGTGGTGGCGGCGATGCCCGACAGCGTGCTGACGCGGCCGTCCGGCCGTGGTGCCAGGCGAGCCGGCCGTGCCGCACCGGCGGTGGGCGCCCGCGCCAGCGCCGCGCTGCCCGACAAGCTGCCTGCCGGCGCCCGCAAGGCGGCGTTGCCGGATAAGCTGGCGCCGCAACTGGCCACGCTGGTGGAGCAACCGCCCGCCACGGCCGGTGACTGGATATTCGAAACCAAGTTCGATGGCTATCGCCTGCTGAGCAGGGTGGATGGGGATGAAGTCCGCCTCACCACGCGCAGCGGCGCGGACTGGACGGCGAAGCTGGCCCCCTTGCACGCGGCCCTGCGTGCCATGCGTCTGCCGCCCGGCTGGTACGACGGCGAGATTATCGTGCGCGACGCGCAGGGCCGGCCCGACTTCGGCCTGCTGCAACAGGCGTTCGATGGCAAGCACACAGCCGGCATCATCTACTACCTGTTCGATGTGCCCTACTGTGGCGGCTACGACCTGCGCGAGGTGCCGCTGGAGCGCAGGCGCGCGCTGCTCGAACACGTGCTGGACGCGGCCGGGCCGTCATCGCGCGTGCGCTTCAGCCCCGCGCTCGATGGGGCGCCACGGCAGGCCGTGGCGGCCGCATGCCGGCTGGGGCTGGAAGGCATCATCGGCAAGCGGCGCGATGGTGCTTATGTGTCGCACCGCACGCGCGACTGGATCAAGCTCAAATGCGGCCAGCGCCAGGAGTTCGTCGTGGGCGGCTACACCGATCCGCAAGGCGCGCGGAGTGGATTCGGCTCGCTGCTGCTGGGCGTGTACGACGAACACGGGCGGCTGCATTACGCGGGCAACGTGGGCACGGGCTTCGATGCGGGGGAACTGAAATCCCTGTCCGCGCGCATGCGCGCGTTGGCGGCGGACGACTGTCCGTTCGCGTCGGCCGGGCGCATCGCGGGCCGGCCCCACTGGTTGCGGCCGGAACTGGTGGCCGAGGTGAGCTTTGGCGAATGGACGCGCGACGGTTCGCTGCGCCAGGCCGTGTTCCATGGCCTGCGCGCGGACAAGGCGGCCCGCGCCATCCGGCGCGAGGACGTGCGGCGCCAGGCGTCGGGCCGCAGTGGCGACAGTGGGCGTGCCAGTGCCAGTGCGCGCATGGCGCCGCACGATCCGCCCGCCGTCGCCAGCAAGGGGCCGGCGCGGCTGCACGTGACGCATCCCGGGCGCGTGGTTGACCGCCTGAGCGGCACCACCAAGCTGGCGCTGGTGAACTACTACGCGCAGGTGGCGGCGCTGATGCAGCCCCACCTCAAGGACCGCCCGGTGGCGCTGTTGCGCGCGCCCGATGGCGTGGAGGGCGAGCTGTTCTTCCAGAAGCACGCTGGCGGGCGGCTGGCGGGCGTGCGCCAGCTGGACCGCGCGCTGGACCCCGGCCATCCGCCCATGCTCACCATCGCCGGCGTGGACGGTTTATTGGCGGTGGCGCAGTGGAACGTGGTGGAAATCCACACCCAGAACGCGCTGGCCGGCAGCTATGAACGCCCCAACCGGCTGGTGTTCGACCTCGATCCGGGCGAGGGCGTGGCCTGGCCGCAGGTGCGGGAGGCGGCCGTGCTGATGCGCGGCATGCTCGATGAGCTGGCGTTGCCGGCCTTCCTCAAGACCAGCGGCGGCAAGGGGCTGCACCTGGTGGTGCCCTTGCGCGCCCACTATGGCTGGGATGACGTGAAGGGGTTCTCGCAGGCCGTCGTGGCCCACATGGCGCGCCTGATTCCGGCGCGTTTCACGGACAAGAGCGGGCCGCGTAACCGGGTCGGCCGCATCTACATCGATTACCTGCGCAATGGGCGCGGCGCCACCACCGTGTGCGCGTGGTCGGCGCGGGCGCGGCCGGGATTGGGCATCTCCGTGCCGGTGGCATGGGACGAACTGGACCAGCTCGATGGCGGCGATCACTGGAGCGTGCCAACGGTCGAGCGCAGGCTCGATGTGGGCAATACGCCCTGGAAGGACTATGCGCGCCGTGCGCGCGGGCTGGCGGGGGCGATGCGCCGCCTGGGCTTTACGCCGGGCGGCGCGGCGCAGGCGGACGATTAGGCCGATCAGGCCCGGCGCGCGCCCGAGGTGGCGCCGGCAGTACGTGTGCTGGCGGTCTTGCGGGTGCCGCTGGTGTTCGATGGGGTACTGCTCTTGCGGGCGCTGGCGGACTTGCGCAGGCTGTCAGCCGCGCGCTCGTCCTTGCGCTTGCCGCTCGCGCCGCTCCCGCTTTTTTCGCGCTTGCCGCCATCCCGGCCGCGCAGGCTGCGTTGCAGCAGTTCCACCAGGTCCACCACATTGCTGGCGCCGGGCGCGCGCGTTTCGCGTTCGGGCATGGTGATGGCGTGGGTCTTGCCCGCCTTGACCTTCTTGTCGATCAGCGCCATCAGGTCGTCGCGGTAGCTGTCGTGGTATTGCTGCGGGCGCCATGGTTCGGCCATGCCGTCCACCAGTTCCAGCGCCATCGCCAGCTCTTTCGGCTTGAGCTCGCCGGCGCGGGCGGACGGCAGGTCCAGCTCGTCCGTGCCGAGGATCTCGGCCGGGTAGCGCAGGGTGTGGAGCACGATGGCGTCCTCCAGGCACGCCAGCGCGCACAGGTGCTGGCGGGTGCGGATCACCACCGTGGCCACGCCCACCTTGCCCGATTTGCGCAGCGTCTCGCGCAGCAGCGCGTACACCCGGGCGCCACCGCGCGTGGGCGACAGGTAGTAGGCCTGCTCGTAGTAGGTGAGGGGAATCTCTTCGGCGGCGGCGAACGACTGGATCTCGATGGTCTGGGTAGCCGCCACGTTGGCGCGGCGCAGGTCCTCGTCCGTCAGCACGACATATTGGTCATCCTCGTATTCATAGCCCTTGACGATGTCGTCCCATGTCACTTCCTCGCCGGTGCGCTTGTTGTAGCGGCGGTAGCCCACGGGCGAGAAGTCGCGCCGGTCCAGCATGGTCAGGGTCAACTCGTCCGGGCGCACCGCCGTGTGCAGTTCGACCGGAATGTGCACCAGGCCGAAACTGATGGCGCCTTTCCACAAAGCACGTGCCATGCTGCCTTCCTCCCTCTCTCGCATGATGCCGGCGTCGGTACGGGCGGGCCGTACGCTGGTTCACATAACGGCTTGTTTTTAGCGCCGCGTGACAATTGGATAGATTTTTAGCGCCCCGACTGGCTCACAATTTGAAAGCGATCAGCGATCCATCCGTGGTCGCTGGTGCACCAATAGATGTGGTATGGAACAGATCAGCCCCGATACTAGCGCGCCGCCGCAGCGCCTGATTCGCGACAAGTTCGTCGACCGGATGTGGTGGTGCGTGTGCAGCTATTGCATGGTGGTGATACCACTCGTGATCTGGCGCGAAGCAGCACTCGGTGGCGGCCTGACGCGCATGGCGCCCGTCACCGCGTTGTCGGTGCTGACCATCGCCGTCACCCCCATCCGCCAGCGGCTTCCCCAGGTGGTCAGGCAGGGCTTGCCGCCCGCGCTGCTGGCGCTGGGCGGACTGGCCGGACTGTATTCCTATGGTTTGCAAGGCAGCGGCATGACCGCGGTGATTTTCGGCAGCGTGTGCGCGATCACCGTCGCGCCGCTGCGCACGGGCGTGGCCGCCGTTGCCCTGATCTGGCTGGCCGTGATCATGATCGCCATCAGCTACGTGCGGGGCGCGCTGCAGGCGCCATTCGGGGTCGAGTTCGCCAGCAGCGCCGTCAACTGGGTCGGTACCGTCACCACCACGATATTGCTGACGGTTTATCTGTCCGCCGCCATCGCGGACTACCAGCGCTCGACCGGCTTGCTGCTGCGCAAGGTGGAGCGCCAGCGCGACCAGATCGCAGCGCTGGCCAACCATGACGCGCTGACGGGCTTGCCGTCGTGGCGGCTGGCCCGTGACCGGCTGGAGATGGCCTGCAGCCAGGCCGTGCGCACCCACACCCGGGTGGCCGTGCTGTTCATCGACCTCGATGGTTTCAAGGCCGCCAACGACAGTTGCGGCCACCAGGCGGGCGACCTGGCGTTGCGCGCCGTCGCCCAGCGCCTGCTGGAGGCCGTGCGCACCACCGATACGGCGGCCCGGATCGGCGGTGACGAATTTCTCGTCATCCTGAACGGGGTCGAGGCGGAAGCGGCCGCCCTCAGGATGGCCGAGAAAATCATCGCCGCCATCGCGACGCCGATCCGCTACCAGGAGCGCCAGTTGCACCTGGGCGCCAGTGTCGGCATTTCCTTCTTCCCCGAGCACGGCCAGTCCAGCGAAATCCTGCTGGAGCATGCGGACCAGGCCATGTACCGCGTCAAACGCAGCGGCAAAAACGATTACGCCGTGTTCCATGACGCCTGAACGGCGCCGGCGCCGCAAAATACAAAGAGTCTGTGCTACAAATAATATTGCTAATTATGAACTTTATGGCACACTGTTAGGGTGGCAATTCTTATAAATAAAACGATAGTGGGGAGCAGTGTGATGGCCGATCTTGACAGCCGCAGGGACATCGTCGGGGTGTTTCTGACCGCAACCGGCGAGCGGCGCGCCGAATTCCAGGCTTGCTGCGGCGAGCAATTCTCCCGGTTGTTGCTTGTCGATAATATCGACGCGGCCACTGTTGCGGTGGGGCGACAGAAAGTGGACTTGCTGGTACTGGACTTGAGTGGCTTTTCCAGTATGGGGGAAATGGCGGGCATCGGCGCCCTGATCCGCAGCCGCAATGGCGCGCCGACGCTGGTGCTGTGCCCGTACGTGAGCAGCGCATGGATCCCGGAACTGATGGCCAGCGGCCCGCTGCAGTACCGCATCTGTCCCATGCTGCACGACGAATTGCGGATGGCCGTGGAACAGGCGCTGGCCACCTCGCTCAATCCGGCCGCCGCGGCCCAGCAAACCCTGCTTGACAAGGAAAAGGAACTGCGCGACCTGCTGACCATCCAGCGCAGCCTGCAGCGGGCGCTGAGCAGCGTGGACGATATCGCCACCATGTCGGCCCAGGTCTGCCTGGCCCTGTGCAGCTTCCCCGGCGTGCGCCACACGGCCCTGTTGCACATGAAGGAGCGCGGCGACTTGCAACTGGTGGCGCAGGAGTCGCGCAACCACCTGGACCTGAGCCGCTTGCTGGAGCGGCGCGACCGCCTGCTGCAGGCGCCGCTGAGCGATATTTTCCCGCCGCTGCTGGCCGTCAGCGGCGGCGAACTGGTGCTGCTGGACGCGCCCGAAAAGGCGGGCGATCCGGAACTGGCGCTCAGCCTGCACGACCGCGAAGTGCGCATGGTGCTGGCGCTGCCGCTGCGCAGCGAGGCGGGCGGCCCGGTGCAGGGTTCGATCTGCCTGATGTTCGACCGCCACATCCAGTTCTCGCGCGAGCACTTCGCCTGCTTTACCAGCCTGGCGCAATTCATCAGCTTCGGGCTGGGCATGAGCGAACTGAAACACCAGAACGACGCGCTGGCCGGCCAGCTGCTGCAGATCAGCACCATCGACGCGCTGACGGGCGCCGTCAACCGCCGCCGCGGCGAGGACATCCTGGAAACGGAAATCCGGCGCGCCCGCCGCTACGCCTTGCCGCTGGCCCTGATCACCTTCGACATCGACAACTTCCGCTCCGTCAACGATTTATACGGTTATCCGATCGGCGACCAGGCGCTGCGCATCGTGGCCGAGACGGTGCAGGCGCGCCTGCGCGGCTCGGACACGCTGGCGCGCATGCGGGGCGAGGAATTCATGGTGGTGGCCACCCACACCTGCGCCATCGACGCGCTCAAGCTGGCCGAAAAGCTGCGCGAGACCATCGCCGCCACCACGCTGCCCGGCTGCGAGATGGTCACCATCAGCCTGGCCGTGGCCCAGGTGGGGCTGGACGAGGGCGCCATCTCCGTGCTGGACCGGCTCGACGCGGCCCTGCACCGCGCCAAGCGCGCCGGGCGCAACTGCGTGGAACTGGCGATGCAATAAAACCAGGCGGGGTCAGTGTCTGCCCCCGCCCGCGATCATGCTCCGAGGCAATAAAACGGTTGCGCTTGGCGGGTGTTCGCCCCTATGATGGGGCGGTGCGCGAGATGATTTTCTTGCATTTTCTATAACCCGGGGTTCTTACGATGTTGCGCAAGTGGGTCAGCCGTACAGGACGCGCGTCGATCGCGTGGTTCGTCAGCGTGGCGATGACGGCCGTGGTGACGGTGGTGCTGGCGGCCTTCGCCTGGTATTTCTACCAGGGCGAGAAGGTGCAGCGGCGTGCGCAGCTGCACCAGACGGTGGCCACCAGCGCCGACGAACTGTCGGCCGCCGTGGCGCTGCCGGCCTGGAACTTCGACGAGAACCAGATCCTCACCATCATGAAGAGCGGCTTGAGCAACCGCGACCTGTACGCCAGCGCCGTGGTGCCCGTGGCCACCAGCCATCCCTACATCCTGCTGCGCGGCGCCGACGGGCAGCTGCGGGCGGCCGACAGCCTGCCGCCCCAGCCGGACCAGCTGGTGGAAACGCGGACCATCACGGCCAATGGCCAGAACATCGGCACCATCAGCGTCTATGCCACGCCGGCGCTGATGCTGGAACAATTGCGCCAGCGCCTGATCACCATCGTCGGCATGATCGTGGTGCTGGACGCCACGCTCGTGTGCAGCCTGTATCTGCTGCTGTGGCATTTGATCCTGAAACCTTTGAGCTCGATCGGCCGCTACGCTGTCAACGTCAAGGCCGGCATGAATCCGGGCGCGGCCCCGCCCAGCGACTGGTTCTTCGGTGAACTCGACACCCTGAACGCGGCCATCCGCGACATGGTGGCGCTGCTCGAACGCCGCTACGTGGCCATGCACGCGTCCGAGGAGCGGCTGCAGATCGCCAGCAGCGCGGCCGCCATCGGCATCTGGGACTGGAACATCCTCAGTGGCGACGTGGTGTGGGATGAGCAGATGTTCCGCCTGCACGGCATGGAGGGGGGCAAGGGCGGGCGCGACATGGCGCAGTGGGTGGCCATGCTGCATCCGGACGATGCGCTGCCGGTGCAGGCCCTGCTGAACCAGGCCTTGCAGGGCAACGGCGAGTTTGATGCGGAATTTCGCATCGTGTGGCCCGATGGCAGCGTGCACCACATCAAGGGCGACGCCATGATCTTCCGCGACAGCGAAGGGCGGCCGGCGCGCATGGTGGGCGTCAATTACGACATCACGGCCCACAAGGTGGCCCAGCAGGAGCTGCGGCGCCACCGCATCCACCTGGAGGAACTGGTGGCCGAGCGCACCGAGGCGCTGTCGGTGGCCGTGCTGCAGGCGCAGGCGGCCAACCAGGCCAAGAGCATCTTCCTGGCCAACATGAGCCACGAGCTGCGCACGCCGCTCCATTCCGTGATCGGCTTCTCGCGCCTGATGGCCGATTCCAAGCACATGCTGCCCGAGGAGAAGCGCAACCTGGCCATCATCCACCGCTCCGGCCAGCACCTGCTCAAGCTGATCAACGACATCCTGGAACTGTCGCGGATAGAGGCGGGACGGGCCGTGCTGCAAACGGAGGTGCTCAATCCGCAGGAGATGCTGCAGGAAGTGATGGATATGGTCAGCATGCGGGCCGGCCAGGGCGGGGTGGCGCTGGTGCTCGACAGCGCCGGCCTGCCGGCCGCGGCCCGGGTGGACGGCACCAAGCTGCGCCAGGTGCTGCTCAACCTGATGTCGAACGCCGTCAAGTTCACCGCCCGTGGCAAGGTCACGCTGCGCGCGCGCGGGGTGGCGCGCGGCGCGCGCTGCGAACTGAGTTTCGCCGTGATCGACACGGGGCCGGGCATCGCCGAGGCGGACCAGGCCCGCATCTTCGAACCGTTCATCCAGGCCGACGGCCCCGGCGCCAGGGAAGGCACGGGCCTGGGCCTGACCATCTCGCGCGAATTCGTGCAGCTGATGGGCGGCACGCTGTCGGTGCAGTCGGCGCCGGGCGCCGGCGCCACCTTCCAGTTCACGGTGGTGACGGAGCTGGCCAGCGCGGCGGCGCTGCCGGCCGCCAGCGGGCCGGACGGCATGGCCGACGAGCAGCAGGGCCACCAGATCCTGGTGCTGGACGAGCACGACGATGCCAGCGCCCCCCTGTCCCGCGCGGACGTGGCCTGTTTGTCGCCGCAACTGCGGGCCACGCTGCGGGCCGCCGTCCAGGAACTGAACCTGGTGCGGGTGGCGCAATTGCTGCGGCCACTGGCGCCGGAGCTGGGCGCCGTGGTGGCACGGATTGAACACATGGTGAGCCGGCACCAGTATCCGCAGTTGTGCGAGCTGCTCGCGGAGGATGGCCCGGCGCTGGCGCCGCACGCGTGAGTTTGGCGCGATGGTGCCGGCCTGCGCCGGCCCGTGGTGGTATATGATGGGAGGTTGCCGGACCCTGGCGCGGGGCCCCGGCACTGAATCACGTTGAAAGAGTTTTTGCATGCACAGGGAAATGGCGGAACAACAAACCAAGGGTGAAGTGCTGATCGTGGAGGACACGCCGGCTTCGCTCAAACTGCTGAGCGACCTGTTGACGGAGGCCGGCTACTACGTGCGCCAGGCGCCCAACGGCGAGCTGGCCCTGTGGACGGCCCAGTCGCGTCCGCCCGAGCTGATCCTGCTCGACATCCGCATGCCCGGCATCGATGGCTTCGAAGTGTGCCGCCGCCTCAAGCAGTCGCCCGAGCTGCGCCATGTGCCCGTGATCTTCCTGTCGGCCCAGCACGACACGGACGACAAGGTGCGCGGCTTCGCGCTGGGCGCCGTGGACTTCATCGCCAAGCCGTTCCAGGCCGAGGAAATCCTGGCCCGCACGGACGCCCACGTGCGCCTGTCGCGTACCCAGAAAGCGCTGGCCGACGAGCGGGCGCTGCTGGAACAGCGGGTCAGCGAACGCACGGCCGAACTGGCCAAGCTGGCCCACTCGCTGGAACAGGAAGTGCGCCAGCGCCGCGCCAACGAGGAATTCCTGCGGCTGGCCAGCCAGGTGTTCGAGGCCACCCAGGACGCCATCGTCATCACCGACGAGAAGGGCGACATCCTGGCCACCAACCCGGCCTTCACCCGCATCTCCGGCTACGGTGCCAAGGAAGTGGTGGGGCGGGGCGTGGCCATGCTGCACGCGGGCGGCCAGGACGCGCCCGGCTTCCAGGCCCTGACCCAGTCGCTGACGGCGGCCGGCCACTGGTCCGGCGAGATCATGGCGCGCCGCAAGAACGGCCACACTTATCCCGGCCTGCTCAGTGTTTCCGTCGTCAAGGACGCGGACGGCAAGCTGCTCAACATCGTGGCCGTGTTCATGGACCTCACGGAGCGCAAGGCCGAACAGCACCTGATCGACTTCCTGTCCAACCACGACGCCCTGACGGGACTGCCCAACCGCCTGCTGGCGCGCCAGCGCTTCGAGCACCTGCAGGGCGTGGCCCGGCGCGAAGGCCAGTGCGTGACGGTGATGTGCCTGGACCTGGACCGCTTCAAGAGCGTGAACGACACCTACGGCCCGCAAATGGGCGACAAGGCGCTGCAGGCCGTGGCCCGCTTCCTCAACGACACGGTGCGCGAGGGCGACACGGTCACGCGCCAGGGCGGCGACGAATTCCAGATCATCCTGCAGGACGACATCAAGTGCGGCGGCACCTTGCTGCTGGCCCAGCGCATCCTGGCCGGGCTGCGCACGGAACTGGTGATCGATGGCCAGCCCATCTCGCTCACCTCCAGCATCGGCGTGGCCGTCAGTCCCACCGACGGCGACAGCCTCGATGAACTGGTGCGCAATGCCGACACGGCCCTGTACCGGGCCAAGGAGACGGGGCGCGACAACTACGCCTTCTTCACCGAGCGCATGGATGCGGAAATCCGCGACAAGCTGGCGATCCAGGGCCAGCTGCGCGGCGCCATCGCGCGCGACGAGTTCGAAGTGCATTACCAGCCCCAGATCTGCCTGCGTACGGGCCAGATGGTGGGCGCCGAGGCTTTGCTGCGCTGGGATAACCCGGTGCTGGGCAAGGTGCCGCCCAACCGCTTCATCCCGCTGGCCGAGGAATACGGGCTGGTGAACCCGATCGGCGAATGGGTGCTCGAAAGCGTGTGCGCCCAGATCAAGGTGTGGCATGACCAGGGGCTGGGCCAGATCAAGGTGGCCGTCAACCTGTCGGCCGGCCAGTTCGGCCACGACAGCACGGTGCCGTTCGTGGAAGGCACGCTGCGCCGCTTCGGCATCCCGCCCGCCTGCCTGGGGCTGGAGATCACGGAGGGCACGGTGATGGGCGACCCGGACAAGGCGGTGGCCGCGCTCAAGCGCCTGAAGGACATCGGCGTGAGCATTTCGCTCGACGACTTCGGCACCGGCTATTCCAGCCTGGGTTATTTGAAGCGCTTCCCGATCGACGTGCTCAAGATCGACAAATCCTTCGTCGACGACGTCACCACCAATCCCAACGACGCGGCCATCGCGCTGTCGGTGATTTCGCTGGCCCACAACCTGAACCTGCGGGTGATCGCGGAAGGGGTGGAGACGCGCGAGCAGGTCGACTTCCTGGCCCAGCGCGGTTGCGACGAGATGCAGGGCTACTTCTTCAGCCGTCCGGTGGGCGCAGAGGCGTTCACGGCGCTGCTGCGCGAGAAGCGCTGCGTGCCCGACCTGTAATGCTCGCGTATTAATCAATTGCATTCAACCTATTCATCTTCCTGGAGCGTTATGGAAAAGAAGACCAGGGCTGGCGCCCGCGCGTTTGCCTGTTTGCTCACCTCCGTGCTGGCCACGGCTGGCGTGGCCATGCCCGCCGCCGCGGTCGCGGCCAGCGTGACCGCTTCCCGTCCGGCCGCTGGCCCGGACGATGCCCGCCTCAAGGCCATCTACACGCAGGAATGGACATGGCGCCTGACCCAGCGACTGGAGGATGACGAGGACGATGACAACGGCGTGCGGCCCGATCTGCCCCACGTCGATCCGGCCACCCAGCAGGCGCGCCTGGCGTACTGGCAGGACGTGTTGAAAAAGCTGGACGGTATCGCGCCGGCCCGCCTGTCGGCGCCCGAGCGCATCAACTATGCCGTGTACCGCGCCCAGATCGCGGCCCTGGTGGCCGGCCAGCGCTTCCGCGAATACGAAAAGCCGCTCAATGCCGACACGGCGTTCTGGTCCAACATGGCCGACGAGGGGCGCAAGCACTTCACCACCGAGAAGGAATACCGCGACTATCTGAAGCAGCTGGCCGACGTGCCGCGCTATTTCGGCGAGGAGATGGCCAACATGCGCGCCGGCCTGGCGCGCGGCTTCACGCCACCGAGGGTCACGCTGGTGGGGCGCGACAGTTCGCTCACCTCCGTGACGGAGGCGGCCACGCCGCAGGATACCGTGTTCTACACCCCGTTCAAGACCATGCCGGCCACCATGCCGGCCGCCACGCAGGAACTGCTGCGGACCGCCGCCGTGCAGGCCATCAGCACGGCCGTGCAGCCGGCCTACCGCGCGCTGCTCGACTTCATGCGCACCCAGTACGTACCCCACGCGCGCGAAGCGCTGGCGGCCGAGAGCCTGCCGGACGGCAAGGCCTACTACCAGTCCAAGATCGTGGAATTCACCACCACGGCGCTGAGCGCGGAACAGATCCACCAGATCGGCCTCGATGAAATGGCCAGGATACGGGCCGAGATGCAGGCCACGATCGCGCAGACGGGATTCCAGGGCGAGCTGCCGGCCTTCCTGCATTTCCTGCGCACGGACCCGCGCTTTTACGCCAAGACGCCGGAGGAACTGCTGATGCGGGCGGCCTGGATCGCCAAGAAGTTCGACGGCAAGGCTGGCCAGTATTTCGGCTACCTTCCGCGCCGCCGCTTTGCCATCACGCCGGTGCCGGCCGACCAGGCGCCGTTCTACACGTCGGGCCGGGGCGGGCCGGGCGTGTACCTGGTCAATACCTACGATCTGCCATCGCGCGCGCTCTACAGCCTGCCGGCGCTCACGCTGCACGAATCGGCCCCCGGCCATGCGTTCCAGATGCCGGTGGCGCTGGAGCAGCAGGGCTTGCCCCCGTTCCGTCATGCCTACATCTCGGCCTACGGTGAAGGCTGGGCCCTGTATGCGGAGCGGCTGGGCACGGAGATGGGCATCTACGAAACCCCCTACGAAACCTTCGGCATGCTCAGTTACCAGGCCTGGCGCGCGGCGCGGCTGGTGGTGGACACGGGCATCCATGCCAAGGGCTGGACCCGCGCCCAGGCGCAGGCCTACCTGCATGACAACACGGCCTTGTCGGAACACGAGATCGAAACGGAAGTGGATCGCTACATTTCCTGGCCGGGCCAGGCGCTGTCCTACTACCTGGGCGAGATGGCCATCGTCCATGCCCGCAAGAAGGCCGAGGCGGCGCTGGGCGCGCGCTTCGACATCCGCCATTTCCACGACACGGTGCTGCAACTGGGCTCGGTGCCGCTGCCGGTGCTCGAGGCGCGCATCGACGCCTTCATCGCCGACGGCGGCAAGAGTCCCTATCCGGCGCAGCAATAAGGGCGGCGCTGCGTGTTACACGCTACAGGTGGCGCAGCGTGCCCAGCAGGCGGGTGCCTGATGCGATCACGCTGCCGGCCGCGTCGGCCGTCATGTCGGTGCCGTGGATGGCCGCATTGCAGTCCCGCAGCACGCCGTTGAGAAGCCGGTCCTGGTCCGGGTCCAGCAGGTGGGCCAGCAGCAGCGCGTCCACCAGTTGATGGATGGGCGCATGGCGCGCTTGCAGCGGCAGCTTGTGCACCTGGGCGATGCGCCGTAATTCTCCTTCGAGGTCGATGCGCAGCTTGGCCAGGGCCAGCGCCGGGTCTTCCTCCAGCAGCTCGTCCGTGGACGGGCCCCACAGCGTGGGGCTCTGGCGCCGCTCGCGCCGTTCCGGGATGCCATCCGTGGCGCGCCCCTGGCCGGGCGGATTGCGCCGCCTGTCATTGGATGGAAACTGCACCAGCGGCGCGTTGGCGCTGCTTTCCACCGTGCCCGCG
Source organism: Rugamonas fusca (assembly GCF_014042365.1). Taxonomy (GTDB): domain Bacteria; phylum Pseudomonadota; class Gammaproteobacteria; order Burkholderiales; family Burkholderiaceae_D; genus Rugamonas; species Rugamonas fusca. The sequence goes on from NZ_JACEZS010000009.1 coordinate 182,220, forward strand.
AAGTTGGCCAGCGCCGCCATGGCCGCCAGCCCCAGCAGCAGCATGGACGCTTGCTGCAAGCCTTGCTCCAGCGGCAGGCGCAGGGTGGACGTGAGTACGGCGGCGGCGATGGTGGCCAGCAGGATAGTCAGCGCCAGGTTGATCCGGTTTGTCTTCATAGCATCCTCCGTGGGGCGGAACGCGCTCCTGGCTTTATCTTAGACCAGAATCGGCCCGAAAACACGGGCCGGCGGTGACAATGCACGCATTTGTTGAATGGTTTTTTAGATAACATTAGCCCCATGGCAGCATTGCGTTCCGTCTCCCCGTTCCGATACGGCGTCAGCGCGGCCCGTCCGTCCCATCCCCCTGTATTCCTGGAGCCGCATGCGTCTTGCCGTAGTCCAATTTTTCATGCCGGCGGAGTGCCCGTGATCGGCACCGCCATCCTGTTGAGTGCCGCCGGCGTCGCTTCGCTGCTGTGGGCCAGCCGCAGCGGCCCGCTGCTGCCGTTGCCATTCAGTGCCCGCAGCGCCCAATGGAAGGCGTGGCGGCAGCGCTTTCCCCACGCCCCACGCGAGGCCGTGGCCGATTTCCTGGCCATGTTTTGCGCCGCATTCGCCTTGCGCAGCTACGAGAAGGCGTTGCTCAGTCCCGATGACCGGGTGTTGGGAATCCACCGCGCCCTGTATCCGGGCGAGGGCAGTGCGGATTCGCCGCAACTGGCGGCGCTGGCCTCGTCCCTGCGGCAGCGCTATGGCCTGGCCGTGGGCGAGGCGTGGGACGAAGAGGTGACGCTGGCGGCGCTGTTCGAACTGACCGGCCACGGCGGCATGCCGCTGGCACTGGCCCGTCGCGCCTGATCCGGGCGCGCGCGGCACCGCCATGGCGGTTGGCGGGCCCGGTACTAAAGAGCGCTTTTTGCTGTCAGCTGGTCGATGGTGGCCGGTGTGAGCACGCCCGAGTGCGGCGTGCGCCGGCCCTGGGCGTCGAACCAGTAACTTCTGGGCATTTCGCCGTGCCACTTGGGGTCGATCGCGTAGCGCAGCTGTTCGGGCGGCGCCGCGCCAAAGCCCCAGGCGTTGGTGGTCAGGGCCAGCTTGCGCAGCCGTTGTTCCACCAGCGCGTCTGTTTGCGGATCGCCCACGCCGTCGGTGGACAGGGTGACGATCTCCAGTGCCGGGTGGCTGCGCTTCTGTTCGGCCAGCGCGTTCAGGCTGGCCTGGCAATACACGCAGTCCAGTGACCACAGGATCAGCACGAAGGGCTTGCCCGCGTGCGTGCGCACGATCTGGGCCAGGCTGTCGGCCTCGAACGGGGCCACGGCCAGTTTCGCTTCAGCCGCCTGGGCCCCCGCGCCCAGCCACAGGGACATGGACAGCAGGGCGGTTGTCATCCAACGCTTCATGGTTTTTTCTCCAGGTTGACGGGCACCACGCGCACGCCTTCGGCTGCGGTGCGCCAGACGAGCACGATGCCATCGCGCCCGCGCAGCAGCTGCGGATGGTCCGACGCTTGCGCCGTGCTGGCCAGTTCCGTTTCGCGCCAGCTCAGGCCCGCGTCACGCGAGACCCGGCCCATGATGGCGGTGGCCTTGCCGTTGAACTGGCGCCACGCCAGCACGATGGTGCGGCCGTCGACAGCGATGGCGGCATGGTCGGCCTGTTCGGAACCGAGCTTGACGGGACTGCCCAGCGGCTGGCCCGGCGCCGCGCTGGCGTAATAGACGCCGCCATCGTCGCCCTTGACCGTGAACCAGGCCTGGTGGCGGGTGCCGTCGGCCGCATAGGCCAGCGCCGGGCCCTGGTGCGGGCAGGCGTCCACGTGCCAGTCGTCGAAGGTGGCGCGGGTGGGCGTGGCCACGGCGCCGGACGGCGTCAGTTCGGCCAGCGCGTGGTCGCGCACATTGGGGGTGAACACGTGGCGCCACAAGGCCATCACCTTGCCGTCCGGGCTCGTGGTCAGGGCGATGCGGCAGCATTCGCAGCTGTGGTCGGCCACCTTGTAGTCGCCGTGGAAGCTGGCGCCCCGGTCGTCGGAGACGGCGTAGTAGACGGCGGCGCCCGTGTAGTCCTGCTGGCGCGCGCGGGCCTGTTCGAGGTCGCGCTTGTCGATCCAGGCCACGTAGATGCGCCCTTGCGGGTCGATGCTCATGGCGTCGAAGCGGTGGGTGATGATGGCGCGGTCGGCATGCACGGTGACGGGAGCCGAGAACGTTTGGCCGCCGTCGAGCGAACGGATGAAGCGCACCTCGCCCGTGTAGGGCATGGCCAGCGGCTTGCTGTAGCTGACGTAGAACTCGCCCTTGGGGCCGAACAGCAGCTTGGGACGGCTCTCGCCGTCGGCCGCGATGGCTTCCGGCTCGTTCAGGATGCGCGTGGGCGCGGACCAGCTGGCGCCGTCGTCGTCGGACTTGCGCAGCACCAGGTACTGGGCCGTGCCGTCCACCTCCTTGCTGACGGTCCAGATGGCGCCGCGCGCATCGATGGCGGCGGCCGTGCCCAGTTCGGCCGATTTGGCAGGCCTCATCATGTGCCCCTGGGGCATGGCCTGCGTTTCGGCATGGGCGCCGGTGCCGGCGGTGGCGCCCAGCGCGCCCAGCGCCAGCGCGGCCAGCGTGGGCCAGCCGGGCATGGGGCTGGGGATGGATCTTATGGTCTGCCGCATGGCATCTGCCTCAAAAAATGGTGGTCGCATCGCAGGTGATCGCTTAAAGGTCATCGCTTACAGGTCATATTTCAGGCTGGCGAACACGGTGCGTTGCGGGTACGGGTTCGGATTCACGTAGTACTTGAAATTGCCCAGGTTGTTCACGCCCAGCGCCGCCGACCAGCGCTCGTTCACGTTGTAGAGCAGCTTGGCGTCGAACACGCTGTAGTGGCTCACGGCGCCGTACACGTCCGGATTGACGTCGTTGTACTGGTGGGCGGCCGTATTGTAAAGCGCATTGTGCTGGCGGCCGCTGTAGCGGTAGCTCAGGCTGAGCGCCAGCCGTTCGGTGGCGTGCCAGGTGGCCACCAGCGTGGCGCGCCAGTCGGGGATGCGGGGCTGGTCCGTGCCCACCAGGCCGGGGTTGCGGCTGTCGGCCGTGATGGTGGAGCGGGTCCAGGTGGCGCTGCCGTTCAGGTCCAGGCCGCGCACCAGCCAGTCGCGCGCGTCGAACGCTTCCTCCACGCCGTAGGTGCGCACCTTGTCCACGTTCTGGATGCTCGAGATGTTGGGCGTGACGGTGACGTCGGACTGCGCGATCAGCGCGTCACGCTTGGCTTCCCAGAACAGCGACGAGCGCAGGCTCGCGCGCTGGAAGTGGCGTTCGGCCACCACCTCGCCCGACACCACGCGCTCGGGCTTGAGGTTGGGATCATTCTGCTTGACGTTGTTGGGCAGGCTGATGACCTGGAAAATCTCGGCCACGGTCGGGTAGCGCACGGCCTTGCCGAGCGCGGCGCGCAGGGTCCAGTCGGCGCTGGCCAGCCAGGACAGGCCCAGCTTGGGCGAGATGTCCGTGCTGCTGCGGGCCGCATAGTTCAGCTGCTGGTAGGCCGGCACGTTGGCCGCGTTGTAGTTGCTGCCATCGAAGGCGCGCCAGTGTTCGGCGCGCGCGCCCGCCACCAGGCGCCAGGCCGGGGCCATGTGCCACGCATCCTGCAGGTACAGCGCCTGCGTTTCTGTCTTGCCGTAGGAATTGCTGGATGGCGTGGCCGCCGCGTCGCCATACAGCCAGTCCGACGGCACGGCCGAGGTGACCGACTTGAGCGTGTAGCGGTCCACGTGGTAGCCGAAGCTCAGGATGTGCGCGCTGGCGGTGGTGCCATCGGCGCGCCAGGTGCCGCGCAGGTCCAGGTTGCGCCAGCCGGTGCCGTCGGCCACGGTGAGCGTGCCGGCGGGACGCTGCGCGCCGGTGCCCGCATCCGTCAGGCTGGCCGTGTTGGCGGCGCTGCGGCTGCGGTCCATGTCCTGCGTGTACAGGCTGGCGATGGCTTCCCAGTCCCAGGTGCCGCCCGTGTCGGACTTGAGCGACAGGCCGTGCATCAGGTGGCGGCTTTCGCTGTAGCCGGGCGAGGTGCCGGCCAGCGTGTAGTAGTTGCTGTCGCCGGTGAACTTGACGTACTTGCCGGCGCCGCTGGCGGCCGTGTTGTAGACGGGATTGCCGGCGCCGTCGCGCAGGTAGGCGGCGACGTCCGTGTTGGACTTGTTCTGCCACACGCCCAGCGTGTACATGGCCCGCACGGTGGGCGTGACATCGTAGGCCAGCTTGATCTTGTCCGTGTCCTGCGTGGTATGGTCGGCGCCGATGGCGCTGGTGATGATGCGTGGGTTACCGCTGGTGTCCGTGTCGCGCAGCTCGCCCGTGACGGCCGTGTAGGCGGTGCCGGACTTGGGGCTGGCCTTGGCGGCCGCGCCGAAGGTTTGCGGCTGGCCGTGGTTGTCCAGGTGGTCGGCCGTGATCCAGTACGACCACGCACCGGCCTTGTTGCCGATGGCGGCGCTGGCGTGGCTGCCGTTGTAGTGCTGGCTGGTGCCGTACAGCTTGAAGTCCTGGCTGAACAGGTCGACGCCGGCATGGGCCTCGAAGCGTTCCGGCATGTGGGTGCTCATCATCACCACGCCGCCGGCCGAGTTGCCGGGGTAGAGCGCGGAGAACGGGCCGTACAGCACGTCCACCCGTTCGATTTCCACCGGCGCCACCATGCCCCAGCGCGGCGCCGTGCTGAAGCTGTTGTTGAGGAAGTTCGACAGCAGCAGGTCGTCCGCGTAGACGGTGGTCTGGGCGCTGGAGATCGAACTGTTCACACGCATGACGAGCACGCCATTGCGGTCGCCCGCGTAGCGTTCGCGCACGTGCATGCTGGGCAGGTAGTTGAGCACTTCGGCCGCGGTGACGGCGTTGATGCTCGCTTCGATCTGGCTGGCCGTGATGGACTCGGTGGTGACAACCGGCGCCACCGTGGCGCGCTTTTCGCCTTTGATGACGACTTCCTGCAAGCCGCTGTCGAAAATGGCGTCGTCGGCCAGCGCGGGCGCGCAGGCGAAGGCCGCGAGCAGGGCCGCGGCGATGGGGGTGTGGTGCGACTTCATGAAACCTTCCTTGGACGATGTCCGTGTTTGTTCTTGGGCGGGACGCGGCTGGGCGCGCCGGATCGCATGCCGCCGCCACCCGTTGCGGGCGTGGAGGGCGGGCGCGAACGGACGGCTGGCTGCGCGCCGGGCGCTTGTTCAGCCAGCGTCCGTCGAGATCAGGCCGTTGCGGAAGGTGGTGCGCGCGGGTGCGCCGCCGTCCAGATGGGCAGCGGGCGTGGCGCGTGGTAGAACAGGAAGGGATGGCTAGCTTGCGCCGTGAAGGTGGGCAGCGTCAGTTCGGCGCCGGGCAAGGCCAGCGGGGCGCCGCCATGGGTGAAGCAGAACGGGCAGTGATCGAGGTGCGAGGTGTCGACGCCGGTGGCCGGTTGCTGCATGTCCGGGCCCTGGCCCGCGTCCATGTCCACCAGTTTGGCGCCGGCCGTGCTGCAAATCTCCATCCAGGCAGCACCGCCGCGCGCACCGGCGCGCGCGTGGGAAATCGACGGCGCGAACGCGGCGAACAGGATGGCCAGGCAGGCGATCCAGGCGGCGAAAAGGCGAGTCGTGCGTGTCATTCCCATCGGCCGATTATAGCAGCGCGGTGTCGCCCAACCGGGCGCCACAACCATCGCCGGATCAAGTGGGCGCCGATCCGGTCTTGCCTTCGTCCGGCATTTGGTGTGTTTATGCTAACCACGGCGGACCATCGGGGCGCGGGCGTTCGATTGCCCGCCACCGTGTTCTGTGGCAGTATCGCCGGAACTGTTGGACCAAGGAAAGGCGCAATCCCGTGAAATCCATCCTGTTCCGAGCCGCCGCGGGCTGGTTGTTGGCTGGCGTGGCCCACGTGGCCGGCGCCGCCCAGATCACTTCCTACGAACTGGCCCGGCCCGAAGGGGCGCGCCACTACCTGCTGGCCACGCCGGACCAGCCGGCCCCGGGCCGCCACCCGCTCGTCATCGTGCTGCACGGCCATGTCGGATCGGCCGCCCAGGTGCTGGGGCGGGAGCGCATCGCCGCGCCGCTGTCCGTGTGGCTGCACATCGCCGACCGCGAGCAGTTGCTGGTGCTGGCCCCGGACGGCATGCTGGGCAGCGATGGCAAGACGGGCTGGAACGATTGCCGTTCCGACGCCATCTCGAACCCCCGCAGCGACGACGTGGGCTTCATCAACGCGCTGATCGACAAGGCCGTGGCGGAGTACCATGCCGACCCGGCGCGGGTGTACGTGATGGGCATGTCCAACGGCGGCATCATGGCGTTCCGGATGGCCACCGAGAGCCCCGCGCGGCTGGCGGCGTTCGCCACCGTGGGCGCGTCCATGGCGGCCAGGAGTGGCTGCGCCGCGCCCAAGGCGCCCGTGTCGGCGCTGATCGTGGCCGGCACGGCCGATCCCATCGTGCCTTATGCCGGTGGCGATATCCGCTTTGCCATGCTGCGCCAGCGCGGCTCCGTGCTGCCGGTGGAGGAGGCGGCGGCCCAATGGCGCCAGCTGGCCCAGTTGCCCGCCGCCGGCGTGACGATGGAATTCCCGCACCGCGACGTGGCCGATGTCACGCGCGCCACCCGCATCACGTGGGGCGCCGATCCCCGCAAGCTGCAGGTGGCACTGATCCGCGTGGATAAGGGCGGCCACACGGAGCCGAGCAAGGTCAAACGGTTGAAGTGGATGTACCGCATGATGCTGGGGCCGCAGAACGGCGACATCGAGATCGCCGAGGAGGCCTGGTCGTTCTTCCGCGACAAGCAGGCGGGCTTGCAGCCCTGATGATTCCGGTTTCGCGCGGCGCAGGCGGGGTGGTGCTCGCCCGGGCCGGCCGTTTCTAAACGCCGCTATAGCGGTGGAGACGACTCTGGAGTGCTCTATCGCTTACTAAAATTGCCAGTCCGGCAACACTAAATCACACTAAACGGCACTATCTCGTTAGCGTCATTTAGTATGGTTTCGTGACGCTATTTGACGCTAAGCAGTACGAAATAGCGGTGGCTACAGCGAATGAGTAAGGTATTGCGCGATGTAGTCAATCCGGGAAAAAACGCGGACTCCCCCTGTGTCCTCCCGCCATGGGGTGCGCACGATTGCCGTGCGCGGTGGCGCCGGCCGGGCGTCCAATGTCATAATCTTGCCTCCCGAAAGTACGCCCAAGAAGAACCCCGCTTGAGAACACCACGTCTTTTGTTGTCATTGGCGGCCTGCCTCACACTGTCCGGTGCCGCGCTGGCCGCACCGGACAAGAAGGCCGCCGCGCCCAACCCGGCCGCCATCAACCAGTTGCCCGCCACCGCCACCGTCGGTCCCCGTACGCGCGGCGCCAACGTGCTGCGCGCCCAGGTGCTGCTGGACCGCGCCCATTTCTCGTCCGGCGAGATCGATGGCGTCTATAGCCGCAACCTGCGCCTCGCCATCAGCGGCTACCAGAAGCTGCACCAGCTGAAGGTGACGGGCGCGATCGACGCCCCCACCTGGGCATTGCTGGCGCAGGACAAGGAGCCTGTGCTGGGCAGCTACATCATCACGGCGCAGGATGCGGCGGGGCCGTATGCGGTGGCGCCCGCCAGCATGGCCGACAAGGCCAGGTTGCCCACGCTGGGCTATGCGAACGTGGCCGAAGCGCTGGGCGAGCGCTTTCATTGCAGCCCGGCCCTGCTCAAGCGGCTCAACCCCGGCAAGCACCTGAACCGCGCCGGCGAGCAGGTGGTGGTGCCCAACGTGCTGGCGGCCAGCCCGCTGCCCAAGGCCACGGCCCTGATGGTGGGCCGCGCCGATGGCACCCTCACGCTGCTCGACGCCAGCGGCACGCCGTTCGCCCAGTTCCCGGCCAGCACCGGCAGCGAGCACGATCCGCTGCCCTACGGCCAGTGGAAGGTGACGGCCGTGGTGCGCAATCCCGTCTACCGCTACGACCCCAAGCTGTTCTGGGACGCCCGGCGCGGCGACGCCAGGGCCATGATCGCGGCCGGTCCCAACAACCCGGTCGGCGTGGTCTGGATAGAGCTGAGCAAGAAGCATTACGGCATTCATGGCACGCCGGAGCCGGGCAACATCGGCAAGACCCAGTCGCATGGCTGCATCCGCCTGACCAACTGGGACGCACTGGCGGTGGCCGGCGCGCTGGCGCGCGGCGCCTCGGTGCTGCTGCAGGAATGACATCGGCCGCCACGCGGCGCGCCGTCCCGTCGTAAAATGGCGGCTGTGTCACTGTAGCCCGAACAACAAGAAAGCCCAGCACCCATGAAATTTGACCAGATTGAAGACGACCAGGAAGAATCCCCGCACAGCGCGCAGGAGCGCGCGGCGGCCGCCAGCCGCAGCACCTGGGTCAGCGTCGCCATCAACCTGGTGCTGAGCTGCACCCAGGTCGGCGTCGGCCTGTTCTCGCGCTCGCAGGGCTTGATCGCTGACGGTATCCACTCGCTGTCGGACCTGGTGGCTGACTTCGTGGTGCTGTTCGCCAGCCACCACAGCAAGAAGGACGCGGACCAGGATCACCCCTACGGCCACCAGCGCTTCGAGACGGCCGCCTCGCTGGCGCTGGGCTTGCTGCTGCTGGCCGTGGGGGTGGGCATGCTGTGGTCGGCCATCGCCAAGCTGCAAAAGCCGGAAGCCATTCCGCAGGTGCACGTGGCCGCGCTGTGGGTGGCCGCCGTGGCGCTGGTGGCCAAGGAAACGCTGTTTCGCTACATGCTGGCCGTGGCCACGCGCGTCAAGTCCAGCATGCTGGTGGCCAATGCCTGGCACGCCCGCTCGGACGCGGCGTCATCGCTGGTGGTGGGCATCGGTATCGCCGGCAACCTGATGGGCTATCCCATCCTGGACCCGATCGCCGCGCTGATCGTCGGCTTCCTGATTTCGAAGATGGGCTGGGAATTTGGCTGGGACGCGCTGCACGATTTGATGGACCGCGCCGCCGATGAACTGGAAGTGGAGGCGATCCGCCGCACGCTGCTGGAAACGCCGGGCGTGAGCGGCGTGCACGACGTGCGTACCCGCAAGATGGGCGACCTGATCGTGGTCGACGCCCACCTGGAAGTGGACGCCACGCTGACCGTGGAGCAGGGCCACGATATCGCCGTGCTGGCGCGCCAGCGCGTGCTGCAACGGCACCGCGTGCTGAACCTGATGACCCACGTCGATCCGTGGCGCCGGCCTGACCTCGATCACGTGCCGGCCGCCGAAGCGGCCGGCCAGTTGCGCTGATTACAGGCCGTACAGGGCCTTGGCGTCGCGCTTGAACGCCTGGGCCGAGGCGTCGCGGCTGTAGAACATGTGGCCGCCCGGGTAGACCGACAAGCGCACCGGCGAGCTGCCCATTTTCGGCATCTGGTCGATGATCAGGCGCGAGGCGAAGTAGGGGCAGGCCAGGTCGTTATAGCCGTGCACGATCAGCACGCCCATGTTGGGATCGTTGGCGATGGCCTTGCGCAGGTCGCTGACCGGCTTGTCCTGCCTCGTGCCCGCCCGGTCCCAGGCCTTGTTCACGTCATACGACAGCGCGTTGTAGCGCGCCTCCGTCTTCCAGCCCACTTCGCGCGTGATGAAGTCCACCATGGCGCTGGTGGTGGGCGCGATCAGCGCCTCCAGGATAGGGTCGCCCGACTTGCGGTCGGCCGATTCCGGGAACGGGTCCCAGGCCGTCACGTTGGCGTCGTAGATGGAGCCGATCTTCTTGTCGGCGCGGTGCACTTCGCGCAGGAAGGTGGCGATATCGAGGCGGCCATCGAGCCGGCCCACCACTTGCGCGTCCACCCCCGTCAGGCCCGACACCTTGCTCACCAGGCGTCCGATGGCGGCCGGGTCGGCGCGGCCGGCGAACAGGTCCAGCGCGTACTGCTGGCGCACATACGATTCCACTTCCTGCATGGCGGCCGGCGTCAGGCGGTGCTGGTTCTCCAGCTGCACGGCGGCCATCGAGGGCAGGTTGATCATCCACGGCAGCGGCGACAGGGCCGTGTCGTCGCCGATGGCAGCCGGGTCCAGGTACGGCGATACCATGATCAAGCCCTTCACGCCCACGCCCAGCTGCGTTTGCAGGTGGTAGGCGATGCGCGGCGCGCGGTAGCCGCCATAGGATTCGCCCATCACGAATTTCGGCGAGCGCAGGCGGCCGTTCTTGACCAGCCAGTCATACACCACGCGCGACAAATACTTGATGTCCGGCTCGGTGGCGTAGAAATCGGCCTTGGTCTTGTCGGCATCCTCGAGCGAGCGGCTGAAGCCCGTGCCCACCGGGTCGATGAACACCAGGTCGCTCATGTCGAGCCAGGTGGCCGCGTTGTCCTTCAGCTCCGACGAATCGGACGGCACGTTGCCGGCGTCGCCGAACTGCACCCGCTTGGGGCCGATGGCGCCCAGGTTCAGGTACACGGACGCGGCGCCCGGGCCGCCGTTGAAGGCGAACGTGACGGGCCGTTTGGCGTCCGCGCCCGGCACCACATAGGACGTGTACACGACTTCCGCCGTGACCTTGCCCTTGGCGTCGCGCACCTTGATGGCGCCCACGGTGGCGTCGTAATGGAGCACCTTGCCGTTCAGGGTGATGGATTGGTGGACTTTCTTGTCCTCGGACAGGGGCGGCAGCTCGATCTCGCTTTTGGCATCGGCTTTCGCTTCCGGTTTGGCGTCCGCCGCGAAGGCGGGCGCCTGCAATCCCAGGCTGAACAGGCCAGCGAGGATCAGGCTGGTGAACATCCGGGAACGTGCGGGTGGGGTAGGCATGGGCATCCTTTTCAAGTGGTGGAAAATGAAGCGCAGCCAGTTTTGCCTAAAAATGACTGTAGGGCAAGTTTTTTCACGCGGGATCCACGTTGGCCACCTTAATGTATGAGTTCTGATATAGTATCAGTATTCGTATATTATTAAAGGAGCATCCATGCTGCCCGACCATGCGATCCATCTTGCAGAGAAAAACGCCATCCACGCGCGGCGGCCGGCAGGCGGCAACCCCGGTCCCCAGGGACCGGCGCCCGGACGCGCGCGGCCCTTGCTGCGCGCGGCGCTGGTGACGCTTTCCCTGCTGGCCGCCGCAACGGGCGCTGCCTGGCTGGTCCAGCGCCAGGTGGACGTGGCGCGCGCCGCCCGCTGGCCGGCGCCGGGGCAACTGGTGGTGGCCGGCGCCCAGCGGCTGCATGTGCATTGCATGGGGGCGGGCGGCCCCACCATGGTGCTGGAAGCGGGCATGGGCGGCTGGTCGCAGGACTGGTCGCTGGTGCAGGCCCGGCTGGCCACGCAGGGCAGGGTATGCAGCTACGACCGGGCCGGCTATGGCTGGTCCGATGACGGCCCGGCCACGTGCGATGGCATGGCCATGGTGCAGCAGTTGCGCCAGGCGCTGGCCGCCGCCCATGTCGACGGCCCCTACCTGCTGGCCGGCCATTCGATGGGCGGCTTGCTGGTTGGCCTGTATGCGCGCAGCTACCCGCGCGAGGTGGCCGGCCTGGCCTTCGTGGACGCCGTGGGGCGCGACTACGCGGCCCAGTTTGCGTCGCCGGCGTACCGGGACTTCCGCGCCGGACTGGGGCGGTTGCTGGCCATGGCCGATACGCTGGCGCCGTTGGGCATACCGCAGGCGCTGGGCCAGCCGGCATCGCTGGTGGCGGCCCGGCTGCCGGCCGCGGTGCGCGGCAGCGCCATCGATTTCAGCCAGCGGCCGCGCCAGTACGCGGCGCTGCGGGCGGAAAACGCGGGCTTCGACGCCATGCTGGCGCAGGCGCGCCGCGCCGGACCGCTGCCGCACGTGCCGACCGTGGTACTCAGCAGCAGCGTGATGCGCGACTTTCCGCCCGGACTCGACAGCGACGCCATGCGCGTGGCCTGGCAACTGAACCAGGACAGCATCGCCCGCGAGGCTGGCGTGCGGCGCGTGATCTTCAGCGACACGGGCCACTTCCTGCACGTGGAACGGCCCGACGCCGTGGTCGCCGCGCTGGCGGCATGGCGCCGGCAGGTGAGGGTTGTTAATGGGAGAATGTGAGAATGTGTGAATATTGGCGGGGCGGCCACCTGCTATTCTCATCTTGCTAGTAGCAAATTTCCCTGTACTTGTTGTACATGACGCGCCGGGCGTGATCGGAGTACGATGTGTGCTGAGCAGCCAGCCGCACGCGCGCGACCGCTGCGACCTCAATAAAGTGACCCTATGGCGGAGCCGCTGCACATCGAACCGGCGCTTGCTACCGGCATCAAGAGCCGCCGGTTGATCCTGATCGCGTGGCTGTTCTCTGCCATCATCGTGCTGGTCCTGCTGTTCACCTACTACGGTATCGGCTTGCTGTCGGCCGGGCGGGCTTACGTCGGTGGTGAAGGCCTGTGGTCCAAGGCCCAGAAGGATGCCGTGTTCGCGCTGGAGCGTTACACGCACTACCACCAGGAGGCCGACTATGACAGCTACCGCGCGGCGCTGGACCTGATCCTGGGCGACCGCCAGGCCCGGCTCGAGCTGGAACAGCCGGCGCCGGACCTGGCGCGCGCGCGGGCCGGCTTCCTCCGGGGCGGCAACCAGCCGGCCGACATCGACGACATGATCGGCTTGTTCCGCCATTTCCGCCATATTCCCGACATCGACAAGGTGATCGGCATCTGGACCCGCGGCGACGCCATGATCGACGAGCTGATGGCGCTGGCCCATCAGGTGCGCGCTTCCGTGCAGCGGGGCGAGACCGATGAGGCGGTGGTGCTGGCCCAGCTGCGCGAGCTGAACGCCATCAACCAGCGCCTGCGCCCGCTCGAGGATGACTTCTCCTCCACGCTGGGGCAGGCCGCGCGCACCACGGAATTCATCTTGCTGGCCGCGCTGTTCGTCGGTGTCGCGCTGCTGCTGGGCGCGGCCATCCTGTTCTCGCGTCGCATGGTGCGGCAAAGCGAGCAGGTGGAAAGCGCGCTGCGGCAGGGCGAACAGCAATTGCGCGGTCTGCTCCAGTTCGCGCCGTTACCGATCGTGATCGTGCGCACCAGCGACAACACCATCCTGTTCGCCAATGAGCACGCGCTGAAACAATTCAAGCTGACGGCCACCGCACTGGCCCTGTCGCGCCCGGCCGACTTCTATTTGCGCAGCGAGGACCGCGATACCCTGTTTGCCCATTTGCGCCAGCATCGCAGCGTCGAGGACTGGGAAGTGCGGCTGCAGGACGCGCACGGGATCCCGTTCTGGGCCTCGATGTCCTGCCAGTGCATCAGCTACGACGGCCAGGAATGCGTGCTGACGGCCCTGAACAATATCGAAGTGCGCAAGCGCAACCAGCAGGAATTGCAGCGGCGCGCCTTCTACGACGAGTTGACGGCCTTGCCGAACCGGGCCATGTTCATGGAGGCGCTCGACGATCTGCTGTCGCGCAAGGCCATCGAGGGCGGCACGTTCGCCCTCATGTTCATCGACGTGGACCGCTTCAAGATCATCAACGACGAGCTCGGGCACGACGCCGGCGACAAGCTGCTGCAGGAAGTGGCCGCGCGCCTGACGGCCAATGTGCACCAGGCGGACATGGTGGCGCGCCTGGGCGGCGATGAATTCGTGGTGCTGGTGACGGAGCAGACGGAGGCCGATGCCGTCAACCGGACGGCGAACCGGATCATGGCGGCCATGGCGCCCAATTTCCATTTCGACCAGCACCAGATCAGCGTCACCATCAGCATCGGCATCAGCTGCTACCCCCACGATGGCACGGAGCTGATGACCGTGATGAAGCACGCGGACGTGGCCATGTACCGGGCCAAGGAACGGGGGCGCAACAACTTCCAGTGGTATGGGGCGCCCAGGCGTGCCGTCGGCGCCGATGCCTGTCTCGATGAGTGAGGGCGGGGTCAGGCGCTGGCCACGACGGCATTGCGGCCCCCTTGCTTGGCCTTGTACATGGCCAGGTCGCCGCACATGAGCAGCTTGCGCGCATCGTCGGCGTGCTCGGGGTAGAGCGCCACGCCGATGCTCGACGAGATGTCGAGCAGCTTGCCGTCGTCCATCCGGAAGGGCTGTTCCAGGCTGGCCCGTATCTTCTCGGCCACGCTGACGGCATCCTGCGCGCCCAGCACGTCCGGCAACAGCACCACGAATTCGTCCCCGCCCAGGCGTGACGGCGTGTCCGACGCGCGCAGGCAAGCCTTGACGCGCTTGGCCACCTGCTTCAACAGCCAGTCGCCGGCCTCGTGGCCGTAGCGGTCGTTGACGGGCTTGAAGCGGTCCAGGTCGATGAACAGCACGCCGACCTTGCGCCGCTTGCGCTGGGCCAGCGCGACGGCCTGCTGCAGCCGGTCTTCCAGCAGGCGGCGGTTGGGCAGGCCCGTCAGCAGGTCGTAGTAGGCCAGCTTGTCCAGCTGCAGCTGGATTTCCTTTTGCGCCGTCGTGTCGTAGTTCACGCCCGTCATGCGCAGCGGTTTGCCGTGCGCGTCGAAGGTGGTCTGCGACACGGCCTTCAGGTAATGGGTCGAGCCGTCCGGCCACAGGACCCGGAATTCGATCGCGTAGGCGCGCTCGCCGCGCAGCGCGGCCTGGATTTCCTGCTCCGCGTAGGCGCGGTCGTCCGGGTGGATGGAGGCGGCCCACGCTTCGAACGCGCCGCCGAAATCGCCTTCGCGCAAGCCGTACAGCTTGTACATGACCTGGTCCCACACGAGCCGGTTGTTGACCACGTCCCAGTCCCAGATGCCGACGATGCCGGCCGAGGCGGCCGCCTCCAGCCGCTCCTTCGATGCGCGCAGCGCCGATTCGGCCCGTTTCAGTTGCGTGATGTCGTAGAACACGGTCAGGCGGCTGTCGTCGTGGCCGGCGTCGTCGCCGATGACGACGGCTTCGGCGATCACGGTGCGCACGTCGCCGTCCTGGCAGGTCAGGGTCAGTTCGGTCGGCTGGAACGGCAAGCCCTTGGCCACCGATACCTCCATCCGTTGGCGCCAGGCGGCCACGGTGGCGGCCCGCGCTTGCGGCTCGGGGATGACGCGTTCCCAGAACGTGTCGGCCGTCGCCACTTCGGCCAGCGTATAGCCGAAACTGCGGACGAAGGCCGCGTTGACATAGGAAGTGTGGCCATCGGCCGTCCACAGCGCCTTGGGGATGGGCGACAGCTCGATGATGGAGCGCATGCGCTGCTCGCTGCGGGCCAGCGCCTGGGTACGCTCGACCACTTGCTGCTCGACGTCCCGGAAGGCGGTGCGGGCCCGGTGTTCGGCCAGGCTTTGCCTGGCCAGCAAATTGGCGAAGCCGACCAGCATCTTCAGGATCGCCGCCACCCGTTCCTCGGCCACGATGGGCACTTCGGCCAGGGCCCGGAAATAGCCTTCGCGCTCAAAGCCGAACCGGGCGCATTGGGCTTCAAAGTAGGCCAGGTCCGGCGGCTGCAGGAAGAACTGGCCGATGAACAGGTTGGCGATGTGCTGGCCGTCGACGATGATGGGCGAGGCGCAGTCCGTCAAGCCGTTGCTGCAGCGGTAGATGGCGTAATTGGTGCCGTCCTGCATTTGCCGCGACAGGCTGGTGTCGCTCTCGAGGCAGCGGCCCAACGTGTTCTCGTTACTGCGGTGGTATTCCATGCACAGGCGCTGCCAGTTCGACGAAGCCAGCACGACGCCGTTGAAGTCGATGATCGCCACCGGCAAGCCGATCACCTCCAGGTAGCTGGCGAACACCTCGTTCATTTTGCTGAAGTCGATCAGTTCGGCCAGATTGAAGTCCGCCGCGGGCGCCGCTTCCCTGGCGGCCAGTTCACGGTTCCAGCTGGCGTGCAGCGGATCGCGCATCTGGTCCAGCTGCGATGGCCGCACAAAGAACATCGGCTGCTCGGGCGAGGGCAATGGTTTTGTCATCTTGAGGCACCGGCGAGCGTCACCGCCTGTTGGTGGTAATTCTGGGAAACGGGGCAGTGTAGCCGATTTCCCGTGCCGCCCGGTGGTGCGATGGCCACTGACTAGCGATCAACAAGTGCTTGACGTCGCGCCAATAATTGTTCAGTTACATGAAGGCGGGAATGGGGGAGGGGGCGCGTAATTACTTATAAGACAAGAAATTGATGTACATTAAGCTGTTGCTGATAAACAACGGTGCCAGGTGATACGGCGCCGGCCGCGGGTGGGCAGCCTCGCGTCACATGGCAAAACGGGGAGGGCGCCCGTCAGGCGACCCTCCCCGTGTTGCGGGCTAGCCTTTGCTTAGTCGCGGATTTCCAGCGCCCGGTTCAGACTCAGGGCGGCCAGCGAACCGACCGCGCCCGACAGCAGGTACAGGCTGACATAGGCCAGGCCGAAGTGGGCCGACAGCCCCAGCGCCACCAGCGGCGCGAAGCCGGCGCCCACCAGCCAGGCCAGGTCCGAGGTCAGGGCCGCGCCCGTGTAGCGGTATTTGGCTTCGAAGTTGGCCGTCACGGCGCCGGCGGCCTGGCCGTACGACAGGCCCAGCAGGCAGAAGCCGGTCAGGATGAACACGTTCTGGCCCAGCGCGCCGCCATCCATCAGCATGGGCACGAAGCCGCTGAACACGCCGATCATCACGGCCAGGGCGCCCAGCGTGCTGCGGCGGCCGAAGCGGTCGGCGATCAGGCCCGAGATCACGATGCCGACGGCGGCCAGCGCCGCGCCGCCCATCTGCAGTTGCAGGAAGTCGGCGATCGAACGGCTCGAATACAGGTTGATCCACGACAGCGGGAACACCGTCACCAGGTGGAACAGGGCATAGCTGGCCAGCGCGGCCAGCGCGCCGATCAGGATGTTGCGGCCCTGGCTGTGCGACATCTCGATCACATTGGTCGGTTCGAGCTCACGTTCATCGAGCAGGCGCGAGTATTCCGTGGTCGACACCAGCCGCAGGCGGGCGAACAGGGCCACCACGTTGATGGCGAAGGCCACGTAGAACGGATAGCGCCAGCCCCAGTCGAGGAAGTCCGTATTGTCCAGCGTGGACAGCAGGAACGAGAACAGGCCGGCGGCCAGGATGAAGCCGACCGGCGCACCGAGCTGGCCCAGCATGGCGTACCAGCCGCGCTTGTTGGCCGGCGCGTTCAGCGCCAGCAGCGAGGGCAGGCCGTCCCACGAGCCGCCCAGCGCCACGCCCTGGCCCACGCGCGCCACCGACAGCAGCAGGATGGACAGCGGCCCCAGCGTGGCATAGGTGGGCAGGAAGGCGATGCTGGCCGTGGAGGCGCCCAGCAGCACGAGCGCCAGGGTGAGCTTGGTCTCGCGGTTGAACCGTTGTTGTATGTACATGAACGCCAGCGTGCCGAACGGGCGGGCGATGAAGGCGAAGGCGAAGATGGTGAAGGCGTACAGCGTGCCTTCGAGACGACCGTCAAACGGGAAGAAGATGGAGGGGAACACCAGCACGGATGCGATGGCGTAGACGAAAAAGTCGAAATATTCCGAAGCCCTGCCGATCACGACGCCGATGGCGATCTCGCCGGGGGCGATATGCCCGTCGCGCGAATTGATGTTGCGGGCGCCGCTGTCGGTATGACGCGGTGGATAGTCGACGCGGCCATTGCCGCCGAAGGTAGTCGTATTTGCCATGGTTGTCGTCTCTATGTCGTTTTGATAGACGGTCACGCCCGTGGGGGTGGGGCAAAGTGTCCAATCGCCAGAGCGAGCCGTTACCGTTACAGTAGCATGTTCTCCACTTTGTGTAACGCATAAAACCGCATGATATCTCCGACCGTTCGTCGCGGACTGATGCTGCTCCCCCTGCTGGCCCTGGCCGGCTGTAATACGGTGGTGCTGAATCCTTCCGGTGACATTGCTGCTCAGCAGGGACACCTTGTCGTTGTCGCTACGCTGTTGATGCTGCTGATTATCGTTCCGGTAATCGCACTGACCCTCCTCTTCGCTTGGCGTTATCGCCAGAGCAACACCCAGGCCAAGTATGACCCGGACTGGGACCATTCGACCAAGCTGGAACTGGTGATCTGGGGCGCGCCCCTGTTGATCATCATCGTGCTGGGCCTGCTGACCTGGATCAGCACCCACTTGCTCGACCCGTTCCGTCCGCTGAGCCGCCTGGACGCCAACCGCCCCGTGGCGGCCGACGTCAAGCCGCTGGTGGTGCAGGTGGTGGCGCTGGACTGGAAGTGGCTGTTCATCTATCCGGAGCAGGGCATCGCCACGGTCAATGAACTGGTGACCCCGGTCGATGTGCCCGTGCGCTTCCAGATCACCGCCTCGACCGTGATGAACGCGTTCTACATCCCCGCGCTGGCCGGCCAGATCTACGCCATGCCCGGCATGCAGACCACGCTCAACGCCGTGATCAACAAGCCCGGCGAGTGGGAAGGCTTCTCGGCCAACTACAGCGGCGCCGGTTTCTCGCACATGCGCTTCAAGTACCGCGGCGTGAGCCAGGCCGAGTTCGGCGACTGGATCAAGTCGGCCAAGTCCGCCGGTGGCGAACTGACCCGCGCTGGTTACCAGCAGCTGGCCGAGCCGAGCGAGCGCGAGCCGGTGCGCCACTACGGCGCCGTCGATGCTGAACTGTTCAGCAAAGTCGTGAACCGTTGCGTGGCCGATGGCAGCACCTGCATCAACGCCATGATGGCGGCCGACGCGCAAAAGAACGCCGCCCCTGAAAAGGATGGCCGCGTGGCCCTGAACGGCGCAGAGATTTGCGTTACCCCTCCCACTTCGCAGAAGACCGACAATGCAAGACCATACTGACCTGACCAAGCTCCTACTCGGCCGGCTGAGCTGGGATGCGATCCCGTTCCATGAGCCCATCCTGCTCGGCACCTTCACCATGGTGGCGCTGGGCGGCATGCTCGTCCTCGGCCTGATCACCAAATACCGCCTGTGGGGCACGTTGTGGCGCGACTGGGTGACCAGCATCGACCACAAGAAGATCGGCATCATGTACATGATCTTCGGCCTCGTGATGCTGCTGCGCGGCTTCGCCGACGCATTGATGATGCGCGCCCAGCAGGCCCTGTCGTTCGGTGACGCCACCGGCTTCCTGCCGCCGCACCACTACGACCAGATCTTCACCGCCCACGGCGTGATCATGATCTTCTTCGTCGCCATGCCGTTGGTGACGGGCCTGATGAACTACGTGGTGCCGCTGCAGATCGGCGCGCGCGACGTGGCCTTCCCGTTCCTGAACAACTTCTCGTTCTGGATGGCGGTGTTCGGCGGCGGCCTGACCATGGTGTCGCTGTTCGTGGGCGAATTCGCCCGTACCGGCTGGCTCGCCTATCCGCCCCTGTCGGGCATCCTGGCCAGCCCCGACGTGGGCGTGGACTACTACATCTGGTCGCTGCAGATCGCCGGCGTCGGTACGCTGCTGTCGGGCGTGAACCTGATCGTCACCATCGTCAAGATGCGCGCCCCTGGCATGACCATGATGAAGATGCCTGTCTTCACCTGGACCGCGCTGTGCACCAACGTGCTGATCGTCGCTGCCTTCCCCGTGCTGACGGCCGTGCTGGCCATGCTGTCGCTGGACCGCATGTTCGGCACCAACTTCTTCACCAACGACCTGGGCGGCAACGCCATGATGTACGTGAACCTGATCTGGATCTGGGGCCACCCCGAGGTCTACATCCTGGTGCTGCCCGTGTTCGGCATCTTCTCGGAAGTGGTGTCCACCTTCTGCAGCAAGCGCCTGTTCGGCTACACCTCGATGGTCTATGCGACCGTCGTGATCACCGTGCTGTCCTACCTGGTGTGGCTGCACCACTTCTTCACCATGGGTTCGGGCGCCAGCGTCAACTCGTTCTTCGGCATCACCACGATGATCATCTCGATCCCGACCGGCGCCAAGATCTTCAACTGGCTGTTTACCATGTACCGCGGCCGTATCCGCTACGAACTGCCGATGATGTGGACCGTGTCGTTCATGATCACCTTCGTCATCGGTGGCATGACGGGCGTGCTGCTGGCCGTGCCGCCAGCGGACTTCGTGCTGCATAACTCGCTGTTCCTGATCGCCCACTTCCACAACGTCATCATCGGCGGCGTGGTGTTCGGCCTGTTCGCCGGCATCAACTACTGGTTCCCGAAAGCGTTCGGCTACAAGCTCGACAGCTACTGGGGCAAGTGGTCGTTCTGGCTGTGGAGCATCGGCTTCTACCTGGCCTTCATGCCGCTGTACGTGCTGGGCCTGATGGGCGTGACCCGCCGCATGAGCCACTTCGACGATCCATCGCTGCGCATCTGGTTCATCCTGGCCGCCATTGGCGCCGTGATGATCGCCGGCGGTATCGGCTCGATGCTGATGCAGTTCTACGTCAGCTTCAAGAACCGCGCCGCACTGCGCGACGTGACGGGCGACCCATGGGGCGGCCGTACGCTGGAGTGGTCGACCTCGTCGCCACCACCGGACTACAACTTCGCGTTCACGCCGATGGTGCACGATAACGACACCTGGGCCGACATGAAGAAGAACGGCTACCAGCGTCCGCTGAAAGGCTTCGTCGACATCCACATGCCGAAGAACACCGGCGCCGGCTTCATCATCGCCGCCCTCTCCGCCGTGGTAGGCTTCGCCCTGATCTGGAACATGTGGCTGCTGGCCGGCGTGAGCTTCGTCGCGATGATGGCCGCCATCATCATCCACACGTTCAATTACAACCGCGATTACTACATCAAGGCGGACCATGTGACCCGCGTTGAGAACGATCGCACCCGTCTGCTGGAAAGTGCTGCCTGAGATGAACGCTAATATCCCTGCCGGCGCCATGAGCGCCGACCCGAGCACGCGTTACCACGTGCTCGAGCACCACCCGGAAAACGGCACGCTGCTCGGTTTCTGGATCTACCTGATGAGCGATTGCCTGATCTTCGCCTGCCTGTTCGCCGCCTACGCTGTGCTGGGCCGCAACTACGCGGGCGGCCCGTCGGGCGCCGAGATCTTCGAACTGCCCGTGGTGGCGCTGAACACGGCGTTCCTGCTGCTGTCGTCGATCACCTACGGCTTCGCCATGCTGACCATGGCCAAGAAGCAAAAGGGCGCCACCCTGGTGTGGCTGGCCATCACCGGCGTGCTCGGTGCCTGCTTCCTGACCCTGGAACTGCAAGAGTTCGCGCACCTGATCGCCGAAGGCGCCGGTCCGCAGCGCAGCGGTTTCCTGACCTCGTTCTTCGCGCTGGTCGGCACCCACGGCCTGCACGTGACGTTCGGTATCGTGTGGCTGGTCACGCTGATGTTCCAGGTCGTCAAGCACGGCCTGACGCCTGAGAATGGCCGCCGCCTGATGTGCCTGTCGATGTTCTGGCACTTCCTGGACGTGGTCTGGATCGGCGTATTTACCTTTGTCTACCTGATGGGAGTGCTGCCATGAGCGACCACAATCACCACGGCCACGACCATGGCCACGGCCACCACGGCCACGATGACCACGCCAACCACGGCAGCCTGAAGACTTACGTGATCGGTTTCATCCTGTCCGTGATCCTGACGGCCATCCCGTTCTGGATGGTGATGCACAAGGTGTTCGACAAGTCGAGCACCACGGCCTTCGTCATCCTGGCCATCGCGGCGGTGCAGATCGTCGTCCACATGGTCTACTTCCTGCACATGAACGCGAAAGCGGAAGGCGGCTGGAACATGCTGGCGCTGCTGTTTACGACCATGCTGCTGGTGGTCATGCTGAGCGGTTCGATCTGGGTCATGTACCACCTGAACCACAACATGATGCCTGGCATGGCCCAGGACGTGGGCACGGTCGTGCAGAAAATGCGCGACATGCCATGATGGAAACGGCCGGACGGCGGCGCCGGCCCGCCATGCGCCTCGCATGGCTGGCCGGCGCCGCGCTGATGTGCGCCGGCTTCCTGGCGCTGGGCTGCTGGCAGTTGTGGCGCCTGCAATGGAAGCTGGACCTCATCGAACGGGTCAGCCAGCGCGTGCATGCCGCGCCGGTGCCCGCGCCCGGCCCGTCCCTGTGGCCGCACCTGTCGGTCACCGGGGACGAATACCTGCGCATCACGGCGGCCGGCACCTGGCTGCCCAACTATTCCACCCGCGTACAAGCTTCCACCGAGCAGGGCAGTGGTTTCTGGCTGCTCACCCCCCTGTGCCGTCCCGATGGCACTGTCTTACTGATCAATCGCGGCTTCGTGCCCGCCCGTCCCGGCGACTATACGCCCGCCGCACCCGTGCGCGCGCTGCCTGACAGCTGCCAGCCACACGCCGCCGGCGGCCCCGCCGAGGCGACCGTCACCGGCCTGCTGCGGCTGAGCGAGCCGCGTGGCAGCGTGTTGCGCTACAATGACGTCGCTTCCAGCCGCTGGTACTCGCGCGACGTGGCGGCCATCGCCGGCGCGCACCGTCTGCGCCGGGTGGCCCCGTATTTCGTCGATGCCGAGGCCGGGCCAGGCGCAGGCGCAGCGTCGCCCGATGGCGAGCATCCCGTGGGCGGGCTGACCGTGATTTCCTTCCGGAACAACCATTTGGTTTATGCTCTCACCTGGTTCGCGCTGGCCCTGATGGCGGCCGGCGCCTGCCTGTTGCTGACGCGAGACAAATGGAAACGCCGTGATGGAGAAACACAATGAAGGCCAAGCCAGGGACACCGGCTTGACCGAGCGCTGGAACGCCGCCGTGAGCGGTGGCCGCGCGCCCGGACACAAGAACATGCTGTTGCTGATCCAGCTGCGCTGGATCGCCGTGGCGGGGCAGGTGACGACCATCGTCATCGCCGCCATCGTCTTTGGCGTGCAGCTGCCGTTGCCCTACATGCTCGAAGTGGTGGCCTGCCTGGTCGGCTTCAACGTGGCCAGCCACTTGCGCTGGAGCGAACAGCAGGAAGTGACGAACAGCGAACTGTTCCTGTCCTTGCTGGTGGACGTGATCAGCCTCACGGCCCAGCTCTACCTGAGCGGCGGCACCAACAATCCCTTCGCCTTCCTCTATTTGCTGCAAGTGATCCTGAGCGCCGTGCTGCTGCGCGGCTGGGCCACGTGGAGCATCGTGCTGGCCACCTGCGTGTGCCTGGCCGGGCTGGCCCTGTTCGCCAAGCCGCTGCCGCTGCAGCTCGATCACAGCCGCGGCATCTTCAGCCTGTACGTGCAAGGGCTGCTGCTGTGCTTCGCGCTGGACGCGGCGCTGCTGGTGTTCTTCATCCGCCGCATCACCAACAACCTGCGCGCCGGCGACGCCAAGCTGGCCGCGCTGCGCCAGCGCGCCGCCGAGGAAGAGCACATCGTGCGCATGGGCCTGCTCGCCTCGGGCGCTGCGCACGAACTGGGCACGCCGCTGGCCACGCTGTCGGTGATCCTCGGTGACTGGCGCCGCATGCCCGCCGTCAGCAAGAATCCCGACCTGCTGGACGACATCACGGAAATGCAGACCCAGCTCCAGCGCTGCAAAGCCATCGTCAGCGGCATCCTGCTGTCGGCCGGCGAAGCGCGCGGCGAGTCGTCCGTGCGCACCACCATCCACACCTTCCTCGACCAGCTGACAGCCGAATGGCGCGCCAGCCGTCCGGTCGCCGCGTTCGACTATTACAATCGCATCGGCGAGGACTTGCCGGTGGTGTTTGACTCGGCCCTCAAGCAGATGATCTGCAACGTGCTCGACAACGCGCTGGAAGCGTCGCCCGAGTGGCTCAGTTTCGTGGCCACGCGCGAGGACGACATGCTGGTCATGTCCGTCTCCGACAGCGGACCGGGCTTCGCGCCCGAGATCCTGGCCCAGTTCGGCAAGCCCTACAATTCGAGCAAGGGCCGGCCGGGTGGGGGGCTGGGCTTGTTCCTGTCCGTAAACGTGGCGCGCACGCTGGGCGGCACGGTCGAAGCGCGCAACCGGCCGCAAGGTGGCGCGTCGGTGCAAATGCGGCTGCCGCTGGCCGCGCTGGTGTTGGAAGAGGAGTCGGCAGATGCCGAATGAACGACTGTTACTGATCATCGAAGACGACGCCGCGTTCGCGCGCACCCTGAGCCGCTCGTTCGAGCGGCGCGAGTACACGGTGCTGCTGGCGGCCAACCAGGAAGAAGCGGCGGCGCTGCTGGAACGGCACAACCCTGGCTACGCCGTGGTCGACCTCAAGCTGAAGGGCAATTCATCGGGTCTGGCCTGCGTGCAGATGCTGCACCAGCATGATGAAGACATGCTGATCGTCGTGCTGACGGGCTTCGCCAGCATCAACACGGCGGTCGAAGCGATCAAGCTGGGCGCCTGCCAATACCTGGCCAAGCCATCGAACACGGACGACATTGAAGCGGCGTTCGGCCACGTGGCCGGCAGCGCGGAGATCGAAGTGACGGCGCGCTCGACCTCGATCAAGACGCTGGAGTGGGAACGCATCCACGCCGTGCTGGCCGAGACGGATTTCAACATTTCGGAAACGGCCCGCCGGCTGGGCATGCACCGCCGCACGCTGGCGCGCAAGCTGGAAAAGCAGCGGGTGAAATAATTCGGTGTCAGGTCTGTCAT
The DNA here is from genome assembly GCF_014042365.1 of Rugamonas fusca. Taxonomy (GTDB): domain Bacteria; phylum Pseudomonadota; class Gammaproteobacteria; order Burkholderiales; family Burkholderiaceae_D; genus Rugamonas; species Rugamonas fusca. The sequence goes on from NZ_JACEZS010000009.1 coordinate 206,594, forward strand.
TCGGACATTCGCCGTGCTCTTTTGCGTTTTCTCAAGGCGCACCTTCTAGACTGTTATAGCGACCACAACGAGTGACCGCTTACCATATGCGACCTCTGTACCGGTTGATTGAACTCAAGGGTTTTATCTCTGAGTCCGAATGACAGACCTGACACCGACTTTCGCGTCCAGTTCGACGAATGCTTCGCACAGATCAACCAGCGCCTGGAACCGTTGCGCGCCAAATGCCTCCTCGATGTGCTCGTACTGCCGCATCACCAGCGGCAGCATCTGTTTCACCACCTCGCTTCCGTGGGCAGCCAGCCCGACCATGACGCGGCGCTTGTCGCCGGCAACGGGCCGGCGCACCACCAGTCCGCTTTTTTCCATGCGGGCCAGCACGCCGGCCATGCTGGCGCTGAGCATGCCACATTGCTGACATAGTTCCCGCGGCTCCAGCTCGCCATGTTCGGCCAGTCCGCGCAGGATGCGCCACTGTTGTTCCGAGATGCCGAATTGGTGCAACAGCGGCCGGAAATACTGCATCAGGCTTTCCCTGGTCCGTCCGATGAGCTGAGGCAAATCGCGAAACGGGATCGGGTTATTCATCGGTGTTCCATGTAATGTTGAATGTTTTGCTCAAGTATATCAGTTGACTGAGGGCAAGTAACATGCTGTAATCACTAATATGTTAGCGGTTCGTGAGGCTGCTGACGCTATTCCTCCGTTGCCTCCGTGACCGTCCTGTATGGATGCGTCCAACTCAGCGTGACGCGCGCCATCCCTGCTCCGGCACCTGTTCGCACCTGTTCATGCCTCTTTGGCACCTTCAAGAAATGATCGAGTAGAAAATATGTTGCTAAGTAACTTCAAAGTGGGCACCCGCTTGTCCATCGGCTTTTTTGGTTTGATCCTGCTGCTGGCTGGCGTGACGGCGCTGGGGGTGACGCGGCTGGGCGCGCTGAACCAGAGCACGGAACTGATCGTCAAGGACCGCTACCCCAAGGTCGCCATCGCCAACAGGATATTGCAGGGCATTAGCGGCAGCGCGATCACCTTGCGTGAGTTATTGCTGACGGACGATCCAGCGCAAATCAAGCAAGACCTGGCTTCCATCGAGGCGATCCGGGTCGCGGTCAGCGCCGATATCGCCTTGCTGGACAAACTGCTGTCCACGCCCAAAGGACGGGAAATTTTTGCCCAACTGGTGCAGGCGCGCGCCGACTACCGCGTCAGCCAGGATGCGTTTTTACAACAGGTCGCGGCCGGTAACAAGGAACAGGCTGCCGCGACCTTGCGCGGTGATTTGCTCAGCAAGCAGAAACAGTACTTCAGCCAGGTCGAGCGCCTCATCAAGCTCGGTGGCGAGCTGATGGAAAAGGGCGGCGCCGAGGTGGCACGCGAATACAGCAGTGGTGCGACGATCATGCTGACGCTGGCCGGGCTGGCGATGGTGCTGGCCGCCGGCTTTGGCTACCTGGTCAGCAACAGCATCACCAGGCCGCTGCAACGGGCCGTGGAGATCGCCCGCACGGTGGCGTCCGGGGACCTGAGCAGCCGCATCGAAGTGCATTCGCGCGATGAAACGGGGCAGCTGATGCAGGCGCTGCACGACATGAACGCCAGCCTGACACGGCTGGTCGGCGAGGTGCGCCACGGTACCGAGGCGATCGCGGCGGCCACGGCTGAGATCGCAGAGGGCAACCAGGACTTGTCCGCCCGCACCGAGCATCAGGCCAGTTCGCTGGAGGAAACGGCGTCGTCGATGGAGGAACTGACGGCCACCGTGCACCAGAACACGGACAACGCGCGGCTGGCCAATGAACTGGCCGCTTCGGCCTCGGCCGTCGCCGTGCAGGGTGGCGCGGTGGTGAGCCAGGTGGTCGATACCATGGCGGCCATCCACACCGCGTCCAATAACATCGTCGACATCATCAGCGTGATCGACGGCATTGCGTTCCAGACCAATATCCTGGCCTTGAATGCGGCGGTGGAGGCGGCCCGCGCCGGCGAGCAGGGACGCGGCTTCGCGGTGGTTGCCGGCGAAGTGCGCAACCTGGCGCAACGCTCCGCCACGGCGGCCAAGGAAATCAAGGTGCTGATCGACGATTCGGTGCAGCAGGTGAACGCCGGTGGCAAGCTGGTGGACCGGGCCGGCAGCACCATGGCCGACGTCGTCGACAGCGTCAAGCGCGTCGCCGATATCATGGGGGAGATCGGCGCGGCCAGCCATGAGCAGAGTCTGGGTATAGGCCAGGTGCATCAGGCCATCAGCGAGATGGACCAGGTGACGCAGCAGAATGCGGCGCTGGTCGAGCAGGCCGCCGCGGCCGCGGATGCGCTGCGGCAGCAGGCGGCCCACCTGGCGCAGATGGTCAGCGTGTTCAAGCTGGCCGGGCCAGCGCCGGCGGCGCCCGTGCAGCTGGCCACGCGCGCGCGGCTGGCGCCGGCGGCTGGCCGGCCGGTGCCGTTGCCGGAACCGACGGAGGCAGTCGCATAGACAGGCGCCGCGCGCGGGGCCTGTGGTCCCCCGGCGATACCCGCCCCGCACGGAATTGGTGCAAAATAACCAAGCTAGTGCGGAAAGTTAACTAAATGCATGGTTAACGGAACATAAACGCTGGCACGCATATTGCTCATCAGTAAGGGTCGTCACTTTTGATTGCCCCACCATGCCTGATTGCATCGCACCGACCGGACTGGCCGCCAGCCACAGCGCCTGGCAGGCCAGTCTCGCGCTCGGATTTGCCGACGATGCCGGCACCACCCGCCTGATCGACAACACGCACTGCGGTCCGCTGCGGGTGCAAAAGCCGCTGTACCCGGAAGGCGGCGCCGTGTGTCACGCCATCATCGTCCATCCACCGGGCGGCGTGGTCGGGGGCGACCAGCTCTCCATCGCCGCCACCGTGGGCGCGCATGCACGTGCCTTGCTTACCACACCCGGCGCGGCCAAGTGGTACAAGGCCAACGGCAAGCGCTCGGCCCAGCAGGTGCGGCTGGACGTGGGACCGGGCGCAGCGCTCGAATGGCTGCCGCAGGAAGCCATCTTCTTCGACCAGGCCGACGTGGCGCTCGATCAAACCATCACCCTGGCGGCCGACGCCTGCTACATCGGCTGCGAAATCCTGTGCATGGGGCGGCGCGCATCGGGCGAAACGTTCGCCACCGGCCGCGTGGCGCAGCGCACCCGGATACGCCGCGACGACAAATTGATCTGGTGGGAGCAGGGCGCTTTGAACGGCGGCCGGCTCGACAGCCCGCTCACGCTCAACAGCCACACCGTCTGCGCCACGCTGATTGCCATCGGTCCACCGCTGCCCGCATCCGTGCTGACGGAGCTGCGCGCCGAATTGGGCGACGACCCGCATTTCGGCATCACCCAAGCTAAGGGCCTGCTGGTGGCCCGCCACCTCGGCGACGACAGCGAGATCGCGCGACGCACCATGCTCGCCGTGTGGCGCCGCGTGCGCCCCCATCTGCTGGGACGCGAGGCCATCACGCCGCGCATCTGGCAAACCTGAACTGGAGCCGTCATGGACCTGACCCCACGCGAAAAAGACAAACTGCTGATCTTCACGGCCGGCCTGCTGGCCGAGCGCCGCCTGGCGCGCGGCCTGAAGCTCAATTATCCGGAGGCCATCGCCTTGATCACCTGCGCCATCATGGAAGGCGCGCGCGATGGCAAGACCGTGGCCCAGCTGATGGCGGACGGCGCCAGGATCCTCACCCGCGCCGATGTCATGGAGGGCGTGCCCGAGATGATCCCCGATATCCAGGTCGAGGCCACGTTCCCGGACGGGAGCAAGCTGGTGACCGTGCATCACCCGATTCCGTGAGTGCGCCGACGATCTCGGCGCATTCCCCGCGCGCGCGTGCCCCATCCGGCCGCCGATGCGCAATTTTTTTGTATTTTTAAGGAGCCCTTCATGATCCCAGGCGAATATCTGCTCGAAGAGGGCGCAATCGATTTGAATGTGGGACGCGAGACGGCCACCGTGGTGGTCCAGAACCGCGGCGACCGGCCGATCCAGGTCGGTTCGCACTTCCATTTTTTCGAGGTCAATCCCGCGCTCGCGTTCGAGCGCTGGAAGGCCTATGGCATGCGGCTCAATATCGCGGCCGGCACCGCCGTCCGTTTTGAACCGGGCCAGCAGCGCACCGTCGAATTGGTCAAACTGGCCGGCGACCTGGAGGTCTACGGCTTCAACGGCGCGGTGCAGGGCAAACTGAAATCCAAACCACCCAGGAGCTGACATGGCGACCATTTCGCGCCAGGCTTACGCCGAGATGTTCGGCCCGACCAAGGGGGACCGTATCCGGCTGGCCGACACCGAATTGTTCATCGAGATCGAGCATGATTACGCCACCTATGGCGAGGAAGTGAAATTCGGCGGCGGCAAGGTGATCCGCGACGGCATGGGCCAGTCGCAGCGCGTCCATGCGCAGGTGATGGACACCGTCATCACCAACGCCGTCATCGTCGACCACTGGGGCATCGTGAAGGCGGACATCGGCCTGAAGGATGGCCTGATCGCCGCCATCGGCAAGTCCGGCAACCCCGACATCCAGCCCAACGTGACGATGGCCATCGGCGGCGCCACCGAGATCATCGCGGGCGAAGCCATGATCGTCACGGCCGGCGGGGTCGATACCCATATCCACTTCATCTGCCCGCAGCAGATCGAGGAAGCGCTGATGAGCGGCGTGACGACCATGATAGGCGGCGGCACCGGCCCGGCGGCCGGCACCTCGGCCACCACCTGCACGCCGGGCCCGTGGCATTTGCACGCCATGCTGGGCGCGGCCGACGCCTTCCCCATGAACCTGGGCTTTCTCGGCAAGGGCAACGTGAGCTTGCCCGCGCCGCTGGAGGAGCAGGTACTGGCCGGCGCCATCGGCCTCAAATTGCACGAGGACTGGGGCAGTACGCCGGCCGCCATCGACAACTGCCTGTCCGTGGCCGAGCGCATGGACGTGCAGGTGGCCATCCACAGCGACACGCTCAACGAGGGCGGCTTCCTGGAGCACACGCTGGCCGCGTTCAAGGACCGCACCATCCACACCTTCCACACGGAAGGGGCGGGAGGCGGCCATGCGCCCGACATCATCGCGGCCGTGGGGCAGGGCAATGTGCTGCCATCGTCCACCAATCCCACCCGCCCGTTCACCGTCAACACGCTGGACGAGCACCTGGACATGCTGATGGTATGCCACCACCTGGACGCGGCCATCGCCGAGGACGTGGCCTTCGCCGAGTCGCGCATCCGGCGCGAAACCATCGCGGCAGAGGATATCCTGCACGACCTGGGGGCGATCTCCATGATGTCATCGGACTCGCAAGCGATGGGCCGGGTGGGCGAAGTCATCATGCGCACCTGGCAGACGGCCCACAAGATGAAAGTGCAGCGCGGCCCGCTGGCGCCCGACACTGCGCGCAACGACAACTTCCGCGTCAAGCGCTACGTGGCCAAGTACACCATCAATCCGGCCATCACGCACGGCATCGCGCACGCCGTCGGTTCGCTGGAGGTTGGCAAGATCGCCGACCTGGTGCTGTGGAAGCCGGCCTTCTTCGGCGTCAAGCCGTCGCTGATCCTCAAGGGCGGCATGATCGCCGCGGCGCAGATGGGCGACCCCAACGCCTCCATCCCCACACCGCAGCCCGTGCACTACCGGATGATGTTCGGCGCCTTTGGCGGCGGCTTGAAAAAGTCGTTCACGTTTGTCTCGCAGGCCGCGTTCGACGCGGGCATAGGCGAGCAGCTCAAATTGAACAAGACGCTGATCGTGGCGAAGAACATGCGCGCGCTGCGCAAGGCCGACATGATCCACAACGGCGCCACGCCGGTGATGGAAGTCGATCCCGAAACCTATGAAGTGCGCGCCGACGGCCAGCTGCTGGTGTGCGAGGCGGCGGCCGTGCTGCCGATGGCGCAGCGCTACTTCCTGTTCTGAACCCGTCGAGGAACCCATGCTGACATTGCATACCAAGCTGCCCAAGGCCAGTACCGGCGACATCGCCGCCCGGTTGATACTGCCGTATGAATTGCGCGAGAAATGCCGCCTGCGCGCCACGCTGAGCACGGGCGAGGACGTGGCCGTGTACACCGTGCGCGGCACCGTGCTGCGCGACGGCGACCTGCTCACGGGCGAGGACGCGCGCGTGGTGCAGGTGGTGGCCGCCGCCGAACCGACCTACAAGGTCACCTGCGCCGACGCGCAAGCGCTGCTGCGCTGCGCCTTCCACCTGGGGAACCGGCACACGCAGGCCCAGGTGGGCGACGGTTTCCTGCGCATCCGCGCCGACGCCGTGTTGAAGGAGATGCTGGCCGGCCTGGGCGCGCAAGTGGAGGAGCAGATGGCGGCGTTCGAGCCGGAGTCCGGCGCCTACGGCGGCGGCCATGGCCACCACGATCATCATCCGCTGGCGCCCGTGCCGCTGCGCCAGAAGATACACCGGCCGGGTGACCCGGCATGATCTCCGCGTCCGCCCTGTTGCACTTGCTGCAGTTCGCCAGTCCGGCCTTGCCGATCGGCGCCTACAGCTATTCGCAGGGGTTGGAGGCGGCGCTGGAAAGCGGCATGGTGCGCGACGCCGCGTCCGCGCGCGCGTGGATCGCGCGCCATCTGCACGAGGTGATGGCGCAGTGGGAGGCGCCCGTGTGCTGGCGCTTGATGCAGGCCTACGCGCGGCGCGATGGTCAGGCCGTGGCCGAATGGACGGAGCGCTTCATCGCCTCGCGCGACAGCGCCGAATTCCGCGCCGAGACCATCCAGATGGGCTATTCACTGGCCCAGCTGATCGGGCAACTGGAGATCGCGGACGCAGACTTGCTGGCGCTGCTGCGCCGCATGCCCGAAGTGCCGCTGCCATCGGCCTACGCTTGCGCCGTGGCCGCGCTGGACCTGCCGCATGAGGCAGCGCTGCAAGCCATGCTGTTCGCCTGGGCCGAGAACCAGGTGCTGGTGTGCGTGAAGTCGGTGCCGCTGGGGCAGGTGGCGGGGCAGCGCATGCTGCTGTCGCTGCGTCCTGAACTGGAGGCGGCCGCGCAGCACGCGCGAACCGTGGCCGACGAAGACCTGGGCAACTGGGCGCCCGGCCTGTCGCTGCTGTCGATGCGGCACGAGGCGCAGTACAGCCGGCTGTACCGATCCTGATTTGTGAAAGAGAGAACCGACATGACAACCATCACTTCCAACCCGCTGCGCGTGGGCATAGGCGGCCCCGTAGGTTCGGGCAAGACGGCGCTGTGCGAAATGCTGTGCAAGGGCATGCGCGACCAGTACGACATGGCCGTCATCACCAACGACATCTACACCAAGGAAGACATGGAGATCCTGCTGCGCGCCGACGCGCTGCCGGCCGAGCGGCTGATGGGCGTGGAGACGGGCGGCTGCCCGCACACGGCCATCCGCGAGGACGCTTCCATCAACCTGGAGGCGATCGCGCGCATGCAGGCCGACTTTCCCGACCTGGACCTGATCCTGGTGGAGTCGGGCGGCGACAACCTGGCCGCCACCTTCAGCCCCGAGCTGTCCGACCTGACCATCTACGTGATCGACGTGGCCGGCGGCGAGAAGATTCCGCGCAAGGGCGGCCCCGGCATCACCCGTTCCGATCTGCTCATCATCAACAAGACGGACCTGGCGCCCTACGTGGGCGCCAACCTGGACGTCATGGCGCAGGACGCCAAACGCATGCGCGGCGCGCGCCCCTTCCTGTTCACCAACCTGCGCAGCGGCGAAGGCGTGGCCGCCGTCATCGACTTCATTCGCGAGCAGGGATTGCTGGGACCAGATCATCACATCGCAAAGGAGCTGACATGAAGAACCTCAAGCCACTATTGGCCGGCGCGCTGGCGCTGGCCTGCGTGCCGGCGCTGGCCCATCCCGCCGCCGGCGCCCATGCGCACGGCTTCGCGGCCGGTTTCATCCATCCGTTCACGGGACTGGACCACGTGCTGGCCATGCTGGCCGTCGGCATCTGGAGCGTGCGCCAGCCGCATGCGCGCGCGCTGCCGCTGGCCTTCCTGGCGATGCTGTTCGTGGGGGTGGTGACGGGCGTGGCGGGGCTGGTGATTCCCGAACTGGAAACCGGCATCGCGCTGTCGGTGGCGGTGATGGGGGTGCTGATCTTCGTGGCGGCCCGTCTGCCTGCCGCCATCGGTGCGCTGATGCTGGCGGCATTCGCCATCTTGCATGGCAACGCGCATGGGCACGAGATGCCGGAGGTGGCCAGCGCCATGGGCCTGCTGGTGGGCAGCGCGCTGCTGCTCGAGACGGGCCGGCTGCTGGGCCGCGTGAGTCCGGCGCTGCTACTCAAGCTGGCCGGGGCGATGATCGCCGCGGCCGGGGTGATGCTGGCGGCCGCCGCGGCCGCGTCCAACCTCGCCTGAACCTGCCGCGTGGTTCCTCGCGGTTCCTCGCGGTTCCTTATTTCTCGCGCGGCTCCTGGCGGCGTTCGGACAGCACGATGGGCGCCGCCTTTTCCGGGTACAGGCCCAGATGGCCTTCGTAGCCGGCGCGGATGGCGGCCATGTCGGTGGCCTCGTCGCCGGTCAGGTGCACATGGTCCACCAGGCCCAGCGTCTTGTTCGGGTAATCGATGTAGACCAGGGCCAGCGGCACCTTGGCCTCCAGCGCCAGGTGATAAAAGCCGCTTTTCCAGTTGGGACGGTAGCTGCGCGTCGCTTCCGGCGTAATGCCCACCCAGTACCAGTCGGTCGCGTGCATGCGCGCCGCCTGCGATTTGATGGTGCCGCTGGGCGTGCCCCGTTCCACCGGCTCGCCGCCCAGCCAGCGGAACCATTTGCCCAGCGGCGACTTGAACAGCGTATCCTTGGCCAGCCAGCGGAACGGCAGGTCGAGCGCCCACTTGCCCAGCAGGCCGATCGGGAAATCCCAGTTCGATGTGTGGGGATAGATCACGGCGATGCCGCGTGGCCCCGGCAGTGGCCGGTATAACATGCGCCAGCCAAACAGGCCCAGCAGGCGCAGCGACGTACGCTGGCGCCAGGTGGGCAGATCACTCGGCCGCAACAGATAGTCGGTCATGCTCATCACCCCGTCGTTCTTATAATTTGTTTTATTTTCACTATTGACAGGCTGGCATATCGCTAGTCAAAAAATCCGCCCGCATTCTATCCGGGCGCGGCCGGGGCGGCAAGCTGTTCGACGCTCGTGAGCCGTCGAGCCCGGCTTATCAAGGGAACAATAGGACGCCTTCCCGGTCAAAACAAGTTACGCCGGGCGATCCGTGCGGCGCGAGCTCCTGAACGGGTGGCACATGAATACGATTCCCATCTTATGCCTGGCCATCGGCGACCGGGGCCAGCTGGACGCGGCGGCGGACGCGTTGTCCGGCTGGACACTGTGTCCCGTGGCCGGGTTGAGTGAAGCGCGCCGCGCCTTGCGCCTGCGCCCCGCCGCGGTCGGATTGCTGCTGTTCGATGATGCACCCGGCGGCGAGGACGCGCTAGACGCCTTCCTGCGCGAGCATTGGTATATGGTGTGGGTCGCCGTGTTCCATCCGCCGGCGCTGCGTGTGCCCGTGTGGCGGCGGCTGGTGCAGGAACATTGTTGGGACTTCCACACCTGGCCGCTGGACCCGGTGCGGCTGTGCCACACACTTGGCCATGCCCAGGGCATGGCCGCCTTGCGCGGCGGGCCGCCCGGCGGCGACGGGGCGGGTGCGCCGGGTTCGCCTGAGCACGCCGCCGGGACCCGCTGCGCGCCGGAGGGGACGCTGACGGGCCACAGTGCCGCCATCGTCCGCTTGCGTAGCCAGATCGGCAAGGTGGCGGGCGCCAGCGCGCCCGTGCTCATCTGGGGCGAAAGCGGCAGCGGCAAGGAGCTGGTGGCCAAGGCCGTGCATTTGTGCTCGGCGCGTGCGGCCGGACCGTTCGTGCCCGTCAATTGCGGTGCCATGCCGGCCAGCCTGATCCAGTCGGAACTGTTCGGTTATGAGCGGGGGGCGTTTACCGGCGCGGCGCGCGACAAGCGGGGGCTGATCGAGTCGGCCGAGGGCGGTTCCCTGTTTCTCGACGAAATAGGGGACTTGCCGATGGAACTGCAGGCCAACCTGTTGCGCTTTCTCCAGGAAGGCACGATCTGCCGCGTGGGCGCCACCCGCAGCGTGGCGGTCAATGCGCGCGTGATCGCCGCCTCGCACGTACAGTTGCAGCAGGCCGTGCAGCGGGGCGCCTTCCGCGAGGACTTGTATTACCGCCTCAATGTGCTGGCGCTGGACGTGCCGCCGCTGCGCGAACGGCGCGACGACGTGGCGGCGCTGGCCGAGCACTTCTTCCAGCTGTATGCGGCCGAGCGCGCGCCGCGCTTGCGCGGTTTCAGCGCGCGGGCCATGCACTTGCTGCGCGAGCATGACTGGCCCGGCAATGTGCGCGAGCTGATCAACCGGGTCCGGCGCGCCATGGTGATGGCGGAGGGACGGCTCATTTCCGGCCCCGACCTGGGGCTGGCCGACGCTGCTGCGCCACCGGATGGCGCGCCGCTGGGCGATGCGCGCAGCCGTGCCGAGCGCGATGCCATCGACGCCACGCTGTCGCGCTCAGGATGCAACATGACCGTCGCCGCGCGCGAGCTGGGCGTGTCGCGCATGACCCTGTACCGGCTGCTGGCCAAGCATGGCATGACGCCGCCGTCACGGGCCAGCTAACCGTAGCGTTGTCACGGGCGTGTGACGACTTGGGACCAGGCATTTTTCAGCCGCGTGGCCCCTGCTGGGTTGGCACGCTCGCCTGCTTCCCGCCGCGCAGGGCTGCCGAGACCGCTGGCGGCCGTCACAAGGTTGAGACAAAGCCGATGCGGGCGCCGCGCGCGGCGGCTGTTTGCAGACCCAATCCCACACGCCTTTTCCTTGTATTTCAATGGCTTGGCGCGGCGACGCAGCCAGTGGCATCAACCTTGCGATGACAGCCTGGCCGGCACATGCATCCGGCCAGCAATTTACCGATCAACCCTTGGAAGCCAGGAAACCGCCATGAAAAGAACTCTGATCAGTACGGCCATCGCGCTCGCGTTCAGCGTCAGCGCGTATGCCCAGACGACGCCCACCGTTTCGACCGCACAATCGGGCGCAGGTGCGATCGCCAACGATAACGCCAGCGCCTCGCAGGACAGCAGCAGCAACCGCAACAATGACAGCAGCAACAAGAACAATAACAACAACAGTTCCGGCGGTGCGGCCGCCAGTGCCGTTGGCGCCGTATCGGCCAACAACGGGGCGACCGCCAGCTCCGCGTTCAGCAATTCGTTCAACAATTCCAACGCCACGGCCACCAGCAACCTGAACGGCTCGGTCAGCAATAATTCCGTCCAGAACATCGGCAACACGGCCAGCAACGCCGGCAACAGCACTGGCGGCGGCGCCGCCGGCGGCACGGGCGGCGCGGGCACGGGCGGCATGGTCACCGCCACCGGCGGCGCAGGTGGTGGTGCCGGCGGCGGCAATGGCGCGGCCGGCGGCATCGGCGGCACGGCCACCAACGGCAGCGCCACCAATGGCGATGCGTATGGCGGCGGCGCCAGCGGCGGCGCGGGCGGCGCGGGCGGCGCGGCCGCCAATGCCACCAGCGGGGCCGGTGGCGCGGGTGCGGCTGGTGGCGCGGGCGGGGCGGGCGGCAATGCCGGCAACGCCGGCGGCGGCGCTGGCGGCATGGGTGGCGCGAGCGGCATGGCCATGGGTGGCGCCGGTGGCAACGCCGGCGGTTCCACCGGCGGCGCCGGCGGCAATACCGGCATGGCCACGGGCGCCAGTGGCGGCATGGGGGGCAGCACGGGCAATGCCGGCGGTGGTAGCGGTGGCGCTGGCGGCGCCGGTGGCCTGGGTGGTGCGGGTGCGGCTGGCGGCGGTGCCGGCGGCGCCACGTCCACTGCGAGCAACATGCCGGGCGCCGGCGCTGCCAGCTCCGGTGGCGCGGGCGCGACCAACAATCACGGCACCTCGGGCGAGACGACGCCTGGCACACCGCCCAGCCAGGCGGCCAGCGCCTCGACCGGCACCAGCACGGGCGGCGCGGCAACGTCCGGTGACAGCAACAGCACCGCTGGCGCCTCCAGCGGCGGCGCGGGCGGCGCGGGCGCGGCCGGGGGCGCCGGTGGCGCGGGCGCGACCGGCACGGCAGGCAGCAACACGGCCGGCGCCGGTGCGGCGGG